>NZ_JABFMV010000004.1 GCF_013359685.1 Leifsonia sp. C5G2
ACCCCCGACCCCAGCCATCAGCTCCGGACTTTTTCGACCAAGACGCCGGCGTGTCGGTCGAAGAACTCAGGAGCTGATGGCGACGAACGAAAGGAAACGCGAACGATGGATGGAGCACGACCCGTGAGGGCACCGCGCGGCACGGAGCTCAGCGCGAAGAGCTGGCAGACCGAGGCCCCGCTGCGGATGCTGATGAACAACCTCGACCCCGAGGTGGCCGAGCGGCCCGACGACCTCGTCGTGTACGGGGGGACGGGACGCGCGGCCCGCAGCTGGGAGGCCTTCGACGCGATCGTCGCGACCCTCCGCGACCTCGAGTCGGACGAGACCCTCCTCGTGCAGTCGGGCAAGCCGGTCGGCGTGTTCCGCACGCACCAGTGGGCGCCCCGCGTGCTCATCGCCAACTCGAACCTCGTGGGCGACTGGGCGACGTGGCCCGAGTTCCGCCGGCTCGAGGCGCTCGGGCTCACCATGTACGGCCAGATGACCGCCGGCTCCTGGATCTACATCGGCTCGCAGGGCATCCTGCAGGGCACGTACGAGACGTTCGGCGCCGTGGCCCGGAAGAGGTTCGGCGGCTCGCTCGCCGGCACGCTCACCCTGACCGGCGGCTGCGGCGGGATGGGCGGAGCGCAGCCGCTCGCCGTGACCCTCAACGGCGGCGCCGTTCTGATCGTGGATGTGGACCGCTCCCGCCTGCAGCGCCGCGTCGACCACGGCTACCTGGACGTGCTGGCCGACGACCTCGACGACGCCGTCGCCCGCGCCTTGGCGGCCAAGGATGCGCGCCAGGCGCTCTCGGTCGGCGTCGTCGGCAATGCGGCGGAGGTCTTCCCCGAGCTGCTGCGCCGCAGCGTCCCCATCGACATCGTCACCGACCAGACCAGCGCGCACGACCCGCTCTCCTACCTGCCGATCGGCTACACCGTCGAGGAGTGGCGGGAGCGCGCTGCCGCAGACCCGGACCAGTTCACCGAGGACGCGCGCCGCTCGATGGCCGCCCAGGTGGAGGCGATGGTCGGCTTCCAGGACGCCGGTGCCGAGGTCTTCGACTACGGCAACTCGATCCGCACCGAGGCGCAGCTGGGCGGCTACGGTCGGGCGTTCGACTTCCCCGGCTTCGTGCCCGCCTACATCCGGCCGCTCTTCGCCGAGGGGAAGGGACCGTTCCGCTGGGCGGCCCTCTCCGGCGACCCGGCCGACATCGCCGCGACCGACCGCGCCGTGCTGGAGCTGTTCCCGGAGGACGAGCACCTGCGCCGCTGGATCACCCAGGCGGGCGAGAAGGTGCACTTCGAGGGCCTGCCCGCGCGGATCTGCTGGCTGGGCTACAAGGAGCGACACCTGGCGGGGCTGCGCTTCAACGAGATGGTGGCCTCCGGCGAGCTGTCGGCACCCGTCGTCATCGGCCGGGACCACCTCGACTCCGGCTCGGTCGCGTCGCCGTACCGCGAGACCGAGGCCATGGCGGACGGCTCGGACGCGATCGCCGACTGGCCGCTGCTCAACGCCCTGCTCAACACGGCATCCGGCGCCACCTGGGTGTCGCTGCACCACGGCGGCGGAGTCGGGATCGGGCGCAGCATCCACGCGGGCCAGGTCGTGGTCGCCGACGGGACGCCGCTCGCCGCGGAGAAGATCGAGCGCGTGCTGGTCAACGACCCCGGCACGGGCGTGATGCGTCACGTCGACGCCGGCTACGACCGAGCGGTGGAGGTCGCAGAGGAGCGCGGGCTGCGCATCCCGATGCGCGAGCGGGGAGCCGACCGGCCGTGAGCGCTCTCCTCGTCACCGGGATCGGCGAGCTGGTCACCTTCGATCCGGCGCATGCTGGCCCGGACGGCGTGCTGCACGACGCAGCGCTGCTCGCCGTCGACGGTCGCGTGGCGTGGACGGGACCGACTGCCGCCGCGCCGCACCAGGACGCGGACGAGGTGCTCGACGTCGACGGCGCCGCGGTGATCCCCGGGTTCGTGGACGCGCACACGCACCTCGTCTTCGCCGGCGACCGTGCTGCGGAGTTCGAGGCCCGCATGGAGGGCCGGCCGTATACGGCAGGCGGCATACGGTCGACGGTGGCGGCGACCAGGGCCGCGACCGACGAGGAACTGCGCCGACGGCTCGGCCGGTTCGTGGCCGAGCTGCACGCGCAGGG
This sequence comes from Leifsonia sp. C5G2, assembly GCF_013359685.1. Lineage (GTDB taxonomy): Bacteria > Actinomycetota > Actinomycetes > Actinomycetales > Microbacteriaceae > Leifsonia. Next base: position 2,156 of record NZ_JABFMV010000004.1, read on the forward strand.
GACGACGACGTTCGAGGTGAAGAGCGGCTACGGGCTCACCGTCGAGGACGAGGAGCGGCTGCTGCGGCTGGCGGGCGAGGTGACCGCCGAGACCACATTCCTCGGCGCGCATGTGGTGCCGCCGGAGTTCGCGGACGAGCCCGAGGCGTACGTCGACCTGGTCGTGGGGCCGATGCTGGATGCGTGCGCACCGCACGCGCGCTGGATCGACGTGTTCTGCGAGAGGGGAGCGTTCAGCGTCGAGCAGTCGCGTCGCATCCTGACCGCGGGAGCCGCTCGGGGACTGGGTGTCCGCGTCCACGCCTCGCAGCTGGGCCCGGGCGAGGGAGTGGCCCTGGCGGTCGAGTTGGATGCGGCGAGCGTCGACCACTGCACCTACCTCACCGACGACGACGTCGAACGGCTGGCGGCCTCGAACACGGTGGCCGGCCTCCTCCCGGGCGTCGAGTTCTCCACCCGGCACCCGTACCCGTCCGGTCGGCGGCTGCTGGACGCGGGCGCGACGATCGCGCTCGCCAGCGACTGCAACCCGGGATCGTCGTTCACGTCGTCGATGCCGTTCTGCGTCGCCCTCGCCGTGCGCGAGATGGGGCTGACGCCGATGGAGGCGCTGCGCGCCGCGACGCTTGGGGGCGCGGCGGCGCTCCGGCGCGACGACGTCGGCCACCTGCGTCCGGGCGCGCGGGCCGACCTGGTCGTGCTCGACGCGCCCAGCCACATCCACCTCGCCTACCGCCCCGGCGTCCCGCTCGTCGCGCGCACCCTCCGCTCTGCCGCCTGATCCCCTCCGTCGAGTCCGCGAAGACTGCACGCCGCGACGGCGTGTCGCGTGCAGTCTTCGTGGACTCGACGGTGGGGGGGTCGGGTCAGCGCTGGGCGAGGCCGCCGGCGGATTCGAGGATGAGGAGGGCGGCCAGGCGGACCGTGCGCTGGTCGGGGGTGTCGGCCGTGGCGTCCACCTCGGCGATGTCGATCGAGCGCACCCGCGGGGAGGCGGCGGCGAGGCGCGCGAAGCGGCGCAGCTCCCAGGCGGCCAGGCCGCCGGGCACCGACGCCGGGCAGCCGGGCGCAACAGAACGGTCGCACACGTCGACGTCGAGGTCGACGTGCACCGGGCCGCCACCGGCCCCGGCGATCTCCAGCGCCTCCGCCATCACGTCGTCGATCGGGCGGGCGTGGAGCTCGTCGCGCGTCACGACCGTGATCCCGTGGTCGGCCGCCCGCCGCGCGTAGGCGGCCGAGTTGGCGAAGTCGGCGATCCCGATCTGCACCACCCGGCGACCGTCGAGCCCCGCCTCAAGCAGCTCCCGCACCGGGGAGCCGTTCGACCTGCCGTCCCGCAGGTCGTGGTGCGCGTCGAGGGTGATCAGCCCGGCCTGCGGCAGCGCGTCGCCCGCGGCCCCGAGCGCGGCGGGCACGGTGAGGCTGTTGTCGCCGCCGACCGCAACGGTCAGGCGCGAGCCCGCCACCGCCGCAGCGACGGCCGCCCGCGCCCGATCCCGCCCCTCCGGACCGTCGGGCGAGCCGACGTCGCCGGCGTCGGCGAAGCGCAGCGCCTCCACGTCCAGCCCCGGCAGGAAAAGGGAGTAGCGCCGCAGCGCCGCACGCACCGCGGCCGGTGTGGCCTGCGCGCCGGTCGGCGACAGCGACGTCTCGTGCGTCGGGATGCCGAGGATCGTGAGGTCGGAGCCGTCGGGTCCGAGGGGCGGCCAGTCACCCGCTCGAGGCCACAGCGGATCGACGGACAGGCCCTGGTCGCTCATACCCGCGACCCTAGCCGGGCAGCCTCCGACGGCGGACCGGTATCGGCCGGTCCGCCGTCTGGGATCCCGGACGTCAGAGCTGCGAGCCGCCCGCCGGCCGCGGGAAGAGCGGCGGCTCGGGCGTGCGACCCACGGTGCCCGCGGTGCCGACGGGCTCCGGCTCGGCGGCCTTCCCCGGAGCCGGCGTGCCGTCCTGCGGCCCGTCGCCGCCGCCACCCGGCCCCGGCCGACCGCCGGATCCGTCGCCCTCGCCGCCGGCCCGCGCCGCCTTCTTCGCGGCCTTCCGCTCCCGGCGTCCGATCACGAGGTTGTACAGCGTCGGCAGCACGACCAGCGTCAGCACTGTCGAGGAGATCAGACCGCCGATCACGACGATCGCGAGCGGCTGCGAGATGAAACCACCATGGCCGGTCAGCCCGATCGCCATCGGTGTCAGCGCGGCGATCGTCGCCAGCGCCGTCATCAGGATCGGCCGCAGACGGCGGGAGGCTCCGTGCGCCACGGCCTCCGACACCGTCAGCCCACGCCGCCGGTACTGGTTGACCAGGTCGATGAGCACGATGGCGTTCGTGACCACGATGCCGACGAGCATCAGCAGACCGATCATCGAGGCGACGCCGAGCGGGATGCCGGAGGCGATCTGCAGCAGGATCGCGCCGGTCGCCGCGAACGGCACCGACACCAGCAGCAGGATCGGCTGCAGCAGCGACCGGAACGTCGCCACCATCACGATGTAGACGATCAGGATGGCCGCGAGCAGCGCGAGCAGCAGCTGGCTGAACGCGTCCGACTGGCTCGCCGTGACGCCGCCGACCTTGGCGGTCGCCCCGCTGGGCAGCTCGGCAGCCTTGAGGCCGGCCGCGACGTCCGCGTTCGCCGTCGACAGGTTGTCGGTCGCCGGGGTCGCGGTCACGCTCGCTGTGCGCAGCCCACGCTCGGTCGTCACCGTCGCCGGGCCCTTGACCTCCTGCACCGACGCGAGGGTGTCCAGCGGCACCACTCCACCGACGGTCGGGATGCCGAGCTGCGACAGCCCCGCGACGGTCGTCGGCGGGTTCTCCGACTGGAGGTAGATCTTCAGCGTCGTGTTGTCGATCGCCACGGACCCGGCCTGCGTCGGCTGCATCGCCTGCGAGACGAGCGTGCCGACCGCGACCTCGCTCAGCCCCGCCGCCGCCGCCTTCTCGCGGTCGACCTCCACCGCGACGTACGGCAGCGAGGCGCTGAGGTTGTCGGTGACCTGCTTGAGGGACGACTTCTTCCGCAGCTGGGCGACGACCGCGTCGGTCGCCTTCTGGAGGTCCGCGTCGTTGCTGGCGCTCACATCCACCTGGATGTCGGTCGAGCCGCCGAATCCGGACGACGCCGAGAGCGTGATCTCGCCCTGGTCCTTGATGCCGGCCAGCTCGTCCTGGATGGTGTTCTGCAGCTTCTCCTGGTCGGCGTTCGGGTCCGTCGTGATGGAGAACGTGGTGCCTCCGCCGCCGCCGGTGAACGCGTCTCGCAGCGACGAGCCGCTGGAGCCGATGGAGACCTGCACGGTCTTCACGCCGTCCGTGGCGAGCAGCTTCTTCTCGACGACCTTGGCCGCGTCGTCCTTCGACTGCAGGCTCGCGCCGGGGTCCAGTGTCTGCGTCACGGTGAGGGAGTTCTGGCCGCTGGAGCCGAGGAAGTTGGTCTTCACGAACGGCAGCGCGGCGAACGTGAGCACGAGCACGAAGACCGCGGCGAGGATGGTCACCCAGGAGTGCCGGAGCGTCCACCGGATGATGGGCAGGTACCCCTTCTGCAGTCGCGACGGGTGCTCCAGTTCGTCGATGCCCGATGCCGCCGCCTCGTCGACCGAGAGCGCCGACGCGTCGACCTGCTCGACGTCCTCGTGCTTGTGCGCCTTCGGCGCGCGAAGGAACCAGTACGCCAGCACCGGCACGATCGTCAGCGCGACGAGCAGCGACGACAGCAGGGCGATGGTCACCGTCAGCGCGAACGGCCGGAACAGCTCGCCGGTCACGTCGCCGACGAAGGCCAGCGGGAGGAACACGGCGACCGTCGTGATGGTGGAGGCGGTGATCGCGCCCGCCACCTCGCGCACGGCGCGCACGATGGTGACCGCCCGGTCGGCTCCGGGCACCAGCTGCCGTTTGATGTTCTCGATGACGACGATCGAGTCGTCGACGACGCGTCCGATCGCGATGGTCAGCGCGCCCAGGGTGATGATGTTGAGCGTGTAGCCGGTCGCCCACATCACGATGAACGTGATGAGCACGCTGGTCGGGATGGAGATGGCCGTCACGAGGGTGGAACGCACGGAGAGCAGGAACACCAGGATGACGATGACCGCCATCACGAGTCCGAGCAGCCCCTCCTCGGCGAGGGAGTTGATGGACTGGGTGATGAACGGAGCCTGGTCGAACACGACGGTGATCTTGGCGTCCGAGCCGAGCTTCTTCTCCAGCTCCGGGATGAGGGCGTTCACGGCGTGCGAGACGGCGACGGTGTTCGCCGAGGGCAGCTTGGTGACGGCGATCGTGAGCGCCGGTTTGCCGTCGACGCGGGAGAGCGAGGTGATCGGGTCGTCGGTCTCGGCCACGGTCGCAACGGCGCCGATCGTGGTGGGGGTCGCGGGCGCGGCGACGACGGTGCCGCCCCGCGTGCCGGTTGCGCCGGCCGCGGCACCGCCGGCTGCGCCGCTCGATGCGACCAGTGGCAGCGACGCGATGTCCTCCACCGACCCGAGCTGCTTGCCCGACTGGATGGACAGGGTCGAGCCGTTCTCCGTGATGTCGCCGCCCGGGATGAGCACGCCGTTCTGCTGCAGCGCGTCCTTGATCGCGGACGACGAGAGGCCCGCCGCCGCCAGCTTGGCCGGATCCGGGGTGATCGTGATGCGGCGGCCCACCTCGCCGACGAGCTGCGCGTCGTTGACGCCGGTGACGTCCTTGATGTCCGGCAGCGCCAGCTTCGTGATGTCGTCGCCGAGGGTGCGCTGGTCCGTGCCGCCGGTGACGGCGAGCTGGATCACGGGCAGGTCGTCGATGCTGCCGGAGAGCACCTGCGGCTCGACCCCGGACGGAAGGGTCGACTTGATGCGGTTGACCGCTTGGTCGATCTTCTGCTCCGCGGTGGCCAGATCCGTCCCGTAGGTGAACTTCGCGGTGATGATCGACTGGTTCGTGCTGCTCACCGCGGACGTGCTGTCGAGGTCCGGGACGCCCTGGATCGCCGCTTCGACCGGCGTGCTCACGTCGTGGTTGACGACCTCCGGCGACGCGCCGGGGTAGCTGGAGAGCACGACCAGCTGCGGGAAGGAGATCGACGGGGCGAGCTCCTGCTTGAGGTTGGTGAGCGCGAGGCCGCCGAAGAACGCGGCGACGATCGTGATGAGCGCGATCAGGGCGCGGTTCTTCATGCTCAGGACGGCGAGGTTGTGCACAGGAGTTCCCCTCGAGGGCGGATTGCAGGGCGCGCGGCGACGGTGGCGCATCGAAAGTATGTCAGGGCATCATGGGCGGATTCTTCATGCCGTGGTACGACTTCCCGGTACTCCCCGGGGAGTGCCGGGGCGTCAGACGACGCTCGGGAGCGCGCCGGCTTCGAAGTACGGCGCCGGCTCGTTCGCCGCCACTGCCCACGCGCGTTCGAGGGCCGAGAACGCGCGCTCGTACTCCTCCGGCGTGTAGGTGATCGGGATGCGGAGGAACCGCTCGAAGGCGCCGTCGAGCCCGAACCGCGGACCCGCCGCGATGAGCAGGCCCTGGCTCCGGGCGGCGAGGGCGAGCGCCGAACTGACGGGCGCACCGAGTCCGACCCACGCGGTGAGCCCGCCGTGCTGACGCGGGACGGACCACTCGGGGAAGGTCTCGGCGACCAGCGTCCGCACCGTCTCGCGGCCGAGGCGCAGCTGCTCCCGGCGCTCCTCGACGATGGTCTCCAGCTGCGGCATGAGCTTCGCGACCACCAGCTGCTCGAGGATCGGCGTTCCGAGGTCGGTCGAGGGCTTCGCCCCGATCAGGCGCTGGATGTGCGGCCGTTCCGCGCGGATCCAGCCGATGCGCAGCCCGCCCCAGAGCGTCTTGCTGGCGGACCCGATCATGACGATCGGCGCACCGGCCGCATCCGCGTCGGCGTAGCAGGGCAGAGGCAGGTACTCGCCCGGTCGGTCGATGTCGAGTTCCGCGCAGGTCTCGTCGGCGACGAGGATGGTGCCGTGCGCCGCGGCTGCCGCGAGCACCCGGCGCCGGGTGGCCGGCGACATCGTGGCGCCGGTGGGGTTGTGGAAGTCGGGGAGGATGTACGCCAGCGCCGGGTTGGCGCGGCGGAAGGTCTGCTCGATCGCGTCCGCGTCCCAGCCGTCCGGCGCGTCGTCGCCGAGCGGGTGCGGGCGCTCCTCCTGCGCCGTGACCGTCATCGGGACGAGCCGCGCCCCGGCGAGGCGCATGGCCTCGATCGCGTGCGGGTAGGTGGGCACCTCGATCGCGACCCGGTCGCCGCGGCCGAGGAACGTGCGGGCGATGAGCGCGATGGCCTGTTGCGCACCCACGGTGACGAGGATCTGGTCGGCGGTCGTCGGAAGACCGCGCCGGGTGTACCGGGCGGCGATCTCCTCCCGCAGGTGCGGCAGGCCGACCGGGTCGTAGCCGGGGTCGGGGAGGAAGCGCGGCAGCTCCTCCGCGGCGGCGCGGGCGGCGGCGGGCAGGGTCGAGGCCGCGGGCAGCGACGCCTTGGTGAAGTCGAGCATCCCCTCGCCGCCGACGGCCGGGAGCGGCAGGGTGCGGCCGGGCAGCCTGGTCACACTGCCGGAGCCGCGGACGCTGTCGATGAAGCCGCCCTCGCGCAGCTGGCGGTAGGCGGCAGCGACCGTGGTGCGGCTGAGCTCCAGCCGAGCGGCGAGGTCGCGTTCGGCAGGGAGCCGCGTTCCGATCGGGACGCGGCCGTCGAGCACGAGGAGCCGGATGCGGTCGGCGAGGGCCTGGTAGCCGGCCGCCGACGTGCGCCAGGAGCCGAGGAGCTGTTCGAGCGAGCGCGCGGTGAGCTGGGCATCCGACATGCAGGCCACTTTAGGCGAATTGGCATCTTGCCGCCAGTCCAATCGCTGCGATTGGATTGCAGCCATGACCACCCGCCTCCTCCTCACCCGCCGCATCGTGCAGCTGCTGATCGGGCTGTTCCTCTACGGGATCGCCATCTCGCTCATGGTCCGTGCGGGCATCGGGCTGTCGCCGTGGGATGTGCTGGCGCAGGGGGTCTCGCTCAAGACCGGCATCCCGTTCGGGCTCGTCACCAATCTGATCGGCCTGGTGGTGCTGGCGTTCTGGATCCCGCTGCGGCAGAAGCCGGGGCTGGGCACCATCCTGAACGTGCTGCTGGTCGGGCCGAGCGCCCAGCTGGGACTCGACCTGCTGCCGCAGCAGACGGAGCTGTGGGCGCAGGTGCTGTTCTTCGTCGCGGGGCTGGTCCTGCTCGCCGTGGCGACCGGCCTGTACATCGGGCCGCGCCTCGGCCCGGGCCCGCGCGACGGCCTGATGACGGGGCTGCACGCCCGCACCGGCCGGCCGATCTGGATGGTGCGCACCGCCATCGAGGTGACCGTGCTCATCGTCGGGTGGGCCCTCGGCGGCAACGTCGGCATCGGGACGCTGGCGTTCGCGCTGCTCGTCGGCCCGTTGTGCAGCCTCACCCTCCCCTTCTTCGCGATCCGCCTGCCGCAGGACGCTGCAACGGCTGCGGCGGCACTGGAGAGCGAGCTCGAGGGAACGGCCGAGCAGTCGGCCGGCCTCGAGGGCGAGCAGGATGCCGTCCGTTTCGACGTGCGCGACGGCGTCCTGCTCGAGTCCGACCGCGCGGCGCACGACCGCTTCGCCCGGCAGGACTCCCCGTTCGTCCGGGCTCCCCAGCCGGACCGCGAGCCCCCGTCGCCGCGCGACCCGTCCGGATCCCGTGCATCGCGCCCGTCCCGCCCGTCCCGCGTGATCGCCGCCCACTGGCTGGACGACCGCATCACCCGCCGCCCCCGCCACCCCTGACCCCAACCGTCAGCTCCTGAGTTCTTCGAGCGAATCGCCGCGAAACACTCGAAGAACTCAGGAGCTGTTGGCTTGGGAGCGGGTTAGGCGAGGTGGGCGGCGGCGTAGGTGCGGAGGGCGTCGCGCACGAACGCGGCGCCGGAGGCGCCGCCGTAGTTGGCGGCGAAGCGCTCGTCGGCGACGTACATGTCGCCGAGGCCGGTCAGGTACGCCGCGAGCGGCGCGCCGGTGCCGTAGCCCGGGGTGCCCGGGATGTCGGCCAGCCAGTCGGCGTGGCGCTTCGCCAGCGCCTGCGCCTCGGCGGAGTCGGGTGCGACGCCCGAGGCGGCGGCCGCCTGCCAGTCCGCGGCGAGCCGCTCCTGACGCGCCTGCCATTCGGCCCGCTCCTCCGGGGTCTTGCTGCGCCACCAGCGGTCGGATGCCGCGTAGGCGTCCTTCCCCCAGCGCTGCTCGACCTCCTCCTTGTACTGCGTGTGATCGAACCCGTCGAACATCTGCTCAGCCACGAGTTCCTCTCCTTCCTCCACGGCGTGGATCGTCGACTCGACCGACGCGATCTGCCGCGCCAGCCGTTGCCGCTCCGCGCGCAGCCACTGGAGATGGTCGCGCAGCGCGGGCACCGCATCCGTGCGGTCGTCGAGCACGCGGCCGACGGCGTCGAGGCCGAGGCCGAGCTCGCGGAGCAGCAGGATGCGCTGCAGCCGCACAAGGGAGTCGCGGTCGTAGTACCGGTAGCCGTTGCCGCCGACGCGGCTCGGCTTCAGCAGCCCGATGGCGTCGTAGTGGCGCAGCGTGCGGCTGGTGGTGCCGGCGATCCGCGCGATGTCCTGGATGGACCAGTCCATGTTCTCCTCCTGTCGTGCGATGCGTCATCCACGCTAGGAGTTGACGTTACGTCAAGGTCAAGCGCCCGGATACAGTGACCTGGTGACCAGCATCCGCTCGACCACCCGCGTCGCCCCCGGCGTCCTCTTCGTCGAGGGCCCGCTCTCGAACTGGACCGTCTTCCACGGAGACGGCGCCGTCGAGCTGGTCGACTGCGGCTACCCCGCCGACCGGCCGCTGGTCGAGGAGTCGATCCGGATCGCCGGAGCCGACCCCGCCGAGCTGCGGCGCATCCTGATCACCCACGGCCACTCCGACCACCTCGGCGCGAGCGCGTGGTTCGCCGCCGAACGCGGCGTCGTCGTGTCCGCCGCCCTGGAGGAGCTGCCGAACGTGCGCCGCGACGTCACCGAGCAGGTGACCGTGCGCGAACTGCTGCCGTCGATCTTCGCCCGCGGCACCGTGCGCTGGGCGATCGCAGCGCTCCGCGCCGGCGGCAAGGCCGAGGTCGGCGTGCGGGATGCGGTGGCCCTCGACGGCGAGGAGGTGCGGCTGAGCACCGGCCACACCCTCCGGATCGTGCCCGCCCCGGGCCACACCAGCGGGAGTGTGTGCTTCCTGGAGCCGGAGTCGCGCGCCCTGATCACCGGGGACGCGATCGTCAGCGGTCACCCGCTGCTGCGCGAGACCGGCGAGCTGCAGCAGCTGCCCGCGTTCTTCCAGTCGGATGCGGACGAGGCCGCCCGGAGCGCCCGCCGCCTCGTGCTGTGCGACGCCGACCTGATCCTGCCCGGGCATGGCCCGCTGGTCGCCTTCCCCGCGAGCGCTCGGCCCTGACGGCCGCCGGCTCTGACGGAGGCGCGGCCTAGCGCTTGGCGCGCGCCGGTACCCGCTTCTGCTGCGCGCCGGACCCGGCGCCGGCTGCCTCCTGAGGCTCGCGCTCCGGCTCCGGGATCGTCGCGGCGATGTCCTCCGCGGTCTGCTGCGGCTGATCCATCGTGATCGGCACCTCGTGGATGTGGATGCGCGCGTGCGGCCGCGAGGCCGGCACCAGCGGTCGGCGCGCGACGGGGCGCACGGGCTCGCCGCGGCGGTCCTGGCCGGGCAGCGGACGGGACCGGCGGCCGTAGATCAGCGACGAGGAGTCGAGCAGCCACGGCACGAGCGCGACGGTGACGCCGTGGCACAGCATGAGCTGCTTGCTGATGCGGCGGGCGCGGTGGTTGTGCAGCAGCGACTCCCACCAGTGGCCGACGATGTACTGCGGCAGGTACACGGTCACGACCTCGGAGCCGTGCTGCTCGCGGCGGTGCTTGAGGTACTTCACCAGCGGGATTCCGAAGTCGCGGTACGGCGACTCGATGATCGTCAGCGGCACGTGGATGTTCTGCTCCACCCACTGACGCTGCAGCTTCTGCGTCGCCTCCTCCTCGATGGAGACGTGGACGGCCTCGATCGAGTCGTGCCGCGCCGCGATGGCGTAGTCGAGCGCCTTGAGGGCCGGCTTCTGCATCTTGCCGACGAGCACGACCGCGTGGTCGCCGACGGCGCCGAAGGTGGTGACCGGGTCGACCTCGATCTCGCGTTCCACGTCCCGGTAGTACCGGTTCACGCCGAGCATGAGGAACCAGAGGATCGGCATGAAGATGAAGACGAGGTACGCGCCGTGCGTGAACTTCGTGATCGTGACGACGATGAGCACGATGGCCGTCAGGCAGGCGCCGAACGCGTTGATGCACAGCGACCGGACGATGCCGGTGCGCTCCCGGCCGGTCTGCCCGCCGGAGCGCAGCAGCGTGATCCAGTGCTTCACCATCCCGGACTGACCGAGCGTGAACGAGACGAAGACGCCGATGATGTACAGCTGGATGAGCTGGGTCAGGTTGGCCTGGTAGACGACCAGCAGCACCGTGGCCGCGAGGGCCAGGATGATCATGCCGTTCGAGTACACCAGGCGGTCGCCTCGCGTGTTGAGGGCCTTCGGCGCGTAGGAGTCGCGGGCGAGCACCGAGCCGAGCAGCGGGAAGCCGTTGAACGCGGTGTTGGCGGCGAGGAGCAGCACGACGGCCGTCGCGGCCTGCACGAGGAAGAAGAAGAAGGTGTTGTTGCCGAACGTGGCCGCGGCGATCTGGGCGATGAGGCTCCGCTGCGGCGAGGTGGCGCACTGCGCCCAGCCCTGCAGGTCGCAGGGATTCTCGGCGTAGTGCACGCCGCTGATGAGCGCGGTCGCGGTCAGGCCGGCGAACAGCGTGATCGCGATGCCGCCCATGAGGCCGAGGGTGACGCGGGCGTTGCGGATCTTGGGGGTGCGGAAGGCGGGGACGCCGTTGGCGACCGCCTCCACGCCGGTGAGGGCGGAGCAGCCGCTGGAGAACGCGCGCAGCAGCAGGAGGACGACCGCCGCCTGCGTGAGCGAGTCGGCGTGCACCTGGTACCCGGCGGACTCGGCGACGGGAGCGTTGCCGAACGCCGTCCGCACCAGGGCGGTGACGATCATCAGGCCGATGCTGCCGATGAAGATGTAGGTGGGGAGGGCGAACGCCTTCGACGACTCCCGGACGCCGCGCAGGTTGACCGCCGCGATGAGGATGACGCAGAGGATGGCGAGCTCGACCCGCCAGGGTGCGAGGAACGGGAGCGCCGAGATCACGTTGTCGACGCCGGACGCGACCGACACCGCGACGGTGAGCACATAGTCCACCAGAAGCGCGGAGGCGACGATCAGGCCGGCCTTCTCGCCGAGGTTCTTGTGGGCGACCTCGTAGTCGCCGCCGCCCGACGGGTACGCCTTGACCAGCTGGCGGTAGCTGAGCACCACGGTGACGAGCAGCACCACGACGGCTGCGGCGACCCACGGCGCGAAGGTGAGGAACGCCAGTCCGCCGAGCAGCAGGATCATCAGGAGTTCCTGGGGAGCGTAGGCGACGCTCGAGAGTGCATCCGAGGCGAAGATGGGTAGGGCGAGGTGCTTCGGGAGCAGCTGTCCTTCGAGCTTTTCGCTCGGAAGCGGGTCGCCGATCAACCAGCGCTTCGGGGATCTCCCCTCATTTGTCACGAGGTGCGAGCATACTCGCTGGCAATGCACTGTCAAGTCGGCGCGTCGCACCGCCCGATTCCCGGGGATCTGCAAACACTGGGGACTGTTCCGGCGAGGTCGTCTCCGCCGCGGATTGACGCGGAGGCGACACCAGGAGCGGCCTCACTGGGAGCGAGATGAGCATTCGCCGACTCTTCTCCGATGCAGCGACGGCGCCGTCAGCGGCGGCCGATGGCCTCGACGACGGCGCGCCGCACGCGGTCGAGCTCCGACTTCAGGAGCGGCACGACGGACTCGGGGAGCGTCCCGCGCGCGGCTTCCGAGCGCAGGTCGGTCCGCAGCTGCTGACGGAACTCGTTGAGCGCCGCCTCCGCCTCCCGCACCGCCGCAGCCCCGGCCGCGCGCACGTCCCGGCCCGCCTCCCGCGCCTGTTGGCGCGGATCGACCTTCGAGGCGTTGCGCTTGGCCTGCCGCGCCGCGGACGCGAGCTCGGCGCGGAGCGTGCGCATGGCGTCGTCGACGCCGGCCCGCACCTCGTCCGCGAGGCGGCGCACCGAGTCGGTGACCTCCTCCTCGATCGCGTCGAGCTCGGGGCGGCGCGCCTCGAGCTCGGCCCGGCCGGCGTCCGTGATGGCGTACACGGTCTTGCGGCCCTCCGCGGTCTTGGTGACCAGGCCCTCCTCCTCCAGCTTCGCCAGCCGGGGGTAGATGGTGCCGGCGCTCGGGCTGTACGTGCCGCCGAAGCGATCGGTGAGCGCCTGGATCAGCTCGTAGCCGTGCCGGGGCGACTCCTCCAGCAGGCTCAGCAGGTAGAGGCGGAGGCTGCCGTGCGAGAACACGGGACTCACGCGGACGCCTCCTGCGAGCCTGCGCTCGTCGCGGCGCTTCGCAGCACGGCGGCGTCGCCGGAGACGGAGTTGACGTTGATCTCGACCCAGGTGCCGTCGAGGGTTCCCGAGGTGCCGGTGTACCCCTTCCCCATGCCGCCGACCACAGTCATGTTGTCGAGCTGCACCTTGCCGGAGACGGTGTTCACGCGGTACCGGGCCCCGATGGCCTCCGGGATGCGGATGGTCGTGTCGCCGGACACGGTGTTGATCGCGATGTCGTCCGGGGTGCCGGTCACATCCAGCATCACGTCGGCGGAGACGCCGTCGGCCGAGAAGCGGCGGATGGCGCCGGTCGCGGTGACATCGCCCGAGACGGTGTGGGCCGAGATGCGGCCGGTGTGGTCGCGCACCGAGAGCTCGCCGCTGACGGAGTTGAGCTCGATGTCGCCGGTGAGGCCGTCGACGACGATGTCGCCGGAGACCGTGCTGAGGCGCGCATCCGTGTTCAGGCCCGAGACCAGGGCCGTCGCGGAGACGACGCCGAACTTCAGCTCCACGTCGCGCGGGACGAGCACGCTGACGTCGGCGCGGGCGCTCGACCGCATCGACTTGAAGACCTCGATGAAGTTGTCCCAGCGCAGCTGCGGGTGGTCGATCTCCAGCCGGTCGCCGTCGATCACGATCTTGAGGTCGCGCCCGCTGACCGAGTGCACCTCGATGCGGGCGCTCGGCTCGTCATGCCCGACGATGTCGATCTGCCCCCCGATGAAGCCGACCTTGAGCGCGCGGACGACCTCGACGTCGATCGTGCGGCTCTCGCCGGGCTGGATCAGCCACTTCTCCTGTGCCATGTTCGTGCTCCTTGCTCTCCGGTCCGTGCCGGGACCGTCGGTGACTCGCGTTATATCGCGACTGTTGACGGAAATCACGATATATCGCGAGTTGGTACGGCGCAAGCCGTTTTGGCGAAGAACCCCCGGATTCAGGGTGCGCTCAGGGTGAACCCCGAGCGGTCAGCGGCGCAGCCAGGGCTGCAGCAGGCGGGTGACGAACGGCAGCAGCACGTAGGTCATGATCGGGGTGAGGCAGAGGGTCGTGAGGAGCACGGTCGCGAGCGGCCAGAGCGTGTGCCACCCGGGCACGAAGGTCGACGTCAGGTACGCGAAGGCCAGCGACAGCGGGAAGAACCCGAGCCAGATCGTGACCGCCTGCTTCCAGCGCGGCGGCGCGGCGGGAACGCCGGGCTGCGGCTCGTCGAACCAGCCCTCGATGCCGGTGCGGCGCTCCACCCGGGACACCTCCACCAGCTCGCGCCCCTCGTACAGCCAGTCGGCGCGGTCCTCCGACACCTCCCAGGCCTCCAGAGTGTCCGTGTCGGCGAAGCGGTACAGCATGTGCCACTCGTCGGAGTCGGCGTGCGCGCGCACCCAGCCCGAGCCGAGGAAGCCCTCGTGCGTATTGGCGAGGTTGACGCCGGATTGCACCCAGCGGGTCACCTCCGCCAGGCGGTTGCCGTCGACTCGACGGGTGATGGACACGGTGACCGGGAGGCGACGCGCTCGTGACGCGTCCAGCAGAGGCTCTTGTGGAGACATGCCTCCATTGTCTCCGCGTCGCGTTACATGCGGATTTCGCGACGTCGGCCGGTCAGCGGGAGCCGATGAGCGGCGGCCACTCCCGCACGACGAGGTGCGGCGCGACCAGCCGGTGGCGCGTGTCCGGCACCTCGCCCGGCGGCCGCACCCGGCCGCCCTGCTCGCCGGTCAGCAGCTCCAGCACGCCGGCCGCGACCTCGTCGAGCGACTGGGCGACGCTCGAGAAGCCGAGGGAGGCGGCGATCGGGGTGTCGTCGTAGCCGACCACCGGCAGTCGGCCGCCGGTCGCGGTCAGCGCGCCGAGGGCGAGCGAGTCGGAGGTGCAGACCAGTCCGTCGAGCGGACCGGCCGCCGCCTGCAGCCGCCGCACCGCGTCGGCGCCGAGGGTCACCGTGTCCTCGGACGCGACCTCCAGGGTAGAGAGCTCGTCGTCGGAGAGCCCGCTGCCCTCGCGCATGGCCTCCAGCCATCCCGTCCGGCGGTCGTCGCCCGTGCCCGACCCGCTGGGCCAGCCGAGGAAGCCGATGCGGCTGCCCGCCGTCGACAGCAGGTGCCGGGTCGCGTCGCGCAGGCCGGAGCGGCCGTCCACATCCACCCAGAGGTGCTCCGGATCGGTCATGTCGTCGATGCCCCAGGGCCGGCCGAAGGTGACGAACGACCGGCCGTTCTCGATCAGCCACTCCGTGCGCGGGTCGCCGTGGAACGTCGAGGTGAGCACGAACGCGTCGACGTCGGCCCCGTCGGAGAGGCGGCGGAACTGCTCGATCTCGTCCTCCGGGCCCGTGGCCGTGAACAGCAGGACGCGCAGGCCCCGCTGGTCGGCCTGCTCGGTGAGGGCGTGGAGGAAGCGGTCGAGGATGCTGCCGGAGATGCCGTCCTGGGTGATCGGGTCGAGGCGGATCCCGATCGTCGAGCTCCGCTGCGTCCGCAGGCGGCGGGCAGAGGCGTGCGGTCGGTACCCGAGCGAGTGGATGGCGGCCTGGACGCGTTCCCGCGTCTCCGGGCGCACCAGCTCGGGGGCGTTGAGGACGTTGGAGACCGTCTGGCGCGAGACGCCGGCGACGTCGGCGACGTCGCTCACCGTGGGCTGGGCTCCCATCTCGGCTCCTTCCTCGTTCGCCGGATTCGACCCTACTGGTCTGCTTGACACCTTCGGAAGCGCATGGCTAGGGTGGCAGGCATCCCGATTTGATCGTTCAAAGTCACCGTAGCAGGTGTGAATTTGATCGTTCAAACCTTCGGGAGGAGCCACGAGAAGGCCGGACCAGAGGAGGTCGGATGCGCGCATCGCTGCAGAGCACCCCCGCCTCGACCCCGTGTGCCGCTCAGGTGCTCACAGCCGCACCGCCGGACGAGTTCTCCACACTCTCGCCGGCCCTTCACGCGTGCGCCCCACACTGCGGGCACACTCACACCAAGGAGACACGAATGCGCAAGATCACACATCGCTGGCTCGCGGGCGGCGCCGTCGCCGCCGCGGCGGCCCTCACCCTGACCGCCTGCGGTTCCGGCTTCGGCGGCGGCAGCAGCGGCGGCGACACCGGCAAGCTGACCTCGTCAGACAAGGCCCTGACGGTCATGATCGGCTCCTCGGGCGACGCCGAGACGGCGGCGGTCAAGTCCGCGGTCTCCGACTGGTCCAAGAGCTCCGGCACCAAGGCCTCGGTCATCGCGGCGAGCAAGCTCAACGAGCAGCTCGCCCAGGGCTTCGCCGCCAAGAAGCCGGCCGACGTCTTCTACCTCTCCACCGACGCCCTCGCCGGCTACGCCTCCAACGGCTCGCTGCTCGCCTACGGCGACCAGCTGAGCAACAAGAGCGACTTCTACCCGAGCCTGGTCAAGTCGTTCACCTACGACGGCAAGTTCTACTGCGCGCCGAAGGACTTCTCCACGCTGCAGCTCGTCATCAACACCGACGCCTGGAAGGCGGCGGGGCTGACCGACGCCGACATCCCGAAGACGTGGGACCAGCTCGAGGCCGTCTCCAAGAAGCTCACCACCGGCAGCCAGGTCGGCCTCGGCATCTCGGGCGAGTACGCCCGCATCGGCTCCTTCATGGTCCAGGCCGGCGGCAACCTGATGAACGACGACAGCACCAAGGCCACCGCCAACAGCGACGCCAACGTGCAGGCGCTCGACTTCGTCAAGAAGATGCTGAACGGCGGCGAGCTGAAGTACGCGAAGGACCTCGGCGCCGGCTGGGGCGGCGAGGCGTTCGGCAAGGGCCTCGCGGCGATGACCATCGAGGGCAACTGGATCACGGGCGCCCTCAAGTCCGACTTCCCGAACATCAAGTACACGATCGCCGAGCTGCCCAAGGGCCCGGCCGGCCAGGGCACCCTCCAGTTCACCAACTGCTGGGGCATCGCGGCCGACAGCCCCAACCAGGCCGCCGCGCTCAAGCTCGTCGAGAAGCTGACGAGCAAGAGCGACCAGCTCGCCTTCTCCAAGGCCTTCGGCCCGATGCCGTCGATCAAGTCGGCCGCAGACGAGTGGAAGTCCGACAACCCCGACCTGGTGCCGTTCCTGAACGCCGCCGACTACGCCAAGGGCGTCCCGACCGCCAAGGGTTCCGCCGACGTGGTGACCGACCTCAACAGCAAGCTCGAGTCGCTCGCGACGGGCGATCCGAAGAGCATCCTCGACACCACGCAGAAGAACCTCGAAGCGCTCCTCAAGTAAGCGGCGCAGCGGAAGAGTAAGGACCAGCCATGTCTGCAACCACGAGTCGGTCTCGTCGCACCGGAATCCGGCGCGGCGAGACCGCCTCGGGGTGGTTGTTCACCGCCCCGGTCATCCTGCTGCTCGGGGTGTTCCTCGTGATCCCGGTGCTGATGGCGCTGTGGGTGAGCTTCTCCGACTGGGGCGGCCGGGGCAGCCCCTTCTCCTCCGGCGTCCACTTCGTCGGCTTCGACAACTACACGACGCTGCTCGCGGGCGGCGGACTCGCGGAGCAGGACTTCGGCATGTCGCTGAAGAACAACGCCTGGTACGTGGTGCTCGTCGTCCCCATCCAGACGGCCGTGTCGCTCGGCCTCGCGGTGCTCGTGAACCGCGCGGTGCTGCGCGGCCGCGGTTTCTTCCGCACCGCGTTCTACTTCCCGTCGGTGACGAGCTCGGTCGCCATCACCGTGCTCTGGCTGTTCCTGTTCAGCACCAGCGGCGCCGTCAACAAGGTGCTCTCGTGGGTGGGCATCAACGGGCCGAACTGGTTCAACGACCCGAGCGGCGTCGTCCACAATCTGCTCGCCGCCTTCGGCGTGACGCAGGGGCCCGCCGCGCTCACGCAGAACACCGCGCTCGGCGTCTCGTGGTGGGACTGGCTGGGCGGCCCGTCTGTCGCCATGTCGGCATACATCATCATGGCCGTCTTCACGACGAGCGGAACCTTCATGCTGCTGTTCCTCGCCGCCCTGCAGAACCTCGGCGGCGACGTGACCGAGGCGGCGATGATGGACGGCGCGAACGGCTGGCAGCGCTTCTGGCGGATCACCCTCCCCCAGCTGCGCCCGACCCTCTTCACCGTGCTGACGCTCGGCCTGATCGGCTGCTGGCAGGTGTTCGACCAGATCTACACCGGAACGCAGGGAGCACCGGGCAAGACGACCCTGACCCCCGCGTTCCTCAGCTACCAGACCTCGTTCATGAACCAGGAGTGGGGTCAGGGCGCGGCGATCGCGTTCATCCTCTTCGTCATCATCGTCGTGTTCACGCTGTTCCAGCGCTGGGTGCTCCGCGAGCGGCCGGTGTCCAAGCGGCGCATGCGGCTGTACCAGCCGGCGCTCGCGGCCGGCACCGCCGCGGGCGGCGCGCCGAGCAGCGTACCGGCCCAGAAGGAAGACTCTGACAGCAAGGGAGCGCTCCGATGAGCTCGACCACCGTGCAGACCGAGCAGGCCGTCTCCGCGTCCCCCCGCACCGCCCCGGCCCGGCCGGCCAGGCGGCGCCACCGCTCGCGCGGCGCGATCGCCGCGACCTCCGTCACGTACGCGATCCTCGTGGTGCTGGCGGTCGTCTACATCATGCCGTTCCTCATCCAGATCGCCACGTCGTTCAAGACCGACGCCGAGGCAACCGCCAACCCGGTCGCCCTCATCCCGCAGACGTTCACGACGGCCGCGTACGAACGGCTCTTCCTCAACTCCGACTTCCCGGTGTGGTTCGCCAACTCGGCCGTCGTGACGATCGTCGTCACCCTCGGCCGGGTGTTCTTCGACTCGCTCGCGGGCTACGCACTGGCGCGGCTCCGCTTCCGCGGCCGAGGCGTGGTGTTCGCCGCTCTGGTCGCCGTCATGTCGGTGCCGCTGGTCGTGCTGCTCATCCCGAAGTTCCTCGTCATCAACCAGCTGGGCATCTACGACTCGTACACGGGCATGATCGTGCCCTTGCTGACCGATGCGGCCGGCGTCTTCATCATGAAGGGATTCTTCGAGTCGATCCCCGCCAGCGTGGAGGAGCAGGCCCGCATCGACGGCGCAGGCACCTTCCGCGTGTTCTGGTCGATCGTGCTGCCGATGGCGCGGCCCGCCCTGATCACGATCATCATCCTGTCGTTCCAGGGGTCGTGGAACGAGCTCGCCCACTTCATCGTGTCGACGCAGAACCCGGCACTGACCACGCTGACGAAGGGGGTCGCCGGGCTGGCGAGCGGGCAGCTGAGCCAGGGCAGCCAGTACCCGCTGAAGCTGGCGGCCGCGGCCATCATGACCATCCCGGTGGCCGTCCTCTTCTTCGTCTTCCAGCGACGGATCATGAACTCCAGCGACGGGGCGGTGAAGGAGTGACCGCCGCAGAGCCCACCATCCTCGCGACCTGCGGCGGCCTGAACGCGGGAACGTGGACCGACTCGGTCTACGGGCCCCTCCTCCACCACGCGATCGCACTCGCGCGGGTGGAGGGGCGCGCACCCCGCGTCACCCATATCAACACCGCGGGCGGCGACCAGCGCCACGTGGAGGGTGCGGAACTCGAGGCGGCCCGCGCGGCCGGGGTCGAGGCGACGCACCTCCGGTTCTTCCCGCGCCGCAACATCGAGGACGTGCGCGAGCACCTGCTCCGTCAAGACGTCATCTGGGTGAGCGGCGGCAGCGTCGTCAACCTGCTCGCCGTCTGGCGCGCCCACGGGCTCGACGCGCTGCTGGCGGACGCCTGGCGCGCGGGCGTGGTGCTCGCAGGAGGCTCCGCGGGCGCCCTGTGCTGGCACGAGGGCGGCACCACGGCCTCCTTCGGCCCCGGCATCTCCGCCGTCGCCGACGGCCTCGGCTTCGTAAGGGGGTCGCTCGCCGTCCACTACGACTCCGACCCGGCCAGGCGCCCGGCGCACCAGCGCGCGGTCGCCGAAGGCGTCCTGCCCGAGGGCTACGCGCTCGACGAGGGCGTCGGCCTGGTCTACCGCGGCACACGGCTCGACGACATCGTCGCCGAGCGGCCCGGCGTCTCCGCGTGGCGGGTCGCTTGCGGCGACGGGGGCGTCAGCGAGACGCGCCTCGAACCGCGCCTCCTCGACAGGGGCGGGGAGGCGGCATGAGCAGAACGGAGACCTCACCCCCCTCGTCCGGGTCGCCTGGGCCGCCCAACGGCGACCCCGGCATCCGCACCACCGATCCACACCTCCCCGGCGACGCTCCCGCGACGCCGGACCGACACGAAGGCACGACCTCCACGATGACCCAGCCCCTCCAGCCGCTCCTCCACGACAGCGTCGTCGTGCTGACCGCCCCCTCCCAGGCCTGGTCCGCGCCCGACGGGAGGATCGACGGGCACGGCATCCACGGCTTCTACCACTCCGACCTGCGCGTGCTCGACCGCGTGCTGCTGACGGTCGGCGGAGAGACGCCGGAGCACATCGCCACGGCGGGACCGGATGCGGCCACGAGCGTCTTCACGGGCCTCGCGCGAGGGCTGGACGACACGACGGCGGACCCCCGCGTCCGCATCGATCGCACGCGGAGCGTGCGGGCCGGCTCGCTGTCCGAGCGGATCGTGCTGCGCAACGCGCTCCGCACGACCGTGGTCACCACCGTCGAGATGGTGCTCGGCGCCGACTTCAGCCCGATGCAGAGCATCAAGGCCGGGCTGTCCGGGAGCGAGCATCCCGTGACGGTTGAGACCGGTGCGGACGGAGCGGCCGCCGTGCTGCGCAGCGGTCGGGTCGCGGCCCCCATCGTCGCGGAGGGCGCGACCGCGGCCGTCGACGGCGAACGGGTGTCGCTGCGCTGGAGCGTCGAGATCCCCGCGAACGGATCGGCGGAGCTGACCTGGCGCATCGACGTCGACGACCCCACCGCCGTCGTCTCGGGCGCCGAGCCATCCACCGAATGGAGCGCCTTCCGGGCGACCACCGGCGACTCCCGGCTGCAGTCCTGGCTCGGCCGCGCCATCGCCGACCTCCAGGCGCTGCGCATGTCGACCGTCGAGCGCCCGGACGACACGTTCCTCGCGGCGGGCGCCCCCTGGTTCTTCACCCTGTTCGGCCGCGACTCGCTGTGGGCGGCGCGGATGCTGCTTCCGCTCGGCCACGAGATCGCCGCCTCCACCCTGCGGGTGCTCGCGCACTACCAAGGCACGCGGACCGTCGCAGAGACCGCGGAGCAGCCCGGCAAGATCATGCACGAGCTGCGGCCGGCGGCGCTGACGATCCCGGGCGAGGGCGTCGAGCTCCCTCCGCTCTACTACGGCACGGTCGACGCGACCGCGCTGTGGGTCTGCCTGCTGCACGACGCCTGGAAGTGGGGCATGCCGCGCGACGAGGTCGAGCAGCTGCTCCCCCACCTGGAGGCGGCGCTGGCCTGGATGCGCGACGTCGGCGACAGCGACGGCGACGGCTTCCTGGAGTACATCGACACCACCGGGCACGGCCTCGCCAACCAGGGCTGGAAGGACTCCGGCGACTCCATCCAGTGGCGCGACGGCACCCTCGCCGACGGCCCGATCGCGCTGTGCGAGGTGCAGGGCTACGCCTACCAGGCCGCCGTCGGCGGCGCCGAACTGCTGGAGGCGTTCGGGCGCGCGGGCGCTGACGCGTGGCGCACCTGGGCCGCCGACCTCAAGGCGCGCTTCGCCGCGGCCTTCTGGATCGACGAACCGGCGGGCGCGTACCCCGCGGTCGCGCTCGACGCCGCGAAGCGGAAGGTCGACACGGTGACGAGCAACATCGGCCACCTCCTCGGCACCGGCATCCTCGACCCGGAGGAGTCCGCCCTCGTCGCCCGGCGCCTGGTCTCGCCGGAACTGTCGTCGGGCTACGGGCTCCGCACGATGTCCACCGACTCCGCCGGCTACTGGCCGCTCAGCTACCACGGCGGCAGCGTCTGGGCGCACGACACCGCCATCGCGATCTCGGGCCTTGCGGCCGAGGGGTTCCGAGAGGAGGCCGGGCAGCTCGCCGACGGCCTGCTGGCCGCCGCGCAGGGGTTCGCCTACCGGATGCCCGAGCTTCACTCCGGCGACAGCGCCGAGCAGAGCAGCTCGCCCATCCCCTACCCGGCGGCGTGCCGCCCGCAGGCCTGGTCGGCCGCCGCCGCGGTCGCCGTGCTCTCGGCCCGTCTCGGTCTCCGCGCCGACGCCCCCGCCGGGCGACTGGAGGTCGACCCCGACCCGGGTGCCGGCAGCATCCGAGTCGAGGGCCTGCGCTTCGCCGGGTCGCCGCGCGACCTCACCGCGTGAGCGACGGTGCTCGGGGCGAACGCCGCCCCGAGCACCGTCGCTACAGCTGCGCCATGATCTGCCGGGCGATGATACGCCCGGCACGGTTGGCGCCGATCGTCGACGCCTGGGGGCCATACCCCGCGAGGAATATGCGGGAGTCCTGCCAGGACGCCCCCGAGCCGACGGTCAGGCCGCCGGCCTTCTCCCGCAGCTTCAGCGGCGCCAGGTGACGGAGCTCCGGCCGGAACCCCGTCGCCCAGATGATCGCGTCGGCGTGGGTGAACGACCCGTCGGGCCAGCGCACGCCGCGCTCCTCGACCCGCCTGAACATCGGCCGCTCGACCAGCAGCCCCCGCTCGATACCCGCCGCGATGCGGCGCGTGCGGGGCACCCCCGTGCCGCTGACGATCGACGGGAGCGCCTCTCCGGCCCGTGCCGCGGCATCCTGCATCGCGACCGCCGCAACGCCGCCTTCGATCGTCAGCTCCGACTCGTCGCGGAAGTCCACCGGTCGCCTGGTCGCCCAGGTGAGCGACGCCGCGATATCCTCCAGCTCCAGGAGGAAGCCGATCGCGCTCGTCCCGCCGCCCACCACGACGACCGACTGCCCCTCGAATTCCTGAGCCGAGACGTAGGTCGAGGTGTGCACATGCCGCCCGGCGAATGTGTTGACGCCCGGGTAGTACGGGATGAAGGGCGAGCCCCAGGTTCCGGACGCGTTCACCACCACCCGGGTGGCGGTCTCGCCCTCGCTGTGCTGCACGATGAGGTCCGCCCCACGGTCGAAGACGTGCTCGACCGTCACGGGACGCTGCACCTGCAGCCCGAAATGCTCCTCGTAGCGGCGGTAGTAGCCGGCGACGATGTCCCGCGCGGGGAGCGACCGGTCGGCCCTGTCGAAGCTGAGACCGAGCTCCGACATTCCCGGCAGATCGTTCACGTGGTGGGCGCTGCCCAGCTTCAGGGCATCCCAGCGGTGCTGCCACGCCCCGCCGGTGATCGGACCGCGGTCGTAGACGATGAAATCGACGCCGGGAGTGAGCTCGAACCGGCGGAGGTAATAGGCGACGGCGAGGCCCGCCTGGCCCGCACCGATCACCACCACCTGGGTCTCGGTCCTCGTCGTGGTCACGCGCTCATCCCATCACTCCTCGCTGTGCGCGAACTCGGGGGCGGTGGAAGTCAGCATGCTAAACTCCATGCTAGTTTTCACTGTTTCTATTCGATCCCCGGGAAGCCTTTCCTACCCGGGCTGGGACCAAAAGGGGGTCACGCATGGGGCGCGGCCGTCAAAAGGCAAAGCACACCAAGATCGCTCGTCAGTTGAAGTCGTTCAGTCCGAACGTGAACTACGACGCGCTCGAGCGTGAGCTGACCTCTCACTCCCACGATGAAGACGACCAGTACGCGAAGTGGGCCGACTACGAGCCCGAGGACGCGAGCGAGTCCGACGACGCGTACGACTACGAGGACGAGGACGAGGAGACGGGCACGCCGAAGCGCGCCTAGCGATCCGCTGCTCAGAGCCAGCCCTGCCGCGTCGCGATGGCGACGGCGTCCGAACGGTTGCGAGCGCCCGTCTTCCCGATCGCGCTCGACAGGTGGTTGCGCACCGTCCCCTCGCTGAGGTGGACCCGGCGCGCGATGTCGCCGATCGTCCCCCCTTCGCCCGCCACCGCGAGCACCTCCGCCTCGCGTGCGGTCAGCGGCGACGCGCCGGAGGCGAGCGACTCCGCGGCCAGTGCGGGGTCGACGACCCGCAGTCCGGAGGCCACCCGGCGGACCGCGTCCGCCAACTGGCCGGACGGAGTGTCCTTGACCACGAAGCCGGACGCCCCCGCCTCCATCGCGCGCCGCAGGTAGCCCGGCCGGCCGAACGTCGTCACGATGAGCGACCGGCAGGCGGGCAGCGCCGAACGCAGCTGGGCGGCCGCCTGGATACCGTCCGCTCCCGGCATCTCCACGTCGAGCAGCGCGACGTCGGCCCGGGAGGAGCGGGCCGCCTCCACGACCTCGTCGCCGCGGCCCACCTGCGCGACCACGTCGAGGTCCGGCTCCAGGTCGAGCAGCGCAGCCAGGGCGCCGCGGACCAGCGCCTGGTCGTCGGCGAGCAGCAGGCGTATCGGTTCGGTCACTCGTTCCTCCGAACGGTCAGCAGCGTCCCGCCGCGCGTGCCCTGCCCGACCGCGATGCTCGCGCCCGCCTGAGCGGCCCTGGCCCGCAGCCCGGCGAGGCCGGAGCCGGGCGTCCGCGCGGGCGCGACCGACGACCCGACCGGCGCGGGCGTGCCCGCGAACCCCGTCCCCCGCCCGTCGTCCTCGATGTCGAGCCGGTCCGGGCCGACGGTCACCCAGCAGTTCCGCGAGCCGGAATGGCGGATGACGTTGGTCACCCCCTCGCGCAGCACCCAGCCGAACAGCTCGCGCAGGTCGGGATCGACCTCCTCGCCGTTGCGCGGGAGGTGCGCCTCGATGTCGGCGGCGGCCAGGCTCGCCTGCGCGGACGCGAGCTCGGTCGACAGGCTCATCTCGCGGTAGCCGGCCACGGCCGCGCGCAGGTCCGCGAGGGCGGACCGGCTGAGCCGCTCGATGTCGGCGATCTCCTCGGTCGCGCGGGCCGGATCCACGGGGACGAGCCGGCGCGCCAGCTCCGACTTCACCGTGACCACCGTGAGCGAGTGGCCGAGCACGTCGTGCATGTCGCGCGAGAACCGTGCCCGCTCCTCGATCACGGCGAGCCGCGCGATCTCGCCCTGCGCGTTCCGCAGCCGCCGCAGGGCGTCGATCTGACGGGCGAACGCGCTCATCATCACCCCGATGGAGACGGTGACCAGCGCGACGAACCAGTAGTCCTCGACCGTGCCGCCGATCGTGAAGATCACGAGTTGGAGCGCACCGAGCGCCCCGATGATCCCGAACGCCACGGCCGTCCGCGCCACGACCATCCCGGCGACGCACGCGACGTAGACCCAGGTCCAGCACGCGACCGTTCCGAGCAGCGGGAACAGCGCCAGGGTGAGCGCGAAGTAGAGCGCGAGGCCGATCAGCCGGGTCCGCTCCCGCTCCCACCACAGCAGCGGCGGGAGGATCAGGAAGCCGACGTAGACCACGGCGAGCAGTCCGGTGGCGAGCAGCTTCTGCGCGAGCGGGAGGTCGGAGGTCCACAGCCCGACCAGCACCGACACCTGGTACAGCAGGCCGATCGCCGCGCCGGGATACCAGCGGTACGCCGAGGGGTGGACGAGGCGGGCGAGCGGTCCGGCCGGCCGGACCTCCTGCACCTCGCTCGAGAACACGTTGCCCACCTTAGATCAGCCGGGCCCGGCGGATCAGCCGCGGGCCGCGTCGCGCCGGTAGCGCCACACGATGAGGCCGCCGAGGGCGAGCGTCCACGCCGCCAGCACGATCGCCGGAGTGATCGCGTCCCCGCTCTGCAGCGCACCCAACTGGCCGACCCGGTTGAGCCAGTACGACGGCACCGCCTTCGCGACATCCGCCACCCAGGCGGGGAAGAGCTGCAGCGGGACCCACAGTCCGCCCAGCACCGCCATGCCCATGAACACCGCCATGAACAGCGGCTGCGCGAACTCCGGCTTGGCCAGCTGGCCGACCAGGATGCCGAGCAGCGCGAACGGGATGACGCCGCACCAGATCCCGAGCCCGGCGAGCACCCAGCTGCCCATCGGAAGGTCCGGATGGTACAGCGCGATCGAGACGGCGACGATGACCAGGATGCTGAACAGCGCGAGCGCGAGGGCCGCGACGAGCTTCGACACCAGGTAGCCGGTGCCGCTCAGCGGGGTGATCCGCAACTGGCGGTTCCAGCCGATCGAGCGCTCCGTGACGATCTGGAACGCCTGCGACAGCGCGGCCATCATGCCGCCGTACGCGGCGACCTGGATGGTGGTGACGACGATCCACGGCAGGCGCGTGGCCGCATCCACCTGTCCCGCCCCTCCGAACGTGCCGCCGAACGCGAGCAGCATGACGAGCGGCACGGCGAGGGTGAAGATCATGGACCGCATGTTCTTCAGCTGGCGGAGGGACTCCCGCCCCAGGTAGGCGATGCTCATGAGAGGGCTCCTTCGGTGTCGCGCGCCTCGGTGAGGGCGAGGAAGGCCTCGTCCATGGTGTGCGCGGTCACTTCGATGTCGTGCAGGTCGGGATGGGCGGTCAGCAGGGCGCGCAGGGTCGCGTCGGAGTCGTCGCTGACCAGGGTGATCCGGTCGCCGTGCCGCTCCGCGCTGCGCACGCCGGGGAGCGCGAGCAGCTCCGCGCGGGCCGACGGCGTCGCCGGCGAGTCGGAGGTCGCCCGGATGCGTCGCCCGGAGACGACCGCCTTCACCTCGGCCGGGGTGCCGTCGGCGACGATGCGCCCGCGGGCCATCATGACGATCCGGTCGGCGTACTCGTCGGCCTCGTCGAGGTAGTGGGTGGCGAAGACGACGGTGCGGCCGGCGTCGGTGAACTCGCGCATCGACTGCCAGAACGTGCGCCGCGCCTCCACGTCCATGGCGGCGGTCGGCTCGTCCAGGAAGAGCAGGTCGGGGTCGGAGACGACCGCGACGGCGAAGCGGGCGCGCTGGAGTTGGCCGCCGGAGAGCTTCGCGACCCGCTGGCGGGCGATCTCGGTGCAGCGGGCGCGCTCCAGCGCCTCGGCGACGGTCAGCGGATGCCGGTGCGCCGACGCGACAAGGGCGACAGACTCGGCCACGGTGAGGGTCGGCAGCAGCGCGCCGCCCTGCAGCATCGCGCCGACGCGTCCCTCGCGGACCGCGGCGATCGGCGGCGCCCCGAAGAGCTCCGCGTCGCCCGAGGTGGGCCGGGCGAGGCCCAGCGCGAGGTCGATGGTGGTGGACTTGCCGGCGCCGTTGGGTCCGAGCAGGGCGACGACCTCGCCCCGGTGGATGGTCAGGTCGACGCCGTCGACGGCCGTGAGCGCGCCGAAGGTCTTGCGCAGGCCGGTGAGGCGGATGGCGGGTGTCGTGTTCACCCTCTCAGCGTGGCGGCGGCACGCACCGGGTGAGCAGACCGGGTGTCAGGATCCGGGGGTGACGTTTGTCACGGGCGCGGATCAGGGGCGCGCGCCGCGCATCCCCGCTGCCCGGACCAGGCCGAGGATGCCCGCGATGCCGCCGCCGGTGACGAGCACGCCGCCCAGGAGGAACGCGAGGTCCTGTCCTACGTTCGTGAGCGTGCCGGTGGCGGTGGCCGTCGGATCGTCCGCCGGGAGCGCGGAGGACGCGCTCGTCCCGCTCGCGCCGCCTCCGACGCGAGGAGTCCCGGCGGGGGCCGCCGCAGGCGTGGTCGCGGGCACCGCGGGCAGCACGACCGTCGCGGATGCGGTCGCGACGGCGGCGGACGCGCGCTGCAGCAGCACGAAGAAGGTCGCTGCGGGCGAGCCGGCCGGTCGCACGGCCAGCGGCACGCGCACCGTGGCGGAGGTCTGCCCGTCGGCCAGGATCACGGTGATGGCGACGGCGGTGTAGTCCGTGCCGGCGCGGGCCGATCCGTCGGCCGTCATCACGTCGACCGTCACCGAGCCCTCGGCCGTGGCCCGGGAGACGGTGATCAGGACGCTGCTGCTGCCCGTGACGACCGAGTCGGCGGCGACCGTGAGCGGTGCGCTCGATGCCGCGGCCGTGAACGTCGCGGTGGCGGACGAGGCGAGCAGGGCGGAGCCCTGGGTCGGCTGGTAGGTCGCGGTGACCGTGTGCGTGCCCGAGCCGCCGACCGGAAGCTCCGCGCGTGCGACGCCGGCCGCCGAGACCGGCGAGGTCACGGGAGCGGCGCCGTCCAGCCAGAACGCGACCGTTCCGGTGTCCGGAGCGGCGAGCATCATCCGGGAGACCGTTGCGGAGACGACGGCCGTGCCGCCGGAGGCGACCGTGTCGGGAACGCTCAGCGTGACGGAGGTGGCCGCGGTGCAGGCGGGCGCGCCCGCGAAGTCGGCGACGCCGTCGCCGAGGCGCCAGGCGAGGTCGGGCTCGGCCGCGCCGTCCACGGTCAGCAACCAGACACCGTGGTGCTCCCCCGGCGCGAACGAGGTCGGCTGGCCGCGATCCGCGGCACCGGCGGTGAGGTCGTTGCTGCCCGACGCGGCCGGGATGTCGACGGGAGCGGATGCGGTGGACCGGTACCCGAGCACGACGGTGCGGGAGGTGACGGCGCCGAGCGGCGCATCCTGGACGCAGTCGACCAGCGGCACCAGGGCGCTGGCCACCGCGGTTGCGGGCGCTGCGGCCGCGGGTGTCGCGGTCGCGGGTGTCGCGGTCGCGGGTGTTGCGGCCGCGGGGGCGACGCCGAGCAGCGTCGCGATTCCCGCGAGGGTGAGCGAGCACGCCAGGCGGAGGCGGGCGTGCGGTCGGCTCACAGCGTCACTCTAGCGACGACGGGCCCGCGCCGCCCCGCCCAGAAAGGGTGACGCGCCGGATCCGTGGGACGCGACACGCCGCGAGCCGCCGCGCCGGACGGCGTGTTGCGACCCTTCGAGCGTCAGGCGGCGTACGCGCCAACCAGGCGGACCGCCCCGCCGTCGACGCCCTTCGCCCCCTGCTCGAAACCGGTCAGGTCGCGTGCGGCGGTCGAGACCGTTCCCGCACGCCAGGTCGGGATGCCGTCGGCCGTGATCGCGGCAGCCACCGCGTCCGCGGCCTCCGGGGCGACGACCGCGAACATCCCGATGCCGAGGTTCCAGGTGCCCTCGCTCGACTCCAGGCTCGTGCCGGCGAGGCCGCTCAGGATGCGGAACACCGGGGTGGGCGACCACGTCGAGCGGTCCACCTCGACCCACGAGCCGACCGGGAGGACGCGAGCGAGGTTCGCCGCGATGCCGCCGCCGGTGACGTGGCTGAGCGAGTGGACGGCGCCCGCGAGCGACGGGTCCTGCAGCACGCGCAGCAGCGGCGCGGTGTAGAGGCGGGTCGGCTCCAGCAGCGCCTCGCCGACGGTGCCGCCGAAGTCGTCGGAGTGGTCGGTGAAGCCGATGCCGCGGGCGGCGAGGATGTGGCGCACCAGCGAGAAGCCGTTCGAGTGGAGGCCGGACGACGCGAGCGCGAGCACGACGTCCCCGTCCGTCACGCGGTCGGCGCCGAGCACCGCATCCGCCTCGACGGCGCCCACCGCGGCTCCCGCGACGTCGTAGTCGTCCGGGCCCAGAAGGCCGGGGTGCTCCGCCGTCTCGCCGCCGACCAGGGCGGTGCCGGTCTGCTCGCACGCCCGCGCGATGCCCTCGACGATCGCCGCGATCCGCTCCGGCACGACCTTGCCGCAGGCGATGTAGTCGGTCATGAACAGCGGCCGGGCGCCCACGACGACGATGTCGTCGACGACCATCCCCACCAGGTCCTGGCCGATGGTGTCGTGCTTGTCGAGCGCCTGCGCGATGGCGACCTTGGTGCCGACGCCGTCGGTGGACGTGGCCAGCAGCGGGCGCCGGAAGTCGCGCAGAAAGGACACGTCGAACAGCCCCGCGAACCCGCCGACGCCGCCCAGCACCTCCGGGCCGTGCGTGCGGCCGACCGCGGCCTTCATCAGCTCGACGGCGCGGTCACCGGCCGCGGTGTCGACGCCGGCTGCGGCGTAGGAGGCGGAGGAGGAAGCGGTGGAGTCGGTCACCGCTCCATCGTATCGGGGGAGGCTACTCCTGGCGGCCGGGGTCGCCGAAGGAGAGCAGCGGCTCGAGCTCGGCGTCCGGGCCGGGCTCGCACCCGTCGGACGTGGCGTCGGAGCCGTCGTCGGTGGGGGCCACGACCGGGCGCTCGAGCAGGTTCTTGCCGAGGTGGTGCGCGTCGGGAAGCTCGATCGGGTACTTGCCCGTGAAGCACGCGGTGCACAGGCGTTCGCGCGGCTGCTCGGTCGCGTCGATCATCCCGTCTTCGGAGAGGTAGCCGAGGCTGTCGGCGCCGATCGACTGGCGCACCTCCTCGACGCCCAGACCGGTTGCGATCAGCTCGGCGCGGGAGGCGAAGTCGATGCCGTAGAAGCACGGCCAGGTGATGGGCGGGCTGGAGATGCGCACGTGCACCTCGGCGGCGCCGGCCTCCCGCAGCATGGAGACCAGGGCGCGCTGCGTGTTGCCGCGGACGATGGAGTCGTCGACGACCACGAGCCGCTTGCCCTTGATGACCTCCTTCAGCGGGTTCAACTTCAGCTTGATGCCGCGCTGGCGGATGGTCTGCGACGGCTGGATGAAGGTGCGGCCGACGTAGGAGTTCTTGACCAGGCCCTGCCCGAACGGGATGCCGGACGCCTGGGCGTACCCGATCGCCGCCGGGGTGCCGGACTCGGGGGTCGGGATGACGAGGTCGGCCTCGACGGCGTGCTCGCGCGCCAGCTGGCGGCCCATCTCGACCCGGGCCTCGTACACGCCACGGCCCGCGATGGTGGTGTCGGGACGGGCGAGGTAGACGTACTCGAAGACGCATCCGGCGCGCTTCTCGGTGGCGAAGCGCTGCGAGCGCAGGCCGTTCTCGTCGATGGCGATCAGTTCGCCCGGCTCGACCTCGCGCACGAAGCTCGCGCCGACGATGTCGAGCGCCGCCGTCTCGGACGCGACGACCCAGCCGCGCTCCAGGCGGCCGAGCACCAGCGGGCGGACGCCCTGCGGGTCGCGCGCGGCGTACAGGGTGTGCTCGTCCATGAAGACGAGGCAGAAGGCGCCGCGCAGCTTGGGCAGCACCTCCAGAGCGGTCGACTCGAGCGTGTGGTCGAGGTCGCCGGTGAGCAGCGCCGTCACGACCGCGGTGTCGGTCGTGTTGCCGCGGGAGAGCTCGCCGTCGTGCTGCGGGTAGCGCTCGTGGACCAGCTGCATGAGCTCGGCGGTGTTGGTCAGGTTGCCGTTGTGGCCGAGGGCGACGGTACCGCTGGCCGTCGAGCCGAGCGTCGGCTGCGCGTTCTGCCAGCTGGAGGCGCCGGTCGTCGAGTAGCGCGCGTGGCCGACGGCGATGTGGCCGGGCAGCGAATTCAGCGCGTTCTCGTTGAAGACCTGCGAGACCAGCCCCATGTCTTTATAGATGAGGATCTTGTCGCCGTCGCTCGTCGCGATGCCGGCCGACTCCTGCCCGCGGTGCTGCAGAGCGTAGAGGCCGAAGTAGCTGAGCTTCGCGACCTCCTCGCCCGGAGCCCAGACGCCGAAGACGCCGCAGGCGTCCTGCGGCCCCTTCTCGCCGGGAAGAAGATCGTGACTGAGAAGACCGTCGCCTCCGGCCACAGCGGACCCCTTTCAGGAATCGGGATGTTCAGCTCTGCGTGTCGCTCGGGGTGGTGCTGGTGCCGGGCTCCGGCTGCGAGCCGTCCTGCCGCGCGGGCGGCTCGGCGGTCTCGGGGATGCGCACGTCGATTCTATCCGCCTGCACGGTGCGCGCCCGACGGCCGGTGGCCCGGTCGACCAGCAGCGCGACGACGGAGCCGACGGCGACGCCCACGGCCACGCCGATGGCCAGCAGGAACCCGAAGACCGAACCGCGGTCGTACGTCGGGTTCTCCGGGAACGCGAACGTCAGGATGAGCGCGACGATCGCGAAGAGCACGGCCCCGGTGATCATGAAGCGGAAGTACCGCGGCGAGCGCCGCACCCGCACCTCGGCCGGGGTGACCGTCTCCTCCAGCCCGTCGGGCTGCGGCGTCTGCTCCGGGTCGGCCGGGCTGTCATTCATGGGCCCATTTTCCCAGATCGAAACTGAACGCTCGTCGGGCGTCATGGAAGCGGGGGTGCTGCGTCTGTAGGGATAAAGGGGCAATTGGAGGGGACCGGGGTGGCGATGTGTCGGCGGGTTGTCGTGGTGCGCTCGTCGTGGCGCTTGCCGCGGGGGTTACGAGCAGTCTGAGTGGCTGTTGGGTTTTTCGAGGCGTAGTGAACCAGCAGCTGACCACGAAGGAGAACTTAGTGAATCAGCGGAAGGTGGCCGAGCAGATCATCCCGGACTACCCCAATCCGGCGCTCGAATCCATCCGGTTCACGAATGCGGGCCACATCAATGGCAGCGGCGGGTGGTCCGCAAACGCGGTCGTGACGATCGATGGAAAGGAATACCAAGAGATTCTTGGAACGCTCGTTTCCGGAGGCGACGTCTTCCCGACGATTCCGCCGGGGTCGAAACCCGATCCGGTCACGGTCATCTACAGCGACGGCACATCGGAGGTATTGAAGTGACGCACCGCTATCTGTACGGGCGATTAGTCGCGGCAGTGCTTGCCGTAACCATCGCCGCAGGAGCCACGAGCGGCCTGAGCGGCTGTTCGGTCTTTGGAGGAATCGTGAACCAACAGCTATCCACGGAGGGCAACCTCGCGAACCAGCGGAAGGTGGCCGAGCAGACCATCCGCGACTACCCGAGTCCCGAGTTGGAATCCATCCGATTCACAAGTGAGGGGCACGTCAACGGTGCTGGCGACTGGAACGCCAACGCTATCGTCACGATCGAGGGGAAGGAGTATCGAGAACTTCTCGGAATCCACCTGTCCGGGGGCGACATCTTTCCGACACTTCCCCCGGGCTCAATGGCCGGACCGGTCACCGTCACGTATAGCGATGGCACGTCGGAGGTGATGAAATGACCACCGACAAAGACTTCGGCGATATAGCCAATGGTGCTTACAACGCAGACCCTCTTTGGACGAACCCTCCCTGGGAGAAAGGGCAGGGCATTCCTCCGTCCAATCCACGATTTCAGATCGTGGAGGAGCCGGTGAGTGATCCGGTGACGGGTTTTCAGGCGATCACCGTGGCGCCCCTGCTGCCGGATGGGAGGCCTGACCTCTCGCAGATCTACGTCTCCTTCGCCGGGACGAATCCTGCCCATCATGCCGACCTCAACAGCGACGCGCAGACGGTCATCGCGGGCAAGCTGTCGGCGACGCAGGTGGAGCAGGCGTTGAAGTACGCCGAGGCGATACGCGCCCAGTATCCCGGAGCGGACTTCACGGCGGTGGGTCACTCCCTGGGTGGCTTCCTGGCGATGCTGGTCGCCGCGGAGAAGCGATGGTCGTGCACCAGCTTCAACGGCCCCGACCCGTGGGATCAGCTGTCCCCTGAGGCGAGGAAGTGGTTGAAGGAGTTGATCGCCGCGAATCCGGACGCGTTCCGCAACTTCGTGAACGAGTGGGATGCGATCGGCAACTCCCACGGCAACGGCACCGGCGCTGCCATCTATGTCACAGGCAAGCCCTTCCAGGGTCTGTTCGATAACCACAATCTCTCCTCCGGATTCGACTTCGACGAGACCGGCCGGATCGAGGGAGCCGGCGTGGCCGCCCGGAACGGGTACGAGATCATGGAGAACCTCCTCCACGGGGTCCCGCAGAGGCTTCGGGAACCACTCGCCGCCCTCGGCGCCGGGGCCATGGCCGCCCTCCAGATCCCGGTGATCGGGGAAGGCGTCGGCCGGTCCGTGTCCACGGTCATGGTCATGATCGACACCATGGCGGCGACGTCCTTGGCCTCCACCATCGTCAGCGCCGCCGACATCCTGACCAGCATCAAGTCCGTGAACGAGGGACTGGCCGCACGGCTGCAGCTGAACCTGCTGGAGGCCAAGAGCAACGCCTACACGATCCCGTATCTCACCGAGGCCGACATCGAGAACTGCGTCGCCGTCGAACGGCTCCGCGTGGAGGACAACCTCGACCACCAGGCCGTCGACGCGGTCAACCGCCGCCTCGACGACCACGTGGACACCATCCACAAGCTCTACGACGGCATCACCAAAGCGCTCCTCCACGCCGGCGAACAAGACGCACGCTGGGCAAACGCATTCGGCGGACGATAGGAAGACGAGGAACCGACGATGTCCGACTTCACAGACCAGGGCGAACTCGCGCGCCAGAACCTGGAAGACCTGATCGCCGGAATCGGCGAGGGCCTGGAAGGAGCCGCAGAGGCCGTGAGGGCGGGGATCGACGGCCTGATCCATTCCGCCGCGGTAGGAATGCTGCACGCGATGCTGCCGCCGATGGTCCACTTCAAGAACGCCACGACAAGGGCCACCGCGTGGACGGCAGTGCAGGCGCTCACGGCGGAGGCCGCTCTCACCGTGACCGGCGCGCGCGTGCACAACGCCATCCTCGCCGGGCAGGTCGCCCAGAAGGTGGAGCAGGGCGTGGAGCACATCACCGCGAACCTTGACTACGCCGGTGGGGTGAACAGCATCACATGACCGAGCACACCACTTTCCGCGAGCTCGAAGACGCTCACGACCGCGAGGCTTCGGCAGCGCGCGACCGGATCGAGCAGGCGGAGGAGCACATCCACTACTACCGCTCGCAGATGATCCGCATGCAGGAGCACTTCTACGACATCGCACGCTCCGCGGGCGTCCAGGACGACCCCCGGTTCCAGCACGAACTGCGGCGTGTAACCACTCAGATCGATGACAACGTGTCGGAGGCGACCCGGGTGGTCATCCGCTTCGACGATGAACGCACGGAGATGACCACTCGGCACCGGCGAGAACGGGAGGAGCTCCGGGAACGCCTGCGACAGACCGGCGCGGCTCAGTAGCGCAGCGGCACCAGGCCCTCGAGGGAGGCGCGCTGACCCGACGCGTGGATGCTGCCGGTGGCGACCCCCTCGTCCCACGTCAGCGCGCCCGACGCCAGCGCGAGGAATGTCGCGGCGTCGGTCTCGATGACGTTGGGCGGCGTCCCGCGCGTGTGCCGGGGACCGGGGATGCACTGCACGGCGCCGAACGGCGGCACGCGCACCTCGACGGTGTTGCCGGGGGCGCGTTCCGCCAGCAGCTGCAGGAGGTAGCGCACGGCGGTCGCCGTGGTGTTCCGGTCGGCTCCGCCCGCGACGGCGGCGCGCACGGCGGGGCCGCCGACCTCGTCCGCGATCTTCGCTCTGGCCATGTGGACCATCCTTCCACGCGCGAGTTCTCTACCATGGGGGGCGTGAAGATCCTCATCCTCGGTTCCGGTGCCCGTGAGCACGCCATCATCACCGCGCTGCTGGCCGAGGAGGAGCAGCACGACATCGTCGCGGCGCCCGGCAACGCCGGCATCGCGCAGGACGTGCGCGTGGAGCCGGCGCTCGACCCGCTCGACGGCCAGGCGGTGACCGAGTACGCGATCGAGAACGGCATCGAGCTGGTCGTGATCGGCCCGGAGGCCCCACTGGTCACCGGCGTCGCCGACCCGCTGCGCACGCGCGGCATCCCGGTGTTCGGTCCGGGCAAGGCGGCGGCGCAGCTGGAGGGGTCGAAAGCGTTCGCGAAGCGGATCATGGACGCCGCCGGCGTCCCCACGGGCCGTGCGGTGCGCGCGGAGACGCTCGCCGAGGCGGAGCGCGCGCTCGACGAGTTCGGCGCCCCGTACGTGGTTAAGGCCGACGGGCTGGCCGCCGGGAAGGGAGTGCTGGTCACGGAGGAGCGCTCAGCCGCGGTGGAGCACGCGACGCACTGGCTGCGGCACGGCGGCGTGCTGGTGGAGGAGTTCCTCGACGGCCAGGAGGTGTCGCTCTTCCTGGTCAGCGACGGGCACGACGTCCTCCCGCTGTCCCCGGCGCAGGACTACAAGCGGCTGCTCGACGGCGACGCCGGACCCAACACCGGCGGGATGGGCGCCTACTCGCCGCTTCCCTGGCTGCCCGACACCTTCGTCGACGAGGTGATCGAGACCATCGCGCTGCCGACCGTCCGCACCCTGGCGAAGGAGCAGACGCCGTTCATCGGGCTGCTCTACTGCGGCCTCATCGTCACCGACCGCGGCATCCGGGTGATCGAGTTCAACGCGCGCTTCGGGGACCCGGAGACGCAGGTCGTCCTCCCGCGCCTGGTCACCCCGCTGTCGTCGCTGCTGTACGCGGCGGCGACCGGCGGCCTCGGCGGGATGCCGCGTCCCGAGTTCGCACTCGACACCGCGGTCACCGTGGTGCTGGCCAGCGAGGGCTACCCGGAGGCGCCGATCACCGGGCGGCCGATCACGGGCCTCGCCGAGGCGGCAGGCGTTCCCGAAGTGACGATCGCGCACGCCGCGACCGCGCGCGACGAGAACGGCGCACTCATCGCGACCGGCGGCCGCGTGCTGTCGGTCGTCGCCCGCGGCACCGGCTTCGCCGAGGCCCGAGCGCGCGCCTACGAGGCGCTGCACCACATCCACCTCGAGGGCGCCCACTACCGCACCGACATCGCCGCCCGCGTCTCGTGAGCCCTCCCCCGCCGCCGACAGCTCCTGAGTTCTTCGAGCGAAACGCCGCGTGCGGCTCGAAGAACTCAGGAGCTGTTGGCTTGGGGATCAGGCGAGGAGGCGGGTGAGGTACGGGTTGCGGAAGCGGGCGGCGGGGTCGAAGCGCTCGGTGAGGGCGCGGAAGTCGGCCAGGCGCGGGTAGAGGGTCGGGACGACGCGGTCGCGGTCGACGAAGAGCTTTCCCCAGTGCGGCCGCGCGCCGAGCGGGAGGAGCTCCGCCTCGAGCTGCGGGAGCACCGCCTCGACGCCCTGCTGGTCGCGCACCCAGGTGAAGTGGAGGCCGACCACGTCGGTCTCGTAGGCGCTCGACAGCCACAGCTCGTCCGCGGCGACGGTGCGGATCTCGGAGATCTGCAGCAGCGGGGCCACCACGGGCGCGAGCCGGCGCACCGCCTCGATCGCCTCCACCGCCCGCGCCCGCGGCACCAGGTACTCGGACTGGATCTCCTCGCCGTTCGACGGGGTGAACGCGAAGCGGAAGTGCGCCAGCCGCTCGCTCCACGGGCCCACGATGCCGAGCTGATCCGTGGTGTTGCGCACGTCCATCGTCGGGATCATGTGGCGCGGCTCGGTCAGGGCGGGAGCGCCGAAGAAGTCGTCGCCGACGAGCGGCTCGACGCCGTCGAGCTCCTTCAGCCAGGCGAGCGAGACGGCGGGCTCGTCCCACGTCGTGAACAGGCTCACGCTGTACGCGGCCGACGTGACCTCGTCGAAGCGGCCGAGCACGGCATCCCACGGGACACCGCCGAACAGCCGCTGCCGCGCGTCGTAGGTGGGCCGGATGTCCAGGGTCACCTCGGTCACGACGCCGAGCGCGCCGAGACCGACCACCGCGCCGTCGAAGCCCTCGTCGCCGCGTCGCAGGTCGACCAGTTCGCCCGTGCCGTCCAGGATGCGGAGGCCGGAGACCGCGGTCGCCAAGTTGCCGTTGCGGTCGCCCGACCCGTGCGTCGCCGTGGCGATCGCGCCGGCGACCGAGATGTGCGGGAGCGAGGCGAGGTTGTGCAGGGCCCAGCCGGCTTCCTGCAGCCCGTGGGCGAGGTCGCCGTAGCGCACGCCGCCGCCGACGGTCACCGTGCGCGCGGTCTCGTCGATGCGGATCCCGCCGGGCAGGTCGGCCGTGCTGACCAGCAGCCCCGGCGTGTCCGCGAGGTCGTTGAACGAGTGCCGGCTGCCGAGCGCCCGCACCTCCGGGGCGCCGAGGACGAGGTCGCGCAGCTCTTCCACCGACCGCGGCCTCGCGAGTGACGCCGCCCGGTACTCGTAGTTGCCCGCCCAGTTCATCGTAGCCATCGGTCCTCCTCGATCCGCCCGGGAAGCGGCGGTCCGCCTCCTGTCGACTCGTCCCAGTCTAGGGAGGCGGCGGGCGCGGCACGGGCCGTCCGGCGCCTGCGAAAGAGTGCGTAGCCAGGCCCGCCGGGCCCGCAGTATGGTGCCCGTGAACAGCGGGGTGGACCGCGGGAAAGGGGCAGAGATGGCCGAATTCGAGTACGGTCCGGCGGAGTTCATGGTCGCGCAGTTCGACACGGACAGACCGTCGGCGGGGGTCGTGGATGCGATCCTCGAACTGGTCGACAGCGGCACGGTCCGCCTGCTCGACCTGGTCTTCATCGAGCGGCACGCCGACGGCGGTGTCGACATCATCGAGCTGGATGAGATGGACGGCGACATCGGGCTGAGCGACATCACCCTCGACGCGAGCGGCATCGCGGGCGACGAGGACGTGCAGGAGATCGCCCAACTGCTCCAGCCGGGTTCGACGGGCGCGATCCTCGTGATCGAGCACCGGTGGGCGAAGGAGCTGGCGAGCCGCTTCTTCGAGTCGGGCGGCGTCGTCCTGCACAGCGAGCGCATCCCCGCGCCCGTGCTGAACGCGGTCGCCGCGGAGGCGTACGACGAGCTCGAGAGCGACGAGCTCGAGACCACGGAGAGCTGAGGAGGAGACCATGCCGTTGAGACGGATCGGACGCCCGGGATTGATCGGGATGGCGGCGCGCACGGCGGTCGTCGCGGGAACGGCCTCGGCTGTGGCCGGCGGTGTGCAGCACCATCAGCAGCAGAAGTACCAGGCACAGGCCGACCAGCAGGCGGCGGAACAGCAGCAGGCGTACGAGCAGCAGCAGGCCGCGGCCCAGCAGCAGCAGTACGAGCAGCAACAGCAGCAGGCGAAGATGCAGCAGATGGCCCAGGAGGCCGCGGCCCAGCAGCTCGCCGCACAGCAGCAGGCCGCGCCTGCGGCCGGCGGCGGCGACGACATGATGGCCCAGCTGCAGCAGCTCGCCACCCTGCACACGCAGGGCGTGCTCACCGACGACGAGTTCGCCGCCGCCAAGGCGAAGCTGCTCGGCTGACGGCTGCGGCGCCCGCGCGCCCGACGGGCCCCTGCCCGGCGGGCGCCGCTCTGCGCCCGGCCGCACACGGCCGCACACGGCCGCACCGTACGATGGTCGGGTGAGCGAACTTCCGGGATGGGTCCACGTCTACTCGGGCAAGGTGCGCGACCTGTACGTGCCCGAGGGCGCGACGGGCTTGGCCGACACCGACAGCGTCCTCGTCGTCGCCAGCGACCGGGTGAGCGCGTTCGACCACGTGCTCGAGCCGGGCATCCCGGGCAAGGGCGAGCTGCTCACCACGCTGAGCCTGTGGTGGTTCGACCAGCTCGACGACGTCCCGAACCACCTCGTCCCCGACCACGTGCTGGACGGCGAGCAGGTCGTGGAGCGCATCCCGGCCGAGGTCTCGGGACGCTCGATGCTGGTGAAGCCGCTCGACATGTTCCCGATCGAGTGCGTCGTGCGCGGGTACCTGACCGGCAGCGGCTGGGCGGAGTACCGGGCGTCGCAGAGCGTGTGCGGCATCCCGCTGCCGTCCGGCCTGCAGAACGGAGACCGCCTCCCCGAGCCGATCTACACGCCGGCGTGGAAGGCCCCGCTCGGCGAGCACGACGAGAACATCAGCTTCGAACGCACCGTCGAGCTGGTCGGGCCCGACATCGCCGACGAGCTGCGCCGTCTCTCGCTGCACGTGTACGAGCGCGGCGCCGCCATCGCCGAGCGGCGCGGCGTCATCATCGCAGACACGAAGTTCGAGTTCGGGGCCGACCGTGCCACCGGTGAGATCACCCTCGCCGACGAGGTGCTGACCAGCGACTCCAGCCGGTACTGGGATGCGGCCGCGTACGCCGCCGGGGCGACGCCCGAGGAGCGCATGGCGAGCTTCGACAAGCAGATCGTGCGCGACTGGCTGGCGGCGAACTGGGACAAGACCGGCACCCCGCCGCAGCTGCCCACCGAGGTCGTGGAGCGCACCGCGGCACGTTACCGCGAGCTCCTGGAGCGCCTGACCGGGGACTGACCCGGGCGCACCCGCCGCATGCCGAGTTGCGCATACCGGGCGGTATAGCGTCGCGTCATGGCCGCCGAATCCACCACCGAACCCTCCGCAGTGCCCGCCACCGCTGCGATCGCCGACGCCGCCGTGCGTCTCGGGATCGCCGTGCACACGGCTCCCGTGAGCCTGGTCGCGCTGCTCCCGGGCCGCCCGTTCGCCGGGCCGGCCGCCCCGGTCACGCACCTCGGCAGCGTGGATGTGCTGCTGGAGACGATCGACGACGCCCCGCCCGGCGCGGTGCTGGTGGTCGACAACGGCGGCCGCGACGACGAAGCCTGCGTCGGCGACCTCATGCTGCTGGAGGCGCGCGAGGCCGGGATGGCCGGCGCCGTCATCTGGGGCCGTCACCGCGACAGTGCGCAGCTGCGCGAGATCGGGCTGCCCGTGTTCAGCCGAGGGTCGCACCCGTTCGGACCGCGGCGGGTACCGCCCGCCGGCACCGCGATGCGGTCCGCGTTCCTCGACGGGGTGACCGTGACCGCCGACCATTGGGTGGTCGGGGACGACGACGGAGTGCTCGTGCTGGCCGCGGGCGACCGCGAGCAGCTGTTCGCGGAAGCCCTTCGCATCCAGACGGTCGAAGGCGCGCAGGCCGAGCGCATGCGCACGGGATCGTCGTTGCGCGACCAGCTCGACTTCGCCCGCTACCGCCACCGCCAGGCCGAGGACCCGACGCTCACCCTCCGCCGCTACCTCGCCGAGACCGGCGGCGCGATCGAGACATGAAATAGTCCCGGTCGGGCGGGTGTTCTGCTCTACATGTCCGATCTCCTGCCCGCCGACTCCGCCATGGGCGCCGTCACCCTCCGCGTCGCCGACCTCGACGCCATGACCCGCTACTACCGCGACGCCGTCACGCTGAGCGTGCTCGCCGCCGAGGGCGACCGGGTCATCCTGGGCCGCGGCGCGACGCCCGCGGTGATCCTGGTGCACGCGCCGGAGCTGCGGCACGCGTCGCCCGGCCAGGCGGGACTCTTCCACACCGCGATCCTGTTCGACACGCAGGAGGCCCTGGCGGCCGCGGTGTACTCGGTGGCCCGGCGCGCGCCCGGCACCTTCACCGGCAGCGCCGACCACCTGGTGAGCACGGCGTTCTACTTCACCGACCCGGAGGGGAACGGCGTCGAGCTGTACTGGGACCGCGACCGCAGCCAATGGAGCTGGACGCACGGCCAGGTCGAGATGGCGACGCTCTACCTCGACCCCAACGGCTTCCTCGAGGAGCACCTCACCGAGCGCGCGCTCGCCCTCGCCCAGGAGGACGGCGCCACCCCGTTCGGCGACGCGGGCGTCGGCCACGTGCACCTCTCCGTGGGCGACGTCGAGTCGGCCCGCACGTTCTACGTCGACCGGCTCGGCTTCGAGACGACGGCCGCGCTCGGCGGGAGCGCCCTGTTCGTGAGCGCGGGCGGCTACCACCACCACATGGCGATGAACACGTGGAACAGCCGCGGCGCGGGGCGCCGGCAGCTGGCGCTCGGGCTCGGCGAGGTGGAGATCCGGGTGCCGTCCTCGGACGACGTCGGCGAGCTGAGCGAGCGGATGAAGCACTACGGCATCGCGTCGCGCGACGACGGGAGGTCGGTCACGTTCGACGATCCGTGGGCGAACGCGGTAAGGGTGGTCTCGGCGGCCTGAGACGCGGAGGAGGTCGCAGCCGGTTCGGCTGCGACCTCCTTTTCGTGTGCGGGTCAGTCCGCGACGGGTGCGGCGTGCACGCCGTGCGGCGGCTCCTCCCCCGGGGCGGCGTCGGTCGCGGGCGCGATGTCCGCGGCGTGCGATCCGTGCGCGACGGCGTCCACCGGCACCGGGGCGGCGTGCGCGCCGTGCGTCGGCTCGGCGGCCCCGGCAGCGGCGGCTGCCTCCGCCGGAGCACCGGCGGCGGCGGGCTTGGCCCACGCCG
Organism: Leifsonia sp. C5G2; assembly: GCF_013359685.1. GTDB lineage: Bacteria > Actinomycetota > Actinomycetes > Actinomycetales > Microbacteriaceae > Leifsonia. The sequence goes on from NZ_JABFMV010000004.1 coordinate 43,351, forward strand.
GCGGCTTCGGCCGCTCCCACCACACCACGACGAGCGCACCCAGGAACGCGACGGCCGCGGGCAGCAGCAGCGCCTCCGACATCGCCTGCGTGAAGCCGGCGTGCAGGAACTGCGGCAGCTCCGTACCCGCCGCGGCCTCGCTGGCGTTGGCCGCGCCGCCCGGCGCCTTGGGCAGGTCGACGGCGAGGCGGCCCGAGATGAGGGCGGCGATGGATGCGCTTCCCAGCACCGCGCCGATCTGGCGCGTGGTGTTGAAGACCCCCGAACCGGCTCCGGCCTGGTTCATCGGCAGGTTGCGGGTCGCGGTGGTGGAGATCGGTCCCCAGACGCCCGACATCGCGATGCCCATGAGGGCGCTCGGGATGAGCAGCAGGAAGATGTTCACATCCGGCGACAGCATCCTGGAGTAGAGGAACAGCGCGAACGCGAACAGCACCAGTGCAGGGGTGGCGATGTTGCGCGGGTTCACGCGGTCGATCAGGCGGCCGACGAACGGCGCGAGCACGCCGGAGAAGATCGCCGTGGGGGCGAGCATCAGCGCGGACTCGGTCGGGGTCAGGCCTCGCACGGTCTGGAAGTAGAACACCAGCGGGAGCGCCATACAGGTGACGGCGAAGCCGACCGTGGTGATCGCACCGTTCGAGAGCGAGAAGTTGCGGTCGCGGAACAGCGGCAGCGGGAGCAGCGGCTCCTTCTTGTTGAACGCCTGCCAGACGACGAACGCGGCGAGCACCACGATGCCGGCGATGATGAGCCCCCACACCGAGATCGGGCCCCAGATGACGCCCCAGTCGTAGGTGCTGCCCTCCTGGATGCCGAACACCAGCAGGAACATGCCGACGGCCGAGAGGACGACGCCGAGGATGTCGAAGCTGTGGGTGTGCGTCGGCAGCTTCGGCACCAGGCGCATCGCCAGGATGAACGCCACGATGCCGACGGGCACGTTGATGAAGAAGATCCACTCCCATCCCAGGCTGTCGACGAGAACGCCGCCGAGCAGCGGGCCGACCAGGGTGGCGACACCGGCCACGGCGCCCCACAGGCCCATGGCCGCACCGCGGCGCTCGGGCGGGAAGATGCGGGTGATGACGGCCATCGTCTGCGGCGTCATCAGCGCCGCGCCGAGGCCCTGCACGACGCGGGCCGCGATCAGGATGCCGATGTGGCCGGCGAAACCGCACCAGGCGGAGGCCGCGGTGAAGATGACGAGGCCGATCAGGTAGAGGTTCTTCGGGCCGAACCGGTCGCCGAGCCGCCCGGTGATGAGCAGCGGGACGGCGTAGGCGAGCAGGTAGGCGCTCGTCACCCAGATGACGGAGTTGTAGTCGGTGCCGAGGTTCAGGCCCTTCATGATCGACGGGTTCGCGACGGACACGATGGTCGTGTCGATCAGGATCATGAAGAACCCGATGACGAGGGCCCAGAGGGCCGGCCAGGGCTTCAGTTGACGTTCCATGGTTCTTCTCTCAGTGCTCGTCCTCGGACCAGGACACTACGCCCGATTCGAGGTCTGCGATCAGGGATTCCAGCAGATCGGCGTCCGCCGCCGCCAGCGCGCGCTGGTAGCGGACGTCGACCCAGTACTTGGCGGGGACACCGCGCTGGGTGAGGTGCTCGACGGCGTCCTCCAGGACCGCCGTGTCGGCCCGGATGAGCGAGACCCGCTTGCGCAGGAGCGCGACGACGGTCTCGAGCGGGAGGTTGTGCGCCTCGCCCAGACCGAGCGGGAACTCGGGGTACTCGTTGACGGGCGTGCCGATGATCTCGGTGATCCGCTCGCCGAGGGAACGCGTGCCCTCGTCCGTGATCTCGTAGGTGGTGCGCTCGGGCCGGTTGCCCTCGCGTTCGGTGCCGGTCGCGCGGACGAGGCCGTGGGCCTCCAGCCGGTCGACCGTGTGGTACAGCGAGCCGGGGCGCACTTTGACCAGGCGGTCCTCCGAGCGCTGCATGAGCGTCTGGTACATCTCGTACGGATGCGACGGACGCTCGGCCAGCAGCGCGAGCGCGGCGACGGCGAGGGGGGTGAGGGTGTGTGGTTCGGCCATCTCGACTTCCAGTTCGATTATTCCAAGAGGAATATACGGTACGGAACAGTGAACGGTCAAGGGCGGTAGCGTGACATCCGTCCGACAGGAAAGGAATCGCCGATGCTTCTCTCACTCCCCGGAGACCGCGCGCCGCGCGTCGCGGACGACGCCTGGGTTGCACCGAACGCGACCGTCGTCGGCGACGTCACGCTGGCACCGGGCTCGAGCGTCTGGTACGGCGCGGTGGTGCGGGCCGACAACGCGCCCATCGTCATCGGGCGCGACTCCAACCTCCAGGACAACGTGTCGGCGCACGTCGATCCCGCGTTCCCGCTGACGGTCGGGGAGCGGGTGTCGGTCGGTCACAACGCGGTGCTGCACGGCTGCACGATCGAGGACGACGTGCTGATCGGGATGAGCGCGACCGTCCTCAACGGAGCCTGCATCGGTACCGGGTCGCTGGTGGCCGCCGGCGCCGTCGTGACGCAGGGAGCCGACATCCCGCCGCGCTCACTGGTCGCCGGGGTGCCGGCCAAGGTGCGCCGCGAGCTCACCGACGAGGAGCTGCGCGGCATCGCCCAGAACGCCGCCGTCTACCTGGACAAGGTGGCCCAGCACCGCCAGGCCACCCCCCTCGGCTGAGCGGCCGCCCGCCGAGTTGCGACATCTTGTCCCCACTCGGCGAAGATTGCCGCGATTACTCACGTGTCGGCGTCGGGGGCGGGGGTCAGGAATCGCGCATGGCCCGGTTCAGGGCGAGGAGCTGATCGGTGAACATCCGCGCTCCGCCCTGGGCGGGGTGGCGGATCGCCGGCGCCTCGATGCCGGCCTCGGCGAGCGCGCCCTGCGCCTTCCGGCCGACGGCGACCACGGTCTCGATGCCGAGCGACTCGATGAGCTCCAGGGCGACAGGGCCGCCCGCGCGCACCTCGGAGGAGCGCGGCGTTCGGTTCGTCTGCGGCTTCCCCGCCACGAACGGGTGGTGCGGGTAGACCGGCCACGACAGCGGGAGGGGGCCCCGCCACTGCGCCATGGTCTGCCAGAAGACGCGGCTCGACGCCTCCCACGGTGCCTGCGGCTCCGGCGGCAGCTCCAGCCCCGGCAGCACCCCGGCCTCCACCTCGCGGACGGAGGTGAACGGCACGCCGGTGACGGTCATCCCGCGCCAGCCGGGCGCCTCCCCGAGCAGCAGGACGGGCGCGTGCGGCCCCTCCAGGTAGCGCCGGAGGTTGCGCTCCCGCAGCCGCCCGAGCTCGTCGTCGCCGTACAGCAGCTCGGCGTCCGCGGGCTCCGGCACGGCCCGGATGAGATCGAAGAAGCGGTCGAACACCACCCCAGGCTACGGCCGCACCGCGACCCGCGGGTGCGTCGTCGCGGCGAGCGCCCGATCCACCTCGGCCAGCGGGAAGGTCTCCCCGACCTGCTCGGCGAACGGGTAGCGCTGCCACGTCTCGGCGAGGAAGCGGACCGCCTGCTCCAGGTGGCGCGGCGCATAGTTGTGGACGCCGCGGATCGTGAGCAGGCGCCGCACGAGCTGCTCCGGCACGATCCCGAGCTCCGGCCCGGGGCAGACCGACCCCACGAGCACGAGCACCCCGCCGACGTCGACCGCGGCGAGCAGGGAGCGGACGGCGGAGGGGTTGCCGGAGAGCTCCAGCGCGATCGTCGGCGCCGGCGCCCGGCCGCCCGCCTTCGCCAGCACGGAGGCGAGACCGGAGGGGGAGCCGGCGGCGGCGCGCGGGTCGGCCACGCCGATGGCGCCGAAGGCGAGCGCCGCCTCCCTGCGCTCGGGCAGCGGCTCGCTCACGACGACGCGGGCGCCGGCCTCCGTCGCCATCGCGGTCGCGGTGAGGCCGAGCATCCCGGCGCCGGCGACGAGCACGAGCGCGCCCTCAAGCGGGACGATGACGGACGCGGCCTCCAGGGCTGCGGCCACGGTCGCCGTCGAGCAGGAGGCCGGGGCGAGCACCTCCGCCGGGATGTCGTCCGGGACCCGCACGAGCGGGGTCCCGTCGAGGATGTGGGTGTGCGTGGCGAAGCCGCCGGACAGCTCCCAGCCGCGGCGCATCCGCTCGTGGCCGTACTTCTGGAGGCCTGCGCACTTCTGCGGAAGGCCGCGTCGGCAGCGGGCGCAGCGCCCGCACGGCACCGCGACCGACCAGACGACGCGCTCGCCCAGCGAGACGCGGTGTCCGTCGGTCGTCTTCGCGCCGCCGCGGCCGAGCGCGACGACGCGGCCGACCTGCTCGTGGCCGAGCACCAGCGGCGCCTGCGCCTGCCGGTGGCCGAGCACAGTGTGCACGTCGGAGCCGCAGACGGTCGCGAGCTCCACCTCCACGAGCACGTCCCCCGGCGCCAGGCGCACGCCGGGCACGGCGACCGCCTCGTGGGCGTGCCCCTCCCCCGGCCACACCATGGCGGTGGCGGACGGATACACGCTGACCCCCATCCCCAGGCGCGCCGGCGGCTCCACGACGCGCGGGGTCACCGCCTTGACCGTCACCGGGCGCCGAGCCCGGCGAGGTCGTGGTAGCCGAGGAGCTCGGGGAGGTCGGCAACACTGGGCAGCACGGCGTCGGCCCCGGCATCCAGCAGGGTGCGTTCGTCGTGCGCACCGGTCAGCACGCCGACGACGAGCCCGGCACCGGCGGCGATGCCCGACGCGATGTCGGCCGGGGTGTCGCCGACGACGACCATCCCCTCGACGCTGGAGGTGCCGGTGCGCAGCAGGGCCGTCAGAGGGAGATCGGGGAATGGCCGGGCGCGGCCCGCGTCGTCCGCGCTCAGCGCCACGTCGGCGACGTCACGCCAGCCGACGGCGGCGAGCACCGCGTCCTGGGCGGTCTGCGACAGGCCGGTCACGAGGGCGACCTTGACGCCGGTGGCGCGGAGGAGCCGGATGACGTCCTCGGCGCCCGGGACGGCTCCGAGGCCGCCGACGGCGGCGATGTCTGCATATGCGGACGAGAACACGGCGGCGGCGTGCTGCGCCTGGTCGTCGTCGCCCGTCAGGGTGCGGAACACCGCGAGAGGCGACCGGACGACGGCCTGGCGCGCGAAGTCCAGGGCGTCCTGACGGGCGGCCGGGGCCGGAGCGATCCCTGCAGCGTCGGCCGCGCGCTCGAAGGCGCGCTCCACCAGCCCGTCGTCGAGCAGGGTCGTGCCCGCGAGGGAGAGCACGACGAGCTCCAGGTCGGCGAGGTCGTCGTCCCGGCCGTCGTCGCCGCGGTCCTCCGCCCGCACGGCCGCGTCGTCGTCGAGGCCGTCGTCGAAGGCGTCCCAGTCCTCGTCGTCGGTGGATTCCGTCCCGAAGCCCGTCGCCTCCACGGTCACGTCGTCGAACTCGCTGGTGATGCGGCCGTCAGGGGTCATGGTGGTGCCTTTCGTGCGGTGCGGCTAGCGGGCGCGGGCTGCGGAGCCCGCGGAGGTGAGGGACCCGAGGGCGCCGGCGAACAGCTCGTCGACGACCCGGTCGGCGAGGCCGAGACCGGTGGTCATGCCGATGCCCGCCGTCACCGAGACGACACGGACGGCCGGAGCGGGTGAGGCGACGAGGAACTCGTCGGGCGCCGACGCGTACACGCCCTGCCAGCGCTCCCGGACGCGCAAGTCCGCCGTCCCGAATAGCTCCCGTGCCTGCTCCAGCAGCAGGTCGAACGCGCCTTCGAGCTGGAACGGCGACACGTCCTCGCTCCGGTGCTGCGTTCCGCCGATCAGGAGCGCGCCGTCGGCGCGCTGCGTGTACAGCTGGTTCGCGTCGAGCGCGGCGAGCGCCGGGTGCTCGGCCGCGAGCCGGTCGTGCAGGGCGGAGGCGCTCGGCGTGCGCGCGAAGCCGGCGTAGCGCAGGAGCGACCAGCCGGTGAGCAGCGGCGAGGTGAGCGGACGGTCGAGCTCCGCCTCCAGCAGCATCATGTCGACCGCGCAGCGCCGGATCCCGTGATCGTCGGCGAGGCCGGGGAACAGCTGATCGAGGTCGTGATCGACCGCGACGACCACGGCGTCCCCGGCGAGCCGGCCGCGGGTGGTGTGGACGCGTCCCGTCTCGACGCCGACCACAGCCGTCTGCCAGAAGAAGTCGACACCGTGCGCGTCGAGCCACCGGCCGATCGCGGTGGGCGCTTCCCGCGGGTCGACCTGGAGGTCGGCGGGCAGGAACGCACCGCCGACTGCGACGCCGTCGGCGACCGGCACCCGGTCACGCACCTCGGCAGGAGTCAGGATGCGGGCGTCCTGGCCGCCGCGGCGCTCTCGGAACTCCTCCAGCACCGCCAGCTCGTCCTCCGCCCGGGCCACGACCATGGTGCCGGTCTCGCCCAGCCAGAATCCCGCCTCCGGCGCGAGCGTCAGCCACAGCTCGCGCGCCAGCTCCGCGTACGCGCGGGCCTCGCCCTCCTGGCCCGTGACGCAGAGGTGGCCGGAGTTGCGGACGGAGGCTCCGGTGATCCCGGACGCGCGGTCCACCACGGCGACGGTGAGCCCACGGCGGAGTGCGGCGACGGCGTGCCCGAGACCGACGATGCCCGCGCCGACCACGACGAGGTCGTAATGCCTGCCCATCCCGAGCCCCTCTCTCCGCTCCCTGCGACGCCGCAGCACCGCCCGACCGGGGTCGACGGGCTCCGACGTGCACGCTACGCACCGCGCCCAACCCCCCGGTTACGCGCGGGTGAACGTTCGTCCCGCGCCCGGCCCGTTTCGTGGTGCCGCGAGGTGCTCGCAAGTGCGGGCGACACGCCGGGAGGGACAGCAACGGCGAGCACCTCGGCGAAGGGTGTTGCACTTTTCGGGCGGTCGGCGGAAGATTGCAGCATGGTGGATGGCGACAACACCCGCGAGTTCGACCCCGACATCGTCACCGACTTCCGCGAGCGGATGTCGTACGGCTCCTACCTGGACCTCGGGACGCTGCTCAGCGCGCAGCGACCGGTGAGCCGTCCGCCGCACCACGACGAGCTGCTGTTCATCATCCAGCACCAGACCACCGAGCTCTGGCTGAAGCTGGTACTTCACGAGCTGGAGTCGGCCCGCGACCTGCTGCGCGCGGACGACCTCTCGCCCGCCCTCAAGCGCATCGCCCGCGTGAAGCACATCCAGCGCACCCTGACCGAGCAGTGGTCGGTGCTGGCGACTCTGACGCCGACCGAATACGCGGAGTTCCGCGGGTTCCTCGGCAACTCGTCGGGCTTCCAGTCGTACCAGTACCGCGCGGTCGAGTTCGTGCTCGGCAACAAGAACCGCCGCATGCTGAGCGTCTTCGAGAGCGACCCGGACGCGCACGCCCTGCTGGCCGCGCTGCTGGAGGCTCCCAGCATCTACGACGAGTTCCTGCGGTACCTCGCCCGGGCCGGCTTCGCCGTGCCGCGCGCTCTGCTGGAGCGGGACGTCACCCAGGCCCACGTCTTCACACCGGAGCTCGTGCCGGTGTTCCGCGAGATCTACGAGCACGCCGCGGACCACTGGCGCGAGTACGAGGCCTGCGAGGAGTTCGTCGATCTGGAGGACAACTTCCAGCTCTGGCGCTTCCGCCACTTGAAGACCGTTCAGCGCACGATCGGGATGAAGACGGGAACCGGCGGATCCTCCGGAGCCGGCTTCCTCCAGAAGGCACTCGAGCTGACCTTCTTCCCCGAGCTGTACGCCGTCCGCACCGAGATCGGGACACCCGCATGAGCACGCCGGAGCCCACTCCCGCCACACCGCCCGGCGCGACCACACCGTCCGGCGCGACCACACCGCCCGGCGCCGACACCTACCTCACAGTCGACGCCGTCTGGACCGGCCACCGCTTCCTCGGCGAGACCACCTTCCGCTGCGACGGCGAGCGCTTGCATCCACTCGACGACGACCGCGTCCCCGCACGGGCGGCCGCGGACGGCCGCCACCTGCGCATCGACGGCACGCTCTTCCCGCGCCTGACCGACCACCACGTCCACCTCGGCCTGACCGACCAGCACGCGGTCTTCGCCGGCGGCGTGACGCACGCGATCGACCTCGGCTGGGTGCCGGCGGTGGCCGCCGGCTGGCTGACGGACGACCTCACCCGCCCGTCCGTCGCGATCGTCGGCTCGCTCCTCACCTGCCGGGGCGGTTACCCGGTCAATGCCGGGTGGGGACCGCCGGGCTCCTCGACGGAGGTCGGCGGCGAGCGGGAGGCGCGGCTGGCGGTGCGGGCGAATGTCATGCTGGGAGCCTCCCGCATCAAGGTCACCCTCAACACCGAGGCCGGCGAAACTGTGGATGACCGCGTCCTTCTCGGAATTGTGAGGGAGTCGCACGCCCAGGGCGTCCCCGTGACGGTGCACGTCCAGGGCGAGGGCCAGACCGCGCGGGCGGTCGCCGCCGGCGCCGACCAGCTCGCCCACACCCCGTTCACCGAGCGGGTCGGCGACGACCTGATCGCCGAGTGCGTCCGCCGCGGCGTCACCTGGGTCAGCACGCTCGACATCCACGGCTGGGGCGAGCCGACCGAGCAGCACGCCATCGCCTCCGACAACCTCGGCCGGTTCGCCCGCGCCGGCGGACACGTGCTCTACGGCACCGACCTCGGCAACGGCCCACTCCCCGTCGGCGTGAACGCCCGGGAGCTGCGCGGGATGCTCGACGCCGCCGTCCCGGCGCACGCGCTGCTGCGGTCGATCGCCGGCCTCCGGCGTCCCGACGACGGCACCCCGCCGACCATCGGAGCGCGCCTGGCGCTCGTCCCCTCCGCCCCGCCGTCCGACCCGGACGCGCTGCCCGACTGGCTGGCGACCGCCCGCGGCCTGACGGTCGCGCGCCTCGCCGCCGGCGCCGCTCGCCCATGACCCGTCCGACCACCACCGGAGCACGCGCATGACCGACTTCGACCCCGCCCCGCCCGCCTCGCTCTCCCCCGACCCGCTCACCGCCGCGCGGGCGCGGGACGCGGCCGACCCGCTCGCCGCCTACCGACGCCGCTTCGCCGGGATCGACGACGGCAGCAGCTCCGTCGTCGCCTACTTCGACGGCAACTCGCTGGGGCGCCCGACCCGTGCGAGCATCGAGCGCATCCACGAGTTCCTGGTGAACGGCTGGGGCGGCCGCCTCATCCGCGGCTGGGACGAGGAATGGATGGAGCTGCCCTTCGCGATCGGCGACGAGCTCGGCCGTGTGGCGCTCGGTGCCGCCCCCGGGCAGACGTTCATCGGGGACTCGACGACCGTCCTGCTCTACAAGCTGGCGCGCGCGGCGGTCGACAGCCTCCCGGAGCGCAGCGAGATCGTGCTGGACACCGACAACTTCCCGACCGACCGCTACCTGCTCGACGGCATCGCGCGCGAGCGCGGACTGCGCCTGGTCTGGATCGAGGCCGACACCGAAGCCGGGGTCACCCCCGAGCAGGTCGCCGCCGCGGTCGGCCCGCACACCGCCCTGGTGGTGCTGAGCCACGTCGCGTACCGGTCCGGATTCCTCGCCGACCTCGCCACGATCACCCGCATCGTCCACGACGCCGGCGCGCTCGTGCTGTGGGACCTCTGCCACTCCGCGGGCTCGGTCCCGGTCGAGCTGGACGCGGCGGACGTCGACCTCGCCGTCGGCTGCACCTACAAGTACCTCAACGGCGGCCCCGGCTCCCCGGCGCTCGGCTACGTGAACGCGCGGCTCATCCCGGAACTCACCCAGCCGATCCAGGGCTGGATGGGCGTGCGCGACGTCTTCCTGATGGGACCCGAGTACGTCCCCGCCGACGGTGTCCGGCGCTTCCTCAGCGGCACGCCGCCGGTGGTCGGGATGCTCGCCATGCGCGACACCGTCGACATGATCGGCGAGGCGGGCATCGACGCGGTGCGGGCGAAGTCGGTCGCACTGACGGAGTTCGCCATCGCGCTCGCCGACGAGTGGCTGACGCCGCTCGGGGTGACCCTCGCCAGCCCGCGCGACCCGGAGCGGCGCGGCGGCCACATCACCCTCAGCCACCCGGCCATGCGCCGGGTGACGGAGCTGCTCTGGCAGCGCGACGTCATCCCGGACTACCGCGACCCCGACGGCCTGCGCGTCGGCTTGTCGCCGCTGAGCACGAGCTTCGAGGAGGTCTGCGCCGGGATGGCCGCCGTGCGCGATGTCCTGGGCGAGCTCCTCACGCATGACTGACGGGCCGGCCCGCGACGACCTGGAGGCGAGCAGCGGCAGCGCCGCGGCGCTCCTGCGGACCGTCGTCGGCAGCGTTCTGCGGCCCATCGGCGGGTGGATGAGCGCGGCCGGGGCGGTCCGGCTGATGGATGCGCTCGGCGTTCCCGCGGCGACCGCACGCTCCGGCCTCGCCCGGTTGTGCTCGCGCGGGGTGCTCCGGCGCGAGCCGCGCGATGGCGTCGCCGGGTACGCGATAGACCCCGCCGCCCACGCGATGCTGGAGCGCGGGGACGCGCGCATCTTCGGCGAGCGCGTGGAGGCGCCCACGTGGTGCCTGCTGTCGCTGTCGTTCCCGGAGCACGGGCGCGGTGCTCGCGACCGGCTGCGCCGCCGGCTCGCCTCGCTGGGCTGCGGCGCCGTCGCCGACGGGCTCTGGATCGCACCGTCCGCACTGGAGGACGAGCTCGCGTCGGTGGTAGCCGGCCTCGGGGGCGCCATCCAGGGCGCGGGGGCACCGGCCGTCGCGCTCTTCTCGGGCGCGCTCCCGCACGGCGATCTCGCCGCGGGGCTGGCGCGCTGGTACGACCTCCCCGCGATCCGGGCGGCGCACGACGGCTTCCTCGCCCGGTTCGGCGCGGCGGCCGAGACACCTCCCGCCGACGACGCCGCCGCGTTCGCCCTGTGGATCCGCGTGCTCGACGAGTGGCGCATCATCCCGTACCGCGACCCGGGCCTGCCCTCTGCAGCCCTCCCCGCCGACTGGCCCGGCGCCGCCTCCTCCGCCCTGTTCCGGAGGCTGCGGGCGGCGCTCGAGGACCGCGCCGTCGCGCACGCCGCCGCGGTCGCCGCACCGGAACCGGCCACCGTCTCCGCACGGTAGAATCGTCGGGAAACCCCACCCTTGTCGCCCGAGTGAGCGGAGTGTCCCCGTGCCGACCATCGTTGTTGAAGTGATGCCGAAGGCCGAGCTGCTCGACCCTCAGGGCAAGGCCGTCGCGGGCGCGCTCGCCCGGACCGGCCGCGGCCGGGTCACCGGCGTCCGCGTCGGCAAGCGCTTCGAGCTGACCGTCGACGGGCCGATCGACGACGAGGTGCGCGCGACGGTCGAGGAGATCGCGGGCGAGATCCTCTCCAACTCCGTGATCGAGGACGTGGTGGGCATCCACTACCCCGCCGAGGTCGACGCCTGATGCGCATCGGCGTCATCACCTTCCCCGGTTCGCTCGACGACCGCGACGCGCTCCGCGCCGTCCGGCTCGCCGGCGCCGAGCCGGTCGCGCTGTGGCACGGCGAGCACGACCTGAAGGGCGTCGACGCCCTGGTGCTCCCCGGGGGCTTCTCCTACGGCGACTACCTGCGCTGCGGCGCCATCGCCTCCCTCTCGCCGATCATGACCGAGGTCGTGGACGCGGCGGGCAAGGGCATGCCGGTGCTCGGCATCTGCAACGGCTTCCAGATGCTCGCCGAGGCGCACCTCGTCGCCGGCGGCCTGATCCGCAACGACCACGGCAACTTCATCCGCCGCGACCAGCACCTGACCGTCGAGAACGCCGCCACCCCGTGGACGACCGGGTTCGAGCAGGGCCAGGAGATCGTCATCCCGCTGAAGAACGGCGAGGGCGGCTTCATCGCGTCGGCCGAAGAGCTCGACCGGCTCGAGGGCGAGGGGATGGTCGTCTTCCGCTACAAGGACGTCAACCCGAACGGCTCCCTGAACGACATCGCGGGCGTCCGCAACGAGCGGGGCAACGTGGTCGGCCTCATGCCGCACCCCGAGCACGCGGTGGAGCCGGGTTTCGGCCCCGACACCCACGACGCGATGCGCTCCGGCACCGACGGCCTCACCTTCTTCACCTCGGTCATCCGCTCCGCTCTCGTCGAGGCCTGACCCGGCCCCCAGCCAACAGCTCCTGAGTTCTTCGAGTCACGCCCGGCGTGTCGGTCGAAGAACTCAGGAGCTGTTGGCGTCGGGGGCGGGGACGCACGACTTCGTAGAGTTTGGGAACCGGTCGCCCGGCCCGGGACACTACAGAGTGTGAGGGGAATCCAAATCGATGAGCCGGCGGTGCTCGAACGCGTTCGCGACGGTGACGCGGACGCGTTCGGCGCCCTGTTCGACCTGCACCACGACCGCGTGTTCCGGCAGGCGATGCGGCTGACCGCGTCGCTGCACGACGCCGAGGACATCGTCGCCGTCGTCTTCCTGGAGGCCTGGCGGCGCCGGGACGCGATGCGCGTCGTCGACGACTCGGTCGTCGCCTGGCTGCTGGTCACGACGAACTTCGTGTTCCGCAACTTCGTGCGTGCCTCCCGGCGCTACCGGGAGGGGCTGCAGCAGCTGCCGCCCCCGGAGAATGCGCCGGACCACGCGGACGTCGTGGACGACCGCATCGACCGCGACGCGCGCCGCACCGCGCTGCGCGCCGCGCTCGCGCGACTGCCGAAACGCGACCAGGACATCGTCACCCTCTGCGTGCTGGAGGAGCTCAGCACCACCGAGGCCGCCGCTGCGCTCGGCGTCGCCCCCGGGACCGTGAAATCGCGCCTGTCCCGCGCCAAGGCGCGCCTGACCGAACTCATGAACGCCGACCCGATCAACGAAGGAGGAGAGCGATGACCGAGCCCACCTTCGACCCGCGCCGGAAGGCCGCCATCCGAGACCTGATGGTCGCCAACGCCGAGGCGCACCCCGGCCGGGCCACCGGACGCAAGCGGACCGCACTCATCGCCACGCTCGTCGTGCTGGCTGTGTCGATCTCCGGCGGCAGCGTCGCCTACGCTCTGGGCACCGGCCTGCTCGACCCGCAGCCGGCCGCCGCCCCGACCTCCACGCCGACGCCCACGGTGACGGAGACGCCGACACCCACCCCGACGGCTACGCCCACCGAGACGGCGCCGGCGAAGGACCCGGACGACCCGGCCAACTGGCTGATCGGGTTCGACGGCGTCGGACCGCTCGCCCTCGGTGCGAGCATCGTGGACGTGCCCGCGCAGGTGCCCACCTGGTCCGATGAGACCGACGCGCAGTGCCGTCCGCGGAACCTCTCCCTGGTCACGCCCGATGGCCTGCGCGTCAAGCTCTTCGCCCAGGACACCGGAACGCTGGCCGTAAGCGAGGTCCTGCTGGGCTACAAGTTCTCCGTCGACGGCGACCGCGACGTCGCGACCCCGCACACAGCGCAGGGGATCGGCGTCGGCTCCTCGAAGAACGACCTGCTCGCGGCCTACCCCGGCATCGCCATGACCCGGGACTACGGGACCTTCGCGCAGTACGGCGTCCAGGATCCCCAGGGCACGTGGATGGTCTTCATGGTCATCGAGGGGCGCGTCGAGTGGATCCAGGTCGGGCCGTCCTCCTCCATCCCGCTCGACTCCTGCCCGGCCTGACCCCGGCGATGCGCCCGGTAGACTGGAGCCCATCCCCCGCCTGCCCCGCCCAGCCAGGAGTGCCCGCGTGACCGACACCACCACCACGCACGTCGTCGACACCGTCGCGAACGCGATCGAGACCCCGGAGCGGGAGCAGCCGTTCGCGGCGCTCGGGCTCAAGGAGGACGAGTACGCGCGCATCCGCGAGATCCTCGGCCGCCGCCCCACCAGCGGCGAGCTGGCGATGTACTCGGTGATGTGGTCGGAGCACTGCTCCTACAAGTCGTCCAAGATCTACCTGCGCCAGTTCGGCCAGAAGGTCAGCCCGGCGATGAAGAAGAACCTCATGGTCGGCATGGGTGAGAACGCGGGCGTGGTCGACGTCGGCGAGGGCTGGGCGGTCACCTTCAAGGTGGAGTCGCACAACCACCCCTCGTACATCGAGCCGTTCCAGGGCGCCGCGACCGGCGTCGGCGGAATCGTGCGCGACATCATCTCGATGGGCGCCCGTCCGGTCGCGGTGATGGACCAGCTGCGCTTCGGCGCCATCGACAACCCGGACACCGCACGCGTCGTGCACGGCGTCGTCTCCGGCATCTCGTTCTACGGCAACTGCCTCGGCCTGCCGAACATCGGCGGCGAGACCTACTTCGACCCGGTGTACCAGGGCAACCCACTGGTCAACGCGCTCTCGGTCGGCGTGCTCCGCCACGAGGACCTGCACCTGGCCAACGCGTCCGGCGCGGGAAACAAGGTCGTGCTGTTCGGCGCCCGCACCGGCGGCGACGGGATCGGCGGGGCCAGCATCCTGGCCTCCGACACGTTCTCCGCGGGCGGCCCGACCAAGCGTCCGGCCGTGCAGGTCGGCGACCCGTTCGCCGAGAAGGTGCTCATCGAGTGCTGCCTCGAACTGTTCCGCGACAAGCTGGTCGAGGGCATTCAGGACCTGGGCGCCGCCGGCATCTCGTGCGCGACCAGCGAGCTCGCGTCCAACGGCGACGGCGGGATGTTCATCGAGCTCGACAAGGTGCTGCTGCGTGACCCGAGCCTCACGGCGGAGGAGATCCTCATGTCGGAGAGCCAGGAGCGCATGATGGCGGTGGTCAGGCCCGAGCTGCTCGACGCCTTCCTCGCCGTGACCGCCAAGTGGGACGTCGAGACCAGCGTGCTGGGCGAGGTCACCGAGACCGGGCGTCTCGTCATCAACTGGAAGGGCGAGGAGATCGTCAACGTCGACCCGCGCACGGTCGCGGTCGACGGTCCGGTGTACGAGCGACCCGTCGCCTACCCGACGTGGATCGACGCCCTCCAGGACGACTCGGCCTCCGTGCTCGGCCGGCCCACGACCGGCGACGCCCTGCGCGAGCAGACGCTCGCCCTGCTGGGCAGCGCCAACCTGGCCGACAAGGGATGGGTCACCGACCAGTACGACTACTTCGTCGGCGGCAACACCGCGCTCGCGTTCCCGGACGACGCGGGCATGATCCGGGTCGACGAGGAGTCGGGCCTCGGCTTCGCCATCGCGACCGACGCCAACGGCCGCTACTGCCAGCTCGACCCGAAGCAGGGCGCGCAGCTCGCCCTCGCCGAGGCGTACCGCAACGTCGCCGCCTCCGGCGCCGTCCCGGTCGCCGTCACCGACTGCCTCAACTTCGGCAGCCCGGAGAACCCCGAGGTCATGTGGCAGTTCTCGCAGGCGGTCGAGGGCCTCTCCGACGCCTGCCTCGAGCTCGAGATCCCGGTCACCGGCGGCAACGTGTCGTTCTACAACCAGACCGGCGACACCCCCATCTTCCCGACTCCCGTCGTCGGCGTGCTCGGCGTGATCGACGACGTCGCGCGCCGCATCCCGAGCGGCTGGCAGGACGAGGGCGAGAACATCTACCTCCTCGGCATCACCCGCGAGGAGCTGGACGGCTCGGCGTGGGCGGGCACCATCCACGGTCACCTGGGCGGTCACCCGCCGGCGGTCGACCTCGCCGCCGAGCGCTCGCTCGCGGAGGCGCTGCACGCGGCCGCGCAGGAGGGGCTCATCTCGTCGGCGCACGACCTCGCCGACGGCGGCCTCGCGCAGGCCCTCGCCGAGAGCGTCATGCGCTTCGGCGTCGGCGCGCGCGTCTGGCTGACCGAGATCGAGGAGCGGGACGGCGTGGACGCGGCGACCGCGCTCTTCTCGGAGTCGACCGCCCGCGTGATCGTGAGCGTGCCGCGCGAGGACGACGTGAAGTTCCGCGGCCTGTGCGAGGGACGCGGCATCCCGGTCCTCCGCATCGGCGTCACCGACGCCGAGGTCGGCGCCCAGCCGGTGCTCGAGGTGCAGGACCTCTTCACCATCGGCGTCGAGGAGCTGCGCGGCGTGCACCGCTCCACCCTCCCCGAGCACTTCGGCCCGACGGTCGCCTGACCCGCCCACGCCCCAAGCCGTCAGCTCCTGAGTTCTTCGGGCCGACACGCCGCTCCGAGGTCGAAAAACTCAGGAGCTGACGGCGCGATACGGTGTGGGGATGACACGGGCGCGCCGGGCGGCGGGGATCATCGGAGGCGCGCTCGCCGCCGCGGGCGTCGCGGCCGGACTCGCACGCTCCACGCCGTGGCCGTCTGCGCTGGTGATCCGTCGCGTCTTCGAGAAGGGCGCCGCCGAGACGGTCGCCGAGATGGAGCCGTTCGTCCCGACCGGCGGCGTGACCGCGCGGACCGGGCTGCGGTATGCGCCCGGCACGCCCGACACGACGTTCGACCTGTTCCGGTCGGAGTGCGAGGGCGGCCCGCTGCCGGCCGTCGTGTGGATCCACGGCGGCGCGTGGATCTCGGGCGCCAGCAAGGACGTCGAGCCGTACCTGCGCATCCTGGCTTCACACGGGTACGCGACGGTCGGGCTCAACTACACGCTCGGGCCGGAGGCGTCGTACCCGACCGCGGTGGAGCAGCTGAACACGGCCCTCGCCCACCTCGACGCCCACGCCGACGAGCTCGGGATCGACCGCGAGCGGATCGTCCTCGCCGGCGACTCGGCCGGGTCGCAGCTCGCCAGCCAGCTGGCCGTGCTCACCACGAGCCCGGAGTACGCGCACCTTCTCGGCATCCGACCGTCGCTGCGGCGCGAGCAGCTGGCCGCCGTGGTGCTCACCTGCGGCGTGTACGACCTGGGGGCGCTGTCGACGCTGGACGGCATCCTGGCCTGGGGCTTCAAGACGGCGCTCTGGTCGTACGGCGGCGACAAGAACTGGTCGCAGACGTACGTCGGCTCGACGATGTCCACCATCCGGCACGTCACCGGCGACTTCCCGCCCACCTACATCTCCGGCGGCAACGGCGACGGCCTCACCTGGTCGCAGTCGGTGCCGATGGCGACGACACTGCGCGGCAAGGGAGTGGACGTGACGGAGCTGTTCTGGCCGGCCAACCACGAACCGCCACTGCCGCACGAGTTCCAGTTCCACCTGAGGTTCGACGAGGCGCACCAGGCGCTGGATGCGACGCTCGCGTTCCTGAAGCGGCACACCTAGCGCGCGGCGGCCTCCTGCGCGGCGATCTCGGCCTGCCGGCGCGTGAACAGGCGCACCCGCTGTTGCGTCAGCAGGATGCCCGCCAGCACGATCGCCGCTCCGACGGGCTCGTTCCAGGTCAGGTGCTCGCCGAGGACGAGGATGCCCAGCGCCACGCCCACCACGGGGGTGACGTAGGTGACGCCCGACGTGGCGGTCGGGCCCCACGCGCGCAGCACGTTCATGTTCCAGATGTACACGACGCCCGTACCGAGCGCGCCGAGCGCGAGCAGGGACAGCAGCACCGGCCAGCTGAACGAGATGGGATGCCACGCGACGACCGGCGTGAGCAGCAGCATGATGACCGCCGCGAGCCCGATGTTCAGGAACGCGCTCGCGGTCGCGGACACCTCGCGCGGGCTGATGAACCGGCGGATGTAGCCGAAACTGAACCCGTAGCAGGTGACCGCGCCGAGGCACGCGAGCTGGCCCCACAGGCTGCCGGCCAGCGCATCCACCGCCCACGGGCCGACGACCACGACGACGCCGACGACCCCGACCAGCACCCCGAGCACCTGGTCGCGGTTCAGCTTCTCGACCCGGAACGCGGCGGTGGCCAGGATCGCGGTGGTGATCGGCGTCACGGCGTTGTAGATGCTCGCGAGGCTGGACGAGACGTACTGCTCGGCCCAGGCGAACAGCAGGTACGGGATGACGCAGTAGGTGATGGCGACGACGGTGAAGTGCAGCCAGACGATCGGCTCCCGCGGAAACCGCACACGCGTCACGAGCGCGATCACGCCGAGCGTCGCCGCCCCGAAGACCAGCCGCGCCCACGCCACCTGGCCGAACGCGACGCCCTCGAGCGCCACCTTCATGAACAGGAAGCTGGCGCCCCAGATGAGCCCCATGGCGGAGAACTGCACGGCGATCTTCACGATTCGACGCTAGCGGCAGCCACCGACCCCCCGCGCGCGGGAATCGGACACGAATGGCTGAGATCCGGCCACCGCGGATTTGGTAGCGTTCCCGGAGGGGGGAACATGGTTCGAACGATCAGGCGAGCCCGCAGCGCGGCCGCCGCAGGGATGCTCGTCGCGCTCGCCGTCGCGCTGTCGGGGTGCGCGCTCTTCGACGGAGGGGCGCAGGCGAAGCCGGTCGCTCGGCACACGACCGCCAAGCCGAAGCCGACGCACTCCGCACCGGTGACGCCGACGCCCACCGCGACGCCGACGCCGACGACTCCGCCGGGTCCGCCGCCGACGCTGACCCCCGTCCCGTCGGGCACCGCGGTCGCCGAGGCGAGCGTGGCGTCGCCGAAGGGCAGCATCCACTTCCACTACCGGATCGTGTCGAACGGCGACAACACGTACTCGATCCAGTACTCCGGCTTCACGTCGACCGTCCCGATCCCCGTCTCGGTCACGCTCATCGACGTCCCTCCGCAGGTCGGCGACGGTCTCACCTGGCACGGCGTCGCCGACCACACGCTCGGCGGTCCGACGACCGGCACGGCCGCCGCCTCGACCGCCCCGCTCGGCTACGTCGGCAACCCGTCGTATCTCGGCACCCTCGTGACCTACTCCTCCGCCGCGTCGGCCGACGGCGTCCCGGTGGAGCTCGGCCCGGGCAAGGTGCTCGCCGTGAACACGGTCCGCTGGTCGATCCCCGAGCGTGCGACCAACGTCCATCCGGTCGACGGCGGCGAGCGAGCGGGCGCGGCCGGGCGCGTGCCGGAGACGACACCGTCGGGTGCTCCAGCCCGGTATGTCGTGGCGACCGGGGACACGTTCGACGGCGTCGCGCAGCGGTTCGGTATCACCTCGCAGGACCTGCTCTGGCTGAACCCCAGCGGTCGTGCGTACGACGGCGCCCTCAACCTGCTGCAAGACCAGTCGCTGAACCTCGACCCGCAGGCGCTCTGACCTGCTCATTCGTCTGCGACTGCGGTCGTTCGGAACAACTGCGGGCTGTCGCGCAGCCGCAATCGTTCCGAACGACCGCAGTCGCGCGGCCGCCCTACCCGTTACGGGCAGCTGGGACGAGGATGGGAATACTTCGGCCCGCCTCGCGTTATATGCGTTTGCATAGAAACGGCGAGAACAATCAGAGGAGCCAGACATGCAGTACGGAATCTTCTCCGTCAGCGACATCACCCGGGACCCGGTCTCCGGTGAGACGCCGAGCGAGGCGGAGCGCATCGACGCGATCGTGAAGATCGCGAAGCACGCGGAGGAGGTCGGACTCGACGTCTTCGCGATCGGCGAGCACCACAACCCGCCCTTCTTCTCGTCGTCCCCCACGACCCTGCTCTCGCACATCGCGGCGCTCACCGAGAAGCTCACGGTGACCACCTCGACCACGCTGATCACCACGAACGACCCGGTGCGCATCGCCGAGGAGTACGCGATGCTGCAGCACCTGTCGAAGGGCCGCATGGACCTCATGATCGGCCGCGGCAACACCGGCCCGGTCTACCCGTGGTTCGGCCAGGACATCCGCCAGAGCCTGCCGCTCGCCCTCGAGAACTACAACCTGCTGCACCGGCTGTGGCACGAGGACGTCGTGGACTGGGAGGGACGCTTCCGCACCCCGCTGCAGGGCTTCACCTCCACCCCGCGCCCGCTCGACGACGTCCCCCCGTTCGTCTGGCACGGCAGCATCCGCACCCCGGAGATCGCCGAGCAGGCCGCGTTCTACGGCAACGGCTTCTTCGCCAACAACATCTTCTGGCCGAAGGAGCACTACCAGCGGCTGATCGCCTTCTACCGTGAGCGCTTCGAGCACTACGGCCACGGCACCGCTAAGCAGGCGATCGTCGGCCTGGGCGGCCAGGCGTTCATCGCGAAGAACTCGCAGGACGCGAAGGACCAGTTCCGCCCGTACTTCAACGAGGCCCCCGTCTACGGCAACGGCCCGACGATGGAGGAGTTCACGGACGCGACCCCGCTGACCGTCGGCAGCCCGCAGGAGGTCATCGACAAGACGCTGACCTTCCGCGAGTGGGCGGGCGACTACCAGCGCCAGCTGTTCCTGATGGACCACGCCGGCCTCCCGCTGAAGACGGTGCTCGAGCAGCTCGACCTGCTCGGCGAGCACGTAATCCCCGTGCTGCGCAAGGAGACCGAGGCCCGCAAGGACCCGGAGACCCCGGACGCGCCCACCCACGAGTCGCTCGTGAAGGCCAAGTACGGCGACAGCGCGCCGCGCCAGCCGCGCCCGAACGCCAACCGCGGCGACAACGTCACCGGCGCGTCCCCCTACCAGGACACCGAGGAGCAGTTCCAGGCCAGCTACCCGTCGCTCTGACGCCGGAAGCCTGGGATTCGACAGCAGTCCGAGACTCGAGAGAAGGACAGACCATGACCACATCCGACCCGCGGCCGTTCCGCGTCGTCGTCGTCAACGCGGGCGTCAGCGACCCGTCGTCGACGAAGATGCTCGCCGACCGCCTCGCCCTGCGCGTGGAGGCCGCGGCTCAGCGCGACGGACACACGGTACAGACGCTCAACCTGGACCTGCGGGAGCTGCTGCCGGAGCTCGGCGCGGCCCTCGCGTCCGGGCACCTCGGCCCGAAGTTCACCAAGGCGATCGAGGCGCTGAAGGAGGCCGACGGCATCATCGCGACGGCCCCGGTCTACAAGGCCGGCCCGAGCGGGCTGTTCACCTCGTTCTTCCAGGTGCTCGACAACGACCTCCTGATCGCGAAGCCGGTCGTGCTCGGCGCCACCGCCGGCACGGCCCGCCACGCCCTGGTGGTCGACGGCGAGATGCGGTCGCTGTTCGCCTTCCTCCGCACCATGACCGCGCCGACCTCGGTCTTCGCGTCCACCGAGGACTGGCAGGACAAGTCCCTCGGCAAGCGCATCGACCGGGCCGCGCGCGAGCTGGTCGTGCTGATGGAGTCGGAGGTGGAGGCCAAGATCACCGACACCTCGTGGGACAGCTACCAGCACGAGTTCGGCTCCGCCGGCGGCAATGAGCTGGGCATCGACCTCGGCTCCGACCTGATGCGACTTGCCGCGGGCGGGGCTCTCCCCACCCAGCGGCGGTAGCGCGGGCCGCCTTCCGCCCGCGAACAGGCCCCGGCACCGCCGGGGCCTGTTGCCGTCTGCGGGCTCGCCCTGCACGGTAGGGTGCAGGGTAGAACAGGGAGGTCTTCGGGTGGACGTTCTCACCGTGCTGCACTGGATCGGCGTGGTCGTGTGCCTGATCCTCGCGCTCTCCGGCCTCATCCCGGTGATCGCGGCGGCCGCGACCTTCGTCGTCATCCCGTTCCACGCCTGGATCAACCACTACAAGAAGGCCGCGCCGTACCTCCCCCGCGTCGCCATCATCGTGCCGGCCTGGAACGAGGGCGCCGTGATCGGCGCATCCATCGACCGGTTGATGAAGCTGGACTACCCGCGCGAGGCGCTGCGCATCTACGTCGTCGACGACGCCAGCACCGACGACACCCCGGTCGTCGTGCGCGACCGTGCCGAGCGGTACCCCGGCAACGTGTTCCTGCTCCGCCGCGAGCAGGGCGGCCAGGGCAAGGCGCACACCCTCAACCACGGCATCGCCCGCGTGCTGGAGGACGACTGGATGGAGGCGCTCCTGATCATGGACGCCGACGTCATCTACCTGCCGGACTCCCTCCGCCGCATGACCCGGCACCTGGCCGACCCGGAGGTCGGCGCCGTGTCCGCCTACATCCGAGAGGGCAGCACCGAGCGCAACTACCTCACCAAGTTCGTCGGGGTGGAGTACGTGCTCTCGCAGCCCGCCGCGCGCCGCGCGCAGAACGTGCTGGGGGCGCAGGCGTGCCTCGCCGGCGGCGCCCAGCTGCACACCCGCGAGAACCTGATCGCGATCGGCGGCCGCATCGACACGTCGTCGCTCGCGGAGGACACGATCACCACGTTCGAGACCCAGCTGCTCGGCAAGAAGGTGGTCTTCGAGCCGCACGCGCACGTGCTGGCGGAGGAGCCGAACCGCGTCGACGCACTGTGGAAGCAGCGGCTGCGCTGGGCGCGCGGCAACGTCACCGTTACCGCCCGCTACGCGAAGGTCTGGTTCCGGCCGTCGCGGAAGCACCACCTGGGCGGCGTCAGCTTCGGGATCGTGTGGTTCAGCCTGTGGCTGCTCCCGCTCATCATGATCCTGTCGTCGGTGGGGCTCGCCGGGCTGCTGTTCCTGCAGGACGAGCTCGCCACCAACGTCTTCCGCGTGTTGTGGATCTCGGCGGCGCTGGCGTACCTGTTCGTGCTGATACTGGGCTCGCAGACCGACGGAGCGACGACCAAGCACACCCTCGGGCATGTGCTGCTGTTCCCCGGGATCGTCAACATGCTGGTCATGGTGACGGCGCTGTTCCCGCCGGTGATGCTGGTCTGGCTGCCCGGCCTGTTCGGGGTCGCACTCGACGGTCCCGCCCTGTTCGCGATCACGCTCGCGATCTACATCTGGATCCCGTTCTCGATGGTCGTCGCGTGGCTCGCCCGCAAGGCCGAGCGGACGCGCGCCGGTCGCTGGCTCGCGCCGGCGCTCATCTACCTCGCCGGGTACGGCTCGCTGCTGTGCGCGATCACGTTCGACTCCTACCTCAAGGAGCTGGCCGGCACCGAGGCCAAATGGGACAAGACCGAGAAGGTCGGGCGCGTCGCCACGAGCTGAGCGGTCGTACCTGAGCCGGTCGTACCTGGGGACCACCTCCCGAGGATGAGGACCCGGCGCGAGGATGGGCCTCCCGCCCGATGCCGCCGGAGGCGCCCGGCCGCGAGGCTGGGGGCATGACCTCAGCATCCGCCGCAGCGCCCGCCCTCTCCGCGGGCGCGCTCACCAAGTCCTACGGCAGTTCGGTCGCCCTCGCGGGCGTCGACTTCCGCATCGCCCCCGGGGAGTCGGTGGCGATCATGGGCGCCTCCGGCTCCGGCAAGACCACCTTGCTGCACTGCCTTGCCGGCATCGTCGCCCCCGACAGCGGCTCCGTCGTGCTCGCGACCCCGCACGGCCCGGTCGAGGTCACCGGCCTCGACGAGCGCGGACGCTCCCGGCTGCGGCGCGAGGCCTTCGGCTTCGTGTTCCAGCAGGGCCTGCTGCTCCCCGAGCTGACCGCGCTCGAGAATGTCGCGCTCCCGCTCATGCTGAACGGCGTCGACCGCAGGGCCGCCGAGCAGACCGCGAGCATGTGGCTCGCCGCGCTCGGGCTCGCCGGCTTCGAGGCGCGGCGCATCGGGCAGCTCTCCGGAGGCCAGGCGCAGCGGGTGGCGATCGCCCGGGCGCAGACCACGGGCGCCGCGGTGGTGTTCGCCGACGAGCCGACCGGCGCGCTCGACTCGCAGACCTCGGCGGAGGTGATGGATGCGCTCATCCGCTCCACCACCGACCGCGGCCGCTCGCTCGTGGTGGTCACCCACGACGAGACCGTGGCCTCCCGCTGCTCCCGCGTGCTGCGGCTCGCGGACGGCCGGATCGTCGACGAGGTGGTGTCGCGATGACCACGCTCCGCCTGGCCTGGCTGTTCGCACGGCGCAGCGCCTCCGCCCGCTCCACAGTCGTGCTGCCGGTCGTCGCGTTCGCGGTCGTGACCGCCCTGCTGCTCATCGTCGCCGGCGGCGCGCAGTCGTTCTTCACCTGGACCGACGACATGGCGGGGCTGTACCAGGTGCTCGCCGTCGTCGCCCTCTCGCTGCTGATCGTGCCGCTCGTGGCCCTCGGCGGCTCGGCCGCGCGCCTCTCCGCCCGCCGCCGCGACGACCGGCTGGCCGGTCTGCGCCTGCTCGGCGCGACGCCCGGGATGGTGACGGCCCTCACCGTGATCGAGTCGACCGTGCTCGCGGTCGCGGGTGCGCTGGCCGGAGCGGTCGTCGCACTGGCCGCCTCCCCGCTGGTGGCACTGATCCCGTTCCGCGGCGAACCGCTCGGGTTCTCCGTGCTGCTCGGACCCGCCTGGGTCGCGCTCGCGGTGATCGGCGTCGGCATGCTCGCCGCCGTGAGCGCGGTCGTCGGTCTCCGCGGCGTCATCCTGTCGCCGCTCGGCGTGCGCACCCGGCAGCAGGCGCCGCGCGTGCGCTGGGTGCGCGTCGTCGTCGCGATCGCGGTCGTCGCGCTCGTCGCCGGCGCCATGTCCGTGGTCTCCGCTGCGCCCGGCGTCGGCATCCTGGTGACCGTGCTCGCCGTCGGCTTCGGCGGGACGGTCGCGGTGCTCAACCTGATCGGGCCGTGGGTGCTGCGGGTGGTCGCCTCGGGGCAGGCCCGCCGCGCCAGGACCGCGCGGCGCCTGCTCGCGGCGCGCAGCATCCTGGAGTCGCCCAAGGCCGCCTGGCGGCAGGTCTCCGGCGTGGCGATGACGAGCTTCGTCGCCGTCGTGGCGGGGGTCGGCGTCGCGGTGATGGATGCGGCCGCCGGCAGCGCGGACGCGCAGTCCCGGATGCTCGTCGCCGACATCCGCACCGGCGTGCTGATCACGATCGTCGCCTCCTTCCTGATGGTGGCGTGCTCGGCCGGCGTGAACCAGGCGGCCGCCGTCCTCGACCGCCGCGACCTCTACGTGAGCCTCGACCGCATCGGGATGCCGGTCGCCGAGATGAACGCGGCCCGCGGTCGCGCGGTCCTCTCGCCGCTGCGCATCACCTCGATCGGCTCGGCCGTGACGGCGGCGGTCGTGCTGTTCCCGCTCACCGGCCTCAGCCTCCTGATCTCACCGCTGACCCTGGCGACGGTCGCGGGATGCCTCGCGACCGGCATCCTGCTGGTCTGGGCGGCCCTGCGCGCGACGCGGCCGGTGCTGACCCGGGTGCTCGCGGAGCCGGCGCCCAGCCTGTGACGGTGCGGGCATGCTCCGCCCGGTAGGGTCGGAGCATGCCCGACATCAGCGACACGGAGGCCGCACTCCAGCAGCTCCAGAGCATCCGCCAGAGCATCGACAACATCGACGCGGCGGTCATCCACATGCTCGCCGAGCGGTTCAAGTTCACGCAGCAGGTGGGGGCGCTGAAGGCGGAGCACGGGCTCCCGCCGGCCGACCCGGAGCGCGAGCGCGAGCAGATCCAGCGGCTGCGGGGCCTTGCCGAGGAGAGCCACCTCGACCCGGCGTTCGCGGAGAAGTTCCTCACCTTCATCATCGCCGAGGTCATCCACCACCACGAGCGCATCGCCGGCGAGAACGGCCGCTGAAGGTGTCATGGAACCCGGCCGAGCTGCCGGACGCCCACGACCGTACCGTGGCGATCACGGGCGCGAACGCGGGCGTCGGCTACTTCACCGCCGAGCAGCTGGCCCGCGCGGGCGCGCGGGTGGTGCTCGCCTGCCGTGACCCGGAGCGGGCCGAGGCGGCCGTCGCGGCGATCCGACGGCGGGTGCCCGGTTCGCGCGTGCAGGCGGTGCCGCTGGATGTGGCCGACCGGCGCTCGGTCGACGCGGCGGCGGAGTCGCTGCTCGCCCTCGACCGGCTCGATGCGCTCGTGCTCAACGCCGGGATCGTCCACCCGCCGCGGACGCGCCAGACCGACGCGTACGGCAACGAGCTCGTGCTCGCGACCAATGTGCTCGGGCACTTCCGGCTGACCGCCCGCGTGCTCCCGGCTCTCGAGCGCGCCGGCGACGCGCGGGTCGTCGTCCTGGGCTCGCTGGCCTCCCGGTTGGGACGGCTGCGCCTCGACGACCTCCAGCTGGAGCGCTCGTACACGGGCTGGCGCGCGTACTCCGGGTCGAAGATCGCGGCGCAGGCGTTCGGTTTCGAGCTTGACCGGCGGCTGCGGGCCTCCGGCTCCTCGGTCCGCAGCATCGTCGTGCACCCCGGGTACTCGACCTCGGGGCGCACACCCGGCATCCGCGGCGTCAACCAGCCGGGCCGGCTGAAGCGCTTCGCCGACAACCTGCAGGCGGCGTGGACGCAGGGCAAAGACGCGGGAGCCCACGTCCCGGTGCGCGCCGTGCTCGATCCCGACCTCTCCGGCGGCGACTACCTCGGCCCCGCGCTGCTGACCAAGGGCGCGCCCGTGCACGCCCCGGCGACCCGCGCCTCCCGCTCCCCGCGCCTCGGCGCCCGCCTCTGGCCGCTCCTCGAGTCCGCCGCCGACGAGCCCTTCCCCCTCCCCTGAAACCTCCACCATCGAGTCCGCAAAGACTGCACACTTTTCGACGCAAAACGTGCAGTCTTTGCGGACTCGACGGAGGGCGGAGGGTCAGGCGTCGACGACGATGGTGAGGAGGCGGTGCTCGGGCGGGACCTGCGCGCGGAGAGCGGTGCTGGCGGCGGCGTAGTCGGCGCCCTCGGCCTCGACCTCACGGACGGCCGACTCCCGGATGACACCAGACGCGATCACGCGGCCACCGCGGGGCATCGAGTTGTGCACCTGCAGCAGATCGAACCCTTCGGGCACCTGCTCCTCGATCAGCGCCCGCGCCGCCTGCGCGTCGTCGGCCTCCGCCGTCAGCTCCCGCGTACCGCTGCTCTGGATGAGACCACGCACCTTCATGCCCTCAACGCTAGCTGACATCCGACCGGCCCCGCCGATACGGTGAAGGGATGGACTACCTCACCGCACCCCTCGACGAGACCTCCCGGGCGGCCCTCGCCGCGACCGGACTCCGGTACGCCGTCCTCGACAACGACGACGCCGCCGCACTGGAGGGCTGGATCCGGGCCGACTTCCGCGGCTTCCACGGCAAGCGCCCCTCGGCGGAGGTGCTGGAGGAGGCCCGCGGCAGCTTCGCGGGCCGACGCAACACGGGCGTCTACGACGACGAGGGCGCGACCTCCGACCCGGTCGGCACCGTCAACACCTGGCCGGCACCGCTCACCGTGCCGGGCGGCGCGCGCGTCGACTCCTGGGCGATCAGCTCCGTGACGGTCGCGCCGACCCACCGCCGCCGCGGCATCGCGACCGCGCTGCTCGGCGGCGAGCTGCGCACCGCGCACGCGCTGGGGCTGCCGCTCGCCATCCTCACCGTCTCCGAGTCGGTCATCTACGGCCGCTGGGGCTTCGGCCCGGCGACCTGGGCCACCGCGTGGAGTGTCGACACCAAGCGCGTCCGCTGGGCCGGCGGCGAGACGCCCGGGCGCCTGTCGTTCGCCGAGCCCGCGGAGTACGAGGAGACCGGCGCGCGCGTCCTCGACCGCGTCATGGCGTCCCGCGCGGGCGAGATCGGCCTGGAGCCGTACCTCGCCAAGCGCCTGATCGGCCCGATGAAGGGCGACCCGGACGCCGACAAGCTGCGCCTGGTCCGCTACGACTCGGCCGAGGGCGAGCCGGAGGGTTTCGTCACCTACGTCCTGAAGGACGACCCGGAGGACGACTTCACCCGCCACACCGTCGTCGTGAACCATCTCGCCGCCGCGACCCCCGAGGCTCTCCGCGCGCTGTGGCGGTTCCTCATCGAACTCGACCTGGTCGCCGAGGTGAAGGTGTGGACGCGCGGCGTCGACGAGCCGTACCAGTCGCTCGTGAACGACATCCGCGGCGCGCGGGTGACCGAGCTGCAGGACCACCTGTGGGTGCGCATCCTCGACGTCCCGGCCGCGCTGCAGGCGCGCACCTACGAGCAGGACGGCTCGCTCGTGATCGACGTCGCCGACGACCTGGGGCTCGCCGGAGGCCGGTTCCGCCTGACCGTCCGCGACGGACGCGCCGAGGTGGAGGCGACCGAGGACGCGGCGGACGTGTCGCTGCCCGTCGCCGCGCTCGGCAGCGCGTACCTGGGCCACGACGTGGTCCGCGGGCTGGCGCTCGCCGGGCGCATCCAGGGCGATGCCGAGGCGCTCGACCGTCTCTTCCGCACGGCCGTGCCCCCGCGCCTCAGTACCTGGTTCTAGCGACCGTCAGCGCGCGGGCAACCGACCCGGCCGAGTGGCGACAAGATGTCGCCACTCGGTCGGAATGGCCGCAACTACTCACCTCTCGGCGGGCCCGCCGGGCGCGGGTCAGTCGATCAGGTCGTGGCGGACGACGATCTGGTCGCGGGCGGGGCCCACACCGATCGCCGAGATGCGGGCGCCGGAGAGGCGCTCCAGGGCGAGCACGTAGTCCTGCGCGTTCTTCGGCAGGTCGTCGAAGCTGCGGGCGCCCGAGATGTCCTCGGTCCAGCCGGGGAACTCCTCGTAGATCGGTGTCGCGTGGTGGAAGTCGCTCTGCGAGGCGGGCACCTCGTCGTGGCGCACGCCGTCCACGTCGTAGGCGACGGCCACCGGGATGCGCTCGATGCCGGTCAGGGTGTCGAGCTTGGTGAGCACGAAATCGGTGACGCCGTTGATGCGTGCGGTGTAGCGGGCGACAGGGGCGTCGTACCAGCCGGTGCGGCGCGGACGGCCGGTCGTCGTGCCGAACTCGAAGCCGCGCTCGCGCAGGAACTCGCCCCACTCGTCGAACAGCTCGGTCGGGAAGGGGCCGGCGCCGACGCGCGTCGTGTACGCCTTGACGATGCCGATCACGCGGTCGATGCGGTTCGGGCCGATGCCCGAGCCCGTCGCAGCGCCGCCGGCGGTGGAGTTGGAGGACGTGACGAACGGGTACGTGCCGTGGTCCACATCCAGCATCGTTGCCTGGCCGCCCTCGAACAGGACGTACTTGCCCTCCTCCAGCGCCTGGTTGAGCAGCAGGGAGCTGTCGACCACCATCGGGCGCAGGCGCTCGGCGTAGGCGAGCAGTTGGTCCACGACCTCGTCCACGCCGATCGCGCGGCGGTTGTAGACCTTCACCAGCAGGTGGTTCTTCTGGTCGAGGGCGCCCTCCACCTTCTGGCGGAGGATGTTCTCGTCGAAGAGGTCTTGAATCCGGATGCCGACGCGGTTGATCTTGTCGGCGTAGGTCGGGCCGATGCCGCGACCGGTGGTGCCGATCTGGCGCTTGCCGAGGAAACGCTCCGTGACCTTGTCGATCGTGCGGTGGTACGAGGTGATGACGTGCGCGTTCGAGCTGACCTTGAGGCGCGAGACGTCGACGCCGCGGGCGATCAGGGCGTCGAGCTCCTCGAACAGCACCTCGATGTCGACGACGACACCGTTCGCGATGACCGGCGTGACGCCCTCGGTGAGGATGCCGGAGGGCAGCAGGTGCAGTGCGTACTTCTCGTCCCCGATGACGACCGTGTGGCCGGCGTTGTTGCCGCCGTTGAACTTGACGACGTAGTCGATGCGGCTGCCGAGGACGTCGGTCGCCTTGCCTTTGCCTTCGTCGCCCCACTGGGCGCCGATGATCACGATCGCGGGCACGTTTGAGTCCTCTCGATGGGTGGAACGCGTCGGCGCCACGCGGACGGCCGTCGCACTCGATCCTATCGCGAGCCACGAAGTTGCACACAAGTGTGCACGAATGGCGTACACTGGACGCATGCCCACCGAATCCACCCGCGCTCCACGCCGCGACGCCACGGCGAACCGCGAAGCCCTTCTGGGTGCCGCTGCTGCCGCGCTCAACGAGGACATCGACGCATCGCTCGAGAGCATCGCCGCGCGCGCCGGCCTCAGCCGCCGTGCCGTCTACGGGCACTTCGCCACCCGCGACGAGCTGCTGGTCGAGGTGTTCACCCGCGGCGCCCGCCGGCTGGCCGCCCTGCTCGACCCGGTGTCGCATCCCGACCCCCTCGTCGAGATCGCCCTGTTCGGCGCGACCCTCTGGGCCGAGGTGGAGCACGTGCGGGTCAGCGCAGCGCTGGCCGTGCGCGGGCCGCACCGCGAGCTGGTCGGCACCGCCCTCGACCCCGCGCGTGAGCGGCTGCGCGAGACCGTGGGGCGCGGAATGGAGTCGGGCCGGATCCGCACCGACCTCGACCGCGAGACGGTCACCCGGCTGATCGAGAACGCCGCGGTGTCGGTGCTCGACGAAGCCACCCGGGCGCGGCTGACGCCGGAGGCCGGCCACCGGCTGGTCATGCTCGCCGGGCTCGGCGCGGCCGGGCTCGGCTGGCGGGAAGCGGGCCAGCTGATCGCCTCCACCCCCGAACTGGCGTTCGGCGCCGCAAGCGGTGCACCGAAGGGAGGCGACGCCCGATGAAGATCGTCCTCGACCACGTCGGCAAGGGGGCGGCGCTCCCGGAGACCTCCGCGACCTTCGAGACCGGTCGCGCCACCCTCGCCCGCGCCGAGACGGAGCAGCGCCCGACCGTGCTCGGGCTCATCGCGTCCGGGAGGATGCGGCCCGACACCGGCAGCGTCACCATCGACGGCGCCACCGACTACTCGGCGATGCGCCGCCGGATCGCCCTCATCGACGCCCCCGACGTGTCCGAGCCCGCGGCGGACGTCACGGTCGCGGGCATCGTCGCCGAGGAGCTGATGTTCGCGGGCCGGGCGTCGCATCCCGTCGCCGTCGGCCGCACCCTGCGCGAGCTGGGCGCGGCGGAATGGTCGCGCTCGGCGATCGGCACGGTTCCGCCGACGGTCCGCATCCGGCTGCTCGCCGAGCTGGCGCTGCTGCGGAAAGGCGTCGACGCGCTCGTGATCGTGTCGCCCGACCGCCACGGCGGCGACCCGGTCGAGTGGTGGCGCTTCGCCCGCGAGCTCGCGGGCCGCGACAAGGCGGTGCTGGTCGTCGCCGGCGACGCCTCCGCTGCGGCCATCGCGGCCGCCTCCCTCGTCTCCCGCATGGATGAGACGGGCCCGGACGGCACCAGACCAGACACCTTCGACGAAGACCCCGGCCGGGACGACACCGACGATCTCCCGGACCAGATCGTGGAGACAGCATGAAGATCCCGCAGATGATCGCGGCGGAGTTCCGCCGCCTCACGGCCAGCCCGATGTCCATCGTGGCGCTCATCGCCCTGATGTGCGTCCCGGTGCTCTACGGCGGCCTGTACCTGTGGGCCAACCAGAACCCGTACGCGAACCTCAACCGCATCCCCGCAGCCATCGTGGTCGACGACACCGGCGCGACGGTCGACGGCAAGACGGTCAACTACGGAGACGACGTCGCCCAGCAGCTGATCGACGACGGCTCGTTCCAGTGGCACCGGGTCGCCTCCGGGTCGGCGGCGAGCGGCGTGGACGACTCCAAGTACGACTTCAGCATCACCTTCCCGAAAGACTTCTCGTCGGCGCTCGCGTCGGCCTCCGGCACCGACCCGCACCGGGCGGTCGTCACCCTGACCACCAACGACACCAACAGCTACCTGGCCTCCACCATCGGAACCCAGGCGGCGGAGAAGATCCGCACCTCCATCGTCAAGCAGGTCAACGAGCAGGCGGCGAAGCAGTTCCTGCTCGGGCTCGCCGACATCCGCTCCAACCTGGTCACCGCCGCCGACGGTGCGGGCAAGCTCGTCGACGGCAGCGCGACCGCGCAGTCGGGCGCCTCGCAGCTCGCCGACGGCACCGCGCAGCTGTCCTCCGGGTCGCAGGAGCTGGCGACCAAGCTCGGCCAGCTCGCCTCCGGCGCCCAGCAGGTCAGCGACGGCGCCGCCAAGGTCGCCACGGGCAACCAGCAGCTGGCCGCGAAAGCCAACGACGCCGCGGCCGCCGCCGCCCAGATCGCGGCGGCCGCACCCGCCGCGCAGCAGGACCTGCTCGCCCGGCTGCAGGCCGCGGGCGCCACCCAGGCGCAGCTCGACCAGGTGAAGGCGGTGCTCGGCGACCTCGACACGAAGGTGCAGGCGGGCAACAACCAGATCCAGGGAGCGGTCGGCGAGATCAACCAGCTCGCCTCCGGCGCCGGACAGGTCGCCGACGGCGCGTCGCAGGTCGCGTCGGGGTCGCAGCAGGCCGCCGCGGGTGCAGGCCAGCTGGCCTCCGGAGCGTCGACCGCGGCGACCGGCGCGGCCCAGCTCCGCGACGGGCTCACCACCCTCCACGACGGCACGGTGCAGCTGAGCGACGGGCTCAAGTCCGGCGTCGACCGCATCCCGGACAACTCCCCCGCGCTGCAGAAGAAGCAGGCGTCGACCATCGCCGACCCGGTGAACCTGAAGAACGACTCCATCACCTCCGCCGGGACCTACGGCGCCGGCCTCGCGCCGTTCTTCGTGGCGCTGGCCGGGTGGATCGGCATCTACGCGCTGTTCCTCATCGTCAAGCCGGTCTCGCGCCGCGCCATCACCGCACTGCACTCGCCAGTCAAGATCACGCTCGCGGGCTGGCTCACGCCCGGGTTGCTCGGCGCCATCCAGATGGTCGGCCTGTTCGCCATCGTCGCGGGCGCCCTGGGCTTCCGGATCGACAACCCGCTCGGGATGTACGGGCTGATGGGGCTCGCATCGGTCACGTTCGCCGCGATCATCCTGGCGCTCAACGTCTGGCTGGGCAGCGTCGGGCAGTTCCTCGGCCTCGTGCTCATGGTGCTGCAGCTGGTGACCGCGGGCGGGACGTTCCCCTGGCAGACGCTGCCCGGTCCCCTCGCCGCGCTGCACCACGTGCTGCCCATGTCGTACGCGGTCGACGGCATCCGGCAGCTGATGTACGGCGGCAATCCGGCGACAGCGTGGGCGGACGCCGGAGTGCTCGGGCTGTGGTTGCTGATCGCGCTGCTCGTCTCGGCCATCGGCGTCACCCGGATGACGCACTTCCGCACCCTGCGCGACCTGCGCCCGTCCCTCATCGGGTAGGGGCCGGGCACCCCTGGTGGGCGCCCCGTCGCGGGGGATAGGGTTGCGCCCACCAGCATCCGACACAGGGAGGACCACCATGGCCGATCTCGAAGTGCAGGCGGCGCTCTCGCAGGCGCGACAGGCGGCCAGCGCCGCGACCTTCGACATCCAGAAGCTGCCGGAGGACTCGATCGAACGGCAGGCGCTGCACAACCTCCTCACCGCGGTCGACGCGATCATCGAGGCGCTCGACACGGAGTGAGCCGGGCGCGGCCTCGCGCCGAGTGGTGACATGCTGTCGGAACTCGGCCGGAATAACCGCATCGAGTCACGGCTCGGCGTGCCGGTGGTCGCCGGTAGGGTGGCCGCGTGACCGACGAAGTCCTCCGCATCCTGCATCTCTCCGACACGCATCTGTATGGCGACGGGCGCCTGCACTACGGGATCGTCGACACGCTCGCGGGCCTCGACCGGGTGCTGGCGCGCGCCGGCTCGCTCGCCGAGGTGGATGTGGTGGCCGCGTCGGGCGACCTGTCCGACGACGGCAGCGCCGACTCGTACCGGCGGCTGAAGGGCACGATCGAGCCGTGGGCGGCCGAGCGCGGGGCGGCCGTCGTCTACGCGATGGGCAACCACGACCTGCGCGACGGGTTCGAGGAGGTGCTCGGCGCGCGCGAGACGGTCACGACGGTGCGCGGCTTCCGGATCGTCACGGTCGACACGAGCGTGCCCGGCGCGGGCTACGGCAGCGTCGACGGCTCACAGCTCGACCGGCTGCGCGACGTGCTCGCCACCCCGGCGGAGCACGGGACGATCGTGGTGCTGCACCATCCCCCGGTCGCGCCGACGACGCTGCTCTTCCAGACCCTGCGGTTCGTCGAACCGGAGCCGCTGCTCGACGTGTGCTCGGCAGGAGACGTGCGCGTCATCCTCGCCGGGCACTACCATCACGGCCTGGTCACCGAGGCCGGCCCCTCCGGCATCCCGGTGGTCGTCGCCCCGGCGGTCGCCAACACGACCGACGTGCTGTGGCCGCCGCCGCGCGAGCGCGCGGTGCGCGGGGCCGGGTTCGCCTGGGTTCAGGTGCCGGTCGACGGCCCGGTGCGGGCGCACGCCGTGACGGCGCCGGCGCCCGACGACGGCGCGACCGTGTACGACCTCGACGCAGAGGCGGTCCGGCGGATCGCGGACGACGCGGGATGGCGGGGATGACCGCGGCCGCCGGCGGCGGCTACTCCGGCACGCCGCTATGGAAGAAGCTCGGGCTCAAGCCCGGCATGCGCGTCTCGGTGCTGCACGCCGACGAGGGCTGGGAAATCCCGCTCGACGGGGCGCCGGAGGTCACCTGGGTCGGAGACGAGCCGGCCGGGCTGATCGTCGCGTTCTTCCGCTCGGCCGCCGAGCTGCTGGCCGAGCTGGACGACCTCGGCGAGCGCATCCGGCCAGACGGGATGATCTGGGCGGCCTGGCCTCGGAAGGCCGCCGGGCACGTCAGCGACCTCAGCGATTCCGTCGTGCGCGAGGCCGCGCTGGCCCGCGGCCTGGTCGACGTCAAGGTCGCCGCGATCGACACCGACTGGTCGGGCCTGAAGCTCGTCTGGCGCCTCGCCAACCGCTAGCGCGGCGGGAACGGCACGTGCTGGGTCACCCACGCGTGCATCGCGACCGCGGCGGCGGCGGAGGCGTTGATCGAGCGGGTGGAGCCGAACTGGGTGATCTCGACCACGGCGTCCGCCGCATCCAGGGCCGCCGCCGAGAGCCCCGGGCCCTCCTGGCCGAACAGCAGCACGCATTCGCGCGGCAGGGCGAACATCTCGATCGGCACGGACCCCGGCACGTTGTCGATCGCGATCACCGGCAGCCCGGCCTCCCGAGCCCAGTCGACGAACCCGGCCACATCGTCGTGGTGCGTCACGTGCTGGTAGCGGTCGGTCACCATGGCGCCGCGCTTGTTCCAGCGGCGACGGCCGATGATGTGGACGGTGTCGGCGGCGAAGGCGTTGGCGCTGCGGACGATGGAGCCGATGTTCATGTCGTGCTGCCAGTTCTCGATGGCCACGTGGAACGGGTGCCTGCGCTGATCGAGGTCGGCGACGATCGCCTCCATGCTCCAGTAGCGGTACCGGTCGATGACGTTGCGGGTGTCGCCGTGACGGAGCAGCTCGGGGTCGTAACGCGCGTCGTCCGGCCAGTCCCCCGGCCACGGCCCGACGCCGTTCGTGCTCAGCTCGTGCGTCGGGTCAGGGGTGTCGTTCACTCGCTCAGCGTATCCGGGGCGCGGCCGGCCTCACCGCGGCGGGGATGCGGCCTCTAAGCTGGTCGCATCCGAATCCCGGCGAAAGGGGCCCGTGTGACGAGTCGCGACGAGATCGAATGCTGGCTGACCGACATGGACGGCGTGCTGGTGCACGAGAACCAGGCGCTCCCGGGCGCCTCCGATCTCATCCAGCAGTGGCGCGACCAGGGCACCCCGTTCCTGGTCCTCACCAACAACTCGATCTTCACGCCGCGCGACCTCGCCGCCCGGCTGAGGACCTCGGGCCTGGATGTGCCGGAGGAGTCGATCTGGACGTCCGCCCTCGCCACGGCGGACTTCCTCAAGTCGCAGATGCCCGGCGGCAGCGCGTACGTCATCGGCGAGGCGGGCCTGACGACCGCCCTGCACGAGGCGGGTTTCATCATGACCGACACGAACCCGGACTATGTGGTCGTCGGAGAGACCCGCAGCTACTCGTTCGACGCGATCACCAAGGCGATCCGCCTGATCGGGAAGGGCGCGCGGTTCATCACCACCAACCCGGACGCGACCGGCCCGAGCGCCGAGGGTCCGCTGCCCGCGACGGGCGCGGTGACCGCCATGATCACCAAAGCGACCGGCCGCGACCCGTACGTGGTCGGCAAGCCGAACCCGATGATGTTCCGCTCCGCGATGAACCGCATCGGCGCGCACTCCGAGAACACCGCGATGATCGGCGACCGGATGGACACCGACGTCGTCGCCGGGATCGAGGCCGGGCTGCACACCATCCTGGTGCTCACCGGCATCAGCGACCGCACCGAGATCGAGCGCTACCCGTTCCGCCCCGACGAGGTGCTCAACGGCGTGTACGAGCTGGTGTCGGCGGCGCCGATCGAGACGGAGCTCTGAGACCGGCTCAGCCCGTGGGGCCCGGGCCGGCGACGGACGAGGTGAGTGCCTCGCCGCCGGAGCGGTTGACGAAGCAGTAGTAGGAGCGCTGTCCGTCCTTCCACTGCTGCTCGGTGGCGGGGAACGACCCGACGACCTGCAGGTCCGGGTAGGCGGCGGCCGCGTTCAGGTCGACGACGCCGGAGGCGGTGCACAGGCCGGGGACCTGCGCGGCGAGCGCATCCGCACCGGGGTACGGCGCGGCCGGGTCGGCGGACAGCAGGTTCGTGTACACGAGCTGTGCGGCGTGCGGTGTCGCGCAGTCGACCACCGTGAACTCCTGCGCCCACACGGAGGTGAACGGCTGGACGCACTCCCCACCGCCGAGCGCATCCCACGGATGCGTCCCCGCGCCGACGGGAGCCGGCTTCGGCGTCACCGTGGCCACCGGGGTCGGGGTCGGCGTCGGCTTCGGGGTCGGCGTGGCCGAGGTGCTGGCAGCGGGGACCGGCTGCGCGGCGCCGAACAGCGACGGGATGCGGGTGCCGAGGGCGAACAGCCCGATCAGCACCAGCAGGACCGCCAGTCCGCCGGCCATCGAGAACAGGATGCGGTTGTTGCGCGAGCCCCAGAGGCCGGGAGCGGCCGGTGCGGCGGTCGGGCCGGCAGCGGCCGACGGCGAGGTGGAGGCCGTGACGGGGGTGGACGGCTGCGCGGCGGTGGGGGCCGCGCTCGCAGCGGCGCCGGTGGCGGCGGCGCCGGTGGCGGCGGCGCCGGTGGCGGCGGGCCAGACGGTCGCGGCGGTCGCCGCGGCCGCGGCGGAGTCGGCTGCCGGTCCGTCGGTGGCGGCGGCATCGTCGATGCCGTCCGCCTCGTCGGTGTCGGCCAGAGCGTCCGACGACGGGAGGTAGAACGGCACGGTGGGCGCGAGTTGGGGTCCCTCGAGGGCGGCCGCGGGCTCCTGCTCGGCCTCGTCGAGCGCCTCGTCGCGGGCCGCGGCCGCTGACTCGTCCTCGGTGTCAAGGGTGTCGGCCTCGGTGTCGGCGTCGGTGTCGTCAGTCGTAACCACGTCGCCGAACAGCTCGGCAAGTCCGTCCGACTCGTCGCCGTCGGCGGTCCCCTCCGCCGCGGCCGGAGCGAAGACTCCGCTCTCCGATGCCGCCGCGATGCTCGCGGCGTCGATCGGGCTGGTCGCCGGCGACGGCACGCCTCCCAGCGCGACCTCGGCCTCGGCCGCCGGGATCTCCGGCTCCGAGGGCAGCACTACCGGGAACGCCGCGGTGGGCGCAGGCTCGGGGGTCTGCTCGAAGGGCGCAGGCTCGAAGGTCAACGGTTCGGAGGGCGCAGGCTCGACCGGCCGCGTCGCCGCCTCCGGCTCGGACGGAAGGGAGTGCTCGGCCGGCAGCGTGGGCGGTTCCGGACGGCTCTCCGAGCGAAGCAGCGCATCCAGCTCCGGCGCAGCGGCGCGGTGGGCGGCCGTGTCCGTTGCGGGCTCGAACAGAGCCGCGGCGTCGATCGGCGGGAGCACCGGGTTCGTCGGAGGCTCGGGTTCGGCGGCGCGCCGGTCGAACCAGGGGTCCGGCTGGTGCGAACCCGCCCACTCGGTCGATGGCGGCTCGGCGGCGGGGCCGGGGCCGGGCGCCGGGGGCGTCGTGGGAGCAGGCGGCACGGCGCCTGGGACCAGCGGAATGATGCTCGTCGTGTCCCCGATGACGGAGCGGGCGGACGGTCCGCCCTCCTCCGGCGCGCCGAAGCCGAGCAGGGCAGCCAGGCCGTGTCCGCTCTCGTCGGCGTCGCCGGCGCTCGTCGGCGTGGACGGCGGATCGAAGATCGTGCGCGGCTGCTCCGGCTCCGCGGGCTGTGGCGGCTCCGCGGGCGGGATGACCCAGGACCCGGCGGCGATCGGTGTCTCGACGGTGGGAGGCTCCGGCTCGCCGGAGGGCGCGGCGGCCTCGGGCGACGGTTCGAACAGCGGTGAGCGGTACTCCGGCGCCGGGGTCGGCTCGACCTCAGGAACGGCGGCCGCGGCCGGTTCGTCCGGCAGCACTCGTCCGTCCTGCTCCGGACCTTCGGCGACGAGAGCGTCGAACACCGACCACGTCTCAGACGGCTGCTCCGCCGGCTGCTCGGCGCTCGGCCCCTGCGCCTCCGGCTCTGCGGCCGGCGTCTCCGGAATCGCGGGCGGAGTCTCCTGCGGCTCCGAGCCCTGGAACGACGCCCACGCGGCAGCCTGCGCCTCCGCGGCAACGTCGTGGGCAGGCTCCGGGTTCTCTGCCGGCGCCACGTCCACCGGGGGCGCGTCGTCCGGCTCCGGCTCCGGCTCCGGTTCCACAAGAGGATCGGCGCCCTCGCCGGGAGTCAGGTTCCAGTTGAAGGCGACCGGGAACTCCGTCTCCGTCTCGGTCGCGGCGGCGACTGGGGCGGCGACAGGTTCCTCCGGCACGACAGTACTGCCCAGCAGTTCGTCGAACGCGGCCGGTTCGCTGGTCGCGACGTCGTCGGAAGCCGCCGATGGCACCTCCTCGGAGGTGGGCACCTCATCCTGCGCCACGGTCGGCTCCTCAGCCGCCTCAGCCGCCTCAGCCGTCTCGGCCCAGCCGGTCCCGGCATCCCGCTCGGCCGACCGCCGCCCGACGCGGCGGCCGCCCGTCAGCTGCTGCAGCAGCCACTCGGAGCTGCCGAATTCCGGCTGTTGCGCGTCCGCATCGGGCCCCGGCTCACCGGCGCCGCCGGCACGGCCGTGGTCTGCTGCGCCCCTCCCGCGCTCGTCGGACACTAGGCCAGCCCCAGGTCCTTCAGGCCGATCGCGGCGAAGTAGGGGTAGCCCGCGGCCTCGATGGCCTCGCGTGCGCCGGTGTCGCGGTCGACGACCACCGCGACGGCCGCGATCTCGGCGCCGACCTTCTTCAGAGCCTCCGCGGCCTTGAGCGGCGAGCCGCCGGTGGTGGAGGTGTCTTCGAGCACGATGACGCGCTTGCCCTCGAGGTCGGGCCCTTCGACCTGCTTGCCGCGGCCGTGGTCCTTCGGCTCCTTGCGCACGACGAAGGCGTCGTACTCGAGGCCCTGGGCGGCGCCCTGGTGCAGGATCGCCGCGGCGACCGGGTCGGCGCCCATCGTCATGCCGCCGACCGCGAAGACGTCGGGGATGTCACGGATGAGGTCGATCATCACGCGACCGATGAGCGGCGCGACGCGGTGATCGAGGCTGACCTTGCGCAGATCGACGTAGTAGCTCGCCTTCTTGCCGCTGGTGAGCGTGAAGTCGCCGTGGAAGACGGCCTCGGCGGCGATGTAGTCGATGAGCTGCTGTCGTGTGTCGGTCACATCCACGATTCTAGAGGGGAACCCGCCGGTGACCGGGAGTTGTCCACAGGCGGTGGGCCGTCCACGAACGCCTCGCCGGCTCGGATGACGTCGGCGGCGGCCGATACGATCGGGGCATGCGCGTCGCCACCTGGAATGTGAACTCGATCCGCACCCGCGTGACCCGGGTGGTCGATTGGATGGTCCGCGAAGACGTCGATGTCCTGGCGATGCAGGAGATCAAATGCAAGCCGGAACAGTTCCCCTACGCCGCGTTCGAGGAGGCCGGGTACGAGGTCGTGCTGCACGGCCTCAACCAGTGGAACGGTGTCGCGATCGCCAGCCGCCTCCCCCTCGAAGACGTCGAGATCGGCTTCCCCGACATGCCCGGCTTCCTGAAGGACCACGACGGCCCCGACCTTCCAAAGGAGGCGCGGGCGATCGGCGCGACGGTCGAGGGCCTGCGGCTCTGGAGCCTGTACGTGCCGAACGGCCGCGCCCTGGCCGACCCGCACTACGTCTACAAGCTCGACTGGCTCGCGGCGCTCGCGGCCGACACCCAGCGCTGGCTCGCCGACGATCCGGGCCTCCAGCTCGCTCTCATGGGCGACTGGAACGTCGCCCCGCTCGACTCCGACGTCGGCGACCCCAGCCTGGTCCCCGGCCTCTCGACCCACATCTCGCCGCCGGAGCGCACGGCCTTCGCCGCCTTCGAGAAAGCCGGCCTCACCGACGTCGTCCGCCCGATCGTCCCCGACGGCTACACGTACTGGGACTACAAGCAGCTGCGCTTCCCGCGCAACGAGGGCCTCCGGATCGACTTCATCCTCGGCTCCCGTGCGTTCGCCGACCGGGTCGTGGATGCGAGCATCCACCGCAACGAGCGCAAGGGCGACGCCCCCAGCGACCACGTCCCCGTTCTCGTCGAGCTCGCGCAGCCGGCCGGCGACGAGGACGACGACGACCGTCCCATGATCTTCGGCTGAGACGCAGCGAGCAGACGCAGCGAGAGGAGACGAGACGAGACGATGACGACCCCGCCGCCCGGTTACGCACCGCCGCCCGCTCCGCGCCGTCCCGTCGAGGTGTGGGACCTCGTCACCACGATCGTCCTCCTGGTGATCGGCGGGGCGATCACCATCGGCCTGACCTTCTTCGCGTTCTTCCTCGTCTTCGCGAGCGACCCGTGCGGCGCCTCGACCGTGTGCGACACCGGCCGGATGAGCGCAGGCTTCTTCGTCGCGCTCCTCGGCCCTGGCGCGGTCGCCGTGGCGACCACCATCGTCGCGGTCGTGCTGCTCGTGCGCAGGCGGATCGCGTTCTGGGTGCCGCTCGCAGGCATCGTGCTCGCGGTCGGCGTGTGGATCGGCGGCGCCGCGCTCGTGATCTCCGGCGTCCCCGGCGCCTCGCTCTGACGCTCCCGAGGCACGGCTGGGCCGCTTTCGTTACGTAGCGTTTCAGCGGCCCAGCGGGCGGGCGCCGCCCCTCGGTAGCGTCGGAGCACCATGACCGCCGCTCCGTCCTCCGCCTTCCCCGTCGCCTTCGACGGCGTCGGGCGCGCCTTCGAGGTACGGGACACGCGCGACACGCGGTCCGCCGAGCGGCAGCGCGTGGTGCTGCGCGACGTGTCCCTCCGCATCGCGCCGGGCGAGGTCGTCGCGATCCTCGGCCCGAGCGGCTGCGGCAAGTCGACGCTGTTGCGCATCGCGGGCGGACTCGACACCCCCACGGGCGGCGCCGCCCTGATCGACGGCACCCCGGTCGCCGGCGTGGATGCGCGCTGCGCGGTCGGCTTCCAGGAGCCGCGCCTGCTCCCGTGGCGCTCGCTCGCCGACAACGTCGCGCTCGGACTCCCCCGCGGCCTCGACCGCGCCGCTGGCCGAGAGCGCGTCGCCCGGCTGCTCGACCTCGTCGGGCTCACCGCCTCTGCGGCCCTCCGGCCGCGCGAGGTCTCCGGCGGCATGGCGCAGCGCGCCTCCCTCGCCCGGGCTCTCGCCCGCAATCCCGGCGTCCTGCTGCTCGACGAGCCGTTCGGCGCCCTCGACGCGCTCACCCGGCTCCGCATGCAGGACCTCCTGCTCGACGTCCACGCGGCCGCGCCCACCACGATCCTGCTCGTCACCCACGACGTCGACGAGGCCCTGCAGCTCGCCGACCGCGTCGTCCTGCTCGGCACCGAGCCGGGGCGCGACGGCTCCACGATCCGCAGCGTCACCACCGTTCCCGGCGCTCGTCCGCGCGATCGCGGCTCGGCGGAGCTCGCCGCGCTGCGCGCGGACCTGCTCGACGGCCTGGGCATCGACCGCCACGGCCGCGCCCACGGCGAGCACCGCACCACCGCACTCCCCGTCTTCCCGTACTGAAACCCCTACGCACAGCGACCCGAGAGGCATCATGCGCCGCACATCCACCATCCTGACCGCCGCCGCGGCCATCGCCGCGGCCACGAGCCTCCTGCTGACCGGCTGCGTCGCCGGCGAGGGGGCCGCAGCCGGCTCGGAGAGCACCGCCGGCGTCACCAAGGGCGGGACGCTCAACATCGACTTCGCCACCTACAACCCGCTGAGCCTCGTCATCAAGAAGGAGGGATGGCTGGAGAAGGCGCTGAAGAAGCAGGACATCACGGTCAACTGGGTGCAGTCCGCCGGCTCGAACAAGGCCAACGAGGCCCTGCGCTCCGGTGCCATCGACGTCGGCTCCACCGCCGGCTCGGCCGCGCTGCTCGCCCGTTCCAACGGCTCCGCGATCAAGACGATCGACATCTACTCGCAGCCGGAGTGGTCGGCGATCGTCGTCGGACCGAACTCCCCGATCACCTCGGTGAAGGAGCTCAAGGGCAAGCAGGTCGCCGCCACCAAGGGCACCGACCCGTACTTCTTCCTGCTGCAGTCGCTGGAGGCCAACGGCCTGTCCGCCAGCGACGTCACCATCCAGAACCTGCAGCACGCGGACGGCTGGGCCGCCCTGCAGAACGGCTCGGTGGACGCCTGGAGCGGCCTCGACCCGATCATGGCGAACGCCGAGAAGTCGGGCGCGAAGCTCATCTACCGCAACGTGAAGTTCAACACCTACGGCTTCCTGAACGCGACCGAGTCGTTCTTGTCGTCGAAGCCGGACGTGGCTCAGACCGTCGTGAACACCTACGAGTACGCGCGGGCCTGGGCGCAGAAGCACCCCGACGAGACGGCGAAGATCCTCTCCGACGTCGCCGGCATCGACCCGGCCG
This sequence comes from Leifsonia sp. C5G2, assembly GCF_013359685.1. GTDB lineage: Bacteria > Actinomycetota > Actinomycetes > Actinomycetales > Microbacteriaceae > Leifsonia. The sequence continues at coordinate 85,480 of NZ_JABFMV010000004.1, forward strand.
TCGCCACCACGGTCATCACCGAGCGCACCAACCTGGACGTCTCCAACGTGCCGGGGAAGGCGCAGCTGGCCGTTCTGAAGAAGGTCGGCCCGATCTTCGTCCAGTCGGGCGACGTCCGCTCGCAGGCCGACATCGACAAGGCGCTCGACACGCTGCTCGACCCGGCGTTCGCCACGAAGGCCGACCCGAGCGCCATCGGGGGCTGACGGAGACCATGACGACGAGCAACGCGCCGGGAGGCGACGGCCCGCTGATTTACGTCGGCGGCACCGGGCTGGCCGGTGGAGGCGGCACCTCGGTCGCCCGCGAGCGGCCGCGCCCGGAGCCGCCGGGCTCCCGCATCCCGCGGGCCTCCCGCCGCTGGGTGCGGATCGCCGCGGGATTCCTCATCCCCGTGATCCTCCTCGTCGCCTGGCAGCTCGCCGCGACCTCCGGCGCGTTCACGTCGTCGCAGCTGCCGACACCCGCGATGGTGTGGGAGGCGGCGGTCGACCTGGCCCAGCGCGGGCTGCTCGGGCAGTACGTCGCGATCTCGACCCAGCGCGTGCTGATCGGTTTCGCCATCGGCGCGGCGCTCGGCCTGCTGCTGGGGGCGCTGGTCGGGCTGTCGCGCTGGTCGGACATCCTGTTCAGCCCGACCCTCGCCGCCATCCGTGCCGTGCCGTCGCTCGCCTGGGTGCCGCTGCTGATCCTGTGGTTCAAGATCGGCGAGGACTCCAAGATCATCCTGATCGCCATCGGCGCGTTCTTCCCCGTCTACACGACCGTCGCCGCGGCCCTCAAGCACGTCGACCGGCACCTGGTGGAGGCGGGGCGCGCGTTCGGCCTGAACGGCGTGCGCCTGTTCACCACGGTGCAGCTTCCCGCCGTGCTGCCGTCGGTCATCTCCGGCCTCCGGCTGGCGCTCGCCCAGGCGTGGCTGTTCCTCGTCGCCGCCGAGCTGATCGCGTCGTCGATGGGGCTCGGCTTCCTGCTGAGCGACTCGCAGAACAACGGCCGAACCGACCGCCTCTTCCTCGCGATCATCCTCCTGGCCGTGCTCGGCAAGATCACGGACTCGCTGCTCGGCCTGTTCGAGCGCTGGGCGGCCCGGCGCTGGGCGTGAGCACGCCGTAGCGCGGGCAGGGTCGTTGGGCTTTCCACGATCCGGCTGAGAAATCCATCCCCTACTCCCCCCGCCCTACCCGGCCTAGCGTCGGCTCCGATCGCGAAGAACGAGAAGTACAGCGAAAGGAGCCGACATGGCTGCAGTGACCGAGTCCATCGACGTGAGCGTGCCCGTCACGACGGCATACAACCAGTGGACCCAGTTCGAGTCCTTCCCCCACTTCCTCGACGAGGTGGAGGAGATCACCCAGGTGGATGAGACCACCAACCACTGGCGGGTCAAGATCGGCGGTGCTGAGCGTCAGTTCGACACCGTCATCGCCGAGCAGATCCCCGACGAGCGCGTGGCGTGGAAGTCGGTCGCCGGCGACACCGAGCACGCGGGCGTCGTCACGTTCCACCGCCTCTCCGACACGGAGACCAAGGTGACGGTCCAGCTGGAGTGGGCGCCGTCGGACGCGCTGGAGAAGGTCGGCCAGGTCTTCGGCCTCGACGACCACGCGGTGAAGAAGGACCTCAAGAACTTCAAGGAGTTCATCGAGTCGCACGGCGGCGAGACGGGCGCCTGGCGCGGCGAGGTCGACCGCGGCGAGACGGTCTGACCGCTCACCCTCGAAGACGCGAACGGCGCCGGTGGCCTGACCACCGGCGCCGTTCTCGTGCGTGCGCGGACTACAGGGCGGGGCGGCCGCCCGTCACCGCCACCCGCGCCCCCGAGATGTACGAGCCCTCGTCGGAGGCGAGGAGCACATACACCGGCGCGAGCTCGGCCGGCTGGCCCGCGCGCCCGAGGGGTCGAGCGCGGCCAGCCCCGCCACCGGGCGGGGGACGCGTAGCGGGGTACGCGGCGTCTAGCGGCGACGTGTCGGGACAACGGCGGCGACCAGCCCGGCCACTCCCAGAATCGTGCCAGTCGCGAGACCCGCAAGAAGCGGGGCACTGAACTCGGACGTCGCCATCCCGCTGTTGTCCAGCTTGAACCCGCCCTGAGGGTTCCCAAGTTCGCAGCTGACCGTCACCTCGCCGGAATGGGCAGGAGTGAACGTGTACACCTTCGGATAGATTCGACGCTCCCGCGTGGTGACATGGTTGCCATCGGAGCTCGCATCCTCGCTCGTCATGACCATCGGTGTGCCGCCACGCGAATCCTTCAGCGCGATGGACTCGCCACTCGCGGAACTCGCCGCGCAGTAAACGCGTTCCCGAGCCGACGATTCGTCGACGTAGAGAACGACGTTGTTGCGCGAGTCTGCGTGGAAAGTGACCTCTTCACTAGACTCGAACGCCTCTGATGGGAAGTGGTGCCCGCGTTCCGCAGCGGCGTAAGAAGCACCGAATCCGCCGAGCACCATCACGCCGAGGGCGATGAGCGCGGACATCGGGATCGCCACGAGTCCCAGGATCCGGCGCGCCCCGAATCGACGTCTCGTTGCCATTGTTGAACGCATGGGTCTCCTCCGCCTACCGGCCGATGTCGCCGGCCCCCTCGAAATTCCGCCGCAACATCAGTAAGGACCTGCAGGGTCGCCACGTTCTTACGCTCCGCGTCCCGCCCCGCCGGGATTCACGGGCGAGAGGAGGAGCAGGAGGGCTGGGTTTCCAGCAGCAGGCCTTGCGACGGAACGATCCGTTCGCTCACGAGGCTGGAGGCGCGCAGATCATCGCCGGGAAGTCGGCTCTTCCTTCACGCTCGCACCGGGCTTCCCCTCCCCAGTCTCCCGCCGCTTCGCGGCCGCGGCGTAGATGCGCTCCGCCGCCCAGAGCAGCACCCCGATCGCGAGCAGTCCGAGCGCGATCGTGTACTGGCCGCCCGGGCGGCCGGATGTCCAGGGGAAGACCAGGTACAGGCAGGTGATGGCGCCGACGATCGGGAGCACGGTCGGCGCACGGAAGTGCTTGTGGTCGACCGGCTGCTTGCGCAGCACGAGCACCGCGACGTTGACGACCGCGAACACCGCGAGCAGGAGCAGGGATGTCGTGCCGCCGAGCAGCGCCACGATCGAGCCCTTCGGGTCGAGCGACACGTAGCCGATCAGGGCGACCGCGAGGGCCGTGGTGAACAGGATGGCCGTCCACGGCGTCCTGCGCTTCGGCGAGACCTTCGCCAGGAACGGCGGCAGCACCTTCTGCCTGCTCATGCCGTAGAGCAGGCGGCTGGCCATCATCATGTTGATGAGGGCCGTGTTGGCGACGGCGAACATCGAGATGAACGGCAGGAGGTCGTTGATCGGGAAGCCCGGAGCCGCCGCCTCGACGGCGGTGACGAGCGGGGTCTCACTGCCGGCGAGCTGTCCGATCGGCACGAGCGCCACCACGGTGATCGACACCAGCACGTAGATCACGGCGGCGATGCCGAGGCCGCTGAGCATCATCTTCGGGAAGATGCGGCTCGGCTCCTTGGTCTCCTCGGCCATGTTGACCGAGTCCTCGAAGCCGACCATCGCGAAGAACGCGAGCGAGGTGGCCGTGCTGACCGCCAGCAGGACGCCCTTGTCCTCCGGGGTCTCGAACGCGACCACCCGCGACCAGTCGGCGTTGCCTCCGGCGATCGCCCACATCCCGATGAAGATGACGAGCAGCAGGCCGGAGAGCTCGACCAGCGTGAGCACCACGTTCAGCCAGACGCTCTCGGACACGCCGCGGAGGTTGACCAGCATGATCAGCACGATGAACGCGAGCGCGATCAGGAGGGTGGTGAGGTTGTCGTTCGGCAGGCCGAACCCGATCGTCAGGTTCACCGCGAACGCGCGGGAGGCCGTCGAGGCCGACGTGATGCCCGAGGTCATCACGATGAAGCACACGATGAACGTGAAGAAGTGGACGCCGAACGCCTTGTGCGTGTACAGCGCCGCCCCCGCCGCCTGCGGGTACTTGGTGACCAGCTCGAGGTAGGAGAACGCGGTCACGGTCGCCACGGCGAAGGCGAGCAGGAACGGCAGCCAGGCCGCTCCGCCCACCTCTGCGGCCACCTGACCGGTGAGCGCGTAGACCCCGGTGCCCAGGATGTCCCCGACGATGAAGAGCAGCAGCAGCCCGGGACCGAGTGCGCGTTTCAGCTCGGGCTGCTCAGGCTCGACGGTCTTGACCACCTGGGTCCACGACGGATCGCTCACGCTCGGCTCCCTTGTTCGATCGTTCGGAAGCCCACTTTATGTGAGTTCTCACAGAATTTGCAGGGGTGGGCGGCCGCAATCGGCCTAGCCCTCCCTCCCGGTGAAGTCGTCCATCGAGTCGTAGACGCCGAACACGCGGCCGGCGATCGCATCCCACGCCCGCACCGGCAGGATGCCGCGCAGCGTCTTCGCCAGCCCGACCGTCCACGGCAGCATCAGCATCGGCCTGCCGGCCAGCATCGCCGTCCACACCCGGTCGACCACGTACTCCGGCGTCATCACCGGGGTCAGGAGCGGCCCGCGCGCACCCTCGAACATCCCGGTGTCGATGTAGCTGGGGGCGACCGTCGTCACCTTGACGTGCCCGAAGCCCTGCCGCTTCAGCTCCAGCCGGACGCTGTCGCTCCAGCCGATCACCGCCCACTTGCTCGCCGCGTACACGCTCATGCGGGGGTTCGCGATGGTGCCGGCGGCGGACGCGATGTTGACGATGCGGGCCTCGCGGGCGCTCTGCAGCATCCCGGGCAGGAACTCCCGCGTCACGTACATGGGCGCGAGCGCGTTGACCTGCATGGTCGGGCGGGTGTCCTCGCCGTTGTCGTGCTCCCAGAAGAACTTGCCGCGCACGATCCCGGCGTTGTTGATGAGCACGTCGACGCCGCCCAGCTCCTTGCGCACCGCCTGCGCGCTCTGCGCGATCGCTCCCAGCTCCGAGAGGTCGACGACGTACGGCAGCACCGTGGTCGCCGGGCGCCCGGCCGACGAGCTGGGCGAGCCCTCCGGCGCGCCCCACGCGGCGGCGGTGCGTCCGGCGAGGATCTCGCGGCGCAGCCGGTGCGTCAGCTCGGTCAGAGCGGCCTCATCGCGGTCCCACAGCACGACGGCGCGCGCTCCTTCGAGCACCGCGCGCTCGGCATACAGCCGCCCCATCCCGGAGGCGGCGCCGGTGATCAGCACACGTGCGCCACGAACCGTCCTCGCCATGCCTCCATCATCGCAGGCCCGCGACTGCTGCGCCCCGTAGCGTCTGCGACTGCGCGCCCGGGCGCACACGTGACGAGGGGCCGCAGAAGCGACGCGGCGTCGGGGGTACCGTCCTCCGCATGCCCACCGTGTTCACGATCGGCCACTCGACGCGCGGCTTCGACGAGGTGGTCGGGATGCTGCGCGTCAATGGCGTGACGCTGCTCGCCGACATCCGGCACTTCCCGTCGTCGCGGCGTCTGCCGCAGTGGAACCGCGACGCGATCGAGGCCGCACTGCCGCCGGACATCGGGTACCGCTGGCTGGAACGGCTCGGCGGCAGGCGGCACACGCCCGCCGGCGTCCAGGGCCCGAACGGGTACTGGCGGGTGGCGGCGTTCCGCGCGTACGCGGACTACATGGCGACGCCGCCGTTCGCCGAGGGGCTGGACGAGCTGCTCGCCCTGGCGCAGACGTCGCGGCCCGCGATCATGTGCAGCGAGGCCGTTCCGTGGCGCTGCCACCGCCGCCTGGTGACGGATGCGCTGCTGGTGCGCGGCGTCGAGGTCTTCGACATCCTTTCCGAGACGTCCGTGCGCCCGGCAGTGCTGACCCCGGCGGCTCGGATGGTGGACGGGCACCTCGTCTACCCTCCGGAGGGTGCGGCCGCCGCCGCGCTACCATCGCGGGATGGATGAGCCGGTCGCGCACCTGGTATCCCAGCTCTCGGCGCTGCCGGGCGTTCGGGCGATCGCCCTCGGCGGATCGCGGGCCACGGGCGACGAGCGCCCAGACAGTGACTGGGACCTCGGCGTCTACTACCGCGGCGGCTTCGACCCCGAGCTCGTGCGCGCGCTCGGCCATCCCGGCGAGGTGTCGGAGCTCGGCGGCTGGGGCGGCGGCGTGTTCAACGGCGGCGCATGGCTGCAGGTCGGAGGCATCCCCGTCGACCTGCACTGGCGCGATCTGGACGCGGTGGAACGGGAGATCGCCGACGCCGAGGCCGGACGCATGCACATCGAGCCCTTGGCGTTCCACCTGGCCGGCATCCCGGGCTACCTCCTGCTCGCGGAACTCGCCATCGCCCGCGTGCTGACCGGTGAGCTCCCGCGGCCGGCCTTTCCGCCCGCGCTGCAGAGGTCGGCGCCCGCGGTGTGGTCCGGCAATGCGCGGATGCACGTCGCCTACGCGCGCAGTCACGCCTCGGCGGGCAGGCTGGCGCAGTGCACCGCCACGCTGACCGTCGCTGCGCTTCAGACCGCGCACGCCGTGCTGGCGGCGAGGGGCGAGTGGGTCACCAACGAGAAGCGGCTGCTCGACCGCGCCCGCCTCCGCTCCATCGACGGCATCGTCGCCGATGCCGCCCCCGACCCCACCGCCCTGCTCGCCACCTGCGACCGGGTCGAGGCGCTCTGCGCCCCCGTCTGGGACGCCGCCTGACGAACGAGTGGACGCAACACGCCGTACGGCGTCCCGTCGGCGCGGCGTGTTGCGTCAACCAGGTGCCGCGCGGCCGGCGAATAGCTGCGCCTGCGCGGCGGATCGCGCACTTTTCCGCCGGAATGGGCAACAAAACGCTTGCGATCCCCGGATAGGCTCGATTCATCCACTTCACTGCCGCGTGCGAGCGGCCGACCAGCGACGGGAGGTTCGTCATGTCTCAATTCGTCCAGAACTACACCGCAGACGCGATTGTCGGAGAGCCCGAGGTCGTCGAGGACGGCCGCCCGGTCCGCGAGGTCGCGAACGACCCCGCCTGGCTGCGCCTCAAGGACGCCGCCGTCGCGCTGCAGGCGCTCCAGGTCAAGGACGGCTCGGTCGAGCAGGAGTCCGATCGGCCGGCCGCCGCGGAGCACGTCCGCACCATCGTCGACTCGATCGCCGCACTCGCACCGGCGTTCCCGCACGACGCGTCCTACCTCGCCGCCCTGCAGCGCGACTTCGCCCGCTGGGCGGACGAGGGCTTCGGCGTGCCCGACTTCCTCGACTCGCTGAACGAGTTCCAGCCGCAGCAGCACCGCGTGGACGGGCTCGGCCACCTGGTCGTGTTCCCGATGTACACGCAGAACGGCAGCCCCGACCGTCACGTCGAGGCGCTGCTGGTCGAGGTGATCTGGCCGGAGTTCGTCGCGGAACTGGAGGCAGGCGACTACGGCAACAAGCTGTTCGTCGCGCTGCGGTTCGTCGACTTCACGCCCGGCTACGACACCAACTCCGCGGTGCTGTTCCCGGAGACCGTCGCGATGCGCGAGATCCCGCAGTTCACCTGGGGGGCGATCTTCCAGGACCGCGAGGCCGCGCGCTACCGCCGCGTGGTGCGCGCCGCCGCCGAGATCACCAAGCTGGAGCTGCCGGACGACGCGGCCGCGATGCTGGACGACCAGCACCTCACGGAGGAGACCTTCGTGATGTGGGACATCATCCACGACCGCAGCCACATGCGCGGCGACCTGCCGTTCGACCCGTTCATGATCAAGCAGCGGATGCCGTTCTTCCTCTACTCGCTGGAGGAGCTGCGCTGCGACCTGACGGCGTTCCGCGAGTCGGTGAAGCTGGAGCGCGAGCTCAGCGCCCTGCCGGAGTCGGAGCTGTCGGATGCGCAGCGCGCGATCCGCGATCACGCGCACCTGGTGCAGTACGCGGTGATCTTCGACCGTATCTTCCGCTTCGCGATCACCGGCAGCCGGGTGCGCAACTACGACGGGCTCGGCGGCCAGCTGCTGTTCGCGTGGATGCACCAGCACAACGTGCTGCACTGGACCGACACCCAGCTCACCATCGACTGGGAGAACGTGCCCGACGTGGTCGTCGCCCTCAGCGACCGGATCAACGACCTCTACTGGCGGTCGATCGACCGGCCGAAGGTGGCGCACTGGCTGGCGGCGTACGAGATGCTCACCGAGACGCTGACCCCGCACCCGGCCTCCAACTGGGCGCGCGGCCTCTCGGACGAGGTGCTCGCCGGTCCGCCGAAGGGCTACACCGACCAGGTGCTGGACGACGAGTTCCCGCTGTCGATGTTCTACGAGGCACTGAACAAGAAGATGGCGGCGGTCATCGAGTCCACCGCCGGAATCACCGGCACGACGGACGCCGTATGACCGACGCTCACGCGGCGCACCCGGCGGCCCGGCCCTCCTCGGAGGCCGGGCCGTCCGGCGCGGCGGGCAGACTCGTCCTCCTCGCCGGGGCGACCAGCGCGTCCGGCGAGGCCGTCGCCCGGGCGCTCGTCGCCGCGGGCGCCCGCGTCCTCGCGGTCGGCACCCGGCAGGAGGCGCTGGATGCCCTGGAGGCCGCGGTGCCGGGCGTGGACACGCGCGCCTGCGATCTCGCCGACCGGGACGCCGTGGCCGAGCTGGCCATGCGCATCCACCTGAAGTTCGGCCACCTCGACGGTCTCATCCACCTCGTCGGCGGCTGGCGCGGCGGCGGCGGGTTCGCCGGGCAGAGCGACGAGGACTGGGACTTCCTGGAGCGCGCCTTCCGCACCCTCCGCAACACGACCCGCGTCTTCTTCGACGACCTCGCCGCCTCTCCCGCCGGGCGCCTGGCGATCGTCTCGTCGACGGCGGTCGACAAGCCCTATCCCGGCGGCGCCAACTACGCGGCGGCGAAGGCGGCCGCCGACGCCTGGGTCCGCGCGATCGCGCAGGGCTTCGCGAAGCAGGCGCCGCAGTCGGCGGCGACCGTGTTCGTCGTGAAGTCGCTCGAGGGCCTGGAGGCCCGGCTCGGAGACGAGGTCGTGGGGCTCTGGGATGCGGAGGCGGCCTCGGTCAACGGTCAGCGCATCCCGCTCACGCCTGGAAGGATGGAACCGTGACGCTTCAACTCCACGACCTCACCCTTCGCGGGTTCGCCTCCGACAACTACGCGGGTGTGCATCCCGAGATCCTCGACGCCATCTCCGCCGCCAACAGCGGTCACCAGATCGCGTACGGCGAGGACGTCTACACCGCACGGCTGCACGAGGTGTTCGCCGAGCACTTCGGCGAGGGCGTCGAGGTCTATCCGGTCTTCAACGGCACCGGAGCGAACGTCGTCGGGCTGCAGTCGATGCTGCCGCGCTGGGGCGCCGTCGTCTGCGCCAAGACCGCGCACATCAACACCGACGAGGCCGGCGCGCCCGAGAAGGTCGCCGGCATCAAGCTGCTGACCGTGGAGACGCCGGACGGCAAGCTCACCCCCGAGCTCATCGACCGCGAGGCGTGGGGATGGGGCGACGAGCACCGGGCACAGCCGCTCGTCGTGTCCATCACGCAGACGACGGAGCTCGGCACGGCCTACACGGTGGAGGAGATCCGCGCGATCGCCGACCACGTGCATGCCAAGGGCATGAAGCTGCACATGGACGGCTCGCGCATCTCCAACGCGGCGGCCACCCTCGGCGTGCCGCTGCGGGCGTTCACGACCGACGCGGGCGTCGACGTGCTCAGCTTCGGCGGCACGAAGAACGGCATGCTGTACGGCGAGGCCGTCGTCGTGCTCAACCCGGCGGCCTCCGAGGGGCTCATCTACCTCCGCAAGCTGAACATGCAGCTCGCGTCGAAGATGCGGTTCATCTCGGCGCAGCTGATCGCGCTGCTCACCGACGACCTGTACCTGCGGTCGGCCGGGCACGCCAACGCCATGGCGACGCGGCTGCGGAACGCCCTGGAGGCGGGCATCGCCGACGGCAGCATCCAGGGCGTCGGCTTCAGCCAGGAGACGCAGGCGAACGGTGTGTTCGCGACCCTGCCGACCGGCGTCGCGGATCGTCTGCGCGAGCACTTCCGGTTCTACGACTGGGATGCGGCCAACAACGAGGTGCGCTGGATGTGCTCCTTCGACACCACGGAGGACGACATCGACGCCTTCGTCGCCGCCCTCAAGCAGGAGCTCAGCGCCTGACCAGCCGCTTGCCCCTCAAATTGGGGACAGGCCGGGGTACAAAAATGTCCTCCATTTGACCTACACAGACCGGTCTTGTCGTGTATTCTCGAAGAGCGCCGGGGGAACCCGAATAATCCACCGGCGTAACCCCGAACGTATGCCGGGCCGTAGGAAGAAACCCTAGTCTTCCTACAGCCCGGCATCGTGGTTTAACGGCGGACGCCCGGCTTCACGCGTCGCCCATCATGAGGCCCTCGATCGTGTGCTTCTGGGTGATCGGGGTGAGCTCGTCCACGATCGGGCACACGAGGTGCCGCTTCACGCGGTCCGGGAGGCTGTCGTAGAAGTTCCGGGTCACGGCCATGTCGTGGTGCTCCGCGTTCCCCGCGCCCGGCGCATCCACGCCGAGCACCAGAACAGGACGGGACAGCTGCGACGTGTTCTCGGTGCCGCGGTGCAGCGTGAGCGCCGACCGGGCGGAGATGTCGCCGCGCAGCGGGTACTTGCGCACGGCGCGCTCCTGGAGGCGCGGGTACAGCTCTCTCACCGGGAACATCTCGTGTTCGAATCCCTCGGGGAGGTCCCACTGCGTGCCGAGCGCTATCTCGAACGGGCCCATGTCCTCGGCGGTGTCGACAGCCGTCAGATTGAAGGCCAGCGAGGTCAGGCGGCCGGTCCGCTTCGTCTCGTCGGGCATCGGGAAGTCGCGGTGGAACGGCTGGTCCTTCGCACCGGGACCCGGCACGTCGAAGCCGAGCTCGACGATCTGGTAGTCGGGGCCGAGCACCGCCTCGCACACGCCGCGCACCCACGGGTGGTCGACGATGTCCAGCCAGCCGTGCAGCTGCTCGGGATGGAGCTCCACGTAGTAGCGCTTGGTGCCACGGCCGACAGCGCCGCCCGGGCGGCCGAGCGCCTCGGCGAACGCCGCATCGATGTCCTCGCGGAGACGATCCGCCCATTCGACCGTGAAGGCGCCCTTCTTGCCGACGATGCCGTCGGCGTAGAGGGCGGCCACGGCGTCCGCAATCCCGGGATCGACTCCTGCGGTGTCCGGCATCGACGGGGTGACGCGGGGGACGTCGGCGGTCATGGCTTCTCCCTAGTGTTCGACGTGGACGGCGCCGAGGTGCAGCTGCCGCATGGTCGCGTCCGCGTTCCAGGAGTGGAACGCGATCACATCCGTTCCGTCGGGTGAGACGGTCAGCGAGTTGTGGCCCGGGCCCCGCAGGTCGCCGCCGCTGCGCAGGAGCGGCGGCTGATCCACGTGCCCCCAGGGGCCGAGCGGATGGTCGGCGACGGCCACTCCGACCGCGTAGCCCTCGCCGGTCCACGCGCCGCCCGAATAGGTGAGCCAGTAACGGCCGTCGCGGTGGAGGACGGCCGGGCCCTCCAGCGTGTGCCAGTCGAAGCGCCGGTCATGGATGAGCCGGTCGCGCTCGTAGAGCTGCCAGTCGGCGTTCGGTGCGAGGACCGCGACGGCCGGATCGTCGAGCGACGCCATCCCGGCGCCGAGCGGGGCGACGGCGAGGTGCGTTCCCGGCCGCTCATGGTCGAGCACGTCCCGGGCGAAGAAGAGGTACCAGCGGCCATCGACGTCCTGGAACGGGTGGGCATCGATGGCGAAGACCTCATCCGGGGTGAGGTCGACGCCGAGATCACGGAAGGGTCCGGTGGCGGAGTCGGCGCGGGCGACCCGCAGGTGGTGGCCGTCGATGCCGCGGCCGACCGAGTAGTACATCCAGAAGCCCTCGTCGGTCTCCGCGACCTCCGGCGCCCAGTAGTCGTCGCCGAAGCCCTGGGGCAGACGCTCGAGCACCGCGCCGGCGCTCTGCCAGGCCGCGAGGTCGGGCGAGACGAGGGCCTCGAAGACCCGGTCGTCGTCGCTGCCGGGATGCGTACCGTAGGCGACGTAGCCTCCGTCCCGCAGCCGCAGCACGAACGGGTCGGCGAAATAGCCGGCCCAGACCGGTCCCCAGTGCCGGGCGACGCGGAGGCCTCGCCCGGTCACGGCGACGGCTCCGGCAGGCCGTTCCGCCAGGTGACGGGGACGGCATGCATCCCGCGGTAGGCGAACGCCTCGTCCCACGAGTGGAAGAGCAACCAGTCCTCGCCGCGGAAGGTCACCAGGTCCTCACCGCCCGGTCCGAGGTAGCGGCCCTTCGAGCCGGAGGTGGACAGCAACGGGTTCTTCGCCTTCGCATAGGGGCCAAGGAGGCTCTTCGCCGTCGCGGCGCCGGTCGCGTAGGAGGAGTCGCCGTAGTCGTTCGCAGAATAGAGGAGCACGTACTGGCCGTCGTGCCGAACGATCACGGGAGCTTCGATGAGGTGCCCCTCCCACGGCTCGGTCTGCTTGATCAGGCGCGTCGGCTCGCCGGTGAGGGAGGCGCCGTCTGCCGCGAGCGGCTGCGCGTAGAGCCAGGTGTCGAAGCCGCAGCAGTTGCCGTCGTTCTTCCAGACCAGGTAGCGCTGTCCGTCCGCGTCGATGGTTACGCTCGCGTCGATCGCGCCGCCCTGATCGACGGGACAGACGAGCGGCTTGTCGGCTGTCGAGGTGAACGGACCCTCCGGTCGGTCGGCGAACGCGACGCCGATGCACTGGTAGCGGCTGGAGGCATCCGATGCGGTGAAGTAGAGGGCGAACCGGCCGCCCGCGAGCCGGGCCGGTCCGGGCGCCCAGGTCTTGCCCGGGAGCGCCCACGCAGGAAGGTCGGGCATCGCATCCCGGTCGCTCAGCGTCCACGTCTTCATGTCGTCGCTGGTGGCGAGCTGGACGTTCACCGCCGGCGTGTTCGTCGCGTACGCGTAGACGCGGTCGCCGACGACCAGGGCACCGGGGTCGGGGAAGTCGCTGTCGATCTGGAACGGCGCGATCGTGGGCGACGGCTCCGCGCTCGGCGCCGAGCCCGCGGAGCACCCCGCGAGCCCGGCGGCCAGAGCGCACGCCGCGACGGCCGCGACCGCGAGGCGGCGCACCCTCACCCCTTGACCCCGCTGGTGGCCACGCTCTCGACGATCTGCTTCTGGGCGAAGAAGAACAGGATGAGCACCGGCACCGACGCGATCACCGCGCCCGCCATGACGATGGCGTAGTGGGTGGAGTAGGCGCCCTGCAGCTGCGACAGGCCGGGCTGCAGTGTGAGGTTCTCCGGGCTGAGGAGCACGTAGACCGGCCACAGGAAGTCGTTCCAGTTCGCCAGGAAGCTCAGCACCGCAAGGGTCGCCAGCGCAGGCCGGGCGAGCGGGAGGACGATCTGCAGGAAGATCCGGAAGTCGCCTGCGCCGTCGATGCGAGCCGCCTCCTCGATCTCCGCCGGCAGCCCGACGAAGAACTGACGGAGGAAGAACACGCCGAACGCGCTCGCGGCACCCGGGATCGTGATGGCCCAGATGGTGTCGAGCCACCCCAGGTTCTGCACGATCAGGTAGTTCGGGATGAGGAAGATCACCGGCGGCACCAGCAGCGTCGCGACGATCAGGCCGAACACGATCCGCTTGCCCCAGAACTCCAGGCGCGCGAGCGCATACGCGGCCATCGACGCGGTGACCAGGATGATCACGGTCTGCAGCGCCGCGGCCGCCAGGCTGTTGAGGAACCAGCGGAACACCGGCTGCTGCCCGCTCGCCAGGGTCGTGTACGCATCGGTCGAGAACGGGTTGGGGAACGCCGAGTACGGGTTCCGGATGGCGTCGCCGTCGGTCTTGAACGACGTCAGCAGGATCCACACCAGCGGGAGGATGACGATGAGCGCGAGCACGATCAGCACGGCGTAGAGGACGCTCTTCCGCAGCGCCCGCTGCGGGCTCTGCCTGCGGCGGCCGGGCACCGCACGCGGTGCGGCGGTCTCTTCCCGGACGGGGGTGGTGGTCGTCGTCATGAGGCGCTCTTCTCTGCCCGCTCCCGCTGGAGCCGGAAGTTGATGATGCTGATGATCGCCAGGAACGCGAACAGCACGTAGCTCATCGCCGAGGCGGCGGCCATGTTGTTCTGCGAGAGGCCCTGGTCGGCGATGTACATGATCGCCGTGCGCGTCTGGTTGCCCGGGCCGCCCTTGGTGATCAGGAACGACTGCCCGAACATGTTGGCGCTCGCGAGGATCGTGATGGTGACCACGAAGGTCATCACCGAGCGCAGGCCAGGGAGCGTGACGCTGAAGAACTGGCGCACGGCGCCGGCGCCGTCGAGCGCGGCGGCCTCGTACAGGTCGGGGCTGATGCCCTTCAGCCCGGCGAGGATGATGACGGTGTTGAACCCCATCGTCCACCACACGGTCACGCCGGCGAGGGTCACCCAGACCCAGGGGGTGTCGACGGTCCAGGGGAGGTTGTCGGGCAGGCCGAGCATCCCGAGCAGGTGGTTGACGATGCCGGACTGCGTGTCGAGCAGGTACTTCCAGATCACGCCGATGACGGCGACGCCGAGCACGTACGGCGCGAAGAAGATGCCGCGGAAGAACGATCCCGCCCGGATCCGCTGGTTCAGCAGCACGGCGACCAGCAGCGGGATGATCAGCAGGAAGGGGACGCTCGCGAGCGTGAAGATGCCGGTCGCCGACATCGACTGCCAGAAGTCGCCGGAGGTCGCGGAGCCCGGCGTGAAGAGGTCGAGGTAGTTCTTCAGCCCGACGAACGACTGGTTGACCCGGAACGGGCTCCAGTTGGTGAGGCTGATCCACAGGCCGAACACCGCGGGCCCGAGAACGAAGACGACGAACAGCACCAGGAACGGCGCGAGGAAGAGGTACGCGACGCCGGTGCGCCGCGGAGCGCCGGGCCGCCGGGAGCGGCCCGAGCGAAGCGGGCGTGGCGCCCCGGTCTCCCGGGGCGCCACGATCGAAGCGGTGGTCTCAGTCACCGTACTTCTCTTTGTTCTGCTTCAGCAGGGTGTTCGCCTTCGCGACCGCGTCGTCGAGCGCCTGCTTCGGGTCCTTCTTGCCGGTGATCGCCTCGTTCACCGCGGTGGTGATGGTGGCCTCCACGGTGGTGATGCCCGGGGCGATCGGCTCGTAGTGCGCGTACGGCAGCTGGTCCAGGAACGGCTTCAGGTTCGGGTAGGTCTGCACCAGCTTGGGGTCGTCGCGGACCGAGTTCTTCGCGGGGAGCTCACCGGTCTTGGGCCAGTCGGCGGAGTTGTCGTTCATCCACTTGACGAACGTCGCGGCGGCCGCGGTCTTGTTCTTGTCCTGGCCCTTGTTGTTCATGAACATCCAGTGGGTGGACGAGGACCACACGGCCTTCTGGTCGCCGATCTGCGGGACGGCGGTGGCCTCCCACTGCAGCTTGTCGAACGCGGTGTTCGTGGTCTGCCAGACGCCGTTCCAGTTGAACGCGGTCTTGCCCGCGATGAGGGCGTTGATGTTGCCGTCCTGCGCCACGTCGGCCGGGCTGTAGCCCTTCTTGATGAGGTCGGTCATCCAGGTGAGCGCCTTGACGCCCGCGTCGGAGTTGAAGGTGGCCTTCGTGACGTCCTTGTCGAACAGGTCGCCGCCGAACTGCCAGAGCAGGCTCTCGAACTCGAAGGTGCCGGTGAAGACGTAGCCGTCGACCCACTCGCCCTGCACGCCCGCGGCCTTCAGCTTGTCGAGCGCCGCGAGGTAGCCGGCCTTGTCGGTGGGGATGCTGTCCACGCCCGCCGACTTCAGGACGTCCTTGTTGACGTAGAGGCCGAGCGGGGTGACCGACCACGGCACGGCGTACTGGCCGCCGTTGTACTTGCCCGCGTCGAGCAGGCCCTCCGGGAAGTCGCTCGCCTTGTAGCCGAGCCCCTTCACGATGTCGTCCGCCTTCAGCACGAGGCCCTGGGCCGCATAGGTGGCGATGTCGTCGCCGTGGCCGACCGCGACGTCCGGTCCCTTGCCCGCCTTGACTGCGAGGGGCATCTTGCGGGCGATGTCGGCCCACTCCATCGGGACGTCCTTGACGACGATGTTCTTGTGCTCCGAGTTGAACTTGTCCACCAGCTTGGGGACGAGCACGGGTGCTGCGCCGCCCGTCCAGCCGTTCCAGAAGCTGATGGTGACCTTCGGTCCGGTGTAGTCGCCGGAGGAGACTTCCGCGCCTCCTGCGCCGCCGCTGCTTCCGCAGGCGGTCAGCGCGAGCCCGAGGCCCGCCGTGACCGCGAGTGCGATCGCGCGTGCGGCGAATCGCTTCTTCATGTGATCTCTCCCTTGAGTGAGCCGTTCGCGCAACCCCGGTGACCGGGTGGGCGCGTGGACGGTGGTGCTTGAGCCGGTACGTCGGCACGTGGGGGCGAATTTACAGCGCTGAACACACCGTGTCAACCCGGATATGCCTGCATGGGGAGCGTCGCTGTAGAGTGACGCAGCGAACACCCTCGACGATGACGCGGAACGGAGCGGCGATGGCGGTCAGACTTCAGGACGTGGCGGAGCACGCCGGCGTCTCCATGAAGACAGTGTCCAACGTCGTGCGGAACTACGCGCACGTCAGCCCGCAGATGCGCGAGCGGGTGCAGCGCGCCATCGACGAGCTCGGCTACCGCCCGAACATCATGGGGCGCCGCCTGGCCACCGGGCGCACGGGCCTCCTCGCCCTGGCGTTCGCCGACGTGACCCTGCCGTACTTCGCCGAGCTGGCGCGCGTCGTCGCCGACGAGGCGGAGCGGCGCGGCTACCGCGTGCTGCTCGAGCAGACCGAGGGGACCATCGAGGGCGAGCGCGCCGTGGTCTCGGCCGGCGAATCGGGCCTCGTGGACGGCATGATCTTCCAGCCCAGCGTGATGAACTCGGCCGAGCTCGCCCAGTCGCGCATCGACATCCCGCTCGTCGTGCTCGGCGAGAACGCGGCCCCGCTGACGGTCGACCGGATCATGATCGACAACGTGGAGGCGGCCCGCGCGGCGACGGAGCACCTGCTCTCCCTCGGCCGCCGCAGGATCGCGTTCGCCGGCCACGAGGCCTCCCGGCCGACGCGCACCTCCAAGCTGCGCATGGCCGGGTACCAGCAGGCGCTGGAGGACGCGGGTCTCACTCCCGATCCCGAACTGCTCATCTCGAGCGTCTCGGTCACGGCGGGCAACGCGGTCCGCGGCGTCGGCGCCGCGCTCGACGCGGGACTGCGCTTCGACGGCCTGGTGTGCCGCGACGACCTGGCCGCGATCGGTGCACTCCGCGCCCTTCAGGAGCGCGGCATCCGGGTGCCGGACGACGTCGCGATCACCGGCTGGGACAACACCCCCATGACCGCCGTCACCTACCCGTCGCTGACCACCGTGGCGCCCGACATGCGGGCGCTCGCCGCACGCGCCGTCGAGATGCTGCTGGAGCGGGTCGCGGGATTCGACGGGATGGGCCGGCACGAGCTGGCCCCGTTCTCCCTCGTGACCCGCGAGAGCGCCCCCGCACTCGCCTCGTAGGTCCGGCGGATTTCCGACTTTACAGCGCTGCACGATTCGTGCATGCTGGTGGGATGCTCACCGAGGAACGCCGCGTCGCCGCGGCCACCGCGCAGGACGGGCGCTACCCGCGCCCCCAGCTCGTCCGGGCCGACTGGCTCGACCTCTCCGGTCCGTGGACGTTCGCGTTCGACGACGACGACCGCGGCCGCCGGGAGCACTGGGAGTCGTCCGGCCCGCTGAGCGGCGTCATCCAGGTCCCGTTCCCGTTCGAGTCGGCGGCCTCCGGGGTCGGCGACACCGGGTTCCACCCCGTCGTCTGGTACCAGCGCACGGTGCTGCGCGACGAACTGCCGTCGGGCGAGCGTCTGCTGCTGAACCTGGGAGCGGTCGACCACGCCTGCGAGGTATGGGTGGACGGCCGCTCGGCCGGCACGCACGAGGGCGGCTCCACGCCGTTCACGCTCGACATCACCGATCTCGCCGACCTCGCCGGGGACCGCGACCTCACGCTGACGATCCGGGCGGAGGACGACCCGGCCGACGTCGCCCAGCCGCGCGGAAAGCAGGACTGGCGCCACCACCCGCACTCCATCTGGTACCACCGGACCACGGGCATCTGGCAGCCGGTCTGGCTGGAGGCCGCCCCCGCCGTGCGCGTGGAGCAGCTGCACTGGCTGACCGACGTGCCCGCGGGCGAGGTCACCGCCCAGGTGAGGCTGAGCCGACCGGCACCCGCGGGCACCACCGTCCGCATCGAGGTCGCCCTCGGTGCGGAGCCGCTCGCGAGCGTCGAGGTGGCGGTGGCGGGCCGCGAGGTGGAGGTGCCGTTCCGCATCCACCGGCAGAGCAACGGGCAGGCGTACGAGGAGCTGCTCTGGTCGCCCGCGCACCCCACCCTGCTGGACGCGACCGTGCGGCTGCAGGCGCCCGACGCTCCTGCCGACGTTGTCGCGTCCTACCTGGGCCTGCGCTCGGCGGCGGTGGAGGGCGGCCGTTTCCTGCTCAACGACCGTCCGCTGTACCTGCGGTCGGTGCTCAACCAGGGGTACTGGCCGGAGTCGCACTCCGCTGCGCCGAGCGCCGACGCCCTCCGCGCCGAGGCGCAGCTCATCCTGGACCTCGGCTTCAACGCCACGCGTGTGCACCAGAAGTACGAGGACCCGCGCTTCCTGTTCTGGGCGGACAAGCTCGGTCTGCTGGTGTGGGGCGAGGCGCCGGCCGCATACGCCTTCACCCCGGAGGCCGTCCGCCGCAGCATCGCGGAGTGGTCGGCCGTGCTCGACCGCGACCGGTCGCATCCCTCGATCGTCACCTGGGTGCCGCTCAACGAGAGCTGGGGCGTGCAGCACCTCGCCCACGACCCGCGGATGGTGTCGTACGCGAAGGCGCTGGTGCAGCTGACCAAGACGGTCGACCCGTCGCGTCCGGTCATCTCGAACGACGGCTGGGAGCACGCGGACTCCGACATCCTCTCGATCCACGACTACGACCACGACCCGGCGCGGATCGCCGAACGCTACGCGACGCGCGAGGGCATCCTCGGGGCGGAGTTCACCTTCCCCGGCCGGCGGCTCATCGTCGACCCGGCCCAGCGCACGGATGCTCCGCTGATGCTCACCGAGTTCGGCGGCGTCTCGTACACCGACGACGGCCCGGCCGACGCCTGGGGCTACTCCACCGCGACCAGCCCCGAGGACCTGGTGGAGCGGCTGCGCGCGCTGGTCGGCGCGGTCCGCGCCTCCGCGCCCCTCGCCGGCTACTGCTACACCCAGCTCGCCGACACCGGCCAGGAGACCAACGGCCTGGTGTTCGAGGACCGCCGCCCGAAGGCGCCGATCGAGGAGCTGCGGGCGATCTTCGGGGGCTGATCGAGGGGACGCGACCAGTAGGCGTAGCCGGAGGCGCGGCGGAAGCCCAGCGATGCGTAGAGCGCGTGCGCGGCGGCGTTGCCGGCGAGCACCTGCAGCCACAGCCGTTCCACGCCGTGCCCGGCCGCGGCGGCGGCAAGCGCCCCGGCGAGAGCGCGGGCGAGCCCGCGCCGCCGCGCCTCCGGACGGGTCGCCACCGCGAACAGCCCACCCCACTCGCCCACGAGGGCGAGGCGCGCCACGGCGTCCGGCGCCGCGGGGTCGCCGGCTGACGCGTAGAGCGCGGGGCCGCCGGTGAGGATGCGCGCGGCCACCGCGCGCTCGGCCTCGCCGCCCCGGCCGTCGACGGACCACCAGGTGCCGATCCAGGCCTCGCCGGGCTCGCCGTCGATCCGGATGCCGTCCCCATCCACCGGCGGCACCCCGGCCCGCTCCGCCACCAGGATGTCGGTCTGCGAGTGCTCGCGGTAGCCGCGTGCGGCGAGGAGGGCGCCGAGCCCGGGCGCGGACGCCGGGCTCACCTGGAACACGGCGGGCAGGGACCGGGCCGCGTACCAGTGCTCCGCCGCATCCACCGCCGCGCACGGGTCGGCGACCGGACCAGCGGTGAGCGCCGAGTTCGCGCGGTTGGTGACTCCCGATGAGGCGCGGAGCGTCCAGGCGTCGAGCGGCTCGCGCTCAAGCGCGGGCCAGCCGCGGTCGGCGAGGCGATCGAGGGTCGCTGCATCGGGATCGGGCACCTGTCGACGCTAGCGCAGGCGGCGTACCGTGCATGCCATGAGCGACACCCACACCCGAGACGCCCACGCGGACGTCCTCCCCGAAGCCGAGGTGGCCGGCCTCAGCGCCAAGACGGTCGCGCACGTCATCCACTACCGCCGCAAGACCTACGTGACGAAGCCCTCGGAGGGGTACGCCCTGCTCAAGCGGGTGCGGACGCTGCTGCGCGACGGGACGACCGACCTCGTGCCCCTGGTCCACCGCGACGGCTTCGTCTGGCTGGCGGTCGGGCCGAGCATCCCGATCGCGATCGACGAGATCGAGACCGACCAGGGCCACAGCGAGAAGCACACCCTCAAGCGGCTCGGGCTCGACTGACGAACGAGAGGACGCAGCACGCCGCCATCCACGAGGGATGACGGCGTGCTGCGACCGAGGGATGCGGCGGTCAGGCGCCCGCGACGGGCACCAGGTCGCGCTCGGGGGCGGGAGCGTCGGCCTTCGTGGCGGCAGGCTTGGGCTTGACCACGACGGGCTTGACCGCGGCGGGCTTGGCGGCCGCGGCGGGGGCAGCGGCAGCCGGCGTGAGCGGCAGCGTCGGAATGGGCGCGGTCTCCGCCGGACCGGCGGTCGTCGCGAACTCCTTCAGCCACGGCAGCAGCTCCGGTCCGAGGTCCTCGCGGGCCACGGCCATCTGCACGATCGCCTTCAGGTAGTCCAGCCGGTCGCCCGTGTCGTAGCGGCGTCCCTTGAAGATGACGCCGTGCACGCCGCCGGTCCACGCGGGAGCGGTGGCCAGGCCCTCCAGGGCGTCGGTCAGCTGGATCTCGCCGCCCTTGCCCGGCTCCGTCTTCTCCAGGATGTCGAAGATCTCCGGGCGGAGGACGTACCGGCCGATGACCGCATAGTTCGACGGAGCGTTCTCGCGGCTCGGCTTCTCGACGAGGCCGGTGATGCGCACCACGTCGTCGTCGTCCGTCTCCACCACCGCGGCGGCGCCGTACAGGTGGATGGACTCCGGCGGCACCTCCATCAGGGCCACGACGGTCGTGTTGAGCGCGTGCTGCACCTCCAGCATCCGGGAGAGCAGCGGGTCGCGGGCGTCGATGATGTCGTCGCCGAGCAGGACCGCGAACGGCTCGTGCCCGATGTGCATCTTCGCCCGGAGGACCGCGTGACCGAGGCCCTTCGGGTCGCCCTGCCGCACGTAGTGCATGTCGGCGAGCGAGGTCGAGTAGCTGACCTTGAGGAGCTTGTCGAGGTCGCCCTTCTTCTCGAGGGCGTCCTCGAGCTCGGCGTTGCGGTCGAAGTGGTTCTCGAGCGCGTTCTTGTTGCGCCCGGTCACCAGCAGCACGTCGTGCAGGCCCGAGGTGACGGCCTCCTCGACCACGTACTGGATGGCCGGCTTGTCCACCACCGGCAGCATCTCCTTGGGCATGGCCTTGGTCGCGGGCAGGAACCGCGTCCCCATGCCCGCTGCCGGGATCACCGCTTTCGTCACGTAACTGGTCATGATGGTCTCCTTGCGGTCGTTTCGGTCCGGCGGTTCAGCGGACGGGGGTGAGGGCGGCGAGGTCGTCGGCGAGCGGCGCGACCTCCGGGACCGTGCCCATGGCGTAGACGCTCCAGCCTGCGCGGCTCCAGGCGGAGGCGTCGAGGCAGTTGCGGCCGTCGATGACGTTGCGGCCGCTCACGATCGCACGCAGCTCGGCCGGGTCGGCGGTCGTGAACTCGTCCCACTCGGTGAGCACGACCGTCAGGTCGGCGCCGGTGAGCGCCTCCTCCATCGAGTCCGCGTAGCCGAGGGTCGGGAACAGTCGCTGCGCAGTGGTGCGGGCCTGCGGGTCGTAGACGACGACCTGCGCGCCCCGAAGGTGCAGCGCGGCGGCGACGTTGAGCGCGGGCGAGTCGCGCACGTCGTCGGTGTGCGGTTTGAAGGCCGCGCCCAGCACGCCGATGCGGCGGTTGAGCACCGAACCGCCCAGCGCCTTCAGCGCCAGGTCGATCACGCGCTGGCGGCGGCCCATGTTGATCTCGTCGACCTGCTGCAGGAGGCCGACCGCCCCGTGCGCGCCCAGCTCGTTGGAGCGGTGCATGAGCGCGCGGATGTCCTTCGGGAGGCAGCCGCCGCCGAAGCCGAGGCCGGCGTTGAGGAACTGCCGCCCGATCCGCTTGTCGTGCCCGAGCGCATCGGCCAGGAGCGTGACGTCCGCGCCGGCCGCGTCGCACACCTCGGCGATCGCGTTGATGAAGGAGATCTTGGTGGCGAGGAAGGCGTTCGCGCTCACCTTCACCAGCTCGGCCGTCGGCAGGTCTGCGACGAGAACGGGCGACCCCTCGGCGATCGGCTTCTCGTAGATGCGGCGGAGCGTGGCCTCCGACTTCGCCGACGTGCCGCCGAACACCAGCCGGTCCGGCGAGAGGGTGTCCTCCACCGCCTTGCCCTCGCGCAGGAACTCGGGGTTCCACACGAGCTCCACGTCGATCCCGGCCGGGGCCGCGTCGGCGATGATCGCCCGCAGCCGCGCGCCGGTTCCGACCGGAACGGTCGACTTGCCGACGATGAGGCCGTCGTGCGTGAGGTTCTCGGCGATGCCGCGGGCGGCGGCCTCCACATAGGAGAGGTTCGCGGCGAACGAGCCCGACTGCTGCGGCGTGCCGACGCAGATGAAGTGGACGTCGGACACGGCGACGGCCTCGGCCAGGTCGGTGGTGAAGCTGAGGCGGCCGGCGGCGACGTTCCGGCGGATGAGCTCCGGCAGGCCGGGCTCGAAGAACGGCGCGCGGCCCTCCTTCAGCTCCTCGACCTTGCGCGGGTCGGTGTCGACGCCGACGACGTCGAAGCCGAGCTCGGCCATGGCGGCCGCGTGGGTGGCTCCGAGGTAGCCGGTGCCGATGACGCTGATGCGCGGTGCCGGCTGGTCCTTGATCTTCTTGGGAGCGGTCATGGCGATCGTCCTTTCCAGTGGTCGGTGGGTCAGGGAGCCGGCGTGAGGGCGAAGTCGTCCTCTGGCCGGGTGAGTCCGGTGATGAAGGCCGACAGCGAGTCGGCACGGGAGTCGATGCGCCAGTCGTTGGTGGCGCGCACGCCCTCCACGTAGCTGGTGACGGCGAGGTTGAACCAGGAGAACCCGATGATGTCCTCGTTCTCCGGTTTGGCGAGTGCTTGGAAGAAGGAGGTGATCCAGGCCGCCTTGTGCCCCTCCGTCTCCGACGCGCCGACCTCGGCGAGCATGATGGGCTTGCTCGTGATCGAGCGGAGCTTGTCCAGGCTGGCCTTGAACGTGTAATCGAAGCTGAAGTCGTTGTCCGACTTGTACGGCGGGCGGAGGTAGCCGGAGAGGCCGACCCAGTCGACGTACGCGTCTCCGGGGTAGAGCGACTCGAGGTAGCCGGGCGCTTTGTGCGACGCGGGCAGGTTGTTGACGATGTTCGGCGCCCAGATCCACATCACGAGGTTGTTGGCGCCCTCCTGCTGGAAGATGTCGTGGACGTGCCGCCACATCTTCGCGTAGTCGCCGACGTTGTTGCCGTTGATCGAGTTGCCCTGCCCGTCGGTCTCCGACCACGGGTACCAGATGCCGTTCATCTCGTGGTCGAGGCGGATGCCGAGCGGCAGGCCGGTCGCGACGATGTCCTTCGCGTACTGGTGCAGGTAGGCGTCGAAGTCGCCGCGGATGATGTTCGGCAGCGAGTACGCCGGAGCGTCCACGGTGTCGTTGCCCGCGTTGATCGGGCGCGACTCCCACGTCATCATCGGCAGGCGACCCTGCTGCCAGGACCGGGTGACCGCGTTGGCGCGGAAATTCTCGTCCCAGCCGCTGAAGTAGCCGACGACGTTCGGCGAGACGCCGACCTTCGCGCTGGTGGCGTCGAAGGTGGCCCAGTTGAAGGGGGCCTGCTCGGTGTACATCCCGTAGTAGCGCTTCGCCGGGCTGAGCAGTTCGGCACGCGACGGCGCGGTGATCGGGGCCGCGGCGCTTCCGCCGCTGGAGCCCTTGCCGCCCGCGGCGGTGGAGCCGGATGCGGTGGACCCGCTTCCGGACTTCCCCTGCGCCGCCGCCAGCTGCGCCTGCATGCTGGCCAGCCGGCCCTCCGCCGCTGCGGCCTTCTGCTGGGCCGCCGCGAGCTGCTTGGCCGCGGACGCCTGAGCCGCGAGGGTCGACTTCTGCAGGGCGGTGAGCTTCCCCTTCTGCGACGCGATGGTCTCGGTCGCCTTGTCGAGGTTGCGCTTCAGCTCGGCGTTCTGCGCGGCGAAGGGCGTCACGACCTCGGCGGCCTGGTCGACGGCCTTGCGCAGCGGGGCGCCGGTCGGCGACACCCAGACGTAGGCGGAGATGCCGACGAGCACGGCGGTGAGCACGAGCGCCGCGACGGTCGTCGCCTGCGAGCGGGACTTGGACTGGGACCACCAGGCGGCGGCCCGTGAGGGGGCGGTCTGGTCAGACAAGGAAGAGAGCCTCCAGGGTCAGGATCGCGATTCCGATCAGGTAGGGGATGGCCGCGAGCGGGTTCAGGCGGCGGCGCGCGGCCTTCGGCGCAGGCGCGTGGGCTGCGGCCTCGGCCGCGCGGGCCTCGGCGGCCTTGGCCTCTGCGCGGGTGGCGACGTGCGTGCGGGTGGCGAGCGCGGTCGCGGTGGTCATGCCGCCGACAGCATCGGGCAGGGCCGGAGCCGCGGAGGCAGAGGAGGCCGTCGCGGCCGTGTGCCGGGCGATCTCCTCTTCGGAGCTGACCTCTCCGGGGCCGCCGGAGTAGGCGCCGGCGCGGGTGCCCCATCCACTGGCGTGCGCCATGCGGAAGAACCCGATGAGCCGGATCGGCATGAGGAAGAAGGTCGAGACGATGATGAACACCGGAAGGCGGAAGAAGTCGCTCGGCTTCTCGGAGAGGTGCCGGATCTGGCGGATCGACATGCTGATCACGGACGACGCCACCATCAGCGCGACGACGGTGAGAATGCCGCCCTCGATCCCGTAGGACTTCAGGAAGCCCTCGTAGAAGTTGTAGCCGCCGCCGGTGATCGACCGGTAGATCCAGCCGCCGATGACGCCCGCCAGCATGAACGGCAGGATGATGTCCATCACGAAGAAGAACGCCAGCACCGGGGCGTGGCCGAGCATCCACGGGAGCATCCGCATGGTGTTGTACTGGCTGCCGCGCGCCCAGCGGAGCTGCTGCTTGAACAGCTTCTTCACCTTCAGCGGGGCGTCGGTGTAGACCAGGCTGGTGTGCTGGTACACCGTGCGGTAACCCTCCTTGAGGGTGAGGTTGGTCAGCGTGCGGTCGTCGGAGACCTCGAGGAAGACGCCGAGGAACTTCTCGGTCATGAACTTGTCCATGACGCGCATCAGGATCGAGCGGCGGAAGGCGATCGTGCGGCCGGGCAGGCAGCCGATCTGGCCGACGACGCTCTGCGCGGGCATCGAGTACAGGGCGCGGGAATTCTCCAGCCAGTCCGCCCAGCGGGTGATCCAGCTGCGGGTGGGCTCCAGGATGCGCTGCTTCGTGGTCACGCCGCCGACGCGCTCGTCGGCGAACGGCTTGACGAGCTCGGCGAGGGTGCCCTCGGTCCAGATGGTGTCGGAGTCGACGAGCACCGTGATCTCGCCGGTCGACATCTTGGTGCCGATCATGACGGCGTTGCGCTTGCCCGGGATGGGCGTGTGCACCCAGCGGACGAGGGGCGCGAACTCCTCGCACACCTCCGCAAGCTCCGGGTTGGGCGCGCCGTTGATGACGACGATGATCTCGCCCGGCTTCTGCTCGACCATACGGCCGAGCACGTCGCGGAACAGGTCGAGCGGCTCGTCCACCACCGGGACGACGACGCTGGTGGTGCCGTGGAACTCGCCGGTGTAGGCGCGGTAGCGGCGGGACATGAGCGCCTTGACGATCCAGATGACCCAGATCAGCGCCGAGTAGATCGCGAAGAGGTAGAACTCGGGGTGCCCGCCCAGCATATGGCGGAGCTGAAGAAGGAAGATGAACACGGACGGGACCTCTCACGGTGGTAGTGGGGGTGGCATCCACAGCACTGGGGATCTGGTCGGGTTCGGGTGATGACAGTTCTACGGGGCTCAGAGCTGCCCCGCAAGTGGGGGTCGAACGGGTCGCCTCGGCGTGTTGCGTCACCCCCCGGAGGGCGGTGTCCGTCGACACGCGGACACGGCCTGACGAGAGTCCGTGACGGCGCGGCGGATTCTTCGAGAACTCGAAACTTCCCGGTCAAGCCTCAAATCCGCTGCTTTCGGAGCGTCGATCCGGCGGCGACGCCGACGCGCCCGGGATACGTGAAATCTGTACCCCGGAGGTGGGTCATGGGAGGTCGCTGCGAATGTTACGAACTTTTACAGCTACGACACATCTTGTTCACACAACGAGCCCGTCGGCACTGGTCGCGCCGACGGGCTCCGTCGTTCCCCCCTGGTTCCCCCGCCGCCCCGAAGGGCGGACGATCTCAGTCCCTCCGCAGCTCCCGGCCGTGCACGGTCACCGCATAGATGATGAGGATGTCGAGTGTCACCATGGCGATCGACCACCACGGCTGCGACGGGAAGGCGATCAGCTGCCCGAGCGCGTGGAGGCCGGCCACGATGACCGCGAAGATCCTGGCCCACATCCGGCCGCTGGCGAGCGAGATGCCCGCGAGGAGCAGCAGGACGCCCAGGATGATCGACCACCACCCCCACGCCGTCAGGCTGAACGTCTGCACACCGGACGAGGAGACGAAGTAGCCGGTGTCCGGGCCGAGGAGGGCCATGAATCCGTAGAAGATGTCGAGGATGGCCGCGATGATCAGCAGCACCGCTGCGAACAGCACCCATCCCGTCCAACCGCTCTGTACACGTGCTTCTGACATCGCATCCACCCTTCGTGATGGACCGCTTGGCGCGGTCAGCGCCAGGATGCCGCGTCGCACCCGCTCTGCACTAGACAGGGAATTCCCGCCAGGATCCATGTGTTCTCATGGATATAGCCAGGCAATGGAGCCGGTCGTTTCCTGAGAATGATCCCCGGAGGAGTCCCATGTCCATCGCCGAAACCGCATCGCGCACAGCCGACGTGTCCGCGCCGCTGCTCCCCGCCCTCGTCGAGCGCTGGAGCCCGCGCTCGTTCGACCCGACCGTCGGGATCGACGACATCGCGCTCCGCTCCGCGCTGGAGGCGGCTCGCTGGAGCCCGTCGGCGAACAACTCCCAGCCGTGGCGCTTCATCGTCGCCCGCCGCGGCACGGAGGCCTTCGCGACCGTCGTCGAGAACCTGGCCGGCTTCAACAAGGCCTGGGCGTCCTCCGCCGCGGTGCTCGTCGTCGCCGCCGCCGAGGTGGTCGACGAGGACGGCAACGAGCGCCGCTGGGCCGTCTACGACCTCGGCCAGGCGGTCGCGCACCTCACCATCCAGGCGCATCACGACGGCCTGCACGCCCACCAGATGGGCGGCTTCGACGCGGAGGGCCTGCGCACGGCGTTCGGCCTCGAGGAGCGCTTCGTGCCGACCTCGGTGACCGCGCTCGGCGTGCTCGGCGACCCGGAGGCCCTGCCCGAGCCGCTGCGCAGCCGCGAGAGCGCCCCGCGCACGCGCCGCCCGCTCGAGGAGATCGCGGTCGTCCACTGAGCCTCGCGGCTCCACACATGACTCGGCGCCCGCCGGGATGCGTTCATCCCCCGGCGGGCGCCGTCGTGTCTGCGGGTGCTACGGCCGGACGAGCGTCTTGATCGCGCGGCGCTCATCCATCGCGGCGTAGGCCTCTGCGATGTCGGTGAGCGGCAGCTCCAGGTCGAACACCTTGCCCGGCTCGATCGCGCCGGACCAGACGTCCTGCAGCAGGTCCTCGACGTAGTTGCGGACCGGCGCGACGCCGCCGTTCACGCCGATGTTGCTCTGGAACAGCGGGCGCACCGGGAGCTCCGGGCCGCCGTTCGGCACGCCGACGTAGCCGACCATGCCGCCCGGGCGGGCCGAGCGGATCGCCTGGTCCATCGACTCCTTCGTGCCGACCGCCTCCAGCACGCAGTCGGCGCCGATGCCGTCGAACAGCTCCTTCACCGCGGCCACGCCGGCGTCGCCGCGCTCGGCGACGATGTCGGTCGCGCCGAACTCGCGCGCGAGCGCCTGGCGGGACTCGTGCCGCGACATGGCGACGATGCGCGAGGCGCCGAGCCGGGCGGAGGCGAGCACAGCGCACAGCCCGACCGCGCCGTCGCCGACCACGACGACGGTGCTGCCCTGGGTGACCCCGGCGGAGACGGCGGCGTGGTGGCCGGTGCCCATCACGTCCGACAGCGTCAGCAGGCTCGGGATGAGCTCCGCGCGCGGGTACTCGGGCGTCGCGACGAGCGAGCCGTCGGCGTGCGGGACACGGACGTACTCGCCCTGGCCGCCGTCGGCGAACCCGCCGATGCGGTCCTCCGCACCCCACCATCCGCCGTGCAGGCACGACGTGCTCACGCCGTTGCGGCAGTTCACGCAGGTCATGTCGCAGTCGTAGAAGGGCGCGATCACGAAGTCGCCCGGCTTGATCGTGCGGACGTTGTCGCCGACCTGCTCGACCACGCCGACGAACTCGTGACCGATGCGGTGGGGCTCCTTGGTCGGCGTCACGCCGCGGTACGGCCAGAGGTCGCTGCCGCAGACGCAGGCGGCGACCACGCGGACGACGGCGTCGAGGCCGTCGGCTCCCTGGCCGGTGTACAGGGTGGGGGTGGGGACCTCTTCGAGGCGCACATCGCGCTCCCCGTGGATGACAGTCGCAAGCATGCTCCGAGCCTACGCGCACGGAGGGCGCCGTCCCATCCAGGACGGCGCCCTCCGATCGGGTGCGGCTACTCGCGGACGGGCACCACGGTGAGGTGGTCGGCCTCGCGGTCGAGGTCCACCCGCACGAGGTCGCCGTCGCGGATCTCGCCGGCGAGCAGGGCCGTGGCCAGGCGGTCCTCGATCTCGCGCTGCATGAGCCGCCGCAGCGGCCGGGCGCCGTAGATCGGGTCGTAGCCGCGCTCGGCGAGCCACGCCCTGGCGTCCGGTGTGACCGCCAGCTCCAGGCGCCGTTCGGCGAGGCGCGCCATCAGCCGGTCGATGCCCAGCTCGACGATCTCGCCCAGCTCCTCCTTGCTCAGTGCCGAGAAGACCACGATGTCGTCGAGGCGGTTCACGAACTCCGGCTTGAACGCCTGGCGGACCATCTGGAGCACCGCCTCCTCGCGCTCCGTCGGGCTCAGGGTCGGGTCGACGAGGAAGTTGCTCCCCAGGTTCGAGGTGAGGATCAGGATCGTGTTCCGGAAGTCGACCGTACGCCCCTGCCCGTCGGTCAGCCGGCCGTCGTCGAGCACCTGGAGCAGCACGTCGAACACCTCGGGGTGCGCCTTCTCGACCTCGTCGAGGAGGATCACCGAGTACGGGCGCCGGCGCACGGCCTCGGTCAGCTGACCGCCCTGCTCGTAGCCGACGTACCCGGGAGGCGCGCCGACCAGCCGCGAGACGGAGAACTTCTCGCCGTACTCGCTCATGTCGATGCGGACCATGGCCTTCTCGTCGTCGAACAGGAACGCGGCGAGCGCCTTGGCCAGCTCGGTCTTGCCGACGCCGGTCGGGCCGAGGAACAGGAACGATCCGGTCGGCCGGCCCGGGTCGGAGATGCCCGCGCGGGTGCGGCGGACGGCATCCGCCACCGCCTGCACAGCCTTCTTCTGGCCGATGATCCGGCGGCCGAGCTCGAACTCCAGGTTCAGGAGCTTCTCGGTCTCGCCCTGGGTGAGGCGGTCGACCGGGATGCCGGTCCACGCGGCCACCACCGCGGCGATGTCGTCGGCCGTGACCTGCTCGTTCACCATGCGCGGGTGGTCGGTCTCGGCCTGCTCTGCCTCGGCCAGCTCGCGCTCGATGTTCGGGATGGTCTCGTACTCGATGCGGGACGCCTCCTGGTACCGGCCGTCGCGCAGCGCGAGATCGCGCTTGGTCTTGGCCTCCTCCAGCTGGGACCGCAGCTCGCCGACCCGGTTCAGCGACGCCTTCTCGGCGCGCCAGCGGGCCTGCAGCTCCTCCAGCTGGGACTCCTGCTCGCGCAGCCGCTGACGCAGCTGCTCCAGGCGCTCCTTGCTGGCCTCGTCCTTCTCCTTCTTGAGGGCGAACTCCTCCAGCTTCATCCGCTCCACCTGTCGCTGCAGGGTGTCGATCTCGACTGGCGCGGAGTCGATCTCCATCTTGAGCCGGGACGCGGCCTCGTCGATGAGGTCGATGGCCTTGTCGGGCAGCTGGCGCGCGGTGATGTACCGGTTGGAGAGGGAGGCCGCAGCGACGAGCGCCGAGTCCTCGATCGTGACGCCGTGGTGCGCCTCGTACCGGCCCTTGAGGCCGCGGAGGATCGCAACCGTGTCCTCCACCGAGGGCTCGCCGACGTAGACCTGCTGGAAGCGGCGTTCGAGGGCCGCGTCCTTCTCGATGAACTCGCGATACTCGTTGAGCGTGGTCGCGCCGATCAGGCGCAGCTCACCGCGGGCGAGCATCGGCTTCAACATGTTGGAGGCCGCCACAGACCCCTCGCCGCCGCCGGCGCCCATCAGGATGTGGAGCTCGTCCACGAACGTGATGATCTGCCCCTCGGCGTCGTTGATCTCCTTGAGGACGGCCTTCAGCCGCTCCTCGAACTGCCCGCGGTACATGGCGCCGGCGACGAGGGCGGACAGGTCGAGGGCGACCAGCTGCTTGCCCTTCAGGGAGTCGGCCACGTCCCCCGCGACGATGCGCTGGGCGAGGCCTTCGACGACCGCCGTCTTGCCGACGCCGGGCTCGCCGATGAGCACCGGGTTGTTCTTGGTGCGGCGGGTCAGCACCTGGCTGACGCGCCGGATCTCGGCATCCCGCCCGATCACCGGGTCGAGCTTGCCGCTCTTGGCGATCTCCGTGAGGTTCACGCCGTACTGTTCGAGTGCACTCTTCGCCTCCTCCTGCGTGGAGGGCGCACCCTGCATGTTCGCCATCTGGTCCCCTTCCCATGGTGTTCTGGGCAAACTTGAGTCTACTAAGCTCAACTTTGTTCGGCCAGGGCGAATTCCCGAAATCCTCGATGGATTCCCGGACGCCCGGATGTCGAAGTGCGCACACCGCCGCGGCGGTACCCTGTCGTCATGATCGACCCCGCAGACGTGCGCGTCGTGCTGATGGACGGCGCGACGGCGGCCACCCTGTCTCAGGTGCTGCCGCTGCTCCTGCTCACCCTTATGGTCGAGCTGCGGCGCGTCGAGCTGCACCGCCGGGGGCGGAACGTGAGGACCACGCGACTGCTGCTCGGACTGTTCTTCATCGCGTTCGGCGTGGTCGAGACCGTGTTCGTGCTGTCGATCGACGGCGAGTTCATCCCGTTCACGTGGAGCGACCTGATCGCAGCGCTCAGCATCTTCGTCCTGATCGCGCTGCTG
Organism: Leifsonia sp. C5G2; assembly: GCF_013359685.1. Classification (GTDB taxonomy): domain Bacteria; phylum Actinomycetota; class Actinomycetes; order Actinomycetales; family Microbacteriaceae; genus Leifsonia. The sequence continues at coordinate 116,891 of NZ_JABFMV010000004.1, forward strand.
TTCCTCCTCTCGCTCCTCGACTCGCCGGAGCACAGGAAGCAGCACGAGCGCCCGCGAGACGCCGACAGCTCCTGAGTTCTTCGCCTCGACACGCGGTAGAGGGTCGAAGAACTCAGGAGCTGAGGGTTGGGGACGAGCTAGGTGCCCCCGGTCAGCGCGCCGCGGGGTCGCGGTCGTCGATGTTCGGCGGTGCGGCCACGTCCAGCTCCTCGGGCAGCTCCAGCGGACGGCGGGTGTAGTACTCGCGCGCCTTCCGGTAGAAGAGGAGGATCGGCACCACGCCGAGCACGATCAGGCCGAGGCCCAGCACGTTGACGACGATCGCGTCGTCCTGGAAGTTCTGCACGATCCCGAGCACGAAGATCACGCCCATGAAGATCGCGCCGACCGCCGGCCACAGGCCGATCAGGAGGAAGTTCTTCGCCGATTTCAGCAGCACCCTGCGGTAGGCGACCACCACGGCCACGCCCGCGAGCGTGTAGTAGAACGCGATCTGGATGCCGATGGATGCGATGGCGTTCGTCATGATGTCGCCGACGGTCTTGCCGATCAGGTTGGCGCCGAGGAACAGCACGATCGACACCCCGACGACGATGAGCGTCGCGAACGCCGGAGTCCGCCAGCGGCGGTGGATGGTGCCGAACACCTTCGGGATGGTGTGGTCGCGTCCCATCGAGAACAGCGTCCGGGTGACCTGGATCAGGGTGGTCTCGAGCGTGGCGACGGTCGACAGCGCGACCGCGATGACGAGGATCTTCCCGCCGATCCCCGGCCAGACCGCGTCGCCGAGCACGGACAGCACGTTGGCGCTGTTGTTCTCGATGGTCTTCGCCGGGAGGATCACCATCGTCGCGATGGTGAAGATCTCGAAGAGCAGGAAGACGATGATGACGCCGATGATGCCCGCGGAGCCGGCGTTCTTGTGCCCGTCCTTGGTCTCCTCGTTGAGGTTGGCCGCGACGTCCCAGCCCCAGAAGTAGAAGGCCGCGATCAGCGCGGCCGAGACGAACACGCCCTGCCCGGTGAGGTGCTGAAAGCCGAGCCAGTCCCACGAGAACGAGGGGCCCGCGTGCGCGGAGGTGGACGCACGCACGATCATCAGCACCGCGAAGAGGATGAGGATGCCGACCTCGATGACCGACATGATCCACTGCGCGCGGGCGGTCACGTGCACGCCGAACAGCACGCACGCGGCCATCACCAGGAACCACAGTGCGCCGACGCCGGTGATGAGCGGGACGTTGCCCGCCTGGTCCGGGGCGAACAGCGTGACCGTCATCGCGCCGGCGGGGAGCGCTCCGGCGACCATGAAGATCGTCGCGGAGATGACGAGCGCCCAGCCGGAGAGGAACCCGAGGATCGGATGCAGCGCCCGCGCGACCCACGAGTAGGCGGCGCCCGCGTTGACGTCGAGGCGGCCGAGGTAGAGGAACGCCCAGGCGATGCCGAGCATCGGGATGCCGCACCAGAGCAGGGCGGCGGGAGCGCCGAGCGCGGCGGCGCCGACCAGCGTCGCGGTGGTCGCGGCGATCGAATAGGCGGGCGCGCTGCCCGCCACGGCCATGACGATCGAGCCGGCGGCGCTCACACCGTCGGCCTTGAGCGCGTGCTGCTGCTCTCCCGGGGTCTGCAGCGGGGCGCCCTGAGGGGCGTCCGGCCGGGAACTGGTCTGCGTCATTGCTCTCCCTGGCTTCGGGGTCGCCGACGCCGGCGCGATCTTCGCGACAGCGGTGTGCGACAGGGGGACGTTAGCAACATCCGGCGACCAAGACAAGTGGATTTCGACTGATTCCGTTGCCGTTTCGCTGATCGAACCCTGAAAACGTTGTGAGATTGCACGTCGGCGGCGGATTCGGTGTGCCCACACCAAGGGACTTGATCCAGCGCGGGCGGGATGCCTAGGGTTGCCCATGCCCGAGGACCAGCAGCCTTCCCCGCCGGACGAGCGGCGGCCGACCCGGCGCACGCTGGTCGCGTTCGTCGTCGGCGCCGGCGTCGTCGCCGGGGCGGGCGCGCTCGCGACGCAGCTGCTGGGCGGCGGACCGCAGAAGGCACCGGCGAGCGGGACACCCACGCCGCGCGGCACCGCGACGGCGACGGCCGGTGAGCGCACCGACGGCCTCCTGGTCGAGCGCCTGGTGCAGCGTCCCGGTTTCACGGTCGCCCACCGCGGCGGTTCGCTCGACTGGCCCGAGATGTCGATGGAGGGGTACCGGCAGTCGGTACAGCTCGGCGCGAACGCGCTGGAGATCTCGCTGGCACGCACGTCGGACGGCGTCTGGTTCGGGCTCCACGACGCCACCCTCGACCGCACCTCCGGAACCTCCGGGTTCGTCGCCGCGCAGCACACCTGGGCGGAGGTGCAGGCGCACAGGATCACGGCGGCCGAGACGAACGATCCGCAGCAGCCGCCGCAGCCGTACCTGCGCTTCGAAGACCTCGTCTCCGCCTACGGCCGCACGCACACGATCTTCGTCGACCCGAAGGTGGTGCCCACGGATCACCTCGGCGAACTGTTCGCGCTGATGTCGGCGCTGCCCGACCCGACCGGCACGTTCGTGGCGAAGGGCTACTGCACCGCGCAGGCCTGGCCGGTGGATGCGGCGGCCCGCGGCTACCGCACCTGGGGCTACTACTACGGGTCGGAGCTGGCGGCGGATCCCGGCATGCTCGCGGCGACGCAGGCCCGCTGGTCCTGGCTCGGCCTCGACTACGAGGCGACCGCCGACGCCTGGCGGACGCTCAACGCGACCGGCAAGCCGGTGCTCGCGCACATCGTCCCGTCACGGGCGGAGGCGGACCGGGCGCTGTCGCTCGGGGCGGCGGGTCTCGTCGTCTCCGGGGTGCGCGAAGTGCTCGCGCGCTGACGATCCATCGATCCTCAGGACGGTCTGCGCGACGCCGTGATCGTGAACTTCGGGTTGCGCGCGATCTGGCGGGTCGGTCCGACGGCGCGCTCGAGGGCCGGGCGGTAGCCGAGGTGCGAGTTCCAGACCGTCCACAACTCGCCGCCCGGGGCGAGCACCCGGCCGGCGTCCGAGAACAGCCGGTGGGCGATGCCGGTGTGCACCGCGCCGCCGATGTGGAACGGCGGGTTGAGAACGATCACGTCGGCCGACGCGTCCGGCTGCGATGCCAGGCCGTCGTCGCGCACCACGGCGACCCGGTCGGCGACGCCGTTCGCGGCCGCGGTCGCGCGGGCGGAGGCGACGGCGGCCGCGGACTGGTCCGTCGCGACGACGCGGAGTCCAGGCCGGGAGACGGCGAGCGCTGAAGCGAGGACACCGGTGCCGCAGCCGAGGTCGATCGCCGTGCGCGCCTCCGGAACCGCTTGGTAGAGCACGGTCAGGAGGAACCGGGTCCCGATGTCGACGGAGGTCCCGGCGAACGCCGCGCCGTGCGCGCACACCCACAGCCCGGTCTCGGGGTCGAGTGCGCGCTCCGGCCAGCGATCGAGCACGGTGGCCGCGGCGGGATGCGGCTCGCGCACGGTCAGCACCCGAGCCTTCTGCCGGGCCAGCGACGCCGACACGTCGCCGAACACCTCCGCGAGCACGGCGTTCATCGCGGTGGTCATGTGCTTGAGCATGCCGCCGGCGTAGACCGTCACGTCGGCGCGGGCGTGCTCGGCGATCAGGGTCGCGATCTCGGCGAGGGCGTCCAGGCTCCGGGGCAGGCGCAGCAGCACGGTGCGGGCGCCGCGGACGAGGGAATCGTCCAGCGGCCGGTGCTCGAACGATCCGGCGAGCCCGAACGCGTCGGCGTTGGCGTCGAGCGCGCGCTCGCCGGTCAGCGCATCCTGGTGCACCCGGATGCCGCGGGCACCGCGCGCCGCGGCCGCGAGGGTGAGTGCGCCGTAGCCGTCGCCGATGACGACGAGACCGGGCTCGCTCACCGCGTCGCCCGCCAGGTCGGCGATCAGGCGGTCGGCGGCGTCCGACGCGAACAGGTTCGGCGCCTCGACCTCCGGCCACCGCCGCAACCGCTCGTACTCGAACTCCACCTCCCCATCCAACCAGCAACCCACGCCATCAGCTCCTGAGTTTCTCCACCTGTCCACGGCGCGTCGGTCGAAGAACTCAGGAGCTGTTGGCTGCGGTGGCGGATCAGGCGGGCTGGTCGGCGAGCTCCTCCTTCTCGGAGAAGTCCATGGTCGGGGGGCGGCGGCGGAAGCCGCGGGTGAGGGCGGCGAGGTAGATCACGCCGACCAGCATCCACGAGAGGCCGACGATGAACGTCGTGACGGTCAGCGACGTCCACAGCCACACCGTCAGCACGAAACCGATCGCCGGGAGCACGCCGTAGCGCACCCACTCGCCCGCCGAGGGCGCGGTGCGGCCGCCCTTCGGGAACAGGTGGTGCTTGATCACCGACAGGTTGACCATCGAGAACGCCGCGAGCGCGCCGAACGAGATCATCGTCGCCGCCTGGTCGAGCGTCAGCACGAGCGCCAGCAGCGACACGACCGAAACGGCGAGCGCGGCGACCCACGGCGTGCGGAAGCGCGGGTGCAGCCGGCCGAAGACCCGCGGCAGCACTCCATCCCGGCCCATCGAGTAGATGATGCGCGAGACGCTGACCTGGGTCGTCATCCCGGAGCCGAATGCGCCGACCACGTAGACCGCGACGAAGAAGGAGGTGAGGAACGCGCCGCCGACCTTCGCCATCAGGTCGACACCGGCCGAGTCGACGTTCGCGAAATCGCGCCAGTCCGGGTAGACCAGGGCTCCCAGCCACGACACGACGATGAAGATCGCACCCCCGATGAGCGTGGTGAGCACGATGGCGCGCGGGATGTCGCGCTTCGGGTTCTTCGCCTCCTCCGACAGCGTCGACACCGCGTCGAAGCCGAGGAACGACAGGGCGAGCACCGCAGCGCCGGCGAAGATCGGCCCGAGGCCGCCCTTGCCGGGCAGGAACGGCTCGATCAGGCTCGGCGTCGCCGAGGACGGGTTCGTGGCGAGCTCCTTGATCGCGAGCACGGCGAAGACGACCACGAGCAGCACCGACAGGGCGACGATGGCGACGTTCAGGCGGTTCACCAGGGTGATGCCCAGCACGTTGAACAGCAGCGTGAGGAGCAGCGCGGCGAGCGCGAACACCCACTGCGGCACCTCCGGGAACTGCGTGTTCAGGTACAGCCCGATCAGGAGGAAGTTGATCATCGGCAGGAACAGGTAGTCGAGCATCAGCGTCCACCCGGTGAGGAAGCCGACGTGACCGCCGAAGGTCTGCTGCGTGTACGTGTACGCCGAGCCCGAGACCGGGAACGCGCGCGCCATGGCGCCGTAGCTCAGCGCCGTGAACAGCATCGCGACGAGCGCGACGACGTAGGCGGAGGGGAGGTGGTTGTCCGTGGTCTCGGTGACGATCCCGTAGGTCGTGAAGACGGTCACCGGCGCGAGGTAGGTGAGCCCGAACAGCACGAGCGCGGTGGGGCCGAGCGCGCGCTTCAGGCGGGGCTGCTGCGTCGGCAGGTCGGTCGTGGTCATGTGGTGCTGCCTCTCTGTCGAGTGGTGCAGTGGGGTGGGGGTGGGTATCAGCTCCGTACGGTGGCCGCGCGGCGGATGCCGGCGACCCAGGTTCCGAGCACGCGGACGGACCGCAGGTCGTGCGGGTCCACGTGACGCGGGTCGGTGTCGAGCCAGACCAGGTCCGGGGCGGACCCCGGACGCAGCTCGCCGCGCTCTGTGCGGGCGAAGGCCTGGCGGGCGACGCCGGAGGAGTAGGCCTCCAGCGCGTCGGTGAGCGGGATGCGCTCGGCGGGGGTCCATCCGCCGTCCGGCACGCGGTCGTCGGTCTGGCGGGTGACCGCCGTCGCGACGCCCGGCCGCCAGTCGGCGCTGCTGACCGGCCAGTCGCTCCCGAAGGAGACGGCGGCCGAGCCGAGCAGCGTGCGGATGGGGTACTGCAGTCGCTCGCGCTCTGGGCCGAGACGCGGGATGGTCAGGGCGACCATCATCGGGTCCAGCTGCGCCCAGAGCGGCTCGAAGTTGGCGATGACGCCGAGGGCGGCGAAGCGCGGCAGGTCGGCCGGGTCGACCACCTGCACGTGCGCGATGACCGGTCGGCGGTCGCGGGGGCCGTTGCTGCGCTCCACCTCCTCGAAGACGTCGAGGGCGGTGCGGGTGGCGGCGTCGCCGATGGCGTGCAGGTGCAGCTGGAAGCCGAGCTTGTCGAACGTGACGGCCGCGGCGGCGAGCTCGCCGGCCTCCCAGTTCGGGAGCCCCCGGTCGCCGGGGGTGTCGGTGTAGTCGTCGAGCATGGCCGCCGTGTGGTTCTCGATGACGCCGTCGACGAAGACCTTGACCGTCCCGGCCGTGAGCAGGGGGTCGCCGAGCTCCTCGACGCGGCGCCGCGACTCGACGAACTCGGGCACCTGGTCGCGCCAGCGCAGCGGGTCGGCGCGGAGGGCCAGGTTGACGCGGGTGGACAGCAGGCCGCGGACGGACGCCTCCAGGTACGCCTCCACCTCGGGCCGCTCGACCCAGGCGTCCTGCACCCACGCGATCCCGAGCCCGGCGTACTCGGCGGTCGCGAGCCGCAGCGCCTCGACGCGCTCGTCGTGCGTGCGGCCGGGCTCGACCGGGAGCAGCAGGTCGACAGCGCCCGGCTCCTGCAGGATGCCGAGCGGTTCGCCGTCGGGCCGGCGCGGGATTCGGCCGAGCGCCGGCTCCGGCGTCGTCGCGTCGATCCCGGCGCGGCGGAGCGCCTCCGAGTTGACCCAGACGGTGTGGTAGTCCCAGGCGCGCAGCACGACCGGGCGGTCGGGCACGGCCGCGTCGAGCCAGCGTGCGTCGAAGAGCCCCTCGGGGGCGAGGGTCGCGTCGTAGCTGGCGCCGTAGATCCACTCCTGCTCGGGATGCGCGTCCGCCCACTCCTTCACGCACGCGACGATCTCGTCGACCGAGCCGCAGCTGCGCACCTGGGGGCCGAGCTTCTCCAGGCCGCCCTGCAGCGGGTGCGCATGCCCGTCGCCGAAGGCGGGGGCGAGCACGCCGCCGAGCAGGTCGACGGTCTCCTCGGCGCCGCTGCGCAGTGCGAGGGCGTCGGCGCCGACCGCGACGATGCGCCCGTCCTGCACCGCAGCCGCGGTGTGCTCGTCGGCGTCCGCGCGGTAGCTCGACAGGATCGTCCCGCTGGTGAAGACGGTCGTGGGCATGCAACCTCCGTGTTACGAATAAATGAACGACGTTCTTTTATTACGTCGGATACTAGGGTGTGATCGAGCCGGAGGGGAAGAGCAATGGCCGAAGTCGATCGCCCGGCCCGCCGCGCGGGCCGCCCCCGGACGACCGTCCTCACCCGCGACCTCATCGCCCACGCGGCGCTCCGGCTGCTCGACGAGTCGGGCGCGGACGGCTTCACCATGGCCCGCCTGGCGCAGGCCCTTCGCGTGCGGCCCAGCGCCCTCTACAACCACGTCGACGGCAAGGAGGACGTGATCGCGGCGGTCCGCGAGCTCGTCTCCGACCGCATCGACGTCGACGTTTTCGCGACCGAACCGTGGGATGCGGCGATGCTCGCGTGGGCGCGCTCGTACCGCGTCGCGTTCGCCGCGCATCCACCGACCATCGCGCTGCTCGCGACCCTCCCGCTGACCGGCGCGCTGCGCACGATGCACATGTACGACACCGTCGTCGCCGCGCTGGTGCGCGCGGGATGGCCGGAGCCGGAGGTGCTGCCGACGATCGTCGCGGTGGAGTCGTTCATCCTCGGCTCGGCGCTCGACGCGATCGCCCCGGCCGACATGTTCGACCCGGCCGGAGCCGACGACGCGGTGCCCGCGTTCGCGTCCGCCTACCGCGCCCGCTCAGCGGCGCTCGGCGATGCCCCGCCGGCCGACGCCGCCTTCGAGATCGGCCTGCGCGCTCTGCTCGACGGCCTCCGCGACCGCTACGCGCGCCTGCACGCCGCCTCCCCCTCCCCCACTCCCTCCCAAGCTCACAGCTCCTGAGTTCTTCGACCTTCCCGCGGCGTGGCGCTCGAAGAACTCAGGAGCTGACGGCTGGGCACCGGGCTGGAGGCTGCGTCAGATCCAGTGCTTGCGCTTGAAGATGATGTAGAGGCCGACGCCCATGGCGAGCATCAGGAGGAGGGCGAACGGGTAGCCGAATGCCCAGTGCAGCTCCGGCATGACGCGGAAATTCATGCCGTACACCGTTCCGACGAGGGTCGGCGTGAACAGGATGGCGGCCCAGCCGGAGGTCTTCTTGACCTCGTCGTTCTGCTGCTGGCCGACCAGCGTGGTGTGCACCGTGAGGGCGTTCTGCAGGATCTGACGGAACCCGTCCGCGCGCTCGGTCACCCGGATGACGTGGTCCTCGACGTCGCGGAACGCATCCCGCAGGTCCTCGTCCTCCTGCCGCGCGAGCAGCCCCTGGCGCAGGCTGCTCATCACGTCGCGAAGCGGGTCCACCGCGCGCTGGAAGTGCATGACCTCCGTCGAGAGTTCGAAGATGCGGCGGGAGACGCCGCGGTCGCCGGAGAACAGCTGGTCCTCGATCTCGTCGATATCGTCCTCCAGGCCCGCGACGACCGGCGCGTACTCGTCGACGATCTCGTCGAGCACCCCGTACAGCGCGGCGATCGGACCGTGCGCGAGCAGAGCGGGGTCGCCTTCCAGCCTGTGGCGCACGCGGGCGAGGTCGGGGCTGTCGAAGTGCCGGACCGTGATGACGAAGTCCTCGCCGAGGAACAGGTGCACCTCGCCGAACTCGACCTTCTCGGTCTCGTCGACGTACCCGGCCGGGCGCAGCACCACGAACAGCATCGAGCCGTACTTCTCGACCTTCGGGCGCTGGTGGCCGGAGAGCGCATCCTCGACGGCGAGCGCCGGGAGGCCGAACTCCTTCGCGACCGCGCCGAGCTCGTCCTCGGTGGGGCGGTAGAGGCCGATCCACGCGAAGCCGCCGCGGTCGCGGACCGTCTCGCAGGTCTCCTCCAGCGACGGCGGCTCGGTGCGCAGCCCGTCCACGTACACGGCGTTGTCGACGATCACCTCGCCACCGTACCTCTCTTCCAGGAGGCCGCCCCTAGACTGACGGGGATGTCCGCCCTCGCCTGGCTCGCAGCCGCCCTCGTGCTCGTCGGTGCGTACCCGGCGTACCGGTTCGCGCGCCGGGCGTGGCGGTTCCGTGCGACCGGCACGGTCGTCGCCGTCGTGGCCGGCCAGGTCGCCGGGCTGGTGCTCGTGGTGGCGGGCGTGCTGCTCCTCCCCCGGCCCGACCTGGTGGGCGCGGGATGGTTCGTGCTGCTGCTCGCCGCCACGGTCGTCCCGCTCGCTGTCGGCGATGTCGTGCAGTCGACGGACCGGCGGGCGCTGCGGGCCACCGTCGCGGGACTGGCCGCGGCATCCGCCGTCGCCGTGCTGTGCGCCGCGGCGGTGCCCGGGTTCGCGAGCGCGACCGTGGCGGGTCACGCGGTACCGGTGAACGAGAAGACCCTCGCCGACGGGTACCAGCTGTCGGTGCGCATCCCGCCGACGGCGTCCGGGTTCTCCGCTCGCGACGCGCACCTGTTCGTGCCGTCGGGCTGGCTCCGGGACCCGTCCGGCACCCGCCCGGTGGTGGAGATGATGATGGGCCAGCCGGGCAACCCGACCCTCGGGGCGACGCTCGACGCGCTGCACGGCCTCGGCGACGACCGGCTCGCCCAGGCGCCGTTCGTGCTCGTCGTCGACCAGCTCGGCGCCATCGACAAGAACCCGCCGTGCGCGGACACCTCCGCGGGCAAGCTCGACACCTACCTGTCGAAGGACGTCCCCGCGTGGATCGACGCCAACCTCCCTGCCTCGCGCGACCGGACCCAGCGCGTGATCGCCGGCTTCTCCCACGGCGGAGAGTGCGCGGTGTACCTGGCGGCGAAGTATCCCGAGAAGTGGGGCGCCGTCATCGACGTCTCCGGCCCGGACAAGCCGGGCGAGCACCGGCCGGTCCTGACGCGTGACAAGTACTTCGGCGGCGACCAGGCGGCGTTCGAGTCGACCTGGCCGGCGAACGTCCTCGCCTCGCGCGACTACCCCCAGCCCACTGTCGGCATCTTCGTGACCGGCCAGGAGGACGACCACTTCCGGCCTCAGGTGGAGGCGACGGCGACCGCCGCCGAGAACGCCGGCTGGAAGGTCACCTACTGGGCCGTCCCGGGTCAGGGCCACTCCGGCCCGACCCTCACGAAGGGTCTCGAGACCGGGTACAACCAGCTGATCGGGTCGTGGCTCGCAGCGGGTGCGACCACTGCGGGCGACCGGCTCCTGTGCCCCGCCGACCAGACCGCGCGGCCGTGCGCCGTGACACAGGCGGCCGCGGTTGCCGGGACGGTCGCGATGGTCGACCTGTCGGTGCTCGCCCTGTTCCTGATCGTCACGCTCGCGCTGTTCTTCGCGCGGCGCGGCGTCCGGCTCCGCCGCTCGCCCGTCGACGACTGACCCGCCCGCGACTCGTCACGAATCGCGCCGATTCCTGACGAAAGCGCGCGATTCGTGACGAATCGGCGGCCCGGTCACGCCTCGACGGCCGCGCGGGACGCGACGAACGCGTCCACGCAACGGCGGATCTCCTCCTCGGTGTGCGCCGCCGACAGTTGCACCCGGATGCGTGCGCGGCCCTTCGGGACCACAGGGTACGAGAACGCAGTGACGTAGACGCCCTGGCGCTGCATCTCGTCCGCGATCCGCGCCGTCAGCGCCGCGTCCCCGAACATGACGGGCACGATGGGATGCGACCCCGGCAGCAGGTCGAAGCCCGCCTCGGTCATCAGCCGCCGGAAAAGCTCCGCGTTCGTCACGAGCTGCGCCCGGAGGTGGTCGGACTGCTCCAGCAGGTCGAGCGCGGCCAGCGTCCCGGCGACGATCGACGGCGCGAGCGTGTTCGAGAACAAGTACGGGCGCGAGCGCTGACGCAGCAGGTCCACGATCTCGCGGCGGCTGGAGACGTAACCGCCCGATGCGCCGCCGAGCGCCTTGCCGAAGGTGCCGGTGTAGATGTCGACCCGGTCGGCGACGCCGCAGAACTCCGGCGTGCCCCGGCCGTGCTCGCCGACGAAGCCGACGGCGTGCGAGTCGTCGACGAAGACGAGCGCGCCGAACTCGTCGGCCAGGTCGCAGATCTCGGCGAGCGGGGCGATGTAGCCGTCCATCGAGAAGACGCCGTCGGTGACGACGACCGTGAAGCGCGCGCCCGCGTCCCGGGCGGCCTCCAGCTGCGCCCGCAGGTCCGCCAGGTCGCGGTTCGTGTAGCGGAAGCGCTGCGCCTTCGACAGGCGGATGCCGTCGATGATCGAGGCGTGGTTGAGCTCATCGGAGACGATCGCGTCCTCCGCAGAGAACAGCGTCTCGAAGACCCCGCCGTTGGCGTCGAAGCAGGAGGAGAACAGGATGGTCGCCTCGGTGCCCAGGAACCGCGACACCCGCCGCTCCAACTCCAGGTGCTGCTCCTGCGTGCCGCAGATGAACCGCACCGACGCCATCCCGTAGCCCCAGTCGTCGAGGGCCGTCTTGGCGGCGTCGCGCAGGGCGGGGTGGTCGGCGAGACCGAGGTAGTTGTTGGCGCAGAAGTTGAGCACCTGCTGCCCGTCCGCGGTGATGAGCGCCGACTGCGGGCCGTGGATGCTGCGCTCCCGCTTGGTGAGCCCGGCCTCCTCGATCTCCGCCAGCTGCGTCGCGATGTGCTCCTTGAAGGCGCCGTACATGTCTAGACCTCCGTCCAGTCGAGGATGACCTTGCCGCCACCCGCCGCGGCCGCAGCGGCGAAGCCCTTCTCCCAGTCACCTGCCGGGAAGCGGTCGGAGACGATCGACGCGATGGCGTCGTGCAGCTCGGCCGAGGTCTGCAGCATCGCGCCCATGGCGTTCCAGGTCTCGAACATCTCGCGGCCGTAGATGCCCTTCAGCGTCAGCATGTGCGTGACGACGATGCCCCAGTCGACCGCGATCTTCTCGGATGGCAGCCCGAGCATGGCGATGCGGCCGCCGTGGTTCATGTTCTCGATCATCGACGGCAGCGCAGTCGGCGCCCCGCTCATCTCGAACCCGACGTCGAAGCCCTCCCGCATCCCGAGCGCCTTCTGCGCCTCCCGGATGTCGTGCTTCGAGACGTCGACGGTGAAGTCGGCGCCCATCCCCCTCGCGAGCTCGAGCCGCTGCGCACTGACGTCGGTGCCGACGATGAAGCGCGCGCCGACGTGGCGGGCGACCGCGATCGCCATGAGGCCGATCGGGCCGCATCCGGTGACCAGCACGTCCTCGCCGACGACCGGGAAGGCGAGCGCCGTGTGGACGGCATTGCCGAGCGGGTCGAACAGCGCGCCCACCTCGGGCTCGATGGCGCTGTGGTGCACCCAGACGTTCGTGGCCGGGAGCACCAGCTGCTCCGCGAAGGCGCCGTCGCGCTGCACGCCGACGCCCTGCGTGCGGATGCACATCTGGCGGCGGCCGGCGCGGCAGTTGCGGCAGGTCCCGCAGACGATGTGGCCCTCGCCGGAGACCAGGTCGCCGACCTCGACGTCGTGCACGAGCGGACCGACCTCGACGACCTCGCCGAAGAACTCGTGGCCGGGGATGAGCGGCGCCTTCACGGCGGAGGCCGCCCAGTCGTCCCAGCGCTGGATGTGCAGGTCGGTTCCGCAGATGCCGGTGCGCAGGACGCGGATCCGGACATCCGCCGGGCCCATCTCGGGCTCCGGGACGTCGACCAGTTGGAGACCGGGTGCGGCCTCGCTCTTGAACAGGGCTCTCATCGTCGCTTCCTCGTGGGAGTCGGTGTGCTTCGTCGCGCGGCCGCCGCGCCTTGTGGGCGGGATGCGGCCGAGAGAGAGCCTACCGCCGCGCGGCTCGCTAGAGTGCTCGCATGAAGCGCGCGCTGATCGTGATCGACCTGCAGAACGAGTACGTCACGGGCAACCTCAAGATCTGTTTCCCGGACCTGATGACGTCCATCCCGAACATCGAGGTCGCGTGGGATGCGGCGGACGAGCATGGCGTCCCCGTGGTCGTGGTTCAGCACCTCGAGGACGAGGGCTCCCCGCTGTTCGCGCGCGGGTCGGCCGGGGCCGCGCTGCACGAGTCGATTGCGGACAGGACACCGGCCAGCCTGGTGACGAAGGCCAGCGTCTCCGCGTTCCCCGGCACCGGGCTGGAGTCGTGGCTGCGGTCGCAGGGCGTCGACACGGTGACGATCGCGGGCTACATGACGCAGCACTGCTGCGCGGGCACGGCGCGGGATGCGGCGGAGCTCGGATTCACGGTGGAGTTCCTGTCGGACGCGACCGGGACGCTCGACCTCGTCAACGAGGCCGGCGCGATCTCGGCGGACGCCCTCCACCGCTCGGTGCTCGTCACCATGCAGTCGGAGTTCGCCGCGGTCGCGACGACGGAGGAGTGGACGCTGGCCGTCGAGGCGGGCGACACCCTCCCGGTCTCGAACCTGTGGGCGAGCACGGGCCACGCCCGGCTGCCGGAGAAGCATGTCGAGCTGCACAAGCTCATGCGCGAGGTGCGCGCGGGCATCGACCACGATATCGCGGCCGAGGAGGCGCACAACATCGAGAACACCCTGTACGTCGGCCAGGGCGTCTCGTCCCTGTAGCCGCCCCGCCACCCGCTCGAGTGGTGAGTAATCGCTGGAATCGGCGCCGAGTAGTGACACGTTGTCACCAGTCGGCGACAGGCTCAGCGGCCGAGGGGGCGCCAGACGACGAGCTGGGTGCTGCGGCGGGTGCGGGTGCCGGTCGGCAGCGGGGTGACCTCGCCGGCCGAGCCGGCGGCGAAGACGCGGCGGCCCGGGCGGTTCAGGAGCTCGTCGGCGAGGGCGCTCTCCAGCTCGCGCACACGCCCGTGCAGCTCGTTCACCTGGTCCTCGAGCTCCAGGATGCGGCGGATTCCCTCCAGGCTGACGCCCTCCGAGCCGAGGCGGGAGATCTCCTGCAGCTTCTCGATGTCGCGCATCGAATACCGGCGCGACTTGCCGGCGGTGCGGCTGGGGCTGACGAGTCCGAGCCGGTCGTACTGCCGGAGCGTCTGCGGGTGCATCCCCGCCAGCTCCGCCGCGATCGAGATCACGAAGACCGGGCTGTGCTCGTCCATGGTCAGCTCCGGGCCTTCGCCAGGAGGTCGTCGCGCGGGTTCTCGGCGGGGAGCGCCGCGGCGAACTCCTCCAGCTTCTCCTTGGCCTCGGCCGAGAGGTGCGACGGGACGGCCACCTGGACGACGGCCAGGAGGTCGCCCGTTCCCTTGCTCGTCTCCACGCCGCGACCCTTGACGCGCAGCACGCGGCCGCTCGGGGTTCCGGGCGCGACGCGCAGCTTCACCGGGTCCCCGCGGAGCGTCGGGACCTCGATCGTCGCGCCGAGCGCGGCCTCAGCGAAGGTGACCGGCACGTTCACGCGGAGGTTGAGTCCTTCACGCTCGAACACCGGGTGCTTGCGCACGGTGACGGTGAGCACGATGTCGCCGGCTTCGCCGCCATCGGGGCTCGGCTGGCCCTTGCCGCGCAGCTTGATCTTCTGGCCGTCGGCTACGCCCGCAGGGATCTTGACCTTGATCGGCTTGCCGTCGGCGGCCTGCAGCGTGATCGTCTCGCCCTTGGTGGCGGTCACGAAGTCGATGGTGGTGTGCGCGGTCACGTCGCGGCCGCGGGTGGGACCGCCGTAGCCGCGGAACCCGCCGGAGGACGAGCCGAAGCGGCCGTTGCCGAACAGTCCGCCGAAGACGTCGTCGAACTCGCCGCCCTGCTGGAACGTGTACCTCTGGTTGCCGCCCTGGCCGAACATCCCGCCGAAGACATCGTCGAAGCCGCCGGCTCCCGCGCCGCCGCCGGGCGCCGTGAACCGGGCGCCGGAGCCCATGGCACGGATCTGGTCGTACTCCTTGCGCTCCTCCGGGTCGCTGAGCACCGAGTAGGCCTCGCTGATCTCCTTGAACTTCGACTCCGCGGCAGCGTCGCCGGGGTTCGAGTCGGGGTGGTACTTGCGCGCCAGCTTGCGGTACGTCTTCTTGAGGTCCGCCTCGCTGACGTCCTTGGAGACGCCAAGCACCTTGTAGAAGTCCTTGTCGAACCAGTCCTGGCTAGCCACGGGCGCCTCCTCTCAGTCGTTGTGGGTCGTGGATGAAGTCTGCATGAGTCGTGCAGGCACGGCGACCGGAGCGGCGGGGATCGCGTCCCCGCCGCTCCGCCGTGCGCTGCTGCCGGATCAGGCCGGCACCGCGACGACGACCTTCGCCACCCGGACGGTGGTGGAGCCCAGCCGGTAGCCGGTCTCGACCACCTCGGCGACGGTGTCCGCCGTCACGCCGGGGGTGGGCTGCTGGAAGATCGCCTCGTGGATCTGCGGGTCGAAGGGCTCGCCCTTCTCGCCGTACGGGGTGAGGCCGAGGCGCTCGACCGCCGCGCGCAGCTTGCCGGCGATGGCCGAGAACGCGGTGCCCTCGCCCAGATCGCCGTGCTTCTCCGCGCGCTCGAGGTCGTCGAGCACCGGGATGAGGCCCTTCACCGCGTCGCCGACCGCTCGTTCGCGCTCGATCTCGCGGTTGGCCTCGGTGCGCTTGCGGTAGTTCGCGTACTCCGCGGTCACCCGCTGGAGGTCGGCGAGACGTTCCGCCGCGACCTGCTCGGCCGTGGTCTGACCGGAGAGGATGTCGAGGTCGTCGTCGCTCAGGACGCCGCCCTCCTCCTCCGTGCCTTCGCCCTCGGCCGGGCCGACGTCGACGAGCTCCTCGTGGGAGAGGTCGTGCTCGCCGCCGTCGGCCGGCTCACCCTCGGGCTGCCGGACCTTCCCGGTCTCGGGGTCGATCTTCCGCTTGTCGCGGATGATCGGCTCCTCGTGTTCCGGCTCCTGCGAGCCGCCGTTCTGGTCCGACATGCTTACTTCTTCTCCTCGTCGTCGACGACCTCGGCGTCGATGACGTCCTCGTCGTCGGAGGACGACTCGCCCTGCGGCGCCTCACCCGCGTCGCCGGCCGGCGCCTCGGAGGGCTGAGAGGACGAGTAGATCGCCTCGCCGAGCTTCTGCTGGCTCGCGCTCAGCTTCTCGTACGCGGTCTTCACGGCCTCGTCGTCCTCGCCGGCGAGAGCCGTCTTCAGACCGTCGACGTCGCCCTGGACCTCGTTCTTGACGTCCTCCGGGAGCTTGTCCTCGTTGTCCTTGATCAGCTTCTCGATCGAGTAGACGAGCTGCTCGGCCTGGTTGCGGGTCTCGGCGGACTCGCGGCGCTTCTTGTCCTCCGCCGCGTGCTCCTCGGCCTCGCGCACCATGCGGTCGATGTCCTCCTTCGGCAGGCTGGACCCGCCGGTGATCGTCATCGACTGCTCCTTGCCGGTGCCCTTGTCCTTGGCGGACACGTGCACGATACCGTTGGCGTCGATGTCGAAGGTGACCTCGATCTGCGGGATGCCGCGGGGGGCCGGCGCGATGCCGGTCAGCTCGAAGGTGCCGAGCGGCTTGTTGTCGCGGGTGAACTCGCGCTCGCCCTGGAAGACCTGGATCGCGACGGACGGCTGGTTGTCGTCGGCCGTGGTGAAGGTCTCGCTGCGCTTGGTCGGGATGGCCGTGTTGCGCTCGATGAGCTTGGTCATGATCCCGCCCTTGGTCTCGATGCCGAGGGACAGCGGGGTGACGTCGATGAGGAGGACGTCCTTGCGCTCGCCCTTCAGGACACCGGCCTGCAGGGCGGCGCCGACGGCGACGACCTCGTCCGGGTTGACGCCCTTGTTGGGCTCCTTGCCGGTCTCCTGCTTCACGAGCTCGGAGACGGCCGGCATGCGGGTCGAACCACCGACCAGCACGACGTGCGCGATGTCGGACACCTTGATGCCGGCCTCGCGGATGACGTCCTGGAACGGCTTCTTGGTGCGGTCGAGGAGGTCGCTGGTCATCTGCTCGAACTGGGCGCGGGTGAGCGTCTCGTCGAGGTTGGCCGGGCCGTTCTCGGTCAGCGAGAGATAGGGCAGCTGGATGCTGGTCGACATGCTCGACGACAGCTCCTTCTTGGCCTGCTCCGCCGCCTCCTTCAGGCGCTGCAGGGCGATCTTGTCGTTGCTGACGTCGACGCCCGTGGTCTCCTTGAACTTCTTGATCAGCCAGTCGACGATGCGCTGGTCCCAGTCGTCGCCGCCGAGGCGGTTGTCACCGGCCGTCGAGCGGACCTGGATGGTCGAGAAGTCGTCGTCCTTGCCCACCTCGAGCAGGGAGACGTCGAACGTGCCGCCACCGAGGTCGAAGACGAGGATCAGCTCGTCCTCCTTGCCCTTGTCGAGGCCGTACGCGAGCGCGGCCGCGGTCGGCTCGTTGATGATGCGCAGGACGTTGAGGCCCGCGATCTCGCCGGCCTCCTTGGTGGCCTGGCGCTCGGCGTCGTTGAAGTACGCCGGCACGGTGATGACCGCGTCGGTGACGGTGTCGCCGAGGTACTGCTCCGCATCCCGCTTCAGTTTCTGCAGGATGCGCGCGGAGATCTCCTGCGGCGTGTACTTCTTGCCGTCGATCTCCTTGGTCCAGTTCGTGCCCATGTGGCGCTTGACCGACGCGATGGTGCGGTCGACGTTGGTGACCGCCTGGCGCTTCGCGGTCTCGCCGACGAGGACCTCGCCGTCCTTGGTGAAGGCGACCACCGACGGGGTGGTGCGGAAACCCTCCGCGTTCGCGATGACCGTGGGCTCGCCGCCCTCGAGCACCGAGACGACGGAGTTGGTCGTTCCGAGGTCGATACCTACTGCACGTGACATGTGTGCTTCTCTCCTTTGTTGCTGGCTCGTGGCCGTGAAAGTCCGGGGTCAAGACTTGAGCCTCGACGACTCAAGACTGTCACCCGCGGTCGGATGCTGTCAAGATGTCGATCCTCAAACTTGAGTACACCTGACTCAACTTTCAGGAGGTTCGAAGTATTCCGGCCGATCGGACCCCCGCCAACCGATTCACACCCACCGCACAAGCGTCCTCGCTAGCGTCGATCGCATGGACCCGGACCCCGCCGCAGCCCCGCTCCTCTCGACCCGCGCGATCGAGGCGTTGCAGAGCATCGACCCCGCCACGTTGAGTGAAGTGCAGGCGTTCCGGGACGATTTCGCGCGGTTCATCATGCCGTACAAGTTCGGCATCGACGAGATCTCCACCAAGGTCGGCATCCTGCGCGAGGAGTTCGCCGAGCTGCACGACTACAACCCGATCGAGCACATCTCCTCGCGGCTCAAGTCGCCGGAGAGCATCGAGCAGAAGGTCATCCGCAAGAACTGCGAGCCCAGCTTCGACGCCATCCGCGAGGCCATCACCGACATCGCGGGCATCCGGATCGTGTGCAGCTTCCAGTCGGACGTCTACCGCGTGTTCGACCTGCTGACGGCGCAGGCGGACGTGCGGGTGCTGCGAGTGAAGGACTACATCGCGCACCCCAAGCCGAACGGGTACAAGAGCCTCCACGTGATCGTCGAGGTGCCCGTCTTCCTCAGCGAGGGCCCGGTGATGGTGCCGGTCGAGATCCAGCTGCGGACGGTCGCGATGGACTTCTGGGCGAGCCTGGAGCACAAGATCTACTACAAGTACGACGGCGAGGTGCCGGAGGGGCTGCTGCGCGACCTGACCGACGCGGCGGGCACGGCGAACCAGTTGGACGTCACGATGGAGAACCTGCACCGCCAGGTCCGAGGCGACGACCGCGGCACCGTCTACAGCCTCCCCGCCTCGCACTGACCGCGGTCGCGTCGTTCACCGCGCGTTCCCCGGGCGGCGCTACGGTGGGCGCATGACCACCGATGTTCCGCGGGGCGCGGGCGACGATGCCCTCGTGACCACCGCGAGCCCGCTCTTCGCCGACAGCGCGACCGACCGCCGCATCCCGCGCCGCTGGGTGGTGTCGTGGGCGGCGTGGGACTGGGGCGGCGCGGCGTTCAACGCGGTCATCACGACGTTCGTGTTCACGGTGTACCTGACCAGCAGCCTGTTCGTCGACCCGGCCGTCGTCGCGGCGCGGGATGCCGAGGCGGGCGGGTCGGGACCGGCGCACGCCGCCTACGACGCCGCCGTCGCGGTGCTGTCGAGCGGGCTGGCGTGGGGCGTCGGCATCGCCGGGGCGGTCGTCGCCCTGATCGCCCCCGTGCTCGGGCAGCGCACGGACGGCTCAGGACGGCGGAAGCTGTGGCTCGGGATCAACACGGGCGTGGTGGTCGTGGTCACGGCCCTGATGTTCTTCGTCGTGGGCGAGCCGTCGTACTTCCTGTTCGGGGTGGCGCTCGTCGCGATCGGCACGGTCTTCTACGAGATCGCGACGGTCAACTACAACGCCATGCTGGTGCAGGTGTCCACGCCGAAGACGGTGGGCCGGGTGAGCGGATTCGGCTGGGGCGCCGGGTACCTCGGCGGCATCGTGCTGCTGCTCATCGTGTACTTCGGGATGGTCGCCGGCGACGGCGGGCTGCTGCACGTGCCGACGGAGGCCGGGCTCAACATCCGGATCATCGCGCTCATCGCGGCGGCCTGGACGCTGATCTTCTCGCTCCCGGTGCTGTTCGTCGTGCCGGAGATCCCGCCGAACGCGCGCACCCCCCGGGTCGGCTTCTTCCGCTCCTACTCCGTGCTCGTGCGCGACATCGGGAGGCTGTGGAAGGAGAGCAGGAACACCGTGCTCTTCCTCATCGCCTCGGCGCTGTTCCGCGACGGCCTGGTGGGCGTGTTCACGTTCGGCGGCATCCTGGCGCAGGGAACGTTCGGCTTCACCAGCGGCCAGGTGATCATCTTCGCGATCGCGGCGAACGTCGTCGCGGGGGTGAGCACGCTGCTCTCCGGCCGCCTGGACGACCGGTTCGGGCCGAAGGCGGTGATCGTGACGTCGCTGGTCGGGCTGATCGTCGCCGGCCTCGCGGTGTTCTTCACCCACGACCTGGGCGCGGCCGCGTTCTGGGTCGGCGGACTGGTGCTGTGCCTGTTCGTCGGGCCGGCGCAGTCGGCGAGCCGGACGTTCCTCGCCCGCGTGACGCCGAGCGGGCGCGAGGGCGAAGTCTTCGGGCTGTACGCGACCACCGGACGCGCGGTGTCGTTCCTCGCGCCCGTGCTGTTCGCGGTGTTCGTCGCGGTCGGGGGCGCCCAGTTCTGGGGCATCCTCGCGATCGTGCTCGTGCTGGCCGTGGGGCTCGCGCTGCTCCTCCCCGTGAAGGCGCCGCCCCGAGCCTCCTGACCCGCCGCGACTCGTCACGAATGGGCGCTGTTCGTGACGAACAGCGGCGATTCGTCACGAATCGCGCGGTGGGGGTTGGCGGGATTCGTGACGGATGGGCGCTGTTCGTGACGAATGGCGGCGATTGTTGACGAACGGGGTCAGTCGGGGCGGGGCCACGCGCGGACGAAGCGGTCGAAGAGCTCGGCGAAGGTCCGTGCCTCCTCGGGCGTGAAGCCCGCAAGGGCGGTCTCGACGGCCGAGCGGCGGTGCGTCCGCAGCTCGGTCAGCTGCTCGCGGCCGGACGCGGTGAGCTGGATGAGCGCGCGGCGCGCATCCGACGGGTCCGGCACCCGGCGCACCAGCCCACGCTCCACCCCCTCCTGCACGAGCCGGCTGGCGCGCGGCTGGTCGACGCCGATCGCGGCGGCGACGCCGCTGACCGACAGGCTGCTGCCCTCGGCGTCGGCCGCTTCGAGCGCCTCGAGCATGCGCACGCGGGCGATCCGGCCGAGCGAGCCGTCGCGCGTGCGACGGCCGGGGCCCGGGCGGGCGGAGTCCCCGAACGGCGCCCCGCCGGGGCCGAACGGCGCGTGAGCTCCCGAGTCGTGGGAGCCCTGGCCGTGGCCTTCCCCGCCGGGGCCGAAGGGGCCCGCGCCGTAGGGACCTGCGCCCCAGTGGCCGCCCCGCCGGCCGTGCCCGTGCTGGTGGCCCATGCCGTCGGCCCAGGGCGGCCTCCGCCGGGACTGGTCGCGCCGGACGGCGAGCAACGCGTGCTCGATCATCGCCACCGTGTCCGCTGCCGGCGGACGGGACTCGTCTTGACCTTCACCGCTCATGCATGTAACTATACATTCACTTGTAACACTACATGCAATCGAAAGGAGAGTTCCCGATGACATCCATCGACGACTCCACTCAGACGCCGCCCGGTTACTGGTTCGGCGTGATCGAGGGCCGGCTGCACCAGCGCATGCGCGACACGCTCGCCGACCTCGGACTGCGCCGCGGAGGCTGGCGCATCCTGCACACCCTCGCCGACGGTCCCGCGACCGCCGACGAGCTGGCCGAGCGGCTCCCGCACGGCGACCGCCGGCCCGGACGCGCCCCCTTCGGCGACTTCGGCGGCGGCCGCGGACGGGCCGCCGGCTACCGACGCCACCCGGGGTGGCGCTCGCAGGAGCCGCGCGACGAGCGCGACTTCGCCGAGCACGGCGAGCACGAGCACCACCGCCCCGACTTCGCCGAGCGCGGCGAGCACGAGCACCACCGCCCCGACGAGCACCACCGGCCCGACGAGCACCACCGCGGACACGAGCACGCCTTCGAGCGCGGCTACGAGCGCGGCTTCGACCGCGGCTTCGCCCTCGGCGCCCTGCGCGGTCCCGCCGCGCACTCCCCGTGGATGGGCGCCCCCTGGGCTCCCGGCCACCCCGGTGCGCCCTGGTCGCACGGGTACGGCCGCGGCTGGCAGCCGGGACCCGGCGCGCACGGCCGCCCGCACCACAGCGAGGGCCGGCGCGGGCACCGCATCCAGCGCGTCCTCGCCGACTTCGTCGAGCGCGGCTGGGTCTGGTTCGACGGCGACCGCGCCACCCTGACCGACGAGGGCCGGGCCGCCCACGACGCCGCGTTCGAGCGGGTCGAGACGGTGCGCGCGGAGCTGGTGAACGACATCCCGGAGGCCGACTACGCCACCACGATGGCGACCCTGGAGGCCATGGCTCGCAACCTCGGCTGGTGTCCGGCCGGGAGCGACCTCCCGGAGGACGGCCAGGCGGGCGCGCCTAGTATGGACGCATGACGCCACCGCGCGAAGAGGTCGTGCTGCTCGCCGAGGACGGAACGCCCATCGGCACAGCCGACAAGGCGACGGTGCACACGACGGAGACGCCCCTGCACCTGGCCTTCTCGTGCCACCTCTTCGACGGCGAGGGCCGCATCCTGGTCACCCGCCGGGCGCTCGGCAAGGCCACCTGGCCGGGCGTCTGGACGAACTCGTTCTGCGGCCACCCCGGCCCGGGCGAGGGGTTCGAGGATGCGGTCCGGCGCCGCGCCTCCGACGAGCTCGGCGCACGGGTCGACAATCTCACGCCGGTGCTGCCCGACTTCCGTTACCGCGCGGTCGACGCGGCCGGCATCGTCGAGTACGAGGTGTGCCCGGTCTACACGGCGACGATCGTCGGCGAGCTCGACCCGTCGCCTGCCGAGGTGGCCGAGTGGACGTGGGCGGACCCCCGCTCGCTGCTGACGGCCATCGACGCGACGCCGTGGGCGTTCAGCCCCTGGCTGACCCTCCAGCTGCCCGCCCTCTACGCCGACCGGAGCGTCGAACCTTCGGGTCAGCTGTGAGTACGGCTCACTATTTTCCACCTGTGCAATGAACTGTGGATAACTCAGGTCCTCGTATGCCGGGGGCCGAATCCCTGAGCACCCTCATCAGGTGGCCCAGACGCGGTCGACCGAGAGTGTCGGCACGAACGCGTGCCCGGCTCCGGCCGCATCCGGAGCGCCGGGGAAATCGAACACCGCCAGCATGAGCTGAAGCGGGTACTGCGGCGGAGCGTCCAGGATGCGCACCACCCGGCCGTCCACCCGGAACGCCGCCTGATCCCCGTCCAGATGGACCTCGTACGCGTGCGGCTCGCGCACGTCGATCTGCAACGGGACGCGCTCGAAGTCCTCGGCCAGCCGCGGATCGCGGAACGCGTGGAACCCCATGCCGACGAGGGCATCGTCCTCGCCGGTGTCGCGCCCGAAGACCTCCATCACACACACCTCCCCGCTCCGCTCCGGCCGGTCCTCGAAGCCGACCAGCCACAGCGACGCCATCGACCGCCGGTCGAGGTAGAGCGAGGCGCGCATCCCGACCGTGCCCCGCTCGACCAGGCAGCCGCGGAACTCCTCCTGCTCCTCGCGCACCCGCAGCCCGTCGCGGTACGGCTGCTGCCCGACCGTCGACCCGACCGGCCCCGAGAAGTTGCCGGTCTGCAGCCCGGAGACCCGCAGCGGCGGCTCGTGCTCACCCGCGCACCACAGCCCCTGCTCGGGCGGGATGCTCAGCTCGAGGTGCGAGTCGTGGATGAGGTGGCTCGCCCGCGTCGCGGCGAGCGAACTCCACGCCGGCAGGTAGTGCGGGAGCCAGACGCTGCGGTCGAGCCGGGGCTCGTCGAAGTCGTCGAACACCGCGGACCCCTCACGCCGTCCTGACCGCGTCGATGTGCTGCTCGAGCCACCAGGTGCGGCCCTCGTCGTCGGAGACCCAGCCGTCCCACTCGAAGGACTCGTCGGTGATGCTGGAGAAGTTCCAGCGGATCGGGCGCCCGTCGGTCTGGGTGCCGTCCTGCCGGATGCCGTCGCGCCGGTGCGGTGTCGCGACCAGGGTGCAGAAGTCGCCGGTCGCCGCGCCGAACCAGCTCACCCGCCACGCGCCGAGCGCGGTGTCGTACACCCGCATGGTCGAGCCGCGGCCGCGGATGCCCTCCGGGTCGCTCTCGTCGCGGATGACGAGCACGTCCTGCACCGCGCGGCCGCCGAGCGTGTAGGCGAAGAGCCACTCGTTCACCGACTCGCTCCACACCCCGGTGGCCTCGTCGAACAGGCGGACGTCGGCCCGCCAGCTGCCGACCAGACGGCCGAACAGCTGCATGCGCTGCGGGTTCTCCGGCATGGGACCCGGACTGATCAGGGCCCGTGCGAACGCCGCGTCGGTGGTCTCGCTCATGGTGCCCCTTTCGGCCGGCTTCAGGTCAGGACGGTCGCCCCGCCTCGGTGGTGGAGACGTCGGTGCGGTGGAAGTTGAGGTACGAACGGGACGCCGTCGGCCCGCGCTGGCCCTGGTACCGCGACGAGTACTCCGCCGATCCGTACGGCCGCTCGGCCGCGGAGGAGAGGCGGAAGAAGCACATCTGGCCGATCTTCATGCCGGGCCAGAGCTTGATCGGCAGCGTGGCGACGTTGCTCAGCTCGAGCGTGACGTGCCCGGAGAAGCCCGGGTCGATGAAGCCGGCGGTGGAGTGTGTGAGCAGGCCGAGGCGGCCGAGCGAGCTCTTGCCCTCGAGACGCGCCGCGACGTCGTCGGGGAGGCTGACGAGCTCGAACGTGGAGCCGAGGACGAACTCTCCGGGGTGCAGGATGAACGGCTGGTCGGCGTCCACTTCGACGAAGCGGGTCAGCTCGGGCTGGTCGACCGCCGGGTCGATGAAGGGGTACTTGTGGTTGTCGAACAGGCGGAAGAAGCGGTCGAGGCGCACGTCGATGCTGGACGGCTGGACCATCTCGGGCTGGTACGGCTCCAGGGCGATCCGCCCGGCATCCAGCTCGGCCTTGATATCGCGATCGGAGAGAAGCACGGGGCCAGCCTACCGGGTGGGTGCACCGCTTGCACCGATACGGGGTAGGGGTATATTGGTGGACATGCAGACGATCGAGTACCAGGTGACCGGGATGACGTGCGAGCACTGCGAGCGGGCGGTGACCGAGGAGGTGACCCGCGTCGCGGGCGTGCGCGAGGTGACGGCCTCCGCGACCGACGGTGTGCTCGCGGTGTCTGCCGAGGGTCCAGTCGACGACGCCGCCGTGCTCGCGGCTGTCGACGAGGCGGGCTACAGCGCAGAGCGCCGGTAGAGCATCCCGTGACCACCCCGGCGACCGGCGTCACCGACCTCGAGCTGGAGGTCGGCGGGATGACGTGCGCGTCCTGCGCGATGCGGATCGAGAAGAAGCTCAACCGCCTCGACGGCGTGACCGCGACGGTCAACTACGCGACGGAGAAGGCGCGCGTGTCGGTGCCGGCGGGCATGGATGCGCAGACCCTGATCGCCGAGGTGGAGAAGGCCGGCTACACGGCCGCCCTCCCGGTGCGGGAGCCCGAGAGGCCCGAACGGGACGCGGACCCCGAGCTGTCGTCCCTCCGCACCCGCCTGATCGGCAGCGCCGTGCTCGCAGCTCCGGTGGTCGTGCTCGCGATGGTGCCCGCCTTCCAGTTCACGTACTGGCAGTGGCTCTCGCTCACCCTCGCGGCGCCGGCCGTGGTGTGGGGCGGCTGGCCGTTCCACCGTGCCGCGCTGGTCAACGCCCGGCACGGGGCGGCGACGATGGACACGCTGGTGTCGATCGGCACCGTCGCCGCGTTCGCCTGGTCGCTGTACGCGCTGTTCTTCGGCACGGCGGGGATGCCCGGGATGACGCATCCCTTCTCCTTCGTCGCGAGCCCGTCGGACGCGGCGGGCGACATCTACCTCGAGGTGGCCTCCGGCGTGACGGTGTTCGTGCTCGCCGGCCGGTACGCGGAGAAGCGGGCGAAGCGCCGGGCCGGCGCCGCGCTGCGAGCACTGCTCGACCTGGGCGCGAAGGACGTCGCGGTGCTGCGGGAGGGACGCGAGGAGCGCATCCCGGTCGACCGTCTCGCCGTCGGCGACCTGTTCGTGGTGCGCCCGGGCGAGAAGATCGCGACCGACGGCCTGGTCGCCGAGGGGGCGAGCGCGGTCGACCTCTCGCTGCTCACCGGCGAGTCCGCGCCCGTCGAGGTGGCCGTCGGCGACGACGTGACCGGCGCCACCGTCAACGCGGGCGGACGGCTCGTGGTGCGCGCGACCCGGGTGGGTGCCGACACGCGGCTGGCGCAGATGGCGAAGCTCGTGGAGGACGCGCAGTCGGGCAAGGCGCAGGTCCAGCGGCTCGCCGATCGCATCTCCGCGGTGTTCGTGCCGGTCGTGCTCGCCATCGCCGTCGGCACGCTCGCGGTCTGGCTGCTCTCCGGCGCCTCCCCCGCCGTCGCGTTCACCGCGGCGGTCGCGGTGCTGATCATCGCGTGCCCGTGCGCGCTCGGCCTGGCGACGCCGACCGCGCTGCTGGTCGGCACCGGCCGGGGCGCCCAGCTCGGCGTGCTGATCAAGGGCCCGGAAGTGCTGGAGTCGACGAAGCGCGTCGACACCGTCGTGCTGGACAAGACCGGCACGGTCACCGAGGGACGCATGACGCTCACCGCAGCCGTTCCGGCGGACGGCGTCGACGAAGGTCTGCTGCTGCGGCTCGCGGGCGCCGTGGAACACGCGTCCGAGCATCCCGTGGCGCGCGCCGTCGCCCTGGCCGCCGGCGAGCGGACGGGCGAACTGCCGACGCCCGAGTCCTTCCAGAACGAGGCGGGGCGCGGCGTGCGCGGCGTCGTCGACGGGCACCTCGTGCTGGTCGGCCGCGCGTCACTGCTGTCCGAGTGGTCGATCGAGCTGGATGCGGACCTCGCCGCACGCCGGTCGGCCGAGGAGGCGGCAGGCCGGACGGTCGTGTGCGTCGCCTGGGACGGCGAGGCGCGCGGCCTTCTCGTCGTCGCCGACGCCGTGAAGCCGACGAGCGCGGAGGCCGTCGCCGGTCTGCGCGCGCTCGGCCTGACGCCCATCCTGCTCACCGGCGACAACGCCGCGGTCGCCCGCCGGGTTGCCGATGAGGTCGGTATCGACGAGGTGATCGCGGAGGTGCTGCCGGAGGACAAGGTGGACACGGTGGCCCGGCTCCAGGCGCAGGGCCGCGTGGTCGCGATGGTCGGCGACGGTGTCAACGACGCGGCCGCGCTGGCGGCGGCCGACCTCGGACTGGCCATGGGCTCCGGCACGGACGTCGCGATCGAGGCGGCTGACATCACCCTGGTGCGCGGCGACCTGCGCGCGGCCGTCGACGCCATCCGGCTGGCCCGCCGCACGCTCGGCACCATCAAGGGCAACCTGTTCTGGGCCTTCGCCTACAACGTGGCCGCGCTGCCGCTCGCGGCACTGGGACTGCTCAACCCGATGATCGCGGGCGCGGCGATGGCCTTCTCGAGCGTCTTCGTCGTGGGCAACAGCCTGCGCCTGCGGCGGTTCCGGGCGCGCTGACCTCGAGCGGGATCGGGGAACCGGCGTCATAATCGCCCGCGTCGCCGATCTCTCAGGTGGACGCAACCCGAATGCGCACCCCCTGGCGCGGTCCCCGAAACCGCGCGGCATCCGCCGGACCCGAAAACCGCCGGATGGCCGGGCGATTCGTTGCGCCCTGAACCCGAAACCAGACGCAACGGAAGACAGCTGCCCTATGAACTCCACCGTCCTGCGGACGGCGGCCCGGCCGATCGCCGCGCTCGTCGCCGCCCTGCTCATCCTCGCCGGTGTCCTCGCCGGAACGACCGCCGCGCGCGCCGCCGAGATCCCCGGCGCCGTCACCTCGGTGACCACCGACAAGTCCTCGTACGGCTACAGCGAGCGGCTCAGACTCGCCTTCACCTGGGCCGTTCCCGACGGGAGCCGCCCCGGCGACACCTTCCAGCTCGCCCTCCCGGACGAGCTCGCCGCGGTCAGTCTCGCCCGCTTCCCGCTCACCGCGCCCGACGGGACGGCGGTCGCCGACGCGGTGTGGGACGGCAAGACCGTCGTCTTCACGCTGACCGACTACGTCGCGAGCCACGACGCGGTCTCCGGGTCCGGCTACCTGACCGTGCAATGGGACCACAGCGTCGTGACGGAGACCGGAGGCCCGGTGACCCTGCGGTTCGGCACCTCCATCAGCACGGTCACGATCGCTCCCAAGCCCCAGCCGACCCCGTGCACCACAAACTGCGGGCCGGCGCCCGTCCGCACCGAGCGCGGTCTCTGGAAGGGCGCGAGCTGGGCCGACGGCGCCTACGAAGGCACCCGCGACCCGAAGGACAACATCAACTGGACGATCGAGGTGCCTGGCGACCAGACAGGGCTCGGCGGACCGGTGGATGTGGTGGATGCGCTCGGCGCCGGCAGCGTCGTCGACTGCGCCGGCATCCGGATCACCACCCGCAACAGCCTCGCGAGCGGGACCCCCACCAGCCCGCTGTCGCCGTACCGGTACACCTTGAACTGCTCGGACACCGGCTTCCATCTCGTGATCGACACGGTCGGTGCGAGCGAGTTCATCGACATCGCATACAAGGGCACGATCACCGACCAGACCGCCGGCAGCTACGGCAACGAGGTGACGATCACCGCGCCGGGCAAGGCGTGGACCAAGACGACGACGATCAAGCGCACCGCCGCGGGAGGCGTGGGCGGCGGCGTCCAGAGCGTCTCCGTCGGGGACCACGTGTGGCTGGACACCGACAGGGACGGGCTGCAGGGAGCGGGCGAGAAGGGCATCGCGGGCGTCGTGCTGCGACTGACCGGCCCGGACGGCGGACCGGTCACCGGCGTGAACGGCACGCCGGTCGGCCCGGCCACCGCGGACGCGGACGGCGACTACCTCTTCACCGGGCTGCCCGTGCTCGGCGCGGGGCAGCACTACACGGTGAGCATCGACCGCGACGCCTCGGCCGCCGCACTCGGTGGGCTGCTCCCGACGGCCGCCGGCGTCGGCGCCGACCGCGGGAAGGACAGCTCGACCTGGTCGGCCGCGTCCGCGTCGCTGACCACGAACAACGCCACCGACCTGACGCTGGACTTCGGCTTCGTGGCCGCGGCCGACCCGGCGGCTCCGAATGGCTCGGTCGGCGACCCGGCACAGCCCGCCGCCCCCGTGGCGCCCGCCGCCCCGGCACCGTCGCCCGCGTCCGTGCCGATCGGATCGACGGAGACGCTCGCCCACACCGGAGCGGACGTCAGCCTCCCGCTCACCGCGGGCCTGGCGCTCCTGGTGCTCGGCGCGGCGGGTGCCGTCATCGGTGCCCTCACGGGTGCACGCCGACGCCGCGCCGGCTGACCGGCATGGCCCACATAGCGCCGCTCGGAACATTTTCCGGAGAAGTCGCGTCATAATCCGTGTAGCAGACGATCTCTTCTATGGGTGCGTGACCCGAACGCGCACCACCGGCGGTGCCCGAATCGCCGCCGGAAACCGTCGACGCCGACCCGAAGCGCCGACAACGGGATACCCGAACCCCGCTCG
Organism: Leifsonia sp. C5G2; assembly: GCF_013359685.1. Classification (GTDB taxonomy): domain Bacteria; phylum Actinomycetota; class Actinomycetes; order Actinomycetales; family Microbacteriaceae; genus Leifsonia. The sequence continues at coordinate 145,907 of NZ_JABFMV010000004.1, forward strand.
ACGCCGAGAGCGCCCTGCCGTCCGACGGCGGGCGCTCTCGGCGTGCATGAGAAAGACCCGCGATGCCCGACACCGTCTTACCCGCCGCTCCGCCCGAGAGCGCGGTGATCGCCCTGCTCGACCGCCTGCGCCCCGGCGACTGGCTCGCGTTCGCCTCCGGCGACGCACCGCTGGGCAACGGGATTCCCACGTTGCGTGTGGACGCCCCGCTCGAGCGGGTCGCCGGCGACGTCCTGCGCCTGCTCCCGATCAGCCGGCACACCCTCCACCCGCTGCTGGTGTGGACGACGGCGGACACCGACCCCGGCATCGTCGACCTGACCTACGCCATGCAGGGACTGGCGAGCGACGGCTCCGGCCGCAGGATGACCGCGACCGCGATCGACGACGCCCTGCTCCAGCACGGGGCCGACACGATCGACGCCGCGATCCGGGTGCCATGGCCGGGCGTCCCGTTCCTCTACATCGTGTGCGTCGGCGGCGGCGTCCACCTCCCGACGGACCTGGCGACCCCTCAGCGGGCGCTCGCCGAGGTCTGCTGAGTGGCAGGGCCGCGGCGCGTGCGCGAAGAGGAGACCATGGATGCGGTGCCGGAGCAGTCCGACACCGACCTCGTCGCGTCCGCGCGCGACGGGGACGAGGAGGCGTTCGCGGAGCTCTGGCGCCGGCACTCCGCCGCGGGACGCACGGTCGCACGCTCGTTCAGCACGGAGGACCCGGACGACGTGGTCGCCGAGGCGTACCTCCGCATCCTCGCCGCGGTCCGCAACGGCAACGGTCCGACCACCGGATTCCGCCCCTACCTCTTCACCACGATCCGCAGCGTCGCCGCTGGCTGGGGGCAGCAGCGGCGTGAGCATCCTCTGGAGGACGCCGAGGCCATCGCCGACCCGACCACTACCGAGGTGGCGAGCATGGAGGCGCTGGACCGCTCGCTCACGGTGACGGCGTTCCGGTCGCTTCCCGAGCGCTGGCAGGAGGTGCTCTGGTACACCGAGGTCGAGCAGATGACCGCTGCCGCCGTCGCGCCGCTGCTCGGGCTCACGGCCAATGGCACCGCCGCGTTGGCGTACCGGGCGCGCGAGGGGCTGCGGCAGGCGTGGATCCAGGCGCATATCGCCACGAGTCCGGAAGGATCGGAGCACCGGTGGACGACCGAGCGCGTCGGCGCGTACAGCCGGGGCGGACTCGGCAAGCGCGAAACCGCGCGCATCGAGCGTCACCTGGCCGAGTGCGCCAAATGCGGCATCGTCGCCGCCGAGGCGCGAAACGTCGGCTCGCGCCTCACGCTCGTCCTGCTCCCACTGCTGCTGGGTGTCGGCGGCGCCGCAGCGTACGCCGCGACCGTGCGCGAAGGCGCGGCGGCGACCGCGGCCGCAGCGGCATACGCGAACTCGGCCGCTCCGTCGGGCACCGCTGCCGTGCGCGGACTCCGGAGGCTGACGACCCGCGCCGGACGTGCGGGAAGGGTGGCCGGGACGACCGTCGCAGGGGTGGCGGTCGCCGCGGGGATCGTCGGTGCCGTGGTGCTGGGGCCGCAGCTGTTCGCGTCGCCCCGATCCGACGGCGGCGCGATCGCCTCGACCGGGGCGCCGACCGCCGAGGCGCCGGACCCGCCGGCGGCCGTGCAGCCGGCGGCGCCGCCTGCGGTCGTGCCCGACCCGGTCGTTCCGGCGGAGCCTCCCGTCCCGAACGAGCCCGGGACGGCAGTGCCGCCCGCGCGTGAGGCTCCGCCGCTGTCCGCCGCGCCCGCCGTCACCGCGCCGGCCGTCCCGCCGCAGACCGTGCCCGCCCCGCCGGCCGCGCCGGTCGTGCTCTCGGCCTTCCCGGCGGACGGGGTGACGGCCTCCGCGACCCTTCCGCTCGCGGGCACCGGCATCCCCGGTGCGACCGTCTCCGCCCGCGCCCCGGGCCGTGCTGCGCCGCTCGCGACGGGGACCGTGTCGGCCGACGGCAGCTGGTCGCTGACTCTCGACATCTCGGCCCTCGCCGACGGCCCCTGGCAGCTGGACGCGGTCCAGACGACGTCCGCCGGCACCTCGGCACCGGCCGTCTTCGGCATCGCCATCGACCGCACGGCCCTCGCTCCCGTCGTCGAGACGGTCGACACCGGGTCCGGAGCCGAGGCGAACCGGCTCGCTCCGGTCATCGCGGGCACCGCCGAGCCGGGCGCCACCGTCGAGCTCGCCGATCACGGCGCGGTCGTCGCCACTGTGACCGCGGATGACACCGGCCACTGGACGTCGCCCGAGCTCATCGGCATCCCGGTCGACTACTCCATCACGGCCCGCCAGACCGACCGGCTGGGCAACGTCTCGCCGGACACCGTTCCCACCGCCGGCACCGCACTCGTCCCGCAGGTGACCGCCTCCGGCGCCCCGGGGACGGTGTCGATCGGCGTGCAGGGCGAGCCGGACACGCTCGTCGAGGTGTGGGGAGACGGAACCGCCTCCCGCTTCACCCTCACCCTCGACGCGAACGGGCGGGCGGACGCCGTCTACGGCTGGTCGCCGGGCGACCACCGCATCGGCGTCGTCGCGGTGTACGGCTCGCGCCACGGCGTGCTCAGCGACGTGCCTGTGATCCTCCCCTGAGCCTGCGCGGCCTCACGGATTACCCAGCAACCGCGCATACGCTTACATCATCTTGGGCGAATCGCCCGCATCCTCGGCTGGGAAGTCGTCGCACTCAGCGGAGGAACAGCTTGACCACATCCACTCTCGGCCCCGTCGTGCGGACGCGGCCGCGCACCGAGGGCCGCCAGCCGGTCACCAGCACCTACAACGAGCTGCTCGCCCGCGTGCGCGGCGAGGGCCTGCTGGAGCGCCGGCGCGGCTTCTACATCGCCATGTTCGCGGTGCTTGTGACCGGACTTCTCGGCGCCGTCGCCGGGTTCGTCCTGCTCGGCGACTCCTGGTTCCAGCTGCTCATCGCGGCCGCACTCGGCCTGATCTTCACGCAGTTCGCGTTCCTCGGCCACGAGGCGTCGCACCGCCAGGTCTTCGCCTCCGGCCCGACGAACGACCGGGCCGGGCGCCTGATCGCGACCTGGCTGGTCGGCATGAGCTACCAGTGGTGGATGACGAAGCACACACGCCACCACGCCAACCCGAACACCGAGGGCAAGGACCCGGACATCGCCTTCGACACCATCTCGTTCACCGAGACGGACGCGGCCCGGCAGCGCGGCCTGCTCGCGGTCATCACGCGACGGCAGGGCTACCTCTTCTTCCCGCTCCTGCTGCTGGAGGGCGTCAACCTGCACGTCACGTCCATCCGCTCGCTCCTCTCCCGCGGACCGGTCGAGCGCCGCGCCAGCGAGCTCGTCGCGATCGGCCTCCGTCTGTCGATCTACCTCGCGATCGTCTTCCTCATGCTCCCGGTCGGGATGGCGTTCGCCTTCCTCGGCGTCCAGCTCGCCGTCTTCGGCGTCTACATGGGCGCATCGTTCGCGCCCAACCACAAGGGCATGCCGCTGCTGCCCGCCGGCACCCGGGTCGACTTCCTGAACAAGCAGGTGCTCACCTCCCGCAACATCCGCGGCGGCTGGTCGATGAGCCTCTTCATGGGCGGCCTCAACCACCAGATCGAGCACCACCTCTTCCCGAGCATGGCCCGCCCGCATCTGCGCCGAGCGCGCCAGCTCGTGCGCGAGCACTGCGCCACGCACGACATCCCGTACACCGAGACCGGCCTGGTGAACTCCTACCGGATCGTGATCCGCTACCTCAACCGCGTCGGCCTCGCGGCCCGCGACCCGTTCGACTGCCCGGCGGCGCACCAGCTGCGGCGGGCGTGAGAGAAGGGCCGCGGCGAGACGCCGCGGCCCTTCCTTTTCGGGCGGCTACTTGTTCCCGCTCGGGTCCAGCTCGGCCAGGGCGATGTTCAGCTGGAGGACGTTGACCGTCGGCTCCCCGAGGTAGCCGAGGTCGCGCTGCTGGATGCGGCTCTGCACGAGCGCGCGCACCTTGTGAGCGGCGATCCCGCGGGCCTTGGCCACCGCATCCACCTGCAGGAGCGCGAACTCCGGCGAGATGTGCGGGTCGAGGCCGGAGCCGGACGCGGTGACGGCGTCGGCGGGAATGCTGCCAGCGGCAACACCGTCGACCTTCTCGATCGTCTGCTTGCGCTGCTCGACCGACTTCAGCAGGTCGGGGTTGTTCGGGCCGAGGTTGCTTCCACTGGAGGCGCCGGCGTCCCAGCCGTTGCCGGCCGCCGAGGGCCGCGACTGGAACCACTGCGGCAGAGGGTCGCCCTTCTTGTCGACGAAGCCCTGACCGATCAGCGCCGAGCCGACGACCTTCCCGCCCGAGGTCACGGTGGATCCGTTGGCCTGCGCCGACGCGACGAGCTGGCCGACGCCGGTCACCACCAGCGGGTACGCGATCCCGAGGACCATGGTGAAGATGAGCAGTGCGCGGAGAGCGACCCAGTACTGGCGCCCGGTGCCGCGGAGTGAGGCGTTCATGATGCCTTCCGTTTCGATGTCTCAGAATCCGGGGATCAGGCCGACGACGAGGTCGATCAGCTTGATACCGATGAAGGGGGCGATGATGCCGCCGACGCCGTAGATCAGCAAATTGCTGTTCAGCAGCGAGGAGGCGGAGCGCGGCCGGTAGCGGACGCCGCGCAGCGCGAGCGGGATCAGAATGACGATGATGATCGCGTTGAAGATCACCGCCGAGAGGATGGCCGACGACGCCGAGTGCAGGCCCATGATGTTGAGCGCCTGCAGCCCCGGGAACACCCCGACGAACATCGCCGGGATGATCGCGAAGTACTTCGCGACGTCGTTGGCGATCGAGAAGGTGGTGAGCGCCCCGCGGGTGATCAGCAGCTGCTTGCCGATGCGGACGATGTCGATCAGCTTGGTCGGGTCGGAGTCGAGGTCGACCATGTTGCCGGCCTCCTTCGCGGCCGAGGTGCCGGTGTTCATCGCGACGCCGACGTCCGCCTGGGCGAGCGCCGGGGCGTCGTTGGTGCCGTCACCGGTCATCGCGACCAGGCTGCCGCCCTCCTGCTCCTTCCGGATCAGCTTCAGCTTGTCCTCCGGGGTCGCCTCCGCCAGGAAGTCGTCCACCCCCGCCTCCGCGGCGATCGCCTGGGCGGTGATCGGGTTGTCGCCGGTGATCATCACCGTGCGGATGCCCATCCTGCGCAGGTCGGCGAACCGCTCGGCGAGGCCCGACTTGACGATGTCCTTCAGGTAGATGGCGCCCAGGATGGTCGCCTCCCCCGCGGCCGATTTGGTCGCGACGGCGAGCGGGGTGCCGCCGGCCTCGGAGATGCGCCGGACCCGGGCGTCGAGGTCGGCGAGGGTCGACGCCGGGACGCTGCCCGTCTCCTGAGCCCAAGCGATCACCATGGACGCGGCGCCCTTGCGCACCTGACTGCCGTCGGCGAAGTCGACGCCGCTCATCCGGGTCTGCGCCGTGAACGGCACCACCTCGCCGTCGACCGCGCCCTCGTGGCTGAAGCCGAGCTTCTCGGCCAGCGTCACGATCGACGAGCCCTCCGGCGTCGGGTCGCTCAGCGAGGCGAGCGCCGCCGCCTTCACGAGCTCGGCATCCGGGACCCCGCCGACCGGCGCGAACTCGGCCGCCTGCCGGTTGCCGTAGGTGATCGTGCCGGTCTTGTCGAGCAGCAGCGTCGTCACGTCGCCGGCCGCCTCGACCGCTCGGCCCGACATCGCCAGGACGTTGTGCTGCACCAGGCGGTCCATGCCGGCGATGCCGATGGCCGAGAGCAGCGCGCCGATGGTGGTCGGGATGAGGCACACCAGCAGGGCGACCAGCACCGGCACCGACGGCGCCGCGTTCGCGAAGCCGGCCGTGGGTCCGAGCACCAGCACGACGATGACGAAGATGATCGTCAGGCTGGCGAGCAGGATGTTCAGCGCGATCTCGTTCGGCGTCTTCTGCCGGGCCGCGCCCTCCACCAGCCGGATCATCCGGTCGACGAAGGTCTCGCCCGGCTTGCTGGTGATGCGCACGACGATCCGGTCGGACAGCACGCGCGTGCCTCCGGTCACCGCGCTTCGGTCGCCGCCCGACTCGCGGACCACCGGGGCGGACTCGCCGGTGATGGCCGACTCGTCGACCGAGGCGATGCCCCAGACGATGTCGCCGTCGCCGGGGATGAGCTCGCCGGCCGTGACGACCACCACATCCCCGAGGGTCAGCTCGGCCGAGGCCAGCTGCTCCACCCCCGCATCCTCCGCCGCCGGGTCGCCCTTCGCGTCGTAGTTCCGGACCCGGTTGGCGACGGTGGTGGTGCGCGTCTTGCGGAGACTCGCCGCCTGCGCCTTGCCGCGGCCCTCGGCGACCGACTCGGCGAGGGTCGCGAAGAGCACGGTCAGCCACAGCCAGATGGCGATGGCCCAGGTGAAGCCGAGCGTGACGGCCGAGCCGCCGGACTTCTGCTCGCCGAGGAACGGCTGGGCGATGGCGAGGAGCGTCGTGAGCGCGGCTCCCACCTCCACGATGAACATGACGGGGTTGTGCCACATGTCCTTCGGGTTGAGCTTGCGGAATGCGCCGGGCAGCCCGGTCAGCAGCTGCCGGCCGCTGAACGCGCCCCCGTTCGTCCGCTCGGTTTCGTGGTGACCGCGGTTCTCCACGGTCTCGGTGAGTGTCGACATGGTTCAGACCAGCCCTTCCGCCAGGGGACCCAGCGCGAGAACGGGGAAATAGGTGAGTGCGGCCACGATCACCACGGTTCCGACGACGAGCGCGACGAACTGCGGACGATACGTGGGGAGGGTGCCGGCGGTCGCCGGGACCTTCTCCTGCGAGGCGAGCGATCCCGCCAGCGCCAGGACGAAGACGATCGGCACGAACCGGCCGAGGAACATGGCGGTCGCGAGCGACGCGTTCAGCCACGGGGTGTTCGCGGTGAGCCCGGCGAACGCCGAGCCGTTGTTGTTCGCGGCCGAGGTGAAGGCGTACAGCACCTCCGAGAAGCCGTGCTGGCCGGGGTTCCAGATCGAGACCTTCTCGATGTTGTCCTTGATCGCCGGGATGGCGAAGCTGAGGCCGGTGCCGAGCAGCACGAGGGCGGGCGTGGTGAGGATGTAGAGGCTCGCGAGCTTGATCTCGCGCGAGCCGATCTTCTTGCCCAGGTACTCGGGCGTCCGCCCGACCATGAGTCCCGCGAGGAACACCGCGATGATCGCGATCACGAGCATCCCGTAGAGGCCCGAGCCGACGCCGCCGGGGGCGACCTCGCCGGTCATCATGTTGAGCATCGGCATCATCCCGCCGAGCGGCGTGAAGCTGTCGTGCATCGAGTCCACCGCGCCGGTCGAGGTCAGCGTGCTGCTGGTGCCGAACAGCGTGCTGCCGAGGATGCCGAAGCGCTGCTCCTTGCCCTCCATCGCACCGCCGGCCGCCTGGGTCGCGGTTCCGCCGCCCTGCAGTTCGAACAGCGTCAGCGCGGTCAGCGAGACGACGAAGATGGCCGCCATCGCGCTGAGGATCGCGTACCCCTGCCGCTTGTCGCCGACCATCGTCCCGAAGGTGCGCGGCAGCGAGAACGGGATGACGAGGAGCAGGAAGATCTCGACCAGGTTCGTCCACGCGGTCGGGTTCTCGAACGGGTGGGCCGAGTTGGCGTTGAAGAAGCCGCCGCCGTTGGTGCCGAGCTCCTTGATCGCCTCCTGCGACGCCACCGGTCCGCCGGGGATGGTGACCGTCGACCCGGTCAGCGAGGTGACGTGCTGGAAGCCGTTGACGTTCTGGATGACGCCGCCGGCGATCAGGATGACCGCGAAGACGATCGAGAACGGCAGCAGGATGCGCACGGTCGCGTGGGTGACATCCACCCAGATGTTCCCGATGGTCCCGGTCCGGTGCGCGGCGAAACCGCGGACCAGCGCGACCGCGACGGCGATGCCGACCGCGGCGGACAGGAAGTTCTGCACCGCCAGCCCCGCCAGCTGCACGGTGTAGCCGAGGGTGACCTCGGGCGAGTACGACTGCCAGTTCGTGTTGGTCACGAACGAGATGGCCGTGTTGAACGAGAGCCCCTCGGGAACGGCGGGGAGCCCGAGCGAGTACGGCAGGACCGCCTGCGCCCGCTGCAGCACGTACAGCAGCAGGACGCCGAGCACCGAGAACGCCAGCACGCCGCGGAAGTACGCGCGCCAGCTCTGCTGGTTGCGCGGGTCCACGCCGATCAGCCGGTAGAGGCCGCGCTCGACGCGCAGGTCCTTTCGGGAGGTGAAGGTCGCCGCCATGTAGTCGCCGAGCGGGCGGTAGGCCAGGGCGAGCAGCAGGACGAGCGTCGCCGCCTGGGCCAGGAAGAGCCAGAGCGTCATGTCAGAACTTCTCCGGCTTCAGCAGGGCGTAGACCAGGTACGCGAGCGAGGCGACGGCGAGCGCCGCCGCCAGCAGGTTGAAGAAGATCACAGCTTCTCCACCCCTCTTCCGATCAGGGCGACGATCGCGGCGAGCGCCAGGATCCCCACCACACACAGGACGTCCAACACGAGGGTTCTTCTCCATCCGGGCTTCACACCGCGCCGGCCGGCACGGCGGATGTCACCGGCACGGGCCGGTGGCACGGATACATACAAGTCGCGTGGATGGGGTGTGGATGCGGTCCTAACGCAATCCATACGCGGGGCCGACGACTCCTAACGGTTTCCGTTCGGAGGTCTCACGCCGGCTGGCGGCCGGGGGCGAAGAGCCGGCGGCACAGCAGCACACCGACGACGCATTGAGCGATCACGGCCAGCACGTAGAGGCCGTACGCACCCGCCACGAGCGCCAGCGGCCACCCTTCGGGGCGCGTGGCTCCGGACGCGAGCCCCGTCGCCTCCGCCGCGATCCCGACGAGAACGAAAAGGGACGCGACGAGTGCGAGCGCGACGCCCGCGGCTACCCTGAGGCGCCGTCCGACCAGGGCGGCGGTGAGTATTCCGATCCCGCCGACGAGGGCGGACGCGAAGAGTTCGCCGGGCATGAGGTAGTCGAACCGGACGGATCTGCCCGCCGGCAGTGACAGCAGCATGAACACGAAGGGGAGCACCAAGGGCAGGCCGGCGAGCACCGTTCCGCAGACCGCGGATATCCTCGACGTCTCCTGCCGCATCCGCCCACTCTGCTCTCGCCCCGGCCGGGCGCGCGGGCCGAAGGTCACGTGGGCCCGGCGGCCGAGGGACCATGGTCCTGCACGGAGCGCCGTCCGTCACGGAGTCATGATATGCGCGGCCGGCCGCATCGGCCGCTCGGCAGGGGCAGGAGATCATGAGGAGACCGCTCGTCCAGATCGGCTTGGGAGCCCTCGTGCTGGCGGCCGGAGTGCTGTTGCTGCTGACCGCCCTCGGTCTCGCCGTCTCGCCGGCGCTCTGGGCGGTCGTCATGGCGTGCGGCGGCATCGTCTTCGGCTACGTCTTCTTCTCGGATCGTCAGTCCTGGTGGGCCGCGATTCCCAGCGCCGCCCTCTTCGGCCTCGCGGTCGGAACCCTCATGGACCTCGATCCGGACGGCCTCGCCCAATGGACCGAAGTGCCCGTGCTCGCCCTGATCGGCATCGGCTTCTGGGCGGTCTACCTCCGCGACCACCGCCGCTGGTGGGCCATCATTCCCGGTGGCATCCTGCTGACCCTCTCGATCGTCATGGCTCTCACTGCGGCCATCGGCGGCGCGGGAACGGGCGCGGTCTTCCTCCTCGGAGCAGCGATCACCTTCGTCCTCGTGGCCGTGCTCCCGGGTGGCGGAGCCCGGCGCTGGTGGTCATGGATACCGGCAGGTGCACTGGCGATCGCGGCCGCCGCCGTATTCGCGGGCACGGCCGAGTGGCTCACCGTCCTGAACGTCATCTGGCCGATCGTCGTCATCGGGGCCGGCGCGCTGCTCATCTGGCGGGCCGTACGGCGGCGCGCGCACCCTGAGCGTGCGGGTTCGACGGAGGATGCCGGCCACGTGTGAGGCGGGGCGGTCCCCGTGATCGAGGCGGCGCCGTCAGGAACCCGTTAGGGTCCCGCCCGGGGGCGTATGGGCTCCGCAAGGATCGGCCGTCAGGGTGGGCGCGCGGCGCATCCTGAACGGGTGAACGACGTGATGCGACGGATGCTCGAGGGCCGCGCCCGGTGGGGCACCCTGGACGTGACGCCCGCCAGCCCCGGCCTGTGGCAGCGGGTGCGTCTGACGGTCTACCCGCCCGGCATCACCCGCGGCGAGCGCCGGCTGCTGCACCTGCGGCACGGCTGGCCGGTCGCCGGGGCGATCGCGGGGCTGGTGCTCATGGTCGCGCTCAGCGACGCCGGGCCGGTGCTGAGCCTCGCCGCCGCGCTGACCGTGTACCTCTCCGGTTTCGTGGTGCTCGCCCGGCTCACCCGCGAGCTGCGCTCGCGCTCCCGCGTCGTGACCGTCGCGTCGGAGTACGTCCGCGGCGAGCTCCACGAGTTCGGGGACGTGCGGCTGCTCCGCGCCGCCGCGTCGCGGCTCATCGAATTGGACGCGCGCCGCCGGGCGGGTCTCGTCGATCCGGTCGCGTACGAGTCGGCGTGGATCGACGTCTACGAGACGCTACCCGGCGGCGCGGCGCTCACGACCGGTGGTCGAGGTCGAGCCATTCGTCGAAGGTGATCGAGCCCTGGTCCGCGCCGGGGGTGCCGCGGAGGACGCCCGACGCGATGGCCTTCCAGTAGAGCCCGGGCAGCGTGATCTCGATCGTCGGCCGCTTGACTCCGTCGTGGGCGAGCATGCGGCGCACCATGTCGATCAGCCGCTCGTCCTCCGGGCCGACGAGGTCGCGGGTCCGGCCGGCGGCCCCGGTCTCGGCGATGGCCACGAGCCGGGCTCCCACCTCGCGTGCGGCGACGGGACGGATGAGTGCGGTCGGGACCGCGGCGAGCGGACCGACCGCGCCGCGGACGAGCACCTGCTCGGCGAACTCGTGGAACTGCGCTGCCCGCAGGATCGACCACGGCACGTCCCCGCCGATGACGGCTCTCTCCTGCGCGAGCTTGCCGGCGTAGTAGGAGGCGTCGATGTCGTCGATCCCGACGATCGAGAGCGCGATGTGGTGTCCGACTCCGGAGGCCGTCTCAGCGTCGAGGAGATTCCGGCTGACCGTCTCGAAGAACTCGACGGAGCGCTTCTTCGAGGTGGACGAGAGGCTCGTGACGTCGATGAGCGCATCCACGCCGACGAGCGCCGGAGCGAGCCCGCTGCCGGTCTCCAGGTCGTGGCCGGTGCGGCGGGAGAGGACGAGGACCTCGTGCCCCCGACCTGCAGCGGCCGCGGCTGCCCAGCGTCCGACCGTGCCGTGGCCGCCGGCGATCGCGATCCTCATCGGGTGACCGCCTTCCGGTCGGCGCCGGCGGGGAGGAGCAGGATCACGCCGAGCAGCAGGCTGACGAGCAGCGAGATCACCTCGCCGACCGCGTCGACGGGAGTCATGTGGTCGAGGTGGAGCACGTGGTACAGGAAGTGCAGCGCTCCGAACACCGTCCAGGCGATGCCGAGGAGCCGGTAGGCCGCGGGACTCCGCCAGATCAGCCCGGCGATGCTCGCGGCGGCCAGCGCGAGATACATCCCGCCGACGTCACGGACGAGGTGCTCGTTGAAGGGCCCGTCGACCGACACCCAGGGCCCGGGGATGCCGGGGAAGACGTCGTAGAAGCTCTGCGGGAAGACGTAGGCCCACACGCCCACGAAGAGTGCCAGCACGGCCGAGAGGGCGAGTGCGGCGAACTGTACCTTTCTCATACCTCCCAGACGACGCAGCGACCGGAAGTGTGATCCTCACGCGTGCCACTGCAGCAGCTTCTCGGGATTGAGCATCATCCAGACGTCGCGGACCCGGCCGTCCACGACGTTCAGGTTGACGATGCCCGTCACGGCGCCGTCCCGTCGCAGGGCGAAGGCCGCGCCGTCGGTGGTCTCGAGGATCTCGACCTCGGTCTCCGGCTGCTTGGCGAGCGCGCCGAGCAGGAAGCGGCCGACCCGGTCGGCCCCGTAGACCGGCCGGCGGGCGGCACTGACGAACCCGCCGCCGTCGGAGCGCAGCTCCACGGCGGGGTCCAGGATCCTGGTCAGGGCCGCCAGGTCGCCCGCGTGGCAGGCGGCGGCGAACGCTTCGACGACGGCGTTGTGCTCGGTGCGCGAGACGGCCCGGTCCCTGGCCTCCCGGATGCGGCGGCGCGCGGTCGTGGCGAGCTGACGGACTGCCGGCGCCGAGCGGCCGACGATCCGCCCGATCTCGTCGAACGGCAGCGCGAACACGTCGTGCAGGACGAAGGCCACGCGCTCCGGCGGGGTGAGCGCCTCCAGGACGACCAGGAGGGCGCTGCTGACGGAGTCGTCCAGGGTCACCTGGTCGAGCGGGTCCGCGGCGGTGGATCCGGAGCTGAAGTAGCCGGCGGGCAGCGGCTCGGGCAGCCACTCGCCGACATAGTGCTCCCGGCGGGCTCGGGCGGTGCCGAGCATGTCCAGGCACACCCGGCCCAGGACGCGGGTCAGCCAGGCCTGTGGGTTCACGATCCGGTCGCGGTCGGGCTCGGTCATCCGGTACCAGCGCGTGTAGGTCTCCTGGACCGCGTCCTCCGCCTCGCCGGTCGTCCCGAGCATCCGGTAGGCGATCGCGACCAGCCGCTGCCGCTCGCCGATCGCCTCCGCCAGGTGCTTCTCGTCGCCCACCGCATCCCTCCTTCGACAACAACCAGACGACGCAGCGGCTGCGGATGTGACGCCGCCGGCGAGAACGGGTTCAGGCGGGCAGGGAGCGCGCCCGGTCCAGCACCGCACGCCCGGCCGCGGCCACATCGTCCGCGGTCCAGCGGAGCGCGTCGTCGCGGATCGTCGCCTCCGCGACGGACGCATCGCCGTCGGTCCACCAGCCGTGCAACCAGCGGTCGCCGGTGGCCTCCAGGTGCTCCAGGACCGCCGTGTCGATGCTCGCGGCGGGCAGGTCGCAGGTGACCCAGAACTCGTTGATGTGCGGCAGGTCCCCCGCGATCCGGAGCTCGGGCAGGCGCCGCAGCCCCTCCGCGACGACCGCGGCGTGCCGCACCCAGGCGTCCATCCGGTCCAGGTGCGCGTCGAGCCCGTCGAGGGCGGCGACGACGGCCGGGAACTGCTGGAAGACGTTGCCGCCGTAACGGGTGCGCCAGTCGCGGGCCTCCTCGATCACGTCGGCGGGTGCCGCGATCAGTGCGCCGGAGATCGCGCCAACGCCCTTGTACATCGAGACGTAGACGGAGTCGGCCTCCGCGGCGATCTCGGCGGCCGTCTTGCCGAAGCGGGTGCGCGACTCCCAGAGCCGGGCGCCGTCGACGTGCAACGGGATGCCGCGCTCGCGCGCCGCCTCGGCGAACGCCGCGTACTCCTCCCACGTCGGGAGCACGTAGCCGAGCTCCTGCATCGGCAGCTCCACGACGGCTGCGGCGAGCGGCCCCGCTGTTGCCCGCAGCTCGTCCGCCGTCGGGTGGCGCCGTTCCGTCGTCGGGTGGACGGCCTCCAGCCCGCTGAGCTCGGCGAACGCGCCCTCCTCCTGCAGCTGGGTGTGGTGGAGCGGGTGAACGGCGACCCGCCGGCTCCCGCCTCGATCCGCCCACACCTGCAGGATCGCCTGCTGCGCCATGGTCCCGGTGGGGAACCAGAGCGCGGCCGGCTTGCCCAGCAGGTCGGCGACGCGCGCCTCGAGCCGCTCGACGATACCGCCGCCGTACAGGTCGACCGGCTCGACCGCTGCGGCGTGCGGCGACGCCGCCAGGGCACCCAGCCGCTCCCCCGCGGTCACCGGCCGCGCGTTGGACAGCAGGCGCGCGGCCGTGCGGGATGCCGTCCACTGCCGCTGCTGCTCGGAGGCGCGTGCGGTGGGGTCGTCGTCGGTTCCGGCCATGGCGACACGCTACTCGTCGGACCGCTACTCCTGCTCGCTGCGCACGCGCGCCCGGCGACGGCGGAGTGCGCCGATGACGATCGGGGCGACCGAGATCACCACGACGACGATCATGAGCACGTCGATGTTGTTCGCGACGAACGGGATGCCGCCCAGCAGCACGCCCACCAGCACCATGACGATGACCCAGCTCACGCCGCCCAGCGCGTTCCACACCAGGAAGCGGCGGTAGGGCATCGCCGCGATGCCGGCCGAGAGGGGCACGTAGGTGCGGACGAACGGCACGAAGCGCCCGAGCACCAGCGAAGGCCCTCCCCACTTGGCGAAGAAGGCCTCCGCCGCCTCGAGGCGCTCGGTCTTGAGCACCCGGGCGTCGGGCTTGAAGAGTCTCCGGCCGAACCGCTTGCCGATCCAGTAGCCGGTCTGGTCGCCCGCGAAGGCGGCGACCACGGCGACGACAGCGATCTGCCAGATCTGGATGCCGAGCTGCGGCGCGAGGATCGCCGCGGTGATGAGCAGCGAATCCCCCGGCAGGAAGGGGAACAGCACACCGGACTCGATGAACACGACGACGGCGATGCCCACGAGCACCCACGGTCCGAAGGCGTGCAGCCAGGTGGACGCGTCGAAGAGGGGGATGGCGGCGTGCAGGATCATGCGGCCCAGTGTCCACCCCTCATCCCAAGGTGCCTCCAAGAGAGAGCGATCGCCCAGGAAGCACGGAGGACCGGCCCGCTGTGGATGGCTGGAGCGGGCCGGTCCTCCGGGTCAGGGTCAGCCGTCCGCGCCGGCCGGCTTGGTGGTGGGGGTGAAGCCTTCGAGCTTGTTCGCCGCCTCCGCGTACTTGTTCGTGAACGTGTCCGAGATCTTCACCTTGGAGGTGTCGACGCCGATGGTCTTCTCCATCTCGAAGATGACCTTCGGGCCGCCGGCGGGCATGATCCCGTCGGGCAGGAACTGGCCCTTGTCGGTGGTCAGCCCGGCGATGTACTGCTGCTTGGTGATCGTGGCGTTCTGCACGAAGTCCTGGGGCAGCTTGTCGGCGATGTCCGCAGCGCTGTGGGAGGCGATCCAGTGCATGGTCGCGACGAGCGCGTCCACCACCTTCTGGGCCGCATCCTGGTGGCTCTTCACCCAGCTGGCGTTGGCGAGCAGGCCGGCGGCGGGCCACGCGCCGCCGAGGGCCTTGGTGGCGCCCTTCGTCGTCGCGAGGTCGACGCCGGTGACGGCGAGCTTCTGCGTGGTCAGCGCGCCGACCGTCGGCTGGGTGGTCATGACGCAGTCGGCACTGCCGCGCTGGATGGCCGCGATCGCCGTCGAACCGGCGTGCACGGCGATGGTGTTGTACTGCTTCTTGTCCACCCCGGCCTTCGCGGCCAGGAACTGGGTGAGCTCGTCCGTGCCGGAGCCGAGGTCGGTGACGCCCATGTTCTTGCCCTTGAAGTCCGCGGCGGAGGTCACACCGGCCTTCGGGTTGCACATCACGCGCTCGCCCGGAGCGCCGGAGAGCTGGACGAGATTGATGACGTCCTTGCCCTTCGACTGGAAGTCGACGGTGTGGACATACCACGCTCCAGCCATGTCGACCTGCCCTGACGCCATGGCGTCCTCGGCGCCGACACCGCCGTTCTGCTCGGTGGACAGCTCCATGTTGACGCCGTACTTCTTGTAGTACCCGAGGCTCTGGGCGAGCTGGTACGGCAGGTAGATCTGCTTGTCGATGCCGCCGACCATCATCTTGACGGTCGGCATCGAGCCGCCGCTCGTTCCCCCGCCCGTCGGCGAGCCTCCGGCGCCGGAGCTGCAGGCGGCGAGACCGAGGGCGACGATTCCCGCCGCGGCGATCACACCGATGGTGCGCTTGTTCATGTGGATGTTCCTTTCGTGGTGCCGGCGTGCCGGCGTCTGCTTCATTGCAGGTCTGGGTCGTCGCAGGCCGGGGTCAGATGGCCTGTGCCGATTCGGAGCGGCTCGGTGGCCGCCACTTCAGCAGCGCCCTCTCGAGGAGGGTGATGAGGTACTCGGCGATCAGGGTCACGACGGCGACGATCACCATGCAGGCGAAGACCGTGTTCGGGTCGAAGTTGCCCTGCGACTGGCTGATGATCAGGCCGATGCCGTGCTGGGCCCCGAGCACCTCGGCGACCAGGGCGCCGATGATGGCGAACCCGAACGCGGTGTGCAGGCTTGCGATGATCCACGTCATCGCCGACGGGATGGTGACGTGCCGGGCGACCTGGAGCGGCGATGCGCCGAGCACCCGGACGTTCGCGATCAGGTTCTGGTCGACCTCCCGCACGCCCTGGAAGGCGTTGAAGAAGACGACGAAGAACACCAGCACCGCCGCGAGCAGCACCTTGGGGAAGACCCCGAGCCCGAACGCGACGATGAAGATCGAGCCGAGCACGATGCGCGGGATGGAGTTGACGATCTTGATGTACGGGCCGAAGACGGACGCGAGGTAGCGGTTCGATCCGAACAGGATGCCGATCACGACGCCGGCGACGGTCCCAAGGAGGAAGCCGAGGAACGCCTCCTGGACCGTGATCCACAGGTTCTCCCAGATCGTGCCGAATGCGGTCCCCTGGGTGAACAGACGGACCAGGCTGTCCCAGATGCCCGACGGCTGGCCGTAGAAGAACTTGTCGACCCAGCCGGCCGAGGTGAACCACTGCCAGCCGCCGATGACGAAGATCGCCACGGCGACGCGGCCGGCCCACACCCAGGCGGTGCGGCGCCGCCGGGTGCGGCGGCCGGCGAGCTGGAGCTCGGTCTCGCGCTCCTGGGCGGCCGGTGCGGACACAGGGGTTCTGGTGGTTCCGGATGTGCTCGTCATGGTGCTCACGCCGCCGCCCCTGCCGTCTGCTGGTAGGCCCGCGTCACCTCGTCGCGCAGCGACTCCCAGATGCGGCCCTGGATCTCGAGGAAGCGCTCCTCGTGGCGGATCTCCTGCACGTCGCCACGAGGGCGGGGCAGGTCGACGTCGAAGACGTCCTTGACGGTCCCCGGGCTGCTGGTCATGATGACGACCCGGTCCGAGAGCGCGACCGCCTCGTCGAGGTCGTGCGTGATGAACAGCACGGAGGGGCGCAGCTCCTCCCACAGGCCGAGCAGCTCGGTCTGCATGATCGCCTTGGTCTGCACGTCGAGCGCGCCGAAAGGTTCGTCCATGAGCAGGATGCGCGGGTTGTTGATGAGCGCGGCCGCCATCGCGACGCGCTTGCGCATGCCGCCGGAGAGCTGGTGCGGGTAGCGGTCCTCGAAGCCCGCGAGCCCGACGCGACGAAGCCAGTCCATCGCGAGCGCCTCCGCCTGCTTCTTGGGGGTGCCGACGAGGACGGGACCGATCATCACGTTGCCGAGGACGGTCTTCCAGGGGAACAGCGAGTCGGCCTGGAACATGTAGCTGACGCCGCTCGTGATGCCCTCGACGATCCGGCCGCCCACGCTCACCGAGCCGGCGCTCGGCCGCTCCAGACCGGAGACCTGGGCGAGCGTCGTGGACTTGCCGCATCCCGTCGGTCCGACAATCGCGCAGAACTGCCCGGGCTCGACCGTGAGGGTGACGTCGTGGATGGCGGTGAACGTTTCGCCCTTAGGGGTGAGGAACCGCTTGGTGAGACCGACGATCTCGATGCCGGCCGGCTGAGCCGCCCCGGGGGAGCCCGTCGTAGTGGTGGGTCGCTTGTCGCCCATGTCGGAAGACCTCTCTGTCTTGCGGGTGTGACGGAACCGATGGTGGCTCCGGCCGGCCGGTGCTGTCTCGCTTGTGCGCCATTCACTCCGTTGTGCGCGTTCCGGCGGGTTCTGCGCGTTCTGCTCGCGTGCGATCCTCAGGCCGCGGTGACATGATTTCCTTCTGATGCGACGACGGATCCGACGGCTGTCGAGCCAGATACTCCTGGCTCAGGTGGCGATCCTGACCGCCTCGATGGTCATCGGCTTCCTCCTGTTCGCGCAGACCGCCCGCACGAACCTGGACGCGGACTACCAGGCGAGGGCGGCGGCGATCGCCCAGACGTTCGCGGCCGTCCCCGCGGTGCAGTCGTGCCTGACGTCGCCGAGCGCCGGGTGCGACGCGACGATGCAGTCCCTCGCCTCGGAGACCGCGAACCGGACGGGCGCGGCCTACGTCGTGGTGATCGATCTCGATCGGGTGCGCCACACGCACCCGAACCCGGCGCTCATCGGGAAACGGGTGTCCGAGCCTGTCGTGGCGCGCGACGGGAAGGTGCACTACCGCATCGACACGGGGTCGACCGGCCTGAACGCGAACGCCCGGGTCCCGATGTTCGGCGCCGGAGGCGGGGTGATCGGGGAGGTGTCGGTCGGCATCCGCGAGAGCAGCGTCTCCAGCGAGCTGCTGAACGAGCTGCCGACCTACGCCCTGTGGTTCGCGCTCGTGCTGGCGATCGGTGCGCTGGCGTCGTTCGGGTTGGCGAGCCTGCTCAAGCGGCGGACGTTCGGGCTGGAGCTCGACGAGATCGCCCGGCTGCTGCAGGAACGCGAGGCGACGCTCCACGGCATCCGGGAGGGCGTGATCGCGGTCGATCCGGCCGGGCGCATCACGGTGGTCAACGACGAGGCGCAGCGGCTCCTGCGCCTCCCGGAGGGCGCGCGCGGACGACTCCTGGAGGACGTGCTGGTGGCCGGCCCGATCCGCGACATCCTGACCGGCACCAGCGAGGTGAAGGACGCGATCGGCGTCACCGACGAGCACGTCCTCGTCATCAACCGGATGCCCGTGACGCTCGGCAGCCGGGCGCACGGAGCCGTGTTCACCCTGCAGGACCGCACCGAGCTCACCGGCCTGACCCGGGAGCTGGATGGCGAACGCAGCTTCACCGAGTCGATCCGCGCGCAGCAGCACGAGTTCTCGAACCGGATGCACGCGCTGTCCGGCCTGCTGGAACTCGGCCGGGCGGACGAGGCCCTGCAGTACCTCACTGAGATCCGGGGGACGACGGCCGACCTCGACAACACCCTGCGCACACACATCGGCGCCCCGATGCTGATCGGGCTGCTGCTCGGTAAAGCGGCGGAGGCGAACGAGCGCGGCATCGAGCTGGTCGTCTCGCCCGACACCGACCTCGGCGAGGCGCCCGACCGCGTCCAGGCGCTCACCACGATCGTGGGCAACCTGATCGACAACGCCTTCGACGCACTCACGGCCGCGCCGGCGCCGCGCCGCGTCGTGGTGGGCATCGTCGAGACGGAGCATGCGCTCACCGTCCGGGTCTCGGACAACGGGCCGGGCGTCCCGAGCACCGAGATCCCCCGCATCTTCGAGAACGGCTACACGACCAAGCGCGGGTCGCTCGTGCGGCACAGCGGGCTGGGGCTGTCGCTCGTCCACTCGACGGTGACCGCGCTCGGCGGTACTGTGACCGTCTCGTGCGATCGCGGTGCGACGTTCGAAGTAGTGCTTCCGCGCGTGTCGGCGCCCGCAGAGGAGACGCGGGCGTGAGCGCCCCGCCGCTGAACGTTCTGGTGGTCGACGACGACTTCCGGGTGGCCAGCGTGCACGTCGGCTTCGTGGACGCCGTCCCCGGCTTCCGCGTGGTGGGGCAGGCGCACACGGCGGCGGAGGCGGTCGAGCTCGCCGGGTCGCTCCGGCCGGACCTCGTGCTGATCGACATCTATCTGCCCGACGGCGACGGCCTCCAGGTGGTCCGGCAGCTGCTCGCCGACCCCTCCCCGCCCGCCGTCATCGTCATCTCGGCGGCGAACGACATCCCCACCGTGCGGACGGCGGTCCAGCTCGGGGCGCTCCACTATCTGGTGAAGCCGTTCGGCTTCGCCGAGCTCGCGGACCGGCTGACGGCGTTCCGCAGGGCGCACGACGACCTGGCCGCGTTCCCGTCCGAGGCGACCCAGCGCGACATCGACCGGGTGTTCGATCTCCTGCGGCCGTCACCCGGAGGACAGACCGAAGCGCTGCGACGGCTCGCTCCGACCCTCCAGGCGGTCTACGACGCGGTCGCAGCGGGGTCGGGCAGCAGCTCGGCCAGCGATGTCGCAGCGGCGATCGGTGTCAGCCGCGCCACGGCGCAGCGCGCTCTGACCCAGCTGGAGCAGAGCGAAGTGCTGAAGCTCGAGCTCCGGTATGGCGCGACCGGCCGTCCGGAGCATCGCTACGCGGTGCGGCACCGCTGAGACCGGCCCGGCCGGGCGGACCTAGGCCGTCGGCCGCCCCAGCAAGTCGGCATGGTGGATCGCTGCCACATTCGGGTGCGCCCGCAGCCGGTAACGGAGCACGTTCTCGCCGTAGGTCTCCAGGATGGGGCTGTTCGTCGGGTCGGACGACAGCCCGCGCGCCCCCGCCTTCAGTTCGGCGGGCAGTTCGAGCCGCGGCACCGTCGCATCCAGTGCTGGGTTGAAGAAGAACGGGATCGAGATGCGGTCGGTGCCGAGCTTCGGCGACTCGACGCGGTGCAGGGTCGCCTTCAGGTAGCCGTCGGTCGCCAGTTCGAGCATCTCGCCGATGTTCACGACGAACGCTCCGGGGATGGAGGGCGCGTCGATCCAGTCGCCCTCGTGCTCCACCTGCAGGCCGCCCTTGCCCGGCTCGACCAGCAGCAGCGTGAGCACGCCGCCGTCGCGGTGCGCGCCGACACCCTGCTGCGCCACCTCGTCGGTGGTGCCGGGGTAGCGCACGATCTTGATCAGCGTGAAGGGCCGCTCCGCGAACGCGCCGTCGAACACGTCCGCCGGCGCGCCGAGCGACACCGCCCAGGTGCGCAGCAGCCGCAGCGCGAGCGCACTGAGCTGCTCGCGCCAGCGGGTGATCGCGGTCTCCAGCTCCGGCAGCGCGTCCGGCCACAGGTTCGGCCCCTCCAGCCGCTCGAAGTCGGGCCCGCCCTCCACGGTCTCGCGCTCCTCGCCGATGTCGATCTGCTCGCGCCAGTCCACCGCGCCGTTGGTCAGTTCCTCACCGGTGCGGGTGTACCCCCGGAACTGCGGACTGTGGATGTTCTCGATCGCCAGCTTGTCCGCCTCCGGCAGGTCGAAGAACCGGCGCGACACGTCGAGCACCTCGTCGATCAGCTCCTGCGGGATGCCGTGCCCGACCAGGTAGAAGAACCCCACGTCGTGCGTGACCTGGCGCAGCTTGACGCGGAACGCGGCCGCGGCGGCGTCGCCCTGGTCGAGTTCGGAGATATCGAGGATGGGGAGAGCGTGAGGAGGCATGCCTCCATGGTCGCAGGGGGCTCGCGCG
This sequence comes from Leifsonia sp. C5G2, assembly GCF_013359685.1. GTDB lineage: Bacteria > Actinomycetota > Actinomycetes > Actinomycetales > Microbacteriaceae > Leifsonia. Next base: position 166,977 of record NZ_JABFMV010000004.1, read on the forward strand.
AATGGTGCAGTGTTACGGACGACGGCGGTGACCGCAATCGCGGCGGGGTGGGTTTGGCCGAAGGCCCGCGACCGGGTAGTCTGGGCGGCAGCCTCGCTTCCCAGTGTTTTACTGGGATTCCGGGACGCGCGAGTGTAGTTCAATGGTAGAACCTCAGCTTCCCAAGCTGATAGCGCGGGTTCGATTCCCGTCACTCGCTCCAGGTGTCACTTCTTGAGCTATGTGGGCATTTCTCATTCTACTTGGGCATGGGCGGCCCAGCCTTCGTCCGTGCTGCCCTCGGGTGTGCTCGCTGTTTGGCAGCGGGAACGTGCGCGGGTGCTCGCCGCACTTCACGCGGACTGCGCCCCGGAGGCACACTCCCGGTCGAGGCCCTCGTCGACACTGCCGAATTCGAAGCCTGGTCTCGTTTGCGGCGCTGCGATGCACCTGGGACTGGCGATCCACAACCTCGGCATCCAGGATGCTTTCTGCAAGCGGGCGACCAGCCTGGACTGGGTGTGGAGCTGAAGGCCGACGACGCCCAACTACCCGTACATCCGCGCCTACCTCCCCTACAACCGGCTCGCCGACGGCACCGTCCACGACGGATGACCACCCACTCCGGCCGATGAATCGAGATCGCCACCCACGGTGACCGACACCGTGGGCTATCGCGTAGGCGGTCTCTCTAGCCATCCCTCCGATCGAAGCGCAGGGTAACTGTCCGTGCCTCCGGCCGCAGCGCATACGCTGGCCAGACGTCGGGGCCGCACGCGCGTGAGCCGAGGCCGTGCTGCGCCGCATCCACCAACAGGTATGTCGTCGATGATGTGGGCAGTTCGTGTGGGTGCCCGGCGGCGGCGAGCTGCTGGGGCGTGTGCCGGCTCAGCGAGAACCCTGGCCGTCGCCCGCGTATGTCCGCGACCGCCGTGAGGGCAAGACCTCCGAAGGAGAGCGTGCGGACAGCGAGGCGGTGGCCGGTCTCCTGTGGGCGGGCATAGGGGACGTTCAGGTCCTCGAGGGATGCCGTGAAGCGTCCAACGCGGGCTGCGCGCCTGCTGTCGGCGTAGGACTCGTTGGGGCCGGTGCCGAACCATTCGACCAGGGTGACCGGGTCGGAGCCGTCCGGGAGGTCGAATCGGATGCCGATGCGCGGCCACACAGTCGGCCAGCCCTGCGACGGCTCGATTTCGACTCGCAGCTCCACCTGGTCCCCGACCACCGTCCAAACGGTGTCTACGAGGACGAAGGCACGCTCGTCCGCCGCAGCCACCCGGGTGACCGTGCGCAGAGCGTCGGCCCCTGCGGCGGTCACGCCGTTCTGGACGCTGAGCACCCGGTGGGTGAGACGGTCGATCCCCTGCTGGCGCCAGAGGGCCGCGCTGGAGATTCCGGGGATGCTGCCATCGCTGGTCAGAGGGTCGGCAGAGGAGGCGCCCTCGTCGTTGTCGGTTGGCGCGCGAAACAGCTCGAGACGCGGACCTCGTACGGCACAGCCGTGGAGGGAGACTAGTGAGCCGCGCTCAAAGACCGCGGGGCCGAGGGCGGTCGTGCCGCCGGATTCTCGCCATCGGCCGACGGGAGCTGCGGCTGTCGGCGGGAGGCACGAGGGGGTGAGGTCCTGCTGCGCGGTCGCGACTACATGGCCGGCCGGCGCCCAGGCGGTTGGTGCGGCCAGCACGGCGTCGACGGTGAGCCAGGTCTCGCCGGCTCCTTTCTCCGCTGCGGAGAGGGTGACCGTCGCGGTCTCGCCCGGCGCGATGGGCGCGACTTCGAGCTCTCCGTCGGCAGCCGGGTTCCCGTCGTGCTCTACCCGCCAACGGAACGCAAGATCGGCGGTGTCGGTGCTGTGGCGGAGGTTCGAGATGGTGACCGAGCCGTCGCCGAACCGGAATGCGAGCGGCTGCACCACCGCCGCGAACTCGTGCAGCCCGGGGGTCGGCACGTCATTTGAGAGCACCATCCCATCCATCACGAAATTCCCGTCGTGCACCACCTCGCCGAAGTCGCCTCCGTACGCATAGAAGGGGATGCCGTCGGGCGTCGTCGTGAGGATGCCGTGGTCTCGCCACTCCCAGACGAACCCGCCGTGCAGGCGGGGATGCTCACGGACCAGCGTCTCGTACTGGTCCAGGGCTCCCGGCCCGTTGCCCATCGCGTGCGCGTACTCGCAGAGGAGGAAGGGCTTTGTCCGCTGCCGGGCGCCCTGGGCGGGCGTGCATCCGAGAAGCGGGGCGAGGGAGCCGTCGGTGCCGATCTGTTCGGTTTCGGGAACCGATGAGTACATGCGCGAGTACACGTCGGTGTAATCGCCGGTGTAGTCGCCTTCGTAATGCACGGGCCGCCCAGGATCGCGGCTGTGCACCCAGGCCGACATGGCCGCGAGGTTGGCGCCCGTACCGGACTCGTTGCCGAGGGACCACATGATGATGCTCGGGTGGTTCTTATCCCGCTCCACGGTGCGGCGGATGCGGTCGAGGTAGGCATCCCGCCAGCGTGGGTCGTCGCTGGGGTTGTCGCGCCATTCGCTCTTCTCGAAGCCGTGGGTTTCCAGGTCGCATTCGAGGATCACCCAGAAGCCCAGTTCGTCGGCGAGGTCGAGCAGGCGAGGGTGTGGCGGGTAGTGGCTGGTGCGGATGGCGTTCACGTTGTACCGCTTCATCTGGGCAAGGTCTTCTCTGGCGTGCTCCTCCTCGAAGACACGGCCACGCTCCGGGTGGGTCTCGTGACGGTTCATGCCGTGGAAGACTACGCGGCGGCCGTTCACGAGGAAGCGGTCACCGACGATCTCGACCGTACGGAACCCCAGTCGCACCCGGACCTCCTCGTCGCGCGCGTTGACGGTCGCGTCGTAGAGGCGCGGGCTCTCTGCCGACCACGGATCGGCGGCGCCGACATCGACCCGGCCGACGTCGGCGGCGCTGTGCCACACCGTCTCGAGGCCGAGCTCGGGAACGCGGAGGGTCACCGGGAACGCCGACTCGCGTGCCGTGAGCTCGGGGTCGATCCAGGCGGAGCCGTCCCTCCACCCGGTGCGCAACCACAGATCGTCGAGGCCGCCAGCGGGCGTTGCGACGAGGGTGACATCGCGGAAGATGCCGGGCAGCCACCACTGGTCCTGGTCCTCCAGGTAGCTGCCGGGCGACCACTGGTGGACCCGCACGACCACGACGTTCCGGCCGGGATGCACGATGCCGGTGACATCGAACTCCTGCGCGAGGCGGGACCCCGTAGCGACCCCAACCTCGACGCCATTCAGCCACACGCGGTACAGCGATTCGACGCCGTCGAAACGCAGTGCTACCCGGGCGTCGGTCGGCCAGTCGTCGGGAAATTCGAAGGTGCGCCGGTAGTCCCCTGTGGGGTTCTCATCCGGCACATGCGGCGGGTCGACCGGAAACGGGTACTGCACGTTCGTGTAGATCGGCCGCCCGTACCGACCGTCGCCGTGGAGGACCCAGTGCGCGGGCACCGGCAGCGTGTCCCAGGTGGAGTCGTCGAACGCCGGCTCCGCGATGTCGTCCTCCAGGTCGGCCGTGGGGGAGAGCCGGAAGCGCCAGCCGCCGTTCAGCGGCAGGACGGGACGGTCGGAGTGCAGCCACGAGCGCGGAGCGAGCCGGGCTCCGCGACCGGGTGCGCGGTCGGCCAGGTAGGAGGGCGAGGTCATGCGGAGAGTCCTCGGAACGTGTCGTAGGCGAGCTTGGGGGTGAGTGAGTCGAAGGTGACGAGGCCCATCACGGAGATCCCGTTGTATGCCTGGTTGTAGCCTGCGCGTTCCTTGTAATCCTTGAGCACCCAGGCCGTGTACCCGGAGACGTAACTGCGGCGGGCCACGACCTGCGCCCAGTGGTCGGCGAGGTACTGGGCCTGCCACTCCTCGGTCCCCTGCTCGGTCGCCAGGCCGTGGGTTCCGGCGATCGCCCAGGCGCCGTTCTCGGTGATGAGCAGCGGCTTGCCGGGATGCGCGGCGTGCACGGCATCGATTGCGGGGCCCAGGTCCGAGCTGGCGCCGTAGAAGTAGCCGAAGTACTCGTTGAAGCCGATGACGTCCGCGATGTCGAAGGCGGGGTCGTTGGTGGTGGAGGAGGCCCAGGTCACAGGACGCTGCGAGAGGTCGACGGTCTTGACGGCCTCTTTCAACTGCGTCAGCCATGCGCGGTAGACCGGTGCCCCGCCCCCGTCGATCTCGGATTCGTTCTGCAGGCACCACAGGATCACCGAGGGGTGATTGTGCTGGTTCCACGCCATCGTGAGCGCCATGGCCTTCGACAGTCCGTACTGCTCGGTCTGCAGCTTCTCCTGGGCCGTGTTGAGCCACATCGTGTCCAGGTCGTCCATGACCAGCACACCATGGGAGTCCGCCCACTCGTACACGTAAGGGTGACGGTTGTACACGGAGTTGCGGATGAAGTTGGCACCGAGCGTGAGGACCTGCGCAAGTTCGCGGTCGTACTCGGGGACGGTCAACGCCCGGCCGCTGTGCGCCGTCTCTTCGTGCCAGTTGAGGCCCTTGAGGAAGAGCTGGCCGCCATCCAGTTGGAGTTGCTCGCCGGTGACCGCGATGTCGCGCAGCCCGTAGCGGGTGGAGAGCGAGTCGTAGACGTCTTTCGCCTTCCCTCCCGCGGACAGTGTGGCGCGGGCGGAGAGCAGCGCCGGATGCTGAGGTGTCCAGCGTGCGACCCCGCGCATGTCGATCGTGAAGCCGACGACGGAGGCCGACCGCGGGGGGATGGAGACCGGTTTGTTCTTGACGCGCCCGGCGCCGGCGCCGGGGTCGAAGGAGACCTCGCCGGTGAAGGCGGAGTCAGAGTTGTTCTCGAGGACGATGCGCGCGGTGAGCCGGTCGCCGGCGGACGCGACGAGGATCTTGCTGATCGACGTGCGTGCCACTCCCTCCAGCCAGAGCGAGCGGTAGAGACCGCCGTAGGGCCAGTAGTCGACTGGCTTGTAGGGCACCTCGCGGTCGTCGGTCACGGGAGTGTTGCCGTTGGCGTAGTCGAGGTATGAGGCGCGGCGGAAGACTCGGACGGCGATGGTGTGCCTCCCGTCGGCGCGCCGGGACTCGGGTAGCGGCATGGAGAACGCCTGCGATGCTCCCTCGTGCTTGCCGAGCAGGGTGCCGTCGAACCAGATCTCGGCACTGTAACCGGCGCCGAGAGAGTTCAGCCGGATGTGCCGGGTGCGCCAGGTCCCGGTCAGCACCACCGTCTTCCGGTACCAGGCGTATCCGTCCTGGAACGCGGTGCCGGTGCCGAAATCGGTGCCGTCGAGCGAGCCGAAGCCCGGTGTTCCGTACAGGTCCCACGCGCTGGGCACGGCCTGGGACTGCCAGGAGCGGTCGTCGAAGTCGGGGCTGTGCCAACCGCGGGAGAGCCCGGTCCCGTCCGGGTCGAAGGCGAAGCGCCATGTTCCGTCGAGACGCAGGTAGTCGCGCTTCGGCTCGGCGGTGCGCCAGCCGTCGAAGCTCGGGACGACGGCGCCGTACGCGAACAGGGTGTTGACGCCGGAGATCGAGCGCACGTGGGTTCCGGACGGCTCGGTGGCGGGATGGTCCTCGAGCACGGCGCCGCCTGCTCCCGCGGTTCCGGCCGCGACGGCCGGCCAGGCCGGAAGCGCGACGACGGCGGCACCGGCCGCGGCCCCGGCCAGGAAGTTGCGGCGGGAGAGGGAATGACTGCGGGGGTGGGGATCGTGGGTCGGCATGGTGGTCTCCTTCGACACGGCTGCGTCGAGGCTATGGAGTGGATGGCGGGTGCGCCCTGACGGATTCAATGGGATGTCTGGACAAAGCGCTGACGTGGCCGTGCTGGCTTCCTTGGTGGAGGGAATACGCTTGTCGCGTCAACCGATTCCCACCTGGAGATTGCGCCGATGACCACGATCGTCAACGAGGATGCTGTGCGGGACGGTTTCCCGGGGCAGCGGATGCTCGTCCTCCCACGGCCCCTGGTGCGCGAGGCCCTGTCCCGGCCGGGGACGCGGAGCGTTCTGGTGACGGACTGTGGTTACTTCCCGGAGGCTCATCACCATGGGCGCGAGCGACGCACGCCCATCCCGCAGACCGTCATCCTGATCTGTGTCAAGGGCCGCGGGTGGTGTGCGACGGATGCGGGGACCTTCGAGGTCCTTCCCGGCCAGGCGGTGATCTTGCCGCCGAACAAGCCGCACTCCTACGGCGCCCAGGAGGACGACCCGTGGACGCTGTGGTGGCTGCACATCGACGGCGAGAACCTCGCGGACGTCCTCCCGGCGTACGGAATGACGGACGGTGTCCCGGTGCGCTCGGTGTCTGACATGTACGCGGTCGTGTCGCTCGCGTCCCAGGTGATCCAGTGGATGGAGCGGGACACCACGAACACCAGCCTTCTGGCCGCTGGTGGTGCGGCCTGGTACCTGTTGACGACACTGGCGGGCGACCGGGGGCCGGGGGAGGGCGCCGAGCATGCGGTCGCGCGCGCCGCCTCCTATCTGCGGGATAACGCGCAGGCACGGGTGAGCGTCGCCGACCTGGCCGCGATGGCGGGGTTGAGCACCTCGCATTTCGCCGCGCTGTTCCGGAAGCACACCGGGGTGGCCGTTCTACAGTACCAGACGCAGCTCCGGATGGCGAAGGCGCGGGAGCTGCTGGACACGACGGACCGCCCGATCGCGCAGATCGCGGAGAACGTCGGGTACGACGACTCGTTCTATTTCGCCCGCCAGTTCAGGCGGATCCACGGAGTGTCGCCATCGAGTTATCGTCGCCACGATAAGGGCTGATCATGGCGTCGTACCCGCCGGCCCGGAGCGCGCTGAGCTGGTCGCGGATCTCGGCCACCTCGCGGTCGCGCTCGACGGACGGGTCGTCGACGAAGAGCAGCATCGTGGGCAGACTCGTCGCGAAGTAGTCGATGGCAGCGGGGCGTTGCGCATACTCCTCGACCCAGCTCGTGAGCGCGTCCGTCAGCGCATCGGCGTCATCGCTCAGGCCCAGTCGTCGCAGGGCGACGATGGCAAAGATCGTTTGCGGGCTGAACGGGGTCGCTGCCATCCGCGTGAAGTCGGAGACCGACCGTGCGGCGCGCCGCCAGTGCTCTGCGGCCCGCTCCGGGTCGCCGGCGGCCGCCCAGGAATCGCCGAGACGGAGATGGTGCTCGGAGACGTTCGCGAGCAGGTGCCGGGCCTCCCCGAGGCTCTGCGGAGGCCGCAGCGTGTCCTCGAGGTGCGCTATGGCCCGGGTGGGAGCGCCGGCCGAGAGGGCCTCGTCCGCGAGGGCGAAGCTCGCGCGGTCCCAGGCGTCCAGCACCTGACCTTCGCCGCCCTCCCACGGCTGGAAGCGACGCGCGGCGAGGAGGTCGCGCGCTTCGCCGGCGCGCCCGATCTCGACGAGCAGGCGAGCGAACGTCACGGTGAGGTCGTCGCGCTGGGCCACCGCATCGGGATGTGCGCTGAGACGTTCCAGGCGCGCGCGAGCCGGGACTCCGGTGCGTGCCGCGAGCTGGTCGGATTCGAACCAGAGCTTGGCGTCCTCCGGAGCGGACGACAGCGCCCGCTCGTAATGTTCCGTGGCCCGTGCCGAGTCTTGGTGGATGTTGTAGGCGGCGATGCCGAGGTTTCGTTCCAGGATCGATGCGAGTGCGGGGTCCGGCCGATTCGCCAAAGCGACGGACCACGCGGCGACCGCGTCGTCGTAGCGGCGGCGGTCGTAGAACCAGTGTCCGACCAGGGCCGAAGCGAGCGGATCCTCCGGAGCGAGCTCCCGCGCTCGGTTCAGCGCGTCGATGTCGTCCAGCCGCGACGGCAGCGTATTCGTGCTGTCCGTGGCGGACGCGTCCCGGAGGGCGGTCACTGCCCCTTCGCGATCTCCGTCTCGGTCGAGGAGTGCCGCACGGTGGTATGCGATAAGCGGCCCGATGTTCACCTGACCGATCGGCCGGGTGCTGAGCGCGCTTTCGGCCTCGTCGAGGGCCGTGAGCGCCTCGGTGTGGAAGCCGGCCGCAGCATACTCGAGCGCGACATCCAGCAAAGTCGTCGCATCTGCGGAGGCGACGCGTCCGGAGAGGTGCAGGGCCCAAGCGTCCAGCGGGTCGAGTCGGAGCGTCTCGGCGAGCACGGCGTCCGCTTCGGCGCGCCGCTCGGAGCGGCGGAGCAGCAGGCTCAGGAGGTCGCGGGCCTGCAGGTGGTTCGGGTCGGCGGCCAGGACGTGGCGCAGAAGGTCGGTGGCCCGCCGATCGTCGTGGTCCCGGGCGGCTTCGCGGGCGAGCGCGAACTCTGCCGCCACCGCGTAGGCGGCGTCCCACGATGCTCGGGCGAAGGCGTCTCGAGCGTCATCCCGTCGGTCGAGCCGGAGCAATGCCAGCCCGAGCAGGTAGTGGGCGTCGCCGTGACGCGGCGTCGGCGCCCACGTGGTACGGCGTTCCACCGATGACCGGAGCAATTCGACCGCGTCGATGTAGCGGCCGTCGCGATACGCCTGACCTCCGAGCGCCGCCGTCGCACGGGACTCGCCGGGGTCGCGGACGAGGACTTCGTTCCAGTACGGAACCGACGAACGGGTCGCGTGCCGGTACTGGTCCAGGTAGGTCGCGATCTGCACGAGCTCGTCCACGGTCGCGACGTCCGGCGGCTGCGGAGGTTCGACCGCGGAGGGCGGGGTCGTCGCACGTCCGCGTGCCGGCTCGATGGTCAGGATGGTCCGCTCACCTCCCCGGGAGGAGACTGTCACGACGAGGTCGGTCTCGGAGTGCTGGCGGTCGTTCCCGAGTTCGATGGTGCGCGGAGCATCCGGCGTCAGGTCGAGAGCAGCCCGGTGCACCAGTTCGCCCGTGACGGTCCGCACCATGACCTCGGCGCCGATGATCGTCTCGGAGGCATGCAGCCCGACGACGATGTCCTCGCCGACTCTGAGGCTCGCCGCGAGTTCGGCGCTCGCTTGTGCGGCCGGTCCGATGCGGCGGATGGGGTACCAGTACTGACTGAAGGTCTTGGTCTCGCCGGGCGCGAGGTAGGCGAAGTCCGGCTGGTTGTCGGTGTACACACCGGCCATGAGCTCGACGTAGGGGCCGTCGCCGTCGGTGAGATTCGCGTCCCAGGCCCAGCCGAAGGGGGCGTTGCCCCACGTCCACTGCTTCTTGCCCGGTGAGATCGACCGGTCGGCCCAGTGGACGAAGCCGACCTCCCGACCGTGGTCGTAGCCGCCGAAGAACTCGTCGCCTGTCTCCATGACCATGTACGACGTGGGCACCGGGATGTTGCGGTACCAGTCGAGGCGGGCCGCGGCCGGGTCGTCGGCGGTCACCCGGTCCTGGTAATCCACGCCGTAGTACGGGGTCGTCGCTTCGGGAAAGGACACGACGGCGCGCTTGGCATGGTCGGCCACATGGTGGACGTCCCTCGGGAAGAAGGACTGGTAGTCGTCGTTGACCGCGGCCGCGACGTTGGCCCACCAGAGGAAGGTCTGGGTCGTCTCGCTGCGGTTGTAGAGCCGGACCCGGGCCTCGATGCGCGAGCTGTCCGGACGCAACCGGATGCCGTGCATGCCCTTCATCCGGGCGAATGGGTCGTGATCGGAGCACCAGACGGTGACGGATCCGTCCTCTTCCTCCTCGATGGTGACGTCGGTCGGGAGGAAGGTGGCGGGGCGATGGTGCTGGGGCCAGTTGAACTCGACGCCGCCGGAGATCCAGGGCCCGGCAAGGCCGACCAGAGCCGGCTTGATGACATTGTTGCGGTAGAAGATGTCGTACTCCCCGACCTTGTCGTAGGCCACGTGGATGCGTCCGCCCAGCTCGGGCAGGATCAGGAGGCGCATCCACCGGTTCTCCAGGTGGACGGCGTCCCAGCGGTGCGGGACCTTGCTCTGGCTGATCCGCTCGTGGAACGGTAGCGGGAAGACACGACCCGACGACCCCTGGTACACCCGCGTCTCCAGGAACGCGGGGAACCGGTCCGGCTCCTCGGGAAGGTAGGAGTCGATGGTCACGGCCTCGCGCCAGGCGGCGACCGGGCGGTCGGCGAGGTGCTCGGGCTGGGCGGGGAGCTCGATGCGTGACGGGGTGTCGCTGTGGGTCATGGGTTGAGCGTACGGAGCGAGACCATGCCCCGGAAGGCAAGAACCGCTGGCGTACCTGGATGAAACGCTTATCATGTGAGGGCCAAAACGTTTCTAGGGCGGAAGCCTAAGCTCCCGCCCTAGACGATATGGCGATTCCACTACTCCGCGAGGCGGAACCTCTCATTGACCTTCCGCTGGAACGCGACGTTGCCCCATCCCGGATGGTGCGGGGCCGAGTTGGAGCCGGGGAGCGTCCCCCAGTAGCCGAGTTCGCGGCATACGTCGACGGCGTGTGCGGCGAACTCCTGGCCGATCGGGCCGTCCTCAAAGTCGGCCTGCAGCGGTGTGTAGCCGATCCAGCCCTCGCCGGCCGCTGCGGGTACACCGTGGTGTCCGGCCCAGATGGCAATGGCCTTCAGCCGGGATTCGACCGCATCCCTCATCGCGTGATGCCACTCGGCGTAGTGGCGGTAGAGCCACGCGTCCCACTTGATCGGGTCCACCCAGTCGTAGGCGTAGAACATACTGGTGCTGATACCGGTGGCCTCCAGCCGCCACGGTTCGATCGTGGTGGTCCACTCGTGGAACGGCGGAGCATCGTCGCGTAGGAGGGAGATGAGTTCGGCGGTGGGGAACACGGGGGCGGGCTCGCGGAGCTTCGACCATGCCTCGAGCGCGCCGAGCACGCCGTAGACGTAGACGTGGGCGTGCGCGACCTGCGCGTTCGGCGGCACGGAGTCGAGGTCGAGGTACGGCGGGATGCCGTAGCAGACGGTGGACAGCAGGTCGGGATGCTTCTCCTGCAGGAGGGTGAGAGCAGCCTCGAGATAGGGCCGCTGGCCCCAGAACGTGTCGACGCCGTCAGGGACGACCTGATCGAGCCGGGAGAGGTCGACCTCGTTGTGCAGCTCGACGTATGCGATCCGGTCGCGCAGCCCGGCCTCGGCGACGAAGTCGACGAGGCGGGACTGGGCTTCGGCGAGTGCGCGATGCCGTCGGTCCGGTTCGATGGCGCGGAGCATGTCGTGCCAGGCAGAAGTCGCCAGGAAGGCGGGGCTCTGCTGGTACTCCCAGGAGGAAACGATGATGAAGCAGTCGTGCCGCTCGGCGGCGCGGAACAGTTCGAGCAGGTGCTGACGGCCGTCGATAGTGGCGCCGCCCCCTGCGTCGTACCAGCGGGTTCTCTGCCCGGTGTCACCTCCCATGTTCACGAACTCGAGGGCGGTGGTGTCGATGTCGTGCTCGCCGAAGAGAAGGAGCGGTGCAGCGCAGATGCGGACGGTGTTGTAGCCACGGTCGACGGCTTCCGCGAAGGCGCGGTCGAGGTCGTCGAACGGCTCGCCGGGTGCGGTCTGTGTGTACCAGGTGAAGTCCCACAGGCTGATGGTCAGCTTCTCGGGGAGGTGGGCCGGGGTTGGTGCGAGGGAATTCATCGATCTCCTTGTCGGAACGGGGGTCGGACGTCTCAGCCCTTGACGCTTCCTTCGGTCAGCCCGGCACGCCAGAAGCGCTGCAGGCTGATGATCGCGATCATGATCGGGATCACCGACAGCAGGGCGCCGCCGACGGCGAGCTGGTAGAGCTCCGGGTGCCGGTCGGAGACGCTCTGCCACGAGACGAGGCCGAGCGTGACCGGGTACAGCTTGGGGTCCGAGAGCATGACCAGGGGAAGGAAGAAGTTGTTCCAGATGCCGATGAACTGGAAGAGGAGCACGGTGACCGCTGCCGGGGCCATCAACCGCAACACGAGGCCGAAGAAGATCCGGGCCTCTCCGGCGCCGTCCAGACGACTGGCCTCGAGCAGGCTATCCGGCACCGCTGCCGTCGCGTAGATGCGGCCGAGGTAGACGCCGAACGGGCTGACGAGTGAGGGTAGGAGCACCGACCAATAGGTGTTGACCAGGCCGAGCTGGCTCATCAGCAGGAACAGCGGCAGGGCAAGCGCCGTGCCCGGGATCATCACGCCGGCCAGGATCACGTTGAAGAGGAACTCCCGCCCGCGGAACGGGAACTTCGCCAGGCAGTAACCGGCCATGATCGAGAACACGGTCGCGACGACCGAACCGACGCCCGCGTAGAGCAGGCTGTTCAGGGCCCAGCGGCCGAAGATGCCGCCGTCGTAGGTGACGACGTTGACCATGTTCTGGATGAACTGCGGATTGTCGAGCAGCATCCCCGAGGATCCGAACAGGGCCGCGGTGGACTTCGTCGACGCGATGATGAGCCAGTACACCGGGAACAGGAAGTAGACCGCGGCGACGGCGAGGCCGAAGGTGACGAGGATGCGCCACTTCAGCGCCCGGCGGGGTCGACGGCGTCGCCCGTCCTCCGGAGCGGTCTCGGCGCCCGGGAGCGGGCGTACGACGGGGTTCTCGCGGAGGACGGTCATGCGCGTTCCTTTCGACCGTTGACGAGTTTCAGGAAGCCGAAGGAGAAGGCGCAGGCCACGAGGGCCAGGAGCACCGACTCGGCTGCGGCGAGGCTGTAGTTGTTGTTTGTGAACGCCTCGTTGTACGCCGAGAGGTTCGGCGTGAAGCTCGACGTGATGGCACTGGAAAGGGGCTTGAGCACCAGAGGTTCGGCGAACAGCTGGATCGTGCCGATGATGGTGAACACAGTGGTGAGGACGAGCGCGGGCCGGATGAGCGGCAGCTTGATGCGTGTCACCACCTGCCAGGCGTTTGCGCCGTCGATCGACGCGGCCTCGAACAGGTCGGCGTCGATCGACTTCAGCTGGGCCACCACGACGAGCATGTTGTAGCCCGCGTACTGCCAGGTGACGATGTTGGCGATGGACCACAGGATCGTGCCGGCGCCGAGGAAGTCGAGGTGCAGGCCCATCGCGTTCCCGAGGGCGATGATCGGGCTGAGGCCGGGCGTATAGAGGAAGCCCCAGAGGATGGAGGCGATGACGCCTGGGACGCCGTAGGGAAGGAAGTAGGAGGAGCGGAAGAACGGCACACCCCACGCGGAGGCGGCGTCGAGCATGAGGGCGAGCGCCGTCGCGAGGATGATCATCAGCGGCACCTGCACGACCGCGAACAGGAGCACGGTGCCGAGGCTCTGGACGAATTCGGGCTTGCTGAGCGCTGCGATGTAGTTCTGGAAGCCGACGAAGACCTCCGACGACCCGCCCTGGCCGAACGGGCCAGAGCGCTGCACACCGACCATGCTCTGGTAGATGGCGTAGCCGATGGGGACGACGAGCATCGTCGCGAAGAGCACCATGAACGGTGCCAGGAATCCGATGACGGCGAGTCGGCGGCGGCCCAATGACGACCTCATGATGTGTGTTCCTCTCGTGCTGCGGTGACCGGGCCGGCGACCGGGGCGGGCGCGGGGCCCGCCCCGGCTTCGGTCAGGACCCGGCGCGGGCCTTGAGGCCCTTGGCCTTCAGGTCGGCCAGTGTCTGCTTCTGTGCGGCTTCGACCGCATCTACGAAGCTGCCGTTGCCCTCGATGGCGGCCTGGAACCCGTCGTTGAGGTGGGTGTAGGTAGCGGCTGTCGTGGGGATCCATCCCCACTTGTTGTCGATCGACTTGTCGGCTTGCTCGAAGACCTCCTTGTTGGCGTTCTGCCCGCCCAGGAACGGGTTGGGCTTATCCAGGGCGGAGCCGTCGAGCGCGCCCTTGGCCGCCGGCCAGCCGTAGCCGCCGGCGATCAGCAGGTCGATGCTCTTGGGGTCGGTGTTCAGCCAGTACGCGAACTTCTCCGCGGCTTGCGCGTTCTTGGTTCCCTTGAGGACGGCGGTGGCCGATCCGCCCCAGTTTGCGGAAGCGAAGTCGCCGTCGCCCCACTGCGGCATGGGGGCGACACGCCACTTGCCGCTGGTCGCCGGAGCGTTGCCGGAGAGGATCGCGTCGCCCCATTGCGCCGACGGCCAGGCGGCGATGTTGCCGTTCTGCAGGTCGCTGTACCAGCCGTTGGCGAAGTCGGGCTCGGTCTTGATGAGGCCCTGCTCGCGGAGCTTGTCCCAGTACTCCGCCACCTTGATGGTCTGCGGGGAGTCGATGTTCACGGTCCAGGTGTCGCCGTCGAGCCCGAACCAGCGTGCGCCGGCCTGCCAGGCGAGCGCGGTGAACCAGGCCGAGTTGCCGGGCGGGAAGGTGTTGATGTACTGGTTCGGGTTGGCGTCGTGGATTTTCTTGGCGTCGGCCGCGTACTCGTCCCAGGTCTTCGGTGGGGTGATGCCGAGCGAGTCGAAGATGTCGGAGCGATAGAAGAGGCCCATCGGACCGGAGGCTTGTGGGACAGCGTAGATGGAGTCTCCGAAGGTGGTCTGGCTCAGCTGCCAATCGACGAACTTGGAGCCCTTGTCGCCCATCCCCAGCGGCTTGAGGTCGACGAGACCATTCTCCAGGACGAAGCCCGGGAGCTCCTGGTACTCGACTTGGGCGACGTCAGGCGCTCCCTTGCCGGCCTTCAGTGCGGAGTGCATCTTCGCGTAGGTGCCCGAGCTGCCGGCCGGGGTGATGTCGAGCTTGACCTGGATGTCGGGGTTCTCCTGGTTCCAGAGGTCGACGGCCTTGTCGATGCCGGGGACCCAGGACCAGAACGTGAGCTCGACCTTCCCGGAGGGGGCCGCGTTGTCGGCCGCGCTGTTGCTGGAGCAGGCGGTGGTGGCGAAGACCGCTGCGACCGCTGCCACCGCGGCGATGGTTCTGAACCGCTTCATGTCGGATTCTCTCTTCTGGGGTGCGATGCTGCCCCGGCTCGATCGAGCGCGGGTTCGTTTCCCAGTGCGAGAGGCGACGGCCAACCGACGGATCAGCCGGACGATGACGCGACTCGACGCTGAGGATTGAGACGAGGGTAAGTCGACCGCTGCGACGGCGAGAAGTCGAGAACTGACGGAAAACATGGACGAAATGACGATCGGTGTCGACGGCTCACATGCCCTGGCGCTGGCGTGGACCGCTTTACGGGGCGAACGCCTGGATTGTTATCTGACTGGACCCTGGCACCTGCTCCCGAATGTGCGAGGAGCATTGAAGGGCCGAATCGCAAGCGCGGCCGCTCCACGACCCACACCGCAGACTGCGGCGTCGACGGCGAACGGTCTGACGTTGTTGGCCTCCTGCGATCACTCTCCGCAGGATGAGCGTCACGCAGACGTCTCCTGACTCTCCCCGAACAGCTCCTTGGCGATGGCCATCGCCGACATGGCCTTGGGCCAGCCCGCGTAGAACGCCAGGTGGGTGATCGCCTCGATGAGCTCCTCCTGGGTGACGCCGTTCTGCACGGCGAAGGGGAGATGGAAGCGGAGTTGTTCGAGGTTGCCCCCGACGAGGAGCGCGGTCACGGTGATGAGGCTGCGGTCCCGCTTGGAGAGGCCGGGGCGCTCCCACACCTCGTCGAAGAGCACCTGGTCGGTGTAGTGAACGAGGCCGGGGGCGAAGTCGCCGAAGGCGCGCTGCCCTCCGGTCCAGCCGTCGCGGGTGTTGTTGGTCATACGTTTCGTCCTTCGTAGTCGGCCTCGGTGATGTGCTCTTTCCACGTCGTGGTGTCCGCGGGTTCGTCAGCGGACTCCAACATGGCGATGTGCTCCATGAAGCAACCGGGTGCCGCGGCGTGCCAGTGGTCCTGGCCGGGCGGCGTGTAGAGGGTCTGTCCGGGATGCACCTCGATGATGTTGCCGTCGCGGTCGCCGAATCGGGCGACGCCGGCGGTGACCCGAAGGTACTGCCCGCGCGCGTGGCTGTGCCAGGCGGTGCGGGCGCTGGGGGCGAAGCGGACGAGCGCGACGGTCATCCGCTGGTCGCCGTCGTGTGGGGCGGCGATGGGGTCGACCCAGACGTCGCCGGCGAACTGCTCCGGCGGGTTCTTCACCGTGGACGGGGTGGGTTCGATGTTCATGCGTTCTCCGTCTCCAGCAGCACCTTGATGGCGCGTCGCTCGTCCATGGCCCGGTAGCCCTCCGCCGCTTCCGTGAGCGGGACGGTGAGGTCGAACACCGCACCGGCGTCGAGCTCGTCCCCCATGATCGACGCGACAAGCTCGGGGAGGAAGCGGCGGACGGGAGCGGGGCCGCCGTGCAGGTGCACGCCGGAGAAGAAGAGCTCCTCGCCGGGCAGCTCGACCCCGTGCGAGACGCCGACGTAGCCGACGTGCCCTCCGGGGCGAGTGGCGCGGATCGCCTGCATCATCGACTCCTGCGTTCCCACCGCCTCGATGACCGAGTGCGCGCCGAGCCCGCCGGTCAGCTCCTTGATGGCGGTGACGCCCGCATCCCCACGCTCCTCGACGATGTCAGTCGCGCCGTACTGCCGGGCGAGCGCCTGCCGGTCGGCGTGGCGGCTCATGGCGATGATCCGCCCGGCGCCGAGCTGCTTCGCCGAGAGGATGCCCAGCAGGCCGACCGCTCCGTCACCGACGACCGCAACCGTCTTACCCGGACCGGCCTCGGCGGCCACAGCGGCGAACCAGCCGGTGCCGAGCACGTCGGAGGCGGCGAGGAGGCTGCGCACCTGTGCCGGGGTGGGGGTGCCGGGCACGACGACGAGGGTGCCGTCGGCAAGCGGGACGCGCAGCTTCTCGGCCTGGGTGCCGATCGCCCCCATGGGGAACGCGTGCACGCAGCGTGACTGGTAGCCGGCGCGGCAGATCTCGCAGGTGTTGTCGGAGGCGAAGAAGGAGCCGACGACGTAGTCGCCGATCTTGATGTTCGTGACGTCCTCGCCGACCTGCTCGACGACGCCGACATATTCGTGGCCCATCGGCGTGGGCTCGGTGAGGGCGTCCGTCCCGCGGTAGGGCCAGAGGTCGGAGCCGCAGATGCAGGCTGCGGTGACGCGGATGACGGCGTCGGTGGGCTCCTGGATGACCGGGTCGGCGCGCTCCTCGACGCGCACATCCCGGGGTGCGTACATGACTACTCCACGCATGTGAGGGTTCCTTTCGTTGCGGAGTGGGTGGTGCCGGCGGGGGCGGTGGCCCGGGCCGGACGACGGAGAAGAAGGGCGGCGGTGACCGCGGCGGCCGCGACGGCGACCGTGGTCACAACACCCAAGGGGAGGATGCTGAGGGCTCCTGCGACGCCGACCAGCGGCGCTGCGATGCCACCGAAGGCGAAGCGGGCGGCGCCGAGCAGGGAGGATGCGGTGCCCGCGATCTGCGGGTAGCCGGCCAGCGCGAGCGTCGTCGAGGGCGGGCTGGTGACGGCCGTGCCGGCGGCGAGGAGGAAGAGCGCAGCGATCACGACGGCCAGGGGAACGGATGCGCGGCCCGCGATCAGCACGCCGACGGCACCGAGTGCGGCGATCACGAGGCCGACGATCAGGGTGCCGACCACGCTCCACTTCTCGCTGAAGCGACCGGCGAGGTAGCCGAACACCATGAAGCCGGCGGAGTTGAGTCCGAAGGCGAGTGCGTAGGCCTGCGGTGAGAGGCCGTAGACGCCTTGCAGCACGTAGGTCGCACCGCTGAGGTAGGCGAACAGCGCTGCGTAGACGAAGCCCTGCGCGACGACCGCGCCGACGAAGAGCCGGTCGGAGAACAGCATGCGCATGTCCCGCCGGATCACGGCGAACCCGGCCGCAGTGCAATCGCCCGGCGCCAGCGTCTCCGGGAGACCAAGAACCACCCACGCTAGGATGAGCGCACCGATCACCGCGAGCGCAAGGAACAGACCGCGCCAGTCCAGGATGGCCGTGAGCGCTCCGCCGACGAGCGGGCCGACGACCGCGGCCAGCCCGCCGATGACGGTGAGGCGGCCGTAGAACCGGATGAGTCTCCCGCCCTCGTAGACGTCGCGGCCCGCCGCCTGTGCGATGACGATGCCGACACCGCCGGCCAGTCCCTGCACCAGCCGCGCCGCGATGAGCAGCTCCACGGTCGGGCTCGCCGCGCACAACGCCGAGACGAGAACGTAGGCGGCGACGCCGATCAGAGCGGGACGCCGCCGGCCGAACCGGTCGGACAGCGGCCCGGCGATCAGCTGCCCGGCCGCCAGACCGATCAGGCAGGCGGTCACGGTCAGCTGTGCCGTCGACGTCGCGGCGCCCAGCTCGGTCGTCAGAGCGGGGAGCGCAGGCAGGTACAGGTCCATCGAGATCGGGCCGAACACGGTCAGCACAAGCAGCAGAGTCGCCAGAGGACGGCTGGCGCGCACACGGGTTCCGGAAGTGAGGGATGCTGTCACGTCATCCAGCACACCGCGCGCGCTTCCGGAGAGGGAGTCCCTGATGAGAGGTGTACTGGCAGGGCATCCCTCCCGGACTCGACCCGGCCTAGCCTGGGAGGCATGGACAATCGAGCCGACGTCCGCGAGTTCCTCATGTCGCGCCGTGCCAAGCTCACCCCGGAGATGGCGGGCCTGCCCGCGGGAACCGGGCGCCGGGTAGCGGGACTGCGCCGCTCCGAGGTCGCCATGCTCGCCGACGTCAGCGTCGAGTATTACGCCAAGCTGGAGCGCGGCGCGATCGCCGGTGTTTCTGCCGGTGTGCTGGATGCGGTGGCTCGGGCCTTGCAGCTCGACGACACCGAGCGCGCGCACCTGTTCGACCTCGCGCGGGCCGCGGACGGCATCCCCGTCTCCGGTCGTCCGCGACGCCGCGCGACCCGCAGCCCCGCCGCCAGACCGAGCCTCCACTGGGCGCTGGAGGCGTTCACCGAAGGCGTCGCCGTCGTGCGGAACGCGCAGTCGGATGTGATCGCGTTCAATGCGCTCGGGCGCGCCTTCTACTCGCCGCTGATCGGCGACGGCGGCCGCACGCCGAACTTCGCGCGCTTCCAGTTCCTCGACCCCGCGTCGCGCGACTTCTACCCCGACTGGGATCTCTTCGCCGACATGTGCGTGGCGATGATGCGCGCCGAGGCCGGACGCGACCCCCACAACCGGGCGCTCCAGGACCTGGTGGGCGAGCTGTCCACTCAGAGCGACACGTTCCGAAGGCTGTGGGGCGCCCACGACGTGCGCACGCACGGCGCCGGGACCAAGCGCTTCCAGCACCCCGTCGTCGGCGAGTTGACACTGGCGTACGAGGAGTTCGCGATCACCGCCGAACCCGGCCACGTCATGCTCGTCTACACCGCCGAGCCCGGCTCGCCATCGGCCGAGCGGCTGCGGCTGCTCGCATCCTGGGCCGCCGACCGGCCCGCACCGCTTCAGACCATCACGGAGAACTCATGACCGCCTGGACCACCGACGAACGACACGCCATCGGCTCCACCGACGACTTCTACATCGCGCCGTTCCGGGCGGATGGCGCGACCCTCGGCACACCGACCTGGATCTGGTCGGTCGTGGTCGACGACAACGTGTACGTGCGCGCCTACAACGGCACGGCCTCCCGTTGGTACCAGTCCGCCCGCGCACAGCGCGCCGGCCGCATCACCGCCGGCGGCATCGAGAAGGACGTCACCTTCACCCCTGTCGACGACCCGGAGCTGAACGATCGCATCGACGCCGCGTACGAGGCCAAGTACGGCACCAGCCCGTACTACCCGCCGATGGTCACCGCGAAGACCCGCGCGGCGACGGTGCGGGTGGACCCGCGCTGACGCCATCGTCATACCGAGACGGACTTTCACCCGCTGAAGGCGGCGGCCCCGGTCGCCCTGCCCTCAACTAAGTTCCGGTGGCGTGGCTCGATCCACTTGCGAACGAAGCGAACGAACAAGTGGTTGGCTGTCCAACCAGTCATGGGGATCTCCACCGCCATCCACGACATCAACGATGTCGTGGATGTGGTCGTGGAGATAGGTGATCACATTTTCCGCGTACTGACGGGGCATTTCTTGAACACGGAACGGACGTCGGAATATGTCGCACCAGAACTCGTCCTGCAGCACGACCCGCGCGTCAAAAACACCGGGCGGACGGGCGTCCCACTCGGTCACCGCCGCGTTCCCGGTCGCTTCGAGACCGTGCAAGCGGAGGTAGCGGAGCGTCCGGACGTAGGCCATGATGACGTCACTGAGTGGAACGTCACGCTCAGCCGCCGCCTGGAGAATCGGGCCAGGATCCGACCCGAAGGCGTGAGCCAATTCGATTGTCAGCTGGGTCTCGTTGATCACAGTTCCTCCTCGTACTCCTCGTCCTCATCTGGATCGTCAAGGGCGTCGCCGTCCCGAACGAACTGAGCCGCCTGCAAGACACCGGCGAAGTCATCTGCGGCGATGGCATCCGCCGGCCGCCTACCAACCACGGGGTTTGGGGTCATCAGCCACTCGACAACCCAGTCGTCTCCTCTTCTCGGCGCAAGCATCTTCCAGACGTCGTAGGCGACTCGCACTCGAGCCGCTTCCGCCGCGTCAGGACCAGGATCTCCCCATTCAGGCCAGACGTACGCACCGAGCGGCGACTCTGTTCCGGCAAGACGCGAGAGGAGAGAGGCACCAATGCCGTCGAGCAGGCATTGGGCAAGCCAGATCACCTCTTTGTCCTTGCCACGTGGCGCCATAGCGGCTATTTTAACCACCGGCGGATATTATAGCCACTCGACAATGGGTGGTCCTTCACCGTCGGGGCGGGAGTGGCCATGGGCACCGTAGACAACTCAATCCCCAGGCCATACCTGCGATTACCCGACGACGACGGCACCTACATCGCCACTACGCAGAGCGGCTCAACATACGTCTTCGATTTGAAGCACCGCACCGTAACCCGGACTCCAGGTCCCGACTCACATCCAGACATGCACGACGGCCAACGCACGCTTCGCTCGATCATCCAGTGTGAAGTCGGCGTTAGCGGCTACTGGACGATGCAGCCCGACGACTTCACCGTCGATTACTACTGGCAGTTGACGTCGCCGATAGTTTCGATCGAAGAGCAGAGATTCTGATGTCAGTCCTCGAAGTACCCCGGCCAGAGCGTTCGCTCGAAGGCCTGCTCGAGCTTGGCCAGGGCGTAGGCATCCACCCACGAACGCCCATCAAGAAGCGCCTGCAGAGTTCCGCGATCGACACCGGTCACCTCGCCGGCCTTACGGATGCTCATGTCGCCGAGGGCCTGCCTGAGGTTGACCACGAATCGACGATGGGCCTCGTGCACGGGGTCGCTCATCCTCGACGCCGGCCACGTGCTCTCGGCGCCCTCATTGGGCGCTGGGCGCGTCGGGCGGGGCATGCACTCACCGTAGACGATCCGCGTGCGGTTCGACGCGATGCCATGCCCACTCCCGTCCTCCTCGCGACCCAGTATGACATACGTGGCGGTAATTACAGCCAACCAAGTGTTATTCTTTCTGTGCGGGTGCGGTCATGAGCCGATCGCCATTCCGGATACCCCTGACTCTCCAGCGCGACTTGGGGCCCTTCTGGGGCACGAGAGAGGCCGCGCAGGCACTCTGCTGCTCGACAGATGAGGTGCACAGGCTGACTCGGCGGCGACAACTTGTGGCCATCGCGAATCCGGAGGGTAGCCTGGCTATCCCAAGCTGGGGAGTCAACGGGCCGTCAAGCAAGCAGCGGTATGCGACACCCCTTGAGGGCCTTGTAGAGGTGCTCGAGGCATTGGAGCGATCGACGGAAGACCCGTGGCTTCGTGCCTGGTGGCTCAGCGGGCTGTTGCCCGCGCACCGAGGCTGGTGGGCCATCGAGGATCTTGTTGCTGGCGGCCAACCTCGCGTGCTCGAGCGAGCGCGGAACGTCGACTGGTCATGCCTTCTCGGTTGAGCGGGCGGCTGGGACCCCTAAGGCAGCCAGCGTGGCACGTACGATCGCCTCCACGCGCACTTGCTCTGATTCCAACCGATCCTTATCGCGCTCAGCAGCTCGCCGAGCCGGCTCGGTGATCTCTCCCAGAATCAGATCGGCAGCCGCTAAGTCCTCCAGCCGAATCGGAATCTCGCCCCGCATGATTCGAGATAGGCGCTGCGCCGTCGTACCAGCGCGCGCGGAGAACTCTTTCGTCGGCATGCGCCTCGCGCTCAAGCGCTCTCGCATGCGTAAGACGAACTGATGCTGAAGCCGGGCGGCATGCGTCTGAATGCTGGCCGCTAACGACTCGGGTTGCTTCCACGTAACTCCGGCGTCCCTCCCGAAAGCGCTCGGATCGTCACAAAAGGCGCGCGGCACGTAGCGAGGCCCTGGCATGCTGCAACTCTATCCACTGGAAGCACTTTCTTCTCAAAGGAGGCGCAATGGTGCCTCAAATGGGCAAATCTCACAGCTGGCAGGCGCTTCACGCCCATAACTCCTTCGTGAGTGACAACGAAACTTCCCATAGTCCCCTGGCCGAAGCCAGCGCCACCTCATCCGCGACCGCAACAGTCGAATGGTGTCTGGACCGCCGGTCGGACTCGACGACCAGTGCGCTAGCAGGTCCCGCCCTCCTCGGCGAGGAGCTCTATCTCGCCGCACCGACCCGAACTGCACCGCGCTACCCACGACAGCGCAACTACACCGGCTACTACTACTTCTCGCAGATCAGCCAACACATCTGGCATGAGTCGCTGCTCGAGGCAGCGACGCTGCGCCGGCTCGACTATGAGCAGGACATCGTCGCTATCGCAGCACAGCCGATGACGATCCGGTTCAGCGACGCCACGTGGCACATCCCCGACTACCTCGCCGTGCACGCAGACGGTACCCAGGTGCTGTACGACGTGAAGCCGGAGTCGTTGATGAACGACGCCGTGCTCCACCAGTTCAGCAAGACCCGCGACGTGTGCGCAACGGTCGGCTGGGGCTACGCGATCTGCAACGACCTCGCACCGCTCGTGAACCGCAACCTCACATGGCTGGCCAACTTCAAGCACCGCGGCTACCACCCCGGCGTGCCAGCCGCGTCCAAACTCCTCGAGTTCGTCGCTGCCACAAGTCAACACATCACGATCGGCGAAGCAGCCCGCTCGATGGGATTCCAAACGATGGCTCACGCCCGTTCGAGCGTCTACCACCTGATCTGGGTCGGGATGCTCGCCATCGATCTCGACAAGCGCATCAACGACAACACCATCGTGAAAGGCGGCCGCCATGCCCGCTCTTGATCTCAACTCAGACATCGAACTCGACAACGGCACCTATCGCTTTGTCGAACGGGACGGCAACATCGTCCGCCTCCGTTCGATCGCGACCGACAAGACGCGGGACATGACGCTCACGGAGCTGTCCCGCCTTGCCACTGGTCTGGTGCCAGGCGAGATGTTCTCCGTGCGCGACCTGAACGATCTCGAATCTCGCGCGAAGAAAAAGGAGAAGCGACGAATGGACCTTCTGGCTGCACACGTCAAGGAGCTGGCCACCGGCGAGCCCCTGCACGCAGGATGCGACTCGCGTCCCGAGTACGACCCCGTCGCTCACACCAAAGAGGAGCGCCTGAAGCGAAAGATTGCGGAGCTCAACAGGCTCGGTATCAAGGTCAGTCGCACAACTCTTCAGCGGCAGCTCGCGAAGTTCGACCGCGCCGGCGCTGCCGGGCTGATCGACAAGCGCACTACCCGCAAATACGCACCTCTGGCCAACCTTGACCCCCGTCTCAAGGACTGCTTCCTCAGCGTGATCGCCGACCGCGAGCGCAGATCAACTGGCACGAACTCGCAACTCATCCTTAACGCGGCGAAGGAATATCGACGCCGCTATGGCGTGGATCCCGAGATGCCGTCCCGCGCGACGCTGTACAGGTACCTCGCTGCGATGACAGCGGGAAGGCACACCACCGGCAGCGCGCGCACCCGACAGTCGCTCGCCAACCGGCCGAAGCGCACCTTCGCAAAGGTCATGGCATCCCTCCCGGGTGAAGAGGTGCAAGTCGACTCCACGAAGATGGATGTGCTTGTCCGTCTGAGAGACGGCACGACCGAGCGGCCGATCCTCACCATTGCGGTCGATGTGGCCACGCGCAGCATCTTGGCGTCAACCATCCGACTTACGGCGACGAAGGCCGTGGATCACGCTCTTTTGATCGCTCACTGCCTCACCCCGTACGAGAACCGGCCAGACAGGACCGAGTACCGCTCGATCGTCTCTAGTCAGTTTCCGAATTACCCGCTGATCGAGGGCGACGAGCGCCGCAAGCTGGAGCAGGCTCGAGCCTTCGTCCACCCGCGCCGGATCCAGATGGACAACGGGAAGGACTACGCCAGCGAGGTGTTCCTGGCGGCGCTCCGTAAGTTCGGCGCGGACGCCACCTTCTCGGCACCCCACACACCGACAGACAAGCCCATCGTGGAGCGCACCTTCGAGAGCATCAACTCGATGTTCACGCAGTCGCTCCCGGGCTACACCGGACGTTCGCCGGAGCATCGCGGCTATCAGGTCGACAAGGAGGACCTGCTGGATGTCTTCATGCTCTACGAGCTGTTCGACGACTGGGTCCTCCGGACTTGGCAAAACCGCGCACACGAGGGTCTGCGAGACCCTCATGACCCGTCGATCATGTACTCGCCCAACCAGGCGCTCCGAGCCGCGTCACGTGTGACCAGCACCCTCTACCTTCCGCTGACGCCCGAGGACTACATCGACCTTCTTCCAACGCGTCACATGACCATCACATCGACGGGCGTCCGCCTCAACAACCGTTACTACGACTCCCCACAACTCCATCCGCTGCGTGATCAGAAATCCAACGACGTCCAGCACGCCGGGAAGTGGAAGGTCAAGTACGACCCGTACAACTTTCTCGTCGTCTGGGTCGTGCTCGAGGATGGCAGCCTCGTCGAATGTCGCCTTCGCAACGAGAGCCAATTCGACTTTCCTCACGCCGGGGACATGTTCCTCATCGAGCTGGACGAACGCCTCGAGGTGGCGGCATCCAACGCCGCACTCAACGGCGCCCCCGCCCACGAGTCGCTGACTCTTCCTGCAGCCGCGCCCAGCAGCTTCACAACAGACAGCGAGTGGGAGGACGCCGACGACGAGCTCCCCGACTTCGACCCCGACCAAGACATCTACGCATAACCCAACTCACGGAGACGACCATGATCCAGTTCCACAGCAACGACCGCCCCGCCGCACTACACCGAATGGAGGGCCTGGACGATTACCTCAGCAACCCGGTGCCGATCCCTGTGGTCCACACGGACGCGGAGTACGAGCAGCTGAGCCCGACTGATAAGGCCGCGTACGACCGCGCCCGGATGCTCTACCTATCCGGCGGCATCGTGATCGACACCCCGCAGGTGCAACAGGCACGCTGGCTGCTCACCCAGCACTTCGCAGAGAACGCCGGCCGCAACTCTGGCCACGCAGGCCTCATGCTCAGCGGTGACTCCACCGTGGGGAAGACGACCACGTGCAAGGCGCTCATGCGATACGTGCACGCGCAGTACTTCAAGCAGTTCCCCGACTTCAGAGAGCACGGGCGAGTGCCTGTCGCCTACATCGAGGTGCCTGCAGGATCCACCGGCAAGCTGCTCATGAAGACCTTCGCCGACTTCTTCGGGCTCACCGTTCGCAGCGGCGAATCGATGGTGAGCATCCGCAGCCGTGTCGTCGACCTCCTCAACGACGCAGGTACCCAACTCATCGTCGTCGACGAACTGCACAACCTCGCCGGCCGCAGCGCATCCAACGGAGAATCGGTCGACGTGCTCAAGCTCCTCCACAACGACGTCCCGGCGACCTTCGTGTACGCGGGGATCGATCTCATCGGAAGCGCACTGCTTACCGGCCCTCGTGGGCGTCAGATCGGCGGCCGGTTCACCGCACTCGAGATGACCCGACTCAACAACGCTGACGCGGAAGACCGGACGACCTGGGCGCGCCTCGTCGCGACGCTCGAGAAGAAGCTCCCGTTGCGGCACCATGAGCAGGGCACGCTCAAGAAGCTCGCCCCGTACCTCTACGACCGGACGAGCGGCTCAATCGGCAGCCTCAGCCGTCTGATCACCGGTGCAGCGATCGAGACCATCGCCAACCCCGGGATCGAAAAGGAGGCCCTGGACAAGGATCTCCTCGACACACGTGTCCTCGACATCGCCGCGGAAACCGCGCGCAAGAACCGCGAGCTGCGAGCAGCAAACCGCAGTGGCAACGCTGTCACTCAGCTGCTGAAGGCGCAGGCCGCAGCATGAACACCATCCGCCGGTATCGCGTCAGCCCACGCCCATTCCACCGGGAGACGCTGTTCAGCTACACCTCGCGCTGCCTCGCGGCGAACTTCGAAACTGAGCTGCACCGACAGCAGATGATCTCGGACTTCTCGACCGCCAAGAGCCGTGTTGAAAGGGAACAGGCATGGCGCTCCATCCTTTCCGTCCGCGTCGGGCGGTCACTTTCGTTGGACGCCGACCCGAGCGGATGGGTCCGCCACGTCGACGGATCGGCCTGCGAGGCCTGCGACAAGGACCTCCCGTCCCGCACGGCGTGCACGCTTTGTAGCCAGGGCGCCACCATCTCCCAGAACCCTCACTTCGATGATCTGGTCTGCATCCGCCACCACCGCTGGGTCGGGCTAACCACTCCGGCCGCCGAGCAACGACAGGTCGGAGTGGAACACGTCGACGCCGCGCTGCAGTTCGCGAAGCTCAAGCGGGCCGGACGCCTCGACCTCCGCCTCTTCACACTCGTGACTCGCAACCTCCGGGAGCGCTCCATCGCGGACGAGGCACTCACCTTCCCGAATGCGATCGCGGTCATTCGCGCCATCACGGCGCCCTCCTTCACCCGCCGTTTCTTCTCGCCGACGAAACCGTTCAACGACAGCTTCGAGCACCTCGCTGAAACGCTCACGGCCATCACGTCGGGAGCCGAAGATCGCTTGGCTCGCGCACTGTGGCTGTACGCGCGCGCCACGTTCTGCGACATCAGGCAGGCGATCATTTGCCACCGCCCGTTCAAAGCCACCTGGTCGCACGACTACCCCGTCCACCCCTCGGTCGTCCGCAATCTGACCACCTACACTGGCACGCTCCAGCCGTTCGCGGACTACCTCAAGGTGACGGGCGACACGCCTCAAACTACCGTCGCCGCCGTAGACCACCAGCGGATCATCGAGCCCGAGATCCGACTGTCGGTGCGGGACCAGGAGATCGCCTCCGTTTGCAGCAACGGACACCTCATGCGCTACACGTACGCCACCGAACGGAAGGGAACGAACGGCAAGATGCCCACCTGCCAGATCTGCCGCGGATGGATCGTGATCGCGGGAGTCAACGACATCGCCACCACCGACCCGGAGATCGCCGCCGAACTCGACCCTCACCTCAACGGCGGCCTAACTGCCCAGCACATCAGCGCAAACTCCAAGCAGACCTACATCTGGCGCTGCCCCGCGAAGAACCACCCCTACCCCGCGACCGCCTCAAATCGGACCAAGGCGAACTCCAAGTGCCCAGTGTGCCTCAACCGGCTCATCGTCGCCGGCATCAACGACCTGGCGACTACCCACCCGGAGGTCGCCGCCGAGTTCCACCCAAGCGAACTCAGCAGAACATCGCCGACCAACCTCTCCTCGAACAGCGAGATGCTCATCGACTTCCTCTGCGCCAACGAGCACACATACCGCGCACGAATCTACGACCGAGTCCGCGCAGCAGGCTGCCCAGAATGCGTCCGCAACGCTAACGCTGCGTCCAAGAAGAACCTCGTCGCCACGCACCCGGCTGTCGCCGCCGAATGGCACCCCAGCGCCAATGGCGACCTTCGGCCCGAACACTTCACCCACGGCTCCAACGAAGAGGTCTTCTGGCTCTGCCCGAAGGGCCACGACTACGAGCAGCGCATCGACCGACGCGCCGCCGGCTACCAGTGCTCCGTGTGCTCACGACGACGCCTCGTAATCGGCACCAACGACGTCGCGACCGAACACCCGAAGCTCGTCACAGAGTGGCACCAGTACCTCAACTACCCGAAGAAGCCGAACGAAATCTTCCCGGGCACAGAGAAGTACTACTGGAAGTGCAAGGCTGCCGGGCACAAGACGCACCAGTCGATCCCGCACCGGCTCAAGTCCAAGGGATGCACGGAGTGCCGGCCCGAGGCCCGCATCCTTCGTTGACGGGCGGTCTTGTCCACGCTCGCGCTCAAAGACACTGGTCGACCCCATACTGGTCTGGTGCATAAGCCGCGGTCCCTCCTCGACGACGTGGAAAAAGATCTCCTGGATGACAAACCCATCGCTTCGGTGCTGCGAAAACTCGTACTCCTGGGTGGCCGGGCAGGCTCTCAGCGGCTTCGAGACTGGGCGTCACGGGAACTCCGCGGATACGAGGCTGGCGATACCCTTCCGATGTACCGGCAGCTGCCCGCGGCTATCCAGATCGACGGTGTGCTTGCGAACACCATCGTTAAACACCAAACGGTGTCGGTCACGGACTTCCCGGACTTCGTTCAGGAAGACCTCAGCGAACGCGCGCCAATCCCGTTTGGAGTCGGCGAGGTGCAAGCAGCAATCGAGCTGCACAAGAACGAGGGCGTGGTGCAGCTCCAGGTACCCGGTGCTCCTGTTCTTGCGCAAATGATCGATCATGGCAACCCGTTTCAGCGCACAACTGCGGTCTACTGGTCGGTGAGCACGTCCGCAATGGCAGGATTGCTCGACCAAATTCGCACGCGCTTGGCCGAGCTAATCGGTGAGTTGCGCGCGGCGTCCCCGACCACCGAGCTCCCGACCGCACAGCAGGCGGACAACGCTGTGAACCTTGTTATCAACGGACCCGGCGCGCGTGTGGCCATTTCTCAAGTCGTGAATGGGGAGGCTTCCGACATCGTAGTTCCGCAACGTGCACGCTTCTGGACCATCGGTAAGCAGGTGGGTGCCGCTGCTGTCGGCATAGCGACCATTTTGGCGGCGGTGATCGCCTGGCTGCAGTTGCAGGCGGGCTGAGGGGACCATTTGTGGACGTACGAACCAACCGGGAGTATCTCGCCTACCTGCTTGAGCAACTCATCGAGTTTCAGGCGACATTTGAAGACTTCATGCAACTGCATGTCGAGTGGACAGGAACCGGGAGGGGTTTGCTTCCAGCAGTTGCGCCCCGGGAGGGTGCCGATCCCGAGCGGATACGTGACCTCACCGCCAAGCTGAATCTGCTTAGCGGCAGGCTGATGGAACTCAGTAGCGTCACAGATGTGAAGCTCGGCGTCGAGGGTCAGTCTCGACCGATCGACCCCTTCGTGAACTGGGAGCAGATCACGACGCCGAGACCGCTCCTTGAGCCCTCGACCGTAAGGATGACCTGTAAGCAGGCCCAAGGAAGGCTCGAAGGACTCTCC
This sequence comes from Leifsonia sp. C5G2, assembly GCF_013359685.1. Classification (GTDB taxonomy): domain Bacteria; phylum Actinomycetota; class Actinomycetes; order Actinomycetales; family Microbacteriaceae; genus Leifsonia. The sequence goes on from NZ_JABFMV010000004.1 coordinate 196,093, forward strand.
GCCCGCGCAAAGGCGATGGCTTCCCCCGAGATAGAGCCCAGTCGTTTGCACCCGGTGGTGTGGTCAACCGCCCAGCGCCTCTGGAATGACGGCCACTTACGTCTGGCCGTGGCCGCCGCAGCAGAAGCAGTCACCGGCCAAATGAAGCAGCTGACTAGGCGAAACGATGCGGCCGATACAACGCTTTGGCAGCAAGCGTTTTCCGAGCGGCCTCCGGAAGTTGGTAAGTCCCGGCTCCGCTGGCCGGGAGACCCGACGGACCAGGGAGTCAAGACTATGAACGACGGCCTTCGTCAATTCGCCCCGGGCGTCAACATGGTGATCCGAAACCCCGCAACTCATACTGATGAAGAGATCGCCGAGCAGGACGCCCTTGAAAAGCTCGCGGTCTTGAGTTCTCTCATGCGCTTCGTCGACCGGTGCGAGGTCGCCGCGGCACCTGTCGACCGGGCGCCAGCGACAACTGAGCGCTAGCCTCAACGGAAACAAGGAAGAGGTCATCTGGCTCTGCCCCAAGAGTCACGACCAGCGGCGACGTATCAACCGACGCACCGCCAGCTACCAGTGGTCCGTGTGCTCACGACGACTCCTCACCAGTACCAACCACGTCGCGACCGAACACCCGAAGTTCGTCGAGGAGTCGTACCCGTACCTCAAGCACCCGAAGAAGCCGAACCAGATCTTCCCGGGCACGCAGAAGTACTACTGGAAGTGCAAGGGGGTGCACCGAGTGCTGGCGGGAGGAGCGGATCCTTCGGTTATTGTCACGCTCGATAACGCGGCGCACTCGAATATCCCTGACACCGGTTCGACGATGGCTCCGCTTTCATGGATTGCGGGTTGCCGCCACTATTAGTTGGGAGCGCTCAACAGGCTGGCCCAGCATGATCGCCGCCGATCCAGAGAGGGAGACATGGCTATCGACGTGGAGCAAATGAAGATGGTTCGTAACCTCTCACACGAGCTTACGAGCTTGCCTCTCGCGGACGTCAACCTTCTTCTTCATAGCGCTGGAATCACCGAGATCGACCCATACGCGTGGTACGGGGACATCAACTGGGACCCTACGGCCGACGATCGGCTCGGGACAGTCACCACGCTCATACGGGACCTCTCGCGGTCGGAACTTATCGGCCTGAGCGCAGCCGTCCACGAGCTCTTTTCCTCCCCGGCATTGGCCACTCCCCATGACGGCTCGCCCGCCCTCCGCCTGTTTGCCTCGCACCTTACCGCGCAACGCGGCCTCGTTGGTCAGGTTTCTGATCACCTGGCCCGATGGAACGTCGACCTGTTCGTGGCACACAGCCACATTGAGCCTGACGCCGAGTGGCATGCAGCCATCGAGGCCTCACTCCGGACTGTCCACGCTGGTGTCGTATTCCTCCACCACGGCTTCAACGAGAGCAAGTGGTGTGACCAGGAAGTTGGCTGGCTGCTCGGGCGCGGAGTACCCCTGCGGACGCTCATGTTCAACCACGAAAATCCGTACGGTCCTCTGGGGAAGTTGCAGGCCATGGAAATTCCAGATGGGTGGACTGCTTCGAAGATTGGTGACTCGCTTCTCGACTGGGCCGCGCAAAGAAGCGAACTGAAGTCTTCGTTTGCTAGTTCCATGGCCCTCAGTCTCGCCGGGTCGCGGTCCTTTGATCGGACCAACGCAGTTTGGGCTCGGCTAGACGACTACACGGATCTGGACGGCGCCCAGGTCGCGACCATCGCATCAGCTCTTCGCGACAACGACCAGGTCTTCGGGCCCGAGTTTCGGGTCAACGGCCCAGACTACGGCAAGTGGTTCCCTGAGGTTGTTCTCCGCAAACTGTTGTCGCAGCCAGGATATGCAGTCAACCGTGAACTGCTCGAAGAGGTCGCGGCCGTTCGTGGCGTAGAACTGGCTTCCAACGCGTGAAAGAGAAGGTTGCTAACGCTTGTTCGCCCGTCGAACGACATCGCTCCTGCTCATGGCGTAGGTAAGGTAAGCGCGGTTTCGCCGCGCTTGTTCCTTGCCTCGTACGGAACCCACGAATGCGGCGAGGAATGGGGGAGCTACTGCCCCGACAAGGCTTAAACTACCTACTCCGGCCCACCCGGTGGCAAGACCGCCACCGATCGCGATCCCTATCGTTTGGAGGGCGTCGCGGCTCGTCGCAAAGAGGTCAACCGCATTGCGCCGGAAGCTGGAGGACGCGACCAGGCTCCGCATCTCAGCCACTGCAGGTTCGACGTCCCTCTCCCAGGCCAACTTAAGGCTCCGCGATCGTTCAGCGGCGTCCCCGCTACTTAGATCCGCATTGCCAGCGACCTCAATCATGAAACTTCGAAACGGGGCAACATACGCGTCGACCTCAATGCGAAGGTCAGCGATCTCGTCGATTGGGACTGCTGAAAGCCCCTCGATCATTTGAACTAGCTCGACCGCGCCCGACACGACTTCGGAGGACGCGATGTGTACCGGCGCTGGCACAAACTTCTTCACCCTTGCACTAATCACATCGTCGAGCATGACGCTGGAGGGCGAGGATTCCACCTCGTCAACCATGGCGAAGAACGCTCGCTCGAATTCAGCGTTCTCGCCGGCCTCCGAGTCCCTAATCTGCTGGCCGCGAGTCTTGGGGGTGAGATCCCAGGGCAGGTCTTCGATCAACCCTGCCAAGCTCAGTTTCTCCAGTGCTTGGCTCGTTAGGGCCTCACCACGGGAACGGTGATGTTTCATCAGTGCCAGCCGTAACGGTTCCGCGCGGTCGACGAGTTCCTCCCACAAGGCATCCGGAATTGGGCGGCCATCTCTCATCAGTACCTCGGAGAATTTGCCAATGTCTGACTCGCTCAAGAGGTCGTTGAGGTTCATGTCGAGAACCGCCAGTTCGCGCGGATCCCTCCTCTGGGACATGACAAGGAGCCGAGAGAACAGGGGCACCGGAAAGGAAGCCATGTTGTGATCGCGGATTTCATTTCCCAGCAGATCCTTGCGATGAGATCGCAATGTCACTCGGTCAGCAAGAAACAGCGCTGGCTTCACCAGCTGCTCGTCATACTCCGAAGCCAGGTGAAGTTCCTCGTTGGGGAGGAGTCCTCCCGGGCCAACCAATGCGACCACAGGGTCACTGAAGACCTGCACTTCGAACACCTAGCACCTCGCGTTCTCGATAACTCAGCGAGCCGAGAATACCGAGAATCCATGTTTTGGGATGGGTTCTCCGACGAGCCAAGCCCAAGTAGCTTGAGAATGCCCACTTAGCGCGAGACGTGACACCAGTTGCGACTTCTTGGTCTACTCGGGCTTTTGTCGTTCGAGTTGGGGACTTGCGGCTTTCGCATGGAAGCTGGATTCGGCCGCGATTTGAGGGCATGCCAGGTTCTGAACCCGACTTGGCCGCAATTGCGGCGGAATGCCGGTACTCAAGTGCGATCATTGGGGAATGGCCGTCTCCCTCCTCGACCGCGCGATCTACTCATACGCTGATGTGGATCGTCTCGTCGGCCTGCACTCGGGCACCGCCAGGCGGTGGCTGGAAGGGTATGAGCGCTCCAGCCGGTTCTACGAGCCGGTCCTGCGTCCGGAACCAACCGGTTCCGAGGCTGTGACCTGGGGCGAGATGGTCGAGGCGCGGCTGCTTGCCGAGTTCCGCAGCCAGCAGGTCCCGGTACAGCGTCTGCGCCCAGCAATCGTTCGACTCCGCGAGGAGTTCGGCCGTTATCCGCTGGCCCACGCTCGCCCCTTCCTCGACGTCGAGGGCCGCGAACTGGTCCGCGCTGTCCAGGAAGAGTCCGGGCTGGATCGCCCGCTTCGTTTCGTTGTCGTACGCAACGGACAGGCGATGCTTGCTGAGGCCACGAAACGGTTCAGGGATGTCGTCGAGTACGACGAAGGCGTCGTTGCGAGGCTGGCTCCCAGTCACCGCACTCCGCGCGTAGTGATGGATCCGGCGCGAGCGTTCGGCCAGCCCGCGGTCAGAAACGTGCGCACGGACGCACTCGCGGAGGACTACCGGGCCGGGACCTCCCGCGAGGAGCTCGCGGAGCTGTACGACCTCAGCGCCGCTCAGGTGGATGAGGCGATCCGTTTCGAACTCATCGCCGGAACCGAGCGCGCCGCCTGATGGCGCGTGAGTTCGAGCCGGTGTACTTCACCGACGAGAACACCCTTGGTCTCGGAAAGCTCCTGCACCGCAGTGGCCGGGATGACGTCCTGTATCCCGGTCACGAGTACCTCCCCGAAATTCCCCGCGAGACCCCCGACCTCGAATGGATGCCGGTAGTCGCTCGACGCGGACTTGTGGTCGTGAGTCGGGACAGGCGCATCCGCTCCCGGCCCGCCGAGCTGAAGGCGTACTTGGAACTCGGCATCCGTTCCGTGTGGATCGGCGGGAAACGCGACCTCGGGCCTCAGGACCAGCTTGAGGTCTTCCTTGCGCACGAGGTTCGATTGCGCCGAGAGATCATCAAGCGTGGTCCCGGACCGTGGGCTCTCGCGTTGTCGCCGACCGGGCTGCGACCATTGCGCTTGAGGGAGCACCCCGAGCGACTCGCCTTCGACGCACCGTTTCGCATGTGAATGCTTCTCCGCGGGTCAATCCCCACGCTCGCACGCCAGGTGCAGCTCCGTGTACGCGGGCTTGCCATCGGCCACGTAGAAGTCGGCCGACTCGAGGTCGGGCTCCGTCTCGACACATGTCCCCGAGCCGGCGCCTTCGTAGGCCGCCCACTCGACGTGGAAGAGGCCGCCGCGGTAGTCGATCGAGGAGACCTTCGAGTGTTCGAGGCGGTCGATGTCCCCGAGGTCGTAGGAGCCGAGCAGGTCTCCGTGGACGCCGAAGAATCCCAGGACGTTCGGCCATTCGACCCCGCCTGCGTTGCAGGAGAAGGCGACCACGAGCGACGGGCTCGCCTGGGGATCGGTGGATTGCGCCCACACGTACTTCTTGTCGGCGTTCATGGCGAGGCCCGTCTCCCCATCCCCTGCCGGGATGCCGGGCAGCTTGCCGTCCACGAGCCGGCCGGACTGCCGCTGGCACATCGGAGGCGCCGTCAGGTTCTCCAGCACCTGGTCTGTGATGGCCGGCGGCGAGGCCGGCTCAGCAGTGACGGTGGCGGTGACGGTCACGGTCGACGGGGTGGGCGGCGGCCCTGACGTGCACGCAGAGAGCATGAGTGCGAGGCCGGCGACCCCGGTCATGGCCACCGAACGGAGGTGCGCAGACAACGTCGTCTCCATTCCCGCGGGAGTTCGGGCCCCCGCGTTGCGGCACACCATAGCGCCTGGACGCGCATCCGGCCACGCCGGTCACAGGGTCCTGACGCTGCCAGCGGAGAACCGACCGGTCTCTTTCACTCCCCCCGCTCCAGCAGCACCTTCACCTTCCGCTGGTGCCAGACGATCGGGGCGGGGAGCTCGTCGCTCATCATGGCGAGCACGCGGAGGACGATGATGTCGTGGTCGCCGGCCGGGTAGCTGTGCTCGACGACGCACTCCAGCCAGGTGGGCGAGCCCTCCAGGAACACCGCGCCGGATGGGAGTTCGGCCTTGCGGACGCCGCGGAGGCGGTTCTGCTTGTCGCGGGAGGCGAGCTGGCTGGTCTTGCCGGCGTGGTCCTCGCCGAGGATGGAGACGCCGATCGTGGGCGCGACGGCGAGGGTGGGCCACGTGGTCGAGCTGCGCTGCGCGGCGAAGGAGACCATGGGCGGGTCGTAGGAGACGCCGACCGAGAAGGAGGAGGCGATCATCACGACCGGCTCGCCGCCGATGGTGGCGGCGAGTGCGGCGACGCCGGACGGGAAGCCGGCGAAGGCGGACCGCATCTCCTCCGGGTCGGAGGTGAAGTCGTAGGTCATGGTCATCAGGACCGGTCCTCCCGCAGTGAAGCCTCCAGCGAGGCGTGGATGGCGGGGGCCCACGCGTCCACCCATTTGTCGAGCGCGCCCTCCTCGGCGTACCGGGAGTCGAGCTGGTAGAGGCCCTGGGCCGGGCAGATCGCGCCGAGCTCGACCAGCACGGGCTTGAGGGTGAGCTCGGGGGCGAGCGCGTGCGCCGGGCCCGCGCCCAGCATCAGCGGCACGCCGATCTGGCCGGCGAGGCCGGTGGCGGTGGCGAACTGGTCGAGGAAGAGCTTCAGCAGACCGGTGTAGGTGCCCTTGTAAGTGGGGGATGCGGCGATCACGAGATCCGCGTCCTGCACCGTGGCCACGGCCGAGGCGACGACGGGGTCGCCGAAGCCGAGGAGGCCGGCGCCGAGTTCCGACACCTCGATGGTCGTCGCGGTCGCCCCGAGGGCGGCGGCGAGGCGCTCGGCGGCGTCGCGGGTGCGCGACTGCGGCTTGGGGTTGCCCGCGATGACAGCGGCAGTGAACATCAGGAGACCTTCCTTTCAGGTTGGTGCCGGGCCTCGGAGAGCAGGGAGCGGGCCTCCCGCTCGTCCTGCCGCATGGCCTCGACCAGTTCGTCGGGACTCGCGAAGGCCCGCTGCGTTCGGAGCAGCCGGTCCGCGGTCACCTCGGCGCGGCGCCCGTACAGGTCGCCGGCGAAGTCGAGCACGTGCACCTCGACGGTGTGCGCGCGGCCGGGAAAGGTGTCGTTCGTCCCGACCGAGATCAGGGCCGGCAGCGGCTCGCTCCACGACTCGGCGCGGAAGCCGCCGACGTAGACGCCGTCGGCGGGCGTGCTCGAGGGCTCCTCCAGGTCGAGGTTCGCGGTCGGGAAGCCGAGGGCGAGTCCCGCGCCCGCCCCGCCGACGACGGTGCCGACGAGGACGCCACGGCTGTCGTCGGCATCCACGGGGGTGACGCGGAGGAGCGCGGCGGCCACGATGCTCAGCACCCCGACGAGCGCGAGCACGGCCAGTGCGGCGGCGTTGCCGGTCCACGCCAGCACGACGGCAGTCGCGGCGCTTCCGAGCACGGCGCCCAGCTGCTTCACCGAGTTGAAGGCGCCCGAGGCGGCGCCGATCGACGACCGCTCGACCGAGCTGACCGTGGCGATGGAGAAGGGCGACCAGAGGAACGAGTTCGCGATCCCGAACAGCGCGAACACGGCGGCGATGGCCCACAGCGGAGCGTCGGCCCAGACCAGTGCGGCGGTTCCGCCGATCGAGAGCACGAGCGCGACGCCGCCGATCACGGCGACGACCCGCAGCCCGACGGTGTTGTTCAGCCGGGCCGAGACGGGGGCTGCGAACAGGCACACGACGCCCATCGGCACCAGCACGATCGAGGCGGTGACGACATCCAGGCCCCGGTCCTCCTGCAGCGCCAGCATCAGCGGGATGGGCGCGGAGCCCACGCAGAACGCGGCGGCCGCCGCACCCCACGACGACGTGACGAAGCCGTGGCTGCGGAACAGCGACACCGGCAGCAGCGCGCGCTCGCCCGAGCGGCGCTGCAGCCACACGACGCTCACGACGAGGGCCGTTCCGAGCACGACCAGCAGCCAGCGCGGGATGCCGGCGACCGACGCAGAGGCCTCGTCGGTGCCCTGGATGCCGACCACCAGCGCGGCGACGCCGACGGCGTTGCCCGCCATCGCCCAGAGCGGGATGCGCGCGGGCTGCCGCTCCGACACCGGCACCCACACCAGCACGGCCACCGCCGTGATCAGCCCGATGGGCAGGTTGACCCAGAAGATCGACGGCCAGCCGGCTGCGCCGACGAGCAGGCCGCCCAGGATGGGACCCGCGACCGTGGCGGCGCCGCCGACCGCACCCCAGATCCCGAGCGCGACGGCGAGCCGCGGCGGGGCGAACAGCGTCCGGATGATGGTGAGGCACTGCGGGGTCATGAGCGCCGCCCCGACGCCCTGCGCGACGCGCCAGCCGATCAGGGAGCCGACGTCCTGCGACAGCGCGCACAGCACCGACCCGATGGTGAACGCGCCGAGCCCGACCAGGTAGATGCGCCGGCGGCCGAACCGGTCGCCCAGCCTCCCGGCGATCAGCAGCGGCACCGCGTACGCGATCAGGTACCCGCTGTTGACCCAGATGGCGAGCGTCGCCGTCGTGCCGAGACCGGCGATCAGGGCGGGCAGGGCGACCGAGGTGATGGTGCTGTCCAGCAGCAGCATGAAGAAGCCGAGGCAGAGGCTGGCGAGAGCCAGCCAGTCCCGCGTCGATCGCCGCACAGCGCCACCCATCTCAGACCGCCAGGTTCTCGCGGAGCGTCGAGCCGGGGTATCGCGGCGCGAGGGCACCGCGGCGGCGCAGCTCCGGGACGAGGAGCTCGCTCAGGTCGGCCAGCCCGGACGGCATCGAGAGAGGGCTCGACAGCATGTAGCCGCCGCGCGAACCGGTCTGGGCGAAGTTCTCCTCCAGGGCGTCGGCCACGGCGGCGGCGTCGCCGACGACGGTGTGGTCGAGACCGCTGGCGGCCTCGAAGCCGTGCTCGAAGAACTCTGTCCGGCCGATCGTGTAGTCCTCGCCGAACTCCGCGACGAGCGCGCCGACGAAACCGCCGGGGCTCGCCTGGGACGCGACGATCTCATCCCGAAGCTCGCCCAGCCGGAACGACTCGGGCAGCGTTGAGAAGTCGTACCCGGAGTTGTGCGAGAGCATCGTGCCGATCGCCTCCTCCGTCCAGAACTCGAGCACGGCATCCCGACGCGCCGCCGCCTCCGCCGCGGTGCGACCGACGATCGCCTGCGTGGCCCACAGGATGCCGACGCGCTCGGGATCGCGTCCTTCGGCGGTGAGCGCCTCGTCGAGCATGCGGCGGTGCCGCTGCTGACCGGGGAGGCTGCCGCCGAACCCGAAGACGAGGTCGGCGAACGCCGCCGACCCGGCGATGCCGCGCGGCGAGTTCCCGGCCTGCACGATCACGGGATGCACCTGCGGGCTCGGCACGGAGGCGAGCGGGCCCTTGACGGTGAAGAACCGGCCGTCGTGGTCGATCGGGTGCACCTTCGACGGGTCGGCGAACCGGCCGGTCGCCGGATCGCGCACGATCGCGTCCGGGGCCACCGAGTCCCACAGCGCGCGGCAGACGTGGATGAACTCCTCCATCCGCTCGTAGCGCAGGTCGTGGTCGATCAGCTGCGCGTAGCCGTAGTTCGCCGCATCCGCGCCGCGGCTCGAGGCCACGACGTTGAAGGCGATCCGGCCGCCGGTCACGTGGTCGAGCGAGTTGAGCAGGCGGGCGACGTAGAAGGGGTGCATGAAAGTCGACGAGTAGGTGAGCCCGAACCCGATGCTCTCCGTCACCGTCGACATGGCGGCGATGACCGGCGACATGTCCTGCCGCGGCCACTGGATGCCCCACTCGACAGCCGGGTCGATGCTCCCCCGCCAGGTGCTCGGGATGCCGGAGCCGTCGCCGAAGAACAGCATGTCGACGCCGGCGCGCTCGGCGGTCTTCGCGACCTCCAGGTACATGCGCACGTCGGGGAACTGCCGCCCGACCCACGACCCGGGCTGGGCCCAGCGGCCCTCGGTGTGCGTGAAGGAGAGGTCGTAGGCGATGTGCATGCCGCTCAAACGGTCACCTGCTTCCAGAGGGAGACGACCTCGTCGGTGTCCGAGAGGACGGCGACGTTCAGCTCCAGCTGCACGAGCGCGGCCTCGTTGACGGCGAGGTCGTACGCGGCCGTCGCATCCGTGGGCACCACCACGGGCCAGTCGAGCTGCATGGCGTCCTGCGCTGTGGCGTCGACGCAGCACTCGCTGGTGAGGCCCACGATGGTGAGCCAGTCGTAGCCGGCGGCGCGCAGCCGCTGGTCGAGGTCGGTGCCGAGGAAGCCGCTGTAGCCGCGCTTGACGACCCGCAGCTCGCCCTCGGCGGGCTGCATCCGGTACCACTCGGCGCCGGGCGAGCCGACGATGCACGGTTCGGTCTCGCCCATGGGGGCGTCGTAGTCGCCCTCACGCAGCCAGTTGCTCGACCGCCACGGGCGGGCCGGGTCGCTGCCGAGCTCCACCCACACGACCGGCACGCCCAGCTCGCGGGCGGAGTCCACCAGCGCGCCGATGCGGGTCACGGTGGCGTCGAGCTCGGCGACGACCTCGTCGGTCAGGCCGTAGGCGCCGAGCGCTTCGGGGTCGCCGAAGTCGCGCTGCACGTCCACCACGACCAGGGCCGGGGCGCTCCCGGGCCGGGTCAGCTGCGCGAGCTGCGCCTCGCGGAGATCGCTCATCGGTCACCGCCCGCGTCGTGCGCGCGCAGGGCCGGGAGCACGGTCTCGCCGAACAGGACCATGTCCTGGTCGTACTCGGGGAAGATCAGCATGAGGCCGTCGAGGTCCGCCTCGCCGACGATGTACTGGATGTGCTCGGTCACGGTCTGAGCGGAGCCGGCGACGTACGCGGTCTGGAACGCCGCCTCGCCGACCGCCCCGGAGGCCCAGGCGCGGGCCTGGTCCTCCGGAACGCCCCACGATGCGCGCATGTTCGCCAGCGCCTCCCGGTCGACACCGGCGCCCCACTCCTTCACCTTCGCCTCGGCGAGCGCGTCTGTCTCGTCCTGGACGACGGTGAGCATGGAGTACGTCTTGCAGGTGCGGCCGTTCGCCGCGGCCCTGGCGTGGACGTCGGCGGAGAGCTCCTTCATCTCCTCCAGGCTGTCGCCGGCGAGGAAGGCCCCGTCGGCGAACCGTGCCTGGAAGGCGCGCGCGGCCTCCGACTTGCCCGCGCTGATGATGGTCGGCGTGGCCGACGGGTGCGGCCGCGACTCGCAGTCGACCAGGTCGAAGTACGGGGTGTGCATGGTGACGGAGTCCTCCGACCAGAGCCGGGTGACCGCCTCCGTCCACAGCTCCGTCATCGTGTACCGGTCGGCGTGGCTGAGCGCGGGGTCCCAGATGCCGAACTGCTCGAACTCCCCGGCGTAGGCGCCGTTGACGATGTTCATGCCCGCCCGGCCCCCGGAGACGTCCTGCAGCGTGGCGTACATCTTCGCCGCGATCGCCGGGTTGTGCACGTTGGCGTGCATGGTGGCCCAGATCTTCACCCGCTCCGTGGCCTCGGCCAGCGCCGACATCATGGTCATCGACTCCAGCGACCGGCCCCAGTGATCGGTCGTGCCGCCGAAGCCGCGCCACTTCGCCATCGACATGATGAAGTCGAGGCCGATCTCCTCGGCGTGGAGGGCCGCACGCTTGTTCCAGGCGTACGTGGCTTCGGGATGCGGTGCGGTGGTGGAGAGCATCCAGCCGCCGTTTCCGATCGGGAGGAAGATCCCATAGTCTTTCGCGGGCATTGAGGGCCTTTCGCTGCGTTCGGTGGTGGGGCTTACGGGGCGGGCCAGATGAGCGTGTCGCCCTTGTAGATGGCCTTGATGTAGGAGTCGTCGAACCACTTCTTCGCCTCGTCACCCGTCACGCTGTCCGGGACGATCTGGAACTGGTGCAGCATGTCGACGAGCTTCGTCACGTTCGACTCGTCTATCCCGCCGAGCGGCTGGCCGGGGGTGGGGTTGTCGGCGACGACCTTGGTCTCGGTCTTCCAGATGGTCGCGTTGAGCTTCTTGTCGTACGTGGCGCCGCCGGAGAGGTCGGCCGCGAAACCGACGCACTTCTCGGTGTTGGCGTCGCTGGAGCTGCAGTAGTCGTAGGCGTGCAGAGCGGCGCGGAGGATGTCCTGCACCGCGGTCGGGTGGGCCTTGGCGAAGGCCGGGTTGACCGCCATCGCGCCGAGCGAGCTGGGGATGCCGTACTTGACCGGCTGCCAGACCGTGACCTTGTCGCCGGCCGCCTTGAGCTGATTGGGCTCGTTGGAGATGAAGCCGGTGAGGGCGGCGAGGCCGTCCTGCTTGCGCGGCAGCACCGAGGGGTCGTAGCCCTCCTTGACCAGGGTGAGCGACTTCCAGTCGACGCCGGCCTTGACCATCATCGCCTCGACCGCGGCGGGCACGTAGCCCTTGTGGCCGACGACCTTGCCATCCAGCTGCGTGAGGTCGGTGATGTCGGGGTTGGTCATCAGGATGTCGAGGCCCGCGTTCGAGTACGACGAGATCCCCTCGATGTCGATGCCGTTGGCGCGCGCCTGGATGAGGTCCTGCTGGGAGATGGCGGAGACCGACGCCTGGCCGCTCGCCAGAAGCTTCGTGTTCTGGGCGGTGTCGCCGGTCCCGGGCTTCAGCTGCACGTTCAGGCACAGGTCGTCGAAGTAGCCGAGCTTGCTGGCGGCGACGTACTCGAGGATCGAGGCGGACGACTGGAACTGGTAGCCGGAGAGGTACGTGATCGTGCCGGCCTTCTTGTTCTCGGCGCAGCGCTCGGCCGAGATGGCCTTGCCGGACGACGAGGAGTCCGCGGGGGAGCCGGAACTGCACGCGGCGACACCGAGCGTCAGGACGACGGCGGTGAGGGACGCGAGACCGGCCTTGATGAGACGGTGCTGCATGGGTCACTCCTTCTTCGGGGATGGGGTGGTGCAGGGGTGCGCGATGGCAGGGGTGGGCCTTGTCGCCGGTCGGCGACAGGTGTGGGGAGCGGTGGGGTGGGGCGTGATGCCCCGGCTCAGTCGGTCGAGCTCTCGTGCCAGTGCAGGACGCGGCGCTCGATCAGGGTGATGAGGGCGAGCAGGAGGACGCCCATCACCGCCAGGACGAAGATCGCCGCGTAGACCACGGCGAGCTGGTTCATCGACGACGCGACGCTGATGGCCGTGCCGAGACCGCCCGTCGACCCGGAGGCGGAGAGCTCGGCGACGACGGCGCCGATGATCGACAGAGGGAAGACGATCCGCAGGGCCGCGAAGATGTACGGCAGAGCGTTGGGGATGCGGAGGTGGACGAGCATCTCGAGCCGGGAGGCATCCATCGTCTTGTACACCTGCATCACCTGCTGCGGGACCGACCGGAGGCCGACCGCGGTGTTGATGAGGATGGGGAAGAAGCAGATCAGCGCGGTGATGATGAGCTTGGGCAGCGGTCCGAAGCCGAACGCGACGACGAGGGCCGGCGCGATGGCCACCAGCGGCGTGACGTTGAGCACCACCGCGATCGGCATGATCGCCCGGCGCGCCACCGGCAGCTCGCTGATCAGCACGGCCACCACGAACGCGGCGACGAAGCCGATCGCCAGACCCGCCGTCGCCTCGCCCAGGGTGATGAGCGCGTTGCCGAGGTAGTAGCCGAGGTTGCCGCCCAGCGAGTCGCCGATCGCCTGCAGCGGCGGGAGGAGGTAGGGCATGGATGCCGCGCCCCACTGCCACAGCCCCGCGAGGAGGGCGAGCATGACGACCAGCGGCAGCCACACCGCGGGGCGGATCCACGCCAGCCGCGACCTGGGGTGCTTGAGGCTGAACCGCGAGGGCTCGGCGGGGACGCCGTCCTGGAGCGAGGGGGACACGGCGGCCCGTTCTGTTGCGACGCTCATCTCGTGCCCCCTACGCCGCGTCCGTCGATCGCCATGCGGAGTGCAGGCGATCCCTGATCAGGTCTTCGTATTCGTGGAAGCGGCGCTCCTCGAACAGCTTCTGGTTGCGCGGCCGCGGCAGGTCGATGTCGATCACGTCGACGATCCGTCCAGGACGCGGCGCCATCACGACGACGGTGTCGGACATCCGGACGGCCTCGGAGACCGAGTGCGTGACGAACAGGACCGTGGTCTTCAGCTCGTCCCACAGGTCGAGCAGCTGGTCCTGGAGGCTCTCGCGGGTGAACTCGTCGAGGGCGGAGAACGGCTCGTCCATGAGGAGGACATCCGGCTGGAGGCCGAAGGCCCGCACGATCGCCGCACGCTGCTGCATGCCGCCGGAGAGCTGGGCGGGGAGCTTGTGGGCGGCGTCCGCCAGCCCGGCGCGGTCGAGCAGCTCGAGCATGTCCGGGGCCTGGGCGCCGCCGCCGCGCTCGGCGAGGTCGCCGATGCGCTGGCGCCGCTTGGCCGCCCCCGGGTTGATCTTCTGCGGCAGGGTCACGTTCTGCAGCACCGTCAGCCACGGCAGCAGCGCCGGGGTCTGCGGCACGAGCCCGATCAGCTTCGCCGCGCCCGCCTCACCGGGCGTCACGTCGTGGACGCGGACCTCGCCGCGACCGGCCGTCTCGAGACCGGCGACGATGCGCAGCAGCGTCGACTTGCCGCATCCGCTCGGACCGATCAGACTGACGAACCGGCCGGGCTCGACGACCAGGTCGACGTCGTTCAACGCGATCATCGCCGATGGGCCGTACCCGTAGACCTTGCCGACCGAGGTCAGCCGAACCGCTGGCGTCACCATCCACACCCTCCATGCCGTGCACGGACCACAGGCCCGTTCCCAGATGGCGGAGAGCGTGCGTAGCGAGTTCGATGTCTGCCACGCGGAGTCCGCTTGATAGGACGACGCTATCCAGGCAATGTTTCGGCGACCGCGCCCGAATATTGCCTGCGTGTTAACTCTGCTCGCCGAAGGGGACGACGCCCGCGCCGTCGAACAAGTACACCTCGACGCCGAGGTCGGCGGCCGCGACGGCCACCCAGCCGTTGAGCGCGCGAGCGGTGACCGTGCTCACCACGACGGCGGCGCGCTCCACCGCCGGTGCCGCTGCGCGCAGCCACAGGAGCTTGAACATGTCCGCCATCACCTTGTTGCGGTACGACGGCTTGTAGGAGCCCTGGTTCGCGACCAGCTGCACGACGATCGTGCCGGCCGCATCCATGCCCTCGACCTCGACCCGCACGCCCTCGGCGAGGAGCAGCTGGCGGGGGCGCAGCGGAGTGCCGAGCCGCTCGCTCAGCGCGGACAGCATCAACCGCTCCACCGACCCCTCGGCGAAGCGGTTCCACTCCCCTGCGCCGGACCCGTCCGTCCCTGCCATGCCGCCAGGATAGGCGCGGCCGGTTTCGGTCAGGTTTCCGGCCAGCGGTCGGACAGGGGTGCCCCACTCCTCACGAATCGCGCCGATTCGTGAGAAGCGGCGCTCATTCGTGACGAATCACGGCGCAGGATGTCGAGCCGCCGGCTGGGCCAGCCCCGCCAGCATCCGGAGCTTCTCGTCGCTCTCGCTGCCGGCGTCGGGGTAGTAGACGACGAGGATGACGCCGCCGACGGGGAGCTTGTCGCGGTGGAGGCGCAGCTCGCCGACGACGGGGTGGTCGATCAGGGCGGTTCCGCCCTCCAGGTTGTGCACGTCGTGGCGGGCCCAGAGGGCTCGGAAGCGCTCGCTGGAGATGGCGAGCTCGCCGACCAGCTCGACGAAGCGGGCGTCGTCGACATCGTCCGCGATGTTGGCGCGGAGGGCGGCGACCATGCCCGCGGTGGCGGCGGACCAGTCGCGCTGAAAGGCCTGCTCCTCGGGATCGAGCAGCAGCGAGCGCAGGCGGTTGTGGCCGGGGCGGAGCCGCGGGGAGAGGGCGACGGCCAGGTCGTTGGAGGCCAGCACGTCGAACGACCGGCCCTCCACGAACGCCGGGACGCCGATGCTCGCCAGCAGGTGGTGCAGACGCTCGGGCACCCGCTCCTCCACGCGGCGGCGGCGCGCGGTGCGCGGGCGGTCGGCGCCGAGTCCGACGAGGTAGGCGCTCTCGACGTCGTCGAGCTGCAGCACGCGGGCGAGCGACTCGAGCACCTGCACCGACGGGTGGGCGTCGCGGCCTCGTTCGAGCCGCAGGTAGTAGTCGGCGCTGATGCCGGCGAGCATCGCGACCTCCTCACGGCGGAGGCCGGGGACGCGCCGGTTGTCGCCCACCGGGAGGCCGACCTGCGCCGGGGTGACGAGGTCGCGGCGGGCGCGCAGGTACGCGCCGAGCCTGTTCGTGCGGTCGTCGTCGGTCATGGACTCACGCTAACGCGCGACGGCACGGGATGGGGGTGCCCTGCCAGGACCCCGGATGGCCGGGGCTCTGCCGCGGTCGCGCGGCCGGAAGGATGCTCGATCCCGCGCCCGGCGACCGTTCGGGCGCAGAGAGAAAGGCGCATTCGCATGGACATCAGCACTCGCACCGTCTTCATCGCGGGCGGAACCTCCGGCATCGGCCGCGAGTTGGCGCACCGGTTCGCCGCGGCGGGCAGCACGGTCGTGGTCGGCGGGCGCGACAGCGACGCCCTCGCCGCTGCCGCGGAGGACGGGTTCGGCGCGGTCCGCATCGACGTGACCGACGCCGCGTCGGTCGCCGAGGCGCGGGACGCGGTGCTCGCCGAGCATCCCGGAGTGGACACGGTCATCGTCATGTCCGGCGTCATGCTCATGGAGGACCTCCGGGACCCGGAGCACTACGCCGCGGCCGAGACCACCGTCCAGACCAACCTGCTCGGCACGATCCGGGTGATCGACGCGTTCACTCCGCACCTGATCGCCCGCGGCGGCGGGACGATCGTGACCGTCACCTCCGGGATCGCGTACCTGCCGTTCCCGCCGATGGCGACGTACGCGGCGTCGAAGGCCGGCGTCCACGCGTACTCCGAGGCGCTGCGTGTGCAGCTGGCGTCGAGCGGGATCGACGTGGTCGAGCTGGTGCCGCCGGCGGTCGCGTCGAGCGGCCAGGAGCGGGTCAACCCGCACGCGCTCGACCTCGGCGACTTCGCCACCGAGGTGATGGACCTGCTGGGCCAGGAGCCGACGCCGCCGCAGATCCTGGTCCAGGGCGTGCACATGCACCGCTGGGCGGAGAAGAACGGCACGTACGACGAGCTCGTCGCCCAGCGGGCGCAGTTCGTCTTCGACCAGCAGGCGAACGGCTGAGCCTCAGCGGGCGGGCGCCGTCGGAACGGACCCGACCGGCGCCCCGCCGAGGGGCGCGCCGACCGGCGCCTCGGCGGGCCGGGTGGGCTGGGCGAGCAGCACGATGAGGACGATGAGCCCTGCGATCGGGAGCAGCAGCCAGAAGACGTGACCCCAGCCGTAGCCGGCGTCGCGCAGCCGCCGGACGGTCACCGCGAGCAGCGGCAGCGCGGTCGCGGCGCCGAACGCCGCCGCCAGGCTGCTGCCGATGAACACAACGCCGTCCGGGGTGGCGATGTTGAGGGCGGCGAGCGCCGCGGCCGCCAGGTACACGAACAGGGCGAACCACCAGAACTCCGGCCGTCTGGCCGTGCCGGTGAACTCCGCGTACTTGCGGAGGTCGGTCCGGATCGCCTCGAAGAACGTCATGGCGTCCACTTCCCCTTACGTCTCGTCGGAGTGCGCGAGCTGCTCCGGTTCGCCGGTGGCGGCGAGGATGGCCTCCTCCACGCGGTGCTCGCTGCGGTGGGGCCGGTCGACCGCGAAGAGGTAGATCGCATCCAGCGCGCCGAGGGTGTTGGAGAGCAGCAGGGTCACGAACCACGGCTTGCTCCCGTTGCGTGCAGCGCGCCAGAGCGACGCGCCCTTCCAGGCGAGGCTCCAGACGACCACGGCCCCGATCACGACCTTGCCGCCGGGTGGCATGTCCCGCCACGACATCGTGCCCATGCTCTGCGTCTTCGCTTTCATGCGTCCAGCCAAGCCTCTCCGGCGGGCGGTGCGAAGGGCCGAAAGTCCTAACGGACGTGCGGTTTTCCGCGGGAGGCTCGACACACGAGCCGAGGTGAGGAGCACGCATGGTGATGGAGCTGACCCGCGACGAGATCGACGACGTGCTGGCAGGCCAGATCGTCGGCCGGCTGGGGCTGGTCGACGGCTCCACCCCCTACGTCGTCCCCATCTCGTACGCGTACCGCGACGGCGACATCTACGCGCACAGCGCGCAGGGCCGCAAGCTGGACGCGCTGCGGTCGCACCCGGAGGTGTGCTTCGAGGTGGACGACGTGTCCAGCGTCGACGACTGGCGCAGCGTGATCGCCTGGGGCTACTTCGAGCAGCTGGTCGGCGCCGACGCGCGCGAGGGGCTCGACATCCTGCTCGACCGCTTCCGCCCGGTGTTCGCGGAGACAGGGACCGAGCACCCGGGGGCCGAGATCGGGATGATGCGCACGCTCGACATCCCGCGCTCCGCCTCCGCCGGGCCGGACCTCGGCCGCCCGAGCTCGTCCGCGGCGGTCTACCGCATCCGGCTGGAGACGGTGACCGGGCGGGCGGAGCGCCCGCGATGAGCGACGGGAGGACCGTCGTCGGGTTCGACGGCACGGCGTCCGCGTGGCGGGCGCTGGACTGGGCCGCCCTGCGGGTCGGCACCCGCGGCGGCACGCTCGATGTCGTGATGGCTCTCGACACGCGGCTCGGCGCGGCCGTGTTCGGGCCGCATACGGACCTCTCGGTGACGGTGGAGGCGGAGCTCCGGCAGGCGCGCGCCCACGTGGCGTCGCTCGTGCCGGGAGTCTCCGCCGAGTTCCGCTGGGTGGACGGGCCGCCGGCCGGCGCTCTGCTGCGTGCGGCCGAGGGCGCATCCCTGCTCGCCGTCGGTACGGACCGCCGGATCGACGGGTCGGGCGCCCGCATCGGCTCCCTCCCCCTCCGGGTCGCGGCGAAGGCGGAGTGCACGGTGGCGATCATCCCGGACACCCCTGCGCCGAAGCGGAACGTCGTCGTGGTCGGCATCGACCGGTCGAGCTTCGCCCGGTCGGCGCTGGCGCTCGCGGTCACCGAGGCGAGCTGGCTCGGGGCCGACATCGAGGCGGTGCACACGTGGGACGTCCCGCAGGTCTTCCAGCGCGCCCTCGACGAGGGGCAGACGCTCGACAAGGACTTCCTGGCGCGGGAGCAGACGGTGGTGTCCGACGCGATCGCCGACGTGCCGATCGCGCGGGAGGCGCCGATCACCCCGCTCGTCGTCCGGAGGAACCCCGCGACGGCCCTGATCGAGCGCGGGACGGGCGCGGCACTGGTCGTCGTCGGCACCCGCGGCCGCGGACGGTTCGCGGCGACGATGCTGGGCTCGGTCAGTCACGACCTGCTGCTCGATCTGCCGTGTCCCGTGCTGGTGACGCCGAAGGAGTACGCGTTCGTCGTCCCCGAGACCGTCGCGGACCAGTGAGCCGAGGGGGAACGACCATGCAGCCATCGAGGACCGTCTCGCCTCCCATCGTCTGCGGTGTGGACGGGTCGGAGGAGTCGCGGAGGGCGCTGCACGAGGCGGCACGGCTGGCCGAGGCGCTCGGCACGCGGCTGGAGGTCGTCATGGCCTGGCAGCACTCCACGTCGATGTACGACGCGTACTACCCGGAGCCGGGGCGCGGGCCGAAGGCCGTCGCGTACGGCGTGCTCGAAGAACTCGTCCGCGGGGAGTTCGGCGACGCGCGCCCCGAGTGGGTGCACCTGCACGCCGAGCTCGGGCACCCGGGGACGGTGCTCGCCGCTGCGGCGAAGGACGCGGCGATGCTCGTCGTCGGGAGCAGGGGGCTCAGCGGCCTGGCGTCGCCGTTCCTCGGCTCCGTCAGTCTGTACTGCGCGACCCAGGCACCGTGCCCGGTGCTGGTGGTCCGACCGGAGGGAAGACCATGAACGAACGGACGGTCGTCGGCTGGGACGGCTCGCTCGAGGCCGAGCAGGCCCTGGAGTGGGCGGTGCGCCGCGCCGAGCAGAACGACGACGCCATCCTGCTGGTGGATGTGGAGGACGACGACAAGCCGATCCCCGGCCGCGTCGTCACACCGGAGATGGTGGCACGGCGGCATGAGGCCGCGGACGAGCGCGCCCGGCGGGTGACCGAGGAGCATCCGGGACTCCGCGTCAACACGCACATCATGGCCGGCGACCGCCTGGAGGAGCTTGGCCGGTTCTCCCGGCCGGACAACCTGGTCGTGGTCGGGACCGGTCAGCGCAGCGGGCCGCGCGCCCGCTACCACTGGTCGCTCGGAGCGCGCCTCGCGGCGACGGCACGCGGGGCGGTGGCGGTGATCCCGGCGCTGCCGGAGGAGGGCCGCTCGAGCGTCGTGGTCGGTGTCGATGGGTCGGAGGTGTCCCTCAAGGCGGCGCGGTTCGCCGCGCGGGAGGCACGCAGGCTCGGGCACGAGCTGGTCGTCGTGCACTCCTGGCTCGACCCGTTGGTGAGCGTCTCGGGCGCGGTGTCGGAGGGCCCGTTGCTCGGCGAGCTGGAGGACGAGCACGGGGCGATGCTGGACTCGGTGACCGGCAGCCTGCGCAGCGCCAACCCCGACCTGACCATCACGTCACGGCTGGTGCGCGACCAGGTCTACTACGCGCTCGCCGGGCCGGTCCACTCCGCATCGCTGCTCGTGCTCGGCACGCAGCAGCACCGCGGAGTCGACCGCTTCCTGCTCGGCTCGGTGAGCCACGCGATGATCCTGCACATCGAGGTGCCGACCGTGGTCGTGACGCCGGGATGCCTGGTGTGAGCCGTGTCGCCGGCTCAGATGCCCCAGTCGTCGAACTCGTCGGCGGGCATCGTGATGGCCTCCGCCATGGCCGCTCCGGCTGCGGCCGGCTCATGGTCGGTGCCCGGCTCGTCGCGCCGTTCGATGAACACCGGCAGCCCCGGGCTGACCAGGGCCTCCATCGCACCGTCGCCCGTGCGCATCACGACGAACTCGCCGCCGCTGCGCACCGCCTCGATGAGCCGGCCCCTGACCTCTTCGATGTCGTCGTCCCCCACGACGAACCGCCGCCCCGCGATGGTGATGATGTGCCGTGACACGCGGCATCTCCTGCCTGATGGGCCCGCGCCGCCGCTGTGGTCGGCCGACGTCGGAAGGCGCGCACGTTGCCGCGTAGGCGTCGGGCAGAGCTTACCTGCACAGGCTGTGCATCCCTAGCCGATCGAGAAACTGGAGGGTTCTCTCATGGCAGACAGCAGAAGCACCCGGGTGGTCGAGAGCGCAGGCCCGTGGGGCTTCGTGTTCCTGCTCGCCTACATCGGCGCCGCGATCTACTTCGTCTCCGTCTCGGACGGCTCGTTCTGGGGAGTCGTCCTCGGTCTCCTGCAGGCGTTCGTCTGGCCGGTGTACGTCACCTATCACGTTCTGGTGCTGCTGGGGGCGTGACCGGGAAGCTCTCCGGGTCGACGACCAGGAGGTCGTGGACCGCGGTGACGTGCGGCGACGCCCACGCGGTGCGCACGGCCTGAGCCCGCTCGGCCCAGGAGCCGACGTGTCCGCTGAGGGTGACCTCCGTGCCGTCCACGGTGGCCCGGATGCGGCGGGCGTCGAGGATGGCGTTGCGCGTGATGGCGTTCCCGATCTGCTCCAGCACGTCCTCGGCCTGCGGCCGGCGGGTCAGCTCGATCCGGTTGTCCACCTCGTGCACGCCGTAGATGTGCTGCACGGCCGACTTCGCGGCGGCTCGCTGGAAGTCCCACTCCACGGTGCCTGTGAGGACGACGCGGTGCCCTTGCACCTCGGCCCGGACGCCCTCCTGCGGAACGCTCGCCGTCCAGGCCAGGATCGCGTTGACGGCCGACGCGAGCTTGTGCCCGCTCGGCTCCCCGGCCCCGCCCTTCAACCGGAGCTCGTCGGCGACCGTGCGCACGCCGGCGACACGCTGCGCAGCGCCGACCGCGGCGATGCGCTCGTGCAGCGACGACACGTCGCCGGTGAGGGTCACCACGCCGTCGTCGACGGCCACCCCGATGGTGGGGCTCTGCACCTCGGGCGTCCAGGCGAGCTCCGCCTCGACGGCCTCCCGGACCCGGAGCTCCTCGTGCACCCGGGCCTTCTCGCTCGGCGCCGGCTCCGGCTTCGTCATGCTCATGCTGTCCATGGCGACGAGCCTGCCGTTCCCGCGGCTCCGGCTGGAAGGCCGAAGGTCCCCTCAAGCCTTGCTGCGGTGGTCGAGCTGCAGCACGGCCGCCTGCGTCCGCCGCTCGAGGCCGAGCTTGGCGAGCAGCGAGCTGACGTAGTTCTTCACCGTCTTCTCCGCCAGGCCGAGGCGCTCGCCGATCTGGCGGTTCGTCAGCCCGTCGGCGATGAGCGCGAGCACCTGCCGCTCGCGCAGCCCGAGCGACTCGAATCGCGGGTCGTCGGCCGGCTCCCGCAGCTGCGACGAGACCCGGGAGGCCACGCGCGGGTCGATCAAGCGCTTGCCGCGGGCCGCGGCGCGGATGTCGTCGAGCAGCGAGCTGCCGCGGATGTCCTTGATGACGTAGCCATCGGCCCCGGCGATGACGGCGGCCCGCAGCGCGTCTTCGTCGTCGTACGCGGTGAGCATCAGGCAGCGGATGCCGGGCTCGTCCTGCTTGATCCGGCGGCAGACGTCGATGCCGCTCCCGTCGGGGAGCCGCACGTCGAGCACGGCGACATCCGGCCGGACCGCGAGGATGCGCGCCCGCGCCTGCGCCGCAGTGGCCGCCTCGCCGACGACCTCCAGGTCGTCCTGCGCGTCGATGAGGGCGACCAGCCCGCGGCGGACGATCTCGTGGTCGTCTGCGAGGAAGACGCGGATGGCCGTCCCGGTCATGTGGTTCCTCTCGTCGTCGGCACGGGGACGCTGAGCCCGAGCCGGGTGCCGTCGGCTCCGGAGTCGACGGTCAGGGCGCCGCCCCTCCGCTTGGCCCTCTCATCCAGGTTGCTCAGGCCGCTGCGGCGGGTGGTGTCGCCGATACCGTGACCGTCGTCGGCGACGGTGACCAGGATCTCGTCTCCGGATGCCGCCACCGAGACCGCGGCGGACGTCGCGCCGGCATGGCGGATCACGTTGGTCAGCCCCTCGCGAACGAACGCGGCGATGTCGTCGGCGAGGCCGGGCTCCGACACGACATCGACCGGGCCGGAGAACGACACCGTCGCGGGTGCCGGCAGTCCGCCTCCCACCTCCCGCACGATGTCGAGCACGCGGTGGCGCAGACTGTCGGCGCCGTTCTGCTGGTGGGAGAGCGCGAAGATCGCGGTGCGGATCTCGCCGATCGCCTGGTCGATGGAGGCGACCGCGCCGTCCACCCGATCGGCGAGCGCACCAGGACCGAGCATGGACTCGACGCTCTGCAGTTCGAGCCCGGCACCGAACAGCTGCTGGATGACGTGGTCGTGCAGGTCGCGCGCGATGCGGGCCCGCTCCTCCAGGAGCAGTGCGCGCTGCCGGTCGGCACGGGCCGCGGCGAGTTCGAGCGCCAGCGACGCCTGCCGGGCGAGACCCGTGGCCCGCTCCAGCTCGAAGGCGCTGAAGCCGGGCGCGCCCGCCGGGCGTACCACGACGAGCGCGACGGGACGGTCGTCGGCGAGGGCGAACGGTGCGACCAGCGCAGGCCCCGGCTGCCAGCCGGCCGCCTCCACAGGGACGGGCAGCGCGTCGAGCCGTAGCGGCTGCGCGCCTTCCAGAGCGCTCCGCACCAGATCCACCTCGACCGCCGCCTGGGCCAGCGCCCTGACGTCCTCGGCCGCGGTGGCGACCCGGGCCGCCGGGTCGTCGGGGTCCAACTGGACGACGAAGGCGGCTCGCGCCCCGACCAGGGCGGAGACGCGGGCGATCAGCTCGCCCAGCGCGTCCGGGGCCTCGCCGCCGAGCACGGAGGCCGTCATCTCCGCGGCGGACGCCGTCCAGGCCTGGCGCGCGGACGACTCCGCATAGAGCCGGGCGTTGTCGATGGCGAACCCGGCCGTCGCGGCGAGCGACCGCACCAGCTGCTCGTCGTCCTCGCTGAAGCCGCCGGACTCCGGGTCGGTCAGGTACAGGTTGCCGTAGACGGTGTCCCGGACCGTGATCGGGACACCGAGGAACGCGGTCATGGGCGGGTGGTGGGCCGGGAAGCCGGCCGACCGCGGGTCGTCCGCGATCGACGGGATGCGGATGGGACGCGGGTCGTCGATCAGCGCGCCGAGCAGGCCGTGTCCCTCCGGCAGGTGGCCGATGCGCTCGACGTCGGCCTGGGGCATGCCGACGTGGATGAACTGCTCCAGTCCCCCCGCCTCGGCGATCACGCCGAGCGCCCCGTAGTGCGCTCCGACCAGGTCGACCGCCGCCTCCACGATCGTCTGCAGCACCGTCGGCAGCTCCAGGTGCGACACCACGGCCCGGTTCGCACGCATCAGCGTGCGCAGTCTTCCCTGGGTCTGGAGGACGCGGTTCGCCTGCTCCACGAGCTGCGAGAGAGCGTTGTCCAGCTCTGCCCGGGGTGCGTCCGGGAACGTGATCGGCTCGTCGCCCGCCATTCGGAACCACCCCCTTCCAGGTTCCGCCATGATGGCAGCAGGGAATGGGCGTCGTCGAGGTGAGTGTAACTCCAGCGGGCCTCGACGGCACTCTTCGAGAGCGTTCAGGATGCCTCCGGGCCGACCACCACCGTCGGGGCCGCCAGGTCGAGCAGGAGTCCGTGCGAGACCGAGCCGAGCCAGGTGCGCTTCCAGCCGGTCAGCCGGCGGCTGCCGACGACGAGCATGAAGGCGTGCTCCGACTGCACCCGCAGCCCGGCGATCGGGTTCTGCCGCAGCAGCACCGAGCGGACCTCGAGGCCGGGCCGCGCATCCCGGACGATCCGCACCTGCTCGTCGAGCAGCTCCTGACGCACCAGCTGCTGGGAGTCGACGAACTGCTCGTCCGGCACGATGAGCGGCTCGTCTGCGAGCGGCTCCCGCCAGCAGTGGACGACGGTGAGCGGCTGCTGCAGAATGGCCGCCTCGGCCGCGGCGAAGTCGAGCGCGCGGCGGGCGATCTCCGAGCCGTCGATGCCGACCACCACGCCCGACCGGGTCTTCGCCGCGTCGGAGGTCTCGATGGGCACGACCGCGACGGGCCCCGCCGCGACCGTCGCCAGCCGCGCGCCGAGCGACCAGCCGTACCGCACGCGAGGACCGGCGCGGCGGGAGGTGCCCGCGACCACCAGGGTGTCGGGCTGGGTCTGCTCGGAGAGCACCTCCACCGGATCCCCCACCAGCAGCGCGCTCGCCTCCACCGCTCCGGGGTGCGTGGTGGAGAGCTCGTCCATCCGCTCGGCGAGGCGCTGCTCCTCCTGCGTGGAGACACGTTCGAGCGCCCCGGCGTCGCCCTCGAAGAGCGCGCGCTCGATCACGTCGAACACCTCCACGCTCTCCCCTGCGTCGCGCGACCGGCGCAGCGCCCACTCCAGGGCGGCCTCGGCGGCGGGCGTGCCGTTCCAGCAGACGACGGTCCGTTCGAGCATGCTCTCCTCTTCCTATTCCGCTACCTGGAGCACCATGGAGCCGCTCGCACGGCCGTCGCGCAGGTCGGAGATCGCGTCGGCCAGACCGTCGAACGGGATGCTGCGCACGCTCGGGCGGAGCCGCAGGTTCGCGGCGAGGGCGAGGAAGCGCATCCCGTCGGCCCGGGTGTTGGCGGTCACCGTGCGCAGGTCACGCTCCCGGAACAGCGCGTCGGTGTACTTCAGCGACGGGATGTCGGACATCTCGATCCCGGCCAGCACGACCGTCCCGCCGCTGGCCGTCGCCCGGAGCGCGACGGGCACCAGCGTCCCGGCCGGCGCGAAGACGATCGCGGCGTCCAGCGGTTCCGGCGGCGCATCCGCTTCGCCGCTGACGAAGGCCGCGCCCAGTTCGCGCGCCAGGGCCCGGTTCTGCTCGCCCCTGGTCATCGCGAAGACGCGGGCGCCCGAGGCGAGGGCGAGCTGGGCGGTGACGTGCGCGCTCGACCCGAAGCCGTAGATCCCGAGCGTGCCGCCGGGCGGCAGCTGCGCCCGCTCCAGCGCCCGGAACCCGATGATCCCGGCGCAGAGCAGCGGCGCGGTCTCGGTCGCATCCACGTCGTCTCCGAGCGGGTAGACGTAGGCGGCGGGAGCGGTCAGGTACTCGGCGAAACCCCCGTCGACATCCCACCCGGTGTACTGCGACGACGGGCAGAGGTTCTCGGCGCCGCGCCGGCAGAAGGCGCACTCGCCGCAGGTGCGCCGCAGCCACGCCACCCCGACCCGTTCGCCCGGCGTGACGCCGCTCACACGGGCACCGGCCCCAGCGACCCGGCCGACGACCTGGTGGCCGGGCACCACCCGCGCACGATGGACCGGGATCTCGTGGTCGATCACGTGCAGGTCGGTCCGGCAGATGCCGCAGACCTCGACACGCACCAGCACCTCGTCGTCGCCCGGATCCGGCAGAGGGAGGTCGACCAGCTCCACCCCCCGCGCCTCACCCGTGGTGCGCCACGCGCGCATCGAAGCCATGGAGACCTCCCTCCCCTGCAGTCAAGCCACGGGGCGGCAAGGCCGCCGGGCCGAAGGTCCCGCGGGACCTAGGACCCTTCGCACCGCAGCGACCCCTGGGGAGACTGCGAGCGGAGGTCTTCATGAACATCCGTGAGTTCGTCGTCGGAGTCGATGGATCGGTGCCCGCCCGGGCCGCTGTCCGCTGGGCCATCGCCCACGCGCGCGAGCACTCGGCGGCCGTGTCGCTGGTGCACGTCGCCGACGACGAGTGGGGCGCGGTCGGCACGCAGCTCATCGACGAGGTCGATTCGGGAGCCGGCGCGCTGCTGGACGACGAGCTCGCCGAGGCGCGCGCCCTCGCGCCCGGAGACGTCGCCATCACCGGCGAGCTGCGCTCCGGGAGCCCGATGGTCACCCTCGCCTCCTACAGCCGACCCGACTGCATGCTCGTCGTCGGCACTCACAAGACCGGCTTCCACTACGGGCGCGCGTTCGGCTCCCGCAGTCTGCAGCTCGCGAACCTGGCGACGGGTCCCGTGGCGATCATCCCGGCAACCGAGTCGCGGCTGCGTCGCGGCGTGGTAGTCGGCGTCGACGACACCCCCGCCGGCATGGCCGCGATCGACCTCGCCGCCGACCTGGCGTGCGACCACCACTGTGAGCTCGTCGCCGTGCGCTCCTCCAGCGTCCACCACCGCTTCGAGACCGACCGCGACGACGAGCTGCGCGACTGGCAGCTGCGCCGCGACGACGAGGCCCGGCAGCTGCTCGCCACCGCGGTGGCCCGGGCTCGCACCCGCCAGCCGGGCATCACCATCCGCAGCCGGGTCGTGCGGCGGACGCCGGGCACCGCCCTCAACGAGGTGGCCCGCGCCGCCGAACTCCTCGTCATCGGGGACTCGCGGCGCGACGTGCCCCAGCAGGGCGGCCTCGGCTCCGTCGCCTACGACGTGCTGCTGAACGTGTCGTCGCCCACCATCGTCGTCCACGCGCCGGTGCCTGCTCCGCTTCGGGCGGAGCCCGTCGCGGCGCGCCAGCCGGAAGGAGAGGCCCATGCCGTCGGATGAACCGGTGAGGGAGCTGAGCCGCGACGAGTGCCGCGAGCTGCTGAAGCGGGGAGTGCTCGGGCGCCTGGCAACGGCGGCCGGAGGGGAGCCGGACATCTACCCGGTCAACTACTTCTCCGACGGTGACAGCATCCTGATCCGCACCGCCCCCGGGACGAAGCTGCTGGAGCTGACGGTGCACAGCGCCGTCGCCTTCGAGACCGACGGCTACACCGACGACGCGGCGTGGAGCGTCGTCGCGCACGGCCGCGCCCGCCAGCTGGACCGGCAGTCCGAGATCGACGAGGCCGACCAGGCGCCGTTGCAGCCGTGGATCCCCACGCTGAAGTACCGCTACGTCCACATCGACATCGACGCCCTCAGCGGCCGGCGCTTCCTGCGCCGTCCCGAGCCTGAGCGCTGGTGAGCACGGAAAGGCAGACGCATGACCGGCAACGCACCCGCCGAAGCAAAGACCGGCTCGGAGGACCGCATCCACCCGGGCGGCCGGATCGTCGTCGGGGTCGACGGCTCGGCCTCGTCGCTGTCGGCGCTGCGGCGCGGCATGCGCATCGCCGAACGCCTCGGCTGCTCCCTGGTCGGGGTGACGGTGTGGGAGTTCCCGCAGTCGTGGCCCGGCTACGTCATGGACGGATGGTCGCCGGAGGCGGACGCGCACGCGATCGCCGAGCAGGCGTCGCGCGAGGTGTTCGGGCCGGAGGCGCCCACGTGGTACTCGACCGTGATCCGCAACGGGTCGGCGGCACGGCAGCTGATCGCGGAGTCCGAGGATGCCGAGATGCTGATCGTCGGAAGCCGCGGGCTCGGCGGGTTCACCGGGCTGCTGCTGGGGTCGGTGTCCCGGTCGTGCGTCGAGCACGCGGACTGCCCGGTGCTCGTCATCCACGGGTCGGAGGCGGCCGACCGGAGTTGATCCGGTCGGCCGTGCTTCAGCGCAGCACCGGCATCCGGAGCTCTGCGCCGATGGTCCGGCCCCAGGACCGCGCCCGCTCGAGTTCGCCGTCGACGAGCACGCTCCGCTTGTCGACCACAAAACTCGCCTTCGGCAGGAAGCGCCGAGTCCCGAGCTTCCGCAGCCGCTTCTCGATGTGCGAGGCGGCGGAACCCGTGAACAGTTCGGCCGTGTCGGCGCGCGTGTCGAACGCGGCGAAGACCGGGGGAAGCTGGCCGCAGGTCTCCAGCCACTCCCGCATACCGATCCCTTCGGCGTCCGGCTCGAGCGTGAGGTGACGCGCGGTGTCGTCCGCCCATCGACCCGCCTCGGTCCTCGTGGACGGCCGGCTCAGGCTGTGGGCATGCGTCGGCGCTCCCGCGATCAGGATGTCGGACTGGCCGATCGACTCCGGCGCGTCCTTCACCGGGAGCACGGTGACGGTCGCGGTCGGCCGCAGCCCCTCCGCGATCGCCTCGGCGATCCTGCGCGTGTTGCCGAACATGGACTCGTAGATGATGGTCACTCTGGCGACCGGAGCTGTCTCATTCATGCGAACGACTCTCGTCGAGCCTCCGCGGCCTCCACAGGGCCGAAAGTCACTGGGTCGAAGCAACTCGGGCCCTGCGGGACTTTCGGCTCTACGCCCGCCGCGCGGACGGGCGAGGCTGTGGCTATGACCGACACCATCATGGTCGCCGTGGACGGCGAGCCCGACCACCGCGCCGCCCTGGACTGGGCAGCGGAACGCGCCGCGCGAGAGGGCGCCCGGCTGGAACTGGTCCACGTGATCGAGCGCTCCTGGAGCGACAGCGGCTCCCGGCCGACCCGGCTGCTCGAGCTCGCCTCGAAGACCCTGCTGGAGGCGGAGCAGGGGATCGCGGTGCACCACGCGCGCAGCGTACTGGACCGCCGCGCGCAGGCGAACGCCTCCGGGAGCGTGCAGACGGTCGCGCCCGACATCGAGGTGACGACCAGGACGATGTTCGGCCACGTCGGCCACGAACTCGTCGCCGCATCGGCGGACGCGGACCTGCTGGTTCTCGGGACGCCGTCCGACGCCGAGCGGCGGCACGCGTTCGCCAGCTCGATCGCCGCCCGGGTCGCCGCAGTGGCCGGGTGCACGGTCGTCGCCGTCCCGCACGGCTGGGTGGACGGCGGCGAGGGGGTCGTCGTCGGCGTGGACGGCGAGCCGGGAGCCGAGCCTGCCGTGGAGTTCGCCGCCGACGAGGCGGCGGCCCTCGGCGAGCCGCTGACCGTCGTGTGCGCCGGGTACATCGCCAACCCGCTGCTGGCGGGGCTCGTGCCGGAGGTCTCGCTCGGCGACCGGCGCGAGCGCATCGCGGAGGACACCGCGGAGCGGATGCGGGTGGAGCACCCGGGGCTGACCGTGTTCGCCGAGACGGTCGAGACCTCCCCCGCGCGAGGCATGGTGGCGGAGGCGGAGGGGTCGCGGCTGCTGGTCATCGGCACGCACGACCGCCGGGGGGTGCAGCGGGTGATGCTGGGATCGGTCGGCCACGACGTGCTGCTGAACGCCCTGACCCCGGTGGCCGTGGTGCGGAACCGCGCTCAGCGGCGCGACCGCACGGCCGGACGGTGATCGAGGCCCGGTCCGCGGCACCGGCCGCCGAGGTCGGCCGTGTCCGCGACGCGGCCGCCCGGGAGGTCGCGGAGGTGCTCGCTTCCCTCGGCTCGTCGGCCGCGGGGCTCTCGGACGAGGAGGCGGCGAAGCGGCTGGCGCAGGTCGGCCCGAACGCCGTCCGCGGCCACCGGGCGCGCCCGGGGCTCGTGCTGCTGCGGCAGGTGCGGAGCCCCATCCTGATCCTGCTGTTCGCCACGGCGGTCGTGTCGTCGTTCGTCGGCGAGGGCGTGGAGGCGACGATCATCGCGGTGATCCTGCTGGTGAGCGTCGGGCTCGGCTTCGTGAACGAGTTCCGGGCCGAGCGGGCCGCCGACGCGCTGCACGACCGGCTGCGGCACACGGCGGTCGTCGTCCGCGGCGGCGAGCGACGACAGGTGGATGTGACCGAGCTGGTGCCGGGCGACATCGTCGCGCTCTCGGTGGGCACGGTCGTCCCGGCCGACCTGCGGCTCGTCCAGGTCTCCGGGCTGGCGTGCGACGAGAGCATCGTGACCGGCGAGGCCGCCGCCGTGACCAAGTCCACGGCCGCGGTGCCCGCAGCGGGCATCGGCGACCTGACCTGCTGCGCGCTGATGGGGAC
The DNA here is from genome assembly GCF_013359685.1 of Leifsonia sp. C5G2. Classification (GTDB taxonomy): domain Bacteria; phylum Actinomycetota; class Actinomycetes; order Actinomycetales; family Microbacteriaceae; genus Leifsonia. The sequence continues at coordinate 226,132 of NZ_JABFMV010000004.1, forward strand.
CGTGGTGCATGCCGGCGGCGGCCTCGGGGTGGTCGTCGCGACCGCGGGCGACACGGAGTTCGGCCGCATCGCCGTCGGGCTGGCCGAGACCGAGCCGCAGACGGAGTTCCAGCGCGGCCTCGCCCGGTTCTCCGTGTTCCTGCTGGTGGTCGCGCTCATCCTGACCTCGGTCATCTTCGCCGCGGCGATCCTGCTCGGGCGGCCGCTGATCGAGTCGTTGCTGTTCTCCCTCGCCATCGCCGTCGGGATCACGCCGCAGCTGCTCCCGGCGGTCGTGAGCACGAGCCTGGCCGCCGGGTCGCGCGCCCTCGCCCGCCGCCGCGTCCTGGTGAAGCGGATGGTGTGCATCGAGGACCTCGGCGACCTCGACCTCCTGGTCACGGACAAGACGGGGACGCTGACCACGGGCCGGATCGCGTTCGACCGCGCCGTGCCGGCGGGCGCCGAGCCTGCAGACGATGTGCTCCTCTTCGGCCTGCTCGCGACGGACACCGACCCGGCCGCACCCGGACAGGTCGGGCTGAACCCGCTGGACGAGGCGCTCTGGCAGGCGCCGGGGGCGTCGACCGCCCCGCTCGCCGCCTACCGCCGTCTCGCCGTGGAACCGTTCGATCACGAGCGCCGCCGCTGCACCGCCCTCGCGCAGGCCGCGGGCTCCGACCCCATCGTCGTCGTGAAGGGTGCGCCCGAGTCGGTCCTCCCACTCTGCGACGGGACGTCCGACGACGCCTCCGCGACTCTGGCGCACCTCTACGACGAGGGCGCGCGCGTGGTGGCCGTCGCCTCCCGCCCGGCGCCGGGCACCTTCTCCCTCGGCCCGGACGCGGAGCGGGGGCTGGTGCTGCGCGGGTTCCTCGCCTTCACGGATGCCGTCAAGCCGGGTGCACGCGAGTCGCTCGACCGTCTGGCCGGGCTCGGGGTGGACGTGAAGATCGCCACCGGCGACGGCGCGGTCGTCGCCGAGCGGCTCTGGGCGCAGCTCGGCCGGCAGAACGGCGGCACGCTTCTCGGCGACGCGGTCGACGCGCTCGGGGACCTCGAGCTGGCGGAGGCGGCGCGCGCCGCATCGATCTTCGCCCGCGTCTCGCCGGAGCAGAAGGCCCGCATCATCCGGGTGCTGCGCAGGAAGGGCCGCGCGGTCGGCTTCCTCGGCGACGGCGTCAACGACGCGCTCGCCCTGCACGGCGCCGACATCGGGATCTCGGTCGACTCCGCCGTCGACGTCGCGAAGGACGCCGCCGACGTGCTGCTGCTGGAGAAGGACCTCGGCGTGCTCGCCGACGGGGTGACCGAGGGGCGGCGCATCTTCGCCAACACGATCAAGTACGTGCTGATGGGCACCTCCAGCAACTTCGGCAACATGTTCAGCGCCTCGGTCGCCTCCATCGTGCTGCCGTTCCTGCCGATGCTGCCCGGGCAGATCCTGCTGAACAATCTGCTGTACGACTCCAGCCAGCTGGCGATCCCGACCGACCACGTCGATGCGGAGCAGCTGCGCGCGCCCGCGCACTGGGACATCGGCGCGATCCGCCGCTTCATGCTGCTGTTCGGCCCGATCAGCTCGGTGTTCGACTTCGCGACCTTCGGGCTGATGCTCTTCGCCCTGCAGGGGGCGCCGCCCGAGTTCCGCTCGGGCTGGTTCATCGAGTCGATCGCGACCCAGACGCTGATCGTGTTCGCGGTCCGGACGAGGCGGGTGCCATTCCTGCGCAGCCGCGCCTCCCTGCCGCTGACGGTCGCGGTGCTCGCCGTCGTCGCCATCGGCACCTGGCTGCCGTACTCGCCGCTGTCCGGCGTGCTCGGGTTCACGCCGCTCCCCGCGCCGTTCCTGCTGGCGCTGGTCGGCATGGTGCTGGCGTACCTGCTCCTCGTCGAGGCGGCGAAGGTCTGGTACTACGCCCGGCTGGTGCGTCCGCCGTCGGCGCCGGTGCGGCGGCGCGCGTACGGCCACCGGGTCGCGCGCCGCGCCTCCCGGTTCACGGCGCGGTCGCCGAGATCCGCCCGGACCCGGCCTGCTCCGCTGCCCCGGTGACGGTCACCGTCTCGCCGAACTCCGGCACGCGGGCGCTCCAGCCGAGCGAGCGGCGGATGCGCAGCCGCAGCTGATCGGCCGCCTCGGGCTCGCCGTGGGTCAGGTAGACCGAGCGCGGCGTGGTGGGCGCGGTCCCCATCCAGTCGACCAGCTGAGCCGCGTCGGCGTGCGCCGAGAGCATCTCGAGGGTGTGCACCTGCGCCCGGATCGGGACGTCCTTGCCGTGGATGCGCAGCACCCGCTCCCCGCGCTGGAGCGCCGCTCCCCGCGTGCCGCCGGCCTGGAAGCCGGTCAGCACGATCGCGTTGCGCGGGTCGCCGCCGTACGCGTCGATGTGGTGCAGGATGCGGCCGCCCTCGAGCATGCCGCTCGCGGAGATGATGACGGCCGGGCCGCCGCGCAGGTTGAGCAGCTTCGACTCGTCCACCGACCGCACCAGCGTCGCCAGCCGGTACATCGCGGCGAACTCCACGGCCGAGAGCCGGTGCTCCTCCGGGTGCCGCGCGTAGATCTCGGACGCGTCGACGGCCATCGGGCTGTTCAGGAAGATCGGGACGTCGGGGATGCGGTCGCGCGCCCGCAGCCTGCTCAGGTGGAGCAGCAGCGTCTCCGCACGCCCGACGGCGAAGGCGGGCAGCAGCACGACGCCGCCGTGCCGGCAGACATCGGTGACGATGCCGCCGAGCGCCTCCGCGGCATCCACCTGCGGGTGCCGCCGGTCGCCGTAGGTGGACTCGGAGACCAGCACGTCGGTCTCCTCCAGCGCCACGGGCGGCCGCATGAGCGGGTCGTCGACCCGGCCGAGGTCGCCGGTGAAGTGGATGCGGCCGTCGCCGGTGCGGACCAGCACCTGCGCGGCGCCGAGGATGTGGCCTGCCGGCACGAACCGCACGGTCGCATCCCCCAGGCTCAGGTCATGGCCGAAGGGGGTGGGGGGCGAATCGCTCCAGCGCGGCCAGCGCGTCCTGCTCGGTGTAGAGCGGGAGCGGCGGCGAGTGCCGCGAGGTGTGGTGGCGGTCGCGGAACTCCGCCTGCTCCTCCAGCAGCCTGCCGCTGTCCGGGAGCACGAGCCCGCTCAGCTCCGCGGTCGCGGTCGTCGCGTGGACGCGCCCACGGAAGCCGTCGCGGACGAGCGCCGGAAGGTACCCGGTGTGGTCGAGGTGCGCATGGCTGACGACGACAGCGTCGAGGGAGGCGGGGTCGACCGGGAACGGCCGCCAGTTGCGCTCGCGGAGCTGCTTGTACCCCTGGAACAGGCCGCAGTCGACGAGGATGCGCGTGGTGTCCGTCTCCACCAGATAGCGCGACCCGGTCACGGTGTCGGTCGCGCCGAGGAACCGGAGGGTCGTGCTCACGAGGCGGCCACCGCGCGGCGGCGGAAGAGGCCGAGCCCCAGCAGCACCAGGCCGAGCTCGGCGAGGCCGGCGACGAAGTAGATGGCCTGGAGCGGGCTGAACGGGATGAACATCATCTGCACGAAGATCCAGATCAGCAGGCCGAACCCGGCGACCGCGGCAGCGAACGGGCCGGCCGGCGACCCGCGCCCGGTGAGCACCGATGCCAGGATGTGCGTGCCGCCGACAATGACGGCCAGCACCAGCCCGGGAACGATGTAGGAGGTGAACGGGCTCCCGCCGAGGTAGGAGCGGTCCGGTGCGACGCCGCCGCCGTTCGTCGAGGTGAGCGCGGCGACGAGGAGGGCGAGGCCGCCCGCGACGGCGGTCAGGCCGACGGCTCCGGTCAGGACGGTGAGCGTGATGCGTATCCAGCGTGTCATGGCGTTCTCCGAACTCTCGCGCCCAGGATGCCTGGCCGGGAGCGCCGGACCGCAGGGCCGAAAGGCCCGCGGCGCATGGCGCTTCCGCGGCGGGACCTTCGGCCCCACCGCACGGCCCGCGCCGCCCGGAGACTGGCGTCATACCGAAAGGAGCCGCCCATGCGCGCAGCCGTCGTGAGCCAGTACCGTCAGCCGCTCACCCTCGAGAACCGACCCATCCCCTCGCCGGGTCCCGGCCAGGTCCTGGTGCGCCTGGAGGCGTGCGGACTGTGCCACACCGACATCCACGCGATCGACGGCGACTGGCCGGTCAAGCCCGGCCTCCCGTTCGTCCCGGGGCACGAGGGCGTCGGCATCGTCGAGCGCCTCGGCGACGGCGTCACCACCCGCAAGGTCGGCCAGCGCGTCGCCCTCCCCTGGCTCGGCTATGCCTGCGGCGAGTGCCGCTACTGCATCGACGGCCGCGAGAACCTTTGCGAGCGCCAGCACAACACGGGCTACTCCGTCGACGGCGGCTACGCCGAGTACACGCTCGCGGACGCGCGCTTCGCCTCGCCCGTCCCCGACGGAGTGAGCCCATTGGACGCCGCCCCGCTCACCTGCGCGGGCGTCACCACGTACGCAGCGGTCAAGAACGCGCACGTCGTGCCGGGCGAACGCGTCGCCGTCTTCGGCATCGGCGGCCTCGGCCACCTGGCCGTGCAGTACGCCCGTCTGGTCGGCGCGCAGGTCGTCGCCGTCGACATCACGGAGGAGAAGCTAGAGCTCGCCGTAGAGCTCGGCGCCGACCACGCCGTCAACGCGGCCGAGGTCGACCCGGTGGAGGCCATCCACCACCTCGGCGGGGCGGATGTCGCGATCGTGCTCGCGGTCGCACCCGCAGTCTTCGACCAGGCGTTCCGCTCGCTGAACCGTGGCGGACGGCTCGTGCTCGTCTCCCTGCCCGCGGAGGGCACGCTGACCATCCCCGTCTTCGACACGGTGCTGAAGGGCATCTCCGTCATCGGCTCCATCGTCGGCACCCGGCAGGACCTCGCGGAGGTGTTCGCGCTGCACGCCGCCGGACGCACGAGGGTGGTCGCCGAGCCGCGCGACCTCTCCGACGTCAACGACGCCGTCGGCGAGGTCCTCGCAGGCGAAGTGCCCGCCCGGCTGGTGTTCACCTACGACGCCGGGCTGCCTGTCGAGTCGGAGTCGGAGACCGCGGCCGGGTCGTCCGCCGGATGACGACCGCGCCGCCGCCGACAGGCCGGTCGCCCGCGGCCGGTCTGCTCGCCCGGTACTGGCTGGTGGCGCTGACGATCGTCGTCGGGGTCGTCTCGGCCGTGCTCGCCCTGGCCGGCGCGGCGACCGTCGCCGCATGGCTCGCGGGAGGCTTCGCCCTGCTGGTGGCGGCCGGCTACACGGTCCGCATGATCCGCACCCTTCGCGGCGGCGGCCTCGGGGTCGACCTGCTCGCGGTCGTGGCGATCGTGGCGACCGTCGTGGTCGGCGAGCTCGCCGCCGCGATCATCGTCGTGCTCATGCTGGCCGGAGGGGAGGCCCTCGAGGACTACGCCAACCGGCGGGCGCGGCGGGAGCTGGACGCGCTGCTCCGGCGCGACCCGCGCACCGCGCACCGCTACGTCTTCGACGGTTCGACGGCGGTCGAGGACGTGCCCATCGACGAGGTGCACGTCGGCGACATCCTGCTCGTCCGGCCGGCCGAGGTCGTCCCGGTCGATGCGGTCCTCCTCGCCGAGCACGCGGCGTTCGACGTGTCCTCGATCACCGGCGAGAGCCTGCCTGCGGAGAAGCAGGAGGGCGACGAGGTCCTGAGCGGGAGCGTGAACGGCACGGCTGCCGTGCGGATCCGCGCGACGCAGGTCGCCGCCGACAGCCAGTACCAGCAGATCGTCGCCCTGGTGGCGCAGGCATCGAAGACGAAGGCGCGCGTCGTCCGGATCGCCGACCGCTTCGCCGTGCCGTTCACGGTCTTCTCGCTGCTGCTGGGCGGACTCGCCTGGTTCGTGAGCGGCGACCCGGTGCGATTCGCCGAGGTGCTCGTGCTCGCGTCGCCGTGCCCGCTGATCATCGCCGCCCCCGTCGCCTTCATCGGCGGGATGAGCCGGTCGGCGAAGTCCGGGATCATCGTCCGCAACGGCGGCGTCTTCGAGCGACTGGCGCGGGCACGGACCGTGGTCTTCGACAAGACCGGCACGCTGACCGGTGGCCGGCCCATCCTGATGGAGGTGCGGGCCGCGGGCGGTTTCGAGGCCGACGAGCTGCTCGCCCTCGCAGCCAGCGCGGAGCAGTACTCGTCGCACGTCCTCGCAGCCTCGGTCATGCGCGCCGCGGCCGAGCGCTCGCTGCCGCTGCTTCCGGCGGTCTCGGCCGACGAGCGCGCGACCGACGGCGTCCTCGCCCGCATCGGCGAGCGGACCGTGGCCGTCGGCAAGCTGTCCTTCGTCCGCTCGCTCGCGCCGGACGCTCGGCGGGAGCCCATCGCTCCCGGGGAGCTTGCGGTCTACGTCGCCGTCGACGGCGTCTACGCCGGCGCGCTGATCGAGCGCGACCCGCCCCGGGAGAACGCCCGCGACATGCTGCACGGGCTCGCCGCTCTGGGCATCCCGCACGTCGAGCTCCTTACCGGTGACGCCCAGGAGACCGCCGCCGGAGTGGCCGCGGAGCTCGGCATCGACGACTACCTTGCCGAGTGCCTCCCGGCGGACAAGGTGGCCCGGGTCGCCTCGATCGCCGAGCGCCCGGTGGCCATGGTGGGCGACGGCGTCAACGACGCGCCGGTGCTGGCCAGCGCGGACGTCGGGATCGCCATGGGCGCGAAGGGCGCCACCGCCGCCAGCGAGTCGGCCGACGTGGTGATCCTGGTGGACGACATCGGCAAGGTGGTCGAGGCCGTCGCGATCTCGCGCCGCACGGTGACCATCGCGCTGCAGAGCATCTGGCTCGGCATCGCCGCCTCGGTGGTGCTGATGTGCATCGCCGCCTTCGGCGTCATCCCGGCCGTCGTCGGCGCGCTGCTGCAGGAGGTCGTCGACCTGGCGACCATCCTCGCCGCGCTGCGCGCCGCCCGCCCGGCGCCGGGCGACCGAGGTCCCTCCGGCCGTCGCAGTGCTCTCGACCATCAGCTGGAGCAGCGATAGAGGTTGCCCGGGAGAGGCAGCGTCGCGGATACGCCTCAGGTCAGACGATGCCGCCCACCATGGCATCCCGACGGAGTTGGGCATGAGTGGCGTGGAACTTGCCGTCCGGCGTCCACCACGCCTCGTGCCCGGCCGCGTCCGGCTCGTCCTCGACGACCGCGGGCCAGTGCTCACGGATGTTCTTGATGTAGTAGCGCAGCTCGCCGCCGACCGTGCGCTTCTCGACCTTGTCGGAGGCTTCCAGCTGCTCCTGGGTGGGATCGTCCATGCCGGAAGCCTAGGCCCGCGCCCGCCCGCCCGACGCGGAGTGACCAAAGTCCCTACTCCCGGCGTGGCGCATCGGCGATCGTGGATATGCGAGAGACCTGACCGAGCGCAGCTGCAGACGCTGCCGACCCGGCCCGGTCAGGAGCCGTCCTCACAGCGACGGCAGCCCGCGCCGATCGGGGGCGACGGCGCGGGCCTTTCTCTGGCCCGCGACCCGACCGGGGTCGTCGATACGGTGCCCTGATCGACACCCATCCGCTTGGCGACCTCGACCTGCGTGAGCTCCCCGGCGTCGCGGATCATCGCCAAGCTCATCGCGTAGACGCGGTCCCCTCGGCGGAGCGCTCCTTCTCCTCCGCGATCGCCTCGGCCATACCCGGCAGCTGCTGCAGTCTCTTCAGCCGATCGTTCCCGCGTTCGAACGTCTTCTCACTCATCAGTCCTCAGCCGCCTCGCGTGATCGTCGCAGTATCCGCGACGGGCGCGGCCTCCAACTGGGAAGCCTACGGGGTGCGTGCCGATGCGAACGCGGTCGCGGCGCCGACCAGGAGCACGACGGCGCCGACGGCGGCGAGGGCGAGGCCCATCCACAGCCCCACATAGTCGGGCACCATGCCGCGCTGGGTGTACTGGGTATAGACGTGCACCGGGAGGGTCGGCATCGCGGTGGAGCTCATCACCGAGCGCTCGGCCGCGGCCTTTGCGGCGAGTCCCCACGTGACGCCGAGCACCGCGACGAAGGCGCCTGCCGCGATCAGCCAGCCGCTGAACCGGAACCGGCGGGGGTGCGGTGTCGTCATGGGGCCAGTCTGTCGTGCGCGGCGGCGGAACGCCAGCATCCACCATCGGTTCGCCGTCGGCCCTTGCCGCCGGGACGCCGTGCTCCTAGGCTCTGGCCACTTCCACCCGGGATTGCGGCACACGAAGGAGACCGGCAGATGGCCACGAACGACTTCGAATACCCCGACGAGGCCGGGTACCCCGACGGCGTCGGCACCCTGACCGAGGACCAGGTCGTCCTGATCGACGAGGTGCGAGCGGAGGAGCACTCCCCCACGATCACGTTCTTCGTCACCGACAACAAGCCGGAATCGACCTACGAGGCGATCTCCGGCGACACGGTGGTGGGCGGCCTGAGCTACACGGTCCCCTCAGAGAAACGGCTCGTGCTCGTGGCCGCCGCCGTGTTCCCGGAGTACCGCGGACAGGGCGTCGCGACCGAGCTCATCCGGCGCGTCCTCGACGACGTCCGGTCGCGCGGGCTGACGGTCACCGTGCTGTGCCCGATCGTCCGAGCCTTCCTCGACCGCAACCCGGAGTACGCGGACCTGGTCGACCCGGAGCTGCCCGGGCTGCGCGCGTCCGGCCAGGGCGGGTGACGAGCGGTCAGCCCTGCTCGGCGCCGTGCCACGGCCGCAGGTGCGGCGCCTCGCCCGGAGGCGGGCCGTACCGCACCGGTCCGGCGACGAACGCCGCGCTCGCGGCGAGCGCCAGCACCGTGCCTGCGGCGCACACCGCCGCGAACACGGAGGCGGTCCGCGCACCGAGCGCCCGGCGCGCTGCGGCGAGCAGCGCCACTCCGACGAGGGCGCCCGCGGTGTTCAGGATGACGTCCGTGACGTCCGAGCTGCCCACCGCCAGCACGTACTGGGTGGTCTCGAACCCCACGCTGACGACGGCGGCGAGCGCGCCGATCCGCCACCACCCCCACCCCGGTGCGAGCAACCCCAGGTAGACCCCGAAGGGCACGAACAGGGCGAGGTTGGCGACCATCTCGAACGGGCTGCTCTCGCCGTAGCCGTCGCCCGCGACGAAGGGCACGAGCTTCACCGCGCGGGTGTCGCCGCCGTGCAGCGACGGCACGCCCAGCTTCCACAGCACCGCCCAGACGAGGAGCGCGAGGTAGACGGCGAACAGTCCGCCGATCAGGACTCGGTGGTCGCGGCGGCGGGCGGAGGAGACGGGGATGGCGGTGCTCACCTGCCGAGCCTAGGAATCCGGAGGGCACTGGCGGATCGGCCGCGAGTCGCGACCGCGTACAGCGGGAGGAGGATCGTGCCCTACACCGCCATGCCCCTGCGCAGCGGCGCCGGGTCGAGCCGCACCCACACGACGCTGACCAGCCGATCGGCCAGGTCGACGGCGATCGCCGCCGTCGGTCGGCCGCCTCGGCTGACCACGAGGCCGGGCCGGTCGTTGACCGGGCGCTCTGCCACCTCCTGACCGTCGCGGGCCGACAGGGCGTGCACGAGGAGCAGCGAGGCGTCGTCCGGGCCGTGGACGACCCGGACCTTCGCGCGGTCGGGCTCGCCCGCATCCACGACGACGGCGACATCGGGCGCGAGGAGCTCCCGCAGCCGCCGGAGGTCACGGGAGGACGCGGCGGCGCGCAGTGCGCCGACCGTCCTCCGCCGGCGGCCCCGGTGCGTGGGCGTGCGCAGCGCGATCAGCGACATGGTGCTCCCTCCGTCGCCGGATGACCCGGACACAGATGAGACCACGCAGCGGGCCCGGATGTGACATCCCCGGTGCTGTCACAGATCGCGGGGCTGTCTTGTCAGAGCTGGTGTGCGCGTGGATCGTCCGCGCGCGGAACGGAGGATCGCATGAAGATCGTCGTCATCGGCGGGACGGGCCTGATCGGCCGGAAGGCCGTCGAGCTGCTGCGGCAGGAGGGCCACGAGGTGCTGGCCGCCTCGCCGTCGACCGGGGTGGACGCCGTCACCGGCGAGGGCCTCGCCGACGCGCTGCGCGGGGCGGACGTGGTCGTCGACGTGCCGAACGCGCCGTCCTTCGCGGACGACGCGGTGCGCGAGTTCTTCGAGCGCTCGGCCACCAACCTGGCCGCCGCGGAGAAGGCGGCCGGTGTGCGGCACCACGTCGTCCTGTCGATCGTCGGAGCCGACCGGATGCCCGACATCGGGTACATGCGAGCCAAGGTGCTGCAGGAGGGCATCGTCCGGGAGTCCGGCGTGCCGTTCACGATCGTCCGCGCCACGCAGTTCTTCGAGTTCATCGGCGCCCTGGCCGACGGCGGGACGCAGGACGGCGCGGCCGTGCTCTCCGACGTGCTCATGCAGCCGATCGCGGCCGCCGACGTCTCGACCGCCCTCGCGGAGGTCGCGGTCGCCGAGCCGCTGAACGACGTCATCGAGGTGGCCGGTCCGGAGCCGCTGCGCCTCGACGACCTCGCCCGGCGCCTGTTCGCCGCCCGCGGGGACAGCCGGGAGGTGCGCACGGACCCGTCGGCCGGCTACTACGGCGGAACGGTCGACGACCGCTCCCTCACCCCCGGCAACGACCCGCGGGTCACGCACCAGCAGTACGGGAGCACGACGTACTCCCGCTGGTTGGAGCAGGACCGGTAGCATTCGGCCGATGCCGGGACGCGCTCCAGAGCACGAGGACCTCGACACCGCCGCGACCGAGTTCGCGGCGGTGCGTCCCCGCCTGTTCGGGATCGCGTACCGGATGCTCGGCACGGTGGCCGACGCCGAAGACATCGTCCAGGACACCTGGGAACGCTGGCAGCGCACCGACCGCTCGGTGGTGCGCGAGCCTGCGGCGTTCCTTGCGACGACGGCGACGCGGCTCGCCATCAACCACGCGACGTCGGCGCGGGCGCGCCGCGAGAGCTACGTCGGTCCGTGGCTGCCGGAGCCGGTCGACACGAGCGCCGACCCGGCACTCGGTGCGGAGCGCGGGGAGGCGCTCGAGTTCGCCGTGCTCGTGCTGCTGGAGAAGCTGACGCCGACGGAACGCGCCGCCTACGTGCTGCGGGAGGCGTTCGACTACCCGTACGCGCAGATCGCGGAGGTGGTGCAGGGGTCGGAGGCGTCCGCCCGCCAGCTGGTCAGCCGGGCCCGCAAGCACCTCGCGGAGGAGCGCGACGTGCACGAGGTCGGCCACACCGAGCAGCGCAGGATGCTCGACGCCTTCCTCGAGGCCGCGCAGTCCGGCGACATCGCCGAGCTGGAGAAGCTGTTCGCGGCCGACATCGTCAGCTACTCCGACGGCGGCGGCCTCGCCCGCGCGTCCCGCATCCCGGTGTTCACCCGGGAGACCGTGGCGAAATACGTGCACGCGTTCCACACCCGGTTCTGGGACGGGACGGTGCACGTCGTCGAGGCGAACGGCGCGCCGGCCGCCGTGCTCGTCCGGGACGGCGCCGTCGTGGCCTTCATCGCGCTCGACGTGACCGACGGCGGCATCCGCCGGCTGCAGTGGGTGCTCAACCCGGAGAAGCTGGAGCGCCTGCCCGTCCCCGCCTGAATCCCGCCCGCCTGTCACATTTCGAGCCGCTGTCTTGTCTTGGCTGGTGAGAGCACCTTTCGGTGAGACAGGAGGCAGCACGATGCGCCGGATCCTCGTGGTGGGCGGCGGCTATGCCGGGTTCTACACGGCCTGGAACCTGGAGAAGAAGCTCAGGAGGGACGAGGCCGAGATCGTCGTCGTCGACCCCCGCCCGTACATGACCTACCAGCCGTTCCTGCCGGAGGTCGCGGCCGGCTCCATCGAGGCGAGGCACGCCGCCGTCGCGCTGCGCAGCCACCTGAAGCGGGCGCGTCTCATCCACGCGTCCGTCACCCGTATCGACCACGCCTCGAAGACCGTGACCGTCGCCCCGGAGGACGGCGAGCCGTTCGACCTCGGCTACGACATCGTCGTGGTGACCGCGGGCGCGGTGACGCGCACGTTCCCGATCCCCGGGGTGAAGGAGCACGCGATCGGCATGAAGCACGTGGAGGAGGCGGTGGCGATCCGCGACCGCCTGCTCGACGCGTTCGACCGGGCCTCCGTGCTGCCTCCGGGACCGGAGCGCACACGTCTGCTGACCGTCGCGTTCGTCGGCGGCGGCTTCTCGGGCGTCGAGGGCTTCGGCGAGACGCTGTCGCTCGCGACCGCGCTGCTCCGCCAGTATCCCGAGCTGCGCTTCCCCGACCTGTCGTTCCACCTGATCGAGGCGCGCGACCGCATCCTGCCCGAGGTCACCGACGGACCGGGACGCTGGGTGGTGCGGTCGCTGGAGCAGCGCGGGGCGCACATCCACCTCGACACCCAGCTGGTGTCGGCGGAGGGCGGCCACCTGGTGCTGTCGACCGGTGAGGAGTTCGACGCGCACACGATCGTCTGGACGGCCGGCAACGGCGCCAACCCGGTCGTCGCACGCAACACCGACCTGCCCGTGACGGCCCGCGGCTCGGTGATGGTGCGGGCGGACCTGCGGGTGGGGACGCCGGAGGAGGTCGTCCCGGACGCGTGGGCGGCCGGCGACGACGCAGCGGTGCCCGATCTCGCATCGCCGATCGCGGGGGCGGTCACCGTGCCGAACGCGCAGCACGCCGTCCGCCAGGGGCGCCTGCTGGCGAGGAACATCGTGGCGACGCTGCGGGGGCGCGAACCGAAGGAGTACGTGCACCACAGCCTCGGCGTGGTGGCGACCCTCGGGCTCGGAAAGGGCATCTTCCAGTGGAAGGGCATCGTCATCACGGGGTTCCTCGCGTGGGTGATGCACCGCGGGTACCACGTGCTCGCCATCCCGACGTGGGAGCGGAAGGTGCGGGTGCTGCTGGTGTGGGCGACCGCCGTGCTCTTCGGACGCGACATCGTGTCTCTGCTGTCGGTGCAGCATCCGCGGCGCGCGTTCGACGGCGGCGAGGCGCCGCGAGCGGTGCCCGAGGCCGCGCGTGCGGAGGAGCGCGAGCTGGCCGGGAGCGCGCGATGAGCATCGACCGGAGGCCGCGGCCCTCGTTCACCGCACGCGCGTCGCGCCTGCTCGCGAACACCTCGGCCGGCCGGCGCACGGCGGCCCTGAGCGCCGAGCTGCGGACGCGACGCGTGCCGCTGCACTGGACGAACCTGTTCGGCGTCGTCGCGCTCGCCTCCGTCGTCGTGCTGTTCGTCACCGGGTTCCTGCTGATGTTCTGGTACACGCCGTCGGGGACGCGGGTCGTCTACGACGGCCCGTACCTGCCGCTCGCCGGAGCGGAGATGTCGAAGGCGCTGCGGTCGACGCTCGCGATCTCGTTCGAGGTGCCGGGCGGCCTGCTCATCCGGCAGGCGCACCACTGGGCGGGGCTGCTGCTGCCCGCCGCACTGCTCCTGCAGCTGGCGGTCACCTTCTTCACCGGCGCGTTCCGCCGCCCGCGCCGGCTGTCGTGGCTGCTGCTGTTCGGGCTCGGCCTGACGGCGCTGCTCGGCGGCTGGAGCGGGTACGCCCTCCCCGACGACATGCTGTCGGGCACGGGGCTGCGGATCGTGGAGGGCATCGTCCTCGGCATCCCCGTGGTCGGGACCTGGCTTTCGGCGCTGCTGTTCGGCGGCGAGTTCCCGGGCCGGATCATCGAGAACCTGTACCCGATCCACGTCGCGATCGTGCCGGTGCTGCTCGTGCTGCTCCTCGCCGCACGCTGGCGGAGCGCCTACGTGAACCGGCCGGCGCAGTTCGCCGCTCCCGGGCGGACGGAGGAGCGCATCGTCGGCGTGCCCGTGCTGCCGAACCTGGCCGCGCGCGCCGGCGGACTGTTCGCCATCGTGACAGCCGCCATCCTGCTCGTCGGCGCGACGGTGACGATCAGCCCGGTGTGGCTGTACGGCCCGTCGTCGCCCGGCGACGCCTCCGCCGGCAGCCAGCCGGACTGGTACACCGGCTTCCTCGACGGCGCGCTCCGGCTCATCCCGCCGGGGTGGGAGGTGGAGTGGCTGGGGCGCACCTGGACGCTCGCCGTCCTCGTCCCCCTCGCCGTGATCGGCCTGTTCCTGGTCGCGGTCGCCGCCTACCCGTTCGTGGAGGAGTGGATCACGGGCGACCACCGCGACCACCACCTGCTCGACCGGCCGAGGAACGAGCCGACCCGGACCGGAATCGGCGTCGCCGGGCTCCTCTTCTACGGTGTGCTCTGGGGTGCGGCGAGCGCCGACCTCGTCGCCACGCACTTCCACGTGGCCGTCGAGTCGGTGGTCGCCGCCTACCAGGTGCTCGCCGTCGCCGGGCCACCGCTCGCGTTCTGGGTGACCCGCCGGGTGTGCCTCGCGCTGCAGAAGCGCGACCGCGACATCCTGCTGCACGGCTACGAGACGGGCCGGATCGTGCGGCTGCCCGGCGGCGAGTACGTCGAGCTGCACGCCCGGGTGGATGCGGACGAGCAGGCCAGGCTCGCCGGTCCGGTCGCCGCGCATCCCGCCGACGCCCGGCCCGACCAGGACGGCCGGCTGCGGCTCTCGGAACGGCTGAGGGCGGTGCTGTCGAGGGCGTACTTCGAAGACCGGCTGGAGCCGGTGCCGCCCGACGCGCGGCAGACGGAACACGACGGCCAGGTCGGCGGAGGGCGGACGGATGAGGCGATCGCGCAGGAGCGGGCGGGCGCGGCGTGAGGCGGATACGGCTCCGCTCGCGGCACTGGTGGCCGCGTTCCGCGATGCGTACCTCTCGGGCGACCCGGTCCGCGTGGGTCTCCTGCTCGCGCCCGGCGTGCGGGTGGTCGTCGACTCCGGGGGCGTCTCCGGCCGGGCTCACGGCCCGGCCGACGGCGTCACGGCGGCGCTGACGCTCCTCGCGGTCACTCTCGGCGGGCCGGACGGACTGCGCCTCGACCCGTGCTCGGTCAACGGCCGCCCCGGCCTGCGCGCCTCCCGCGAGGGCCGGCCGGTGGCGGTGATCGCCCTCGACGGCGGCACCTGCGTCGACCGCGCCTGGCTCGTCACCAACCCCGACAAGCTCCGCCACTGGTGACCCGAGGCCGGCGACTCGTCACGAATCGCGCCGATTCGTGACGAACGGCGGCGATTCGTCACCAATCATGCCTCCGCTTCCCCGCTGTTCGTCACGAACGGCGTCGATTCGTCACGAACGGCCGCGATTCGTGACGAGTCGCGGCCGGGCGTAGCGTGGCGGCATGGTGAGGGTGCTGGTGACGGGAGCCGGGAGCGGGCTCGGGCTGGGGGCGGCGCGGGAGCTCGCCGCGGACGGGCACACGGTGATGGGGCACGTGCGGACCCTCGACCGCGCCGGCGAGCTGTGGGCGGCGCTGGGCGACGACGCGGACGTCCTCGCCGCCGAGCTCTCCCATCCCGAACAGGTGCGCGACCTCGCCGAGCACGTCGGGGCCCTCGGCGGCGTGGATGCGGTCATCCACAACGCGGGCGTGCTCGACGGGCGCGAGGTGCTCCCGGTGAACGTCGTCGCCCCCTACGTGCTCACCGCGCTGGTCCCGGCCGCCCGGCACGTCTACCTCAGCAGCGGCATGCACCGCGGTGGCCGCGCCCGGGTCGACGGCTTCGACTGGTCCGGAGGCCGGGCCACCGCGTCCTACTCCGACAGCAAGCTGTTCGTGACGGCCCTCGCCCTCGCCGTCCCGCGCCTCCGGCCGGGCGTCTTCGGCAACGCGGTCGACCCCGGCTGGGTGCCGACCCGGATGGGCGGACGCAACGCCCCCGACGACCTCGAGCTCGGCCATCGCACCCAGGTGTGGCTCGCCGAGGGGAAGGATCCCGCGACCGACACGTCGGCGTACTGGCACCACCAGCGGCAGCAGCGACCGCATCCCGCTGCGACCGACACGGCGTTCCAGGACGCGCTCGTGGCGGCGCTGCGCGAGCACACCGGGCTGAGCCTCTGAGCTAGGCGAGCGCGTCGCGCCGCCGCGCGAGAGCCGCCGCCTCGGCTGCATTGCCGGCGAGGGCGATGGCGCGGCCGTAGGCCTCCCGCGCGGCCGTCGTCCGGCCGAGCCGGCGCAGCAGGTCGGCCCGCGTCGCGTGGAACGCGTGATAGCCGTCGAGGTCGGCCGCCAGCGCATCCACCTCGGCCATAGCGACTTCCGGGCCCTCGAGCTCGGCGACCGCGATCGCCCGGTTCAGCCGCACGACGGGCGACGGGTCGATCCGGGCCAGCCGGTCGTACAGGGCCACGATCTGCGACCAGTCCGTGTCCGCCATCGTCGGCGCCGAGGTGTGCACCGCGCCGATCGCGGCGAGCAGCTGGTAGCGGCCGGGACGTGCGCCGGCCCTCGCGGCGGCCAGGCGCTCGCGCACCAGGGCGTGACCCGCGGCGATCAGGTCCGCATCCCAGGCGCGGCGGTCCTGGTCGGCGAGCGCGACCAGCTCGCCGACGGAGGAGACGCGGCCGGGCCTGCGGGCCTCGGTGAGCAGCATCAGGGCGAGCAGGCCGGTCGTCTCACCGTCGTCGGGCAGCAGCTCGTGCACCAGACGCGTCAGCCGGATGGCCTCCGCCGTCAGCTCGCCCCGCACCGGGCCCGTGTCCGGCCCGCTCGCCAGATAGCCCTCGTTGAACACGAGGTACAGCACGGCGAGCACCCCGGACAGGCGCGCGGGCAGGTCGTCGGCGGAGGGCACCCGGTACGGGATGCGCGCTGCCGCGATCTTCCCCTTCGCGCGGGTGATCCGCTGACCCATGGCGGCCTCCTGCACGAAGAAGGCGCGCGCGATCTCCGCGACGGTCAGGCCGGCGACCAGACGCAGCGTCAGCGCCACCCGTGCGGGCATCGCGAGCGCCGGGTGGCAGCAGGTGAACACCAGCCGCAGCCGGTCGTCCTCCACCGCGCCGACCGGCTCCGGAGGCTCGTCGTCGAGCACGAGCATCGCCTCCCTGTGTTTGTCGTCCCGCCTGCTCTCGCGGCGGAGGCGGTCGATCGCCTTGCGGTTCGCCGTGGTCGTCAGCCACGCGCCCGGGTTGGGCGGGACGCCGTCCATGCGCCACCGCTCCACCGCCACGGCGAACGCCTCGGCCGCCGACTCCTCCGCGATGTCCAGGTCGCCGAAGCGACGGGCGAGGGAGGCCACAACCCTGGCCCACTCCTCGTGGTGGGCCCGGGTGATCGCCTGCTCGACCGCCTCCCGCGTCACAGGAACGGACGCACCTCCACCTTGCGGTTGCAGGCGCGGGAGCCCTCGGTCGCCAGGGCGAGGGCGACATCCAGGTCAGGTGCTTCGATGATCCAGAAACCGGCGAGGAACTCCTTCGACTCGACGAACGGGCCGTCGGTGACGAGCGGCTCGTCGCCGCGGTTGTCGATCACGGTGGCGGTGTCGGGCATGCCGAGGCCACCCGCGAACACCCAGTACCCCTCGGCCTGGAGGCGGTCGTTGAAGACGTCGATCGCGGCCTGCTCCTCGGGGACGGCGAGGCCGGGCCGGTCGTGGATGACGGACAGCAGATACTGCATCGGTCGATCATCCCGCATCATCGTGCCGCCGGGTACTGCGGACGGCCGTTCGGGCGGAACACCTGGATGGTGACGCCCTTGCTGTCGATCTGCGAGTCGAGCAGCTCCAGCGCGATGTCCGGGCCGTCCTGCGGGAACAGCCGCGTCCCCTGGCCGAGGATGACCGGCACGACCAGCAGCTCGAGCTCGTCGACGAGCCCGTTCGCCAGCAGCCAGCGGACCAGGGCTCCGCTTCCGTGCACCTGCACCTCGCCGCCCGGCTGCGCCTTCAGGTCGGCGACGGCCGCCGCGAGGTCGCCGGAGAGGACGGTCGTCCCCTCCCACTGCGGCGAGGTGAGGGTGGTCGAGGCGACGTACTTCGGCCGGGTGTTGAGGGGACGCCAGACGGACTCCCACCCGCGGACCTGGTCCGCATCCCACGAACCCCAGGAGCCGGCGAACACGTCGTACGTGTGCCGGCCGAAGAGGAAGGCGTCGGCGCGTTCGTAGGTCTCGTTGATGTGAGCGTGCGTGGATGCGTCGCCCAGCCCCAGCGCCCAGCCGCCGCGGTCGAACCCGCTCCTGCGGTCCTCCTCCGTGGCTCCGCCGTTTCCCTGCATGACGCCGTCCAGCGTGACCTGGGTGACCGTCCTGAGCTTCATGTCGTGTTCCTCTCGTCGTGAGCCGCCGCGTCCGGGCGTCCTCTCACCCCTGCTACGAACCCGACCCCGCCGATCCGACAACTCCGACGGAAAAAATCCGCGGCGAGTGGCGACACTTTGTCACCACTCGCCGCGGATAGGCACGATTACTCACGAATCGAGCCTGGGATGTCTCCCTACTTCTTGAAGATGTCCTTGACGTCCTCACCCAGGTTCTTGGTCTTGGCAGCGGCCTGGTCCGCCTTGCCCTCCGCGACCTTCTGGTCGTCGTCGGTCAGCTTGCCGATGGCCTCCTCGGCCTTGCCCTTGAGCTCCTGGGCGGTGTTCTTGATCTTGTCGGCAGCGCTCATGGCTGTCTCCTTTCTGTGGGGTTCTTCGTTCGGTGTTTCCGGAGTTCACGAAGGCCGGGCGGCCCTCGTGGACGTTTCGATGCGGACGGCGGGGCGCAGGCGTGCGCGGAAGCCGCCGACCAGCTGGGCGAAGACGGGGAGCCGGACGCCGAGCGCCGAGTCGAGCAGCGCGACGGCCTCCTCGACCGCGTCCGCCACGATGCGGGGCGACGCTCCGCGGCGGCACCGGACGGTCAGCCGGAGCGCGGGTTCGCGCCGCACGCGGTAGGCGCTGACATCGACGCCGGCGACGCCCGGGACGGACTGGAGGCGGTTCCGCAGGAGGGCGGACGCCACGTCGGCGGCGACCTCGGTCGAGCCGTCGTCTCCCGCCGCGGTGACCACGGTGGAGGTCGAGCCGCGGCCGGCGCGGAGCACCAGCTCGGCCAGCAGCACCACGAGCACCAGCGCGAAGGCCAGCGCGCCGAGAGCAGCCGGGCTGAGAGTCGTCGAGGGCCAGAGCGGCCGGCCGAAGGCGGCGTCGAGCGCGTGGACGATGGAGCGCGAGACCGAGGTCCACTGCTCACGGGCCTGCGGGGAGACGAGGAGGAGCACGGCCAGCCCGGAGGCCAGCAAGCACGCCACGCCCACCAGGGCGAGCAGCAGCCGGTTCACGACGCGGTTGGTGTCGTTCACGATCCCACCTTTCCGTTCGGGTCGACGAGCACGCCGAGCCGGATGGCCCTGCCGGCGCCCGCCTGGGCGAACTCATCCGTCACGGCGTCGCGCACCCCGTCGCGGTCGACCCTGCGGCCGCTGACCGGGACGATGCGGACGACCCCGCTACGGCGCCCGAGGGACACGGTGACCGCATCCGGGGAGACCTCCGCCGTGCGGGCGGCACGCCGGGCGAGCGCGGACGCGAGCATGTCGTCGTCCGCGACGATGGCGACCCGGCCGCCCGCGAGCACCCGCCGCGGCCGCCGCCCGGGGAGCACGGCCAGCAGCACCAGCCACAGGCCGGCCAGTCCCGAGAGCACGGCGGTCGCGAGGAGGAAGGCGGCCCCCGCCGAGGGGGCTGAGGCGAGGGCCGCCAGCTGGGAGCGGGGCGACAGCAGCAGCGGGCGGAGGCCCAGCAGCTGCAACACGCCCTCCACGGCGAGCCAGGTCACGACGAGCGCGACCGCAACAGCCGTCACCGCTGCGGCGACCGTGCGCGGCGAGTGCGTCTCGCGGCGCAGGATGCGCCTCTCGATCCGGTTCATCGGACCCTCCTCTCCGTGATGACCGCGCCGGTGGCGCGGAGGTCGACCCGGGCGACATCGAGCCCGGTGAGCTCGGCGAGCCGAGCCCGGATGTGCCCGCCGGCGGCCGTCAGCCGGTCGACCAGCGGGACGACGTCGGGCGACCCGAGCGGGGCGAGAGCGACCGGCGCGGTGACCCGGACGCCGAGGGCGCCGGACTCGTCCCGGACGCGGGCGGACACCTCGCGGTAGCCGACCCGCAGCTCGTCCGCGGCGACCGCCCGGGCCAGGTGCTCGAGCGCGATGCCCGCGAACCGGTCCCGACCGGCGGTCATGACGACGAGCGCCGGCCGCGCAGGGCGTCGGCCACGCGGGCCAGGTCGACCTCGCCGCCGAGCACCCGGGCGACCAGCCAGCCGACCAGGGCCGCGGCGGCCACGCCGACGAACACCCAGAAGCCGAAAGCCGCCCAGACGATGGCGAGACCGCCGCCGACGAGGACTCCGAAGCGCGCCGTCGTCACTGGACCCGCGCCTCCTGGTTCTCGTCGTCGTCGCTCGGCACGTGGACGTCGTTGATGGTGACGTTGACCTCGGTCACCTCGAGCCCGACGATCCGCTCGATCGCCTGGACGATGGAGGCGCGCACGTCGGCGGCCACCTTCTGCAGCGAGACGGGGTACTCGGCCACGATGGTGACGTCCGCCGCGACCTGCTTCTCGCCCACCTCGACGCTGATGCCCTGACCGAGGTCGGTGGCGTTGATCGCCTCGCGCAGAGCGCCGAGGGCACGGGCCGCTCCGCCGCCGAGCGCGTAGACGCCGGGGACCTCGCGAGCGGCGATGCCGGCGACCTTGGCGACGACCGCGTCGTTGATGACGGTCTTGCCGAGCGCGGTCTCCGTGGGGGCCGAGCTGGTGGTTGCGGTGGTGTTGGCCATGTCGTGTCCTTCCGATCCGTTGGGCGGCCCGGTGGTGGGTCGCACTACTGTGACGGATCGACGGATCGGTTCGTCACGCCCGGAACCTGTGAGAATGCTCAATCGGCTAGCCAGGCTAGTTACTTACCCTTCTAGCAGAATTCCGTCTACAATCAAGTGCCTGGCTGCTGGAAGGCCCGGCTGCTCGAGGGAAGGGGACGCGGTGGGACGGACCGGCCTCGAGGCGTTGCAGGACGCCGCGGACGAGACCCTCGCCGGGCGCGCCGCCGACGGCGACACCGTCGCGTTCGAGGTGCTGGTGCGCCGCCACGGACCGCTGATGCGCGCCTACGCGGCCCGCATGCTCGGCTCGACCTACGAGTCCGACGACGCGGTCCAGGAGACGTTCCTGACAGCGTGGATCAGACTGCCGGAGCTGCAGGACGGTGCCACCGTGAAGTCCTGGCTCATGCGCATCCTGAGCCGCCGGTGCATCGACCGGATCCGCGCAAGGCGCGAGCACGAGGACGTGACCGAGCTCGACGCCCCCGGCCCCGCCGCCGAGGACCCGGGCCACATCGCCGAGGTGCGCACGGCGAACCAGGCGCTCGCCAGAGAACTCGACCGCCTGCCCGAGCTGCAGAGGAGATGCTGGGTGCTCCGCGAAGTGGGACAGTACAGTTACGACGAGATCGCGCAGGAGCTCGACATCCCGGTGTCGACCGTCCGCGGCCAGCTCGCGCGCGGCCGGCGGAGACTGCTCGAGGCAATGGAGGACTGGCGATGACCGACCCGATCCTCCCCGGCGACGACCTGGTCGACGGCCACACGCTCGACGAGCTGAGCGACTACCTGGCGCGCGGCCGCACCCCGGCGGACCCGAGCATCGACGACTCCCCCGAGTGCCGCGCGGCCCTCGACGCACTGGAGCAGCTGAGCCGCACCACACGCGCAGCCCTGGAGGCGGAGGCCGCGCAGTCCCCGCTCGACGACGGCTGGGTGGGCAGGATCCTCGACGGGATCCGGCTCGACGTGCAGTCCGGACGGCGCGTCCGCCTGGCGCACAGTGACCCCGCCGCAGACCTCGCCCTGACCGAGGGCGCCGTCCGCGCCCTCGTGCGCGGCGTCGGCGACGCGGTGGACGGCGTCATCGTCGGCCGCTGCCGGCTCGACGGCGACGTGGAGACCCCCGGCTCGCCGATCGCGGTGCACCTCGACATCTCGGTCCGCTACGGCGACCCCCTCGCCGAGGTCGCCGCCCGCGTGCGCGAGCTAGTCGCGTCCGAGCTCGCCCGCCATGCGGAGCTGACCATCGCCTCCGTCGACGTGACGGTGACGGACGTGCGCGACCACAGCGCGCAGGACGGAGGACGGGCATGAGCACGAGCGACGCCGAGACCGCGACGACCCTCGCGGGTGTCGTGACCGCCGTGCCGGGCGTGGCGAGGCTGTACCCGTCGGGCGGCGTCCTCGGCCAGGTCTCCGCGGCCCTGACCTCCGCCATCACCGGCGCGAACGCGGGAAGCGACATCGCCGTGGACGACGGCCGCATCGCCATCCGCATCGGCGTCGGGCCGGAACGGGCAGCCGCCGCGGTCTGCCGCGACGTCTACACGGCGGCCCGGGCTTGGGCCGTCGCGAGCGGGATGCCGGACGCGGTCATCGAGGTGACCGCCGCCTCCGTCGAGCCCGCGTAGGGCGGATTGCCAGCCTCCATCGCACCCTTCTCGGTAAGCTCGTCAGCAGCAAGGGGAGTACTCCCGCCCGCAGTGAGCCCGTCATTACGGATGCGCCATCGCATCCCGGGCCACTGGTCCCGCAGCCGAGTCCATCGGCCGGGGCGGAGGAGACCTTGGGCAGACGTTCCGCCTACCCCCCTTGGAGTCCCGGTGCAGGTCACCCCGCTCATCTGGATCATCACGATCGCCGTGACGATCGCCTTCTTCGTCTACGAGTTCTTCGCCCACGTCCGCAAGCCGCACGAGCCGACGATCGGCGAGTCGGCGCGCTGGTCCGCGTTCTACATCGGCCTCGCCCTGCTCTTCGGCGTCGGGATCGGGATGGTGTCGGGCTGGGACTTCGGCGGCCAGTACTTCGCCGGCTACCTGACCGAGAAGGTGCTCTCGGTCGACAACCTGTTCGTCTTCCTGCTGCTGATGTCGGCCTTCGCCGTGCCGAAGGCGTACCAGCAGAAGGTCCTGATGATCGGCATCATCATCGCGCTGGTGCTGCGTGGCGCGTTCATCGCCGTCGGCGCGACGCTGATCGAGAACTTCTCCTGGGTGTTCTACCTCTTCGGCGCGCTGCTGCTGTTCCTGGCCTGGCGGCAGGCGTTCGCGTCGCACGACTCGGACCCCGCCGACAACCGGTTCATGCGATTCCTGCGCCGCCACCTCGCCGTCGCCGACGAGTACCACGGCGATCGCCTGACGGTCCGCAAGGACGGCCGCCGCTTCGTCACCCCGATGCTGCTGACGATCGTCGCGATCAGCCTGATCGACGTCGTCTTCGCGGTGGACTCCATCCCGGCGATCTACGGCCTGACCAGCGAGGCGTACATCGTCTTCACTGCCAACGCCTTCGCGCTGATGGGCCTTCGCCAGCTGTTCTTCCTCATCGGCGGCCTGCTGCAGCGCCTGGTCTACCTGACGCAGGGACTCGCCGTGATCCTCGCGTTCATCGGCGTGAAGCTCGTCTTCCACGCGCTGCACGTCAACGAGCTGCCGTTCATCAACGGCGGCCGCCCGGTCGAGTGGATCCCCGAGATCCCGACCTGGTTCTCGCTGACGTTCATCGGCGCGGTCATCGTCGTCGCGGCGGTCGCCAGCCTGGCGAAGACCCGCGGCGGGCGGCAGGGCGTCGCCTCCGAGGGCGAGGCGGACGCCGAGCTCACGAAGGACGCACCTCCGGCGCACTGAGAGCGATCGACTACTCCGACGGTAGTACGCACGCTGCCTCCGCCCGGCCGACGCGCGATGCATCGGCCGGGCGCCAGCATGGCCCCATCCACAAGGAATGAGGACATGTCATGTCGACAATCACCGTCAGCCGCCCCCGCTCGATCACTACGAGCATCCTTCTCGTCGCCGTTCTCGGCAGTATCGCGAACGCGGCGGTCGCCTTGGGCGCCGTCTCTGTCGGCGCGCCTGCGAACGGCATGCCGCTCCAGCCCGTCGCATATGTCACTCTCACGGTCATCGCTTCGGTCGCCGGAGCTTTCGGATGGCGCACGATCGAGGTCAGAGCCCAGCGACCCGAGCGCGTCTTCCGGTGGCTCGTGCCCGCAACGCTGCTTCTCTCTCTTGTGCCCGACGTGATCCTGGGGACCTCGGGCGCATGGGAGTGGTCGGTCGTGCTGGCGGCGATCGCGATGCACGTCGCGACGATCGCCATCGCGGTGGCGGTGTACGTCTGGCAGATGCCCGTGCGGCGCGACCAGCTGTAGTCCACTCTCCGCCTCCCGCGAACCGGAACGACGCGCGCGCGAGCTCACGAAGGACGCACCTCCGGCGCACTGAGCGGCGGCCGCCCCTCACCGTCCCGCCAGGCGCGGAGGGTGTGCCGGAAGCCCACCAGCTCGTGCCCCACGACCTCCACGACGGCGCCGAGGGCGACCAGCCCGATGACGACGCTCAGTGCGGTCAGCTCGCCCGGCTCCTCCAGGTCGATCGGCTCGCCGGGATGGGTGAGCGCGCCGACCACGACGGCCGCGGCGAGCGGCGCCAGGGTCACGAGCAGCAGCGGCAGGTGCGTGAGGTCGAACGAGCGCAGCAGCACGCTCCAGGTCAGGAAGATCAGGACGATCGTGATCGCCAACGGCACCGCGAGCGCCAGTGCGACGCCCAGCAGCGACACGCCCCCGCCCTGCACGGCGATCGTGGTCAGGTGCAGACCCGCGCCGATCGCCGCGATCGACCCGAACAGGGCAAGGTGGGCGTCGGCGGGAGGGAAGATTCGGGGCTCAGAGGGAGCCGACACGCTCGCTCAGCAGCTGCAGCATCGCTTCGGCGGCGCGGCCCGGCCGCTCCCGTGCGATGGCACTGAGGCGCCACTCGATGGTCGGCTGCAGGGGCAGCACCACGGCGCCGTCGGCCGGGATGATCGTCAGCTCCGGCAGTGCGGCGACACCGAGGCCGGACGCGACGAACCGGGGGATCTCGCCCAGGTCGGCGAGCTCGGTCGGCACCCGCCGGGTCAGCCCGAGGGCGGCGAAGGCGCGGTCGAGCGCGACCCGGTTGCCGAAGCCGGCGCGCGCATCCACCCAGGGCTCGGCGGCGAGGTCGCCGAGCGTCACCGACGACCGCCGGGCGAGTGGATGCGCCTCCGGCAGCACCGCGAGGAACGGCGAGTCGGTCAGGTGCTGCACGACCAGGTCGGGCACCGCGTCCGGGAGGCCGTGGAAGGCGATGTCGAGTCGCCCCTGCCGCACGTCCTCGATCAAGCCGGTCGACCCGCTCGGCGACGGGCCGAGCCGCAGGTCGACCTCGGGGTGCCTGCGGTGGAACTCCCCCATGATGCCCGGCAGGTCGACGCGCGTGAGGTTGGTGAAGATGCCGACTCGCACGGTTCCGCGGAGCGGCCCCTCCCGGTCGGCGAGGTCGCGCATCCGCTCGACCGACCGCAGGGATGCCCGCGCCTCGGCCAGCACGGCCTCGCCGACGTCGGTGAGGCGGACGGCGTGCGCGTCGCGCTCGAACAGTGCCGCGCCGAGCTCGCGCTCCAGGCTGCGGATGCCGGCCGAGACGGTCGACTGGGCGGCGAACACGCGTTCCGCGGCGCGCGTGAAGCCCCGCTCGTCGGCGACGGCGACGAAGTACTCGAGCTGCCGGGTATCCATACGGCAATCGTATCTGTCGATGCTCAGCATCGGCTATTTCCGTTGGACTCGATTGCGCATCGAGCGCATCATCGGAGCATGACCAGCACGCTCGACTCCCTCCGCACTTCCCGGCCGACCGGCCGTCGCCCGTTCCGACTCCGTCACGGCATCGGCTTCTGGGTGATCGCGGCGGCGTTCCTCGCGGTGATGGCGTTCTCCACCATCCCGACCCCGCTCTACGCGCTCTACCAGGCGCGCGACGGCTTCCCGACCTGGGTCGTCACCGTCATCTTCGCCGCGTACGCCGTCGGGGTGATCGCGAGCCTGTTCCTGATCGGCCACCTCAGCGACTGGGCCGGGCGGCGCAGGATGGTGCTCATCGCGGTGCTGCTCGAGATCGTGTCCGCGGCCCTGTTCCTGGTCTGGAACGACGTCTCCGGCCTGATCGTCGCCCGCACGATCTCGGGGGTCGGCGTCGGCGCGCTGACGGCCAGCGCCACGGCGCATCTCAGCGAGCTGCGAGCGGTCGCACGGCCGCAGGAGGGTCCGCGCCTGGCCGGGACGGTGTCCACCGTCGTCAACACGGGCGGCCTGGCGCTCGGCCCGCTGATCGGCGGCGCGTTCGCGCAGTTCCTGCCGGCGCCGCTGCTGTTGCCGTACGCGGTCTTCCTCGTGGTGCTCGCCGTGGCGGCGGTCGCGGTCGCGCTGGTGCCCGAGACGGTGGAGCGCGCGGAGGAGCGGCCCGCCTACCGGCCGCAGCGCATCTCGCTTCCGGCGTCGGCACGCGGCGCCTTCTCGGCCGCGGCCGTCGCCGCGTTCGCCGGCTTCGCGGTCTTCGGCCTCTTCACCTCGCTTGCGCCGAGCGTGCTGGCCGGGACGCTGCACCAGACCTCGCACCTGCTCGCGGGCTTCGTGCCCTTCGCGGTGTTCGCGGCCTCCGCGCTCTCGCAGATCGTGTTCGGACGGCTCTCGACACGGTCGCAGCTGGTGCTGGCCCTCGTGCTGATGCTGGTCGGCCTCGCCGGGCTCGCCACCGGGGTGCTGATCGCCTCCCTCGCCGTGTTCCTCGTCAGCGGGGTGCTGGCGGGGGCGGGAGTCGGCCTCCAGTTCCGGTCGGCCATCGCGGTCGCCGCGTCGCTGGCGGCGCCGGAGCGGCGGGGCGAGGTGCTCGCGGCGATCTTCCTCGTCGCCTACATCGGGCTGGCGCTGCCCGTACTGCTGGTCGGCGTCGCGCTCATCCTGTGGCCGCTGGTCCCCGTGCTCGTGGTGTTCGTCGCCGCCGTCGCGGTGCTCTCCGTCCCCGCCGGCCTCCGCATGCTCCGCCGCGCCTGACCTTCCCCCTCCCCCTCTTCCCCGCTGAGGTGCTCGTCGTTGCACCCGACACGCCGTCGGGAGTTGCAACGACGAGCACCTCGCGGGGTCAGGACGGGAGCGAGCGTAGGGTGGTCATGGCCTCGGTCTCGATGGTGGCGATGTCCTTCAGTCGCCGGCCGGCCTCGGCGAGGGGCTCTGAGGCGCCGGTCCTCCCGGCCGTGTCGATCAGGCCGGCCACGAGGGTCCAGAGCCGAGCGGACTCGGCGTAGCCGTCCCGGCCCTCGGCGATGCGCCTGGTGACGTCCTCCGGCAGTCCGAGCCCGACGCACTCGGCCAGGAAGTCGCGGTAGATGTTCCGGAACAGCGCGCCACCGGTGCCCGCGCGCTCCATCAGCATGGCGATGGTGGGCAGGTCGCTCGCGGGATCAGCGACGCGCCCGAACCAGCCGGGGACGCGCTTCGCCGCGGTCAGGATGCCGCGGTTGCCGATGTTCGCGATCGGAGGGGTCAGGAACGCCTCGGCGCAGTCCGCGATCGCCGCCGCCGCCAGCTCGGGCACGCGGTCGCGCACATCCTGAGCCGGTTCGGGAAGCGCGACGGTGAACGAGCGGTTCCTCGCCGCCATCGGGCCGCGCGCCGAGCGGGCGGTCGCCAGGCTCGCAAGGCCGGTGGAGACGGCGCCGCCCTGCTGGGCGGTGTCCACCAGGTAGGCGCGCTCGTCGTCGTAGCCGTACATCGCGACGACGTGACCGGCGAAGTGGACGCGCGAGCCGAAGTACTCCAGGTCGTGGCTGTCGAGCTGCAGTCCGACCGGGACGCCGTCGTCGATGGCCGAACGGACCTCCTCCCACGCCTTCCGCTCGGAGGAGGTCTCGGAGACGTGCAGCTCCAGCCCCAACCGTGCAGCGAGGTTCGTGGTCAGCTCGAACGGCTTGACGCGTCCACCGAGGAAGGGCAACGCCTGCTGCTTCGAGTCCCAGTAGAGGAAGGACAGCCCGCCGCCGAGCCCGAACAGCATCGGCTCGGAAAACTCCAGCCCGCGGTGCGCGAGCAGCACCCCGAGCGCCGTCGTCTCACAATGCAGCCCACCCCCGGTCGGCACCCCCTCGACCACCATCCTCACACCCGCCACCCTTCACCGCTGAGGTGCTCGTCGTTGCTCCCGACACGCCGTACCGGCGCGCAACGGCGAGCACCTCAGCGGAGGGTGGGGGGGTGGGGGGTTACAGGCCGCGGGCGAGGCGGTAGTAGGCGGCGTTCGACTCGATGTCGCGACGGAAACCGCGCAGCGTGGTCTCGTCGTCGATCACGAGGAGCTCTGTGCGCAGCATGCGGGCGAAGTCCTCGAACACCTCGACGCCGACCGCGGTGCTCATCACCGTGTGGTGCGCAGCGCCCGCCTCCAGCCACGCCGTCGCCGACGTGGTGAAGTCGGGGGCCGGCTTCCACACCGCGCGGCCCACCGGGAGCTTGGGTAGCGGAGCGGTCGGCTCGACGACCTCGACCACGTTGGCGACCAGGCGGAACCGGTCGCGCACGTCCGACAGGGCCACGACGACGGCAGGGCCGGGGTCGGCCGAGAACACCAGCCGCACGGGGTCGTCCTTGCCGCCGATGCCGAGCGGGTGCACCTCCAGCGTCGGACGCGCGGAGGACAGCGACGGGCTCACCTCGAGCATGTGCGCGCCCAGGATGCGCTCGTCGCCGGGCGTCAGGTCGTACGTGTAGTCCTCCATGAGGGACGCGCCGCCCGGCAGCCCCGCTCCCATCACGTTCGCCGCGCGCACCAGGATCGCGGTCTTCCAGTCGCCCTCCGCGCCGAAGCCGTAGCCCTCGGCCATCAGCCGCTGGACGGCGAGGCCGGGCAGCTGCCTGAGCGCACCCAGGTCTTCGAAGCTGGTCGTGAACGCGCCGAAGCCGCCCTCCTCCAGGAACGACCGGAGCCCCAGCTCGATGGCGGCGCCGTCGCGCAGCGACCCGTGGCGGTCGCCGCCGCGGCGCAGCTCGGGCGCGACGTCGTACAGGTCCTCGTACTCGGCGACCAGCGCATCCACGTCGGACGACGACGCGGCCGCCACGGCATCCGCCAGCTCGTTGACGCCCCAGGTGTTCACCTGCACGCCGAAGACGTGCTCCGCCTCCGTCTTGTCGCCCTCGGTGACCGCGACGAAGCGCATGTTGTCGCCGAACCGCGCCAGCTTGAGGGAGCGGGTGGCCGCGTGACCGGCCGCGGCCCGCATCCAGGTGCCGACGCGCGAGGAGACCGCCGGGTTCGACACGTGCCCTGCCGCCGTGGTGCGCGGGATGCCGAGCCGGGTGAGGATGTACCCGAACTCGCGGTCGCCGTGCGCGGCCTGGTTGAGGTTCATGAAGTCGAAGTCGATGTCGGCCCAGGGCAGCTCGACGTTGGCCTGGGTGTGCAGGTGCAGCAGCGGCTTCTGCAGGGCGTCGAGTCCGGCGATCCACATCTTGGCGGGGCTGAAGGTGTGCATCCACGCGATCAGGCCGATCACCGCGTCGTCGGCGTTGGCCTCGAGCACCGTGCGGCGGATGGCGTCGGAATCGGTGAGGACCGGCTTCCAGACGATCCGGACCGGCACGTCCGGCGCCGCACCGAGCTCGTCGGCGATCGCGCGCGACTGCTCGGCGACCTGCGCGAGGGTCTCGGGGCCGTACAGGTGCTGGCTCCCGGTGAGGAACCAGACCTCGTACTCGTCGAGGGAGGTGGTGAGCTTCGGCATCAGCGGAGGGTTCCTTCCGGGTTCTGTCCGTACACGTTCTGGTAGCGGTCGAAGAGGCTGTCGATGGCGTCCTGCGGGATGGGGACGACCTCGCCGCCCTGGCGGGCGATGTGCATGGTGCGGGCGACGTCCTCGGCCATGACGGCGGCCTTCACGGCGTCGCGCGCGTCACGGCCGATGGTGAAGACGCCGTGGTTCTGCATGAGCACGGCACGGCTGCGGTGGCCGGTCAGCGTCTGCACGATGCCGCGGCCGATCGAGTCGTCGCCGATGATGGCGAACGGCCCGACCGGGATGTCGCCGCCGAACTCGTCGGCCATCGCGGTGATGGCGCACGGGATGGGCTCCGCGCGTGCGGCCCACGCCGTCGCGTAGGTGGAGTGGGTGTGGACGACGCCGCCGACCTCCGGCATGGTGCGGTACACGTACGCGTGCGCGGCGGTGTCGGACGACGGCGACCGCTCCGAGCCCAGCGACCCGCGGACGACCTCGCCGTCGAGCGTGCACAGGATCATGTTCTCCGGTGCGAGGTCGTCGTAGTCGACGCCGCTCGGCTTGATGACGAACAGGTCCTCGCCCGGGACGCGGCCGGAGACGTTGCCGCCGGTCCAGACGACGAGGCCGTAGCGGACCAGCTCGGCGTGCAGGGCGGCGACGCGCTCGCGCACGGCGCGGACGGCGGCGGATTCGGCGGTCACGGGGTGGCTCCTTCGGTGGCAGGGGTGGATGCGTCGGGCAGCGCGGTCACGGCCGCGCGCTCGACCGCGAGGCCGTCGCGGTAGCGGTCGAGGTAGGCGGCGAACCCGGCGACGTCGGCCGGGTCGGGCTCCGCCGTGTCGAAGACGACCGACCGGAACACCCGGTCGCCCAGGTACGCGTCGAGTCCGGAGGCGTCGCCGCCGGAGCGGGCCCGGCTGAACGCGGCGAGCACCGCGATGCCCCAGGCCCCTCCCTCGGAGGCGGTCGCCGCCACCGAGACGGGGGCGTCCAACGCGCCGGCGAGCAGGCGCTGCGCCACTCCGGCGGTGCGGAACACGCCGCCGTGGGCGAGCAGCCGGTCGACCGCGACGCCCTCGTCAGCGAGCACGCGCATCCCGAGCGCCAGGGTCGCGAAGACGCCGTTCACCTGCGCGCGCATGACGTTGGCGAGGGTGAAGCGGCTGCCCGGGCTGCGGACGGTCAGCGGGCGGCCCTCGGAGAGACCGGCGATCGGCTCGCCCGAGAGGTGGTTGTAGGCGAGGATGCCGCCGGCGTCGGCGTCGCCCTCCAGCGCCTCGCGGAGCAGCGTCTCGAACACCGCGTCCGGTTCGGCCGGGCGTCCGGAGGCCTCCGCGAAGCGGGAGAACAGGCCGGCGAACGCGGCCAGCTCGCTGGCGCCGTTGTTGCAGTGCACCATCGCCACCGGGTCGCCGGCGGGCGTCGTGACCACGTCGAGCTCCTCGTGCACCGCGCCGAGCGGGCGCTCCAGCACGACCATGGCGAAGATGCTGGTACCCGCGCTGACGTTGCCCGTGCGCGGCGCGACCGAGGCGGTCGCGACCATCCCGGTGCCGGCGTCGCCCTCGGGCGGGCAGGCGAGCGCACCCGCCTGCAGCGCCCCGGTCGGGTCGAGCAGCGCGGCGCCCTCGGCGGTGAGCTCGCCCGCCGGGTCGCCGGCGACGAGCACCTCGGGCAGCAGGTCGAGCAGGGGCGGGATGCGGCCGGCGGCGAGTCCGTCGTACCGGGCGACCAGCTCGGCGTCGTAACCGGCGGTGCTCGGGTCGATCGGGAACATCCCGGAGGCGTCGCCGACCCCGAGCACGCGGCGGCCGGTCAGCCGCCAGTGCACGTACCCGGCGAGCGTGGTGACGAAGCGGATGTCGGGCACGTGCGGCTCGGCGCTCAGCACTGCCTGGTGCAGGTGCGCGATCGACCACCGGAGCGGGATGTTGACCCCGAGCAGGTCGGTGAGCTCGCGCGCCGCCTCGCCGGTGTCGGTGTTGCGCCAGGTGCGGAACGGGACGAGCAGGCCGTCGTCGGCGCCGAACGCGAGGTAGCCGTGCATCATCGCCGAGACGCCGAAGGATCCGATGGCGGAAGGGGTCACGCCGTGCTGCCGCTGCGCGTCGGCGACGAGGTCGGCGTAGGCGGCGGCGAGGCCGGTCCAGACGTCGTCGATGGCGTAGGTCCAGCGGCGGTCGACGTAGGCGTTCTCCCACTCGTGGGAGCCGACGGCGAGCACGCGGGACGGGTCGTCGGCATCCACCAGGCATGCCTTGATGCGGGTCGACCCGAGCTCGATGCCGAGCGCGGTGCGTCCGGCGGCGATCGCGTCGCGCGCGCCGGGGTCGGGTGCGGCGGTGGGCGTCACGGTGGCATCCACTCCTTCGTGTGACCGGTCACATTGCGTGTTGCGAGCATACGTCAGGGGCGGCAGGTCGCGCCAGTCGACTCCCCCGGCGAGCCCGGGCGTGCGCCGTCAGGACGACTCGCGCACCACGAGCACGGGCGCCACAGGCTCCTCGAACGCCAGGTCGCCGCCCTCGATCAGCGCCACCAGCCGGGCGACGCAGCGGCGGCCCAGCTCGGCGAACTCCTGCCGCACGGTCGTCAAGGGCGGCGCGAAGAAGGCGGCCTCCGGGATGTCGTCGAAGCCGACCACGGCGAGGTCGCCCGGCACGTCCCGGCCGGCGAGCCGGGCCGCGTGCAGCACGCCGAGCGCGAGCTGGTCGTTGGACGCGAACACGGCCGAGATCGACGCATCCGCCACCAGCTCGGCCCCGATCTCGGCGCCGGATGCGGCCGTCCAATCCCCCTCCCGCGACACGACGGCGTCGGCGCCCGCGGCCTCCATCTCCGCCAGGAAGCCCTCGCGCCGCGCCCGCGCCTCCGACCAGTCGCCTGGACCGGCGAGGTGCGCGATGCGGCGGTGGCCGCGCTCGAGCAGGTGGCGGGTGGCCAGGCGCGCGCCGAGCAGCTGGTCGACGAAGACGCCCTCGTCGGCGGCGTCCCCTGCGCCGTGCAGCGTGACCGACGGGACGGTCAGGGCGAGGTGCGCCATCGCATCCTGGACCCGCTGCTGCGGCGCGATCACGACGACCCCCTCGACGGCCTGCGCGCGCAGGTGGTCGAGCGCGGCGCCGAGGTCGGACGGCTCGAGGGACGCGGCGTGCGCCACGGTCACGGCGTAGCCGACCTCGCGGGCGGCGTCCTCGACGGCGTCGATGCTCGACGCGGGACCGAACAGCGAGGAGGCGGACGACGCCAGCACGCCGATCGTGCGCGAGCGGGCGGTGGTCAGCATCCGGGCGGCCCGGTTCGGGCGGAAGTCGAGCTCCTCCATCGCCGCGAGGACGCGGGCCCGGGTCTCCGGGCGGATGCTCGCGTGGTCGTTGAGCACCCGCGACACCGTCTGCCGGGACACGCCGGCCGCCGCCGCGACCTCCCGCACGCCCGGCGCGCGTTCCTCACCCTGCACATCCACACCCTAGGGCACGCGGCGCGGGCCGCCGCCCGTGCGTGATTCGTCACGAATGGCTGCCGTTCGTGACGAATCGCGCTCATTCGTCACGAGTCGCGGCCGCCTGCACGGCGCGAATCGGGCGCGTAGGGTCGAAGGATGGACAGACCCGTTGCCCTCGTGACCGGCGCCTCGCGCGGGATAGGCCGTGCGATCGCCGCCGACCTCGGCCGGACGCACCACATCCTGGTCGGGGGACGCGATGCCGCCGCCGTCGGCGCGGTCGTCGCCGAGCTGCCGTCGGCCGAGCCCTACGTGGCCGACCTCGTCGCCGACCTGAGCGGCGAGACCCTCCCGCCGCTGCCCGACCGCCTCGACGTGCTCGTGCACTCGGCCGGGGTGGAGGACGGCGGCACCATCGCCGAGACCGACGCGGCGACCTGGGAGCACGTCTTCGCGGCCAACGTCTTCGCGGTCGCGGCGCTCACCCGGCGCGCGCTGCCCGCGCTGCGCGCTGCAGGCGGACTGGTGGTCGCGATCAACAGCGGCTCCGGGCTCGCGAGCGGACCGGGAGGCGGGGTCTACGCCGGCTCGAAATTCGCCCTCCGCGCCCTCACCGACGCCCTGCGCGAGGAGGAGCGGCCGAACGGCGTGCGCGTCACCAGCATCCACCCCGGCCGCGTGGACACCGACATGCAGCGAGCGCTCGTCGCCCGGGAGGGCCACGACTACGACGCCCGCTACACGATCACCCCCGAGATGGTCGCCGCAACGGTCCGCACCGCCGTCGACCTCCCGCCGACCGGCACCATCGAGTCGCTCAGCGTCCGCCCGTTCCACCGCCGCTGACCCGCTCATCCCACGCCAACAGCTCCTGAGTTATTCGCGCGAGAACGCGCGTTTCGGTCTAAGAACTCAGGAGCTGATGGCTGGGGGCGGGGCTACTTGGGGTCGTCGGGGCCGCCGCCGGAGACGGTGTCCTCACCGGGCTCGGGGGCGCTGCCGTCGGAGCCGGAGCCGTCGGGCAGCTCGTCGGCGTCGGGGCGGTCCTTCTCGTCGCTCATGCGTCTTCCTTCCGTTCTGTCCTGACCGCGCGGACGGTACGCCGTCGCGCCGCGCCCGTCCAGGGCGGGCCACCCGGCACGTCTTCGTCACCGCGCTGCCTTACACTGCGACCGGCGAGGAGGAGCTCTCCCCGCTGCAGCCCTGAGACCGGCGACGCCGAAGGAGGCCCACCCGTGACCACGGCATCACCGACCCCGGACGGCGCGCTCGCCCGGCGCCTCGGCCTCGGCGACGCGATCGCGATCGGCCTCGGCTCGATGATCGGCGCCGGCGTCTTCTCCGCGTTCTCGCCGGCCGCCGCGGCGGCCGGCGCCGGCCTGCTGGTCGGGCTGCTGATCGCCGGCTTCATCGCGTTCTGCAACGCGACCTCGTCGGCGCAGCTCGCCGCGCAGTACCCGACCTCGGGCGGGACGTACGTGTACGGCCGCGAGCGGCTGGGCGAGTGGCCGGGGTTCTTCGCCGGCTGGTCGTTCGTGATCGGCAAGACCGCGAGTTCCGCGGCCATGGCGCTGACCTTCGCGACCTACGCCGTGCCGGGCCCGTGGGTGAAGCCGGTGGCGGTGCTGGCCGTCGCCGCGCTCACCGTGGTCAACACGCTCGGCGTCACGCGCACCGCGCTGCTGACGCGCATCCTGGTCGCCGTCTCGCTGGTGGCGCTGACCGTCGCCGTCGTCGTCGGCTTCACGCACACCGCGGCCAGCGCCGGTCAGCCCGGGCCGGCCGTGAGCGCGTACGGCGTGCTGCAGTCGGCCGGATTCCTGTTCTTCGCGTTCGCCGGCTACGCGCGCGTTGCGACGATGGGCGAGGAGGTGGTGGATCCGGCCCGCACCATCCCGCGAGCCATCACGACTGCGCTCTCGATCACGCTCGTCGTGTACGCCCTCGTCGCCCTGTCGGCGCTGCACGCGATCGGCGCTGCCGGGCTCGCCGAGGTCGCCGCGCCCCTGAGCGCGGTGGCGGACACCTCCGGTGCCGCCTGGCCGGGCGTCGTCATCCGGGTCGGCGCGGCGGCGGCGGCCCTCGGTGCGCTGCTCGCCATGATCGCGGGGATCGGCCGCACCAGCCTCGCGATGGCGCGCAACCGCGACATCCCGGCGTGGTTCTCCGCCGTGCACCCGCGCTTCCGGGTGCCGTACCGGGCTGAGCTGGTGCTCGGACTGGTGGTCTGCGTGCTCGTCGCCGTCACCGACCTCCGCGCCGCGATCGGCTTCTCGTCGTTCGGCGTGCTGCTCTACTACCTGATCGCGAACCTCTCCGCCTGGACGCAGGACCGCGCGCACCGGCGTTACCCGCGCGTTCTCGCGGTGGCCGGCGCGATCGGCTGCGTCGTGCTGGTGGCGACGCTGCCGCCCGGCGCGATCGTCGCCGGGGTCGTGGTGGTCGCCGTCGGGATCGGCTACCGTTTCGTGCGACTCCGGTTCGCCGCCCGCGCGGCCCGCCGGGAGCACCGCGGACGAGGACAGGGAGGGGAAGGATGAGCGCGCAGCACCTGGAGGGGATCGACCCGGCCGTCCCGCCGTCGGGCCCCGGATGCGTCGAATGCGACGGGACCGGCAGCTGGTGGGTGCACCTGCGGCGCTGCGCGGAGTGCGGCCACGTCGGCTGCTGCGACGACTCCCTGAACACCCACGCGACGAAGCACGCCGCGGCGACCGGGCATCCGCTCATCCAGAGCTTCGAGCCGGGCGAGGACTGGTACTGGGACTACCGCACGCAGTCCTTCGCCACCGGCCCCGAGCTCGCCGCGCCGCACAGCCACCCGGTCGACCAGACCGTCCCCGGGCCGGCCGACCGCGTGCCGCGCGACTGGCAGCGCCTGCTGCAGGAGCGCGCCTAGCGCCTCCCGACCGCGACTGCGGCCGTTCGGAACGTCTGCGGATGCGCGCGCAGGCGCAGACGTTCCAAACTGCAGCGGTCGCCGGTCAGAACGAGGCGGAGTGCTCGAAGTCGAGGCGGAGGGGCTCGACGGGGACGTCGAGGTTCGCACCGCCGCGGTACCGCGCGCCGATGTGCCGTTCGGGCAGGCGGCTGCGGCCGGCTCCGAAGAGCCGCTCGCGCAGCGTCCCCGAAACCTCGCCCTCCTGCGGCAAGCGGCCGCGGCGGCGCAGCTCCGGGACGACGAGCTCGGCGAAGTCGCGGGCCGTGTCGAACGAGTGGTACTGGCGGAGGTTGATGCCGTCGAGGCCGTCCTCGTCCAGCCAGCGCTCGATCTCGTCGGCGACCGTCTTCGGGTCGCCGACGACGAGGAAGCGCTCGTCGCGGCCCTGCTTGATGAAGTCGAGCGCGGCGCCGACGGTCGTGTCGAGCGGCAGGTACGGCACCTTCGACGCGGGGAACTCCGCGCGCGCCAGCGCCTCGCGCACCGTGATGTCGCGCGGGAACGCGGTCAGGTCGACCGGCAGGCTGCTGTGCGCGAGGATGCCGTCGAGGCTGGCGTGCTCGCGGTAGAGCCGCCACTTGTCCTCGGCCTCCTCCTGCGTGCGCCCGACGATCACCCCGGCCATCGCGATGAACCGGATGTCGTCGCGCTCGCGCCCGTGCCGCTCTGCCGCATCCCGCATCCCGTCGGCGTTGCGGCGGAACTCGTCGCTCGTGCGGCCGCCGGTGAAGACGACCTCCGCATGCCGGCCGGCGAACTCGATGCCCGCGGGCGAGCCGGTCGCCTGGAACAGGGTGGGCGTGCGCTGCACCGACGGGTGGACGATGTGCGGCCCTGCGACGCGGAACCGCTCGCCGACGTGGTCGATGTACCGCACCTTCGACGGGTCGGTGAAGACGCCGGACGCGCGGTCGGCGACCACCGCGTCGTCGTCCCACGACCCCTCCCACAGCTTGTAGAGCACGTCGAGGTACTCGTCGGCGTAGCGGTAGCGGACGTCGTGCGGCACCTCGCCGTCCAGGCCGAAGTTGCGCGCGGCATTCGGCAGGTAGGAGGTGACGATGTTCCAGCCGATGCGGCCCTTGGTGAGGTGATCGAGAGTGGACATGCGCCGGGCGAACGCGAACGGCGGCTCGTAGGTCGTCGAGAAGGTGACCCCGAAGCCGAGCCGCTCGGTCACCGCGGCCATGGCGGGCACGAGCAGCAGCGGGTCGAGGTTCGGGCTCTGCAGCCCCTCCCGCAGCGCGGTCTCCGGTCCGCCGCGGAACACGTCGTACGCCCCGATCACGTCGGCCAGGAAGATGCCGTCGAAGCCGCCGTGCTCCAGCAGCTGCGCCAGCTCCAGCCAGTAGTCGAGGTCGGCGAACCGCTCCCGGTTGTTGCCGGGCAGCGGCCACAGCCCGTGCGTGATGTGGCTCACGCAGGCCATCTCGAACAGGTTGACGAACAGCTGCTTCGGCTCGCTCATGCGGCGGTCTCGCTTTCGGGGGTGGATGCGGCCGCGACGGCCCGCGGGTCGAACTCGGGGATGGCGGCGATCAGGGCACGAGTATAGGCGTGCTGCGGGCGCTCGAACACGTCCTGCGGCGTCCCCTCCTCGACGACGACGCCGTCCTTCATCACGAGCACGCGGTCGCTGAGGTGGCTGATGACGCCGAGGTCGTGGGAGATGAACAGGTAGGCGACCCCGGACTCCCGCTGCAGCACGGCGAGCAGGTCGAGGATCTGGGCCTGGATGGTCACATCCAGCGCCGACACCGCCTCGTCGAGCACGATCACATCGGGACGCGGCGCGAGGGCTCTCGCGATGGCGACGCGCTGCCGCTGACCGCCGGAGAGCGTGAGCGGGAACCGCGGGAGCACGCTCTCGGGCAGGCCGACCTGCGCGAGCAGCCCGACGATGCGCGCGCGACGGTCGCCGGGCGTCGCGAACCGCTCGGAGCGGAGGGCGTCGCTCAGGATGCGCTCCACCGTCCAGCGCGGGTCGAAGGAGCTGAGCGGGTCCTGGTACACCACGGCGATGCGGCTGCGCAGCTCGCGCCGTCGCGCCTCCGGCAGCGGCGCCCACGGCCGATCGAGCAGGGTCACGGTGCCGCCGTCGAGCGACTCGAGCCCGAGCGCGAGGCGCGCGGTGGTGCTCTTGCCCGATCCCGACTCGCCGACGATGCCCAGCGTCTCGCCGGCCCGCAGGTCGAACGAGACGTGGTCGACTGCCGTGGTCACGGTCCCGTCGGAGGTGTGGAACCGCTTCACCAGGTCGGTCGCCGCGAGCACGACCTCGCCCGGCGCCGGTTTCGCGGGCAGCGCGGCGGCTCCCGGCGTGAGCGCATGACCGCGGGTGGATTCGCTCGGCACCGCGGCGATCAGCGCCCGGGTGTACTCGTGCTGCGGGTCGCCGAGCACCTGCGCTGCCGTGCCCTGCTCCAGCACCTCGCCGCCGCGCATGACCAGGATCTGGTCGGCGAGCCGGGCGACGACGGAGAGGTCGTGGCTGATGAGCACGACCGAGGCGCCGCGCTCCTTCATCCGCTCCAGCTGGTCGAGCACCTGCGCCTGCACGGTGACGTCGAGCGCGGTGGTGGGCTCGTCGGCGATCACGATGTCCGGATCGAGCGCGATCGCCGAGGCGATCAGGGCGCGCTGGCGCAGGCCGCCGGAGAGCTGGTCGGGACGCTGCTTCGCCCGCACCGCGGGGAACGGGACGCCGACGCGCGTCAGCAGGTCGAGCACGCGCTCGCGCCGCGCCTTCCTGTCGCCCCAGCCGTGCAGCCGGAGCGCCTCCTCGATCTCGCGGCCGACCGGGCGCAGCGGGTCGAGCGAGACCAGCGCGTCCTGCAGCACGAAGCCGAGGTCGCGTCCGCGGATCCGCTTCCACTGCCGCGCCGTGAAGCCGCGGACGTCCTCGTGGTGGATGCTCAGTTCGTCCGCCTGCACGGTGGCCGACCGGCCGGCGAGCCCGACGAGCGAGCGCGCTGTGACCGACTTGCCCGACCCGGACTCGCCGACGATGGCCACGCACTCCCCCGGCCGCAGGTCGAAGCTCACGCCGTGGACCACGGGACGCTGCACCCCGTCCACCGTGAACGCCGTGCGCAGGTTGCGGACGCGCAGGCGGGTCGCCGGCCAGTCCAGCTGCTCCACGACCCCGTCGGTGTCGCGTTCGACGATGCTCATCACCGCTCTCCCTTCTCCAGGCGCGCCTGGATGTGCCGGCCGATGGTCGTCGCGGCGAGCGCCACGGCGACGATCACGAGTCCGGGGATGACGACCAGCCACCAGGCGGTCGTCAGGTACTGGCGGCCGGCGTCGAGCAGTGCGCCCCACTCCGACGCGGGCGGGGCGACGCCGAGCCCGAGGAACGACAGGCTCGACGCCCACACGATCGACTGCCCGATCGACAGCGCGAACACCGCGACCAGCGGGCGCAGGGCGTTCGGCAGGATGTGGGCGCGCACGATCCGCCAGCGCGAGTGCCCCAGCGCGGTCGCGGCTTCGACGTAGCCCGAGTCGCGCGCGCCGAGGATCTGGCCGCGGATCATGCGGGCGTAGCCGGGCGCCGTCCCGATCCCGACCGCGAGCACCTGCGTCGCCGCGCTGGGCCCGGCGATCGCGATGAGCAGCAGGGCGAGCAGCAGCGCGGGGAAGGCGAACAGGACCTCCACGAACCGGTCGATCACGACGGCCACCGGCTTGACGCCGAGCGCGGCGAGCGTGCCCAGGATGAGCGCGAGGCCGACGCCGACTGCCGCCGCGCCGAGCCCGATCGTGAGCGAGTCGCGGGCGCCCCAGACGACGCGCGTGTAGAGGTCGCGGCCCGACTCGTCGGTGCCGAAGGGATGCGCGAGGCTCGGCGGCTGCAGCGCGGCCT
Source organism: Leifsonia sp. C5G2 (assembly GCF_013359685.1). Classification (GTDB taxonomy): domain Bacteria; phylum Actinomycetota; class Actinomycetes; order Actinomycetales; family Microbacteriaceae; genus Leifsonia. The sequence goes on from NZ_JABFMV010000004.1 coordinate 265,789, forward strand.
GGTAGTCGATCGCGGTCGGGAGGTGGGTCGTCAGCGCCTGAGGGGCGACGACGGCCACGAGCAGCAGCGCGGCGAAGGCGATCGCGAGGTACAGCCCCCAGGGCGCACGCGCGAGGCGGGTGCCGAGGGCGGTGGTGCGGGCCGCCGCGACCGGCGGCGTTCCGAGGGCGGTCATGTCAGCTCCAGCCGGGGGTCGATGACGGTGTAGACGACGTCCACGATGAGGTTCGCGGCGACGTACACGACCGCGACGAGGGTGACGATCCCGGTGACGACCGGGAGGTCCTGCGAGTTGACCGCCGAGACGAGCACCGAGCCGATGCCCGGCCGGGAGAAGATCGACTCCACGATGACCGCGCCGGAGAGCGTCGCGCCGAGCGCCCAGCCCGACAGGGTCACCGCGGGGATCACCGCGTGGCGGAGGACGTGCCGGAGCCGGATGCCCCACTCGCCCATCCCGCGCATGCGCGCCGAGAGCACGAACGGCTGCTCCAGCGACCGCTCGAACTCGGAACGCACGCTCTGCGACATGAAGCCGGCCAGCGGGATCGCGAGGGTCAGCGCGGGCAGCACGATCCCGGCGGGCGAGGTTCCGCTGATGATCGGGAACCAGTGCAGCCCGAGGCCGAACACCAGCAGCAGGATGATGCCGAGCCAGTAGGCGGGCAGGCCCGCGGTCACCACATCCACCGTCGGACCGACGCCGCCGACGCGCGGACCGCGGCCGGCCGTCAGGGTCACCCAGACCACCATGATCACCCAGGCGAACGCGATCGCCGCAAGCGACAGTGTGAGCGTCGCGCCCAGCTGCTCGCCGATGATCGCAGTGACCGGCCGGTACTGCTGGTAGGAGGTGCCGAAGTCGCCGGAGACCAGCCCGCGCAGGTAGTCGAAGTACTGCACGATCACCGGTCGGGTGAGGCCGTACTGCTGGTTGATCTGCGCCAGCTCCTCCGGCGTCCTGGCCTGCGCCTGGCCGGCCCGGATGTTCAGGATGGTCGTCGCCCTGTCCCCCGGCAGCGCCAGCTGCGCGAAGAACGCGACCGTCGCGGCGCCCCACAGCACGACCAGCGCGGCGCCCACCTTGCGGAGGATCGTGACGCCGACGGCGCGGGCCCGGCGGGGCCGGATCGCGTTCTGCGCGATCGGCCCCGCGGTCAGCTCACTTGACGAAGTAGGCGTCATAGAACGTCGGTCCTCCCTGTGCGTGCTCCTGCCAGACGCCGTGGAGCTTCGTGGCGACGGCCAGCGTGCTCAGCCGGTCGTAGACGCCGATCGCCAGGGCGTGCTCGGCGATGTAGTCCTGCGCCTTCTCGTAGGAGGCGTTCTGGGCCTCCACGGTCGACGCCGAGTTGCCGTCGAGGATGTACTGCTCGAGCGTCTTGTCGTTGTAGAACGCCGCGTTCGCGTAGTTGGGGTCGTCCGGGGTGGACGGGCGCCAGTTGATGTAGAGGATGCCCGCGGTGACGGCCGTCCAGTAGCCGGCGGCGAGATCGTGCGTGTCGGGTGCCGCGTACTTGCCCGAGAAGAACTCGCTCTGCGGCACCGGCACCAGCTTCACGTCGAAGCCGACCTTGTCGGCCTGCTCCTTGACGCCCTGGAGGATCGCGGCGCCGTCGGCGTTGATGATCGAGCCGGCGCCGTACGGGAGCGAGACGGTCAGCTTCGTGCCGTTCTTCTCGCGGACGCCGGTGCTGCCGCTGCGGGTCCAGCCCGCGGCATCCAGCAGGGCGTTCGCCTTCTTGACGTCCTGGCTGTACCAGCCGGCCGCCTTCTCGCTGTAGCCGGGCGTGGTCTGGCTGACGCCGCCGTTGCCCTCGAACGGGATGACGCCCCGCCCGATCGTGTCGACGATCTGCTTGCGGTCGAGGCTGTAGGCGAAGGCCTGGCGCACCTTCTCGTCGGTGAACGGACCCTGCTGCGTGTTGAACGAGATCTGCTGCGGGCGGCCGGCGGTGACGTACTTCTCCAGCTGGTAGCCGCCGGACTTCAGCGTGTTCCACTGCACGGCCGGCACGTCGTAGATCGCGTCCACCTGGCCGCCCTGCAGCGCAGCGACGCGGGTGGTCGGGTCGGCGACGAACTTCCAGTCGATCTCGTCCACATAGGCGGGCCCGGTGTGCTTCGCGTTCGCGGGCGGCGAGGTGTAGCCCTTGTTCTTCTTCAGGATGATGTCCTGACCGCGGTTCCACTTGTCGACGATGAAGGCGCCGGAGCCGATCGGGGCCTCGCAGTTCTGCTCCTTCGTGCGCGTTTCCAGCGCGTGCTGCGACTGGATGCCGAAGTAGCCCTGCGTCAGGTTGTCGGCCAGCCGCGGGTAGGGGCGGGAGAGGTCCACCTGAAGGGTCGTGTCGTCGATCGCCTTCGCGTCCTTGTAGTACCCGTCGAGCCAGACCTTGGCGGTGCTGTTGCCGCCCTTCACCCAGTAGTCGAAGTTGTAGGCGACGGCCGCGGCGGTGAGCGACGTCCCGTCGGTGAACTTGACGCCCTTCTTGAGGTCGAAAGTCCAGGTGAGGCCGTCGTCGGACTGCTTCCAGGAGGTCGCGAGCCACGGGACCACCTTGTGGTTCTCGTCGAGGGAGGTGAGGTTGTCGAGCACCTGGTACGACAGGTACGCCTGCTCGATCCAGCCGCCGAAGACGCACGCCGGCTCCTGCTGGTGGGCGTAGACGATGGTGCCGCCGGTGACCTTCTGGCCGCCGCCGCTCGCGGCGTCGGAGCCGGAGGCGCAGGCCGACAGCGCGAGCACGCCGGTCAGGACGACGGCCGCGGCGCCGAGGGAACGGGAGGTACGGGAACGCATGAGGACTCCTTGAGGCATCGGGGGTGCGCATCAGAATCCTGGAATCCGCAACAGAGGTCGACCTCCGATGACGTTCTGTTGCACCCTCCGTCGTGAGCAGTCGAACGTTCGAATCTCCTGTTGGGCCGACTGACGTCGGAGAATTCGAACGTTTTCAGGCCGAAGCCCCGACGGACGGCGGCACTGGTCCGGGAGGCTGCCGCCGGTTACGGTGGCGGCATGAGTGCACGGGCGGAGGCGTTTGTGGAGGCGGGCGACCAGGAGGTCCGCATCTCGCATCCCGACAAGGTCGTGTTCCCGGAGCCCGGGCTGACCAAGCTCGACCTCGCCAACTACTACGTCGCGGTCGCCGAGGGGGCGCTGCGCGGCGCGGGCGGCCGGCCGATGGTGCTGAAGCGCTTCGCCAAGGGCCTCGGCCAGGAGCCGTTCTTCCAGAAGCGCGTGCCCGAGAACCACCCGCCGTACATCGGCACCGCGACTCTGCGCTACGCGAGCGGGACTTCCGCCGAGGAGGCGGTGCTGCGCGACGCCGCGGGCCTCGCCTGGGTCTCCAATCTCGGCTGCCTCGACCTCAACCCGCACGCCGTCCGGGCGGAGGACCTCGACCATCCGGACGAGCTGCGCGTCGACCTCGACCCGATGCCCGGCGTCGACTGGTCGCAGATCGTCGACGTCGCCTTCGTCGCCCGCGAGGTGCTCGAGGACAACGGCCTGGTCGGCTGGCCGAAGACGAGCGGGTCGCGCGGGCTGCACATCCTGGTCCGCATCCGCCCGGACTGGGGCTTCTCCGACGTGCGCCTGGCGGCCGAGACGCTCGCGCGCGAGGTGGAGAACCGCGCGCCCGGGCTGGCGACGGCGCGCTGGTGGAAGGAGGAGCGCGGCGAGAGCGTCTTCGTCGACTTCAACCAGAACGCGAAGGACAGGACCGTCGCGTCGGCCTACTCCATCCGCCCGCTGCCCGACGCGCGGGTCTCGACGCCGCTCGACTGGGACGAGGTGCGCTCCCGCCGCCCGGAGGAGTTCACGGTGCCGACCGTGCTGGAGCGCTTCGCCGAGCGCGGCGACCCGCACGCCGGCATCGACGACGCCGTCGGCTCGCTGGACGGCCTGCTCGCTCTCGCCCGCGAGCTCGGCCCGGCGGAGAAGCCGCCGCGCTCGGGCGACGGCGCGGGCCGCCGGGTCTCGACCATGCCGCTCGTCGAAGTCGCTCGCACCAGGACGAAGCCGGAGGCGGTGGAGGCGCTCGAGCGCTGGAAGGCAGCGCATCCCGGCGTCGTGGAGCACCTCAGCCCCGCCGACGAGCTGGTCGACGGGATGCGCGGGTCGAGCTCGCTCTGGTACCGCGTGCGGGTGAACCTGCAGCACGTTCCGGAGGCGCAGCGTCCGGAACAGGAGGAGCTCGTCGCCGACTACGACCCCTGGGCCGGCAGGGAGTGGGCCGGCCGGCCGTGAAGGAGCGCGTCCTCGACCTCGTGTTCCTCATCGGGGTGCTGTTCAAGGGCCTCGACGGGCTGTTCGAGCTGGTCGGCGGCGCAGTGCTGCTGTTCGTGCCACCGGCGCAGCTGCAGCGGGCCGCCGAGCGCGCGACCGCCGGCGAGCTGGCGGAGGACCCGCACGACCTGATCGCCAACCTGGTGCTGCACGGCGCCGCCCACCTCCACGGCCGCTCGGTCTGGTTCGTCGCCGCCTACCTGCTGCTCCACGGCCTGGTGAAGCTCGCGATCGTGGTGGCGCTGCTGGTCGGGACCCGCCGCGTCTACCCGTGGGCCATGGCGGCGCTCGGCGCGTTCCTCGTCTTCCAGGTGTACGAACTCGTCGTGCGGCCGTCGGTCGCGGTCGCCGTGCTCACGGTGCTCGACGCGGTCATCATCTGGCTCACCTGGCGGGAGTGGCGGCGGGGCAGGGAGCTCCGGACCACCTGGCGCCAGACGGTCGCGTGGGTGTTCCGGCGCCCACAGCCGCGCCAGGCCTAGCCCGCGAGCTCGCCGAAGAACCTCCGCACGGCCTCCGCCGTGCGCTCGGGCTGCTCCAGAGCCATGAAGTGGCCGCCCGCCCCGGCGACCTCGACGCTGCGGAGGTCGGTCACGGCGCGCTCCGCCAGCGAGGGCGGGAAGCCCTCGAGCCACGGCTCCCGGCTGAGCAGCAGTGCGGTCGGGGCGGCGACGGCCGCGCGCGGCTCGTTGAACGACCAGTCGAAGTACTGCCGGAACGAGGTCGCGATCGTCCCCGTCGCCCAGTACAGGGTTGCGACGCGGAAGAGGTCGGCGGCCTCGACCGCCGCCAGTCCGCCGTCGGCCCAGTCGTCCCACTTGTCCGCGATCCACGCCAGCAGGCCGGCAGGGGAGTCGGCCAGCGCCGCCGCGATGGTGTCCGGACGGGTTCCCATCATCGCGCTGTAGCCGCCGTCCTCCTCGTCGTACTCGCCGAGCGCCTCCAGGTAAGCGGCCTCCCGGTCGTCCTGCGGGCTGTCGTCGGCCGGGAACGGCGGATGGATCAGCTGCAGGCCGACGATCGCCTCCGGGTGCAACGCCCCCAGCCAGCCCGCGGCGGCTCCGCCGATGTCGCCGCCGAACGCGCCGTAGCGGTCGAACCCGAGCGCGACCGTCATCAGCTCGTGCAGGTCCTCCGCGATGGCGGCGCGGGTGAGCGGCCCGTCCGGCAGCTCGGAGAAGACGAAGCCGGGCAGAGACGGCACGACGATGTCGAAGGCGAGCTCGCCGGTCGCCGCCGCGGCGAGCGCGTCCGCCAGCGGCAGGTACTCGGTGAACGCACTCGGCCAGCCGTGCAGCAGGAGCAGCGGGACGACCCGCTCGGCCGGCCGGGTCGGGCGCACCCGGACGAAGTGGATGCGGTGCCCGCGCACCGTCGCCGTGAACTGCTCGTAGCGCTCCAGCCGCTCCTCCTCCGCCCGCCAGTCGAACGCCAGCCAGGCGTCCACCAGCTCCTTCAGCCGCGATCCGCCGAGGCCCGCAGGGCGGCCGACGTCGGTGGCCGGGAGGAATCGGGTGCGCTCCAGCCGCTGCCGGAGGTCGGCGAGCACCTCGTCGGGGAGGTGCAGGTGGAACGGTTCGGGGACGGACGGTGCGGCGGACGTGGCCCGGGTCTCGGACAAGCGGTCTCCTTCTGCAGGGATGTCGTGAGACCTGCCATTCTTCACGGTCCCAGCCCCCTTGCGGCAAGCCCCCGCGGCTCCGGTACGGTGAGGATGGGGATGCCGGCCGGAGTCACGCGGTCGCCGCGCGGCGCACCAGCACCAGCACGATCGGCAGCGCCAGGGCCAGCGCCAGGAACGCGGCGGCGGCCCCGATGAGCGACGCGAGCAGGCTGACGGCGAGGGCCCCGATGGCCATCCCACCGTCGTAGCCGGCGTTCCAGAGGGCGCTGACAGTGCCGTACTGGGCCCGGTCGGCACCGTCGTACATCGCCGCGATCGTGGCGTTCTGCAGCGCACCGAACCCGAGGCCGAACACGACGCCGCCGATCAGGACCAACGGTGCGCTCGACGTCGCCGCCATCGCGGCCATCCCAGCCGCGGAGAGCAGGATGCCCGGCGCGAACAGGCGGCGATGCCCGAGGCGGTCGCCGTAGCGCCCGGCGACCCAGCGCCCCAGGGCGGCGGTCGCGGGCTGCAGCAGGAGGAGGGCCGGGGTGATGGATGCCGCCGACCCGGTCAGCGCGCCGGGCACGCACGTGACCACCACCCCGGCGACCGCGGCGGAACCGGCGAAGACGAGCGCCGGCCGCAGCACGGCGGGCGACCGGAGCCCGGCCAGGATCCCCGACGACGCCGCCGTCGAGGCGGACGCGCTGCGCGTCCGGCCCGGAGTCCGCGGCACCGCACCGCTCAGCCCCGAAAGGCTCGCGAGGGCGAGCAGGGGCCCCGCGCCGGCGACGGCGAAGACGGCGGAGGGGCCGGCGGCGGCTGTGACCCACACCCCGAGAGGGAGCGCGGCGAGCGACGGGACGGCGCTGACGAGCCCTGCGAGCGCCAGTCCTTCCCCCCGGCGCTCGGGCGGTACGAGGGCCGCCGTGACCGCACCGCCCGCGACGATCGCGAGCGCGAAGCCGAGCCCGCGGAGCACGCCGACGCCGACCAGGGCCGGAACGGCGGTCGAGGCGAGCAGCAGGAAGGTGGGCGCGCCGAGCAGCACCAGACCGGCCGCCAGCACGGTCCGCGCGCCGAGGCGGTGCATCAGCCACGGCGAGGCGAGCTCGCCCGCGACCGTCGCCGCCAGCAGTGCGCCGTTGGCGAGTCCGCCGGCGATCGGCGACGTGCTGCCGGCGAGCAGGGGGACCACGGCCAGCGGGAGGAAGAAGCTCACCGAGCAGGCCACGATCGAGGCGAAGCGCAGGAGGAGCGGAGTCGTCACCAGCCGCGGGCGGCGGGTCGTGGTGGGCGAGGTGGTCGCGGTGGGGACGGTCGTCGTGCTCATGCAGTCGACACTAGGAATCGGGTGGCACAGCGGTAAGATCCATTGCCATGACCGTGGAGTGGTCCAATTCTGCTCCCGAGCTGCTGATCCGGTTGGATCGCGGCTCGCCGGAGCCGCTGCGTTCGCAGCTGCAGACGCAACTCCGCGCCGCGATCCAGACCGGCAGGCTCGGCGCGGGCGAGCGGCTGCCGTCGTCCCGGGACTTCGCCGGGAGCCTCGGCGTCGCCAGGGGAACCGTGCAGGACTGCTATGAGCAGCTTCGTTCGGAGGGGTACCTGGTCGCACAGGTCGGTTCGGCCACGCGGGTCGCCGACCTGCGGGTGGAGCCGGCGGAGGCGGACGGACTCCCCGAGGACCCGCCCGGCGCGGCCCGGCCCGGCAGCCGCCTCCGGATCGCCGACTTCGCGTCCGGCGTGCCCGACCTGGGCACCGTACCGCGCGACGACTGGCTGTGGGCGCTGCGCGAAGCGACGAGGACGGCCCCCAACGCGGCGTTCGACTACGGCGATCCGCGCGGCGACCCCGCGCTCCGGAACGTGGTCGCGTCGTACCTTCGTCGCGTGCGGGGGATGAACGCGCATCCCTCTCGGGTGATCGTCTGCGCCGGGTTCGCGCAGGGGCTCGCGGTGACGTTCCGTGCGCTCGCGGAGCGCGGCGTGTCCCGCTTCGCGGTGGAAGACCCCGGGTCCATCGGAACGGTGACGCGCGCCGCGGAGGCCGTCGGCGGCTCGGCCGTCCCGGTCCCCGTCGACGAGCGCGGCATCGACGTGGCGGCGCTGGATGCGAGCGGCGCCCGCGCCGTCGTGCTGACGCCGGCGCACCAGTGGCCGACCGGTGTCGTGCTCGCCGCCGACCGCCGCCTCCGGCTGCTCGAGTGGGCGGAACGCCGGGACGCGATCGTGGTGGAGGACGACTACGACGCCGAGTTCCGCTACGACCGGGAGCCGGTCGGCTCGCTCCAAGGCCTCGCGCCCGACCGGGTGGTGACGCTCGGCACCGTGAGCAAGTCCCTCGCTCCGGCGCTGCGCCTCGGCTGGGCGGTCGTTCCGGCGCACCTCATGGACGGGGTCGCCGCCGCCAAGGAGTCCGCGGACCGGGGAGCCCCGACGCTCGACCAGGTCGCACTCGCCCGCCTGATCGAGTCGGGCCGCTACGACCGCCACCTGCGCCGGATGCGCACCCTGTACGGCGCCAGGCGCGACGCGCTCGCGTCGGCGCTGGGCGCACGCGCACCGCACCTCCGGCTCACCGGACTCGCGGCAGGCTTCCACGCCGTCGCCCACCTCCCGGAAGGCGCGGACGAGACGGCGATCGTCGATGCAGCACGCGCCCGCGGCGTCGGCCTCTACGGGATGAGCACCTACCGCTCGAACGGGAGCACACGTCCACCGCAGCTCGTGTTCGGCTTCGGGAACACGTCCGAGGAGGCCATCCGCGCGGGCGTCCACGCCGTCGCCGACCTCCTCGGACCCTGAGGCGGCGGCGGACACGCCAGGTGCCGACGGACACAGGATGTCGACCGCCGTGGGCGCGCCCCGCTATAGTCGGACCGTCCGAGGGGGACTCGCCTATCGGGGCGACTTGTCTGGTTCGATTTCCAGAGTCCTCCACCACGTCGCTGTGGGAGAAGACGGCCGCTCCGGCGGAGAGAAGCGGTACCCGGTGTCCACCGGCCGAGCAGCCCTGGTCTGGATGGCGCCGACCGAGGCGCTCGTCGCCGTCACCACCAGCGCCGATATCGCCGGCGTCGTCGCCCTCGCCCACTGTCGGTGTGGCAGACCAGTTCATCTCGCTCGTCCAGGAAGCTGATGTGGAACTCAGGATCGGCCCATCGCCGGGCGATTCCCAGAGCCGAATCCAGCTGCTCCTGCTTTGAAAGACGACGCCGTTCCGGATGCAGGAGTTCGATCCCTCCGATCCACGCGATGAAGCCGCTCAAGGTGAGTTCGCCGAAGAGTCTCAGCACCTCTCCCCCATCGTCGATGTCGAGCGTCCCCTGCGTCATCCGGACGACCCGCATGCCCTCACCCGAGCTCCAGGCACCCTCGGATAGCCGAAGCCCGGCCTCACGGGCCACTCCTGCCTGCGGGTTCGGGTCCTGCGGAGGGGCGTGACCAGCGGCCCGATCGCGCAGCGTGACGGGTTCGATCGGGGTGGCGGGCGCCGCCGGCCAGTTCTCCCGCAGGACCCGCACGAGCGGCTCCGCGAGGTCGAGTACCTGCCCGCTCTCGACCTCCGCACGGGTGAGACAACCCACGCGACCGTCCACCTCCGGCATCGAACGGAGACGACAGAGATACCAACGCTCTTCGACCGTGTTCCCGTCGCTCGTGCTCCGGCGATTCGACATCACCACCCGCTCCACGTCGACCATCGCCTTCAGGTCGTCGCGCAGACGGGCGATCAGGGCTTCCGCCCATGTCTCGTCTGCCGTGAGGTAGTAGCGCGGAAGGGCGTGATCCATCGTGATCAGCAGGTCGTCAGTGATGACGATCGCCGCGACAGATCGGGCCGTCGGTGCCCGTTCAGAGGAAGCGCGTAGTGCGTCCCCGTCGGAAGGAACGCCATCGTCGAAGGAGGGATGGGAGTCCACAGCCGGCTCCTCCTTCCGTGCGTTCCGGCAGGCGGGACGCGCCTTGCCGGTGGGAGACATCCATCGACGGGATGCCGTCGCGGGGCAGCATAAGCGGGACCGCACGCTTCACGACATTCAGCGGCGTCTGGTGGGAACGTGGTCCGACAGGTCGGGATAGCCGCTCGCCGCTGTCGATGGGTACCGACGGTGCGACGATCGTCTTTTATAGAACAGCTCTCGTATAAAACACGATAAGGTCACAGGGTGCAACCGAGCCCATACACCCCTGGTGTGATCGCCCCCGAGGTCCCTGGCCGCACAAGGCAGCTGGCCGATTTCGAGGAGCGCCTGTCTTACCTCGTCGACCTGCGTCGGCTGGACGGACGTATCCACGTCGACCACGCGCCGCGCGGGTTCGGCAAGACTTCGCTGTTGCGGAACTATCAGCGCCGTGCTCGCAATCGCGGCGTTCTCGCGGTGTGGGTGACCGCGGGCGAGGGCCACCTCATAGGCCAGATTGCGGCCGAACTTGCGCGGGAAACAGCGGCCTGGAGCGAAACGGCCCGTCGCAAGTTCGGCGCCACCCTGGATTCGCTCACGGTTCGGGTAGGGGTGCCGGCGGTGGCTGGCGTCGAGGCGACGGTGCGCCCCGGCGCTCACGCCCCGGCGGTACCGTCGATGAGCCGGGAGTTCGAGTCCGTGATCCGCGTCGCCGCTGCAGGAGACAAGCACACCGCAGTGGTTCTCCTGATCGACGAGATCCAGGCAGCTGATCCCGACGGGCTACGCACTCTCGCGTATGCCTGGCAGCACCTGCAGAGCGAGGGTGCGGACGTGCCGGCGGCGGTATTCGCTGCAGGTCTTCCGAATTCGGCCGACGTCATCTCTGGTGCCGCCACTGCCAGCGAACGCTTCGCCTACCGGCCCCTGCCCGCTCTACAGCCCCAGGATGAGGAGTTGGCGTTGATCGTTCCCGCTCGCCTGCAGGGCGTCGAGTGGAGGCCGGAAGCGCTCGCGCTCGCGCTTGATACCGCGCGCGGCTACCCCTACCTGGTGCAGCTGATCGGCGACGCGGCCTGGACCGCGGCTGGACGGCCAGACCCAGGGGCATGGATCGAACTCCCCCATGTCCTGGCTGGCCGGGAAGCGATGCAGGACGATATGGAGGCGCTATTCCGGGCGCGGTGGTCCAACGCAACCGACATGGAGCGCGACTTCATGACCGCGATGGCACAGCTGGGTGACGGTTCCGTCCGCCGGATCGACATCGCAGAACGGCTCGGCGTGACCAGCGCCAGCCTCTCCGTGCCCCGCGACCGGCTCCTGAACCGCGGGTTCATCCAAGCGAGCCGTCGCGGCGCCCTCGAGTTCACGATCCCCGGCTTCGCCGATTACATCCGCATCCACGACGACAACTGACGACCATGCCACCGGAGGAGCGACCCGAGAGCGACAGCCCCCGATCGAGCAGGCCAGGGACGGCTTCGGCTCCAGGCGGAACGCCGACGATCAGCTGACCATGGAGGACCGGAACGCGAAACCGCCGGCCTCACTCCTTGGCGACCCGGCGGAACGGCGCCGCGAAGGTCTGCGGCAGCAGCGCCGCGTGGCGTGCGAACAGCGCGACGGCGAGGACGGCGTAGAGGCCCGAGACGATCCAGCGGGCCTCCGTCGAGGTGAAGACGAATGACGCTGCGAACAGGACGAACAGTGCGGCGGCCCAGCGTCCGGAGAAGCGCAGCCCGATCAGCATCGCGACGCCGAGCAGAGTCTGCGTCGCCGTGAGCACGAACTCCTCCACCTGGCGGCCGTCCATGGGCAGCGCCCAGCCACCCCCGCCGATCAGGTGCGCGATCGGCAGGGTGCCGACCAGCGCCGTCCACCGGTTGACCTTGCTGGCGAGCAGGATGCCGACGCCCATCGCCGCCTTGCCGCGGGCGGCGAAGATGATCGCGATGACGAACTCGGGCGCCTCCGAGGCCAGCGGCGCCAGCCACTGCACGAGCAGGAAGTCGTCGATCCCGGCCGCCCGTCCGCCGGCGATCAGGCTGTGCGCGAACGGCTCCGCGAGCAGCAGGATGACGACGGCCGCCAGCACGAAGATGCCGATGACGGTGATGCGGCGCGCGACCGTCGGAAGCGACCCGATCGCATGGGGCACGCCGACGAGCTCGGGCTCCTCGCTCTCGCCGGTGGAGACGCGCCACAGGTAGTAGACGAACAGGGCGAGCAGAGCGACCCCGAGGAGCACGTGGATCTGCCCGGTCAGCGGGATGAGCAGTGTGAGCAGCGAGGCGATCAGCAGCAGCCCGAGCTCCACGCGGTTGTCGTCGGGGAGCCGGATGGCGAAGGGTCGCGTCCGGACATCCGGGTCGACGCTCGCCTTCCGGCGACGGGCTCCACGGAACACGAGGAAGGCGACCAGGAGGATGAACGGCCAGCCGAAGCCGAGCAGCAGCCGGTTCGATCCCGTCATGTTGGCCGCCGCATACTGGGCCTGGCCCGGGTCCGAGCCCGCGGTGAAGGCGAAGTAGAGGTCGATAGCGTACTCGGGGAGGATCGCGATGATCGCCAGCAGGCCGACGGCGAGTCCGCCGGAGATGTCGACCTCGGCCGCCTCGCCGGCCCACGCCAGCGCGAACGCGGCCGCGACGATGGCGAGCCCGTACATCAGGATGCCGACCAGCGGAGCCGGTTCGATGCCGCTCAGGCGCAGCGCGACGCCCTGGGCGACGACGAGGGCGACGATCCCCAGGGGGATGACGAGTCGCCGGAGCGAGCGGGACGCGGGCGCGCGTGTCTCAGTGGTGGTCATGTGTCTCAGGCCTCTCGGTCGAGGGCGCCGGACAGCATGCAGCAAGGAGAGTCCGGTCGCCGTGGTGGGACCGAAGGTCTCGCTCGCCCGGATACGGGAGGCACGCCGGGCCGCACCGACGCGGCCAGTATGTCGACGTGCCCTCACGCCCGGGTGACCGGGCGAGGAGCTACTCCCCTTCGCCCGTCCATTCTGTCAATCCGCGCCCGGCCACGTCGGGCGGGCGGGCGGATTCCCAGTGTTCAGCGCGGGCTAACTCTCATGTCGGCCGGGCCGTCTCGCGGAAGATCTCGACGGCCTCCCGGACCGCGTAGTAGACGATGACGAGGGTGGCCGCCGAGTCGGCCCACCACCACCCGAGGAGGGTGTTGAGGAGCACGCCGAGCAGCACGGCGCAGGCGAGCAGGCCGTCCACCATGGTCACGCGGCCCTCCTTCTGCAGCACCGGGTTGCCGAGCGCGCGTCCGGTCCTGGCCTTCAGCGCCGCGAGGACGAACATCGCGACGGCCGTGACGCCGGTCCAGACGATGCCGCCGAGGCTGCCGTCCGGCTGGTGGCCGGTCAGCAGGGCGACCGCCGTCTGCACGAGGAGGTAGACGGCGAGGGCGACGAACGCGGCGCCGATGAGCCGGAGCGCGAGCCGCTGGCGGTGCTCCCCGGTGCCGGACAGCTCCCAGATCACGACGGTGCTCGCGCCGATCTCGATCAGCGAGTCGAGCCCGAACCCGGCCAGCGCGACCGACGCCGACGTCGCGGCGAGGAACGCGAGCACGACGACGCCGACGACGTTCCAGCCGAGCGTGATCCACTCCAGCGCGAAGCCGGTGCGGAGGAGCTCGTTCCGCCGGTCCGGCGCCAGGTCGGTCATCCGTGGTGCCCGGGTGTGGGTGTGACCACGAAGTCGTCGAGGTTGCGCAGCTCGGCCCGGACGCGCTCCGAGGCGTGCTCGGCCACGTGCGCGGCGTCGTGCAGGCTCGCAGCGTCGGTGGCGACGACCGCGGACCCGAGGAGGCGGTGACCCACCCAGCGCAGCTTGACGTCGCGGACGCCCGTGACCCCGTCCACGTGCCCCAGCGCGTGCTCGGCGCGGTCGAGCAGCTGCGGGTCGACCGCATCCATCAGCCGCGCGCCGACGGACTTCACGGTGCCCCAGAGCAGCACCAGGATCGAGATCGAGATGAGCAGTCCGATGATGGGGTCGGCGATCGGGAAGCCGAGCAGCACGCCGATCGCGCCGAGCACCACCGAGAGCGACGTGACCCCGTCCAGGCGCGCGTGCACGCCGTCGGCGACGAGGGCGGCGGAGCCGATCCTGCGTCCGACGCGGATGCGGTAGATCGCGACCAGCTCGTTGCCCGCGAACCCGATGAGGCCCGCGGCGATCAGCCACCAGGCGTTCTCCACCGGCCGCGGGTGGATGAAGCGGTCGATCGCCTCCCAGCCGGCGACCACCGCGGAGAGCGCGACGACGAAGATGATGAACAGCCCGGCCAGGTCTTCCGCGCGGCCGAACCCGAACGTGTAGCGCCGGGTGGCGACGCGGCGGCCGAGCACGAAGGCGATCCACAGCGGCACCGCCGTCAGGGCGTCCGCGAAATTATGGATGGTGTCGGCCAGCAGTGCGACGGACCCGGTCACCACCACGAAGAGCAGCTGCAGCAGGGTCGTGCCGAGCAGGATGAACATCGACACCTTGACCGCGGTCACGCCGGCCTTGCTGGCCTCGAGCGCGTCGTCCACCGAGTCGGCGGCGTCGTGCGTGTGCGGGACGAAGAGGTCGTAGATGAAGCCCTTCACCCCGCCGTGCGGGTGCGAGTGGTCGTGCCCGTGGTCGTGCCCGTGCTCGTGCTCGTGCTCGTGCTCGTGGTCATGCCCGTGCGAGTGGTCATGCCCGTGATCGTGCTCGTGCGTGTGCGTCCCGCTCACGCCGTCGCCTCGTCCGTCGCCGCGGCCTCGGGGTGGTGGTGCCGGGGCGTCCCGCCGAGCGAGTGCTCCGCCTGGAAGATCGCGTCGGTCACCAGCCGGCTCGCGTGCTCGTTCTCGAGCCGGTAGAACACGCGCTGCCCGTCCTGCCGGGTGGAGACGATGCGGGCGAGGCGGAGCTTCGCCAGGTGCTGCGACACGGCCGACGGCTGCTTGTCCAGGATGTCCGCCAGGTGGTTCACGGACAGCTCGCCGGCGTCCTTCAGGGCGAGCACGATCCGCACGCGGGTCGCGTCGGCCAGCATCCCGAACACCTCGACCGCGAGCTCGACGTACTGGCTGTCGGGAAGGCGACCGCAAATCGGCTTATCTGCATCCATACGCAGATACTAACCCGATCCGCGCCGGAGCGGTCACACGGCCGCGTAACCCTTCGCCGCGAACCAGTCGAGCACGTCGTCGGCCACGTCCTGCCAGCCCGAGTCCATGGTGAGCGAGTGGCCCTTGCCTTCGTACTCGTGGAACTCGGTCACCGACGACGTGTTGTCGGAGTAGAGCTTCGCCACCGCGGCCGTCACCGACCTCGGCACCGTGTGGTCCTCTGTCCCCGAGCCGAGCAGCAGCGGGCCCCGCACCGCCGTGTGCGCGTCGACCGCGGCCGGCGAGTTGCGGACGAAGTTCGCCGTCGCGTCCTCGAAGAGCGGGCGGCCCGGTCCCGGGATGGTCCACGCCTTGTGGGTCGAGCGTTCGATTGCGGTGGTTCAGAGGGTCTTGATGAGGCCGCCGTCGATGAGGAAGTCGGCCCCCGTGACATTGCCCGCGCGGTTGCTCGCCAGCAGCAGCGCCAGGTCGGCGACCTCCGACGGCTGCGTGAAGCGTCCGGTCGAGAAGCCGCCCTGGCTGGCCACGACGCGGTCGCGGGCCGTGTCGAAGTCGACCCCCATGTTCCTGGCCGCCGTGGCGGCGACGCCGTCGTCGCCCAGCCAGAGCTGGGTCGCGACCGGACCCGGGCTGATGACGTTGAAGCGGATGTTCTGCGGGCCGAACTCCTTGGAGAGCGCCTTGGACAGGTTCCAGACCGCCGCCTTCGCCGCCGAGTAGTCGACCACGGGCGGGTCGGGGAGGAAGGCGTTGACCGATCCGATGGTGACGACATTGCCGCCGCCGCGCTCCAGCAGCAGCGGGATCGCAGCACGCGTGGTGCGGACCGCGGCCAGGAAGGTGAGGTTCAGCGAATTGAGCCACTGCTCGTCGGTGATCGCCAGGAAGCCCTCGAAGCGGAACGTGAGGGCGCCCACGTTGTTGACGAGGATGTCCAGCCCGCCCCACTCGGCGGAGCGCGCGACGAGGCGCGCAGGGGCGTCCGGCTCGGTGAGGTCGACGCTCTCGAAGAGGACGCTCCCGCCGGCGACCAGCTCGTCGAGTTCCGGAGTGGAGGATCGCGCGCCGGCGACGACCCGCACCCCCTCAGCGACGAGGCCCTGCACGATGGCAAGCCCGATGCCTTTGCTCGCGCCGGTCACGACGGCGACTTTCCCTGAGAGCCCGAGATCCATGTCCAGACCGTAGGGGGAGAAGGCGCCCTGCGGCCAGACCTGCGAGCAATTCGAATTAACACCCCCGAATGGGTGTCAGCTTAAATGCCGACACGGTCCTACGATCGATCCAACCCGCCGAACCCGAAACTCGCTGGGCCACCGCAATCGCGGGCTGCGCTCGCGGCCTGCACACAATCCCGAACCCGACCCGCTCGCGATCCGCCGGCCGCACCATTCACCCGACGCTTTACGTGCAACCCGATGGAAAGTACCCGAAACTTCCATGCTCACGAAGCTGAATCCCGCTCTCTCCGCACCCCTGCTGTCCACCCTGGGCGCCGTCCGCTCCGGCCAGTGGATCGCCGTCACCTCGCTGCCCGTCGACGACCGCGCCGTCACGCGCGGCGACGGCCCGCTGGAGGAGGTCGCCGACGCGATCTTCTCGTTCCTCCCGGTCAGCCACTGCACGCCGACGCCGCTGGTCGGCTGGCTCGGCGATCCCGAGGACGACGCCCACCTGGACGCGTTCTTCGCCTTCCAGGGCATCGTCCGGGATGCTGAGCGCCGCACCCTCGAGATGGCGCGGCTCGAAGACCTCCCGGCCGGTGTCTTCGCCGGGGCGGCGGCCGTGGTCACCGTGCCGAGCACCACGGAGTTCGTCTTCTTCGTGTGCGTCGGCCAGGGCGAGCACGAGGTGTCTCCGCTCGTGGCGGCAGCGCGCGACCTCGCGGCCTGACCGGCTAGCGAGCGGAATCCGCCTGCAGCCGGAGTCCGGCGAGGAGGAGATCGAGCCCGGCTTCGAACTGATCGCGGTCGTTGTGCCGCTCGAATTCACCGACGATGTGGTGGATGAAGGGGTACGCGGTCGCATCGAGCGCGCGCCACTCGCCCGTGATTCGCGCCAGGTACTCCTCGCGCGTGACCTCTCCCGACAGGACGGCTGCAGGCGGCTCCTGCCCCAGGTCGGCAGCCGTCCCGATGACGAATCCGACGACGGCCGAGGTCGCGTGGAACACCTGTCGCGGCGTGAGCCCCAGGCGCATGACCTCCTCGCCGATGCGCTCATAGAGCTGCAGCGAGTGGACCTGCAGCCCGGTGTCCCGCAACACGTACGCTCCGAGCCACGGACGGTCGACGATCGTGTCGAACATCGCCATGGCGATCGCGCGGAGGTCGTCGATCGCATCCTCCGAGCCCACGTCAGCGATCTGGTCGAAGATACCCCCGAGCACCGAGTCGGCGGCGAGGTCGAGTAGTTCTTCGCGGCCCGACACATACCAGTAGATGCTCGCGACACCTCCCCCGAGCCGTGCGGCCAGGGCCCGGATGGTCAAGCCCTGCGCCCCCGACTCATCGAGGATCTCGACGGCACCCGCCAGCACCGACTCCAGCGAGTGGGATGCGCGCGTGCGGGTGCGCGGTCGGCGCGTCGGACCGGTTCTCTCGGCCTCCAGTTCTGCCATGGCTCCATCCCATCACGCGACCCCGGCGAGGATCTGCTTGCAGCCTATCGAACGTTGTTCTATTCTATCGAACGATGTTCGAACAACGAACGCTGTTCGAGCCGCCGTTCCTGTCCACCTCCTAGCGTCTGGAGCCGCCATGAGCACGATCGCCGTCGGAAGAGCCCGCACGTACACCTCGATGAAGGCCGCGTGGATTCCGCTCGCCGCGCTGTGCCTCGCCTTCTTCGTCGAGATGGTCGACAACACACTGCTGTCGATCGCGCTGCCGACGATCGGTCGCGACCTCGGCGGAGACACGACGTCGCTCCAATGGGTCACCGGGGCGTACTCCCTGACCTTCGGCGGTCTGCTGCTGACGGCCGGCTCCATCGCCGATCGCTTCGGTCGTCGCCGGGTGCTGCAGATCGGTCTCGGCCTCTTCGGCGCCATCAGCCTGGCCGTGCTCCTCGTGAGCACCACCTTCGAGCTGATCGCCCTGCGGGCCGCACTGGGGATCGCGGCGGCCGCCATGGCTCCCATCACCAACTCCTTGGTCTTCCGGCTGTTCGACGACGAGAAGCTCCGGATGCGCGCCATCACGCTGATGATGGTCGTGGGGATGTCGGGGTTCGTGCTCGGCCCCCTCCTCGGCGGCACGATGCTCGCCCACCTGCCCTGGCAGTGGCTGCTGCTGGTGAACGCCCCGATCGCCCTCATCGCCTGCGTCGGGGTCCGGTTGGGCGTGCCCGCCGACACCGCCGAGGGCCTGACCCGCGATCGCCTGGACCTGCCGGGTGCGGCACTCAGCGTCCTGACGATCGGCCTGGCCTGCTACACGCTGACCAGCGGCATCCAGAACGGCTGGACGTCGCCGATCACGATCGGCGTAGCCGTCGCCGCGGTGCTGTCCCTCGTGCTCTTCATCGTGCGGGAACGTACGGCCGGGTCCCCCATGCT
Source organism: Leifsonia sp. C5G2 (assembly GCF_013359685.1). Lineage (GTDB taxonomy): Bacteria > Actinomycetota > Actinomycetes > Actinomycetales > Microbacteriaceae > Leifsonia. Next base: position 284,278 of record NZ_JABFMV010000004.1, read on the forward strand.
CGACCTGACCCTCTTCCGCCGCGGCACGGTTCGGGGCGCGGCCATAGCGCAGATCGGCACCTCGGTCGCTATGGCCGGCGTGATGTTCTCGCTGATCCTGCACTTCCAGTACGCGTGGGGCTGGTCACCGCTGCTGGCCGGGCTCGCCAACCTCCCGATCATCCTCACCATGATCCTCGCGACCCCGCTCACCGAGTGGCTCGTCCGCCGCCTCGGTCATCGATTCGCCTGCCTTGCCGGTGCACTCCTCCTCGCGGCGGGGCTCTTGCTCATGGCGTGGGCTGTGGAACGGAACTACCTGGCGATCGCGGCCGCGATGGTGGTCATGACGATCGGGCTGCGGACGGTGATGACCATCTGCGCGGTCGCTCTCGTCGGCGCGATGCCCGAGAACCGGACCTCCATGGGCGCCGCGCTCAACGACGCCGCCCAGGAGGTCGGGACGAGCCTCGGAACGGCCGTCGTCGGAACCCTCATCGCCGCACTCGTCACCACCGTCCTTCCCAGCGGCACGTGGAGCTCCGCCCTGGCGACGTCCTTCTTCCACGGGGAGCAGATCGCCTTCCTCATCATCGCCGTCGCGGTCGGACTGATCTCAGGCGTCGGCGCCCTGACGCTGACGAACGCCCGAACGGTGGACGAGCACGCTCCCGCGGAGGAGAGTCAGAACGAGACGACGTCGGTGGACAGCGTCAGCGCCGGCGGACCCTCCACGTAGTGCTCAGTCGATCGAGACCGGCGTCCCCAGCGGGAGCAGGCCGGCCAGGCGCGTGATCGCGTCGTTGCCCAGCCGGATGCAGCCGTGGCTGGCGGCCCGGCCGATGCTCGCGGAGTCCGCGGTGCCGTGGATGCCGATCTGACCGGGGCCGCCCGCGAACGAGTCGAGCACCGTGGAGAACGCGGACAGACCGAACGCGTACGGCCCGTATCCCGTGTTCGTCGGGCGCAGCAGCTCTGTGATGTAGAAGTCGCCGTGGGGCGTCGGCGTGCCGCCGGTCCCCGTCGCCACCGGGTGGGACTCCACGACCCGATCGCCGGAGTAGACCCAGAGGCGCTTCTTCGCGGTCGACACCTGCACGCGGTAGCGCAGCCCCGTCGTCACGACGTCGGCCGCGCGGACCCACCCGGTCGAACCGTTGGGGCGCTGCGGCAGCTCCACCTGAAGCCAGTCGCCTTTCTTCGCGAGGACGTAGAAGGTCAACGGAGCGCCCACCGCGTTCGGGCTGGCGAACGAGGCGACCTGCGCGCCGCCCGGGCTCTCCGCCACCGGCACCTCGGTGAGGCCGGCCTTCGCCGTCGCGGCGAGCATGGCCCCGTGGCCCCGCGTCCCTTCGGCCCCCGACGACGCGACCGTCCCTTCGGCCCCGGACGCAGTGGATGCGCCGGGTGATGGCACGCAGCCGCTGAGCGCGAGCGCCAGGCCGAGCGTCAGGAGCACGGTGGCGGACGACGTCGCCGTCCGCCACCGTGCTGTCGCCGATCGGGTCATCCCGCGAACGTCGCCGTGGCCTCGACCGGCTGAGCCGGCGATGCCGCAGAACCGACGACCACGGCGGCGGACGCGGTGGACTCCGTCCCGGCCCCGACCGCGTTGCGCGCGACCACGAGGAAGGCGTACCGCGCACCCGGAGTCAGCCCGGTGATGGTGCAGCTGGTCGCCGGGGCGATCGCTGTGCACGTCGCGCCACCGGGGACCGCGGTCACCGTGTAGGAGGTGATCGGCGAGCCGCCGTCGGTCGCCGGCGGCCGCCAGCTGACGGTGACCGTCCCGCCTCCGGGCTTGCCCTGGACGTTCGTCGGGCTTCCCGGTGCCTGCGGAGCCGGGGGCGTGACCGACGTGGACGCCGTGGAGACCGGACCGGTCGCGTAGCGGTTCTTGGCGGCGACGGAGAACGTGTAGGCCGTCCCCGGCGCGAGACCGGTCACCGTGCAGCTCGTCGCCGGCGCCGCGACCGTGCACGAGGCGCCTCCCGGTGCGGCGGTGACGACGTAGTCGGTCACGGGCGAGCCGCCGTCGTACGCCGGCGGGTTCCAGGTGACCGTGGCCCCACCAGGGACGGGCGTGGCGGTCACCGCGGTCGGCGCATCCGGCGCCGTGCAGTCGGCCGTGTCCGGCGAGTTCCACGACATGCGCATGGTCACGCCGCCCGAGGCGAACGTCGGGTCGACGAAGCTGAAGCCGAAGGTGGGGGCATCCCCGAGGTCGTGCCCGGCCAGGTTCACCGATCCGGTGCTGTCGAGCGCGAGCCCGGTCGCCCCGGCGACGGCGACGCCGTTCGCGTTGGTCACATCCACCTTGGCCGAGGTGTAGCTGCCCGGGGCCGGGTCGACCACGGCGGCGCTGACCCAGCTGGATGCTCCGCACTGCGCCTGCGGGATGACGACGCTCGCCGCGAGGCGGATCGTGCTGCCGCAGCCGGTCGCGCCGGAGAAGGCGTCGAAGGTCTGGATCTGGGTGGTGCCGCTGTCGGCGTTGGTCCAGATGCAGCCGAACCGCACCGGGTCGGGGTTGACCGTGTAGAGCAGGTTCGAGCCCGTCATCGCCTTCGGGAAGTTCGCACATCCCGCGGCGGTGGCGAAGTCGTAGCAGTAGACGTTGCTGTCGGAGCCCGCCACGAGCACGCGGGTGCCGATGGTCATGCTCGACTCCCAGTTGCCGCCGTCGCCGATGGCCGCCGCGAGCGCCGCCGGGGTGGTGACGGCCTGACCGCTCAGGTCGAAGCAGGGCACGACGCCGGGCTGGGGGATGCAGACTCCGTCCTCCACGCCGTCCGCCGTCAGATGGGCGAAGGGACGCGCGGTGTACTGCGGCACGGCGACCGGCCAGGAGCCGGCGCAGGTGGCGTCGGTCGCCGGGTCGTAGCAGCTCAGGGTCGCGCTCGACTGCACGAACACCTTGCCCGCGATGGCGACGGTCCAGTCGTACATGCTGGGGCTGGTCGTCGCGATCCCGCCGACCGCGATCGGCTGGCCGCACGAGGCGACCGTGGAGGTGTCGAAGCACAGCAGCTTGCTGCCGGCGCCCGCCGTCGTGCCCGAGCTGTTGAGCGCGTACATCGTCGTGCCGACGATCGCGCCGCCGTTGAGGCTGCCGCTGAACGGCAGCTGGGCCTCGCCCGCACCGGTGAGCGCGGTGAATCCGCAGAACGGGTTGGCGGAGGCCGTGGTCAGGTCGACGCAGACGACACCGCCGACCTGGTCGGAGACGCGCGTCGTCCAACCGTAGAACTTGCCCGCCGCGGTGTCGACGATGCCGGTCGAGTGACCGGGGGTCGAGAAGCCGGAGCCGTCGGTCGCCGTCACGGTCTTCGGCCACGGCGAGGTGCCATCGCCCGCGGTGTCGCAGTGCTCACCGGTCGCCTGCAGGTGGCAGTCCACCTGGTAGGCGGACGAGTTGTGGTGGAACACGTTGAAGATGCGGTCGCCCAGGAACTGGACGTCCCAGCCGTCGCCCGAGGTGGCGCCTGCGAACGACGTCGCGGGCGGCGTCGGCAGGGTGACGTCGCGCGTCAGCTGCACCGTGCTGGTGACCGCCTGGGCAGGAGCGCTGAACCCGGCGATGCCGCCGGCCAGCAGCGCGAACACGCCGAGAATCGAGAAAAGGCCGCGCAGGAGCAGCCGAGGGGTCGGTTTCACAAGCATCCTCAGGGATCGGGGTGAGGTGACGTCGGGTCGGGTGACGTCGGGTCGGGTCGACAGCGCGTTCTACGCCTGTTCTGCGCCGAAGCTACCGGAGAGTGAGAGGACCCTCGGCAACCCGTTAAACGGACATTCGGTATGCGAACATGCGCCGGACCGCCCGCCCCGGGATTCCGGGGAAACCCGCGGACGGCGCTCCCCACAACTGGGGTCACCATCGGGGCGTCGCTCTCAGCAACGGATGAGGCCGGTTCGCCGGACTCGTGCCCGAGACGGATGCCGCGGCGGTGACCATCCCGACCTGCTGGAGCGACTGGGTGCCGCGGTCGAGGTAGCCGTGCTCGGCGAGGTGCGCACGGTACGCGGCTTCGCGCGCCTTCACCGAGGCGATGACCGTCCACACCGGCGAGGCGATGTCGTCGTTGTAGCTCGAATGCAGGATCGGGGCATGCCCGGTGACGGCTGTTAGCCCGGCTGCCGGGTCGCCGTCCACGGCGAGCACGCGGGCGCCGAAGGACGGGTTCCGGGGGTCGACGCGGCTGAACCGTCCGAGGGCGGCTTCCTCGTCGGCGGTCGCCTCACCGGCGTAGACCGCGTCGGCGTGGAGGGCGCCCGCATCGCGGATGGCCTCCTCGATGCCTGCCGACCCGAGAAGGACCACCGTGCCGATGCCCAGGGGGCTGTCGGCCAGCGCGTCTGCGGCCATCGTCGTCCCGTAGGAGTGCGCCACCACATTCAGGACGGGAAGCCGGCCCGCCCGCACGGCCCGCACACCCCGGATCGCCTCGGTCAGCAGCGGAGCGCCCGTGGCGGCGTACTCGCCGAGGGCGGCATCGATGCCCACCGGCGGCACGACGTATCCCATCCAGGCGATCACGGCATGATCGGCCGGCGCCCCGGCGTCCCGCTGCGACGCCCACACGTTCTGCGCCGCCAGACTCCACAGCTGCATGTCGGTCGTGTATGTGCCCATGCCGGGGATGAGCCAGGTGATCATCGACGCCGTGTCGAGGTTCCCGATGGCGATCGACGCCGTAGGACGCACACCGGGAACGAACTCCACCAGATGTCTCGCCGGACGGCTCTTCACCGTCACCGCGGCGCGGATCGCCTTGTAGGCGGCGAGAGCGAGCACGTTGCCGGTGTCCGACGGCCGAGACACCACCGTGGCCTGCGCCGAGGAGAGGCGCTGCTGCAGCAGCCGCTTGTTCGCCCTGTCGCGCGTCGCATACGGGACTCCGTCGAAGTTCCCGACGAATCCGGGGAGAAGCCGCTCGAGCTGCGCGCGATCCCCCTTCGGCAGTCGCGGCCACTCCCGCGCCGTCTCCTCCGGATTCGCGTTGGCGAGCTCCAGCAGCTGGGCAGGATCCGCCCGCACCACCGCCTCGACCTGCGCCGCGTCCAGCCGCGCCAGCCGCTGAAGCTGAGCGGCCGTGGACGCACGCACACCGGCCGGCGCGATGAGGGCGCCGATCACCGCGCAGGCGGCGAGCAACGCCACCAGCAGCGACCGGCGCAGGCCGGCCCGTCCCTTGCGGGAGCCTGCCGGTGGCGTCGTCCGTGCCATCAGCCGGCAGACGGGACTCTTCGCTCCGAAGAGCCGGAGCGGCGGAAGAAGCGGGCGGCCCGTCCCGTCCACAGGACGACGATGACGGCGACGCTGATCGCCAGGTCCAGCAGCCGGAAGGCCGTCACGGCGCCGTCGGTGAGGAGGACGACGACGCTCAGCGCTGCGGACACCGCGAACAGCACCGTGAGCAGCACCCGCGCCTCCCGTCGGCCGCGCGTCAGTCCCGACCCGAGCGAGATCACGAGAAGACCGAGCATGATCGTGGCCGCTCCGACGGCGGTGACGACGAGCCGCTCCACCCCGTCGAGGCCGTCGCCGTAGCGGACGAAGAGCAGGAGGATGCCCGCGAGGATCTCCGCCACGCCCGCGATGTAGCAGATCACGACGGCGCCGATGAGCTCCGCCGGCGGACGGACGCGGCCGTCCACCTCGGCGCTGCGGGCCGACGCCGGAGCGTGGGCGGCCGTGTGCCTGCCCACGAATCGCCGGTGCACGAACCGCACGACCTCGATGAGTCCGACGCACGCGGCTGAGAACACCAGCACCAGGAGCGCGGTGACGGCCGAGACCTCGGTCAGCTGCAGGAAGTCCCGCGCGATCGGGACTGCGTACACGAGGACGAGCCCGATCATCATCGACCCGATGATGATCACCTTCCAGCCGTCGATGGGACGCGACAGCACCGTCAGCACCCAGAGCCCCACGATGGTGAGGATCAGGGTCGATCCGGTCCGCAGCTCGGGCTGACCGACGCCGGCCGAGGCCGACGACCAGGAGTAGGCGAGCAGCGTGAGGGCGATCACGGCGCCGGCGGGAACCGCGAACGAGAGCGAGCGCACGAGGAAGCCCGGCACGTACCGTCGGGCGTTGGGCATCAGGGCGAGGAAGAAGCTGGGCAACCCGATGGTCAGGCCGTCGATCACCGACAGCTGACGCGGCAGGAAGGGGAACTGCAGCACGAAAGCACCGAAGAGCAGCGCGAGCGCCGTCGCATAGGCCGTCTTGGTGAGGAACAGCATCGACACGCGCTCGATGTTCGCGATCACCTGCCGCCCCTCGGCCACCACGCCCGGGAGGTGCGAGAAGCGGCCGTCGAGCAGCACGATCCGGGCGACGGCTTTCGTCGCGGCCGCGCCCGACTCCATCGCGATCCCGATGTCGGCCTGTTTGATCGCCAGCGCGTCGTTCACGCCGTCGCCGGTCATCGCCACCGTGTGCCCGCCGGACTGCAGGGCCACGACGATCGCCTTCTTCTGATCCGGGGTCACCCGCCCGAAGACGGTGTTCCCCTCCACGATCTCGGCGAGTTCGACCGGGTCGGCCGGCAGCTCGCGGGCGTCGAAGCCGTGCGGCGCGTCGAGCCCGACCTGGCGGGCGATGGCCGCCACCGTCTGCGGGTTGTCGCCGGAGATCACCCGGACGGCCACGCCCTGATCCGCGAAGTACTGCAGCGTCTCGGCCGCGTCGGAGCGGATGCGCTCCCGGAAGGTCAGGACGGCGACCGGCTCCAGGCCGGCCGGCAGACGCTCCTCGGCGGGCAGCGGCCGGGAGGAGTGGGCGAGCACGAGTGTCCGGCGGCCGGATGCGGCGAGCTGCGCCGTCCGATCCGCCAGCCGGTTGTCGGGGAACACCATCTCCGGTCCGCCGAGCACCCAGCTGCCCGGAGCCCCCTGGCCGAACGAGACCGCGCTCCACTTGCGTGCGGACGAGAAGGGGATGCGGCCTGTCGGCTCGCCGGGGACGGCGCGTGTGTACGGCACCGCCAGGCAGCGCGCCGTGGCGTTCGCATCCGGGTCCGCCCCGTACCAGGCGAGCACCTCCCGCCAGCCGTCGGGGCCGTCCCCGAGCGGATGCTCGGCGTCGAACTCGATGTCCCCTTCGGTGAGCGTGCCGGTCTTGTCGAGGCAGACCAGGTCCACCCGAGCGAGCCCCTCGACCGCGGCGAGCTCCTGAACGAGGACCTGCTGCCGCGCCAGCTTCACCGCCCCCACCGCGAACGCGATGCTGGTCATCAGCACGAGACCGAGCGGGATCATCGCCACCACCGCCGCGATCGTGTTCACCGCCGCCTGACGCCACGACCCCGACGAGAAGGTGTCCGCCCAGCCGCCCAGCGCGATCACCTGCGCGTTGAAGACGAGCAGCGCGATCGGCCCGACCACCCAGGTGACCCAGCGCAGCACCCGGTCGATGGAGGAGCGCAGCTCGCTGGCGACGAGGGAGAACTGCTTCGCCTCCGCAGAGAGCTTGTTGGCGAAGGATGCGGCCCCCACGCGCTCCACCCGGGCGAGCCCCTCTCCGCCGACCACCACCGAACCGGAGAGCACCTCGTCTCCCGGGGACTTGTCGACCGGATCGGACTCGCCCGTCAGCAGCGATTCGTCCAGCTGCAGGTGTCCGCCGGTGACGACCACCGCGTCGGCCGGCACCTGGTCGCCCGCGCGGAGGGCGAGGATGTCGTCGAGCACGACGTCGGCCACCGCGATCTGGCTCTGGCTGCCGTCGCGCAGCACCCGCGCGTTCGGAGCGTGCAGGACAGCCAGCCGGTCCAGCGCCGCCTTCGCCCGGAACTCCTGGACCGAGCCGATGATCGTGTTCGCCAGCGCGCTCAAGCCGAAGAGCGCATCCTGCCACCGCCCCAGCAGCAGGAGCACGAGGAAGCACGCCGCGATGATGCCGTTGAAGAGCGTCAGAGCGTTCGCCCTCAGGATGCTGCCCGCGCTGCGGCTGGCGGCCTGCCGGTAGGCGTTCGTCCGGCCGTCGGCTACGCGCTCCGCGACCTCCGCAGCCGAGAGTCCCGGCCCGGCGTCGGTGGGGATGGAGTCAGCGAGCGGCAGACCTGCCGGTCGTCCGCGTCCCGCCATGACCGCCCCCGCTCGCCGTCCCTGCGGACAACGTAGCGGGTCACTGACTAGCCAAGCTAGCTGTCGCGGGGAATCGGGCGAATGCCGGCCGGCTCGAGCTCAGAACGAGGCGACGTCGGTGAGCCGTGTCAGGGTGGGCGGTCCGGCCAGGTAATCGCCGAGCCCCGACGCGCCCGGTCCGGCACGCCAGGCGCGGTACGCCTCGTCGTGCTCGAGCGACTCCCAGTGCTCGACCGCGATCACGTGGGCAGGGTCGGTGACATCCGTGACGACATCCACACCGAGGCAGCCGTCGAAAGCGCGGGTGACCGTGAGGATCTCGAGCAGCGCGGGCGGCCCGTCGTCGAGGTGGTCGGCCGCGAAGCGCAGGTCGAGGAGGGAGGTGACAGTCATGGGGGTGACGGTAGCACTCAGGGGATGCTCGGGAGCCGCGCCGGCCTCGCAGAGATGTCGCGACCAGGTGTCGCGGTCATGGCGTGTCTCTCCCCCTGAGCGCCCCGGCCTCCACGGCGTCGTCGGCGTGACGCAAGGCGATCTCTGCACGGCGGGCGCCGCGGCGCACCCTCGTGACCAGCAGCACCGAGCGCACCGCCACGGCGAGGATGACCGCCGTGGCCAGGGCGACCAGCAGCCAGGCGACGTCCTGCCAGCCCGGGAAGGCGGCGAGCGCCGCCCACTCGACCCCGTACCCGGCGGCGGCCTCGACCGGGAAGGTGAACGACCAGAATCCGAGGGTGAAGGTCAGGCGCCGGTAGCGGGGGATGAGAGCGACCTGCTGCAGCGCCATCACCACCAGAAGGCCCAGCAGCGCCATCGAGACGAAATCCGTGTGGCCGCCGTTGATGGTGAACCAGGCGGTGCCCGCGACGGCGGGCGGGGCGAGCAGGATGGCGCACGTCGGGGTGAGGGCGTCGGGCAACGGCGCGAAGAACGCCAGCCGCGCGAGCAGCACGGTGGAGACGACGATCCAGAAGAACACGCCGACCGCGAAGGCCCCGATCGCAAGCCCGGGAAGGCCGATCCTGAACGACGTGGTCGCGGCGATGAGTCCCGCCGCGACCGTGGGCAGCAGGTAGCCGCCGTGGAAGGCCTCCGGCGGGAGGCTCCCGCGGTGCCAGAAGGCCAGGATCCACCCGGCGAAGAGGGCCGCGACCACGATCGAGGCGATCACGAGGATCTCGCCGGCGAGCGGGACGAAGCGGTACAGGTCCGCTCCGAGCAGCATCCCGACCACCGGCACCAACGCCGCGATCGGGCCCTGAGCCGGATGACGCAGCTGATCGGCCAGCGACTCGGCGCTGCGCGCCCCCCGCCGCAGATGGGCGACGATCAGCCAGATCCAGGCGACCCCCACCACGCCCCAGAGCGCCTGCCCGATCAGGTCGGGCACGCCCAGCAGCTGCCCGGCGGCCGTCCAGATCGCGGCCAGCCCGGCAAGACCGAAGGCGATCGCGAGGGTGTTGAGCGGGATGCGCTGTGCCGGGCTCATCGGAGGACCCCCGCTTCGACCCGGGCGCGCGGCTCCGCGATTCCGTCGAGGATCTCACCGAAATGGCGACTCAGTTCGGCGAGAGTGTCGTCGTCGATGTCGCGGACGCCGTGGACGACCAGCGGCGGACGCCAGCGCATCCCGAGGCGGTGCGCGGTCGCCCGGAGCGGAGCGAGGATGTCGTCGTACTCGTAGCTGTGCAGCTCCCCCGGGCGGTACCCGGCCTCCGTCCCGCCGGTGGTCGTGACGACACGCAGCGTCTTCCCCGCCAACGCGCCCGGCGCGCCCGTGCCGTAGGCCCAGCCGCGCGTCATCACGGCATCCAGCCAGTTCTTCAGCGGCCCGGGCACCGAGTACCAGTACGTCGGGTAGAGCAGGACCACGTCGTCTGCGCGGGAGAGCGCGGCCTGCTCCGCCAGAGCATCGATGACACCTCCCGGGTAGAGGTCGGCGACGATGCGGACATCCACGGCGGGGATGTCCGCGGCCGACGCCGCCAGGGCGGCGTTGACGCGCGAGGCGGTCAGGTCGGGGTGCCCGACGATCAGGGCGGTACTCACGGTTGGTTCCTTTCGGTTTCCGGCGGTCGGTGCCGCTGTTCGTGTGCGGTGACCTCACTCTCGTCGCGGCCCGCACATCCGCCCAGGAAGAATCCGGCCTGCATGCCCACACATCCGGCCATGCTGCTATGCGCCGGAGCGCACCTGCTCCAGGTAGACCGACGGGCTCGAACCGACTCTCGCGACGAAGACGCGGCGTAGCGTCTCGGAGGTGCCGAAGCCGCTCCGGGCGGCCGTCTCGGCGACCGTCGCACCGTTCTGCAGCATCATCTGGGCCGCCTCGATCCGGATGAGCTCCACATAGCGGGCCGGGGTCGTCCCGATCTCGTCGTGGAACAGCCGGGTGAGGGTTCGAGCGCTCACGTTCGCGATCGAGCTCATGCGGGCGAGCGAGTAGTCACCGGCGGGATCGGCGGCGATCGTGTCCATCAGCCTCCGCAACGGGTTGTCGGCGGCCAGGTGCTCCCGTGACGGCGCGGAGAACTGGGACTGGCTGCCCGGTCGTTGCAGGAAGACCACCATCTGCCGTGCGACCTGGCGGGCGACGCGCGGCCCGAAGTCGTCCTCCACGATCGCCAGTGCCAGGTCGATGCCGGAGCTCACTCCGGCCGAGGTGATGATGTTGCCATCGCGCACGAACAGGGCCTCGGCATCCACCCGAACCAGCGGGAAGGCCTTGGCGAACTGCTCCGCGCGGGTCCAGTGGGTGGTGGCCTTGCGATAGTCGAGCAGACCCACCTGTGCCAGCAGGAACGAGCCGGTGCACACCGACGCGATGCGCCCGGCACCGGACGTGAGCGCGATCACCGCGTCGGTGAGCGCAGGCTCGAACGGTTTGGAGATCATCCCGTACGCACCGGGGACGATCACCGTGTCGAGCCGGCCGGCCTCCGCCGCGGGCAGCTCAGCGGTCAGGGTCAGACCGTTCGAGGCCTTCACGTTCCGCCCGTCCGCCGAGAGGAGGACGGTCTCGTAGTCGGCGCCGAAGGTGTTGGCGTGCGAGAACACGTCGGCCGGGCCCGCGACGTCGATCATGGTGACGTCGTCGTAGACCAGGATGCCCATCCGTCTGCGTTCGGACACGTGTCCTCCAGACGGTCGAGGGGTCGGGGCCGCACCGTCGGAGCCCGTTGCGGGACGTCCTCATTGTCCACCCGGCGGTCTGTGGCGCACCAGGGGGACGCATGGCTCGGAAACCCAGGAGCCCTCGGAATCACGGGGATTCCGGGAGCTTCGATCGGCGGAGACGGAGGGGTTGGAACCCTGACGACGCCACTTGATCGGCTTCAAAACGCGCGGAAAACCGCGGAATTTCTCAGCACCCTCGATGACATTGCGCCTCTCTCGATTACTACAGTTGTGGGGCTTTCGTCGGGCTCAGCGCGACGGACTCTCGAGAGGCGCACAGGGCCGTAAGACCGGCTCAGCAAGCCAGATGCATTCGGGCACGCTGCACCGCGCTGAACCGTAGCCGGACCTTCGCGACCATACGGTGGCCGAAGCCGCGTGTGCTTGCCATCGTTGCGCCGAACGATCGCACGGCGAGACGCAGGTCACCTAGACGCCAACTCTGCAACCGCAATTCGCCGGGGCCCGCTGTTTCTAATGACAGAAAGAATGCCGACGCCGTTCATCACGCAAAGATCGGAGTCGCAGAAACCACTGCTATCTGGGAGAAAGTTGATCGCGATACGGGCCGATGAATCCTGTGGCGCCGGGCCACACTGTGACATCTCGCATCACGAAGTCGTTGCCAACGTAACTGGGCAGATGCGCCATGCCCGACGCATCGTATCCGCCCGAGCTGTCGACCTGTCCGGATCTGGTGAGAGTGGTAACCAGAGAGGAGGGTCCGACACCTGCATCGCGTGCAGCAACCGTATCGGAGAGCGAGCTAATGGCGGATGCGACGACCTCGGGTGTCATCGGCAGGTTACGGCCGATTTCCGCCATCGCCGCCTCGACCTCCGCATCGGTTGTGTCGACACCTATCGTCGCAATCTCCAGCCCAGTTGGTTGCACCGTTGATTGGGATAGACGAAAATCCACACTCAGATGCCGAGGAGAGAAGTCGCCTCGCTCATCCAAAGCGTTCGACCAAATCCACCGATGCGGTATTCGCTTCTGCCCGAAGGCATCATCGCGAAACCCGACCCCCATGAATGCGATCGGCTCACGATAGAGCCCTTGATCCCAGACGGTGCTCTCGACCGCCACGCAGAGGGCCTTCACCATCGATCGCTCTGTCACCTTTTCAAGCAACTCGACTACCCAGTGTTCCATTGGCTGGTCCTTGAATCGTGCGACGCCGCAATAGCCGACGAGGTAATCGCGCCCCACACGAAAGGTCTTCAAGTCCGAATCGGCGTGCAAAACCTTCCGGCCCTGACCATCCCGCCGGGTAATACGACGATCTGATGACATGACCACGAAGTCATAGGTCAAGCACCCAATAACGAGAGTCATGTCCGCGGTCCTATCACCAAAGCAGGCCATCCGACCAGATGGTGGTCGCGTTGCGGTCCATAACTCAACCGACCCGCTGGAGAAGCTGTGCTCGATCTAGTCGGCGTCGACGAGTGCTGCCCATGCTTGGCTGGCTCGGTCCCTGCCTACGACCTACGCTGCCAGTTCGAGAGACCCCGCCGTCCTTCAGACTCTGAACGGCGGTGCACGATGACATCTGACTTCGATCGCCCCCAGGATTACTAGCTTGCCGAGAAGCCGTGCAATCCGCTTCTACGGTTGCAGCGTTTGATGCTGATGTCATTGATGACGCCAGAGGGATCGCCGTTCGAAACGGCGTGCGACTGTTAGTAGCACCGGCATTGTTACGGCTGACTCAACGTCGCACCTAAATCCGGGTACCAGGCGCTGCGACAAATGGGCTGTTTCTATTGTTGTCCGCGACGGTATTCGTCATCATTTCCTGCGTGCCATTACGCATCGCAAGAAATGCATAAATAGCGGCGGTATCTCCTCGAATTCTCCAACAACGTCTTTATTGCACTATTTGGGGAGATAAACCGTGTTCTTGGTGATTGTCCAGCGATCGCTACAATCCGAGAATGCGCCTTGATGACGTAGCTGCAATCGTTCGCCGCCTCCGCAGCGACGGTTCCGATCATTCAAGCGTAGAAGCAAAACGTGCCGCCGGCGGGCTTCCTTCCAACATTGCCAGCACCATCTCCGCGTTTGCGAACACCGACGGTGGACTCATCATTCTCGGGCTCGATGAGAACACCGGTTTCAAAACAACGGGAATCGCGGACGCAGCCGCCATGCAACAGTCGGTGGCCAACGCAACAAGGACAATGTCACCACCGCCACACGTTGAAGTCTCCGACGTCGAATTCGAAAAAAAGAAGATCGTCCTTGTAGAGGTGCGGAAACTCGATGCGAATCTCAGACCGTCCCGGACGTCGGACGGGAAAGCGTACGTCCGTGTCTACGACGGCGACTACCCGATGTCTGTGGTGGAGGAGCAAACCTTCATCACCAATCGTGGGCGGCCGCGATTCGACAGCGAACCGGTACCGGAGGCAACGCGCGAGGACCTCGACGATTCGTATGTCCGTCGCTACCTCCAACTGTGTCGCCGCAACCCGCAGCTGGCCCGGTTCACCGACGATGGTGATCTTCTGGAGCGCACGAGCGTCTTGGCTCGTAGTGGCACTCCAACGGTCGCCGGCATCCTCGCCATGGGTGTCTATCCTCAGCAGTTCTTCCCGCGGCTCGTCATTAAGGCGAGTGTTGCCGCCGACCCGTCATCGAACGCCGGCACCCGCGCGACCGACGTCCGGGAAATCAGCGGCCCGATCCCCGCCATGCTGGACGAAGCGCTGGAATGGGTAATCCGGAACACCAGAACCCGAGTGGCGTTCGGTGAAGACGGTCACGGCCGGGATGTGCCGGAGTACCCCACAGTTGCGGTGCGCGAACTTCTCTCGAACGCTTTGATTCATCGCGACCTGGCACCGCACACGTTGGGGCAGTCGATCGTTCTGAGGCTTGAGCGCGACAAGCTGATCGTCACGAATCCTGGCGGTCTCTGGGATCTGGACATTGCATCGTTGGGGCTTGCGAAAGTGTCCTCTCCGCGAAACGAGCGGCTCGCGTCGATCCTGCAGAATGTCCGCACTCTGAACGATGAGCGTGTGGTTGAGCTTCTCGCTAGTGGTATCCCGACGATTCTGACCGCACTGGCGGAGGCGGGGATGGAGCCACCGAAGTTCTACAACGAGACGATCCGTTTCACCGCTCGAGTGCCAAACCATGCGCTGATGCACGCCAATGACATCGAATGGCTGGCGACGCTCCCGGGAGCACACGGGCTCAGCGACAAGCAACGCGTAGTGCTTGCGAAGATGCGCGGAGGGATGAAGTACACCAATGCGACGCTGCGCGAAGAAATGACTCTCGACTCACGTGACGCTCGGAAGCTTCTGACCAACCTGGTCAGCCGCGGACTCGCTCGTGCTGTCGGGATCAATAAGGGCAGGATTTACGAGATGGCAGACGATCGCGAACCGGCCGTGTCCGCGCCGGCCCACCCGACCGTGGCACCGATCACGAGAATGCGCCCCGAAGACGCCGCAGATCAAGTGGCGGAGTTGCTCCGCACCGCGGGCCGTCCGCTACGCACACGAGACGTGGTCGCTGAGTTCAACTGGAGGGATGCGCGCGCGTTGAGGGCGTTGAACGCTGTCGTCGCCCGTGGAGACGCGGTCGTGATCGGGTCGGGGCGCGGACCCGGCACTGCGTACCAGTGGGTTGGACCGGGACAGTAGGGCGGCTTGTCGGAGGCGTCGCTCACGGCTACCCCGCCGCCCGCGAGTTAGGTGCGGCTCCCGACGACCGCGTCCAGCTCGCCACCGTGGCGGGTGCCTTCGCGTGCCTGGGCCTCGACGATTGAGAGCCTCCCTCGCAGCAAGGACCTACCGCTGCTCACCTCAGCGGAACCGGTACTGCGCTAGCGATTCGCCGCCGCATTTCGCGAGGAGCCGTCTCCGATGCCAATGGCAACAAAGGATGCAGCCGTCGCGTGGGGTTTTTGTGGGGGAAATGCCTTACACGCGATTCAGAAAGCGCCTCTGATCAGGACTTTTCGGCGGAGACGGAGGGATTTGAACCCTCGGTCCCCTTACGGGGACTCCACCTTAGCAGGGTGGTGCACTAGGCCTGACTATGCGACGTCTCCAGCGCGACCGCGAGCGGACGCACGAGAGCCATCATAACGGACGATGCGGGGGCCTCCGGACACCGGGCTCTCAGGCTCCGGCGGGGATGTTCATGGTGGCGGTGCCGATGATCTCCGCCGCCAATCGGATGACCCAGATCATGCTGACGATGAGGGTGAGCGCGTACACGCCGATGGCCACCCAGATCGGGGCGAGGCCGCGGCCGGCGGCGACGCCGCGCACGACCACGCTGCGGCCGATCGGGTAGACGATGCCGAGGAACGACCACGCCCAGTGGAAGGGTCGCTCGACGCCGCGGCGGAGGAGCTCGCGGTAGTCCAGCCAGGAGAATACGACGAACGCGGCGGTGAGCAGCCAGTTCAGGCCGATCACCACGAAGTACATCGGGCCGCCGATGAGGGCGAACGGGTCGGAGATCGTGACCCGGGACGTCCCCGGGATCTCGCGGAACAGCACCTGCGGCTGGAGCAGGAACAGCAGGCAGGCGGACAGCCCGGGGATGGCGACGACCAGCCAGATCCACACCGTGAAGATCGGCGTTGCGGGGTCGAGCGGGCGGCGGCGCTGCGGCGCGGTGTACGGGGACGGCGCAGCCGCCAGCTGGTCGCTCCACCGGGTGCCGTCCCACCAGCGCAGCGCGCCGGAGCCGTGCGGGTCGGGGTACCAGCCGGGGGCCGGGGTTGCCTCGTACGTCATGCGTCCTCCGTTCACCCTGCCGAGGGGTGCGCCACGACCCTACCCGACGGGTCCCGCGATCAGTGGACGACCGCGCCGCGCCACAGGTCGTACAGTTCGGCGCTGACCCCGGGCGCGGCGACCAGGATGCCGCCGGTCGCCGGGAAGACGGCGGGGCGTCCATCCTGGCCGAGCACCGCGGCTCCGGCCTCGGCGGCGATGAGGCAGGCGGCCAGGTGGTCGACCGGGCTGAAGCGGTGGATGACGGCACCGGCGCCGCGTCCGGCCGCCGGGCCCAGCAGGGTGAGCGTGCCGGAGCCCATGACGCGCAGGGTGCAGAACCGCTCGGTCAGCGCCTGCGCGAGCGCGCCCATCCCGCTCCAGGCCTCGTGGCCGGCGAGCTCGCTGCTCACGACGCCGCCGACGAGCGAGTCCGTGGCCGGGATGGTGAGCGGGGTGCCGTCGCGGCGGGCGCCCTCCCCGGTGACGGCGTCGAACAGCAGGTCGCGCCACGGGTCCGCCACGACGCCGACCAGCGGCCGGTCGTCGACGGCGAGCGCCAGCGAGAACGCGGTCCAGGGGACGCCGTTGGCCAGGTTTGTCGTGCCGTCGACCGGGTCGAGGTACCAGGTCGGCCGGCCGGGAACCGCCTGGCCACCGTACTCCTCGCCGACGAAAGCGTGGCCGGGGAACCACTGCGCCACCTGCTCCCGCACGTGCCGCTCGATCGACCGGTCCAGCTCGGTGACCAGGTCGGCGGGGTTCGCCTTGGTGGAGACCGAGGTCACGCGGTAGCTGCGCGTGCGGCCGATGGCCCAGGCGGCCAGCTCCAGGGCGAGGTCGCGGGCGTCGTGAAGCTCGTCGGGGCTCATCGGACGACCTCCGCGGGTGTCGCGACCGTCTCGCGCATCGCGCGCAGGCGGTCCAGCTGGTTGGTGGTGATGGTGTCGACGCCGAGGGCGAGGGCGCGGGCGAGGTCCTCCGGCTCGTCCACGGTCCACACGGTGACCGGCAGGCCGCGTTCGTGCACGCCGCGCACGAACGCGTCGTCGGCGATCGGGAACGGGACGTTCACGGTGACGGGCGACAGCTCCGCCAGCTCGGCGTCCGACGGCACACGCATCGACCGCCACGGGAGCCAGAGCCGGGCGTCGGCGTCCAGGTCGCGCAGCACGCGCATCCCGTCGAGGTCTCCGCACCAGTCGACGACGATGCCGGCCTCGGCCACGACGGCGTGGGCGGGCGCAGCGAACTCCGGGCTGTCCATGTCGATCACCAGGCGGCTCGCCACGCCTCCGAAGAGCGGCAGCACGTCGGAGAGCAGTGGCGGGCGGTCGTCGGGGCCGCCGAAGCGGAGGAGGTCGGCGGCGGGCACCTCCGCGATCGGACGCGGATCGAGCCACAGACGCTCCAGCGTCGGGTCGTGCAGCACGACGACCTCTCCGTCGGCGGTGAGCCGCACGTCGATCTCCACGACCTCTGCGCCCTTCGCGATCGCCGAGCGGATGGCCGGGAGGGTGTTCTCGCGGAACACCGACGAGTCGCCGCGGTGCGCGGACGCGCGGGCGAAGCCGGAGGCCGTCATGCGAGCACCGCCGAAACCGGAGCCGAGACCGGCGCGGAGACCGATTGCTCGACCAACCGACCGTCCCGGTAGACCAGCGCCGCGTCGATGGACGAGAAGACCACCTCGCCGGCCCGGGGCGCCGCCCCCGAGACGTAGGCGGCGAGCGTCACGTCGTCCCGCCGCAGGCGCACCTCGTCGAAGTGGCCGTGCGGCACGACGCGCTCGACGATCGCCCGCAGCGCACCCGGCCGCGGCGCCGTGCTCACGGTGACGTTCTCCGGTCGCACCCCGACCACATCCGGGCCGGGATGGATGCGCGTCCCGTCGAACGTCCCGTCGAAGCGGTTGAGCGCGCCGATGAAGGTGGCGACGAACTCCGTCGCCGGCCGCGCGTAGAGCTCGGCCGGCGAGCTGAACTGCTCGATCCGTCCCGCGTTCATCACGGCAACGCGGTCGGAGATCGAGAGCGCCTCCTCCTGGTCGTGCGTGACGATGACGGTGGTGATGCCGAGGCGCTGCTGCAGGTCGCGGATGTCCTCGCGCACCCGCACCCGCAGCTTCGCGTCGAGGTTGCTGAGCGGCTCGTCGAGGAGCAGCACGTCCGGCTCCTGCACCAGCGCCCGCGCGAGGGCGACGCGCTGCTGCTCGCCGCCGGAGATGCGCGGCGGCCGGGAGTCGCGGTGGTGCAGCAGGTTCACCAGGCCCAGCATCCGCTCCACCCGCTCCGCGATCTCGGCCCGCGGGAGGCGGCGCAGGCGCAGCGGGTACGCGACGTTCTTCGCCACGGTCAGGTGCGGCCAGAGGGCGTAATTCTGGAACACCATCGCGCTCGGGCGCTTGTCCGGGCCGAGCCGGGTGACGTCGCGGCCGGCCATGACGATGCTTCCGGCGTCGGGCTGGAGGAAGCCGGCGATCATCCGCAGCGTGGTCGTCTTGCCGCAGCCGGACGGGCCGAGCAGCGAGACCAGCTCGCCGCGACGGACCGTGAGGGAGAGGTCGTCGATGATGGTGCGACCGCCGAGGGTCTTGCCGAGACCGTTCAGGTGCAGGCCGTCGGGAGCGGGAGAGGACACGGGTGTCTCCTTCATTTGAGCTGGAAGCCTTCGGCGAGCTGCCCGCCCATGACGTGCTTGCGCACGGCGAGCAGCAGCACCACCGAGGGGATGGCGAGCAGGATGGAGAACACGGCCGCCACCTGCTTGGGGAAGTTGAGGACGAGGCTGTACATCTCGGTCGGCATCGTCAGGATGTCGGGGGCGCCGACGAGATACGTGCCCTGCGCCTCGTCGAAGGCCGCCAGGAACGCCATGACCGCGCCGACGAGGATGCCGGGCAGCGCCATCCGGAGTGTCACGCCGAAGAACACGCGCGCCCGGGACGCCCCGGCGTCGCGCGCGGCCTCCTCGAGCGACCGCGGCACGGCCGAGAAGGCGGCTGCCGGGATCCAGGTCATGAAGACGATCGTGCCGAGCAACTGCACGATGACGATGCCGGCGACCGTGTTCATCAGCCCGAGCGCGTAGTAGAGCGAGGCGAGGGTCGCGAACAGGCCCATGCGCGGGAAGGCGTTCGTGGCGAACAGCCCGATCAGGAACAGCCGCCGGCCGGGGAACTCGAACCGCGCGAACGCGTAGGCGGCGGGCAGGCAGACCACGGCCGACACAAGCACGACGAGCGGGGTGATGAGCAGCGAGTTCTGGATGGACGACCCGAGAGCCTGGTCGCTGAAGACGGTCTGCCACCAGCGCAGCGTCCAGGAGTCCGGGAGCAGGTTCGGGTAGGTCCAGCGGTCGGCGAAGGCGTGCATCCCGAGCCAGAGCAGCGGCCCGAGCACGAACACGAGCAGCACGACGGCGAAGACGGCCGCGAGCGCGCCGCGAAGGGCTGCCGAGAGAGCGTGCGGCATCAGATCCGTCCCTCCTGCCGGGCGCTGCGGAAGTTGGCCCAGACGTAGAACGCACCGATGACGGCGGCCGCGAGGAAGACGACGAAGGCCATCACGAGGGACTGCTGCGGCTGGTTGTACGAGGTGAAGTAGCTCGCCAGCGCGACCCCGAGCATGGTCGGAGCGTTGGGTCCGGTGAAGTACGGGACGGTGTACGAGCCGATCACGCCGATCGCGGTGAAGGTGACGGCGATGACGATCGGAACGGCGCACATCGGGAGCAGGATGGTGCGCACGATCCGGACCGTGCCGGCCCCGGCATCCCGGGCCGCCTCGATCAGGGCGTCGGGCACTGACTGGAGGCCGGAGGCGATCATCAGCACCGCGAACGGGAGCGAGGTCCACGCCGAGCCGATCACGATCGCGACGGCGGAGTACGACCACACCGGGCCCTCAACGCCGACCTGGGCGAGCAGGCTGCGCAGGAAGCCGTCCGCCGCGTAGAAGGTCAGGATCGCCCACGACGCGATCACCACGGGGATGAAGAGGGGGACGATCGCCACGGCCGAGAGGACGCGGGCGAGCCATCCGCCGCGCAGCCGCAGGTACAGGCCGATGCCGCCGGCGAGCACCAGCACGATCGCGGTGCTCGCCACGGTGACGCCGAGGGTGAGCGCGAGATCCTGCCAGAACGCCTCCGTGGCGAAGACGTCGCCGTAGGCGGCGAAGGTCGGAACGACGCCGTCGGCGCGATGCACGTTCTGGCCGACCGCGGCGATCACGGAGTTCAGGCCGCCGGTGAACCCGACACTGAAGGCGAGCGCCAGCACGACCGGGACCCCGACGAAGAGCGCGATGACGACCACGGGCGGCAGGGCGAGCAGGAAGCCCGCCGCCGCGGACCGCCGCGCGCGTCGTGCGCTGCGGTCCGCGGGGACGGCCGCCGTGGTGGCGGTGGCGACGGCCATTACTTGCCGGGGACCTTCTGGGCCCAGGCCTTGTTCATGTCGGACGCCACGGTGGCGAAGTACGCCGGCCGCAGGTGCGCGATGTCGGCATCCTTGAACAGGGTCTGCACCGAGGCGGGCAGCTTGTCCAGCGAGATCACCGGGTAGCCGGAGATGCTGTCGGAGACGAGCGTCTGCGCCGCCGGGCTGAGCAGCCAGGAGGCGAGCTTCTCGGCGCCGGCCTGGCGCGGGGAGGCGGACGGGATGCCGAGGTAGCTCGCACCGCCGGTCAGCGACGGGTCCGAGATCTGGGTGTACGCGATGTTCGAAGGGATCTGGCCGTTCTTGTGGCCGGTGACGAACTGGTCGCTCCACACCGGGGCCATCGAGATCTGGCCGCTGGAGAGCAGGTCGAGCACCTGGTTGTTCCCGTTCGGGTAGACGCCCTTCTGGTACACGTACGGGTTCAGGCCGGCGAGGGTCGCGAAGCCCTTGTCCCAGGAGGTCTCGACGCTCGGGTCGGTGCCGGTGACGAGCTTCGAGCGGTCGGAGGCGGAGACGTTCTGGTCGAGCACGGTGGTGACGAACGACTGGCCGCTGCCGCCGGTGTCCGGGGAGTTGTAGGTGAACTTGCCGGGGTTCGCCTTGATCCACGCGAGCAGGTCGGCGAGGGTCTTCGGCGGGGTCGGCACGGTCTTGGTGTCGTACGCGAGCACGACGCTCGAACCGCGGTAGGGGATGCCGCCCTTGCCGCCGGCGGTGACGAGGTCGGCCGGGACGTCCTTCAGGCCGGGGACGGTGCTCGGCGAGACCTTGGTCAGGAGTCCGGAGGCCGCGACCTGCGAGACGAAGCCGGCGTCGACGAGGTCGTAGCCCGGGTCCTTCTTCTGCAGGGTGGCCGCGGTCAGCTTGGCGACGGTCTGCTGGTCGTGCAGGCCGTGGAGGTCGAAGTCGACCGAGACGGTGTAGCCGGGGTTGTCCTTCTCGAAGGCGGGGATCAGCGTCTTCTGCCAGAGGTCCTGGATGTTGGTGTCCGCGCTGAGGAAGACGGTGAGCTTCTTGTCGGCGCCGTCGCTTGCGGAGGCGGCGGAACTGCTCTGCGCGCAGCCGGCGAGAGCGAGCCCGGCGGCGGTGACGACCGCGAGCGAGGCGAACAGGCGGGTGGATTTCACGTGAGCGCTCCTGTGGTGGGAGGGGTGATGGGGGGTGGGTTGCCCGGCCGTTCGGGGCGAGCGGTTTCACGCTAACCGCGCCGCACGTTTCTGGCGATACCAGCGAGAGAGCTTTCAAATGAGCGCTGGATACTGTTCATTCGGCGTTCATATGAGCGAGAATGAGCACCGCCACGCTGAGACCATCCACCGGGAAAGGGGTGCCATGCTGACCCATCAGCGCGAAACCGCCATCGTCGAGCGCGTGCAGGAGACGGGAAGCGTGACCGTCGAGGAGCTGTCCCGGCTGCTCGAGGTCAGCGGCACCACCATCCGGCGCGACCTGGAGCGGCTGGAGCTCGCCGGCAGCCTCCGCCGGGTGCACGGCGGGGCGACGCTCGCGGAGACGGCGGACGACGAGCTGACCGACCACGACCCGGATGCGGCGGAGAAGCGGGTCATCGCCGTCGCGACCGCGGGGCTCATCCAAGACGGCGACGTCGTGCTGCTCGACATCGGCCACACCACGCTCGCCGTCGCGCGGCTGCTGCGCGACCGGCCGGTGACGATCGTCACCAACAACCTGTGGATCCTGCGCGTGCTCGGCGACGACCCGGCGTGCACGCTCATCCTGCTCGGCGGCGCGGTCGGCTCGAAGCCGGGCACCGTGTCCGGCCCGCTGACGGAGCAGATGCTCGCGCTCATCCACGCCGACGTCGCCGTCATCAGCAGCGGGGGCATCCGTCCCGACGGCTCGGTGGTCACCGACCTGAACCAGGAGGCCGGGATCAAGCACAGGATGCGGCGGGCGGCCGACCGCAGCATCCTCGTCGCCACCTCGCTGAAGTTCCCGGGAGAGGGCGCCTACCGCATCGCGTCCCTCGACGACTTCGACACGATCGTCACGACGCCCGGCTCGGGCGCGGCGACGCTGGAGGCCGCGGCCCGCGGCGGGACGACGATCGTGCTGGCCGAGTAGTCCGATCAGCACACCGCGGGTCCGTCGCGGCCTCGCGAGTATGGTCAGGATGGAACGGGAGGCGACCTATGGAAGCAACGATCCGCGGCCGCAGTGTGATCGCCAGGCTCTCGGAGGCGCTGGAGTCGCGGCTCTGGCCGTTCCCGGTCGCCGCGATCGTGCTGGGCGTCGTGCTGGGCGTCGCCCTCCCCCGGATCGACCTGCTCGTCGACCACACCCTCCCCACCACCGCCGACTCGGTCGTCTTCAACGGCGGCGCCGAGACCGCCCGGTCCGTGCTCTCCTCCATCGCGGGCTCCCTGATCACGGCCACCTCGCTCACCTTCTCGCTGACGGTCGTCGCGCTGCAGCTGGCGAGCAGCCAGGTGTCGCCCCGCGTGCTCCGGCTGTTCTCGCGGGATCGCCAGGTGCACCTGACGCTCGCCGTCTTCCTCGGCACGTTCGCCTACGCCATCACGGTGCTGCGGTCCATCGGCGACTCGACCGACGCGCAGCCCGTGTTCGTGCCCCGTATCGCGGTCACGACCGGCTTCGTGCTCACCCTCGTCAGCGTCGTCGTGCTGGTGATCTTCCTCGCGCACCTCGCCACGCAGCTCCGCGTGGAGACGATCATGAAGGAGATCCACGCCGAGACAGACCGCACGATGGAGCTCGTGGGCGACAGCAACGCCGGGGCGGACGCCTATCGCGGAGAGATCGAGGAGCCCGCCAGGAAGCACGTGGTCACGGCGGACTCGTCCGGTTTCATCACGAGCGTGGACAGGGAGCGTCTTGTGCGGATCGCTGAGGCGAACGGCATCGTGGTCGAGGAGACGAAGCGCGTGGGCCAGAGCATCGTCGCCGGCACGCCGCAGGCGTTCTGGTGGGCGACGGATGCTGCCGCAGCACCGGACAGCGAAGCGATAGAGGCAGCCGTGCGCGCGTCCGGTTCGATCTGGTACGAGAGGACCGCCGCGCAGGACGTCGAGTACGGCATCCAGCAGCTGCTCGACATCGCGATCCGTGCGCTCTCGCCTGGCGTGAACGACCCCACGACGGCCGTGAACTCGCTCGGCCATGTGACCGCCGTGCTCGTACGCGCCCTGCGGCACCCGTCGCTGCCGGCCGCGCTGGCCGGCTCGCGCGACGAGTTGCGCGTCGTCACGGCATCCCAGAGCCGGGCGCAGCTGGTCCGTTCATCGCTCTCCCCGGTACGCCACTACTGCGCGGGGAGTCCGGCCGTCGTCGAACGCTTCCTGAACTCCGTCTCAGAGCTGGCCTACGTCAACGACGACCCGGAAGTGGACGCGGCTCTCCGCGAGCAGCTGGAGGCACTCGACCTGCAGTTGCGGGAGGAGAAGGCCGACCCGGCGGAGTCGGACCGCCTCCTCCGCGCGACCAGGGCAGTGATCGTCCGCCTGGCCGAGCGCCCGTAGGGGGCACCCCGCTCCTCCGGCGGTCGGGGAGTATGGTTCCGCACTATGGACACTGTGGAACTCCGCGACCTCCTCGCCGCCGAGCGCGCCGGCTGGGACGCCCTGTGCTCCTCGACCGGTGGCGCTTACTACCGCGACCTGATGACCCGGGAGGCGGTGATGGTGCTGGTCGACGGATCGGTGCTCGACCGGGACGCGGTCGCCGCCAGCCTGGACGGCGTCCCACCCTGGGACGAGTACGAACTGGACGACCTCCGGAGGGTCGCCATCGGCCCCGACGCCGCCGCACTGACATACCGTGGAACAGCCAGGCGGTCCGGCTCGGAGCCCGCCTTCACCGCAAGGATGACCAGCGTCTACACCATCGACGGAGACCGGCTGCGGCCCGCGCTCTATCAGCAGACAGCACTGAGCGACTGACGAGTCCCTCCCCGTCCCGGAACCCGCCCTAGATCGCGGACCAGCCGCCGTCCGACGCGAGCACGACCCCCGAGATGTTGGCGGAGTCGTCGCTGAGCAGCCAGGTGATCGCCGCGGCGAGCTGCTCCGGCTGCGCGACCGATCCGACGTTGGTCTGCATGATCGGCCCGAGGCGCTCGCCCGCGAGCTGCGACTTGAACGACCCGTCCACATTCGTAGCGACCGCGCCCGGCGCCACCGCGTTGGTGCGGACCCCGTTCGGCGCGTAGAAGACGCTCGTGCTCTTGGTGAGCCCGATGACGGCGTGCTTGGAGGAGGTGTAGGCCGCTCCCGCCGTCGAGCCGCGAAGTCCCGCCTCGGAGGCCACGTTCACGATGGAGCCGCCGCCGGCCTCCAGCATGAGCGGCAGGACCGCGCGGGTGAGCCGCATGATCGCGGTCACGTTGATGAGGAAGACGCGGTCCCATGTGGCGTCGTCGACCTCGGCGGGCGGGAGGAAGCCGTCCATGATGCCCGCCACATTGGCGAGCGCGTCGACCCGGCCCCCCGTCGCGGCGATCACCTCCGCGATGGCATCCTCGGACGAGATGTCGCCCGCGACGGCGACGATGTCGAGGTCCGCGTGCTCGCCGGTGAGGGCCGTGAGGCGCTCCTCCGAGATGTCGCTCGCGATCACCCTGGCGCCCTCCTGGGCGAGGCGGAGGGCGGTGGCCTTGCCGATGCCGGACCCTGCGCCGGTGACGATCGCGGTCTTGCCGGCGAAGCGTCCGGTCCCGTTGCTGCTCATGCTGCTGTACTCCTTGTCGATGACATCGTCGGCGCTCGATCGGGCGTCGAGACCATTAATAGCAGTGAGTGCCATAATTGGCACTGTGAATTCACCGCAGGCCACAGAGACCCGGCGGCGCCGAGGTCGGCCGGCGGCCGGCGACCCAGAACGGGTCGCCCTGCTCGCCCTCCGGCGCTTCGCGTCGCACGGGTACGAGGCGACGACGATGGAGGCCATCGCCGACCTCGCCGGCATCGGCCGCCGCACGCTCTTCCGCTACTTCCCGTCGAAGCCCGACCTAGTCTGGGGCGGGATGGAGCCGGTCGTCGAGCGGATGCACCGGGTGCTCGACTCCCCCGGCGCCGGCGAGAGCACGCGCGACGTGATCGCCCGCGCCATGACCGAGTCGCTCGACCTCGACCCGGACACCCTCGAGGCGACGCGCCTGCGCCTCCGGCTGATGGCCTCCGACCCGGCGCTGATCGCGTTCGGCGTCCTGCGCCTGACCGCGAGCCGGGACCTCATCGCCGGGTTCCTCGGCCGCAGGCTCGGGGCGGAGGCCTCCGAGCTGCGGGTCCGCGTCCTCGCCGACGCGATCAGCTCGGCGAACTTCTCGGCGCTCCTCTGGTGGGCGACCAACCGCGACGACGACGACCCCGCCAGGGCGTCGGTGGAGGCGCTGGACGCCCTCCTCGACCTCCACCTGCCGTAGTCCGGCCGTCGGTATCGGTCAGCCCAGGCGCGCCGTGAGGCGGTCGAGGCAGTCGTTCCACCCGAGCACGTGGTCGTCTGCCGACTGGGCGTCGGGGAACCCGGAATGCTGAACGTGGAGGTCCGTGCCGCCCGAGCCGGACGGCGCGAGAGTGAGGCCGACCGTGGTCACCTCCTCCTCTCCGTTCCACTGCCACGTCGTGACGAGCCGCCGCTCCGGTTCTACCGACGTGACCTCCCCCGAGACGCCCATCCCGTTCGCACGGGACTCGATCCGCGTCCGGCCGCCGACGCGCGGCTCGATCGCCGCAGCCGTGTCGAAGGACGCCGGCCAGAACCACGCGGAGAGCGAGTCGGGCTGGACGATCTCCTGCCAGACGCGCTCGGGTTCGGCGGAGAAGTGACGTTCGACCACGATGTCGGGCATACCCGCGATGCTAGATCGTCGTCATCGGACGACGCCAGTGCCGCTGTCTGGGGCGATGGCCGCCAGCGCCGCGAGGATCGTCTCGGCGACGGCGCCAGGCTCGGACACGCTGAGCGCGTGCGAGCCGCCGGGGACCTCCCGGCTCAGCCGCGCCGAGGCGCGCTCGGCGCCCGCGCGGTGCTCCGCGACGGGGATGTTCAGGTCGGCGTCGCTGTACACGCACCAGGTCGGGATGGTCTTCCAGCCCGGCGTCGCGGTCGGAAGCGGCTCGGTGAGAGCGGCCTGGGTGACCGGTCGCTGGGTCGCCGCCATCAGTGCGGCGGTCTCAGCCGGCACGTCCGCGCAGAACTGCCGATGGAACAGCGCCGGCTCGATGATGAACTCGGTGCCGCCGTCGGCCAGCCGGCGCGGTGCCAGCGCGTCGCCGAGTGTGCTTCCGGGGAACTCGTTCGAGAGGTCGAACGCCGTCTGCCCGTGCTCGGGCACGAAGGCGTTGACGTAGACCAGAGCGCTCACCGCGTCGTTTCCGGAGGATGCCTCGGAGATCACGAGACCTCCGTACGAGTGGCCCACCAGCACGACGGGTCGTCCCACCGATGCGATCACGTCGCGGACGTATGCAGCGTCGCCGGACAGGCTGCGGAGCGGGTTCGCGACGGCGATGCTCTCGACGCCGGCTCCGCGTAGCCGCTCGATGACACCGTTCCAGCTCGCGGACTCCGCGAAGGCCCCGTGGACCAGCACGACGGCCGGTTTCCGATCGGTCATTTCTTCTTCTCCTCGTTTCGATGGTCGGTCCGGATGGCCGCTCCGCCAGCTATGACCGCTGCAGGTC
Organism: Leifsonia sp. C5G2; assembly: GCF_013359685.1. Classification (GTDB taxonomy): domain Bacteria; phylum Actinomycetota; class Actinomycetes; order Actinomycetales; family Microbacteriaceae; genus Leifsonia. The sequence continues at coordinate 311,382 of NZ_JABFMV010000004.1, forward strand.
CGGATGTGTGACAGCGGCGCCGCCGGTGTGGTCCCCGGCCGTGGCGACGGGCACCGGACGGGGGTTGCGGATCCAGACCCCGGACACGATCGCACCGGCGAATGAGGCGAGTGCGGCCCCGGAGACGAGCGTGTGGAATCCCGTCAGCTGGATGGTCGCCCCGCCCACCGACCCGGCGAGCGCGACCGCGATCAGGCCCGCGACGCGCGAGACGGCATTGTTCACGGCCGAGGCGATACCCGCGCGCCCGGAGTCGACGGCCCCGAGGACCGTCGCCGTCAGGGGCGCGACGGTGATCGCCATCCCGAGCCCGAACGCGCAGACCGCGGGGAGGACCTGGGTCAGGTAGTCGGCGTCCGCGATGATCCTCAGCATCAGGAGGAACCCCACCCCGGCGACGGCCGGCCCAACCGTCATCAGCAGCCGAGGGCCGACCCGGCCGCTCAGCCGGCCGAAGACGGCCGCGAGCGCGATCAGCAGGACGCTCGAGGGCACCATCGCGAAGCCGGCCGCGGTGGCGCTGTAGCCCGCGCCCTGCTGCAGGAACAGCGCCAGCGCGAACGTTCCGACGCCGACCCCGCCGTAGAGGAACGCCGTCGCGACGTTGCCCGCCGAGAAGTCGCGCTCGCGGAAGATCGAGAGGGGCAGCATGGGGGACGCGACCCGGCGCTCCCAGAGCAGGAACGCGACGAGACCGGCGGCTCCCAGCGCGAGCGCGCCGAGGATGACCGGTGAGCCCCAGCCGAACCGCCCGCTCTCGATGAGAGCGAAGACGGGGAGACCGAGTCCGACGACGCCGAGCAGCGCCCCGAACCAGTCGACGCGGGCGCCGGCCGTGCGGGCGGCATCCGCCGGAAGCGCCCGGACGAGGAGCAGTGCCGCGGCGATCGGGAGGAGGTTGATCGCGAAGACCCAGCGCCACGAGAGCGTGTCGACCAGGACACCGCCGACGATCGGGCCGGCGATGCTCGCGAGGCTGGTGATCGCCGTCCACACCCCGATCGCCCGCGCCTGCGCCGCACCCTGGAAGGCGCTGAGGATCAGGGCGAGCGAGCTGGGCACCAGCAGTGCCCCGGCCACCCCCTGCAGCCCGCGCGCGACGATGAGGATCCCGGCGGTGGGAGCCGCGGCGCACAGGACCGAGGCGACGCCGAAGCCAATTAGGCCCCAGAGCAGCACGCGTCTCCGGCCGAAGAGGTCGGACAGCGAGCCGGCGAGCAGGATCACGGAGCCGAGCGTCAGCAGGTAGGCGTCGACGATCCACTGCTGCGCAGCGAGCCCCCCGCCGAGCTCGCGCCCGATCGCGGGCAGCGCGACGTTGACGACGCTGCCGTCCAGGAAGGCGATGAACGTCGCCAGCACCGCGACCGCCAGGACGGTCCGCTGCACTCGGGTGTTCCGGGGTGTCATTGCTTCTCCGATGGTGCGGGCCCGTCCCGCTCGCCAGCTTCGACCGCAGAGACCTTGCGGCTGTGACCGGTTCGGGGAATCTCGTCACAAACCGGCGGCGTCGGCGGTCGTAGCCTTCGAAGCATCCGGTCGAGCCGTGAGGTAAGAGCGGGAACACTGGGTTTCAGGCGGCCCCTCTCCCCCACTGGGTTGCGCCAAGCAGACCACGGCTGGTCCCACCCGCCACCGGGTGCTGTCACAAAGCCGGCGGCCGGTCGGTCTTGGCTGGTGTCGGCGCACTCGGCGCCGGCGGAACGAAGGAGAGCGCGTCATGTCCAGAATCGTCGTCATCGGAGGTACGGGGCTCATCGGCTCCAAAGTCGTGCGGAAGCTCACCGATCACGGTCACGACGCCGTGGCCGCCTCCCCGAACTCGGGAGTGGACACCATCACCGGCGCGGGCCTCCAGGAGGTGCTCGAGGGAGCGTCGACCGTGCTCGACGTCTCGAACTCGCCGTCGTTCGCGGACGACGACGTGATGAGCTTCTTCACGACCGCGACGACGAACATCATCGCGGCAGCGAAGAAGGCCGGGGTCGGCCACTACGCCATCCTCTCCGTCGTGGGCTCCGACCGGATGACGGACAGCGGCTACATGCGGGCGAAGGTCGCGCAGGAGAAGCTGATCGAAGCCGGCGGCATCCCGTACTCGATCGTGCACGCGACGCAGTTCTTCGAGTTCGTGGGCAGCATCGCCGCCTCGGCGACCGTCGGCGACGAGGTGCGCCTGTCGCACGCGCAGATCCGTCCGATGGCGGCGGAGGACGTCGCGACGGCCGTCGCAAAGACGACCGCGCACGAGCCGCTCAACGCCGTCATCGAGGTGGCGGGACCCGAGCAGTTCGGCCTCGACGACCTGGTCCGCACGGGCCTCGCGTTCCGCGGCGACCCCCGCACAGTCGTCGTGGACCCGGAGGCGCGCTACTTCGGCGAGCGGCTCACCGACGACATGCTCCTCCCCGGTCCGGACGCGACGATCTTCGAGACGCGGTTCGAGGAGTGGCTCCCGCTGAACCCGGCGCCCGCGCCCCGGAACTAGCCGCATCCGTCGGAGATTCGGCCGAATCGGGTCCGAATCTCCGACGGAAGTCAGCCCAGCAGGAGATTCGAACGTTCGATCGCTCACGAAGGGGCGGAGGGCGTGGTGTCTGGGTTCACGACATAAGTCTCAGTTGATAGGTCCCTGGTGAGTCGGGACATGCGTCACAGTCGGTGGCATG
>NZ_JABFMV010000005.1 GCF_013359685.1 Leifsonia sp. C5G2
CCTCCTGACCCCCCCCCTCCGCCCCAGCCATCAGCTCCTGAGTTTTTCGAGCGAATCGCCGCAGCGAAGTCGAAGAACTCAGGAGCTGATGGCTGGGGACGCGGGTCAGGCGAGGATGGTGACGGGCTCGGTGGGAAGCTCGCGGCGGGCGGCCGGCGGGATGCGGATGCCGTCGGCGGCCAGGCGGCGGGCCGACTCCTCCGCATCCACGTAGTCGAGGGTGGGGTAGTGGCCGAGCGGCACGACCGAGTGCAGCACCGTGTTCGGGTACACGTGCACCAGGTTGAAGGCGACCGCGCCGTCGCGGCCGCGCGTCCCTCCCACCGGCACGTTGAGGTCCTGCGTGTAGCAACTCGCCGACGCCACCGACACCGGGATGCCCGCGAAGGTCGCCGTCGACGAGTAGTGCAGGTGCCCGGCGAGGATGCTGCGCACGTCGCTCCCCTCGAGCACCTCGCGCAGCTGGGACTGGTCGCGCAGCTCCACCGACACTGCGAGGTCGAGCACGCTCGGCACGGGCGGGTGGTGCATCGCCAGGATGGTGCCCTCGGGCGCGGCGCTCGCGAGCTCTGCCGCCAGCCAGTCCAGCTGCGACTCGCTCACGTCGCCGTAGTGGTGGCCCGGCACCGTGGAGTCGAGCACGATCACTCGCAGGCCGCCGATCCAGTACACGTCGTCGATCGGCGAGGCATCGCCCAGCTCGTCGCGCAGCCCCTGCCGGAACGACGCCCGGTCGTCGTGGTTGCCCATCACCCAGATGATGCGCGCGCCCATCCGCTCCGCCGCCGGCTCCACGAGCGAGCGCAGCCGCGAATAGGCGTCCGGCTGCCCGCGGTCGGCGAGGTCGCCGGTGAAGACGATCGCCTCCGGCCGTCCGCCCGACGCCTCGACCTCCTGGAGGAGGGCGCGCAGGTGCTGCTCGCTGTCGACGGTGCCGTAGAGGCGTTCACCTCCCGCCAGCAGGTGAGTGTCGCTGATGTGCAGGAGGAAGTGGTCCGGCCGCGGGTACTCCGCGATTCGCGTCTTCACGCGCCCTATCACACCACCTGGGTCTGAACACCGCGTGAACATGTCCGGTGTGCCGCCTGGATCCGCTCAGTCCAGATCGATCGGCTCGGCATTCCACGCCTCCACCCGAACCGGGGCACCATACCGGGATTCCAGGATGCGCTCCTCCCCCGGCAGCAGCGGTCGCGGATCCCCGCCCACCGTCGAGGGCGCTCCGCCTGCGGCCGGACGCGGGTCGACCAGCCGCACCGTCAGCGCCGCCGACGCCCCGGTGTTCCGCACCCGCACGGCTCCGTCCGCGTCGCGCGAGGCCTCCAGCCGCGGGGCGGGCACGTCGAACAGCGCCGCGAAGTCGTGCGTCGTCGTCGCGAGCATCCGCTCGCAGTCGAGCTCGCCGTCCGCGTCGCGCCACTCCGCCTCCCACAGGAACACGTCCGGCAGCCCGGCGACCGGCACCTCGAGCGTCCCGACGGCCGCCGGGTGGCTCACCGCCGGGGCCGGGTATGCGGTCTCCGCCAGGACTGCACCGTCGAGCCCGAGCGCGCGCACCGTCACCGTCGAGCCCGCGGCCACCGCATCCACCGCCTCCGCCCACAACCACACCTCGGCCGACGCCGCCTGCTCGCCGCCCCACACCGCACGGGTCACCCGCAGGGTCGCCCGCCGTCGCTCGAACGCCCGCGCCACGGCGAAGAACGCCGGCTTCGGGTCGCCACGGAAGTCGACCGCCGCCGTGCACCACGCGTTCGGGTGGCTCTCGTTCAGCTGCCACGGCAGCACCATGCTGCAGCGCGGGAAGCGCCGCCGGTCGGCCTCGACCGAGTACTGCAGCCCGGTCGCCTGGAGCACTTGCGAGGCGCGGTTGAGCGTCTCCAGCGTGTCCGGGCGGCCGCCGAACAGCTCGACCACCTGGTCCGCGTTGTTCCACCACTCGCCCAGGTGCCGGTAGACCGGGTTGGTGCGGTCGGCGGGCCAGCGGTCGGGTTGCGGGATGAGCGCCTCCAGCGAGCGCAGGTTCGTCATCCCCTCCACCCCGAACTCGGTATGCGCGAGGTTCGTGCCCGCGTTCGCCAGCGTGTAGTGGCCGACGAGTCCCTGGTGCTCCCACGGGCCGTGCACGTCGTGCTGGCCGTCGGGGTTCGCGTGGATGCGGTCCAGCCGGTTGTGGAACTCCGGCCCGGTCGGCGAGGTGGGCAGCCAAGCGCGGTCCGGGTCGAGCCGCGCGACCGTGCCGGAGAGCGCGGCGAGCACCGGCGAGCGGTCGTCGGAGAGCGGCGCACCGCCCTGATCGAGCTCGTTGCCGCCGCCCCAGACGAGCAGCGAGGGATGGTGGACGCGGGTCGGCACGATCGCCTCCGCCTCGGCACGCATGAGCTCGACGAACGCGGGGTCGGTGCTCGGTGCGCTCTGCATCCCCGAGCTGGACTGCGAGAACTCCTGCCACACCAGCAGCCCGAGCCGGTCGCAGGTGGCGTAGAAATGCTCCGACTCGATCAGACCGCCGCCCCAGACGCGCACCAGCCGCGCCCCGGAGGCGGCCGCGAGCCCGAGCAGGTGCTCGACGCGGGCCTCGTCGATGGAGCCGAACATCGTGTCCGCCGGGGTCCAGTTCCAGCCGAGCAGCGGCACCGTCACGCCGTTCACGACCGCCGTGTAGGGCAGAGCGTCGGCGGGCGCGCCGGCGTTCGGCACGAGCCGGGCCGTGCGGAAGCCGACGTGCCGTTCCGTGCGGTCGGCCTCGCCGTCGGCGTCGACGAGCGCGACCGTCACGGTGTGGAGCGGCTGCTCGCCGAAGGTGTTCGGCCACCAGAGGGCGGGATCCGGGATGCTCACGCTCGCGCGCCCGGCCGTCGCGTCCACCTCGGCGGACCCGAGGGTGCGTCCGTCACGGGAGACCGTCACGGTGACCGAGAGCGGCTCGGCATCCGCCGCCCGTCCGTCCGCCGGCGGCTCCCACTCCACCTCCACCACCCCGACGCGCGCCTCGAGTTGCGACATCTTGTCGCCACTCGGCGCGGGGTGAGACAAGATGTCACCACTCGGCGGGGCGCCGACGCGCGTCCGCACCGTGACGCCGCCGAGGAGGGCGCGGCCGAGGCGCAGGCGCACGCTCTTCCAGACGCCCTGGTGCCGGAGGCGCGGGGAGAAGTCCCAGCCGTAGCCGAGACGGGGCGTGTGGACGCGCACCCGCTCCGTTCGGCCCACCTGCGGCTCCGAGTCGGGCGCGGGATGCACGCGCAGCGCCAGCTTGTGCCGCCCCTCGCCGCGGCGGGAGGCGTCGAGCGGCAGGCGGAGCGGATGGTAGAGCCCGCGCACGGAGCCGAGCAGTTCGCCGTCCCAGTAGACGTCCGCCCCCGGATCGATGCCGTCGAACTCCAGCACCGCCACGCCGTCGGCAGCCGCCGCATCCAGGTCGACCGCGCGCCGGTACACCCACGAGCGCTCCGCCACCCACTCCGCGGCGCGGCTGTTGCGGCCGACGCGCGGGTCGGGCAGCTCTGCCGCGCGGTGCAGGTCGTCGACCACCGCACCGGGAACCCGCGCCGGAAGCCAGCCGGGTGCCGCCGCGATGGCGGCCGATGCCTCCGCCACATTGTTGCCGGCCTCGGGCAGCGGCGCGCCCAGGTACCACTCCGCGGTGTCCCCGAGGGCCTCCCGGATGGCCCACTCCTCGCCGTCCAGGACGATCGTCGTCGATGTGCTCACCCGACGATCATGCCGAACATGGGAACGATTCCAGAAATCTTGCCGCAAAGGCTTCCGACTGCTCGGGAGCAGAAGGTACGCTTTCGTGGTTCGCGCGCACCGCAATCCAGGCAAGGAGGCCTTCACAGGCATGTCCCACCCACTCACCGTCGCAGCGATCGGCTTCTGGCACGTCCATGCGGGCGACTACGCGCGCGACGTCCAGCGGCACCCCGACACCGAACTCGTCGCCGTCTGGGACGACGACGAGCAGCGCGGCCGGGCGGCCGCCGAGGAGTTCGGCGTGGAGTTCGTCGCCGACCTCGACGAACTGCTCGCGCGTCCCACCCTCGACGCCGTCACCATCACCACGGCCACCGACCAGCACCGCGACGTCATCGGCCGCGCCATCGCCGCAGGCAAGCACGTCTTCAGCGAGAAGGTCCTCGCGCCCACGGTCGCCGAGGCGGACGAGCTCGTCGACCTCGCCCGCGAGGCCGGTATCGCGCTCGTCGTCTCCCTCCCGCGGCTGTACGACGACTACACCGTCGCCATCGAGCGCATCCTCGACGAGGGCACGCTCGGCGAGCTCACCTACTCCCGGGTCCGCCTCGCGCACGACGGCTGGGTGGCCGGCTGGCTGCCCGAGCGGTTCGCCGACCCGGAGGCCGCGATCGGCGGTGCGCTCACCGACCTGGGCTGCCACCCGGCGTACCTGACCCGGCTGTTCCACCGCACGGAGCCGCTGAGCATCTCGGCGAGCTACGGGCACGTGTCCGGACGCGCCGTGGAGGACAACGCCGTGGTCACGGCCGAGTTCCCGGACGGCCGGCTCGGCGTGTTCGAGGCGAGCGTCGTCACCACGCCCGGCGCCTTCACCGTGGAGCTGCGCGGCACCGAGGCGAGCCTCATGTTCGGCTTCGGCGGCGAGCGCCTGCTCGCCAAGGGCGGCGCGTTCGGCGACCAGTGGCAGGAGCTGCCGCTGCCCGAGCGCCGGCCCGGTGCGTTCGCGCAGTGGGTGCAGCACATCCACGACGGCACGACCGCCGACGACAACCTGCGCCACGCCGTCGAGCTGACCCGCGTCGTCGTCGCCTCCAACGAGTCGGCCGCCACCGGCCGCGCGGTCCCGCTCGAGCCGGCATTCGTGCCGAATGTGCGGAATGGCCGCGCGTAAGCGCACATTCGGCACGAATCACCCCCGACTTTCCTCATAGCTAGGAGTACTTCTACATGTCCACGAACAGCAGCGTCCGCATCGGACTGATCGGCGCCGGCGGCATCGCCGGGGCGCACGTCGCCGGCTACCTGCGCAACCCCGAGACCGTCACCTTCGCCGCGGTCGCCGACCCGGTGCAGGAGGCCGCAGAGCGCCGCGCCGGCGACACCGGCGCCGAGATCTACGCCGACTACCGCACCATGCTCGCCGAGGCCGACATCGACGCCGTCGACATCTGCCTCCCCCACCACCTGCACAAGGACGCGATCGTCGCCGCCGCCCGCGCCGGCAAGCACATCCTGTGCGAGAAGCCCCTCTGCCTGACCCCGGAGGAGGCCGCCGAGGTGGATGCCGCGGTCGCCGAGGCCGGAGTGACGCTGATGTGCGCGCACAACCAGCTCTTCCTGCCTGCGGTCGCCAAGGCCAAGGAGCTCATCGACTCCGGCGCCCTCGGCAAGGTCTACGAGGTGCGCACCACCGACAGCTTCTACAACGACTTCGACCCGTCGAACATGGGCTGGCGCGCGCACGCGTCGACGAGCGGCGGCGGCGAGCTGATCGACACCGGCTACCACCCGACGTACCTCCTGCTGCACCTGGCGGGCGGCTCGCCGGTCGAGGTCACCGCGATGCTGGCGACCCACCGCCTCACCTTCATGGAGGGCGAGGACTCGGCGCAGGTGCTGGTCCGCTTCGACAACGGGGTCATCGGCAGCCTCGTCACCAGCTGGGCCTACCAGCCGGCGGACGGCACCGAGAAGTTCTCCGTCGTCGGCGAGGCCGGCAGCCTGACCAGCGACGGCACCTCGCTCAGCCTGCACGTGCGCGGCGAGGAGCAGCCGACGGAGTTCGAGCTGGAGCCGGTGCACGAGTTCGCCGCGGAGGTGGGCCACTTCGCTCGCAGCATCCTGGACGGCACGCGGCCGCTGCACACGCAGAAGGAGGGCATCGAGGTGCTCGGCATCATCCTGGCCGCGTACGAGTCGGCGCAGCACCGGACGATCGCGCCGGTCCGCTCGGTGAGGGAGCTGGTGAGCGCCCCCACCGAGTGAGAAATGGGGTATATCCGGCGGGCCCGCGGCGGCGTTACAGTGCAGCATGAGCACGCAGCGGACGGGGGCCCGCCGGACTCTTACGGAGCCCCCACGTCAGGATGATTTCGTCGCGGTCCCGTACTTGCGGCAGGGCCAGCTCATCTCGCTGATCCATTGGTCGCTCGTCGCGGGTGAATGGAAGTACACCACCATCCTCGCCGAGTACCTCCATCGGGATGAGAGCTCCTGGTACCTCGTCATCAAGGGGAAACAGGGCCAGACTCGACCGCTCGGAGTGGGCGATCTTCAACTGACCTCGCTCACGCGGGCGCGAAAGCTGCCCGTATGCCCGGAGAACGGGCACACGACGTAATCCTCCGCGCCCTTCCCCGTCTTCATCGGTGAGACCGGATGAAGGACGACGCGGAGGGAGCACGGGATGATCGCGGCACGGGCACGGCGGAGGACGCGGTCGTCCGTGGTGGTGGGGATGGCCGGTGCCGTCCTCGCCGCCGGGACGGCATGCTCCGCGCCGGGCGGGGAGGGCGCCCCGGCGGCCCCGGTCCCGACGACCACCGCCTCCGCCGGCTGGACGCTCCCGGCCGGGGAGCGCATCGTGTTCCGGAGCACCGAGAAGGGGGAGGGCTTCGGCAAGGTCGCGTCGGTTCCGCTGGCGTCGCCGGAGGATGAGCGGACGCTGTCGGGAATCAGCTGCGAGCGCGTCCACGCCACCCGCGAGGCCCTCTCGTGCATGAGCCTCAACAGCACGAACCCGGTCGGCTACCGCGAGACGCTCTACGACGGCTCCGGCGGCGAGCTGCGCTTCTGGCCGCTCCCCGGCGCCCCGAGCCGCACCCGGCTGTCGCCCGACTCGAAGCTGGCCGCCTGGACCGCGTTCGTCGACGGAGAGTCCTATTCGGGTGTCGAGTTCTCGACGCAGACCATCGTCACCGAACTGCGCGGCACGTACCATGGGCCGCTCGAGGCGTTCACCTTCCTCGTGGACGCCCGGCCGTACAGCGCGGCCGACCTCAACGTCTGGGGCGTCACCTTCGCCGGCGACGGCAACACCTTCTACGCCACCGCCGCGTCGGCGGGCAGGACCTGGCTGGTGCGCGGCAACCTCCGGGGCCGCACCATCGTGGCTGTCCGTGAGGGGGCCGAATGCCCGTCCCTCTCACCGGACGGCAAGCGCGTCGCGTACAAGAAGAAGCAGGGCACGGCGGACGCCGCCCGCTGGACCCTCGCGGTGTACGACCTCGCGTCGAAAGCCGAGACGGTCCTCCCCCTGAAGGGCGACGTCGACGACCAGACGGAGTGGCTGAATGACCATACGCTCCTCTTCGGGTTGCCGGTGGCGGGGACCGAGGGCGACTACAACCTCTACACGGCCCCGGCCGACGGCTCCGCGGCGGAGAAGCTGTTCATCGAGCACGCGTGGTCGCCGTCCGTCGTCCGGTGACAGGGCCTCTACAGGAGGACCGCGACCACGACGTTCACCCCGACCAGGGCGATCATGAGAATGTTCAGGTAGCCGATCACGATCGCCGCGTGCGCGACCGCGACGCCACGACCGCCGCCGTGCTGCAGCCTCCTGACCACGTGGTACGCGAGCGGGATGGCCACCACCGGCAGCAGGAACGCGAGGATCAGCGAGATCACCGCCTGCGGGTGCACCCGCCTGGGCAGCACGGTGGGCAGCGCGAAGTCTCCCGTGAACTCGGTCGCGTTGTGCGGCGTCGGGACGTCGACGGTCGCCTCATCCAGCCCGTCGACCTCGTCGTGACTCACGGGACGGATCTTCAGGTCGGACATGTCTGCTCGGGGACGGAGGCGAACGTCGACCGGGCCTGGTCGATCGCGCCGAAGCGGTCGAACGGCCAGACGGCCAGTGTCGCCTGGCCGACCACGTTGGCGACCGGGACGAAGCCCTGGCTCGGGGTGCTCCGCGTCTGGCTGGAGTCGCGCGAGTTGTAACGGTTGTCGCCCAGCACCCACAGCGCCCCGGCGGGGACCGTGACCTCGAAGCCGCTCGCCGACGGCTGCCCGGGCGGGACGACCGTGTACGGCTCGAACAGCTCGACCCCGTTCACCTTCACGCGGCCGTCGGTCCCGCAGCAGGACACGTGGTCGCCCGGCACGCCGATGACGCGCTTGACCAGGTAGTCGTCATCCGGATCGCCCTGCCCCCCGGAGCCCGTGAGCCAGCCGCCCGGATCGTGGAACACCACGACGTCACCACGCTGAACCGCGCCGGACACGTAGGCGAGCTTGTTGACGAGGATGCGGTCGCCCGGCATCAGCGAGCCCTCCATCGACGCCGACGGCACGACGAAGGGCGTGACGAAGGCGCTCTGGATCAGCACGGTGGTGACGAAGGCGACGACCACCAGGACGACCCCGAGCACGATGCGCCTCCGCGCGCGCCGGCGGCGCAGCCGGGCGCGGCGCGGGTGGCTGCTCGCCGAGAGCCGAGAGCGCCCGCCGGGCGTGAGCACGACGGGCGCGGCGTGCTTCGACCGGCGCACGTGACTGCGACGGGGCTCCTCCAGCCCTTCCGGCCGCTTCGCGGATACCGGTGGCGCGAAGGGCGCGGAGGGCGCGGCCGGCACCGGCGGCCCGGCGAACGACGTTGCGGGCATCGCGGCCGGAGCCGGCGCGGGCACCTCGGTGGCCACGGCAGGGCGCGCGGCCGGCGGCGGCTGTGAGAACTCCGGGCCGGGGTCGGGCTCCGCCTCGGCGGGACGGCCCGACAGCGACACGTGGTGGCCGATCGCCGCCGGCGCGAAACCGGGGTCGACGACCCCGATGTCGCCTTCGTCGACGAAGGACCGCTTGTCCCACCACACGACGCCGAGGTGCGGCCAGCGGACCGCCTCCTCCTGAGGCTCCGGCGGAGCGATATCGATCACGCCGTACGGACCAGCATCCACGACCGTGCGGTTGCTCTGGGTCACGCTGGCCGCGGTCCACGCGTCCTGACCCTTCGGCGCCGTGCGGTCGCCGAGGCTGTCGCGCCACGAGAGGGCGTCCGGCACCGTGCTCGCGTAGTCGGCGGGGGCGACGAAGGACGAGCGACGATCCCTGGATCGCCGGGGCGGCACCCGGGACATCACCGTCATCTCGCCTTCTCTCCCTCATCACGGCGGCGCGGTGGCACCGACTCACTGGTGTAGACGGACGTGTCGACGTTCCGTGACGCGATCTCGGAAGCCATCGGTCATGTCCTGCCCGTCGTCGTGGACCGCCCTCTTCGTGCGTGAGGAGCCGGCGGGCCCGTCAGCGCCCGATCCGAGGGCCCGCCGGCAGGCATCCTCGGCGCAAACTGGGGACGCGAGGATGACCATTGCATTGCAGCACGACCGCGGCCGGCCGGAAAGACAGTGAGTGAGAAGAAGAAGAAGACGGCCGAGCGGCTAGAGTCGCCGCCACTCGTCGGAGGCGAGGTGCGAGCCCGCCTGCGGGCCCATCTGCAGCATCCCGCCGTCGACAGCCCACGAGGCGCCGGTGACGTACGACGCCGCGGGCGACGCGAGGAAGGCGATGACCGCGGCGACCTCGCGCGCGTCGCCGGGACGGCCCAGCGGGACGCCGGGGCGGTGGACCTCGCGCGGGTCCTCGTCCTCCGCATCGTTCATCGGAGTGGAGATCTCCCCGGGCGCGACGGCGTTGGCCGTGATCCCGTACTCGCCGAGCTCGAGCGCGAGGGTCTTGAGCAGCCCGCCGAGGCCGTGCTTCGCGGCGTCGTACGCGGCAGAGCCGACGCGCGGCTGGTGCTCGTGCACGCTGGTGACGCCGATGATGCGGCCGCCGCGGCCCGCATCCACCATCCGCCGCGCCATGCGCTGGATGCAGACGAACGCGCCGTCGAGGTCGGCGCAGACGGTCTTCCGCCAGGTCTCCCAGTCCGTCTCGAAGAACGGGGTGCCGCCGTTCAGGCCGGCGTTGTTGACGAAGACGTCGCAGCCGCCGAGCTCGTCGGCCATGCGGTCGACGACGTCGCCGCAGGCGGGGGCGTCCGTGGTGTCGAGCTGAGCGACGACGGCGCGCCGGCCCGCCTCGCGCACGAGGCGGGCGGTCTCCTCTGCCCCCTCCTCGTCGGAGTGCCAGGTGATGCCGACGTCCATTCCGGCCCGTGCGAGCGCGACGGCGGTGGCACGGCCGATGCCGGAGTCGGATCCGGTGACGATGGCGGTGCGCGGTTCGGTGAGTTCCGGGTACGAGTGATCAGCCATGCCGGGAACGGTGCACCCCATGCCGGGCGGACGCAAGGGGTGGTAGTCGTGGAGGCATGACGATCTCCGCCGTGCTCTTCGACGTCGACGGGACCCTCGTCGACTCCAACTTCCTCCACGTCGACGCCTGGAGCCGCGCCTTCGCCGAACTCGGGGCGCCGGTGGACTCATGGCGCATCCACCGCTCCATCGGGCAGGATTCCGCGCGCCTGCTGGAGTCGCTGGTCGGCGACCGCGACGAGGAATGGACGTCCCGCGCGAAAGACCTGCACTCGCGGTACTACCGCGAGCAGGCCGGTCGCCTGCGCGCGTTCGACCGCGCAGCGGACCTGCTGTCGGAGCTGTCGTCGCGCGGGATCCGGGTCGTGCTCGCCACCTCCGCCCCCGAGGACGAGTTGAAGCTGCTCATGGACGTCCTGGATGCGGGCGACGCCATCCACGCCACCACCGACGCCGACGACGTGGCGACGGCGAAGCCCGAACCCGGCATCGTCGAGGTCGCGCTGGAGCGGGCGGACGCCGCTCCGTCGGACGCGCTGTTCATCGGCGACTCGGTGTGGGACATGATGGCCGCCGCCCGGGCGCACGTCCGTGCCGCCGGGGTGCTCTCCGGCGGGGTGGGTCCGTCGGAGCTGCTGGAGGCCGGCGCGGTGTCGGTCTTCGACGACCCCGCCGACCTGCTCGGGCGCATCGACGGGGTGCTCAGCGGCCGCCGTTCCGCCTGAACGGCCGGTTCCTGCTGCCGCCGCCCTCTTGCCAAGCGCCTCGGCACGGCGTTCCATGGTGTGCGACGAGTCCGAGGAGAGGAGTCGCCATGTCGGCGAGCGAGCTCGAGATGTCCAGCGTGAGGTATCCGTACCGCGACCGCATCTTCCACGTGGAGAAGAAGTCCCCCGGGGTCTGGGTCGTGCTCGACGAGTCCCACGCCGAGCTCGGGACGCTGATCCGCGTGGCCGTGGAGGGCGAGGAGCACGAGCCGGTGTTCGGTGCGGTGCCGCCCGGGTACACCGAGACGCTGCACGAGGGCTCGGACTGGCGGATGCTGGTCGCCTCCCTGATCAACGAGTCGCTCGACGCCGAGACGGCCTCGACGGGCAACCAGGGCGAAGCATGAGCGTCCAGCTGAACAAGAAGGCCCTGGAGCACGCCCGGAAGCTGGTGGAGCAGGGCAAGGTGGTCCGCGACGAGCGCGACGACTGGAGCGAGCACGCGCCGAGCGCGGACGACGAGAACGCGTACATCGAGAAGCACGGCTGGGACGACTACGCGCTCTGGCACCTGGGCGAGGATCCGGAGAAGAGCGAGGAGACCAAGGGCAGGTTCAGCTTCCCCTACGGCGACTTCGAGAAGGTGCACCGCTGCGCGGTGATCTCGCTGGAGAGCCGGGCCGCGCAGAACGACCACGACGACATCGCACGCGAGACGAAGCGCCTGCTCCAGCTGATCGACGGGGAGTAGTCCCCGCGCTCGGCGGGCTACGATACCCCGGATGAACGCGACGCTGCGCACGACCCTGGGCTGGCTCGCCGCCGTGCTGCTCAACGTCGGCGCGCTGCTCGTCGTCGTCGGACTGCTGCTGCCCCGGCCGGCGGGCGACGTCTCCGTGCTCGGGGTCGGTGCGGTGCTCTGCGTCGCCGGCCTCGCCGCCGGCGCGTGCTGGCTGGCGGGCCGCCCCGCCGGCTGACGCCGTGGCCAGCGCCGGAGATTCGACCGTTCCGGCTGCGAATCTCCGACATCAGGCAGCCCGGCAGGAGATTCGAACGTTCGATTGCTCACGGAGACGGCCGGACAGCGGCCGGCCCCGCCCTGGGATGAGGAGAGCGGGGCCGGTCGTCACCGGCGATGCCGGTGGCTGGTGGGGCCGGATCAGTCCGGCGGCTCGCTGGCGTCGGTGCCGCTGACGAGGTCGGGATTCGACGGGTCGTCGGCCGGGTCGAAGTCGGCGGGCGGCGCCTGGGCGGGCTCGGTGTCCGCCGTCGTCACATCCTCAGCGCCCTCCGGCGCGATGCCCGTCTCACCCGGCGCGGAGACGTCGCCGGACTGGCCGGCGTCGGTCTCGGCCGGCTCCGCCGCCTGCGCATCCCGCTCGCCCGAGTCGCCCGGGGCCGCGCCCTGACCCTCCTCGAACCGTTCCGGATCGTCCTCCATGGGGACGCCCTTGGCGTCCGTGTTCGGCAGTCCGCTGGTGTCGCTCATGGTCAGCTCCTTCTGGGCTCGCCTTACGGCTTGCCCTCTTCGCTGTACGGGGTCGTGGAGTCGGTGTCGTCGTCGCGGCGGCCGCCGTCCGCGAGGTCGCCGATCACCTCCTGGAAGACGCTCTCCTTCCGCTCCGGCTCGACGGCACCGCCGTCGTCGCCTTCGAGATCGCCGGCCAGCCCGTTGGTCGGGTCGCTGCCGGTGATCGGCTCCTGTTCGTCGCGCTGATCGGTCATAGGCGCCACGAAACGCCCAACGCCGCCGGCCCGCAAGGGGGGTCGACAGGTCGCTGCGGCGGGGTAGGGTCAGCGGTTCCGCACGCGCGCGATCAAGTCGAGCAGGGCCGTCCGGTACTGCGGGGCCGACTGGTAGTCGGGATGCGTCGCGACCTTGACGAGGTAGCGCGGCGGCCCGAACTCGTCCGCCCCGCGGTCGATGTCGTCGGGCCGCTGGTCCTCCAGGCGGTAGCTGTTCACCGGGAAGCCGAGGTAGTCGGTGCGCCGCCACAGGTTGATCCAGGCGACGGAGCCGTCGGGCTGGGTGAGCAGGTCCACCAGGGACGGGTCCGTCGCACCGGAGGCGTCCACCACCACCGGGTCGCCGTCCTGATCCAGCTCCACCTGGGTGAACCACGGGTCGGCCTTGGCGAGCAGGGGGCGGCGCGCGCCGAGCGTCCCGAGCGCGTCGGGGCCGAACAACTCGGGGAAGAACCGGCCGAAGTACACGCGCAACTGCGAGCCGTAGGTCAGCAGGGCGACGTTGCGCAGACGCTCGGCGTCGTCCGGGCGCAGCGTGAACAGCGTGGAGACGGCGAGCACGGCGCCGAGGCTGTGCGCCGAGAGCACGACGCTGAACGGGCGCTCCTCGGCCAGCGCCTCCTCTTCGCGCCGGTCGCGCCATTCCAGCTGTTCCGCCAGGGTGAGGCCGTCCGGTGGCCGGAGGTCATGGGTCAGCCAGTCGGTGACCCTGTCCCGCAGCTCCGGCACCACGCGCTCGGCGTAGCACGGCGGGCCGAAGGGGTGACCGGCGCGCGGGAGGAAGCACATCAGGTCCCACAGCACGCTGATCGGGCGCTCCTTCGCGGTGAGCGCGTTCTCCACGACGACGAGCAGGATGGCGGCGGCGATGGCCGTGAGCGCCGGCCCGACCAGGCCGTCGATCGTGCGGAAGGCGACCGAGTAGGAGACGGCGAGCGCCACCACGAAACCGACGGCGAGCAGTCCGGCGAGGATGCCGAGGATGGGCTCCCCCCTGTGCACCAGCGCCGCGAGCCGGCGCGCGCGCAGGATCTTCAGCGCGAGGCGATCGACCGTCGTGCTCGCCGCGATGCGGCCGTCGCTGTAGGAGTCGACCTGCTCGAGGAGGGGACGGCGGCCGCCGCGGGTGCGCGGGGTCGTGAGGAGCGGCATCCAGCGCAACACCGCGAGCGCGACCACGATGCCGACGATGGCCAGCGCGAGCGCGATGAACGGGAGCACATCCCCGAAGTTGTGGTACACGATCGGCGGCCGGAGCGTCCCGGCAGGACCGGTCGCGCAGCCGCACGGCGGCGACCCGCTGACCAGCCAGCCCTGCACCCCGAGCACCAGCAGCGTCGACAGGATCATGGCGGCGCCCAGCGAGAGCAGCATCAGGATGCCGGGCCCCATCCCGGCCCATCCCTCGGCCCGGAACCGCTCGGGCGGTCCCGAACGGCGTGCGGACCGCGAACGCGGCCACCACCAGACGAGGATCAGCTGCACGGCGGTGAAGACCGCCGCGATCGCGAACAGCGGCAGGCGCAGCGGGCCGGGCGACCCGTTCTGCGTCGGCGGGTTCTGCGCGACGCCGCCGAGGAACGTCAGCCCGGCGACGGTCATCAGGGTGATCGACAGCCAGTGCGGCACGCCGCGGCGCCAGCCGAGCGCAGAGACGCAGATCGCGACCAGCACGCCGAGGAGGATGGACGGCGCGGTCGCCAGCCCGAGGAACGTTCCGGACTCGGCGGCGTAGTCCCCGCCGAACCACAGGGACGCACCGACGAAGACGTACACGGCGACCGCGGCGATGAGGACCCACGCCGTCACGGTCCCCCGAGTGCGCAGGCGGTCGCGCAGGAACTCGTCGACCGCCGCGTCCCCCGCGCTGGTCGTCTCGGCGAGCACGCCGACGAGGATGACGGTCACGACCAGGCCGGCGGCGGCCACCAGTCCGCCCACCTTGGCGAGCACATCGCTGGAGCTCGCGGCGCCGCCCAGGCACTCCCCCGAGACGAACGTCTGCAGCTTCACGCACGAGGCCGTCCCGGCGAAGATGCGGTCCCAGGAGAGCAGCAGTGCGACCAGGAGGAAGGTGGCGGCGAGGTGAAGCCGCTCGGTCGGCGAGCCGACCCGTGCCGTGCGCCAGAACCCCTCGGAGGCGAGCGGGCGGAGGCGGCCGGTGCGCTGCACGCCGCGGCCGCCCATCCGGTCGGCGGCGTCGAAGATGGCGGCCTCGTACCGCGTGCGGGCGCGGCGCGCCACGAGGAAGAGGAGCAGCACGCCGCCGATCGGCACGAGCGAGAGCAGCGCGAGCTGCGGGCCGCGCCACGACAGCGGAGCGCCTGCGAAGAAGTCGTGGAACGCGCCGGGGAGGGCTGTGCACGCCCGGCCGTTCGCGCACTGCACGCCCAGGTCGAGGCTCACCGAGCCGAGGGCGCAGACGTAGAGCAGCGTCAGCCCGAGGGCGAAGATGCGCAGCGACGCGCCCCCGACCCCCGACTCCCACTCCCCGCCCGGCCGCTGGGTCGGGATGCGCCTGGTCCAGTAGGCGGTGTTGGCGAGGCCGAACGGAGCGAGCAGCAGCCAGGCGAGCTGCACGAACAGCTGGCCGACGAACAGCAGCGGGCCGGAGCCGTAGCGGGCGAGGCGCCCCAGGAGTAGGCCTCCGTCCGGACACCCGGCGGCGGGACCGCCGGGTCGACCGTGCCCGGTGTCTCGTCCGGATCGCGCTCCGGCTGATCCTGTGCCGGCGCCCACCAGAAGCCGCCGTTCTCGTCGCCCTGCGTCTGCCGCAGCTCGGACTGCTCCCGGCCGAGTATCTCCGTCGGCGGGGTGTTCTTGATGCCGTGGATGCGCAGCTCGAGGACGCGGTGCGGCCACTCGTGGCCCTGTGCTTCGTCGCTCATCGGTCCGCCGATCGTCCGTAAACGCGCGAAGACTACTCCGGAGGCACTGTGGGCGGCTACGTGCCAGCGGCTACATACCGGCCGACCATAGCCGTCCGGGCGCGCTGGGCGTAATGTCTGGCGTATGAGCAACCCAGAGCAGCCGACCGGCGACGCACGCGAGAACCTCGAGGGCAGCTACACCGAGGTCGACGGCGAGGAGCCGCACGAGCGCACCGTCCACGGCCAGTACACCGAGACCGAGGAGAACCCCGGCCCCGAGCCCGATGTCGAGGGCACCTACACGGATGCCGCCGAGCCGGTCGAAGCGCCGGAGGGCGAGTACACCGAGGGCGACTATAACGAGCCCTGAGCTCTGACCAGCGCCCGGACGCGGCGCCGAGCCGTTTCAGAGCGAGCGCGTCAGGACAGGCGCTTGCGCGTCTTCTCGGCCTGCGCCTTCGCCTTCTTGCGCGCCTTCTTGACGTCGGGCGCGTTCCAGAACGACTCGACCGCGCCGACGAGCTGTTCGTAGCGCTCACGGCCCGCCCGCGCTCCGAGGATGTACGCGACCGCGATCGCGATCAGGACGAAGAAGGTCTTCCCACGCATGCCCCGACCGTAGCCCTCAGCCGTCGCTTGCGGAAGGGCGGTCCGGCCCGTGGCCGCGGTACATCGCGCGCCTCAGCAGCCGATGGACGGGGTCGGACAGGAACAGCAGGAACAACCAGAACAACCCGACCGTGGGCAGCAGCACGGCGAGCACCAGAGCCAGCGCCATCAGAATGAGCTCGGCGAGGCCTGAACTGCGATCGACCTGGGCACGGCCCTCCTCGGTCATCAGCTCGGGTCGCCGGTGAAGCGCGTCCCCGATCAGCCGCATGGCGAGACTCGCCACCAGCATGTCGCCGATGTACAGGGCATAGATCTCCGGACGCTGGCCGGCGCCCGCCGAGAGCACGTTCGCGGTGAAGGGGATCACGACGATCGCCAGCAGCCAGAGGAAGTTGAACCAGACCACCCACCCGTCGTAGTCGCGCACCGACTCGAACACGCGGTGGTGGACCACCCAGAACCGGGCGATCACGGCGAAGGAGATGACGAAGGCCAGCATCTCCCAGAAGTTCTCGTCGACGAACTCGCCGAACGGCTTGCTGCCGATGTGGGAAGCCGCATCGACCAGGGGCAGGATGAGCAGGGTGATCGCGATGGCGACCGTCGCGTCCGAGAAGTTCACGAGCCGGTCGAGCCCGCGCTCCGTCCTGATCTGCGCCATGCGGTCATTCTGCCGCACGGGTCAGTCGAGCAGCCCGAGCTCCAGGGCGCGGCGCACGGCGGAGGTGCGGTCGGAGACGCCGAGCTTCTCGTACGCGCGGCTCAGGTAGGTCTTGACCGTCGCCTCGCCGATGAACAGCTGAGCGCCGATCGAGGCGTTGGTGAGGCCGTCGGCGGCGAGCCGCAGCACCTTCACCTCCTGCACGGATAGGGCCGGGGCGACCTGCCTGCCCTGCACCCGGCCGAGCAGCGCGGTCTGCGCGGAGGTGGCGAGCACCGTCTCGCCCGCGGCCGCCGCGCGCACCGAGCGGGCGAGCTCCGCCGGCGCGATGTCCTTCAGCAGGTACCCGCTCGCCCCGGCCTCGATGGCGCGCAGGATGTCCTGGTCGGTCTCGTAGGTCGTCAGCACGACCACACGGGTCGCGGGATGCGCCGCGACGATCGTCCGCGTGGCCTCCACGCCGTCCCCTCCGGGCATCCGCAGGTCCATCAGCACGAGATCCGGGGCGAGTGCCGCCACCAGCGCGACAGCCTCCGGGCCGCTCCCGGCCTGGCCGACCACCTCGATGTCGTCGTAGCCCTGCAGCATCCCGCGGATGCCCTCCCGCACCACGGGATGGTCGTCGGCGAGCACGATCCGGATCATGACGCGGCCTCCTCGGGGGTGGACGTGGGCAGCACGACGCTCAGTCGCGTCCCCTCACCCGGTGCGCTGGTCAGCTCGAACTCCCCGCCGGCCTCGCGCACCCTGGCCTGCATGCCGTCGAGCCCGAAGCCGTCGCGCGGGGCTGCCGGGTCGAACCCGCGCCCGTCGTCGTGCACGGTGAGCGCCACGGCGTCCGCGCGGTAGGCGAGCTCGGCCTCCACCTCGGTCGCCGCCGCGTGCTTGCGCACATTGGCGAGCGCCTCCTGCAGCACCCGCAGGGCGACCACCTCCACCGCCGGTGGCGCCTGGCGTGCCTCGCCCCGGATGCGGAACGCAACGGGCACCCCGGTCTCCTCCTCGAACCGGCGGCCCACCCGGCCGAGCGCCTGGCCGAGCGTCGCCTCCGCCAGGCGACCGGGCGTCATCGCGGCGATGATCCGCCGCGACTCCTGCAGGTTCTCCTGCGCCGTCTCGGTCATCAGCTCCACGTGCCGTCTCGCCGTCGCCGGGTCGGAGTCGAGCTCGCCCTGCACGGCGTGGCCGAGCGTGACGATGCTCGTGAAGCCCTGCGCGAGCGTGTCGTGCATCTCGCGCGCGATCCTCTCCCGCTCCGCCGCGGCGCCCTGCTGCTCCGACAGCGCCGCGATCTCGCGCTGCTGCTCCCGGAGGCGCTGGATGAGGAGGCCGCGCTCCCTGCTCTCCTTCGTCACGGCGGTGATGCGGTTGCTGAAGTAGATCGACACGGCGATGACCAGCACCGTCAGGCCGAGCGTGCTCGCCACATCCCCCGGCGCCAGATCGCCGACCAGCCAGCGCACGAGCACGCCGCCCAGGTTGATCACGACGATCGCGATCGCCGCGGGCACGGCGGACAGCACCAGGAAGAACTGCGGCGACACGATGAACAGGGCGACGTTGGCCCAGTTGTTGAGCCCGTACGCGACGAAGTAGACCGCGGTCGAGAGACCGACGTAGGTCCACGCCTGCCAGCTGTTGCCGCGGACTCCGGCACGGCTGGGCCGGGCGAGGAACCAGTAGAGCGGGAAGAGCGCGAGGACGAGCACGGCGGAGGCGATGGTCCGCGGGTACCCGGTGAACGGGTTCGCGAGGATCAGCACCACCGACGCGAAGGTCGCGGCGGCGGAGTAGCCGATCCAGTCGCCGAACCAGCGGTCGTCCACGCGCTCTGTCACGATCAGACTGTAGCGGTGTCGGCGGACGGCTCTGCTGCGGGCGCGGCGTCCTCCGGCAGGGAGGTGCGGCCGGCCGGGTAGAGCAGCCCGACCACCGCGACGACGACCATGGCCGCGGCCATGCCCCAGAACGCCCACTGCACCGCAGAGGCGTAGTCGGAGCGGACGGCGTGCATGATCTGCTCCTGGATCGCCTGCGGGAGGGTGGACAGCCCGCTGCCGCTGTCGCCCGAGGCGCCGCTGATGCGCTCGACGGCGCTCTGGGCGTCCGCCGCCGTCCCGCCGAACTTCGCGAACGAGTCGGTCAGCAGGTCGGTCAGGCGGGAGGTCACCACAGTAGTGAAGACAGCGAGGCCGAGGGCGCCGCCGAAGTTCTTCATCGTCTGGGTGATGGCGCTGACCTCGCCGTAGCTCGCGCCGATCGCGCGGTTGACCGCGTCGGTCGAGACCGGGCTGAACATGAGGCCGATGCCCGCACCGGCGACCACGATCGGCCAGGTCTGCGCGTTGAAGAACGCGTCGGCGTGGATGGACAGGTCGGTCGCCGTCGTCGCCAGCCACCCGAAGCCGACCGCACCGACGATGCCGCCGATGAGCACCACACCCCGGGCGCCGTGCTTGTCGAACCGCACGGAGCCGATCCGGCTGGCGATCACGAAGCCGATGAAGAACTTCAGGAACAGCAGCCCGGTCTCCGCGGCCGACAGCTGGAGCGAGACCTGGCCGTAGACGCTGAGGAAGAAGAACGTGCTGATGAAGGCGATGGAGGCGAACAGCGTCGCGACGGTCGAGAGCGTGAACCCGCGGTCGCGGAACGCCGCGATCCGGATGAGCGGCTGACCGGTGCGCCGCTGGACCACGACGAACAGCACGAGCAGGGCGGCGCCGAGCACGAGCGAGCCGATGACGGCCGGGTTCGCCCAGCCCCACGGGCTGGCCTGCTGCAGCCCGAAGACGACGAGGCCCATCCCCGCCGCGACGATCGCGGCGCCCAGCCAGTCGATCCGCTCCCGGCGGCGCACCGACGGACGGGCGGCGACGGCGACGATGACGAAGGCGGCGACCGCGATCGGCACGTTCACCCAGAAGATCGCGCGCCACGTCCACACGGTCAGGTAGCCGCCGGCGATCGGGCCGAGGGCGGTCATCGCACCGGTGATCGCGAAGAAGATCGCCATGGCGCGACCGCGGCTCTCCCGCGCGAAGCCCTCGACGACGATGCCGATCGCAGCCGGGAACATGATGGCCCCGCTCACGCCCTGCAGCGCGCGGGCGGTCACGAGCCACGGCTCGGCCAGGTCGCCCGTCGGGGCGAGCCCGCACAGCAGCGAGGTGACGCCGAAGCCGGCGATGCCGACGAGCGCCATGCGCTTGTGGCCGACGACATCGGCGACACGGCCGCCGAGCAGGAAGAACGCGGCGGTGGTGAGCAGGTAGACGTTGACCGCCCACTGCATCCCGTCGTGGGTGAGGCCGAGGTTCTGCTGGATGCTCGGGGCGGAGAGCGCGACGATCGTCTGGTCGATCGTCGTCATCGAGACGGCGAAGATGAGCCCGGTCAGGGCGAGGGTGGACGACTTCATGCCTCAAGCCTCGCGATCGCGGGCATCCGGCGGCACCGGCGTCAGGATGTCACCCGTGTCCGCCGATCGGCGGACACGTCACTCCCCCGGCCGGTCGGCGGACGCCCACTCCGGCCGCAGCCGCTCGACGCCGTCCAGGATGAGCTCGAGCCCGGTGAGGAACTCCTCGTCGTAGTCGTAGCCGGCCTTCGCGAGCTCGGAGACGACCTCGATCAGGTGCGGGAACATCGCGGCCAGCTCCGGCGGCGTCGCCTCGAGTTTCTGCGCGGCGGCCTCGCCCGACTCCTCCGGCGTGCCGAAGGGCAGCGACTTCTCCTGCAGAGCGAAGCCGTAGACGTAGGCGTCGAGCGCGGAGGTGACGTGCACGGTGGTGCGGAACGAGAAGCCGGAGCGGCGGAGGCAGCCCATCATCGCATCGTGCTGAGCGAGGTTGGCGGGTCCCGGGCGCATCCGGGACTCCATCAGGCCGACCGCCCAGCGGTGGCGGCGGAGGGCGTCGCGGAGCGACACCGAGCGGCGGCGCATGGCCTTCCGCCAGCCGAGGTCGGGGTCGGGCGCCTCCACCTCCGCCCAGACGCGGTCGACCATGCCGTCGAGCAGCTCGTCCTTGTTCGCCACGTGCTTGTAGAGCGCCATCGGCACGACCCCGAGCGTCTGAGCGAGTGCCCGCATGCTCAGACCGTCGAGGCCGTCGCGGTCGGCCACGTCGAGCGCCGTCGAGACGACCCGGTCGACGCTGAGCGTCTGTCGCGGCGGATCGTCTCTTGACACGGTGTACAGCGTACACCTACTGTCTTCCCACAGAAGGTGTACGCCGTACACCTCGCACCGAGAGGACCTTCCCCATGACACCCGACCACCGCCGCGTGATGCTCGCCGGCGTGCTGTTCCTGCTCACCTTCGCCACGTCCATCCCGGGCGCGCTGCTCTACGGCCCGGTGCTGACCGACCCGGACTTCGTGCTCGGCGCAGGCCAGACCACGCCGGTGCTCGCGGGCGCGCTGCTCGAGATCGGGCTCATCGTCGCCAACCTGGGCACGGCCCTGGTGCTCTACCCGCTGCTGCGGCGCACCAGCCCCTCCCTCGCCCTCGCCTACGTCGTCGCGCGGGCGATGGAGTCGACGCTGATCGCCGTCGGCATCCTGAGCCTCCTCACCGTGGTGACGCTACGGCAGGACGGCCCGGCGACGGGCGGCTCGGCCGCAGCGGTCGCGATCTCGCAGGCGCTGGTGGCGCTGCACGGCTGGACGTTCCTGCTCGGCCCCGGCTTCATCGTCGGGCTGGGCAACGGGCTCATCCTCGGCGTGCTGCTCTACCGCGCCCGCCTGGTGCCGCGCGGCTGGGCCGTGCTCGGCATGGTCGCGGGCCCCCTCGTCTCGCTCTCCGGCGTGGCGGTGCTGCTCGGCGCATACGACCAGGTGTCGCCGTGGTCGGCGCTGCTGACGCTGCCGGAGGTCGTCTGGGAGCTGTTCCTCGGTGTCTACCTCACCGTGCGAGGAGCGCGCGGGATGCGCGGCGCGGCCGCACCCGCCACCGGGGTCAGAGGCCGAGCGACTTCTTGATGAGCGCCTCGGCGTCGTCGGTGCCCGCGGCGCTCTGCGTCGCCTCCTGGTTCGCCTCGGTGACCGCCTTGACGACCTCGTCGCGCTGGATGCGGATGCCGCGCGGCGCGTCGATGCCGATGCGGACGCCGTCGCCCCGCGCATCGAGGATGGTGACGACGATGTCGTCGCCGATGAGCACCCGCTCCCCCGCCTTGCGCGTCAATACCAGCATCGTCCCAGCCTATCCGGCGGGCGGCGCGTCCAGCCAGAGCACCGGGAGCCCGAGCCGGTGGATGTCGTCCGGGCTCGACGTGAAGGCGGCGCCGGTCGCGGCCACGGCGTCGATCGCGAGCACCGCATCCACCGCCCGCACCCACTCCGCGGTGTCCTCCGGCCGGCGCGACACGTCGACGGCGACCCAGACCTGATCGGGGGCGATGCCGGCGAGCTCGGCGACGACGGCCGGGACGGCGCCGGGTCCGGCGAGGGCGTAGGCGGCGACCAGGGGGAGGTCGCGCCGGACGCCGTCCGCCCGGGCCGCGAGGGCGTCCCTCCGGTCGGCGACGCGCACCACCTCGGCGCCGGCGTCGGCCGACGCGGCGAGCACGGCGGCCGCGGCCTCCGCGTCGCCGCCCAGCCCCACCACGAGCGTGAGGTCCCCGCGCCCGCGCAGCCGGGCCGGCGGCGGCCCCGCCCGCCCCGCGAGTGGCGACAAGATGTCACCACTCGACGCGAGTTGCGACGAGATGTCACCACTCGGCGGAACGGAGGCGCCTGCGCCAGGTGGCCCGTCGGCGTCCCGCGCGGCGGCGAGTGGCGACATCTTGTCACCACGGGCGCCGAGTGGCGACAGGATGTCGCCACTCGGCGGGGAGGGCGCGGCGAGGTCGGGGAGGTCGGTGGTGCGGATGAGGTCGTCGAGCACCGCCTGGAAGGCAAGGGACGAGGTGGAGACGGCCGGAAGGATCTCCTCCTCGCCGCCCAGCCACTCAGGCCGCGATCGACTCCGCACCGCGCACCACCCCCACGGTCTCGATCGCCGCCTGCACCGCGGTCACCTCCTGGTACGACAGCACCGCGAGGCCCGCGATCTGCCCGGCCACGAGCCGCCGGATCGCGGGACGCAGCGCCGGAGCGCACACGAGCACCGCCGAGACACCCGAGTCGTCGAGCCGGGACGCCGTGTCGCGCAGCGAGGCGAGCACGGCCTCCAGCCGCAGCGGATCGAGCACGATCTGGGTGCCCGCCTCCGACGGGCGCAGACCCTCCAGCATCGACTGCTCCAGCCCGGGGTCGATCATGATGACCCGCAGCGTCCCCGCGTCGATGTGCGGTGCGACGACCGCGGGCCCGAGCGCGGCGCGCGCCGCCTCCACCAGCCCCTCCGGGTCGTTCGACACCTTCGCGCGCAGGGTGAGCGCCTCCAGGATGCGCGGCAGATCGTTGATCGGCACCTGCTCGGCCAGCAGCCCCTGCAGCACGCGCTGCACCTCCGCGAGCGACAGCAGCGCCGGGATGAGCTCCTCCACCGCGGGCGGGTTCACCTGCTTGACGCCCTCGGTCAGCAGGCGCACGTCCTCGCGCGTGAGCAGGCGGGCGGCGTTCGAGGTGATGATCGACGACAGGTGCGTGATCAGCACGGACACCCGGTCGATGACCGTCGCCCCGGCGAGCTCCGCGCTGTGCCGCATCTCCGACGGGATCCACTTCGCCGGCAGACCGAACACTGGCTCGACCGTCGGGGTGCCCGGCAGGTTGTCGAGCGCGTCGCCGAGGGCGAGCACGCGGCCGGCGGGCGCCTCGCCGCGGCCGGCCTCCACGCCCGCGATCTTGATGACGTAGGTCGAGGGCGCGAGCTCCGCGCTGTCGCGCGCGCGCACCGGCGGCACGATCACGCCGAGTTCGAGCGCGATCTTGCGGCGGAGGGCGCGCACGCGGGCGAGGAGGTCGTCCGACGCGCCGCTCACGATGTCCACCAGGTCGGGCGCGAGCGTGATCTCGAGCGCGTGCACGCGCATCTGCTCGATCAGGTCCTCCGTCGTCTCCGGCTTCGTCGTCGCGGCGACGGCGTTCTGGGCGGCCTCCGCCTTCTTCTTCGCCGCCTGCGCGTTCTTGATCCGCTGCGACGCGAGGATGAGGAACGCGCCGACCAGCACGAACGGGATCGGCGGCATGCCGGGGATGAGCGCCATGACGATCGCGGCGCATCCCGCGATCATCAGCGCGTTGCGCGACTGGCTGAGCTGGCTGCCCGCCTGCGTCCCCATCTCCGACTCGGCGTTCGACCGGGTGACGATCATGCCGGTCGACACCGCCATGAGGAGCGCCGGGATCTGCGACACCAGGCCGTCGCCGATGGTGAGCAGCGTGTAGGAGTTGACTGCGTCCCCCAGCTGCATGCCGCGCTGGATCATGCCGATCGCGATGCCGCCGACCACGTTGATGACGATGATCAGGATGCCCGCGATCGCGTCGCCCTTGACGAACTTCGAGGCGCCGTCCATCGCGCCGTAGAAGTCCGCCTCGGCCGAGACCTCCGCGCGGCGCGCGCGGGCCTGCTCCTCGGTGATCAGGCCGGCGTTGAGGTCGGCGTCGATCGCCATCTGCTTGCCCGGCATGGCGTCGAGGGTGAAGCGGGCCCCCACCTCGGCGACACGCTCCGCACCCTTCGTGACCACGATGAACTGGATGACGACGAGGATGAGGAACACCACCGCGCCGATGATGATCGACCCGCCGACGGCGACGTGCCCGAACGCCTGGATGACCTGGCCGGCGAACCCGTCGCCCAGCACCAGGCGGGTCGAGGCCACGTTGAGCCCCAGCCGGAACAGCGTCGCCACCAGCAGGAGCGACGGGAACACCGAGAAGTCCAACGGCTTCTTGACGAACATCGTGGTGAGCAGGATGACCAGCGCCAGCATGATGTTGACGATGATGAGCATGTCGAGCAGCCACGACGGCACCGGCACCACCAGCAGCATGATGATGCCGACGACGGCGATCGGCACGGCCACCTTGGCGGCGAGACCCTTGTTCGGCTTCATGACAGCCCTCCCTGCAGCTGGGGTCGCATGGTGTGGAAGCCCGCGGCGGAGCCGCGCTGCTTCAGCGACATGACGAACGCGAGCACGCGCGCGACGGAGTTGTAGAGCTCGACCGGGATCTCCTCGCCGATCTCGCAGCCGGCGTGCAGCGCCCGGGCGAGCGGGATGTCCTTGACGATCGGCACGCGCTCGGCCTCGGCCTTCTCGCGGATGCGCAGGGCGATGGCGCCGGCGCCCTTCGCGACGACCCGCGGGGCCGACTTGCCCGGCTCGTACTTCACGGCGACCGCGATGTGCGTCGGGTTGACGAGCACCACGTCCGCGCCGCCGATCGCGGCGATCATGCGGTTGCGGCTCATCGCCAGCTGCCGGGAGCGGCGGTGCGAGCGCACCAGCGGGTCGCCCTCGCTGTTCTTGTTCTCGTCGCGGACCTCCTGCTTGCTCATCCGCGTGTGCTTGCGGTTGCGCCGCATCACGACGAGCACGTCGAGGCCGGCGAGCACCAGCCCCGCGCCGATGGCGGCCTGCAGGAGGCCGGCCGTCCCGCCCGACGCGGCGGAGAGCAGCGAGGCGAGCGGCATCGAGCCCGAGGTGAGCAGCACCGGCATCAGCCCCTGCACCACCAGGAACAGCCCGATCCCCACGACCGCCGACTTCAGCAGGGTCTTGGCGCCCTCCCAGAGCGCGCGCATCCCGAACACCCGGCCGAGGCCCTTCACCACGTTGAACTGCTCGTACTTGCCCTCGAGCTTCTTGAAGTGGATGCCGCCCTGCACCGCCGCCGCCCCCACCACGGCGAGCGCGCCCACCCCGAGCAGCGGTCCGATGGTGGCCATGATGCTGCCGAGCCCTTCGCCGAGCGCGGCGAGCGCCTTCGCCGGGTCGGGGCTCTCGATCACCGAGCGAACGGCGAACAGCTGCCCGACGGCGGCATTGCTGCCGGTCTGCAGCGTGAACGGGAGCATCACCGCTGCGGCTCCGACGCCGACCCAGGCGGTGAGGTCGGTGGACTTGGCGAGGCGGCCCTTGGAGCGGGCTTCCTTCATCCGCTTCTCGGTCGCCTGCTCGGTGCGTTCCTGCGCGTCGCTCATCGGCCCACCCCCAGCATGGTCTTGACGGCGGTGTCGGTGAGCCCGGAGACGACCCCGGGCAGGGCGACGAAGACGATCGCGGACAGCACGACCGTGAGCATGATCTTGAGCGGGAAGCCGAGCGAGAACGCGTTGAGCGCCGGAGCGACGCGGGTGAGGAGGCCGAGGCCGACGTCTGCGAGGAAGAGCACCACGATCAGCGGCCCTGCGATCTGCAGGGCCGCGAGGAACATCTGCGTCACGCCGTTCACCATCTGCTTGGCGGGGTCGGCGAGGTCGAGCCCCGCGGCGAGCGGGATGGCGTCGAACGTGCGCACCAACCCGCCGATGATGAGCTGGTAGCCGCCGGATGCGAACAGCAGGGCGAGCGCGGTCAGCTGGAACATCCGCGTGAACTGGGCGCCGTTGATCATCGACTGCGGGTCGAAAGCCTGCGCCAGCTGGAAGCCGCCGAACAGGTCGATCAGGCTGCCCGCGGACTGGATCGCGGCGAACACCAGGAAGACGAGGAAGCCGAGCGTCGCGCCGACGGCGAGCTCGCGCAGCATGTCGAGGAGGAACGCTCCGATGTCGCCGGAGTGGTAGCCGGCGCCGACGCGCGGCGCGACCGCGAGCGCCAGGCCGATCGCCAGCATCCCCTTCACCTGGGCGGGGAAGCCGTTGTACGAGAACGGCGGCGCGATGACGAGGAAGGCCACCATCCGCAGCGACGCGAGCGCGATCGCCTCGATGCCGGCGAGGTCGATGGGGATGTTCATCAGCCGCCGCCCAGCAGCTGCGGGATCTTGTCGAAGAGGACGTGGGTGAACGTGACCAGCTCGGAGATCATCCACTGACCGCAGACGATCAGCGCCACCGCGACCGCCGCCGCCTTCGGCACGAACGAGAGGGTGACCTCCTGGATCTGCGTGATCGACTGCACGAGCGAGATCGCGAAGCCGACGACGAGGGCCGTGACGACGATCGGCGCGGCGAGCTTCGCCGTGACCATGAGCCCCTGCATGGCGATGTCGAGGACCGCGTTGGGGTTCATCCGCCACCCCGGTAGCTCGTGATCAGGCTGGTGATGATCAGACCCCAGCCGTCGACCAGCACGAAGAGCAGGATCTTGAACGGCAGCGAGATCATCACCGGCGGCAGCATCATCATGCCCATCGACATCAGCGCCGCGGAGACGACCATGTCGATGACGAGGAACGGCACGAAGATGACGAAGCCGATGATGAACGCGGCGCGCAGCTCGGAGATCATGAACGCCGGGATGAGCGTCAGCATCGGCACGGCCTTCATGCTGTCGGGGTTCGCGCGGCCGGCGGCACGCGTCATCAGGGCGATGTCCTCCTCGCGGGTGTGCGCCGCCATGAAGCCGCGAAGCGGTCCTTCGGCCGCGTGCACCGCGGCCGTGAAGTCGATGTGGCCCGCGAGGTACGGCTGCACGGCCGAGTTGTTGATGTCGACGAGCACCGGGCTCATGATGAACAGGCTGAGGAACAGCGCCAGCCCCGCGAGCACCTGGTTCGGCGGGATGGACGGGAGCGCCAGCGCGTTCCGGGTGATCGCCAGCACGACGAAGATCTTGGTGAACGACGACATCATCAGCAGCAGCGCCGGGGCCACCGAGAGCACGGTGATGCCGAGGAGCGTCAGGATGGCGGCGCTCGGGGTGCCGTTCGGGCCGTTGATGTCGACGGTGATGCCGCCGGAGCCGCCTGCCCCCGGGCCGGTCGGGCCCGTCGGGGTGGGGACCGGCGTAGGGACGGCATGGGCGGCGTTGGCGCCGAGCAGCACGATCGCGACGGCGATGAGGGCGACCAGCAGGCCGGCCAGGGCGAGGCGGGGCATCCGCCCGGCGCGCGCCGCCGGCACCGGCGCCGTCACTTCTTGGGCCGCACCGCCGAACTCGCCTGACGCCACGTTGCCGGGGACAGGATCGAGCCTTTGAGTGCCTCGTCGAAGAGCGAGGCGCGTCCCTGCGCCGTGAGGAAGTCGGCATCCTGCCTGGTGGTGGTGCTGGGGGTGCTCGCCGCCGGGGCGTCGTCGGTGCCCGTGCGGGCAGCGGCGGCCGGGGCCTCGGGCACCCGGACCAGCGGGGTGACGTCCGCATCCTGCGGACGGTCGGAGGTGTGGAGCACGGAGACCTGACGCTCGGTGACCCCGAGCACGAAGCGGTTGCCGTCCACATCCACGACGACGACCGACGCCTTCTGCCCGACGCCCTGCCGCCCGACGACGGTCACCGCGTTGCCGCGACGCCCCCTGCCCGGCGTGCGTCCCTTGGTGACCCGCCGCTGGACGAACCAGAGCACCGTCACGATGACCCCGAGCACCACGAGCACTCGCAGCGCAACGAACAGGGTCTCCACGTCCCTCCCTATCGGCCGCGCTGCGCATCCCGTTAGCCCTTCCGCCGAGGTGCTCGCAGTTGCGGTCGACACGCCGACCGGGAGCGCAACAGCGAGCACCTCAGCGGCGTGGGACGGTGGGGGCGTGGAGATTGAGATGCGGGAGGTGGCGGCGGGGAGCGTGCAGCTGCACGACGCGCGGCGGAACCGGCGGTGGACGGTGGAGCTGGAGCCGTTCGAGCTGGGCGTGTTCGCGGTCACCGAGGAGCAGGTGGCCGAGCTGATCGGGGAGCCGTCGTCGCATCCACGCCGCCCGGCCACCGGAATCAGCTGGCTGCGCGCGGTGCGCATCTGCAACGCCGCGTCGGAGTGGGAGGGCCTCGACCCCGCGTACACCTTCGACGGCGAGGACGTCACCTGGCACGTGGACGCCGACGGGTACCGTCTGCCCACGGAGGCCGAGTGGGAGTACGCCTGCCGCGCCGGCTCCACGGGTCCCCACTACGGCCCGCTGCCCGAGGTCGCGTGGACGAGCGCGGACGGCCTCCGGGCGCCCCAGGACGTCGGCCTGCGGCTGCCCAACCTCAACGGCCTCTTCGACACGCTCGGCAACGTCTGGGAGTGGTGCTGGGACCTGCTCGACCCCGGCCGCTACGACGACTACCGGGTGTTCCGCGGAGGCGGTTTCGCCGACGACGCCTGGAGCGTGCGCGCGTCGGTGCGCCGCGGCGGACCGCCGCGGACCCGGCACGAGGACGTCGGCTTCCGCTTCGCGCGCGGCGGCTTCGACGCGGAGGCGGCCGCCCAGGGCTGGTCCGCGGCGGAGGACGCCGAGCGCGGCGGACTGGGCGGACCGCTCCCGTCGGGATGGACCCCGCGAGGCTGACGGAGGCCTGCGCCCGCGATCACCGCCGGCCGGCCAGGGGAGCGATCGAACGGCCGAATCTCCTGCCTGGCCGTCTGCTGTCGGAGATTCGTGGCTCAGACGGCCGAATCTCCGACGGAAGCGGCGGCGCGCGTCAGGGCAGCACGTTCACCGGGGAGTCGGGGATGCCGTTCGTCAGAGCGCTCACGACGTTCTGCGCCTGGACGCGCACGTACTCCCCCTCGGTGAACCCGGAGAAGTAGGCGATGTGCGGCGTCAGCACCACGTCGTCCCTCCCGACGAGGGGATGCCCCGCGGCCGGCGGCTCCTGGTCGAGCACGTCGAGCGCTGCGCCGGCGAGCCGGCCGGAGTCCAGCGCGTCGACGAGGGCCGCGTTGTCGACGAGGCCGCCGCGGGACACGTTCAACAGGATGGACCGGGCAGGCATCCCGGCGAGGAAGGCCCCATCCACCATCCGGTCGGTCTCCGCGGTCAGCGGGACGTGCAGGGAGAGCGCGTGCGAGGAGCGGCGGACGTCTTCCAGGGTCGTGCGCTCGATGCCGAGGGAGGCGAGGTCCCCGGCCGTCGCCGCGGTCTCCGGCAGCAGCGGGTCGTAGCCGAGCACACGTCCGAACAGGGGACCCGCGACGCGGGCGAACGCGCGGCCGATCCTGCCGAGGCCGACGATCCCGAGGGTGAGCTCGCTGAGGCGCGGAGGGGCGACCGCGGCGCGCTCGTTCCAGCGTTCCGGGGTCGCCGAGGCGGTGTAGAACGGCAGCTGCCGTGCGCTCGCCAGCAGCAGTGCGAGCGCGTGCGTCGCCACCTCCTCCGTCGCCGCCCCCGGCACGTTGGTGACCCAGACGCCGTGCTCGGTCGCGGCGTCCACATCCACATAGTCGAAGCCCATCGACATGAGCCCGACGACCTTCAGGCGAGGCAGGGCCGCGATCACCTCGCGGGTGATCGGCGCGTAGCCGGGCAGCAGCGCGTCCGCATCCCGCGCGCCGGCGACGATCGCCTCGGGGTCGCGGGTGCCGAGCACGCGGACCTCGAAGCCGTTCGTCTCCAGCAGCGCGATCCCGGGTGCCGGGTCGGTGTCGTCGACGTCGGTGTAGACCGCCAGCGGGCGGCGGCCGTCGTCAGCCATCGCGCCCCTCCCGGACGATGACCTGGGCCATCGCGGTCATCAGCTCGTACGCCACGTGCGCGGCCGCGATCCCGGTCACCTGCGCGTGGTCGTACGCGGGCGCGACCTCGACGACATCGGCGCCGACGATGTTCCGGTCGGTGAGCCCGCGCAGCAGGCGGAGCAGCTCGCGGCTCGTCAGACCGCCCGCCTCCGGGGTGCCGGTGCCGGGGGCGTGCGCGGGGTCGAGCACGTCGATGTCGATGGAGATGTAGAGCGGCCGGTCGCCGATGCGGCTGCGGATGCGCTCCAGGGCGGCGGGGATGCCGTTCTCCTCGATGTACTCGCTCGACACGATCGAGAACCCCAGGCGCCCGTCGTCCTCCAGGTCCTGCTTGCTGTAGAGCGGCCCGCGGGTGCCGACGTGCACGGATGCCGTCCGGTCGAGGAAGCCCTCTTCCGACGCGCGGCGGAACGGCGTGCCGTGGGTGATCGGCTCGTCGAAGTACGTGTCCCAGGTATCCAGGTGCGCGTCGAAGTGCAGCACGGCGACCGGGCCGTGCTTCCGGCTGATCGCATTGAGCAGCGGGTACGCGATGGTGTGGTCGCCGCCGATGGTGAGCAGCCGCTTCGCCCGCGAGCCCAGCTCGGCCGCCGCCTCCGCGATCTCGTTCACCGCCTGCTCGATGTGGAACGGGTTCACCGCGATGTCGCCAGCGTCGGCGACCTGCACCGCCTCCCAGGCCGAGAAGTCCTGCGCGGGGTTGTACGGCCGCAGCAGCCGGCTCGACGCCCGCACGTGCTCCGGGCCGAAGCGCGCGCCGGGACGGAAGCTCACCCCGGTGTCGAACGGGATGCCGACCACCGCGATGTCGGCGGCGGGGACGTCCTCGAGCCGCGGCAGCCGCGCGAAGGTCGAGAGACCGGCGTAGCGCGGGGTCTTGGATGCGTCGGACGGGCCGACGGGAGTGGTGCTCATGGGTGGTTCCTCACTTCGTGAACGCGGACTGCGGCAGGTGGATGACGTGCAGGCCGCCTGCATCGCCCGCGGTTGCCACCGCCTCGGCCAGCTCGTCGGCCGAATGGGCGCGGTGACCTGTGCCGCCGAACGCCGCGGCCAGTGCCGCCCAGTCGGGCTGGGCCAGGTCGACCGCGATCGGGGCGATGCCCGCATCCACCTCGTTCTGCTTGATCTCGGCGTAGCCGCCGTTGTCGACCACGATGACGGTCAGGTCGAGGCGCTGCTCGACGACGGTCATGAACTCCTGCAGGGAGAACATGAGCGCCCCGTCGCCGACGACCGCGAACACCGGCCGCGCGGGCTCGGCGATGCGCGACCCGATCGCGGCGGGGAGTCCGTAGCCGAGCGTGGCGTAGGTGGCCATGTACGGTGTCGAGTTCGGGGAGGCGACGCGCAGCCGGTTCAGCAGCCCCCAGTAGGCGATCTGCGACGAATCGGTCGCGACGATCGCCTCGGCCGGCAGGGCGGCGGCGATGGCGTCCGCGAGGTCGGTGTTGACCGCCGAGAGCTCGCGGCATTCGGCCGCGACGGCATCCAGGGTCTCGCCGACCCGGGCATCGCGCGCGCCGCCGGCCGGCTCGCCGGCACCGAGCGCATCGGTCAGCGCGGCGAGCGCGGTGGCCGCGTGGGCGACGATCCCGACCGCGGCCGGCTGGTTCTTGTCGAGCTGGGACTCCAGCACGTCGATGCGGATGACGGCCCCGCGGGCCTCCAGCTTCTCGACCCAGAGCTCTGCCTCGCCCAGCTTCGAGCCGACCACCAGCAGCACATCCGCGTCGCGCGCGCGATTCCGTGCCGCGGCGAGCCGCAGGTTGGCGCCGAGGGAGAGCGGGTGGCGCTCGTCGAGCACACCCTTCGCGTTGAGCGTGGTGACCACCGGCGCGCCGAGACGCTCCGCGAGCGCCCGCAGTCCGGCGGACGCGCCGCGGGAGCCCCCGCCCGCGAGGATGACGGGGTCGCCCGCGCCGGCCAGGAGGCGCGCCGCCTCGGCGATCCGCTCCGCGTCCGGGGAGGCGGGCTGCGGCGCCGGGCGCGCGGCGAGCGCCCCGGCCGGGAGGCTGGTCTCCTCCTCCAGCAGGTCGAGCGGCACCTCGAGGTAGACGGGACGCGGCCGGCCCGTCGCGAAGAGGGCGAAGGCGTCGTGGACAGCCTCCACCGCCTCCTCCGCCGACTCCACACGGCGGCCCCACTCGACGATGGCGGACGCGGCGCCCAGCTGATCCTTCGTCTCGTGCAGCGTCCCGGCGTCGGCGAACTCGTGCCCGCGTGCGGGACCGGGCGACAGGACGATCATCGGGCGCGACTCGCAGTACGCGGTGGCCGCGGCCGAGAGCGCGTTGAGCAGCCCCGGACCGCTGGTGGTGATGACCACGCCCGGCTTGCCCGTCTGCAGCGACCAGCCGTCGGCCGCGTAGCCCGCACCCTGCTCGTGGCGGGTGGTGACGGGCCTCACCCCGAGAGCGGTGAGCGGCCGGTAGAACTCCAGGTTGTGCGTCCCGGGGATGCCGAACACCGTGTCCACCCCGTAGTTGCGGAGGGTCTCGACGACGACCCACCCGGTCGTGCGCTTCTCGCGCGTCTCACTCGCCATCCGCGTGGAACCTCTCCGAGCCGTCCACCCAGGTCGCGAGCACCGGGATGCCGGCGATCGCGTCGCCGTCCACCGTCAGCGGGTCGGCGCCGAGCACGACGAAGTCGGCGCGCTTCCCGGCGGCCAGCGAGCCGAGCTCCCTCTCACGCCCGAGGGTGATCGCGCCCTCCAGGGTGTGGGCGCGCAGGGCGGCCTCCGGGCTGATCCGCAGCGAGTCGGGGCCGAGCTTGTGGCCGCGGCGGGTGACGCGCGTGACCGCGGCCTGGATGGCCTCCAGCGGCCGAGGCTCGGCCACCGGGGCGTCGGACGAGATCGTGACCGGCACCCCGGCCTCGACGAACTCGCCGAGCGGGTTGAAGCGCTCGCCGGGCGTGCCGATGGCCTGCTCGACGCCCTCTCCCCAGTTGTAGTAGTGCTGGGTCTGATTCACCGGGCGGATGCCGAGGCGCGCCATCCGCTCGATCTCGGCCGGTGCGGGCAGGCCGCAGTGCTCGATCCTGTGCCGCGCGTCCGGGTCTGGACGCTCGGCGAGCGCCTGCTCCACCGCATCCACGACCATGGCGATCGCGGTCGGGGACTGCGCGTGCGTCGCCGTCTGCAGCCCGGCGGCGTGCGCCTTCGAGACCAGGCCCGCGTACTCGGCCGGCTCGTGGTACAGCTGGCCCCGGCGGCACGGGTCGCCCACGTACCCCTCGGGGAAGTACGCGGTCCAGCCGCCGAGCGTGCCGTCGGCGTACAGCTTGATGCCCGCGACCGACAGGAAGGCGTTGCCGAACGGGCCGGTGAGGCCGAGATCGAGCACCTGGTCGAGCAGGTGCGAGAGGAAGTACAGCGAGACCCGCACCGACAGCTCGCCGCGGTCCGCCATCGCCAGGTAGGCGGCGAGCTCCCGCTTCGACACCTGCGCGTCGCCGAGCGCCGTGACGCCGGACGCGAGGAACTCGCGCTGGGCGATGTCCAGCTGCCGCTGGTGCTCCGCGGGCTCGTCGCCGAGGTGGAAGTTGGGTCCGTGGTGGCCGATCTTCACGCCGTGGAGGCCCGTGAGCACGTTGCAGGCCGCGTCCGACAGCTCCCCGGTGAGCTCGCCGTCGGCGTCGCGGAAGAACTCGCCGCCCTCCGGGTTGGGGGTGTCGCGCGTGATGCCGTACTTCTGCAGCGTGAAGCTGTTCACCACGCCGCCGTGGCCGGAGGCGTTCATCACGTACACCTCGCGGTCGGTCGCCACCCGGTCCAGCTCCTCCTTCGTTGGATGCCGCCGCTCCGCCAGGTTGCGCTGCTCGTAGCCGTAGCCGCGCAGCGGGACGCCGGCGGGCAGCTTCTTCGCGCCCTCCCGCATCAGCTCCACGATCTCCGGGATCGAGCCCGCCTTCTCGGGACTGACATCCACCCACGTGAGCAGCTGGCCGAACATCAGCGGGTGGGCGTGCGCGTCGATGAAGCCGGGGACGATGGTCGCGCCCGGGTAGTCGGCGCGCACGGGGTCGAGGCCCGCGGCTCGCGCTGCGGCCTCCACCTCGCCGAGCGCGCCGACCGCCAGGATCCGGCCCCCCGCCGTGAGCATCGCCTCGGCGCGCGGGGCGTCGTCGTCGACGGTCAGGATGACATCCGCGGTGACGATCGTGGGGGCCGAGTCGCGGGAGTCGTAGGTAGCCAGGTGTCGCACAGGTCAGATCCTCGTGGTGTTGATCGCGGTGGTGTCGAGTCGTGGATTGAAGGAGGCGGTCACCGGAGCAGCGTCGGAGTGCTGCGGCGCGAACCACGTGCCGATGACGGCGATGAGCGCCAGCGCCCCGAAGAACCAGATCGCCGACCAGAAGCTCCCGGTCGCCGCGATCAGGCCGGTCGCGATGGCGGGCGAGAGCCCGCCCCACACGGCCGCGCCGATCCCGTAGGAGAGCGACATCGACGTGTACCGCGCCTGCGGCCGGAACATCTGCGTCATCACGGTGGACAACGGCGCCCACGCCCCGCTCAGGGTGATGCGGATGACGCTGACGAAGATGTAGATCAAGGCGACCTGGTGGTTCTGGATGACCAGCACCAGCGGGATCACCGCCACGAACGACAGGATCGAGCCGAGGATGATGACCCGCTTGCCGCCCCACTTGTCGCCCAGCATCGCCAGCGGCAGCGTGACCAACGCCTCGATGAACGATGCGATCGTCATGGCCCCGAGGATGATGTCGGCGGGCAGGCCGACCTCCGGGCTCGTGGCGAAGTTCTGCACGAACGTTGTGGCGATGACGTAGCCGCCCGACGACATGGCGATGATGCAGAAGCCGAGCAGGATGGGCAGCCAGTTGTTGCGCAGCGCGAACACGATCGGCGTGGACTGCTTGTGGCCCTCGATCTTCTCCTCGAAGACCGGCGTCTCCTCCACCCGGAGGCGCACCCAGATGCCGACGCCGATGAGGACGATGGAGAACAGGAACGGAACACGCCATCCCCACGTCAGCAGGACGTCGTCGCCCATGGCGGCGAGGATCCAGAACGCACCGGAGGCCATCAGCGCGCCGAGCGGGTTGCCGAGCTGCGTGAAGCCGCCGTAGAAGGTCTTGAACTTCGGCGGGGCGCTCTCCACCGACATCAGGCTGGCCCCGCCCCACTCGCCGCCGACCGCGAGTCCCTGCGCGATGCGCAGCACGATGAGCAGGATCGGCGCCGCGATGCCGATGGCGGCGTACCCCGGCAGGCAGCCGACGAGGACCGTGGCGACGCCCATCAGGAACAGCGTGAGCGTGAGGGCGCGCTTGCGGCCCAGCTTGTCGCCGATGTGGCCGAAGATGATGCCGCCGAGCGGACGCATGAAGTAGGCGACCGCGTAGGTGCCGAACGACGCGAGCGTCCCGAGCGCGTGGTTGATCTCGGGGAAGAACACCTGGGGGAACACGATGGCCGCGGCCGTCGCGTAGACGTAGAAGTCGTACCACTCGATGGTCGTCCCGACGACCGAGGCGAGGCCGGCCCTCAGTGCCCGGCGGTGCCCGGCGGGGTGGATGGCGGTTGCAGACACACACAGCTCCTTTGCTCGTATTGTCATGAAGTTCGTCGTGAAGTCTCACGCCGCCGGTCAGGATGCGCAAGCGCACTTCGAAGCCCGCGCTTCGGGTTCGCCGTCGTTCTGCGCACCGAAGTCGTCATTCAGCGCGCGGATCGTCGTTATCGCCGGACTCCTGCCGCGGAAGTGCGGTTCCGCGGGAGCGATTCCGGGTATTCTGACGATATGCCCGTCCGCCACGACCGCGGAGCGCCCGACCGCGACACCGACGGGCTCGACAGCAGCCTCGTCCGCGCACTCCAGGCCGACGGCCGGGCGAGCATCCACGAGCTCGCCCGGACCCTCGGCGTCTCGCGCGACCTCGTCTCGCGGCGGTTGAGCACCCTGATCGGCCGGGACGGTCTGCGGGTCGTCGCGGCCCTCGACCCCGGCTTCGCCGGTCTCAACGTGCTCATCCACGGCCTCGTCGAGGTGGACGGGCCGGCCCGCCCGGTCGCAGAGCGCATCGCCGGCCTGCCGGACACGGTGTTCGTCTCCTTGGTGGCCGGCGGCGCCTCGCTGGTGTTCGAGTCACGGCACGGCGACACCGACGAGCTGGGCGCGACGCTCGCCGCCATCCGCGAGATCCCGGGCGTCCGCCGCGTGCGGGTCACCACCTACGACGGACTGCTCAAGGAGTTCATCACCGCCGCCTCCGTCACCGATGTGCGGCTCGACCGGCTCGACCACGACCTCATCGCGATCCTGCAGGACGACGGCCGCGCCAGCTACCGTGCCCTCGCCGATGCCGTGCGTCTCTCCCCCTCGTCCACGCGGGCGCGCGTGCGGCGCCTGCTCGACGCGGGCGTCATCCGGATCGCGGCCATCGACGCCGGCGGCCTCTCGCGCAACCGCGTGGCGGTCGGCGTCGGGATCGCCCTGCGCGGCGCCCCGGAACCCGTCCACCGCTACCTGGTCGACACGCGCGCCGTCGACCTCGCGGCCGCCGCGCACGGCGCCTACGACGTCATCGCGACGATCGTCGGCACGGCGACGGCGGGCGTGCTGGCCGTCATCGAGGAGCTGCGGGCGCTGCCCGGCGTCGGCTCGCTCGAGACCTGGGCGCACCTCGACATCATCAAAGAGGACTACACGCGCACCCTGGGCCGGATCGTCCGGCCCTGAGCGGGGTCAGTCCAGGTCCTCCGCGGTGTCCAGGATCTTGGTGATGCGCACCGCGTAGTCCTGGTCGATGACGACGATCTCGCCGTGCGCGATGAGGCGGCCGTTGAGCAGCACATCGGCGGGCGAGCCGGCGGAGCGGTCCAGCTCGATGACCGCGCCCGGCTCCATCGCGAGCACGTCGCGCACCGCCATCCGGGTGCGGCCGATCTCCACGGTGAGCGCCATCTCCACGTTGCTGATCCGCCCCAGCTTGCCGCCCAGGCCGCTCGTGCCCGAGCGCTCGGCGACGGACGCACGGCCGCGGACCGCGAACCACCCGGCCACGCCGGACGGGCCGGAGAGGGCGAACACGGAGGTGGCCGGGTCGGAGAACAGCTCGGCGGCGTCCTCGGTGCGGGCGTCGTCGAGCACGCCGGCACCGAGCGTGTCGCTCGCCGCCTCCAGGGCGGGCTGCAGCACATCCTCCAGCGCGACCACCGGGGAGCCGTCGGCGCCCTCGTCCACCAGCTGCGGCGCCTCCAGGAGCACGACGGCGAGGTCGGCCGCGACGGACCCGACGAAGGTGGCGACCACGGCGCGGCCGGCCTCCCGGACCTCGGAGCCCTGCGAGAGCAGGGGCGTCAGCGGCGTGCCGGTCGGCAACACCCGGGCGAGCGCTTCTGCGGCGGCCTGCGCCTGGCCCAGCGAGAGCCCTGCTGCGTTCGCGGTGCTGGTCATGCTCATGGGTTCAGTCCTCTGTCTTGACGATCACGCAGGCGAGACGGGAGCCGCTCGAGCCGAGGGCGGCCGAGGCGACGGTCTGGCCGCCGACGGTGAGATCGAACGGGCGGTGTTGCGGGTGCGGGAGCGGGAGCAGGTCGCCGACGCTCAGGTTCAGCACGACGCTGGGGCGGACGTTCGCGGGCGCCAGGCGCAGGGCGACATCCACCGGGACCTGGGCGAGCTGAGCATCCACCAGCTCCCGCGCGTTCTCGGTGCTGTGGGTCGGGTTCGTCTCGCCCAGCTGCGGCAGCACGGCGACGGCGGGAAGGGCGAGCGTCGCGCGTGCGACGTTCTCGCCCACCCGCAGCTCGAAGCCCGCCACGATCATCAGCTCGTTGGTGGCCGCGGCCTGGGCGAACTGCGAGTTGTACTGGATGGCGTCCACCGAGATCGGGGCGAGCAGGATGGAGCCGAGCGAGTAGCGCAGGTCCTCCAGCGCGTCGTCCATGAGCCGGCGGACGAGGGCGTGCTCGATCTGGGTGAAGGTGCGCTCGTGGTCGACCGGCGTGCCCTGTCCGCCGAGCATCGCGTTCACCCAGGAGAGCGCCGCGATGGTCGGGAACTGGATGACGGCCTTCGGCGTCACGTCGCCGAGCTCGCACAGCACCATGGCCGTGGTGGATGGCAGCGAGGCGGCGTACTCGTCGTACGTCTGCATCTGCACGGAGTCGCACTCCACCTGGCTGAGCACGCGCACCTTCGCGGTGAGCTGGGTGCCCCACTGCCGGGCGAACGTCTCGAACGCCAGCTCCAGCACGCGCGAGTGCTCGCGCGCGAGGGTGGTCGGCCGCCGGAAGTCGTAGACCGGCGCCTCGGGGGCGTCCGACGGGGCCTGCAGGATGGTCACGGGAGCCACTATCGGCAGGTCGGCGGGACCCGTTAGCCCCGGCACGGCGCCCGCGGACTCTTCGCCTTCCCGGCTCCCGGTCCCCCTAACGACCGACCGCGGCGGGCCGATAGTGCCCTCGTGACGGCTCACCCGGAGCCGAGACCAGGATTCGCGCCCATGATCGTCGTCACCCGATTGAACGACAGCCAGTTTGCGGTCAACCCCGACCTCATCGAGCGCATCCACGCCAGTCCGGATACCACTCTCGTCATGGTCGACGGGGCGAAGTTCATCGTCACCGAGTCCCTGAACGAAGTGATCGAGAAGATCGCCGCGTACCGGGCGCGTGTGATCGCTCTCGCCCACGACCTCCCCGCCGCCGGCCCGCGCCCCGTGCCCGCGCCGCCGCTGGGGCTCGTGACGCTGGCCGGGCTGGAAGACGACGAAGCGGTGGAGGCTCACCCCGAGGCCCGCGCCGTCCCCCTCCGAGCAAGGAAGAAGTAATGGACCCGGCAACGATAATCGGCATCGTCCTCGCGTTCGGCGCCGTCGTCGCGATGGTGACGATGGAGGGCGCCCACCTGAGCGCGCTGCTGCTGCCCGCCCCCATGGTGCTGGTCTTCGGGGCCACCATCGCCGTCGGCATCGCCAGCGGCACGATCAAGGACTTCCTCGTCGCGGTGAAGTCCCTCCCCCGGGCGCTCCGCGGCAAGGTGGAGCCGCCGCAGCAGGTCATCGACCAGGTCGTCGGCCTCGCCGAGAAGGCCCGCGCCAACGGCCTGCTCGCCATGGAGCAGGAGGCCGACGGCGTCGACGACCCGTTCCTGAAGCGCGCGCTGCAGAACATCGCGGACGGCACGGACGGCGACGAGCTGCGCGTGCTGCTGGAGGACGAGATCGCCACGCGCTCGAAGAAGGACCGGGTCGCCGCCAAGTTCTTCAGCGCGATGGGCGGCTACGCGCCCACCATCGGCATCATCGGCACCGTCGTCTCGCTCACGCACGTGCTGGAGAACCTGGCGGAGCCCGGAGAGTTGGGCCCACTGATCGCGAGCGCCTTCGTCGCCACCCTGTGGGGCCTGATGTCGGCGAACTTCCTCTGGCTTCCGCTCGGATCCCGCC
Organism: Leifsonia sp. C5G2; assembly: GCF_013359685.1. Lineage (GTDB taxonomy): Bacteria > Actinomycetota > Actinomycetes > Actinomycetales > Microbacteriaceae > Leifsonia. The sequence continues at coordinate 39,701 of NZ_JABFMV010000005.1, forward strand.
TCCGGCGGCTGTCCGAGCTGGATGTGGAGCGCATGACCCTGCTCATGGAGGGCGTGCTGGCCGTCCAGGCGGGAAGCCAGCCGCGCCTCCTCGGCGAGCGCCTGCGCGCCATGGTGCCCGACGGCGAGGCCGACAAGCCCGCGGCCAAGAGCGCGAAGGCGGCGCGCGGCGCGAAGGATCCCGTCGAGGAAGCCGCCTGACATGTCCGCCCGTCGACGGAAGAGGCACGAGGAGCCGGAGGAGCACGAGAACGAGGAGCGCTGGATGGCCTCCTACATGGACATGGTCACCGTGCTCATGTGCATGTTCATCGTGCTGTTCGCCATGTCGACGGTGGACGCGAAGAAGTTCGAGCAGCTGAAGGACTCACTGGCGACCGGATTCGGCCAGGTGAAGACGCAGAAGATCGACACCGCATCCGGGGTCGTCGTCCCGCCCAAGCATGTCGACGAGGCCGGGAAGGCGACCGACTTCTCTCTCGCCCAGCAGGAGGCGCAGAATCTCCAGCACCTGAAGGATCAGATCCAGGCGGCCCTGACCCACGACGGGCTCCAGGACTCGGTGGAGCTGAAGATCGACGAGCGCGGCCTCACGATCGGACTCGTGGGCAACTCCACCTTCTTCGACTCGAACCGGGCCGAGCTGAGCGCCCGCGCGGTCGCCGTCCTGAACGACATCGGACCGGTGCTCGCCCCCGCGCCCTACAACGTCTCGGTAGAGGGCCACGCCGACCTGCGCCAGCCCGGCGCGCCCTACCCGACCAACTGGGAGCTCTCAGCCGGGCGGGCGACCAGCGTGCTGCGGCACCTGGTGGAGACGAACGGCTTCCCGCAGGAGCGCATCGCCGCCGTCAGCTTCGGCTCAGCGCGTCCGGTCGCCGGCCACACCGGGACGACCGACGCCGACCTGGCACAGAACCGGCGGGTGGACGTGGTGGTGCTCTCCGCGCAGCCGGACGAGATCCGCAAGCTGATCCCCCAGGCCCTCCAGTCGCCTGCTCCCGCGCCCGAGCCCGCTCCCGCCGCCGCCGGCTGAGTGCCGGCCTAGGCGAGGGAGACGGCTGTCCAGGAGACCGGGGGCAGGCTCAGGGTGAGCTCGCCGTCGGCCAGGGACGCCTCCGGGGTCGCGCGCAGGCCGACGCGGGTCTGGTCCTGCAGCGTGTTCTTCGCGTACACGTCGTCGTCCCACAGCGACAACGCCTCCCGGACGCGGTCCACGCCCAGGTCGCGCACATCCACCCGGACCGTCTGCGTCTCCGTCGTGCTGCGATTCACCACGAACAGCGCGGCGGAGCCGGTGGCCTCGTCGAAAGTGGCGACAGCATCCACCAGGTCGGCCTCGCCGTACACCGCCGTCTCGTAGGTCCCTGTCGCGATCGTCGGACGCAGCACCTCGCCCGCCGCCAGCCGGCTGGTCACCGAGAACGGGAAGAACGTCGACTGCCGCCAGGCGTCGCCGCCCGGCTCGGTCATGATCGGCGCGATCGCGTTGACCAGCTGCGCGAGGGAGGCGCTGGTCACGCGGTCGTGGTTCTTCAGCAGCGTGATGAGCAGGTTGCCGAGCACGACCGCGTCGGCCACCGAGTAGACGTCCTCCAGCAGCCGCGGCGCGTACCGCCACTCGTCGCCGACCTCGCCCGACTCCTTGTGCTCGTCGAGGTACCAGATGTTCCACTCGTCGAAGGAGACCTGGATGCGCTTCCTGCTCTTCAGCCGGTTGCCGACGTGATCGGCCGTGGAGACGACGGTGTCGATGAAGTACTGCATGTCCACCGACGACGCCAGGAACGAGCCGAGGTCGCCGCCGCGCTCCTGGTAGTAGGCGTGCGCGGAGATGTAGTCGACGTGCTCGTAGGAGTGCTCGAGCACGACGCGCTCCCACTCGCCGAAGGTCGGCATCCCGGAGCCGGAGGAGCCGCACACCACGAGCTGGAGGTCCTTGTCGGCCGTCTTCATCGCCGCGGCGGTGCGGGCGGCGAGCTTGCCGTAGTCGTCCGCCGTCATGTAGCCGGTCTGCCACGGGCCGTCCATCTCGTTGCCGAGGCACCACATCCTGATATCGTGCGGCTTCGGGGTGCCGTTGGCGACGCGCTGGTCGCTGAGGGCGGTGCCGGAGGGGTGGTTGGCGTACTCGAGCAGGTCGAGGGCCTCCTGGATGCCGCGGGTGCCCAGGTTGACGGCGAGCATCAGCTCGGAGCCGGTCAGCTTCAGCCAGCGGGCGAACTCGTCGAGCCCGACCTGGTTCGACTCCAGCGAGTGCCAGGCGAGGTCGCGGCGCACCGGCCGCCGGTCGCGGGGTCCGACCGAGTCCTCCCAGCGGAAGCCGGACACGAAGTTGCCGCCCGGGTAGCGGACCGTCGTCGTGCCGAGCTCGCGGACCAGGTCGACCACGTCGAGCCGGAAGCCGTCCTCGTTCGCCGTCGGATGCCCCGGCTCGTAGATCCCGTCGTAGACGCAGCGCCCGAGGTGCTCGACGAACGAGCCGAAGAGGCGGCGGTCGACGGTCGCGACGCGGTTGGAGCGGGCGAGGGCGATGCGGGACTCGGTCATGGATCTCCTGTGCTCGACGGTGAGGGGCTCGACGGTGAGGGTCTCGACCGTGAGGGGCTCCTCCATCTTGCTGGGCCGGGATGCTGCGGTGTCAAAAATTTTCGTTCGCGTTTTCGGGACGCTCTAGGCTCGTCACGTGCCGATCCTCCAGGAGCTCGCCCCGACCCTGCTCGGTGTCGCGGTGCTCGCGCTGGTCGCCGTCACGGTGCTCGCCGCGTACGGTGTCCCGCACCGCTGGGCACCGGCGCTCGCCATCCTGCGCGGCGCTGCTCAGCTCGCCGTCATCAGCCTGGTCCTGGCCGGCGTCATCACCGACCCGCTGTGGGTCGCGCTCGCGCTCCTCATCATGTTCTCGGTGGCGGCCGCGACCGCGACGCGCCGGGTGGGCTGGTCGCGCGACCACGCCGTGATGATGGCGACCGGGATGGCGACCGGCGTGCTGGTGGCGGCCGGGGTCGTGTTCGCCACAGGGGCGATCGAGTTCAACGCCCGGTATGCACTCGCGATCGGCGGCATCGTCATCGGCAACTCGATGAGCATCGCGACCCTCACCGGGCGACGCTTCACCGAGGCGACGGACGACCACTGGGACGAGGTGGAGGGGTGGCTGGCCCTCGGCGCCACCCCGCGCCAGTCGACTCTGGAGCTCGCGCGCGGCGCGGTCTACTCCGCGCTCATCCCGTCGGTCGACCAGACCAAGACCACCGGGCTCGTGACCCTCCCCGGCGCCTTCGTCGGCGCGATCTTCGGCGGGGTGTCGCCGCTGGAGGCCGGGCGGTTCCAGGTGGTCGTGCTCGCCGCGATCATGGCGGCAGGCTCCATCACGGCGGTCATCGTGACCGCCTGGCTCGCGCCGGTGAAGGTGCGGCCCGCGCGGCTTCGGTGAGGTCGTCTCAGACCGACGTCAGGAACGACGAGACGGCATCCAGCGACCCCGGCACGATGCGGTAGTACGCCCAGGTGCCGCGCTTGCTGCGGCTGAGGAAGCCGGCGTCGACGAGGATCTTGAGGTGGTGCGACACCGTCGGCTGCGAGAGCCCCAGGGGTTCGGTGAGGTCGCACACGCAGGCCTCTCCGTCTTCGTGCGCGGCGACCATGGAGATCAGGCGCAGGCGGGCCGGGTCGGCGAGCGCCTTCATCGCCCGGGCGACCGAGACCGCGTTCTCCTCGCCGATGACCTCACGCGTGATGGGCGCGCAGCAGGCCTGCAGGTCGCGCAACGGGAGGAGTTCGGTGATGGTCACGCTGCAATCTTCGCCCATACATTGACAACCGTCAATGTATTCGTTCATGGTGTGTTCATCGACAAACGTCGATGAAGAAGGGAGGATCATCATGGGATGCTGCGACAGCGACGACTGCCAGGTGCTGCCGGACGGCTCGTGCTCGCCCGACTGCTGCTGACAGAGCCGGGCCGCCGTCCCGCCCGGCCGGCGGCCCACCCCTCGACGACATGGAGCTGAACATGACCACCACCCCGACCGTCCTGTTCGTCTGCGTGCACAACGCCGGGCGCTCGCAGATGGCCGCAGGCTTCCTCCGCGAGCTCTCGGGCGGGAGCGTGGAAGTGCTCTCCGCCGGCTCCGAGCCGAAGGACAGCCTGAACCCCGTCGCCGTTCAGGCCATGGCCGAGGTCGGCATCGACATCGCCGGCAACACGCCGAAAGTACTCACCACCGAGGCGGTGAAGGACTCCGACGTGGTCATCACGATGGGCTGCGGCGACACCTGCCCGATCTTCCCCGGCAAGCGCTACGAGGACTGGGAGCTCACCGACCCGGCCGGCCGCCCGATCGAGGAGGTGCGGCCCATCCGCGACGAGATCGAGCGGCGCGTGCGGCAGCTGCTGGCGGAGGTCGCGCCCGGCGAGGTCGCGCCCGGCGCTCCGGCGTAGCAGGCATGCCCGCGCGCGCCGCGGTCGCCTCCCGAGCACACGACATGAACGCGTACTGAGACGACGAACCCCCGCCCTGCTCGGCAGGACGGGGGTTCGTTGGCCGGGTGCGCGTCAGGCGGTCTGCGCGCGACGGCGGCGGACGACGAGCAGCGCCGCGCCGCCGAAGAGGAGAAGTGCGCCGGCGATGAGCGGGCCGGTGGTGTCCGAACCGGTGTTCGCGAGCACGGCGGCCGGCGCGACGGCCGACACGGTGAAGGCGACAGCCTGGACGGTGCCCGACGTCTGGCCGGCGACCACGAGGGTGTGGGCACCGGACGCGATGGACGCGAGCAGGGCCGGGCTCAGCGAGATCTGGACGACGCCGTTGACCACGGGGAACGTGCCGACGAGAACCGGGGTGGAGTACGCGTACACGTCGACGTAGGAGTCGGCGCCGCTCCAGTCCACCTTCGCGGTGTAACCCTTGCTCCCGTCGAGCGCGGCGGGGAGGCCCGCGCTGGCCGGCGTCGCCGGGGTGACGCCCTTCGACGCGAGGAACTGCGGCAGAGCGTCGGAGGAGGCCGCGGGCGCGGGCGCAGCGTCCTTCTTCGGCGCGACGACCCAGTCGGTCATGTTGCTGTACACCTGGGTCGGTGAGAAGCCGTCCTTGTGGCCGGTGACGATGACGCCGATCTGCAGGGCCGTCTCACCCTCCGTCAGCGTGTAAGTCGGCGCGTTGTCCGCACCCTCGATGGGTCCGCCGAACTGGCCACCGGAGTAGTACCACTCGTAGTCGAAGCTGGTTCCCGCCGGCCAGCCCGCGGTCGCGACCGTGAGCGTGCTGCCCACCTTCGCGTCGCCGGAGAGGGTCGCCGTGCCCGCCTGCAGGGAGTCCTGGACGAAGACGTAGGCGGTGCCGTTGAAGTGCAGACCGGTCACGACCGGGCTGGTGCCGAGCTGCGAGAGGACACCGAAGCCGAGCACCTGCACGGTGGTGGTGTCGAGGTCGGAGATCAGTTCGCCGAGCGGGACCGGGGTGTTGGCGGGGATGACGGTCGGCGTGTCACCGGGGACGGTGATGTCCTGGCTGCTCACCCACGCCTGCTCGGTGGAGGCCGTGTTGTCACCCTCGGCAGGGCTCTCCGGGCGCAGGGTGGTGAACGACGGGTTCGCGCTGTCGCCGTAGTAGACGGGGAGCTGGAAGAACGCGGCGCCCGTGCCGGTCTTGGTCGACCAGGTGATGTCGCCGGCGTTGATCAGGTCGAAGAGCGCGTTGCCGGTCAGGCGCGCGTTCGGCTGGTAGCCGTAGACGACCTGCGACTCGTCGGTGAGCTTCAGGCCGTCGGCGGTGATGCTGTAGTTGGCGGACGTGGCACCGGCGTAGCCCTGGTGCCAGCCCGCGTACGTGCTCTCATCGGGGGCGATGTCGGACGCGTGCACCTGCGTCGGCGCATCGTCGGCGGCGGCCGGGGCGGCGAGGGCGAGGGCCCCGGCGCCGGCGAGCGCCAGGGTGAGGCTGAGGGCGGTCGCGCGGATGGCGCGAGGTTTTCTGGTGGAAGTCACGTGGCGAGCACCGTTTCGACTAGGGATCGGAATCTGGATGAGAGATGCTCGACGACCGTTATGGATATCCCCCGCATTCTCCATAGCGAGCCTATGGGAACGATCTCCTACGCGTATACCCCCGCATGAGGGGGTCGCGGGATGCCCTCACCGCCGCTACACGCTCGGTGCGCCCGCCGTATTGCATCAGTCCTGCGATATCCATAAAATAGTAGCGACTTCGCTAGAATAGTAGCGACTTCGCTATAATCCCAGCGATGAAAGGGAGCCACCGTGCAGCTGCAGCACCCACTCGCGACCGTCACCGCCGCCGTCGACGGCGATGTCCTCGAAGTGCTCACGCGCTCCGACCAGGAGTACTCCCTCACCACCCTCGCCGGCCTGATTCCCCACCGCTCCCCCGCAGGGATCCGCATCGCCGCGCTTCGCCTCGCCGAGCAGGGCATCGTCCAGCACCGTGTCGTCGGACGTTCGCGTCTGTTCACCCTCAACCGCGACCACCTGGCCGCGAGCACGATCATCGAGCTCGCCCATGTCCGTGCGACCTTCCTCACGCGGCTCACCGAAGCATGCAACCACATCCCGCAGCTCACGTACGCGGCTCTGTTCGGCAGCGCCGCCCGCGGGGAGATGCGCACAGACAGCGACATCGACCTGTTCTTCGTGCTCAGCGGTGAGACCACGCAGGAGACCGCGGCGGGCGTCGAAGAGCAGATCCACGAACTCGCCACCCGTGCCACTGCGTGGACCGGCAACGACGTGCGCCCCGTCATCTACCACGAGGATGCCATCGAACCGCAGCCGGTGCTCCGAGCCATCGCCGCCGAAGGCATCACCATCTGCGGCGAAGACCGCTGGCTCCGCCGTCGCCTGCAAGGGATGAGCGCATGACCCGGATGGACCAGACCTCCCTCCGCCGCGGCGACGAGGCCTTCCGCTCCGGTCGTCTCCGCAAGGCCGAAGGTTTCCACGAGGCCGCCGAATGGCTCCACGACATCGACTCCGAAGACGGCATCCTCGCCGGCACATCGTTCTTCGCCAACTCGGCCGTCGCCCTCTATGTTCTCAGCGGCATCGCCTCCGCCGATGCCGTCTGCATCCGCGCCACCGGGAGGTACTCCGCGAACGGCAGCCACGACGCGTCCATCGCCGTCCTCCGCGACGCCGCCGGTCAACCCGTCGCGAAGCACCTCCAGACCCTGCTCGCTATCAAGAGCAGGGCCGAATACGACTCCCGCAGCGTCACCGGCGGGGACATTCAAGTCGCCCGGGCCGCCGCGGGCGCTCTCCTCAGCGCAGCCCGCTGACCGTCGGGCAGCGGCGCGTCAGCCACGGCAGGGCCGAGGCCGGCATCGACATCACCGACAACACGCCGAAGGTCCTCGCCACCCGAGTCCGTGAAGGACTCCGACGTCGTCATCACGATGGGCTGCGGCGACACCTGCCCGACCTTCCCCGAGCGCCGGAGCCCGAGTCCGAGGTCGTATAGGCCCCTCTCGACGAGTGAGACCATCTCCGCTTCCCGGAGGTCGAAGACGGGATGCGCGAGGAGCGTCTCCGCGTGGGTGTTGAGGAGTATCGCGCGCTCGTGCAGCGCAACACGCAGGTCCGCCCTGGGGACTCCGCCGACCTCGAGGTGCAGCGTATCCGCCGGATACCCATGCTGTTGAGCCACCGATCCACCGTATCGGCATCCCGGCCACGGGGATGCCGACCTCCTCTCACGCCGACAGCTCCTGAGTTTTTCGACCGGACACGCCAGTGAGAGGTCGAAGAACTCAGGAGCTGTTGGCGCGGGGAATCAGCGCTTCTGTCGGGAACCAGGGGGTGTCTCTACCCGATCGGCGTTGATGCCGTGTCTCGCGTGGCGGGCCACCGACGGCGGGTTGATGACCGTCCGCTCCGCATTACGGTGTCTCCTAACGGCCCAGTCACGTCCTCCGTGTCTGATCGACTCGATGGCGTTCGGGAACTGCGGATGACAGGATCTGGCTTCATGGCGAACAAGGAACTGACGCGAGACGAACTGCTCATGTTGCTCAAGATCGTTCAGGTGTTCGAGGCGTCGTACCTCGTCGATGACCCCGCGGCAATCATCGGCCAGATGCAGCAGCGGTTCGAGCGGTCGCTACAGGAGCACAGGGCACAGCTTGCTCCGAACCAGGCGACAAGAGAGCGCCTCTACCGCCTCGGCGTTCGCATCCGCCAAGCAATCGGGGAGCAGCTGAACAACGATGGTTCGCCAACCACGTACCGATCACCCGCTCACGGCCCCGGCGTACACGTCGCAGTCGCCGACTCTCTCTCCGAGGACGACTTCGACGGGATTCAGCGCCTATTACCTCAGCTCTCGTCAACGGCGACCTACGATCGGGGGCGTATCGAGCTGATGCTGCAGCACGACGGAACCGACCTGGTGGTCGCTCGATATAACGGGGTGCTTGTCGGAATGGCGACGCTCGCCTCCTTCGCGCTGCCGACCGGCGTTCGAGGGCATCTCGATGACGTCGTGGTGGACGAAACCCAGCGTGGCCGCGGGATCGCACGCGCGCTGCTGGAAGCGGTGATCGAACTGGCTCGGACCCGCGGCTTGCGGACGCTGGACCTTACATCACGCCCGTCGCGTGAGTCGGCGATTCGGCTCTACGAAGCGGTCGGCTTCGAGCGGCGGGACTCTCTGTTGATGAGATACGCGGGGGATCTCGGGTAGCGCTCAGCACGAGGCCGCCGGCCCGGGAATCGTTGGACTCCCGGGACGCGACGGCCTCTGGGTTGTTGCTCGGCTTACCTGGGGAGCATCGCCTCAATGACCCACCGGATCGCCGCTTGCACGACGAGACCGATCAGCCACCGGACGAGATCCCAGTTCACCCGTGTCCGTTTTTTCGGTTTCACGTTTGATCCAATCTCTTGGGAACGTGAGGGCGACCAGAGACAGGTAGACCGGAACTCGCAGCTCAGCGAGCCTGCAAGCTATGAAGGCACGTGCACCGGTGTGCACATGCCTGCACAGGCTTGCTCACCACTATTGAGTTGCGTAGGATTGATGTGAAGTGATTCACGGGACCCTTTGGTTCCCGGTAGTTGCCTCTCCCACGAGAAGCGGACTCGCCCCCGGCTGCCACCGGGGGTTTCGTCTTTTCCGCGTGGGGGCCGGCCCCAACCCTCTTAGGCCGACGTTGTTATTCTACCGGCGAAATTACCCCTGATCTCGGGAAACAAAGTCGGGTGTTGTGGATAACGTTCGGGCTCCCCGCGATCAGTTGCTCGCTTTTGCTACATAACGGCACATGGAGCGACACAGAGCTATCTATTGCGCGATACTCGGCCGCCACAAGACCTGTGGACAACTTCTTGAAAAAGTGTTCGGGGATTGTCGGAAATGGTCGTGATCGCGGTTCCCGAGCCCAATCCCGACCCGTCATGTCCCCTGGTCGTCCGTGACCGCGGCTTTCCATTGTTGTCTAACTCAGAGAGGCCCGGTACTCCGCCAACTTGGCAATCACGGGCAGCTTGTCGAAGCCGCGGGTCAGGATCGGGTTGGTCGTGGGCCCGTTCACGAGCCCGTTGAACAGTGCCCGGCCGTCGATGACGTTGTTGCTATCGGCCTGTGCGATAGCGGTCAGCGCGAGCTCGTTGAGCGCATCCTCGGAGAGGGTTGCAAGGTCTTCAATGACTTCGATGTTCACCACCGCCGTCGGGAGGTCGGCAGTCGGTAGGTGAGTGCGGACCTCGGGACTGTTTGCCAGGTCAAACTCTCCCAGAGTGGCGACCAACGCGAGCCGCGGGAGGTGTTCGGGGATCGAGGCGAAGGCTGGATGACTCGCCCCGATCAGCGCGTCGGACTTGTTCACCTGCTTGATCGCCTTCTCAAGCCGGCCGACGTGCGCGGCGACGGACGCAGGGGTGCCTTCGCGAATCGGCTGGGCGGGTATCGCACTCTTGCATTCGACCAGGATCACGGCCTTCGACGTAACGACGAACCAGTCAACGGATTTGCGGTCGCTCTTCTGCTCCCGGTAGACGATCTCGGGCAGCACCGTCGCGCTGTTGATGAGTTGCAGGTTCCGGCCAACATAGTTCTCGAAAAGATTGCCGACGTCGTGGGAGAACGCTTCTTCCCACCTTTGCAAGCCTGAATAGACAAGGCTGGTGGCGGAGATCTTCAACTCGATCGCGGGAACGCAGGGAGCGAGCCAGCGATCGGGCGCGGCATCCGCGATGATCGGCCTCGCCATCAGCGGGTTGAATGCGAACGGCTCATGTTTGTAGCGCTGCGCCGGGGTCCCAGGGAGCTGCAATACTGCGGCTTTCCGTTGCGCCTTGAACTCGTCGATGGTGATCAGGAAGTGCTTCGCGACGGTGCTGTCGAAAGCCTGTTGGCCGCCCAGCAGCTCGAGGTAGCTCTGAATCTCAGGCGGCCAGACGAATGGCAGCGGGCTCCCGATCTCGGCGGCCGACGCCAACATGAATCCGATTGAGATGTAGGTCGCGACGGAGACCCCGAACAAGTCGTGATCCCAACCGGGGTGCATAACCTCGGGTTTGAAGTCCTTCGAGAACGGTGTGCCGGCGAAGATCTCAGCGCCTCGCGCCCAGGTCCGCAGGCTGAGCCGCATGTAGGGCCACTGCTGATAGATGTGTCGAGCGACGAGACCCAGCGTAAAGTCCGAGCCGGTGGGGTCTCCGGGGTGTTCGAGGTTGAAGTACTCGGACGTCAGCATGTCCAAGTCGGCGTCGGTGGGCACTCGCCGACCTGTGGTGCTGTGGCAGACAAGGGTGGCGGCGAGGCCAGCGATCGTCCAAGGGAGGAACGGTTTCAGACGACCCCGCGCGTCTGTCGCGACACCGTCCCATCCGCGCGAGAGGACGGATAGCCGCGCCAACGCAGCCGTTCGGTCGTATCGGCGGCAGTGCGCGACGAAGTCCTGGTATCGGGTGACGGTTTCTAGGTCCGGTCCGCGACGGCGGACGAACACCGGCCGCATACTCTCCGGTGCGGAACCCCCACGGCTAGCCCTCCGCCCCATCACACACTCCCGTCGCTTGCCGCTGAGTCTGCCGAGACCCCGCCCGTGGCGCGCTTCGGGATCATGTCCAACAGCCTCGTCGCGGCATCGGCCAGGATTTCGGACAGCTGGGACTCGAAGCCCGAAAAGTCTGCGAAACGGAGGACTCCGTAGCTGGTGACCCCGTCAGCGAGTTTCTGGATTCGTGTCATCACATCCGCGTTTGGAATCTGAACTGTGCGGAACTGGCCGGGTCGATATTCCTCACCGCGGACCACCATTTGAAGTTCGAGGCTGGGCCAGCGTTTGCCGTGAGCGGATCCAGCCGAACCGCGCCAAAGCCGTTCGATCTCGACAGGATCGTCCAGGTCGATGGTCTTTCCGCCCTTTTGCGAAGCAACCTTCGCGGCGTATTTGACCGTCTCCATGTAGCCGGGGAACCTAGGGACGTCTGCCTCCGTGACATAGCCGCCCAGCCGTTCAAACAGAGCCGTCCGGACCGAGGTGACCCGCGCCTTGTCCTCTGGCGCCGAGGCAGCCTTCCGCTGCTCGTCCAGATCGTGAAGCATCAGGCTGAGGTGACGCAGAGCGCATTCGCGTGCACTCTGTCCGTCCATGAGCCAAACCGCCTGAGAGGCAGACTCGGTCGCCGCACGACAGAGCGTCTGGACCGGTCGCAGGCTATGGATGACCTTTGCGTCCTCGGCGAACTTCATCGGCGCGACGTGATCTGCCCAGAACGTCAAATGTTCAAGCGCTGCTCTCAGGTAGCCGCGGCACCAATCGGAGGCAAGCTCCGGTGGATAGAACGCGTTGACCTGGTCGAAACTCGAGCCGTCGGTGGGATCGCCGACGTGCGCCAGCACATCGGTCATCATCCGCGACGAGTGTGCGGTTTCCACCCACGAACGTAGGGTCGCGTCGTCGATCGGGATGCCGCTCATCTAGTCGACCGACCGGAGTCGACGGACGGTGGCTCCCTGCTGCGCCGCCTGTTGCTGGTCCAGCTCGGACGTCCGCTGGTGCAGTGCGAGAGCATACTTGCGCAGCTCCTCGTGCCGGGAGGCCAGCATGGCGAGCTCGGCTCGGAGCGACGCGATAGTTGTGTCGCGTTGCTGGAGCTCAGCGCGCATCTGCACCGCGAGGGCTGGATCGACCTCACCCTGAGCCATCTCAGCGACCTCAGCCGGTATGCGCTCAATGAGCGCGTCGAGCAGTCCGGCGTAGTGGGTCTGTGAGCTGCCGTAGGAATAGCTGCCGGTCTTCGCCATTCCCAGCCGGGTGGGAGCCGCCCCGCGTGCACTCATCACGGTCGCAGCGATGAGGGCTTTGAGCGGAACCGGCAGGTCCTCCGGTTCGATCAGCGCGTCGGTGAGTTCGGCCGCGATCTGTTTGTTGTTCATGCTGCTCCTCCCTCGCGCGCCGCGTCATGGAACCGGCCGGGGATCTCTTGAAGAGTGATCTCCCGGAGGTCCGCGTCCGTGAGTTGGGCGAACTCGGCCTCCAGCGTCGGGGCGTCTGCCTCGATCTTGCGGCGGGATCGTTCGAACACACCGCCCTTGCCGACGAGGCCGCGTCGCCGTAGCTCCATTCGGGCTCGCTGGCTCGGTGTAGTTGCGGAGTTGCGGCAAGCGGTTGGCCGGCAGAGCCGGAAGTCGGCTTCCTCAGCGTTGCCGCAGAGGCCGCCAGGCCCGTGGACGCAGATGGTGAACTCGCCAACAAAGACGTTCGGATTGTTCTTGGCTATTCTCAGCAGTTGCCTGCCGGTGACCGGTTCATTCGCCAGTTCGTAGGCGCTCTCCTTGGCGAGTACGGTGTCCAGTCGTTTGGCGCCGGCTCCTCCGATCACTGTGCCGAGGCTGGTGGCGTTGGCGTCGCTTGCGACGTCCAAGAGCGTCTGAGCGGTGGTGATCTGTCTGACTTCCTCGACGGATTCCGGGTCGGCGATGAAGACGCTTTTCGGCAGGTGGCCGTAGTAGCCCTCAGCGACCTTTCGACTGGACCAGTGGCCTTGTGCGGCCGCGAGGGCATCGCCCCAGGCTTGGCTTGCGTAGGCTTCGATGCCGGTGATCCGGATGGTGCGGTGCGCGAGCCAGTCGGGCAGTTCTGGGAGCGGGGGCATCAGTCCGCGGTTGGCGAGGAACTCGGCGCTGGCTTGGAACCGAGGCAGGTAGGGCCCGCTGAGCTGGAGCGTTTGGGCGTTGGTTCCGGCTGTCGGGCCACGGCCCAGCTCGGGATGGAAGAGCACCTCCTCTCCGGTCTGCGGGTGAATGCTCGGCTGAAGACCGAGAAGTTTCTTGAGCCGGTGGATCGTTTGGACGGCTTTGATGACGTCGTCGCCGACGACCCAGGTTGCTTTGACGGGGTTCATGCGGTTTTTGACCAGGTAGCCGCGCATCCGGGTGACGGGAATGTCTGCGTCGCCCCGTTCGTAGGTGCCTTCACGGAGGCAGTCGTTGGGGATGGCTGCGAGTTCTCGGTCGCGGACGGTGGTGAGGATGGTGACGATGTATGCGCAGGCGTAGGCCAGGGTGCAGACCCAATGGTCAAGGCCGAGTGCGTATCGTGATGCGACCAGGGAGTTAGCCCAGGGCCGGCGTTGTCCGTCGAGTGCGGTGACCTCGTGAAGTGGCAGGTTGAATCCGTCTTCTTGGGTGGAGACTCCTCGTTCGGCGACGAGTTTCTCGAGGAGCTTTCGAGCGTTGCCGAGTGGGTTCTTCAGATCCTTGTTGGAGGCTCCGGCCAGTTTGACGAACGTGGCCCAGGACGGTGCCGGCCCGACTGCGTCGCCGCGGAGACCGACCGTGGCTGGGACGGGCCGGCCGGTTCGTTCCCACTTCCGGAGTTCCCCGAGCACAGCGTCGATCTGAACCTCGCGGGGCTGCGTCGTGAGGTCGGGTGCAGCGGCGAGACGCTCCATGCGGGCGAAGATGTCGTCGGTGCAGTTGTCGAGGATCCAGAGGCAAAGGCCGAGGAGCGGACCGCAGAGTTCCGGTTCTGGCCGGTCGACGTTGAGATCGCGTGGGGCGACCTTGAAGACGCTGTCGACGGTCTGCCCGCCGAACGGTCGGCCTCCGAACATGTCGGGGAGGTGTAGGAGGTCGCGGACGGACCAGAGCGCGTTGAGGGGGCGGACGTAGCCGGCGAGGGTCTGCGGCGCGGCCTCGGGGAATCGGGCGCGCATGTCGGTCGCGAAAGCGCGCCAGTCGTCGGGGCCGAGTTGTGTTGTCTGGCGTTGCTCGAGCACGGTCAGAGTGGTGGCGAATGCGAGGGCGTAGGCGACCAGGCTCATCGGCCGGAGTGGCTTGTCTGCAGCGGCCGCTTGGGCCATGACGGCGTGCGTGTTCAGTCCGGACTCGCCGGTTTGGGCGAGCGGCGGGTTGAGCCGGAGTAGGGTCCAGTCCTTGATGACGTTGCGCCATCGGATCGGGATGCCGGTGAAGTCGAGCTCGTGGACGGTCTGGTTGACGAACGGGTAGCCGTCAAAGTCCCAGAGGTCTTGGCCGTAGCGGATGGGCTGTCGGATGCTGGCACCGTTGGGGATGAGTGCGCGCAGGTCGATCTCGTCGCTGAGCGGTGTCCGCGCTCCTTGGACGGCAAGCGTGGCGACGGGCGCGAGGTTCTCAGTCACGGGTTCTCGTTTCCACATAAACGCAAGCGATCAGCGCCCGGACGTTGTGAATCTCTTCGGTGGGTGCTGCGTCGATGAGCGGCTGGGGGAATCGTTCGAGGGTCTTCTTGGCGAGTTCGTTGAGGATCGGGGCGTCTCCGTCGAGCCATTCGTTTGGTTCGTACTTGCGAATGTTGTCGGTGAACTCGACGGCGGCGATCAGGCCGGGGATGGTTTCTGGCGTGCGGTAGCCGTTCGGGCAGACGAAGCAGGCCACGGGTCCGAGACCGCAGGGTTTGGTTTGGTCGGTGGGTGATTGCCCGTTCGAGATGCAGGCTGCGACGCCGACGTCCATGATGGCGTCGGCGGCTTCAAGGGCTGCGGCCGCAGCAGCTTCCTCGTCGTTGAGGTATGCCGGCGTTGCGGATGGCGCCTTGGTCTTTGAGCGCCAGTACGAAGTGACGTCGGCCTGGGTGTTGAGCAGCCCGGGAATCAGGATGACGTCGGGGACTGCGTCTGCGAGGTAGAGCCGTGTGGTGGCTTTCTTCTGACCGATGACGGCGAAGTCTTTGTGAGGGCCTCGGAGGAGCGCGGCTTTGCGAAGTCGTTGGAAGCTGATGGTGTCGGGAAACAGCTGGCCGAGTTTGTCGCGCTCGGACTCGGTCCGCTCCCACCAGTTGTTGACGTTTGCGCCACTCATCGGCTGCTGGCCCCGGCTGGTGACGAAGAGGAGGCGGCTGAAGTCTTCGTTCTGGTCGCGGAGATGGCGTGCAACCCGGGTTGCGGCCGCGACGAACTCGAGCAGGCCGGCGTAGCTGAAGATACCGCCTGCGGGTGCCGGGGTTTTCAGGACTTGGTGGTTTCGGGCTTTGATGCCGGTGACGAAGGCAGCGTCTTCGTTTGATCGTTCGACGGAGTCGACCGTGTACGACTGGATGGTGGAGAGGTTCGGGCCTTTGTTGTCGATCAGGGCAAGAAGAATCATTGCGGCGGCAAGGTCGGCAGAGGTTACTCGGAAGGCTGCCGCGCCGTGTGGGTGACCGCTGATCAGTTCTTGGGCTGGCCGCGTCATCCAGTCCCTCGGGAGCGTTCCGAGCGCCATTTCGACGTCTCGGCGGTGGCGTAGGAACCAGTCCCCGACGTGCCCTTTAGTGAAGGCTTCAATGGCATCTGCGACTTCTGGGGCATATCCCTCTACGTCGCTCTCGTCGACGACAAGGGTTCGTGCGTAGAGGTAATCGCGGTAGGTCTCTCCGTCCCTGCGCGCTACCGCGAACGTCTCAGCGAGAAAGGTGCGCAAGTTCCTCTGTGAGCCACCTGCGGGGCTCGCGAGAAGAATGCCCTCCCACACGACTTGGTGGTTGAGGTTGGGATCGGTGAGGTCGTGGATGTCGAAGTCATCCCGGAGCCGCCTGAGGAAGTGCTTGCAGAGGTCGCTGTGCTTGTAAAGAGTCTCGAACGATGTCCAGGTCCCGCCTCCGACGTGAAGATGCGCGAGGAGGCTCTGATTGACTTGGTCAGCTGCGATGGAGCGGCCCAGGCGAGCAGTTCGTCGCAACCTGTTGTGACCGCGGAGATGCGCGTCGATCCAGCCGCCTTCGTTGAAGGTTGCGTTGGTGATGGAGGCGACGTGGACTCCGCGGTCGTCGGCTATCCGCCGGCGGGGGACGTCGCGGTCGGTTCTGGTTGCCATCTAGTTGTTCCGTCCGAGGAAGTCGTCGGCGGTGTAGCGGAGGGCCATCATGCCGACTTGTTGGGTGTAGAGGGCGGTGGTGCTTTCGTCGAGGTGGCCGAGGCCGGCGCTTGCCATTTTGATAGCGCTGTGGATGTCGATGCGGTGGGGGCGTCCGCGTAGGTCGCGTCCGGGGCCGTATGGGACGCCGAGGTAGAAGACGGCGGCGAGATGGGTGGCGTAGGTATGGCGAAGGTCGTGGGTGTGGACGTGAGGGAAGTGTTGTCCGGCAAGCGCGGCGTCGCGTTCGCGCATGGCAGAGATGTCACCGACGAACTCACGGGCGGTTTTGACGGCGAGTGGTGCGCCGGAATGGAAGCCGAGGAAGATCATCGCCGGTTCGCCGGTCGGCGTGACGAGTCGGCGGCGTTCGTCGGCGGTCATGTCCCTGAAAGGGCGACGGACGCCGTCAGTGTCGACGATGCCGCGAAATCGGGGCGTCGGTTCCTCCGCGATGTGGATTGGCCGGTCGGGTTGCCAGCCGTGGAGCTGATGGCGGCGGGCGCCACGCTTCGGATCGATGAACAGGCGGACGCGTCTCAGGTGGTGCGTGAACGCGGCGAGCCGGACCTCCCGGCGCGTCTTTGATGTGGCGCCAGGCAAGGTCATCTCGATGAGGTCTCCTTCGCCATCGTGCCCTTGGGGGATCTCGTAAGTGGTGAGATGGGTGAGGGTGTTCGCACGGGCGCCGCAGGCGAGGCCGAGGGAGATGAACGCGGCGTCGCGTGCTCCGGTGTATGAGCCGGTTTCGCCGCGGTTTGCCCCGTAGGTGAGCGCGGCTGCGAGGAGTTCGCCGACTTGCGGGGGTTCGAGCGGTGTGCCGGCGGCGCTGGCTTTGGGGATGTTGCGGCCTTCGACCATTGAGGAGACGGTGCCGCGGGGCGATCGGATGTATTCGATGGTGATGGGTGGGGCGATGGAGTGTTCTTCGCGGAGCCATTCGTAGAACTGTTTGATGGCCGTGCGGTCGCGGCTCCAGGTGGTGCCGGAGACGCGGGTGATCTCGACGGTGCGGTGGTTGACGTAGTCGATGATGTGCTGGCGGGTGGCTCCCCGGAGCGAGCTGTTGCGGTTGGTGAGGAACTAGATGAAGATGCGGAGGCTCTCGGCGTAGGACTCGGCGGTCTTGGTCGAGTGGGGTCCGCCGGTGCGGGCGGTGACGTTGGCGAGCCAGCCGGTGGCGTCGGGCTCGATCTGGCCGTCGATGGTGATGACGGGCGAGTCCACGGGGCGGACGTTCAGCGGTGGGACGCCGAGGATGTCTTCGATGACGGCAGGATCCCAGGTGCCGCCTCGCTGCATCTCGACCCGTCGCATGGTCGTCCCCTCGCCCGTATTTGCTTCAGTATGGCGAGGCCGTAAAGGCAAGACAGGAGGGCTCCCGGCGTTTCGCGGGAAGCCCTCCTGTTACATAGCCAGTCTAAGAGACAGTTAAGAGTCCCGACTTTTCAGCGCTTGAGGTTGGTGAGCTCCTGAAGGACCTCGTCGGACGTGGTGATGATGCGGGCGTTCGCCTGGAAGCCGCGCTGGGCGACGATCAGGTTCGTGAACTCCTGCGACAGGTCGACGTTCGACATCTCCAGCGAGCCGGCCTGGAGCTGGCCGAGGCCGTCCTGGCCGGGGCCGCCGAGCTGGGCGGTGCCGGAGTTGACGGTGGCGCGGTAGGTCGAGCCGCCCGCCTTCTCCAGGCCGCCCGGGTTCACGAAGGTGGCCAGCGCGATGCGGCCGACGGCCTGCTTGTCGCCGTTCGAGAACAGGCCGGTTATGGTGCCGTCCTTGTCGAGTGTGAACGACTCCAGGGTGCCGGCGGCGCGGCCGTTCTGGTCCTTGAAGGCGACGGAGGTGATGCCCGAGTATCCGGTCACCTTGGTGAGGTCGACGGCGACGCCGCCGACAGTCAGGTTGCCGCCGGCGGTGAGGACGCCGTTGGTGAAGGTGAGCGTGTCCGCGCCCGTGGCACCGTTGCTGTCGGCACCGGCGACATCCCAGCCGGTCCCCGTCTTGGTGAAGGTGAGCGTCAGCTTGCGGGCCGTGCCGCTCGCGTCGTAGACGGTGACGTCGCGCACCAGCTGGTCGCCGTTGGCGGCGTCGGACGGCAGGTTCCCCGTCACGTTCGAGGCCGTGCTGGCGGCCGCCGGGGTGACGGCCTTGAGCGGGATGGTGATGTCGCTCAGGGCGCCGCCCTGCTGGATGACACCGTTGACCGCGTTCCAGCCCTGCAGGATGGCGCCGCCCGGGCCGACGAGGCGGCCGAGCGAGTCGGGGTCGAGCGAGCCGGCACGCGAGTACACGGTCTCGCCGCCCACCTTCATCACGAAGAAGCCGTCGCCGTTGATCATCATGTCGGTGGAGCGGCCGGTCGCCTGCGCCGCGCCCTGCGTGAAGTTCGTCGAGATGCCCGCGACGAGCACGCCGAGGCCGATCTGGGCGGGGTTGGTTCCGCCGGTCTCGGCCTGTGCGCCACCGGCGCCGCGGACGAGCTGCGACAGCGTGTCCTGGAACTGCACCGCCGACGACTTGAAGCCCGTAGTGTTGACGTTGGCGATGTTGTTGCCGGTCACATCCAGCATGGTCTGGTGCGAGCGGAGACCGGAGATTCCGGAGTAGAGCGAGCGGAGCATGGCGGATCCTTTCGTGGAACGTTCGAGGGGAGGTCAGGCGGCCGGCGCGGCGGGCGCGCCCGATTCGGCCGGGGTGACGACACCGAGGATGGCGTCGAGGGCGAGCTTCTGGTCGCCGACGGTGACGACCGGCACGGCGCCCGCGTAGGAGACCGACGAGGCGACCCCGGTCTTGGTGTCGCCGTTCTTGTCGAGGTAGCTCACGGTGTGGCCGACGAGCGCGGCGGCGGCCTGCCGCATCTGCAGGGCGAAGCCCTCCTGCGCGGTGGTGTCCATGTTGGTGAGCTTCTCCATCATGGCCAGCTGGGTCGTCTGCGAGATCATCTGGTTGGTGTCCATCGGCGAGCTCGGGTCCTGGTTGCGGAGCTGGGTGACCAGCAGCTGCATGAACGCCTCGCTGTCGAGCGACTGCTTCGGCGTGCGGGTGGGCGGGGTGGAGTAGATGCCTCCCGTGGAGGCGGTGTCTGCTCCGGTGACGGGGTCGACGGCCACGGTGGCTCCCTTCTAGACGATCAGGTCGATGCTGTGGGATGACCCGTCCGCGGGTGCGGAGGGGGTGGAGCGGGTGGATGCTGCGGCGGCGACGGTCGGTCGAGGCTCGGTCCCGTGCGGTGCGGGGTCCTGCCTGCCACCGTCCCGGGCGTCCTGCTGGGCCGTCGGCTGGTTCTGGGAGGACAGGTCGAGAGTGCCGGTGAGCCCGGCGCCGGTGAGGTCGCGGCGCAGGTCGGGCAGGATCGCCCGCAGCGCGTCGCGGCCGAGGTCGGTCGGCGCGAACAGCTCCACGCGGACGCCCTCGCCCCCGACGTGCGCCCGCACGGTGACCGGGCCGAGGTTGTCGGGCCGGACGTGCACGGTCATGACGTGCTCGCCCGCGCCCGCGGCGGCGAGGGTGAAGACCGGTCGCGCGAGCTGGGTGGCGAGCGGCTGCGGGGTGGATGCCGCCGGCGCCGGCGCCGCGGCGGGCGCCGCCGGGGCGGTGCGGTCGACGGCGACGGGTGCAGGGGCCGGCGCTGCGGCGGGTGGCGGTGCGGGAGCCTCGACCGCCGCCGTCTTGGGCTTCGCGACGGCCGCGGCCTCCGCGAGCGGGGCGGTGGCCGCCGGAACCGTGGGGGTGGAGACCGCGACCGCATCCGACGGAGGGGCCGCGGGAGACGGCGGCTGCACGCCGCGGCTGCCGGCTCCGGCCGCGCCCTGCGTCGTGGCGGCCGCGGGCGTCGATGGCGTCGTCGGGCCGGCGTCGGCGGGGGTCGCGGCCGGAGCCGCCGTGACGGAGGCGGCGGGCGGGGTGTCCGTGCGCGTCGGGAGCGTCGGATCCGAGGACGCCGTCATCCCCTGCGCCGGGACCTGCGCGGCGGTCCCGGCGGGAGCGGCGGACGCTGGGCCTGCGGCCTGTCGCGACGAAGCGCCCGGAAGCGCGCCGGCGGCCGTGGATGCGACGGCCGCGGAGGCGACAGCCGCGGTCCCGCTGACGGTGGCGGGCGTGACAGCCTGCGTCCCGTCGGCGGCAGCGGCCGCCGTTGCCGCCTGGCCGTCCACCGGCACGGTGGCCACGGTGGCCACAGCAGGCACGGTTGCCGCGGCCGTCGCGAGCACCGGTGCCGCAGACGGTGCCGCCGTCACCTGGTCCGTCTGGGCCGGGGGGACCGGCGCCGTCGCCTGCGCATCGTCGGTCGAGGCGCCGGCGGGCTTCGCGGTATCGTCCGCTTCGGTCTTCGCCTCCGCCGGGCGACCGGGAGCGTCGGGTCGCCCGCCGATCTTCGATCCGCGCGGGGACGCATCCACCGCGCCCTTGAGGAATCCGTCGAACGCGTCGCCGGACCCCTTCGCCCCCGGCGGCGCGGCAGGCCTCGCGGCCGCGGCGGGCGGGGCGGCCGTCACAGTCGCCGGGCTCACAGCGAGCCTCCGCTCGTCATCGACGCGAACAGCGAACGCAGCAAGTCTGCCTGCGCGGTCGAGCCCGACAGCGCAGAGGCACCGCTCGCCACGGGCGCCGCCTGCGGCACCACCCGGCGGATGGTCACGATGTCGGAGTCCTTCATCCAGTTGTCCACCAAGCTCACGTTGCGTCCCTCGCTCGGGGCGTGGATGACCTTCCCGTCGCCCGCGTAGATCACGATGTGCTCGCCGCCGTTGGTGACGATCAGGTCGCCGGGCTGGGCCTGGGCGAGCGAGGGCACCTCGGTGCCGACCGTCGACTGGCCGGAGACCAGGCGCGGGACGTCGATGCCGAGATCCTTGAACACGCGCTGCACGAGCCCGGAGCAGTCCAGGCCGGAGGCGCTGGTGCCGCCGAAGACGTAGGGGACGCCGAGGTACTTCTTCGCGTCCGCCACCACGTCGGCGCCTGTCACCGCGCCGGTCGGGGTGCCCTGGGTGGCGCCGAGCGCTCCGGAGAGGGCGGACGCGAAGTCCGTCGCCGAGGTCCCGGAGGACGCCGAGGTCCCCGAGGCCGAGCCGGTGGCCGCCGTCTTCCCGACGCTGTCGAGCTGCACCAGCGTCGCCTGGATCTGCGCGATGCGCCCGATCGCATCCGTCACGGTCATGCCTCTCCCCCTTCCCTGGCGCGCTGCCAGGCGCCGGTCGCGATCTCGTCGATGGCCGCCTGCTCGGCACTCAGGTCTCCCGCGACCAGCTGCTCGCGGTGACGCGTCTCGAGCTTCTCCAGCCCGACCGCGCGCTTCTTCGCCTCCGTGAACGCCTCGCGTGCGGCCGCGGCCTCCGCCTCCGCCTCGGCGGCGAGCGCGGTCAGGTCGGCGAGCATGCTGCGGCTGGACGCGCGTGCCGCGGCCATCGCGAACAGCGTGCCCGCGTCGGTCGCCTCGGCCGGGACCGCGTGCAGCGCCGCGATGGCCCGCGCCTGCCGCTCACCGGCATCGCGCCGCAGCGCGTTGGCGGCGGCCAGGTCGCTCGCCGCGTGCTCCTTCTCGATCTGCCGCAACCGCAGCAGACCGGCGAGTGCGAATGCCCGTGCCATCATGCGCCTCCCAGCATCCCGGTGAGCGCGTCGAGCCGCGCCCACGATTCGGCCGGCGGCGCCGGCTCGTCGATCGCCTGCCGCAGGAACGCGTCGATGGCGTCGGCGTGGGTGACCGCGGCATCCACCTTCGGGTTCGTCCCCGGCTTGTACGCGCCGACGTCGAGCAGGTCCTGCGCGCCGACCTTCGCGGCGAGGATGCTGCGCAACGCCACCGCGGCGGCGCGCTGCTGCGGCGTGGTCACCCGCGACGCGAGCCGGGACACGGAGCCGAGCACGTCGACGGACGGGAAGTGGCCGACCACGGCCAGCCGCCGGTCGAGCACCACGTGCCCGTCGAGGATGGAGCGTGCGGCGTCGGCGATCGGCTCGTTGTGGTCGTCGCCGTCCACGAGCACGGTGTACAGCCCCGTGATGGACCCGGTCTCTCCCGTGCCCGCGCGTTCGAGCAGCTGGGCGAGGAGGGAGAACGTCGACGGCGGGTAGCCGCGCGTCGCCGGCGGCTCACCGGCCGAGAGGCCGATCTCGCGCTGGGCCATGGCGACGCGGGTGAGCGAGTCCATCATCAGGACCACGTCGGCGCCCTCGTCGCGGAATGCCTCGGCGATCCGCGTCGCAGCGAAGGCGGCCCGCATGCGCATGACGGCCGGCTCGTCCGAGGTCGCGACCACCACGACGGAGCGGGCGAGGCCCGCCGTGCCGAGGTCGTCCTCCAGGAACTCGCGCACCTCGCGGCCGCGCTCCCCCACCAGGGCGATCACGGACACCTGGGCGTCCGTCCCACGCGCGATCATCGACAGCAGCGACGACTTGCCGACGCCGGATCCCGCGAACAGGCCGAGCCGCTGACCGCGACCGGTGGTGACCATGGTGTCGAGCACCCGCACGCCCAGGCCGAGGGGCTGCAGGATGCGCGCGCGGCGCATGGCGTCCGGCGCGCGGTTGCCGAGCGGCACGAAGCCGTCGGGCTCGATCGGTCCGCGGCCGTCGACCGGCCGGCCGAGGGCGTCGATGACACGCCCCAGCATCCCGCGCCCGGTCGGCACCAGCAGTGGAGCGCTGACCGCGCGCGCCGGGGCCCCGGCGGCGACACCGGTGAGCGGCCCGTAGGGCATGACCCGGACGCGGTCGGCCGTGGTGGAGACGACCTCGGCGTGCACACCCGGGTCCGATCCGATGACGACGACATCGCCGATGGCCGCAGGAACCCCCTCCAGCTCCGCGCTCAGGCCGAGCACCGCCGTCACGCGGCCGACGCGTTCGACGGCGGCGGCGTCCACAGCGGTTCGCCAGCGGGTCAGCACGGCGTTCACGACAGCGCCTCCTTCGCGCGCCGCAGCGCCGAGTGGATGCGCGCGTCCAGCCACCCGTTCGGCAGCTCCCCGACGGCATCGCCGCGGTGGAGCGCCGGATCGGCGACCAGCTGCACACCATCGGCGGCGAAGCCGGAGCCCTGCAGCGCCGAGACATCGTCCGGGTGCAGGCGGACCACCGGCACCGGTCCCGGCGCGGCCGCCGCCAGCACGCGCGCGACGGCGGCGCGCGCGGCGGCGAGCCTGTCGTCGAGCGCCACACCGACGACGGCGGTGGCGAGCTCGAACGCCGCAGCGGTCAGCGCCGCCTCGGCCTCGGCCAGCACCGGCACGGTCGCCTCGCGCAGCTCGACGGCCGCAGTCCTCAGCGCGGCCGCGAGCACGGCGAACCGGTCGGCGGCCTCCGCACTCTCCGCCGCCCTGCCGTCCTCCGCCTCGGCGAGCCAGCGCGCCTGCTCGGCGGCAGCCGCCCGCATCCCCTCCGCGAAGCCGGCCGCGTATCCGCGCGAGCGAGCGGACGTCATCGCCGCGCGCTCGTGCTCCGTCTCGGCGATCACCGGGACGGTCAGCGGCTCGAAGAGCGCGGCGGCGTCACTCGACATAGGTGTCCTCGTCGCTTCGCTGCACGGTGATCGCCCCGGTCGCCTCCAGGTCGCGGATGGCGCGCACGATCTCGGCGCGCGCGTCCTCGACCTGAGAGAGGCGCACCGGGCCGAGGATGCGGACCTCGTCCTCCAGCACCTCGCGGTTGCGCTCCGACAGGTTCGACGTGATGACCTCGACGACCGCGGCCGTCGCACCCTTCATCGCGACGGCCAGCACCGCGGCGTCGAGTCCGCGCAGCACCTGCTGCACGTCCCGCGCCTCCAGGCGCACGATGTCGTCGAAGGTCAGCATCCGCGAGCGCACCTCCTCGGCCAGCTGCGGGTCGCGCTGCTCCAGCGCCTCCAGCAGGGCCTTCTCGGTGGCGGCGTCGGCGCGGTTGATGATGTCGACGAGCGGCTGGACTCCCCCGACCGCGTCGGAGGCGGTCCGCGACGAGACGACCGCGCCGGCGCGCTGCTTGAGCGTCTCGGCGACGACCCGCACCGCGTCCGGGCTCGGCGAGCCCATGGTGGCGATCGCGTGGGCGACCTCGGTGCGCGCTCCGTCGTCCAGGCCAGCGAGGATGCGGGACGCGTGGTCGGCGCGCAGGTGCGCCAGCACGAGGGCGCTGGTCTGCGGCAACTCGCCCGCGAGCAGCATCTGCACCTGCGCGGGCTCCACCGCGTCCAGGAACTCGAACTGCTTGCCTGCGAGGTTCGACGCGACCCGGTTGAGCACGCCGGTCGCGCGCTCGGCGCCGAAGGACGCCTCCAGCAGTCCGACCGCGATGTCGCGTCCGCCGCGGGTGGTCACCGTGCCGTGGGTGGCGAGTTCGTGGAACTCGTTGAGCGCCGTCTCCGCCACACCCGGGTCCACCCGGCGCAGCCGCAGGATCTCGGCGGTGATCTCGTCGGCCTCCTCGTCGGAGAACTGCTTCATCACCTGGGCGGCGCGCTGCTGGTCCATGTTCATCAGGACGACGGCGACCTTCTGCGCCCCGGTCAGTGCCGCGTTCATACGCCGGCCTTGTCATCCATCAGGCTGCGCAGGAACTCGGCCGTCCGCTGCGGGTCGCGCTCGGCGAGCGCCTCGATCTCGGCGCGCCGGCGGTCGGCCTCCAGCTCGGCCGGGTCCGGCGTCGGGTCGGGGACCGGGTCCAGCTGCATCGGGACGGTCGGCGCCGTCTGCTCGAGCGCGATCGGGAACGAGCCGGCCTCGAACTCGAGCGAACCCGTGTCCTTCTCCAGTGCGGCGAGCTCCGCTGCGCGCTTGCGGCCGCGGCGGAACAGCGCGAAGGCGATGATCGCCGCCGCCACGATGGCCCCGGCGATCAGCGAGGTGCGGATGATGCTGGTGAGCTGGTCCGCTGCGGCGGCGTCCTTCGCCTCCTGCAGCGCCTTCGCGGCCTCGGTCGCCCCGGCCTTGCTGAACGGCACCATCTCGACGCTCACCGAGTCGCCGCGCTTCACGTCGATGCCGGCGGCCGCGTTCACCAGGTTGCGAATCTCGTTCGCGCTGACACCGCCGACAGCATCGGAGTTGAGCGCGACGGACACGGTCTGCCGGTTGATGGCACCGGCAGGGATCGTGCGCTGCTCGGTGACCTTGTCGACCGCGTTGTCCTTCGTGCTCGACTCGGAGTTGAACGTGCCGTTGCCGTTGGTGCCGTTCGGCACGGCGATGTTGTCCGGTCCGAGCACGCCCGCGTTCCCGCCGCTGCCGGAGCCCGTGTAGGTCTCCTTCTGGGTGGTCTCGCTCAGCGACGGCGCGTTCGTCGGTGCGGTGAAGGACTCCTCCGTGCGCTGGGCGCTCTCGGTGCTGACATCGGCCGCCACGGCGACCGTCGCGTTGCCCGGGCCGACGACCTTGTCGAGCATCTGCTGCACCGCGGACTTCACGCGCGTCTCGTAGTCGCTCGCCTGCTTGTCCGCTCCCCCGGTCGCGCCGCCGCCGACCGTGCTCAGCACGGTCCCGTCGGCGTCGACCACCGCGACGTCGGTCGGCTTCATGCCGGAGACAGCCGCGCTGGTGAGATGCACGATGGCCTGCACCTGGTCTGCCGTCAGCGTCACCCCGCTCTGCGTCTCGACGAAGACGGACGCGGTCGGGTCCTTCTTCTCCGAGGCGAACACCGTCTCCTGCGGGATGGCGAGCCGCACGGAGGCCGCTTTGACGCCCTTCATCGCCGCGATGGTGTTGCCGAGCTCGCCCTCCATCGCCCGCTTGTAGGTCACGTTCTGCTGGAACTCGGACGACGTGACGCCCATCTTGTCGAGCAGCGAGTACCCGCCCGTGGTGGATGCGGGCAGCCCCGCCGACGCCGCCTTCAGCCGCTCGTCGTAGACCTTCTCCTGGGGCACCAGGATGGTCGCACCGCCGTCGGTCAGCTGGTACGGCACCCCGTCGGTGCGCAGCTGGTCGACGATCGCGGAGGCGTCCGAGGCGGCGACGCCGGAGAACAGCGGCGTGTACGACGGCTGGGACGCCCACATCGCGATCCCGGTCACGCCGAGGGCCACGACGGCGACACCGATGATGGCGATGACCCGCTGGGCCACGCTGAAGCCGCGGATCGAGTCGCCGAGCCGCCGGAAGAAGCTGGTCACCTGCTGGGGCATCAGGCCTGCATCCGCATGATCTCGTTGAACGCGTCGACGGCCTTGTTCCGCACACCGGCGACGAGCTCTAGCGTCACCTGGGCGCGCGTCGAGGCCAGGGTGGCGTCATGGATGTCGTCGAGGTTGCCGGTGACGGCCTGGATGGCGAGCTTGTCGCTCGTGCCCTGCAGCTGCTGCAGGTTGTCGATCGCCCCGGTGAGGGCGTTCCCGAAGGCCGCTCCCCCGGTGGGCTGCGTCGTGGAGGCCGGCTGGACGCCGGTGCTCGCACCGATGCCGGAGAGTGCGCCGATGGCGGGGATGGGCATCAGTTCCTCCCGATCTGGAGCGCGGCCTGGTATGTCTCCTTCGCGCGGTCGACGACCGCCGCGTTGGCCTGGTAGCCGCGCTGCGCCATGATCAGCGATCCCATCTGCTCGGACAGGTCGATGTCCGGGTAGCGGACGTAGCCGTCCGCGTCGGCGACGGGGTTGGTCGGCTCGTAGACCATGCGGCCCTCGGCGCTGCCGTAGGCGGCGCCCGCCACGTAGACGCCGGAGACGCCTTCGCCCTCCTGGGCGACGACGTAGCGGGCCTGGAAGGCGGAGCCGTTCGTCGGCTTCGCGGTGTTGATGTTGGCGAGGTTGTCCGAGATGGCGTCCAGCCAGTGGCGGTGCAGGGTCAGGCCGGTGCCGGCGATCCCGATGGCGTCGAAAGTCATGCGAAGTGCTCCTCTGGGTCCGGCGTCAGATGGTCTTCAGGGCGGCGCGGATGGCGGAGAACTGGTTGCCGGCCGCCTGGGAGGCGAACTGGAAGCGCAGCACGGTGTCCACGTTCGAGAGGGTCTCGGTGTCGAGGTTGACGTTGTTCCCGTCGAGGCGCGTCGGCTCGAGCGAGCGCTGGGTCGTCGCCGCAGCGTGCCCGTCGTGCTCGGCGACGGACGCGGCGAGCGCGGACTCGAACGACACCCGCTCGGCCGTGTAGCCGGGGGTGTTGACGTTGGCGATGTTGTTCGCGATGGCGCGTTGCCGCGCGGCGAGGCCGTCGAGGGCACTCGCGAGGGCGGCGCTGGTCACGGATTCGAGCACAGCTGCACTCCAGGGTGGTGGGGCGGCCCATCCGTGGCCAAATCGGTGAGCGATCCGTGCTCGATCTGAGCTATCGGCACCTCTCCCCCGGCCGTTAGGGACTTCGCTGAGAACCTGTTCGGGATCCGATTGCCCACACCGTCATCCACAGTCTGTACCCCGTTGTGAATTACACCAGTGTGTTTTCGAAGACAGGTTCGAATGCGCGCGACCGAGATTAAAACGGCCGGTCAAGCTGCTTTTCTATTGCCTGAGAATCTGAGAGTCCACACATCCCGCGCGTGTCCTCCACACGATCGCGGGAGTACTCCACGCGTTGTGCACAGAGTTATCCACAAGTGGACAACCTGCGGGGGAGTCAGCCGATCAGGTCGAAGTACACCGGATGCGGCCCGGCCTCCTGCCGGGGTACAGAGCGCACCGCCGCGAGGTGGCGCGCGGTCGTCTGCCGTACGTCCTCCAGGTAGCGCATCGTGTGCAGCTGCGCCTCGATCAGGCGCGCCGCGCGCTCCTGCAGCTCCGCCGGGATGGGCCCGAGACCGATCGGCGGACGCCAGGGGACAGGGTCGGCCTGGGCGAGCGCTCCGTGCAGCTCCCGCTCCATCCGGTCGAGCGCCTCCGACCAGCCGGCGAGGTCGGAGCGCGACGGCTCAGGCGACGCCGAGGTCACTCGTCATCCCGGTGGCGCTGGTGGCGGACGGCAGCAGCGCCGCCGCCTCGTGCCAGGTCTGGCGCAGCGGCTCCGCGAGCGCGATCGCCTCGCGCACCTTGGTCACGTCGCGCTCGATCATCCCGCCCACGATCAGGTCGGCGAGGTAGCCGTACAGCTGCAGAAGGCCCTCCGCGCCGTCCCACAGGTCGACCCGGAGGGTGCCGGCGAGCTCCGCGACGATCTGGTCGGCGTGCCGCAGGTTCTCCCACGCGGTGGGCCACTGCGACGCCTCGAGCGCGGTCTCGCCGCGGGTGAGGTCGAGCAGCAGGCGGTCGTACAGCATCGTGAGCAGTCGCGCAGGGCTGGCCGAGAGCACGCTGTCGCGGTTGTACGCGGAGAGCTTGGCGGCGGCGGAGGTCAGTGCATTCATCAGGCGCTCGCAGTGGGGAGGGACGACAGCTGGCCGGTCAGCCAGGACGACTGGGATTGCAGCTGCTGCAGCTGGACTTCGAGGTTCGCGTAGGTCTTCTCGAGCGTGGACCGACGGTCGGCCAGGCGCGTGTCCCAGTCGGTGATCTGGTCGTTGAGGTCCTTCACGGTCGACTGCTCGCCCTTGATGCGGAGGGAGACCGAGCCGGTGTAGGTGTCGCTCGCAGCAGTCGAGGCGTCGGCGACACGCTGGGCGATCGTGGTGAGCGCGCCCTTCACGGCGTCCGGGTCGGCTGCCATCGCCGTCGCGAAGACGTTCTGGTCGAACGTGACCGTGCCGTCGCGCTGGATGCTGATGCCGTACGTGGAGGGGGAGACGCCGTTGACCGGGGCGCTGATCGCATCCACCAGTTTCTGGTTGACGTCGCGGGCCGTCGAGTCGCCGGTGAACGGGCCGCCGGTGACGACGGTGCCCCCGGCCGAGTCGGTGGAGGTGCTGACCGCCTGCTTCTGGGAGATGAGCGACAGGATGTCGTTGACGGAGGTGACGAGCGAGTTCGCCGCGGCCGTGAGCCCCTTGTCGTCGCGTGCGACCGTGAGCGTGACCGGAGTGGACGACGCCGCGGTGACGGTGACCGAGACCCCGGGGAGCACATCCGAGAACGTGTTGGTGGAGCTGGTGACCGTCTGCGCGGCACCGCTTCCGGCCCACAGCGTCAGCTGCGCGTCCTGAGCGGCGCGCACCTGAGCGGCGCCCGGATCGGAGAGCAGGTTCGTCGCGGTGCCCGCCGCCACGTCCGCCGCGGTGCCGCGGTAGGCGGTGAACGCGCCGGCCGAGCCGGTCTTCGTCGAACTGAGCTGCAACCGGTACAGCGGCTGGCCCGTCGACGGATCGAGGCCCGCGGCGACGCGGGTGGCGCTGACACCGACACCGGCCTGGTTGATCGCCGCGGCGACGTCCGCGAGCGAGCCGCTCGCCGCTGTGACCTGCTTGGTGGTGCCGTCGGCCGCGACGAAGGTGAGCGTCGGCGGCTGGTCCGGCCACTGGGTGAGCGGGCCGGTGACCATGACCTGGGCCTGGGCCAGTCGGTCCACGGTGAAGTCGATGGTGCCGTCCACTGCTCCGGTGCCCGCTGTCGCCGTGACCGCGGTCGAGGTGGTGGAGGCCGTGTGGAGGTCGACGCCCGTCGGCTTCGCGAGCGCGCCCGCCGAAGTCGCGAGGGCCGCGACCTTGGTGTTCAGAGCCTGCATGGCCGTGATGTAGGCCGTGGAGTCGGAGAGCTTGTTCTTGAGCAGCGTCTGCGGAATCGCCTCGGCCTGCATCAGGCTGTTGATCAGCTGCGTCGTGTTCAGGCCGCTGATGAGGCCGTCGACCGCCATGCCCATGCGGGTCTCTCCCTCCTACGTCGGTGGTTCGGATGGTTCGGCGGCCGGAGCGTCAGAACGACGCCCCGGCCGCCGGGCCTGATCAGCGGAGCAGCTGCAGGACGCCCTGGTTGGACTGGTTGGCCTGAGCGAGCATCGCGGTGCCGGCCTGCGACAGGATGTTGGAGCGGGTGTACTTCACCATCTCCTCCGCCATGTCGGTGTCGGTGATCCGGCTGGACGCGGCCGACAGGTTCTCCTTCGACACGTTGAGGCTGCGAACGGCCGACTCGAAGCGGTTCTGCGAAGCACCGAGCTCCGAGCGGGCGGTCGAGATCGCGGTGATCGCGGTGTCGATCGCGGTGATCGTCGTGTTCGCCGTGGCGTTGCTGGTGACGTCGAAGCCGGCGGCGCCGGCTGCGCCGGCCAGCGTGCCGACCGAGGTCGCCACGTCGGCCAGGTTGACCGCGATGGTGTCGTTGGCGGTCGAGCCCGCGCCCACCTGGAAGTTCAGCGAGCCGCCCTTGAGGAGGTCGATCCCGTTGAAGTTCGTGCCGTTGGTGATGCGGTCGAGCTCCTTGCCCAGCTCGTCGGCCTCCGTCTTGATCGCCGCGCGCGAGGTCGCGTTGTTCGAGTCGTTGCCGCCCTGCACCGCGAGGTCGCGCATGCGCTGCAGGATGGAGTGGACCTCGGTCAGCGAGCCTTCAGCGGTCTGCACGACGCTGATGCCGTCCTGAGCGTTGCGGGCGGCGACGGTCAGACCGCCGACCTGCGACTTCAGGCCCTCCGAGATGGCGAGACCGGCCGCGTCGTCCGCCGCACGGTTGATGCGGAGGCCGCTGGACAGCTTCTCGAGCGACTTCGAGAGGTCGCCCTGCGTGTTGTTCAGGTTGCGGTAGGCGTTGTTCGCCGCGATGTTGGTGTTGATCTGCATACCCATGATGTTTCCTCCATGACTGGGTGGTGGTCCGCGGCCCTTCCGTGGTCCGCATCAGCCTCTATCGGCTGGGGTTCCCGTCCCGTTAGGGACGAGGTTCAGGACGCCCGCGCTGAGCTGGGCGAGGTGGGGGAGAGGAGCGAGACGCCCGCGACGGCGTGCTGCGCCAGGCGTGCCAGGTAGGCGCTGCGGCGGGCCTGCGAGGTCTTCGCCTCGATGACCACCGGGTCTCCTTCGTCGGCGTAGTGCGTGGCCATGCCTTCGCGCATGAGGCGGATCGCCTCCGACCGCTGCTGCGAGACCGCCGAGTGCGTGATCCCGAGCTCCTCCGCGATCTCGGTGACCGTGCGGTCGTCGAAGTAGATCGCCTCGACGATGGAGCGCATCCGGTCGGGCAGCGCGGCGACGGCGGCGCGGACGTAGGCCGTCTGCTCGCTCGCCAGCAGGGAGTCCTCCGGACCGACCGTCTCGGAGACCAGCAGCGGCTCGATGGTCTCGTCGAGCGCCGTCACGGTGCGGGAGGCGTCGGCGAGGCCGGCCTCGGCCGTCGCGCGGTCGACGCCGAGCGCGTTGGCGATCTCGTCGACGCTCGGGCCGCGCCCCAGGGCGGCGGTCAGGCTCTCCTGAACCGCCAGCGTCTCCTTGATGCGCTTGCGGGCGGACCGCGTCGCCCAGTCCGAGGCACGCAGCTCGTCGGCGAGCGCGCCGACGATGCGGGTGCGGGCGTAGGCGCCGAACGGGACGCCGAGAGTCGGGTCGAAGGCATCGGCCGCCGTCACCAGCGCGACGGCGCCGGCCGAGGCGAGGTCGTCGCGCGACAGGTGGGTGGCGCGGGAGCAGAGGTCGGACACCAGGTAGCCGACCAGCGGCAGGTTCTCGACGACAAGCGCGTTGCGTTCTGTGCGGTTCACGCTGGGCGACCCCTCATTCATCGGACGGATACGTCGCGATGTCTCGATCGGGCGAGCCATCGCTGGTACTCGGGCGGTGCGGTTCGCGACCGGGCTTACTTCGGGTGCCGATCGCGGTGCTAGGGGCCTTACGTTGTTCACGGTAACAATGCGAATCCACTCAGGTTGCCCTCCCGATGCCCCCATTACGGGTCAACCCGTACCCCCAGTACGGGGAATACTGGCATGCCGCCGAGAAGAGGTACGTCGCGCCTCGCTCGGACGCGCACCCGCGCCTAACATCGGGCGAAAGCGTGCCGATGGTCTGGTACGCCGGCACAGGATCCCGGCATCAGACCCGAGGAGACCAGGTGCGCACATCGACTCACGAGGAAGTTGGTAGCGACATGGCCGCGAGCGAGCTCTCCGCGCAGTTGTGGAAGGAGCGCGAGCTCCTGGAACTCCTGCTGTTCAAGCTCGAGGAGGAGCAGCTGCTCCTCATCGCCGGCAAGTCGCGGTGGATCTCCCACGCCACCCGTGAGGTCGAGCAGGTCGTCGAGCGGATGCGCGCCGTGGGCCTCGCCCGCACCGTCGAGGTCTCCGCCGTGGCCGAGGAGTGGGGGCTCGGTCAGGACGCGACCCTGCGCGAGCTCGCGACGGCCGCGCCCGACGGCATCTGGTCCGACATCTTCGGTTCGCACCTCGCCGCCATGACCGAGCTGACCGCGCAGATCGCCGAGGTGCGCGACACCAACGAGCGGCTGCTCCGCGAGGCGGCGCGCTCCACGCAGGAGACGCTGAGCTCGCTCTCCGGCGCGGGCGAGGACCCCGGCGTGTACGGAGCGGGCGGAGCGGGGAGCACCGGCGACACGGCCCGCTTCTTCGACACGGAGGCCTGACCGGATGAGCACCTTCAGCGGCCTGAACACCGCGTACACCGGGCTCGTCGCCGCCAAGGCGGGGCTCGATGTCGTCGGCCAGAACCTCGTCAACGCGAACACGCCGGGCTACACGCGGCAGCGCGTCAGCACCTCCGGAGTGCCGGCCCTCAACTCGGCCGGCCTGTTCTCCGGCGGCGTCCGCCCGGGTCAGGGCGTCAGCGTGGACGGCATCCAGCGGCTCGACGACGCAGCGATCGACGCCCGGGTCCGGAGCACCACGGCGCTCTCCGGGTACACCAACACCCGTGCCGACGCGCTCTCCACGCTGGAGGCGTCGCTGAACGAACCGGGGACCAACGGCCTGTCCACGCAGCTGCAGAAGTTCTGGTCCGCCTGGGGCGATGTCGCCAACCAGGCGGGGGAGCAGGCGCCGGTCGGCGTGCTGCTCGGCCAGGCGGGCAGCCTGGTGACGCAACTGCAGACCGGGTACCGCGCCGTCGACGACCAGTGGAGCTCGGTGCGGACGTCGATGGACGGCATGGCCGCCGACCTCAATTCGGCCGCGACCGAGGTGGCCGACCTGAACGGGCGCATCCGCTCGGCTCTCATGTCGGGCCAATCGCCCAACGAACTGATGGACCGCCGCGACCTGCTCACCACCTCCATCGCCAAGCTGGCCGGGGGAGTGGTGCGGCCGAACGACGACGGCACGGTGGATGTGCTGGTCGGCGGCAATGCGCTCGTCGCGGGCACCACCGCCAATGCGGTCAAGGCCGCCGGCGCGACCCGCATGGCCGATGCCGGCGCCGACCCGGCGCGGCTGGAGTGGGCCTACCGTCCCGGCGCCGCGATCGCGCTCGAGGGCGGCTCCATCGCGGGCGCGGTCTCCACCCTCGCACCCGCCGACGCCTCGGGGACCGGCGGCGTGCTCGCCGAGGCCGCCGCGAGCTACAACGCGTTCGCCGTCACGCTCGCGCAGCGGGTCAACGCCGTGCACCAGACCGGCGTGACGCCCACCGGCACGACCGGGCTCGATTTCTTCGCCATCGACGCGAGCAAGCCCGCGGCTCTCGGACTCTCCGTCGTGCCGACCGGAGTCTCCCAGGTCGCCACCGGGGCTCCGGGGGCCGGCGGCTCCGACGGCAGCATCGCCGACGCGATCGGCCAGCTCGGCACCGGAGCGAACGCAGTGGACAAGCAGTGGTCGGCCTTCGTGGTCCGCGTCGGCGTCGCCAGCAAGACCGAGAAGCAGCAGTCCGACCTCGCGGACCTCGCCACCGGCGCCGCCACGAACGCCCAGCTGTCCGGCGCATCCGTCGACCTCGACGAGGAGAACATGAACATGCTCTCGTTCCAGCATGCCTACCAGGGAGCCGCGCGCGTGATGACCGCCGTGGACGAGGCCCTCGACGTGCTCATCAACCACACCGGACTCGTCGGGAGATGACCGTGATCAGCCGAGTGACCAACGCCACCCAGACCCTCAACGCCCAGCGCAACCTGCAGCTGAGCCTCCAGCGCCAGGCGGCGCTGTACGACCAGGCGACCAGCCGGCGCCTGCTCAACAAGCCGTCGGACGACCCCACCGCCACCGCCAGCGCCCTCGGCGTGCGCTCCGACCAGGCCGCGACGGCGCAGTACCAGCGCAACGTGGACAACGGGGACGCCTGGCTGAACACGGCGGACTCCGCACTGTCCTCCGTCGAGTCGCTCATGCACCGCGCCCGGGACCTCACCGTCCAGGGCGCGAACGACGGCGCCATGTCGCCCGAGGCGAAGGAGTCGATCGCGACGGAGCTCGACGGCATCAAGAAGAGCCTGCTGGCACTCGCCAACACCACGTACCTCGGACGCACGGTCTTCGCCGGCAACTCGGACGCGGGCGTCGCGTTCCAGCCCGACTACTCCTTCACGGGAGTGGCGGGAAGTACAGTGGAGCGCAGGATCGGCCCCGACACCACGGTGCGGGTGGATGCCGACGGCGCCGCGGTCTTCGGAACGGGCGCATCGTCGGTGTTCTCGCTGATCGACAACACCGTGAACGACCTCCGGACCGGCGTGAACGTCCGTCCTCGCCTGGGGGAGATCGACGACAGGATGAAGGCCATCGTGGGAGAGCACGCGGAGATCGGCGGCCGCCAGACCCGCATCGACAAGGCGAAGGACGCGCTCGCCGTCGGCGCCAACGC
Source organism: Leifsonia sp. C5G2 (assembly GCF_013359685.1). Lineage (GTDB taxonomy): Bacteria > Actinomycetota > Actinomycetes > Actinomycetales > Microbacteriaceae > Leifsonia. The sequence goes on from NZ_JABFMV010000005.1 coordinate 74,558, forward strand.
CCTCGAGGGTCAGCGCTCCTCGCTGGAGGACGTCGACCTGAGCAAGGTGATCCTCGACCTCAAGACCCAGGACGTGAACTACCAGACCGCCATCGCGGTGACCGCCCGTGTGCTCCAGCCGACCCTGATGGACTTCCTCCGATGACCGCGATCTCCTTTCTCGCACCGCCTCCCGGGCTCGAGCCCCTCGACGCCTTCGAGCTGGAGCCTGTGTCCGGCGCGGACGGGCTCTACACGCTCGCCTCGACCGAGCGTCCCGAGATCCGCCTGTTCACGATCGACGCGGAGCGCCACCTGCCCGGCTACTCGCCCGAACTGCCCGACGAGCGCGCGGCCGAGCTCGGCATCCACGAGGCCTCGGAGGCCCTCCTGCTGGTCGTCGTCACTCCGTCGCAGGGCGGGAGCACGGTCAACCTGCTCGCGCCGGTGATCGTCAATCGTGCGACCGGTGCGGCACTGCAGCTGGTGCTCGACGACGACGCGTTCCCCGTGCGGGCCGAGCTCGCCGCTCTCGCCGGCGCCTAGGGTCCAGCCGGTCTCCGCTCAGCCGGCGGCCTTCTTGGCGGGGCACGGCGCCGCCTTGGTCATCGCCTCGACGGTCTGCTGCTCCGACCACGGAAGCGCGGCGACCACCTTCGCGCCCTTCTGATCCGCGGGCAGTTTGGACGCGATGGAGGCCAGACGCTGCGCCAGCGCCTGAGCGAACCCCGCGCCCGGCGTGGAGTTGTTGAGCGCCACGACGACGGTCAGACCGGACGAGGGATCCGAGAACACGGCGGACAGGTAGCCCGGGACGGCCCCACTGCTCCCGCGCAGCGGACCGAGCAGCTGCACGCCGAGCCCGTAGCGCTGCCACGACTGACCGTTGACCACCCCATCCACCTGGGCCTTCTCGCTCTTGTCGCTCAGGAGGCTGCCCGCGGCGAGCGCCTGCCCGAAGGTCTTCAGGTCGGCCAGGTCGGAGACGACCCCGCCCGAGGTCCACCCTTGCGACGGGGAGAGGCGGCTCACGTCCCGTATCGGCTCGCACTCGACGGCGCCCGCGCCGTCGACCCCGGCCGCGTATCCCGCCGGATGCTTCCCCGGGACGGTGAACTGCGAGCTCTCCGGCAGCGTCGTCGCCTTCATCCCCAGCTCGTCGAAGAGGTACTGCTTGTACAGCTCGGGCCAGCTGCGGTTGGTGGCGTTCTGCAGCGCCATCCCGACGAGCACGGCGTTCGTGGCCGAGCGGCCGTACTTCTCGCCCGGCTTCCCGTAGCTCTGCATGGCGATGCCGTCGCTCGCCAGCTCCAGGGGCGGCCACTGCCGGGTCGGATTCATCAGGAACTTGCCCGACAGCGCTGCGGAGTAGTCGGCGATGCCGGAGGTGTCCTGGCACAGCTCGCGCAGGGTGACGCCCTCGACGCCGACGAGCCCGGGCACCCATTTGGTGAGCGGGTCGTCCAGGCCGACCCGCCCCTCGTCGACCAGGCGGAGGAGGACCGTGCACGTCATCGGGGTGGTGTTCTGGCCGATCCGGAAGGTCATGTCCTCGGTCACCGGGGTCGAGCCGCCGCGCGTGGTGGTGCCGACGGCCGTCGTCCAGCTGCCCGTCCATGGCGCCCACACCCCCGCCACGCCGGCGGAGGCGTCGGCCAAGGTCATCGCGTCCGTCACTGCGGCGGTCAGGCGCTTCTCGACGTCGGATCCCAGGCCGCCCGGCTGCTGCGACGGCAGGTCGGTGCTGCCCGCCGCGGCCGTGCACCCGGCGAGGGCGAGCAACGCCAGCCCGGCGGTCGCGGCGAGCGCGAACCGCCCGAACCTGCTCTGACGTCGCATCGTTGAATCCCCCGGGGGTCGGCCCTGCGTGTCCAGCGATTATACGTGGGGCAGAATCCGGGCTCCGGCGCAAGGGGCTGTGTCCGCAATCCGATTCGGGCGATGCTGCGAATGGAATGTGAGGCGCGCATCCGTGCGCCGTCCCTACGGAAGGAACGTGTCATGCGCAACTCACCGAATCGTCTGCTGGCCACCATCTTCGGTGCGGTCTACCTCCTGGTCGGCCTCCTCGGCTTCGCCGTCACCGGTGGTGTCGGCTTCGTCGCCACCAAGGGCGGACTGCTGCTCGGCATCTTCGAGGTGAACCCGCTGCACAACATCGCCCACCTCCTCATCGGCGCCGCCCTGCTGATCGCCGGTCTGACCCGGGTCGCCGCGGCGAAGGCCGTCAACACCACGATCGGCGCGGTCTACCTGCTGCTGGGTATCGTCGGCTTCTTCCTGGTCGGCACGGGTGCGAACATCCTCGCGCTGAACACGCCCGACCACTTCCTGCACCTGGTGAGCGCCATCGTCCTGCTGGGCACGGGACTCGGCGCTGACCGCGGCACGCGCGCCACCACGGCCGCGACCGCCCGCTAGGCAGGCCACGGCTCCCATGAGCAGGATGACGGGAACACTGCGGGCCGCCCCCGCCGCCTCGGTCGCCACGGCCGTCGCGGTGGGCCCGGCGGCGCGCGCGTTCCTCGCCGTGGCCGCGCTGGGGGCGGGGCTGCTGCATGCGGCCCTCGCCCCCAGCGCACCCCCCGCGCTGCTCGCCGCGTTCCTCACGATCGCGGTCGCCGAACTCGGCTGGGCGGCGGCGACGCTCGCCCGTGACCGGCCCTTCGTGTTCCGGGCCGTGCCGGCGCTCGCGCTCCTCCCGGTCGGGCTGTGGGCTGCGCTCGCGGTCGCCGGGGCGACGGCGTCGGGCGGCACGGCGATCGCCCTTCCCCTCGTGCCGATGGGCGTCGCCTCGCTGCTGGATGTCGCCGTCGCGGCCACCTCCGCCGTCCTGCTCCGCCGCGGGCGCGCGGCGCGCGACCAGAGCGGCCTCCGCTTCTTCCTCTCCCTGGCGATCAGCGCCTGCGCGGTGTGCGCCGTCACCATCCCGGCGCTCGGGCTCACCGACGCCGGCATCGCCGCCGTGACAGTGCAGCACCACCACTGAGGCCGGCTCGCGCGGAGCGGGCCGAGCGCGCCCAGCGACTCAGCGCCGGGTGAGCGCGAACGAGACGTTGCCGAAGCGCACCACCGAGCCGGGGTCCACCTCGTGCCGCGTGTTGGGATCGCACGCGAACGTTCCGTCGCCCGGATAGGTGATCGTCGTGCCGTTCGCCGAGCCCAGGTCCATCACCCAGAAGATGCCGTCGTACTGCCCGAAGGCCAGGTGCGCCCGGGAGACCGACTTCGCGTCGTCCTCCACGGTGACGAGCTCCACGTGCGCCGGGTCCTCCATCTCCGTGCCCGGCGTGTGCACGCCGGGACTGCGGCCGATGACGCCGTTCCCGCTCGTCTCGACCCGCTGCCCGTCGCTGAAGTCCAGCACGAAGGTCACCGCCACGTCCGTCCCCTCTCCCGTTCCGGTCTCACCGCGCACCTACCGCGCCGCAGCGCCCGACACCGGCATGGTCACCGGCCGGGCGTCCCGCATGAAGCGCTCGACATGGGGATCGACGGTGATGTCGCTGGGTCGCAGCGGCCTCGTCAGGTAGAGCCCGTCGAGCGTCGTGATGCGGCTGAGCGCCACGTACGTCTGCCCCGAGGTGAACGCCCGCGAGCCGAGGTCGACGATGGCGGCGTCGTAGGTCTTGCCCTGCGACTTGTGGATCGTGACAGCCCACGCCAGCCGCAGCGGGAACTGCGTGAACTCGGCCACGACGTCCTTCGTCAGCTTCTTGGTCTCCGGTGACCAGGTGTAGCGGAACTTCTCCCAGATCGCCGGCTCCACCTCGTGCACTTCGCCGTCGACGTCAACGTAGACGTTGGAGTCGATCTTGGTCACGGTGCCGATGGTGCCGTTGACCCAGCGCGGACCGTCACCCTGGCCCACGTCGTTGCGCAGGAACATGACCTGCGCGCCGACCTTCAGCTCGAGCGCCTCGTCCGCCGGGTAGTTGCGACCGCCGAAGTCGCCGCTCACCTCGGCCTTCGCGGTGAGGGCGCGGCCCGGGAGGCGGCCGAGCGCCTGCGCGTTGATGCGGTTCACGGTGTCGTTGCGCGTGGCGAGCGTGATCGTGCCGTCGTCCGGGGCGGGGCGGGCGCCGACCTCGTTCAGACGGTCGGCGATCTCCTTCGTCACCTGGCCGTGCCGGACGGCGTTGAGCATGAAGCGGAAGTCGGACTCGTGCTGGCGGTGCACCTGGAGCAGCTCGACGATGCGGAGGTCGACCTCCTGCCAAACCTTCGCGTCGAAGAACCACATCGACCGGTAGGTGTCGGCGAAGTAGGCGCGCTCCTCGCTGTCGCCCGGCACCGGCGCCAGCTGGTACGGGTCGCCGAACAGCACGACCTGGACGCCGCCGAACGGTTCGCCCGCGCGCTGCCTGGCCTGGCGGAGACTCCGGTCGATCGCATCCATCAGGTCTGCGTTGACCATCGAGACCTCGTCGATCACGAGCGTGTCGATGCTGTTGAGCAGCTTGCGGAGCTCGGCGCTCTGATCGATGGCGTGGTCGGCGATCACGCCGATCGGCAGCCGGAACAGCGAGTGGATGGTCTGGCCGCCGACGTTCAGAGCGGCCACGCCCGTGGGGGCCGCGATGACGAGCGACTTCTCGGTGTTCCACGACAGGTGGTTGAGCAGCGTCGACTTGCCGGTGCCCGCGCGCCCGGTGACGAAGACGTGCTCGCGCGTGTGCTCTATGAGGTCGAACACCGCCTGCTGCTCAGGCGAGAGAGAAAGCCGGCCCATGACCGCCCCTTCCGACTCACCCGACCTGCCGGACTACTCTAACCCGGGGCGCGCGGGGGCCGGCGCTCATCCACAGCAACCTAGGATTGGCTCATGGTTGTGGGGGACACGCGGGCGCTCCGGCGCGTCGTGCTGCTCTGGTCCGGCCTGGGCGTGCTGCTGCTGATCGCGTTCGGCGGCACCTTCGCCGCCGTCCAACGGGCGTACTACAGCCCGAGCGGGTTCGTGGAGGCGTTCGCCCGGTCCGTCGCCGCGCACGATGTGACCTCTGCCCTGGCGATGCCCGGCGCCGCGCCGACGAAGACCACCCTCGCCGCCGCCAAGCTGCCTACGGGTGCCTCCCGCGAGCTGCTGCGTTCCGACCTCCTGCCGACGCTCCAGGATGTGTCGGTCGTCTCCGACACACCCGGCCGCGACGGCGTGCACGCGGTGGTGGTGCACGCGACCGCCGACGGCGCACCGGTGACCGCGACCCTGCACGTGCGGCAGACAGGCTCCGTGCTCGGAGTGCTTCCGCTGTGGTCGTTCGCCTCCACACCGCTCGGGGTCTCCCGCATCACCGTGGCGCACGCGACGAACTTCACCGTCGGCTCTCACACCGTCAGTCCGCGCGCAGCCTCGCCCGACCAGCCGGCCGGTGCCTTCAGCGTCTCGGCCGACTACCTCGTGCTCCCGCTCGCCCCGGTCGAGCTGGGGCACGACTCCCGGTACGTGACCGCCGGCCGTGTTCTGACCGAGCCGTCGCCCGGCGAGATCACCGAGACGACCGTGGACGCCCAGCCGACGGCCGCCTTCACGAAGGCCGTGCAGAAGGAGGTCAACGGGTTCCTCGACGAGTGCGCCAAGCAGCGGGTGCTTCAGCCCGCCGGCTGCCCGTTCGGGGCGGTCATCGACGACCGGGTGCAGGGCGACCCGACCTGGTCGATGGTGACGTACCCGGCGGTGCACCTGACGGCGGGCGACAGCGGCTGGACGGCCTCCCGGACGGTCGGGGTCGCGCACCTGACGGCGACCGTCCAGTCGCTCTTCGACGGCTCGGTCAGCACGCGCAGCGAGGACGAGCCGTTCTCGATGAGCCTGAGCAGCATCGTCATCCGCCCGGACGGCTCGCTGTCGATCGTCGTCGCGCAGGACCCGTAGCGACGCTCCGCCTCAGCGGCTCGCTCCGTCGCGCTCGGCCATGCGGGCGAGCCGCTCGTTGTACGCCTGGAGCTCCGCGTCCCCCGTGCGGTCGGCGTTGCGGTCGCGCCGCTTCGTCTCGCGCTCGTCGCTCCGGCTCCACTGGACGGCGACCACGATCGCGAGGATGACCGTCGGGATCTCGCCGATGCTCCACGCGATGCCGCCTGCGGCCTGCTGGTCGACCAGCGGACTGTCGCCCCAGGTGCGGCCCATGGCGCCGAACCAGTCCGCGAGCATGAGGCCGTGCATCTGCATGATCGACAGACCGAAGAAGGCGTGGAAGGCCATGGTCAGGAGCAGCAGCAGCAGCCGGAACGGGTAGGGGAGCCGGTACTTGACCGGATCGATGCCGATCAGCGACTGCACGAAGAGGTAGCCGGTGATGAGGAAGTGCACCACCATCCACTCGTGGCCGATGTGGTCGGTCGTCGCCCAGCGGAAGATCGGCGTGTAGTAGAAGACCCAAAGCGACCCGGCGAAGAGGACGGCGGCGACGATCGGGTTCGAGATCACGCCTGCGAACCGCGAGTGCACCGCGAGCAGCATCCACTCCCTGCCGCCGCGCGAGCCGTCGTTCCGCTTGCGGATCGCGCGCGCGGCGAGCGTCACCGGCGCTCCCGGCACGAGCAGCAGCGGAACCGCCATCGTGAGCACCATGTGGGCGGACATGTGGGCCGAGAAGAGGTACTTCTCGTAGACGTTGACCCCGCCGTTGGTGATGTAGAACAGCAGGACGATGCCCAGTGTCCACAGCACCGTGCGGTAGATCGGCCAGTTGTCGCCGCGGCGGCGCAGGCGCCACACCCCGGCGAAGTAGAAGAACAGCGCGAACGCGCAGCCCAGCACCCAGAGCAGGTCGAAGTTCCACGAGGTGAACAGACGCCCCCAGGTGAGCTCCGGCGGCAGCTTCTCTCCGGTCAGGATCTCGGCGGGAGTCGGTGTGGCCGCGCGGGTCTGGGCGACGGGGGTCACGGTGCGGGCGAGCGCAGCGGCGACGCCGGATGCGATGCCCATGAAGGCGAGCTCCGCCACGACCAGCCACCAGAAGCTGCGCGGCTCACCCGTGGTCTTGAGGCGGGCGATCAGGTAGCGCCGCTGGGTGAGCCCGAACAGCCCGAGCACGACGAGCGCGGCCACCTTGACCAGTACCAGGATGCCGTACGGCGTGGCCAGCTGCTGCAGCGTCCCGACCCGGAGCTCGGCGTTCACGTACCCGGAGGCGGCCACGACGATGAAGCAGATCAGCGCGACGGTCGAGTAGCGCTCGAGGACGGTCACGAGCCGCCCCTTGCCGAACGTGTTCTTGACGACGATCAGCGCGACCAGGCCGCCGAGCCAGATCGCGGCGAACAGCACGTGCAGGCCGAACGAGGTGACCGCGGCATCGTGCCCGGCGGCCTCCGCGCTGTGCCCCTGCTGCGCCATCGGGACGACGGTGGCCATCGCGAGCAGGGTGACGAACACGATCGCCGTCTGGTTCCGCACCGCGAAGCACAGCACCGTGACGGCCGCGGCGATCAGCGTGATGCCGAGCCAGGCCTGGCCGAGCGACACGCTCGTGATGAACGAGCTGAGTCCGTTGCTGAAGGTCGCGTCGAACGACCACGGGACGTTGGAGACGCTGACGAAGGTGAACAGCCCGGTCGCCGCCGACGCGACGGTCATCACCGCCGCGCTGCCGGCCGCGAAGTCGAGCGCCGTGCCGTACTCGCTGCGGTCGGGGCTGAAGGCGAAGCACGCGAGCACGAGCGCGCCGACCGTTCCGGCCAGGCTGAGGTTGACCACGAGCGTCGCCGCCGGCAGGCCCCAGCGCACCAGGGCGCCCGGGTCGGCGAGCAGCGGCGCGGCTGCGCCGCCGCCGAACGCGAGGGCGGCGATCATCGCCACCGCGGCTGCGAGCAGCAGCGTGGCGGGGCCGATCACGCGGAGGATTCGTGGCACCGTCCAAGCCTACGTCCCCGCCGCTGGGCGGCCGCCCGGAGGACGAGGGGTGTGGATAACGCGACGAGGGCGGCACCGCTGTGCGGTACCGCCCTCGGGCAAGCTGGAAAGGTTACTTGACGGCAGCCTTGAGCTTCGAGCCCGCGGTCAGCTTGACGCGGTGGCCGGCCGGGATCGAGATCTCCTCGCCGGTCTGCGGGTTGCGGCCGGTGCGGGCAGCGGTCTCGCTGCGCTCGGCGGCGAGCCAGCCCGGGATGGTGACCTTGCCGCCCTTGGCGACGGTCTCGCTGATCGTGGCGAAGAACGCGTCGACGACGCTCGAGACGGTGGCCTGGCTCTGACCCGACGCCGCGGCGACGGCGGCAACGAGCTCGGTCTTGTTCAGGTTGTCAGCCATTGAGTGTCCTCCTCGGACCTTGTGCTGGTTCTACAGCTATCTTGTGGAACGGTTGAGGCCACGCTGGGCCATTACGTTTGGTCGGTTGACCGCATTGAATGTATCAGAAACCCCCGGAAACACGCGGATTTCCGGCCTTTTCCAGCCTTTTCCGACCATGAGAACGCCAAAAGGGCGCCCGGCCGGAGCCGGACGCCCTCTCAAGCGTCGTCGCGCTGGCTTACCAGCTCGACTTGGTGATGCCGGGCAGCTCGCCTCGGTGCGCCATGTCGCGGAAGCGGACACGCGAGATGCCGAACTTGCTGAGGTTACCGCGCGGACGGCCGTCGACCGCGTCGCGGTTGCGGACGCGGATCGGCGAAGCGTCGCGGGGGAGCTTCTGCAGGCCGAGGCGGGCGGCCTCGCGGGACTCGTCGGTGCCGTTCGGGTCGACGAGGGCCTTCTTGAGCTCCGCGCGCTTGGCGGCGTAGCGAGCCACGACGACCTTGCGCTGCTCGTTCTTGGCGATCTTGGACTTCTTGGCCATGATTAGCGCTCCTCTCGGAAGTCGACGTGCTTGCGCACGATGGGGTCGTACTTCTTGAGCACGAGGCGGTCGGGGTCGTTGCGACGGTTCTTCTTGGTCACGTAGGTGTAACCGGTGCCTGCCGTCGAACGGAGCTTGATGATCGGACGGACGTCCTGCTGCTTCGCCATTGTTAGATCTTCTCCCCACGGGCCAGGAGGTCCTTGACCACTGCCTCGATGCCACGGGCGTCGATGACCTTGATGCCCTTGGCGCTCAGGGTCAGGGTGACGTTACGGCGAAGCGACGGAACGTAGTACGTCTTCTTCTGGATGTTCGGGTCGAACCGGCGCTTGGTGCGTCGGTGCGAGTGCGAGATGTTGTGACCGAAGCCTGGGGTGGCTCCCGTCACCTGGCACACTGCTGCCATTGCTTTCTTCTCCAATACCGTGGTGCCGGACGGCACCACCCAAGGTCACTTGTCGGCGCACGACTTCCCCGACGTTTGAGGTTGAGGGTTTCGTACACGATCTGAGCGGGAGGAGCCCACTCAGCCAAACAACCATGCTACGGCATGGAGGGCCGATACGACGAATCGTATCCTCGCGAACGCGACGAGTCGCGTTTGTCGTAGGTTTCGCAGTGCGATATAGTCGCTAGTGCCAACCCGCTCCTCCACGTGAGGGCGGGTCTTTTCTTTACCATCCTGCAGGCCGGCGAAGTCTCCCCACCTGCTCGGGCAGCTGACTGGACAGGTAGTCCGCCGCAGTGAGCCGGCGCCACCAGTGCCTGCCGACACCGTCGTCGCTTCGACCCTTGAGCGCACCGGCGGTCGGGTTCGTCGATGGGTTGACTGTCCCGACCGGAACCCTGTGGCGTGCCATACGAAGCGGCAGCTCCAAGTCCGAGTCGTTGGTCACGACGATCGCGGCGTCGACACGCGCAGTGAGCACATCGAACAAGAGGTGCGACGCGACATTTACGTCCGACCCTTTCTCCTCGCGCTTCTGCACCGTTGCCATGACACGATTCGACTCAGCAGCGCCGGCGGGTGCGATCCGCAAGGGCAGCCTTTCGTCCCAGGTCTCGTCCGAGTGTCGATAGACCGTGGGGCGGAAAGAGCCGCGCGACTCGTTGACGAGAGGCTCGTCTTTCGCCCACGACACGTATCGACCCTCTGCGATCACATCGACGGATCCGTGCGCGAGAAGCGCGTCCAGGTAGGCAGCCTGATCGACATGTCCGCTCGGGTTGTCTGCCGCATCCACACGAGCGGTGCAGTAGACCACGCGATCGATTCGGGAGCCACTCCATCCCGCGAGCGGCTCCACCAGCGATCGCAGATCGAGCCAGCGCCATCCCGGCGTGCTTCTGCCACAGTGCTTCCGGGCCCCGTAGTAGAGATTGAACCCGTCGACATAGACTCCGATGCGCACTCGGCCACTCTACCGACAGACAATTACATGTATTATTGCGTGCCGCTCTTCGCCGTGCACGATGCGCAGAGCCCGAACACGTCGACGACGTGCTGCGCCTGGGTGAATCCGTGCGCTGCCGCCGCCTGCCGGGCCCACTGCTCCACCGCATCCGCCTCGATCTCGACCGTCAGCCCGCAGTTGCGGCAGATCAGGTGGTGGTGGTGGCCCGTCGTGCAGGCGCGGTACAGGCTCTCGCCCTCCGGCGACTGCAGGGAGTCCGCGTCGCCCTCGGCGGCCAGGTCGGCCAGGGCGCGGTAGACCGTGGCCAGGCCGATGGGGGAGCCGGCCTCATGCAGGCTGAGGTGGAGCCCCTGCGCGCTGATGAAGCCCTCCGTCGAGGTCAACGCCTCGCGGACGGCTTCGCGCTGCCAGGTGTTCCGCTTCACTGTTCCAGGCTAGCCCGCCTGGCTCACGAGTGGCCGAGAAGACGAGGACGCGGTCCGCCGCCTGGCGCGGCGCCCGCCGACGATCCGGCACACCACGTAGATGAGGAACGAGATCGTGGTCACGTAGGGGCTGATCGGCAGCGCGCTCCCCAGCGCGAGCAGGATGCCGCCGACGACCGACAGCAACGCGAAGCCGACGCTGATGAGCGGCACCCCCAGCGGCGACGAGGAGATGCGCATCGCGGCCGCGGCCGGCGTCACCAGCAGCGACAGCACCAGCAGCGCGCCGACGATCTGCACCGACACCGCCACGGCGAGGCCGAGCAGCACCATGAAGGCGAGGGCGACGAACCGGGTCGGGATGCCGCGCGAGGCGGCGACGTCGGCATCCAGGCTGTCGAAGGTCAGCGGACGCCACATCAGCAGCAGCGCGATGAGCACGACCGCGCCGATGACGAGGAGCGAACCGAGCTGCGGGTCGTCGACCGAGACGATCTGACCGGTCAGCAGGCCGAACTTGTTCGCGCTGCGGCCGGGGTAGAGCGCGAGAGCCAGAATCCCGAGGCCCAGACCGAACGGCATCAGCACCGCGATGATCGAGTTCCTGTCCCGGGCTTTCGCCCCGAGCAACCCGATCAGCACCGCGGCGATCAGCGAGCCGACGAGCGAGCCGGCGACCACGTTCACCCCGAGCAGGAGGGCGATGGCGGCACCCGCGAACGACAGCTCGCTGATGCCGTGCACGGCGAACGCCATGTCGCGCTGCATCACGAAGACGCCGATGAGTCCGCCGACGATCCCGAGCACCGCTCCGGCGAAGATCGAGTTCTTCACGAGCGCGAGGAGTTCGCCGTAGTCCGTGAAGTCGAACAGCTGCTGCCAGAGATCCGCGTGCATCATGCCGCAGGCTCCGGGTGCGCCTCGCGGCTGTGCTCGTGGTGGTCGTGCGTCTCGGCGTCCGGGATTCCGACGACCACGATGCGTCCGCGGCTGCGGATCACGTCGACCGGGGTGCCGTACAGGTCGGTCAGCACGTCGCTGCGCAGCACCTCGTCCGGCGTCCCCGCACGGAACCGGCCGCCGGCGAGGTAGAGGACGCGGTCGACCATCCCGAGCACCGGGTTCACGTCGTGCGTGACGAACACCACGGCGCTGTCGTGCTCGCGCCGGCGGCGGTCGATCAGTTCGCTGACCCCTCGCTGGTGCTGCAGGTCGAGCGACAGCAGCGGCTCGTCGCACAGCAGCAGTGCCGGGTCGCCGGCGAGCGCCTGCGCAACGCGCAGCCGCTGCTGCTCGCCGCCGGACAGCGAGCCGACCGGGGTGTTCGCATAGCGCCGGGCGCCGACGGCGTCGATCAGCCGGTCGACTTGGGCCCGGTCGGAGCGGCGGGGGATGGGCAGCCCCCAGCGATGCCCGTCTACGCCGAGCGCGACGAGGTCGCGGGCGCGCATCGGGGTGCCCGCCGGGATGAGCTTCTGCTGCGGGATGTAGCCGATGCGCCGGTCGCCGCGCCGCACGGGGTGTCCCTCGAAGGAGATCTCGCCCGCGTCCAGTCTCTGCTGGCCGAGGATCGTGCGCAGCAGGCTGGTCTTGCCCGAGCCGTTCGGGCCGAGCACGGCGACGAACTCGCCGGCGTGGACGTCCAGGTCGAGCCCGCTCCACAGCGTGCGGTCGCCGAAACCGAGGGACGCCTCGCGCAAGCGGAGGACGACCTCGCGCCGCTCCGGCGGGGTGACGAGCTCGAGCGGTTCGGTCACTTCGACAGGGCCTTCCCGATCGCGTCGACGTTGCCCTGCATCCAGTCGATGTAGTGCTTGCCCGCCGGGAGCGTCTCGGTGACCGGGACCACGGGGATGCCGGCCTGCTTCGCCGCCGAGAGCACGCGCTCCGTCTCGGCGCCGGTGGTCTGCTCGTTGTACGCGAGCAGCTTGACTTCGTGCCCGCTGAAGATCGCGAGCGTCTCCTTCAGGACGACCGGGGAGACGTCGTTCTCCTGCTCGATCGCCTCGCTGAAACGCTCGGGCGTCTTATTGACGAGACCCATGGAGTCGAGCAGGTACAGCGGGACGGGCTCGGTGATCGCAACGCCCTGGCCGGAATGCTCGGTCTTGAGCTTCGCCGCGGAGGCCTCGAGGCCGGAGAGCTGCTTGCCGAACGCTTCGGCGTTCTTCTCGAAGTCGGCCTTGTGGGCGGGCTCGGCCTTGCTCAGAGCGGAGGTGAGCGCGTCGACGAACTTCTGGACGGTCGGGAAGTCGTACCAGACGTGCTCGTTGAGCTGCCCGTCGGTCGGCTTCAGACCGGACAGGTCGACGACGTTCAGCACGGTCGCGTCACTGTTCTTGGCGCCCTTCAGCAGCGTCTGCATGAAGTCGTCGTACCCGCCGCCGTTCTCGACGACGATGCGGGCCTTGGACACGGCCAGCTGATTCTGCGCGCTGGCCTCGAACGAGTGCGGGTCCTGCGCAGGGTCGGACATGAGGGAGGTGACACTGACGGCGTCGCCGCCGATCTTCTCGGCGATGTCGCCGTACACGTTGGTGCTGGCGACGACACGGACGGTGCCGTCGCCGGACCCGGAGGATCCGGCGGAGGAGGAGCAGCCGGCGAGCGCCACAACCGAGGCGGCGGCGATGGCCAGAACGGAGACGAGGGAGCGCGTCTTCAAGGTGAGCCTGTCTAAGTCGCGAACGACACGAAGGGATGTGCCTGCGGTCGCAGGCACCGGCTCAGATTACGTCTTATTGAAAATGATTGTCAAATTCAATCGAGGAGCAGCGCCGGCTCCTCGATGATGGATGCGACATCCGCCAGGAACCGCGACGCGACGTCGCCGTCCACCACGCGGTGGTCGAACGACGCGCCGAGAGTCGTGACGTACCGCGGGCGCACCTCGCCGTCGACCACCCACGGCTTCTGCTTGATCGTGCCGAGCGCGACGATCCCGACCTCGCCGGGGTTCAGGATGGGCGTGCCCGTGTCCATACCGAAGACGCCGATGTTGGTGAGCGTGATGGTCCCACCGCTCATGTCCGCCGGCTGGGTCTTCCCGTCGCGGGCGGTGAGGGTCAGCTCCTCGAGCGCCTTCGCGAGCTCGAGCAGCGTCATCGCCTGCGCCTCCTTGACGTTGGGGACGATGAGCCCGCGCGGAGTCGCCGCGGCGATGCCGAGGTTCACGAAGTGGTGGACGATGATCTCCTCGTCCGTCCACGTGGAGTTGACGGTGGGGTTGCGGCGGACAGCCCAGATCATGGCCTTGGCCATGATGAGCAGCGGCGAGACCTTGACGCCCGCGAAGTCGGCGGAGTTCTTCAGCCGCTTGACGAACTCCATGGTGCGCGTCGCGTCCACGTCGACGAACAGGCTGACGTGCGGCGCGCTGAACGCGCTGGTGGTCATGGCGCTCGCGATGGCCTTGCGCACTCCCTTGACCGGGATGCGGTCCTCGCGGTCGTTCGGCCACTCCGGGGTCTGGAGGTTGCGGAAGACCGTCACCTGCGTCGCCTCGCGCAGCACGTCGTCGCGAGTGACGTCGCCGATCGGGCCGGTCGGAGTGACCGCCGAGATGTCGACGCCGAGGTCCTTCGCCAGCTTGCGGATCGGCGGCTTGGCCACCACGGGACCCGCGGGCCGGGACATCGGCGCCGCGGGAGCGGAGGCTGCGGCCGGGGCGGGAGCGGCAGCCGGCGCTGTCGCGGCGGTGGGAGCAGCGGTGGACGTCTGCGCGACGCTGCCCGAGAACGACACGGGAATCGATGCGGTCCCCGGGTGCGTCGCCCGACGCCGTCGGCTGGACCCGTGTCCGGCGGACCCGTACCCGACGAGCACGGCGCCCGCCTTCGGCTCCTCCTCGTGGGAGACGGTCGCGGCTGCGTCCGCGACGATCTGCTCCGCAGGCTCCGGCTCGGGAGCCGGCGTCGCCTGCTCCTCGCCGCCCGCGGTGACGGTGAAGATCGGCGTGCCGACCTCGACCGTCTCGCCCTCGGAGACCAGGAGCTCGCCCACGGTGCCCTCGAACGGCGACGGCAGCTCGACCAGCGACTTGGCCGTCTCGATCTCGACGATCACCTGGTTGACGGCGACCTGCTCGCCCGGTGCCACCTTCCACGCGACGATCTCGGCTTCGGTCAGGCCCTCGCCCACGTCGGGCAGGAGGAACTTGGACTCGCTCATCTGCGACTTCTCTCTGTCAGTGGGGGCCTGGGTCGGCGGGCCCGGGTACGTCAGTACGCCAGCGCCCGGTCGACGGCCTCGAGGATGCGGTCGGCGTCGGGGAGGTAGAGCTCCTCCAGCTTCGCCGGCGGGAACGGGACGTCGAAGCCGGCGACGCGCAGCACGGGCGCCTCCAGCGAGTAGAACGCCTTCTCGGTGACCGTCGCGGCGATCTCGGAGCCGACCGACACGTTGCCGGGCGCCTCCTGAGCGATGATCAGCCGGCCGGTCTTCTGCACGGAGGCGACGACGGGACCGTAGTCGACGGGGGAGAGCGAACGGAGGTCGACGACCTCGATGCTGCGCCCCTCCTCCGCCGCGAGCTCTGCGGCGCGCAGCGCGACGCTGACCATCCCGGCCCACGCCACAACGGTGGCGTCGGTACCCGTGCGGACCACCCGGCTCGCGTGCAGCGGCGTCGGGTTCTCGACCAGGTCGACCTCGCCCTTCGGCCAGTAGCGGCTCATGGGCTCGAAGAAGACGACGGGGTCGTCGGACTTGATGGCCTCCTGGATCATCCAGTACGCGTCGTGCGGCGTCGACGGCGCGACCACGCGAAGGCCGGCGGTGTGGGCGAAGTACGCCTCCGGGGCCTCCTGGTGGTGCTCGACCGCGCCGATGTGGCCGCCGTGCGGAATGCGGATGACGACCGGGAAGCGCATGCGGCCACTGTGCCGGTTGGTCATCTTGGCGAGCTGCGTCGTGATCTGGTCGAAGCCCGGGAAGACGAAGCCGTTGAACTGGATCTCGACCACCGGCCGGTAGCCGCGCATGGCCAGGCCGATCGCCGAGCCGATGATGCCGGCCTCGGCCAGCGGGGTGTCGAGCACGCGCTGCGGGCCGAACTCCTTCTGCAAGCCCTCGGTGACGCGGAAGACACCGCCGAGCGGGCCGACATCCTCGCCCATGATGAGCACGCGGTCGTCCTCGGCGAGCGCCCGCCGGAGGCCGGCGTTCAGCGCCTTGACCATCGGCAGCGACTGGATGCGCGGCTCCGGTGCGGCAGGAGCCTGCTGCTCCCGAGCGTCGGAGACCTCGACGTGCTCCGCCGCGGCCGCCTCCTCGCCGACCTCTGCCGCCGACTGGGCGTCCTGGTGCGCGGTCGCGGCCGCCGCCTCGCCGTCGGCGTTCGCCGCGGGGAGCTCAGCAGTCTCGTCCTCGATCACGAACTCGCGCGTCCACTCCTGCTCCGCGACGTGCTCCTCGAGCACGCGCGACCCGGGGTCGCTCTCGACGATCTCGACGACGTCGATCGCCTGGGTGTCGAGGGATGCGCTGTCGAACGACGCATCGCCTGCGGCGGTGCCCCCCTCCTCGGGGCGCCCGTCGACCAGTTCGGCCTCCACGTACTCGGCCTCGCTTCTCACATCGCTCATGCTTCACCTCCGAACGACGCCTCGTAGCCTTCGAGCCAGCGTCGCTGCTCCTCCGTCACGGGATGCGGCTCACTGTAGACGTGGTCGAACATCGAGGCGACGGACGGTGACGTCAGCTCGAGGGTGCGCCGGCGGATATCGGCGGCCAGGTCGGTCGCCTCCTCGTCCGCGCTGTCGAAGAACGCCTGGCCGACGCCCTGCTGCTCCAGGAACGTGCGGAAGCGCACGATGGGGTCGCGCTCAGCCCAGTAGGCGAGCTCCTCGTCCGTGCGGTACTTGCTCGGGTCGTCGCTGGAGGTGTGGGCGCCCATCCGGTACGTCAGGGCCTCGATCATGCTCGGGCCCTCGCCGTTACGGGCGTCGTCGAGGTGCTTCGCCGTCACTGCGTAGGCGGCGAGGACGTCGTTGCCGTCGATCTGCACGCCCGGGATCCCGAAGCCGCTGGAGCGCAGATAGAGAGGAGTGCGCGACTGCGTCGACACCGGCACGGAGATGGCCCAGTGGTTGTTCTGCAGGAAGAAGACCTGCGGAGTCTGGTAGCTCGCCGCGAAGACGTAGGCCTCATTGACGTCGCCCTGGCTGGTCGCCCCGTCGCCGAAGTAGACGATCGCCGCCTCGTCGACCGTGGGGTCGCCCGTTCCGACCTTGCCGTCGAGCTTCATGCCCAGCGCGTAGCCGGTCGCGTGCAGCGTCTGCGAGCCGATCACGAGCGTGTACAGGTGGAAGTTGCCGACGGCGGGGTCGGTCGGATCCCAGCCGCCGTGCGTGGTGCCGCGCAGCAGCCCGATGATGCCGATGGGGTCGATGCCCCGCACCATGCCGACGACGTGCTCGCGGTACGACGGGAACAGGTGGTCCTGCGGCTTCGCCGCGTGGGCCGATCCGACCTGGGCGCCCTCCTGGCCGACACTCGGCACCCACAGGCCGAGCTGGCCCTGGCGCTGCAGGTTGGCCGCCTCGTGATCGAGGGCGCGCACGCGCACCATGTCGCGGTAGAAGCGTCGGTAGTCGTTCTCGTCGAGCCTCTCCAGATAGGGGAGGTACTCGGCGGAGGTCTCGCTCGGCTGGAACCGGCCGTCGGCCGTCAGCAGCTGGACGGTGTTCGCCGGGCGCGGGATATCGTTCGTCGCAACCACCGTACTAACCTAACCGCTTGCCCGGGTGGCCATTTGGTAGGTTCCGCACAAGATCACCCGTGACCTGCAGGAGTTTCTCCACAGATTCCTCCTCGCCGACACTGATCCGGATACCCTCCGGCGGGAACGCCCGCACGGTGAGCCCGGCGTCGAAGAACGCGTCGTTGGCCTCCGCCGTCTGCTCGCCCGTGGCCAGCCAGACGAAGTTGCCCTGCGCCTCCGGCACCGCCCAGCCCTGCTCGAGCAGCGCATCCCGGAGCCGGTCGCGCACCATCGCGATGCGCGCGACGCGCTCCATCAGCTCCTCCTCGGCCTCGATCGAGGCGAGAGCGGCGACGCGCGCGGCATCGGTGACCGAGAGCGGCACGGCGGCCGAACGGGCGGCGTCGAGCACCGCCTGCGGGCCGACGGCGTACCCGATGCGGAGAGCGGCAAGGCCGTACGCCTTGGAGAACGTGCGCAGCACGACCAGGTTGGGGTAGCGCGAGAGCAGCGGGATGCCGTCGACCGCCTCGTCGTCGGTCACGAACTCGTAGTAGGCCTCGTCGAGCAGCACGAGGAGGTCGGACGGCACCCGTGCCATGAACGCCTCGAAGTCGCCCGCGGTGACGATCGTGCCGGTGGGGTTGTTGGGCGTGCAGACCACGACGACCCGCGTGCGCTCGGTGATCGCGTCGGCCATCGCCTCCAGGTCGTGGCTGCCATCGGGCCGGTTGGGCACCTGGACGCTGGTGGCACCAGCGACGGTGACCAGGCCTGGGTAGGCCTCGAAGGACCGCCAGGGGTACACGACCTCGTCGCCTGTACCGGCCGCCGCCGAGATGAACTGCGACAGCAGGGCGACCGACCCGCTGCCGAGGTGGACCTCGCCGACGGTGACGCCGTGCCGCTCGGCCAGGCGCTCGCGCAGGTCGGCTCCGCCCGCGTTCGGGTAGCGGTTGAGGTCGCCGAGCGTCGCTGCGACCGCCTCCACCACAGAGGGGAGGGGCGGATAGGGGTTCTCGTTGCTGGACAGCTTGAAGCCGTCCGCCGGCGCCGGGCGCCCCTGCCGGTAGGCGGGGACGGCGACGATCTCGGGGCGCAGCTTGACGCCGAGCGTGTCTTCGGAACTCACAGACCCAACTTAGCCGCGCCCGCATTCCGGCAGGGGAATTCCGTGGACCCTGTGGATAACGCCGTCATGCGCCCCACTCCATTGCGCCCCTGGTCCCGGCCGCGAAGCCCTGGGAGGATGAGGCCATGCGATTCCTGCTCAGACTGATCATCAACGCCCTCGCCCTCTGGCTCACGACGCTGATCGTCAGCGGCGTCACCGTGCACCCGTACGCGTCCGGGACCGTCGCAGCAGTGCTGACGTACCTGCTCATCGCCCTGATCTTCGGCGTGGTGAACGCCGTCATCGGCACTGTCATCCGGATCGTCGCGATCCCGCTCTACATCCTGACGCTGGGCCTCATCTCCCTGCTCGTCAACGCCTTCCTGCTGTTCATCGTGTCCTGGATCAGCGACGCCATCGGCTTCGGCCTGCACATCGACGGGTTCTGGGCGGGCGTGCTCGGCGCGCTCGTGCTCGGTATCATCGCCTGGCTGCTCGGGCTGATCTTCCGGCCCGCCCGCCGCGGCTGACGTCAACGGCGCCCGCGCCGGTGCGGGAGAATGGTGGGGTACCCGCTGCACGATCCCGCGAGGAGCACCATGACCGCCCTGCCTCCCCAGCCGCTCAGCCCGCTCGACGGCCGCTACCGCTCCGCCGTCGTCGGGCTCGGCGACCACCTCTCCGAGGCCGGTCTGAACCGTGCGCGCGTGCAGGTCGAGGTCGAGTGGCTGATCTACCTGACCGAGCACAGGATGTTCGGCTCGTCGCCGCTCACCGCCGAGCAGAAGCAGGCGCTCAGGGCCCTGGCGGACGACTTCGGCCAGCCGGAGATCGACCGGCTCGCCGAGCTCGAGGCCACCACCAAGCACGACGTCAAAGCGGTCGAGTACCTGGTGCGCGAGCGGCTGCACGCGCTCGGACTCGACCAGATCGCCGAGCTGACCCACTTCGCGGCCACGAGCGAGGACATCAACAACCTCTCCTACGCGCTGACCGTCAGCGCCGCGGTACGCGAGTCGTGGCTGCCGGCCTTCCGCGCGGTCATCGCCGAGCTGCGCGCCCAGGCCAAGCAGTACCGCGCCGACGCGATGCTCGCCCGCACCCACGGCCAGCCGGCGACCCCGACCACCATGGGCAAGGAGCTCGCCGTGTTCGTGCACCGCCTGGAGCGGGTGCGCGAGCAGATCGAGGGCGGCGTCCACCTGGGCAAGTTCAGCGGCGCGACCGGCACCTTCGCGGCGCACCTCGTGGCCGACCCCGACGCCGACTGGCCCCGCATCTCGCGCGAGTTCGTGGAGAGCCTCGGCCTCGACTGGAACCCGCTGACCACGCAGATCGAGTCGCACGACTGGCAGGCCGAGCTGTACTCGCGCATCTCGCACGCCAACCGCATCCTGCACAACCTGTGCACCGACATTTGGACGTACATCTCCCTCGGTTACTTCCGCCAGGTCCCGGAGCCCGGGGCGACCGGCTCGTCGACCATGCCGCACAAGGTGAACCCGATCCGCTTCGAGAACGCGGAGGCCAACCTGGAGCTGTCGAGCGCGGTGCTCGACTCGCTCGCCGCAACGCTCGTGACCAGCCGGCTGCAGCGCGACCTCACCGACTCGACCACGCAGCGCAACATCGGCGTGGGTCTCGGGCATTCGTTGCTGGCGCTGGACAACATCCAGCGCGGTCTCGGCCAGATCGCCATCGACCGGCAGACGCTCGCGGACGACCTCGACGCCAATTGGGAGGTGCTCGCGGAGGCGATCCAGACGGTGATCCGCGCAGAGGTGACCGCCGGCCGGTCGACCATCTCCGACCCGTACGCGCTGCTCAAGGAGCTGACCCGCGGCAAGCGCGTCGATCACGCGGCCCTGACGGAGTTCGTGAACGGCCTCGAGATCGGCCAGGCGGCGAAGAACCGCCTGCTCGCGCTCACGCCCGCCGGCTACATCGGCCTGGCGTCTGAGCTCGTCGACTACCTCTGAATGGCAGAGCCGGCCGCTCAGTGACCGCGCGGCCGGTCGTCCCCTTCGGCACGGTCGCGCGCGGCCTTGGCCCGCGCCTCCGCGTCCTGCTCGTGGATGTCCTCCACCTCGGCCTCCGTCGGCTTGAACGCCAGGGCGAAGAGGGCGAGAAGCACGACGGCGACGATGAACGTGACGCCGAGACCGACCGCGGCGAGGATGAACTCGCGGGTCGCGACGAGCACGATCAGCCCGACGAACACCGCGAGGCCGCCCGAGATGGCGAGAAGCTCGACGGGGAGGAACCGGTCGCGCCGGCTGGGCTGGAGGTTCTGGGTCACTCGGGGGTCTTTCCTGTCGCGGGAGGTCACGATGCGCGCTCCGCTCCGTGCGGACCGCCGGTGTGCCCGTGCGCCGCGCTCCGCAGCGTGGCCGCGCCGATCGCCTGGAACACGCCGACGATCACCGCCCACGCGCCGAACAGGCCGATCACCAGGACGGCGTCGGCGGGGGAGAAGAGCAGGGCGAGGGCGAGCACGGCCGTGATCGCGCCGGTGATCAGCCAGTCGCGCGCGGCCGCATCCCGACCGCGCTCCCGGACGCCGTTGTAGAGCTCGAGCATGCCGGTCAGCGCCGCCCACACCGTGACGAGGTAGAGGTAGAGGCCGAGACCCGCGCCGGACAGCGCGAGCGCGAGGACGCCGGCGAGGACGCCGATGCCGCCCTGCACCGCGAACAGCGTGCGCGTGATGCGACGGCCGGCGAGGATTCCGCTCAGGATCCCGGTCACGAGCCCGTCGAGCACCGCGAAGACGCCGAACACGACGAGGCCGAAGGCCGGTGTGTGCGCATCCCGGGTGAACGTGATGACGGCGGCGGCGGCGAGCGCCAGCACGGCGCGGACGGCGGGGACGACCCAGTACCGGTTGTGCGCGTGGAGGCTCGGACGCTGGGCGGGGACGGCGGTAGCCACGTGGGCCCTCTTTCAAATACGGGATTCGGCGTCCAGTCTAGTCGTCGCGTTCCTGCGCGTTCGCCGCATCGTTGGGCCCTCCCGTGGCTACGATCGCGTCATGCGGATCGCCTTCGCGGTCGTTCGGGCCCTCGTCGTCGTGCTCATGGTCGCCGCCGTCGTCGCGCAGCTGGCGCGCAGCATCCAGACGACTGGCGCGGGCGGCGGGAGCGTCGCCGGGTTGCTGGTGAACTTCTTCAGCTTCTTCACGATCGACTCGAACGTGCTCGGCCTCGTCGTGCTGGCCATCGGGGCGGTGCTGCTCGTCGTGCGCAGCGGCGACGACCCGAACTGGTTCACGGCGCTCCGTGCGGCCGCGGTCACCTACCTGGTCACGACCGGTGTGGTCTACAACCTGCTGCTGCGAAACATCCCGCTCCCGCAGGGTGCGACGGTGCCCTGGTCGAACGAGGTGCTGCACGTCATCGCGCCCGCCTACCTGCTGATCGACTGGCTGTTCGCGCCCGGGCGGACGCCGCTGCGGCTGCGGACCGTCTGGGGCATCGCCGCGTTCCCGATCGTCTGGGCGGTGTACACGCTGCTGCGCGCCCCGATCGCGGCCGACCCCGTGTCGGGCAGGCAGCCCTGGTATCCGTATCCGTTCCTGAACCCGGCGACCAGTCCGAACGGGTACCTGTCGGTGGCCTTCTACGTCGTGCTGATCGCGGTCGTCATCCTGGCCGCCGGCTACGGCGTGGTGTGGGTGTCGCGCCGCTGGCGCGGGGGACGACCGCTACCGGCCACGTCAGAGCCCGCCTCTGCGGGCTGAGGGTCAGCCGACCGAGGGACGCGGCTCGGGCTCCTCTGCGCGAGCCCAGAAGACGAAAGCGGCCAGGGCGGCGAGCGCGAGCAGGAAGGCCCCGGTCGGGGTGACCGTGTCGGGCCTCCCGTGCTGGGTCAGCGCGGCGGACACCAGGCCCGCGATGACCCCGGAGGCGCTGGCGACGGCGAAGGCGAACGAGATCGCGCGCGCCGCGCCGTGCTGGAGCAGTCCGCGCACGACGAGGGCGACGACCCCGATCAGCCACAACAGGACGACGGGCGTGGAGAGCAGGACGCTCAGCGAGTCGCGCAGGAGCACACCGGGCGTCGCATAGAGGAGTCCTGCGGCGAGCGCGAGGACGACGACCAGCCCGGCGAACCCGAGCGCGCGGCCGCCGTCGGTCCGAAGCCGCAGGATCGGCTGCGTGAGGGACGGCCAGGTGAAGGCGAGTGCGAAGGCGACGAGGGAGAGCGCCACGCTGCCCGCGCCCTGCAGCACCGGAAAGAGGATGCCCGACATGCCTCCATTCAACTCCTCCCCGGAGCGCTGGGCGTCGTTCGGGAGGATGATCTCGCGGGTGCGACGTACGACAGACTGAACCGCATGGACCTGACCACCGCCTTCCCGCCCTTCGGGCTCCGGATCGAGGCCGGGCCGCTGGTGCTCCGCCCGATCGCCGACGACGTCGTCCCCGCCCTCATCGAGGTCGTGCTGGCCGGCGTGCACGACCCGGCGCTCATGCCCTTCTATTTCCCGTGGACCGACGCACCGGCCGACCAGCTGCCCACGCAGTTCGCGCAGTACCACTGGGGCACGCGCTCACGGTGGTCCCCGGAGTCGTGGACGCTGGAGTTCGCCGTCGAGTTCGAAGGAACGATCGTCGGATCGCAGGGAGTGAGCACGCGCGACTACCTCGTCACCCGCACCGGCGAGACCGGCTCGTGGCTGGGCCGCCGGTTCCACGGCCGAGGCATCGGGACGAGGGCGCGACAGGCGATCTGTGCCTTCCTGTTCGACCACCTCGACGCCGAAGAGATCACGTCGGGTGCGTTCACCGACAACCCGGCATCCCTCGCGGTCAGCAGAAAGGTCGGCTACCGCCCCGACGGAACCGCGCGCCTTGCCCGCCGCGGGGAGCCTGCCGTCAACCAGCGCCTGCGGCTGACCCCGGACGAACTCGTGCGCGGCGAGCCGATCGAGGTCACCGGAGTGGAGGCGTTCCGCCGGTTCATCGGCCTGGACGCGTGAGCGCGACGGACGATCTCACCGACGTCACCGGTTCCGTGAGCTGAGCCCTTCTGGACATCAGCGGAACTCCGGCAGGACCACTGCGATGTCGTAGACCTCGAGTTCGAGTTCTCGCACCAGGTCGTCGCCGACGGCCAGCCACTGGGCCCGGCTGTCGGGATCGTCCCACCCCTCCGCCGGCTCGAAGTGCGCTGTCCAGAAGAGCACCCACTCGCCCAGCCTGCGTTCCAGTTCAGGCGAGACCCCGTAATCGACCGGCTCCATCGCGTACTTGTCGGTGAAGCTCTCCCAGAGTGGATAGCGGTGCCCCCAGTCGACGAAGAAACGGAGTCGATGCAGCTCGCCCTCGCGCTCCCGGCGCGCGTGTTCGATCGCACGCTCATCCGAGATCCCGGCAGGCACGAGGATCTCCTGCTGCGTGACCGGGTCGACGATCCGACGGCGCTCGGCGATGTCCACGGCCGCCACTAAGAGACGGGGAGCGACAGCAGGTCGTCGCTCGGCGTTCCGTCCCCCGCGGTGCGGAGATAGGGCGGGTCCGCCTCGACGACCTCCACTTCCGCCGTCGCACCGCCGCCGCTCACGTACACGAAGCCCGGGTTCGCTCGCACGTAGGTGACGGCGTCGGCCTTCACCACCCACTGGCTCGGCTCGCCCGAGCGGCCCTGGAAGTAGTACTTGGTGATCGCGCCGAGGGTGGGTGGCGTCCTCGAGACCGTGATGGCGGTGATCTCGAACATTCAGCCGCGCCCGGATTCGGCCAGCGCGCTGCTGATCAGCGCCGTGATGTCGATGGGCTCGGTGGGCGGCAGCTCGAGAGCTGCCGGGTCGATTGCGCTCATTCTTTATCCTCTTCCTTGTTCAGTGGCTGCCGCAGTCGTCGGCCGCCGGTCCGGTACTGATCGCCTCGGGACGGTAGGTGCCCGCCGCCGCCCCCCCCCAGGCGACAACGCGGCGGGCACCGCCCCCAGTCCGCACGATGAGAATCCCCTTATTCATTCGTGCGGGCTTGCCAGGCCGAGTCGCGTGCACAGCTCGCTCGCGGCCAATTCGGATGGGAACACGCCCAGTCGCCCGTCCGGCAGCTGACAGGTCTGCAGGTCGGGGACCGGGAACTCTCGGTCGCTCGTGGAGCCGCCGGGCGAGAAGCTGCCGATGCGCCACGTCGCGGCGCACATGTCCTCGGCGAGCGTGACCCGCTCGCTCAACGGCGTCGGGGTCTTCGAGCTCTGGTCCCCGGGCAGGTAGACGGACGTGGCGTGGCGGGAGTCGAGATCGGCGCTGGCGTAGCAGTCCATCAGGTAGTTGATCTGCCCCTGGGAGGCACGGGCGATGGCGATCGCCCCGGCCGTCGTGCCGAGCGCAAGTGTGCCTGCGATGCCCATGGCGATGAGGCGGTGCTTCCGGGTCCTTCGCCGCTCGCCGACGGCGATGGTGTCGAGGACGCGGAGCTTGAGCTGGTGGAAGTGTTCGTCTGCGGGCAGGAGGTCGTGGTTGGTCATGGCTTCCCCCTGAGGGTGTGAAGTTCGTTGCGGAGCCGTGTCCGGAGGCGCGAGAGCCGGTTGCGGACGGCTGCCGGGGTGATGCCGGCCTGGGCGGCGGCTTCGTCGTAACTGTGGTCGCCGCGGATGCAGAGCTCGAACACGGTCCGATCCGGCTCCGGCAGGGCGGCGGCCACCGTCTCGACGTAGGCGAGCAGCTGATTCCGCTCTGCGATCTCGTCGGGGCCGGGACGGGAGTCCGGATGGGTCTCATCCAACGCATCGCCGGATCGCCGCTTCTGAGCGGCCTGGATGGCGCGCCGTCGGTTCGCGATCAGGTTACGGCTGGTGACGAGCAGCCATGGCAGGACGGATTCGCCCGCGACGACGATCGTCGCCCGTTTCCTCCAGAGGGTGACGAAGACGTCCTGGCTGATCTCCTCGATGTCCTCGCGGGCGTCGAGGCGCGCCGCGATGTAGGCGTAGACGACGCGGCTGTGCCGGTCGTAGAGCGTACCGATGGCGCCGCGGCGGCCGTCGACGAGGTCGAGCAGGAGGTCGCGGTCCGAGCGCTCGGACCGCGACACCTCCCCCCTCGTCGGGTCCGCCTCGGCTGTGTCGCTCATACCTAAGAAATGTGCCTCCCCGCCGAATCCTCTCAACCCGATTGAAATCTCCCCGGTTGCGACGGACACGATGCGCCGACAGACTGACCGTGCCCGGCGCTGGGCCGGGAAGTCTTACTTCGGGGGAGAAGTCGAATGGCAAACAGAACCTCTGCTCGCGCGCGCCGTCAGCTGGCATCCGCACTGGCGATCGCAGCGCTCTCGGTCGGCCTCGTGTCCGTCGGCGGCGCGGCGAATGCCGCCACACCGGACCAGGCCGGGACGCAGGCGCGGTCGTGCTCGTACGACCTCGGCACCGGCTCGCTGGTCTGCGTCGACGCGGGGGAGGACCTGAACGAGGCGGTGCTCGAACAAGCCCACCTCCAGGTCGTCGCGCCCGGCGGCGCCGGGGGAGCCGGTGCCCGCGCCGCGTTCGCACCGGCCGGCGTGCAGGCGACCTACATCCAGAGCCAGCTCTACGACGACGCCAACTACGGCGGCTCGTTCTTCCAGATCACCCACTCCAGCGCCTGCAACGGCAGCACGACCTGGAACTTCGGCCCGCTCGGCAACGTCGGCTGGTCCGGCAGGGTGAGCTCGTTCAAGAGCTTCTCGGGCTGCAGCACGAAGCTGTGGCAGGGCACCAGCTACAGCGGCGCCTCGTACGGCTACGCCGTGAACGCGGCGAGCCTCGGCTCGATGAACGATCAAGCGAACTCGGTCACCATGAGGTGACGGTGACCGGATTCCTGCGATGGACTCGCGGGCTGGTCTACGCGTTGCTCCCCGGCTTCGCGGTCGGCGTCGTCCTGGCGTTGTTCGGCCTCATCCTGCGCAACGACGACCTGCTGGCGCTCGGTCTCGGCGTTGCTGCACTCTGGACGCTGGTCGTGCTGCTAATCGCCGCCATCTTCGGCGGGCAGACGCTCGGCCGTTTCGGTCATCGGCTTCTTCATCATGGGCATCCGGCGCCGCGTGCCCATTTGGATCGGCGGCCGCTCGAACGGCGGCTAGGGCGTGTCTGATAAATGCCGGGTCCGGGCCGCCCGACCTCCCGCCCGACGCGCAGCTGGGCAATCAGCGGTTGCGCCACAGGAGCGGCCGATGCCCTGATCAGGCGGCTGTTCCCGCAGATTCGTTTAGTTCGCCGTGCCTCCGCAAACGGGCGCCCCTTCCGGCCAGTCGGGCGCGGCAGCCTCGATCAACGACCACTGAGCATCCGAGAGAACCCGAAACCGCTCCACGCTCCCAAGTCACGGATGCGATCCCAGGCTAAGGTGGTCCGTCAGTGGAACTGGGACCCTGTTGGTCGTCCGATCGACGCAGCGCGAAGGGTGGGTAGTGCTAAGGAAATGACGACCTTCGCCGAACTGACCAGTGTTGCTGAATACCATTCGGACTTCCATGTGCAGACTTTCGACGGGGAGAACCTGCTCATCGTCGGTAGCTTCGATCTGAGTTATTACCACTACATCGAGATCCGATTTTTCGATGTTCAGTCAGTCAACTGTGCGACGTGGTTCCACACGCCGATCTTCCGCGAACCCACCTCTTCCGGCCGGTTCGCGTTCCAAGCCGACGGTTGCGAGTTCGAGATCGTCGCAGCCAGGGCGCAAATAACGCTCGGCATGGTCTATCACTACGACCGCGGTACGCAACTGCTTCCTGGCGAACGCATCGCACCATGGGTCAAGCTATCTGACACCTGAGTCCAACTGGGATCAGTCCTAAATGGTCGGTACACGGCCTCGACCGGCCGGACAACGTCGGGATCATCGGCTCCATAGCAGCCCACGTCTCGTCTGAGACCTCCCGTCGCATCACAACTCAAGGCTCGCCCAGCCGAGCGAGAAGCCTCTTGACAAACACGCCCTAGCGCCCGGTCTCCTCGCGTACGGCCGGTGCGTCCTCCTGCGGCAGCAGCACGAGCTTGCCGTGCGGAGCGCCCGCGACGCTCGTCGCCACGGCTTCACGCCATCCACCGAGGGGGAACGTGGCGGCGATGGGGAGCCGGAACTCGCCCTTCGCCGCGAGCTCCGCGTAGTCTCCGACGACGCCCGAGTCCGGGAAGGCGCCGGAGGCCAGGAGGAGGTCGAGGTTGACGCGCGCGCCGAGCTCCCTAGCCTCGTCGTGATTGCTGATCGTCACGACGCGGGACGGCACACCGCCGGCGAGTGCGATGAGGCCGGTCATGGTGCCCGGGCTCGGACGCGGAGTGTCCAGAACCAGATCGACGTCGCCGCCTGCGAGCGCCCGGACGCGGGCGGGCATTCCCTCGCCGTACGGAGTGACCTGGGCGCCGAACTCCTCCAATTGCCCGGCGAGGCTGGGGCCGGCGGTGGCGATGACGCGTGCGCCGCGCCGGAGAGCCACCTGCACGGCGGCGAAGCCGACCATGCCACCCGCACCGTGGACCAGGAGGGTGGTGCCGCTCTCCACACCCATCGCGTCGAGCGTCCACACCGCGGTCTTGACGACCATCGGGAGCGTCGCGGCGTGCGCTTCGTCGAGGCCGTCGGGACGCGGGAACCACTCGCGCAGGATCGCGATATCCGCAAGACCGCCGCTGGCCTGCCCGGTGACGTCGGCCGTTCCGAGGACGCGGTCGCCGACGGCGACGCCCTCGACAGCATCTCCAACGGAATCGACGGTCCCGGCGACGTCGAAGCCGATGCCGCGCGGGAGCTGCCCGGCCTGGAAGCCGCGGCACACCTCCCAGTCGGCCGGATTCAGGCCCACCGCGGCGACCCGGATGCGCACCTGGCCCTCACCGGGGTCGGGCACCTCGCACCACTCCTGGCGCAGCACGTCGGACGGCTCGCCGTACTCGTGAAAACGGACGGTGCGGGATCGGGTGGCGGCCATGCGCTTCTCCTCGGTATCGTAGTGACAGTCGCTGACGCTATCACGTTAAGTCAGTG
The DNA here is from genome assembly GCF_013359685.1 of Leifsonia sp. C5G2. Classification (GTDB taxonomy): domain Bacteria; phylum Actinomycetota; class Actinomycetes; order Actinomycetales; family Microbacteriaceae; genus Leifsonia. Next base: position 102,963 of record NZ_JABFMV010000005.1, read on the forward strand.
ACTGTCACTACGAAGGAGCCAGGATGCCGAGAAGCGGCGAGGAGGCGCGCCGCCGCCTGCGGGAGGCGGCGCTCGAGCTGTACCGCCGGCAGGGCTACGACGCGACCACCACCGCGCAGATCGCCGCCAGGGCCGGCGTCACCGAGCGCACCTACTTCCGGCACTTCGCAGACAAGCGCGAAGTGCTCTTCGAGGGCGAGACCGAACTCCGCGACACGATGACCGGCGCCATCGCGGGAGCACCGGCGGAGACCACGCCCCTCGACCTGGTGATGGGCGCCTACCTCGCCGCCGTTCCCTTGTTCGTCGCCGGTCGCCCGGTCGCGCTCCGGCGCGCCGAACTCATCGACGCGACGCCCGCCCTCCGGGAACGGGCCCACGCCAAGACCGCCGCGCTCGCGGACGCCATCGTCGGGGCCCTGACGGCGCGCGGGATCCCGGAGCCGACCGGCCGCCTCGCCGCGCAGGTGGGCGCCGCAGCGTTCCAGCGCGCCGGCGCGCAGTGGTACGCCGACCCGTCACTCGACCTCACTGCTCTCGTGCGCGAAGCCGTGGACGAGGTGCGTCAGCTCTGACGCGCGCATCGCATGGGCGCGTTCCCCGCGCGTGACGGAGACCGTCGTGTCGTGACGGATACAGCGGAGGTCAGCGGTAGGCGACGCTCAAGTTCAAGCGTGTGTCCCGCAGGAGTTCTGTGTCGCCGCGCCGCAACTGCGGGTTGAGGTAGAAGAGCTGATCTTGGGTGATCCCGAATCGAGCGGCGACCGCCTGAGAGTTGTCGTCGCCCCACACCGCATAGCTGGCCGGCTGGCCGTTGTAGGAGGTTACGGTGCCGCGCGCATACGGTCGGGGACCGGCATCCTTCACGGCGAGCCCGGGATAGAAGTCCGGGATGCTCCACGTCATCGGCGCCGCTGCGAGGACGGTGCCGTCGCTGACCAGTTCCACGCTGTTGAAGTAGGACACGTTCCCACGATCGCGGCGACCGCTCGAGTCGAACGGCAGCACCTCGTCGCCGCTCGTGCCCTGGGTGAAGCCGACCGGATCGTCGGGCGCGGGCACGGTCGGCTCTCCCGCCGCCGCTCCGAAGCGGTCGACGCTGAGCGCGACCGCCGTACCCGGGTCGGCGGTCGTGGTGAATCGGGTGATCGCCACTTGGAAGCGAAGGTCGCTCGCGACGCTGACGGCGACGTCGCCCGTCGCGTGACCGGCGACATCGTGGAGCGTCCCCGTCCCCATCACGGTTCCCGCGGGCGGGAGGTACTGGAACTCGTTCGCATACGCCGTCCCGCTCGACGCCACCGGCGACGAGGGCACCGAATGGGCCGCACCGGCCGCTGCCTCAGCCGTGTGCGACGGGGCGCCCACCGGTCCGGTCACCGTGCACGCCGTCAGTAGCAGCGCCGCGACCACGGAAATCCCCGACACCATACAAGGACGCCAGCGCTTCATGATCCCCCGTCGAATCGTGATCCCGAGGTCATCCCGCATGACCCTTCATGATCCTGCCTCATCGAGGTCGACAGATGTGGATCAGTGTGAACGGCCACGCAAGTTGTCGCCGCGGGCCCCGAGCTTGAGCGGCATGCCAAATAAACTGTCGCCGCCATTGTCCAGATAACTTGTCGCCGCGTAGCGCGGCCGCAGCATGGTATCTGGAAGCCCGTTTAGATTCCTTTAGATTGTTTAGATTCTTTAGACGGTCGGCGGTCCGGATCGCTGCACTGGACCTGACTTCGGCTACGCCAGAACGAGAAACAGCACGTAGCCGATCAGTGCGAACGCGAACAGCGCTGCTGCGACTCGCACGCCGCGGTCTTTCCATTTGCCATCGTTCACCAGCCGGATGACGACGTAAGCGGCGGACCCGGTCAGGAGGGCCAGTAGGACGACGTGGATCGCGGTGTGCACGCCCGGGCTCATGGCTGTCAGGCTACGCCGAGCCACCCGACTATGCCGCTTCGCTGGCTGCGCTCTCCGCTGGTGCTCTCCTTGGAAGCAGAAGCAATACGAGTGGCAGCGCTGCCGCGATGATGATCCCGGCGCCGATGAGGTTGTCGAGCGGCGGGTTGCCCGAGACGATATCGACCGGCTCGCCGATGCATCCGACGAGCACCACGATCGCTAGCGGAACGATCGCAGGAATTCCTCTCCGACCGCGCCAGGCGCCGACCGCGCCGAGCACCAAAGCAGCTGCGCCGGCCAGGCACACGACGATGAAGAACGCGACGCCGCGGTTGGCGGCGTTGCTGTCGAGGGTGCCGACCGTGCCGCGGCCGCTGGCCCAGGCGATCGTGAGCGTCACGGCGAGCCCGATCAGCACGCTCGCGTAGGTGCATGCGAGAAGGGCCGCGATAACGACGGCCGTCGTCCGATGTAGACGCGTCCGCTGCTTGGTGGATGACGTCGTGGTCATGGCGTCAGAGTATCGAGAGACTCGCCGTCCGGCGTTTTGCGCGCAGAGAACATCAACCTCGAAGCGTCGACACGGGGTCGGCGGATCGGCCGGCGAGAAATCTCGGCCGGTGTGACGCATCCGGCTCGCTGAGGCGTATAGAACCGCATGACAGTTGAAAAGAGGGCGGCGTTTCCGCCGCATGACCTCCAGTGGATGCGACCGAACCCGGTTCCTTGCACCATTTGGAGGCAGACATGCCGATCATCCCGCTCGAGGGGGTGGACGACCTGGTGGCGCACTCCTCCGAGGCGCCCGCCGACGCCGTTAGAAGGATGCGCGGACCGCCCATGGAACGGCGAGCCCCAGCCGAACCGCGAGTCAGCGCATAGCTGACACCAGAACGGTTTCTCGCCGTATGTCCACCTCGGGCCAAAGAGCCCTCTACCGGATCAGGAGATCCACCATGCGTTACGTCCACAAGTCCGCTCAGCGCATCTTGGCGTGCGGCATCTTCGTCGTGCTCCTGGCTGTTGCGATCGCGATCGGAGGGCCGGTGTTCGGCGTCGGCACGGCGCAGTACGCGACTGAGCTCGTCCGTGTCCTGTTGGGTCGGTGACCCGTCGCCGCCTCGGCGAGCTCTGCCGTTGCGGCGCGCTGCCGTATTGATGGACTACATCCGCAAAACCGGGCCGTTCCAGTACCTCATTTGCATTGACGTTGCGGGGTCGGTGCTCTGGCAGGCATCACTCCCAACCGAGAATTCAACCGACGCGTATGTACGCATGGAGCATGTGGGCGACAGCCTCTTCGCGAACTCATGGAGCGGATTTTGGGTAACGATCTCCGCGCAGGATGGATCGATCTCCGATAATTCCTTCACTCAATGAGCGCGACTCGCACGACGCATCCGGCAGAATGTGCTGGTGGCCGACACCGGGAAGACCTACTCGGACCTTATGGAGCTATTGCCAGAGGTCGCGGAAATCCGCATCCACTGGCAGCTCGACGACGAAGGCCTCCCGTGGCAAGTGGGCGGCTTCTCTCTCATCGGCCACGGCGGGGCGACGCTCGCAGACGTGGTGAACACGGAAGAGCTCGAGCGGACGGGCTCCGTTCTAGATCGACCCATCACGGCTGACCTCCCGCTGGTTGAACGGCTCCCACTCGTGGCGATGGTGCTGAACTGGGTTGACGCCTACGAACTGGACGAACGCGACGGGGTTTCGGTGATCGACCTGCCGAGCCCGGACCACGTTTCCGACACTGTCCCGATGACATGGACACACCCCACCGAACTGGAACTGTCAAAGAGCCCTCGGGCCACCTGGGTATGGGCGGCTGACCGGGATCAGGCGGCGAAGCTGGAGACGCTCCTGACCTCCAATGGGTGTCAGGTTTCAGCCGCCCGAGGCGAGAACGCCGAAGAACGAACCCTCGATCTCGACATCGGCGTCGTGGCAATGGAGGGATTGGAGAGCCTGCAGAAGGCTGGCTACTCATTTCGCTGGCATCCAGCGCAACATCCGCTAGATAGGACCGCGGACCTGTACGGGATACCTGTCGCAAGCGCGAAATAGCCCTCCGCTTCGGACTCGTCAGCATCTGACGCGAGACTGCGCCGGCCGCTATGAAAATGGCCAGCGCCGCCGGGGCCGCTATTGCTGTCGACTTCGAGTGGAGCTTCGTGTAACCGATGTGGTCGCCGCCGCCTCCCAGAGGTCCAGGAACCGTTCGAGATAGATTGTTGCGATTTCGTAGACGGTCGCGAGTAGCCCGATGCGGTTGGTGAGGCGTGACACCGCCCCGATGGTGTCCACGCGCTCCACCTGCTGGTGTTCGAGTAGTGCGATCGCGACCGGCGTGTTTGAGTGAGCCATTCCGCTGCAGATGCGCCAGGCCTCGAGCCCCGTCATCCGTGTGAACTTCATGGAGCTATCCGTGAGTTGAAGGATTCGAGTTACGGTCGGCATGTTCTCGATCGATGCGTGCCTCGCTGGTCCCGCCGAGTGGATCTCCTTGAGGCGATCGCGGACACGCGATGCCCCATCCGCGGGGCCGCCCGTCGCACCGAGAAGGCTTTCAACATCCGAAATGGAGTCCCAACCGATTCGCAGCGAATTCTGAACTCTCTTGGCCTGCGTCCCGCCCATGAGAAGCCAATACCCGTATCCACAAGCCTCGATCGCACTCCGCACGACGGTGTACTCCGCCATCACCGCGAACTCACCGCGCGCGATCAGCGAATCACGCACGAACCGAAGATGATCGATCGCGACCATGGCATACCAGGCGACTTGGTAGCTCACAGGGTTGTACGGGGTATGACGATCATCGCCCCAGAGTTGTGAGCCTTCCACCACCGTGAAACCCAGATAGCGCTCACTCTCGATCAGCTGCGTCACTCGGTCGAACGCGACCTCGAGAACCAGTCTTCCCTGCCGTTCCTCCTCGGAGGATTCGGGAGAATCCAACCGGACGTGTTCTGGCATGTATTCGTGGGCCATGCTGCGGCTCGCTAGACAGCCCTCAGCCGCGGGCGGAGCCGCTGGCAAGGCGCACGATGAGGGCGCCGACGACGTGCACGATCAGCCAGCCATCCTCCGGGGCGGGGGCAGTTGCATGGTGCGCGTCGCCCTTTGCACTCCGGTCGGCGGACACCCATTGCATGAGATCCTCGATACTCCGAGCCAGGCGTTGGTCATGCGCGGCAAGCAGGCCACGATTGCGCGCGTCAACGATGAGTGGTCCGAGAGCGTTGCCCTTGCAACCAACGGCCTCCAGGGCCTCCTGTAGAGCTGCGCCGGCGTCGGTGATCGCGTTCTCTGCCGAGCCGCGGTGCAGCTCATCCAGCGCGTTCTTGTAGGCGGTCTCGACCTTCTCCCAGCCCCCGCGATCACCGAGCAACCGGAGTGCGGGCGAGACGACCGCGGCATGCAACTCGAGCGAGTTCTTCTCGACCATCTTGCGGTCGATGAGCTCGAAGCGAATGCGATGGCGTTGCAGGCGTTCGTTGACGAACGCTTCGTAGTGCTCACTCGCCTCCCGGAGCTTTTGAGCTAGGAAGGGGTCGTGGGCGTTGGACAGCCGAATGAATCGGGTAATTGCTTTTCCTAACGCCTCAATCGCGGTCGGCATCATCGCGTCATCGCAAGTTTCGATGTACGCGGTCATGTCCGCGTCGGCTTCCCCTTTACCGGTTAGGGTCCGAAGTCCCTCGTCATCGAGAATGAGTTCACGAGCCGTTCCTAGGATGAAATCAGCATTCACACCGTACGTTCTCGATGAATAGCGGTCGAGTTGGATCCGGAACGGTTCCGGGAAGGTGTCGACCCAGAAGTCTGCGCCAGCGCCCTCTTCCTCTTCGCGCTGACGCTGTAGCCGCCGCTGGTTATGAAGCATGAGCACATGCTAGCCAGCACTACAGCAACGCTTCTCGCGCACCGCAAGGTCATCTGATCGCGCGGCGAGCGAAGAGGTTCGGGAAGTCGCGGGGTTCGGCTCACCAGGCTGGCGGCTTCTGACCGTCAGCCGCGGCAAACGCCCGAATAAATTCGTCGCGTTCTTCCATAGCACGGGACCAAGCGTGTACCCACGCGTCGAACCGTTCGGCTGTCCGGAAGTCCTCCAATGCGTCCAGACAGGAACTCAGATGAAGGGCACTTGCTTCATCGGGCGGCGGCGGGCACTGACGGAGCGCGGCGGCCGCACGGGCGACACGCTCGCGCGCAATGTCGATGGACGGCGCCGCCTGCTCCAAGCTCCCTGTTTCCTTCACCGAATCACCGGCGGCGCCTGCCTCTAACGCCATTTGCTCAGTGGCCGCGTAAAACTCCTCAAACGCTGACAGCGTCTCGCGCGCCCAGTCGCCAGTCGGGTTCGTCATGCAACGCAGTCTAGGTACTTATCGCCGGGCCCGCGTGAAGCGGTGCGACCGGTCGCGACCTACCGGGTAGCGCCCGTTCCGCGGCCAACATGTACTTCTGCGACTTCGGCGGATGCGAGCCTATCTGCACCCAGGCCTAGATGAGCATCGCATGGAGATCCGGGTCTTCGCCCGCTTGAAGCTGCGGATAGAGGGCTCGGAGGACAGCGCGCCGCCGCTCGTGCTCGGGAAAATCCCGAGCGCCGGTGGTTCGGTAGCGCTCCCGGACTCGCACGATTCGCTCCACGTTTGCCGAAATGGTGGTCTCGTTCTAATTCATTCGGGAGGCGTAGACGCCGCAGCAAACCTGTGTGCGAACTCCAACGTGTCCCACAGGACGACCGGGTCCCCGCCGAAGGCGGGTCGTAAACCATCCGGCAGCTCCCTCCGTTAAAGCACGCACGTGCGGCCGGTGCTATCGGCCCCGCGCCGGTCGCCCCGCGCTTTCCGATGATCCGCGCCTTGTTTGACGCCCTCCCTTGCCCGCTCAACGCGGGCGGTGTGGATGTTCTGAGCAATGGCCTGCCGTGATGCTAGATCAAGCCGAGTCGTTACCCGAGGAAGCCGTCTTCGACCATCGCCGCGGCCGCCGTAGCTGCCTCCTTGAATCGGTCCTCACGGATCACATCCACCGGGGTGTCGTAGTCCAGCAGGGGATTCGACCCGATAAACCACATGCGGGCAACCTGGTCACCTTCAGAAGCTGTTATGGCAAGCCACTGAGTGTGCGCGAACTGCAGGCGTCGCACCACGTCATTTCTAGGTTCAGGTCCATCTGCGCGGGCCCATTTGTAGCTGATCTTGGGGTCCTTGCTGCCGGCCAGCGAGGCGACAAGCGTCGCGCCGAGGGCAGAGTTTAAGCGACGGGTGATCTCCCGGATATCGGTCTTCGCGGACGCGACGTGTGCTTTGCGTGTCGTCGTACCCATGTCCATTGAGAACTCCTCCCAGTCAGCTTAACTGCCCACCGGTGCAAGATTCAACCAAAAATCCACCAAAAGAACACGCAGCTGACAGCGGTCGAGCCGCGGTCACGGTGCGGGCGAAGGAGCACACGTTGGCACGCGACCCTTACGGCTCGCCGCCAGTGGTCGTCGGACGGGCGATGTGGATCGCGTCGGCCACCAGGCGCGGGTACTCATCCTTCTGAATTCTGCTGATCGCGTCTTTGGTGCCGTCCGCCCAGGGCTGGTCAATCGACACGAAGGACACCTGATCTGCTCTGAGGAGGGTTGCCGCCTTAAACCGTTTCCGGATTTCTTCTGCGCGTTTGGAACCCCCACCGACTTCACCATTCGATTTCACTTCGCAAACGACAAGTCGGTCGCCCATGCGAGCGATCAAATCGATCTCGAACTGCTTCTTGGGCGGCTGGGAAAGCGTCATGAATTCGAGCTCATGCGTATCGCGGTAGAGCCATGTTTGGCCTCGGAAATGAGCCGCCGCGAGTAGGACAGCATCCCCGTTTGACTTCATTAGGGCGCGAAGGGCGGGATGGAGATCATAGAACCACGACGGCTCTTCTCCATCTCGACGCCATCGTGGACTGGAGAGCGTGTTGATGGCGCCACAACGTGGGCAGGGGTAGCGGATCCCAAGATCGTCCATCGTGACAAAAAAGACCTCCTCGCACTCAGCACAGTTGAGGACCAACCCTTGGGTTACGATCTCGGCGGCCAGCAGATTATCCAAATGGTCTCGTCGGTTCTGGTCTCTTATCGAGGGGGTGAGACGCTTGAGCGCTTGGTAGTTGAGGAGGATTCTGTCCGACACGACTACCCCGTCTCGGGCGGGGAACATTTCGCTGATAAGGGGTCTGCTGCCGTTCGGCATGAGGTATTCGCGAAGGTATGGGTGGAGTGGCCCGCTCACAACATCGATCAGTCGATCGCGTCCACCTAGGCGACGGGCAAGCAGGGCAGCATGCCGCCCTGCTTGTGAGATGCGAGTGGTGAGCTGTCTGGTGTGGGCCATCTCCGTCACCCAGTCCTCCAGTCCTGGTATGCGAAGGGTGGGTCGTGCAACGCGACCCGGTAGCACCGTCCCGCCGAGGGTCACACCGTCTGATCCCGCCTCGAAACTCACCCCGCGCATCGAAGCCCGAATGCTGACCGGTTGATCATTGCTCGCGGCAAGGAGGGACTGGGGTGGGAGCCCGCGACCCCCAGGCATCGCGGTCTGGTCAAAGTCGACGTCAACAATCCACGCTGGCCTTTGTATGTGTTGGAAGCGTGGTCGTTGGGGCAGAGGGGAGTCTAGTGGCGTCACCAGTTCGAACGTGCCCCTTTCCGATTCATTTACCGGGACGGCCACAGTCGTCCGGGTCGAGATGTGATCGGTGAGCATGAGTCGAAGCGGCGCGTCGTCGAAGGGAGGCCAATCGCGGCTCAGACGTGGAGAAACGCGGGTATCCAGCGGTCGTCCATTCATCGTGACGATGTGATGGTCATCGAACGTGAGCGCAAGGGCGTCCACTTCGGACTCTTTGAGGGACGCGCTGATGAGGTGGATAGTCTGCGTCCCGTGGACAAGTGTTTGAAGTTCGGAGCGCAGCTGCCATGACCGCGGGAAAGCCTCTCGGACGTTCTCGGGCGTCAGCCAAATCGCAGAGCCATGAAGCCTCAGGAACGCCAATGCAAGACCGAAGTCCTGGGCAGTGTCGCCGATGACGATGACGAGGCCGTTGGTGGGCCAACCGCGACGCAACGCCGTCGTGTCGTCGGAGAGGGCTTCAAACGCGCTACGGACTTGTTTCTGCTCTGCCGCGGATTGTCCCCACTCCATCTGTGCCGGCAGCCGGTCAACTGTCGGGTTCATGAGCCACCAGATGAGCGCGTCGTTCGAGGGCTCAGTGTTGGGGGATTCGTGGCGTACGACCCCGGCAACCGCTCCCGCAAAGAGCGCGGCGTCGCCAGTCCACGACGGGTCCGTGGCGAAGTACTCGGTGGCTTCCAGCTGTTTGGCCGTCTCGGTGTCGTTGTTCGGCGACAGCCTGGGGTGGCCGATCGGCGGTACCCCTCCGATGCTGGACTGCATAACCGAAGTCGCCTCAAGTAGCCGGGTGATAGCCATCTGAGTGTCGCCGCCAGATACCCGTCCCTGGGAAATCGTGGACCAGTCCTCACTTCGCGGCTGGGTGCGGGCAACCCACTCCGGTGACAGCTTGGCCCAGGTGCTTGGCGGAGCAGTGAGCAGCTCTATCCGGTCGGGGTCGAATGCAGTGCAGGCTCGGACGAGTTCTTCATCGACACTGCCATCTTCGTCATAGGGGACGATTAGGTGGCCGCCGCCGCCCCATTCGCCGGTGACGGTTTCGAGTGCGAGGCGTGCCCAACCGCGCCAGTTCTCCCAGCCCGGAAAGAGGAGCGCTACCCGCGGTGGACGCAGACCGATCATGGCGGTTCGGTATCCGGGCGTCATCGACGAAGCCATTCTGTGCCTCCTAGGCAGAAACTCTCAAGACAGCGCGGGCGCCACACAACCGGCACCCTCACCGATCCAATGCACCTTGCGAGGCTCGGTCTTGAAAGCGCTCGGCGTGTGGCCGGGACCTTCACGACTGCAGGAAGGAGTCGAGGATGTCGACGACCTCCTGCGGGTCGCCGCCGAGGCGCAGCCATTCGACCGGCGTCACTTCGCGGCCGTCGATCAGGAGGTCCTCCTGCGGCGTGGCCATGAAGTTCTGCAGGCTCGCTGGGTGCATGTCGGCGGGCACCGCAGCGATCAGCTGCGACAGCCCGGGCAGCACAGGCTGCTTCGGGTCGTCGGTGAACTGCCAGGCCGGGAGTCGGCGCTTGCCGCCGATCATGAAGCCGATCAGGCCGCCCTTGCTCAGACGGTGACGAACCCGCGAGGAATCGATGCCAAGACGCTGGGCGGCCTCGGCAGCGCTGAGCGAGCCGGTGACCGCCTCCAGGCGCGTCCGACGCTCAAGCTCGGCGAGGTCCCCGCGGGCGACGCTCGCCTCCACCTCGGCCAGGCGCTCCGGAGTGAAGGTGCCCGATTCGATCAGGAAGGCGACCTGCTCCTCGGTCAACGCGCCGCCGCGCGGCTGGCGCCGCTTGAGGACATCGGCGGATTCGCGAATCAGCGCGATGACCAGCTCCTCGTCGCGGCCTTGGGACCGGGCCGTGTCCATGAGGTAGTGCACGCTGGCCTCTAGCCCTTCGGGTGTTGCTTCGATGGACACGTCGCCTCCTCTGCTCTGGATTGTATGCATCGTTTGAGTTGAGGTAAGGCACATGGCGACTCTCCGTTGCTCTGATCGAGCCCTCTGTTTGCGCAAAGACGCTCTCGGAGGTCTCGGCTACATCAGGCGCGGTCAGAGCTTCGGGAAGCTGTCGACGATTCGAACGACCGCATCCGGGTCGCACCCTTCGGATCAAGCGTTCTCGGTGGATACGCCAGACATTGTTCGCGGCGCTGTCAGTCCTTGCCCACGCGTTTTGGGATAACCGCCTAAGGCATTGCATACTCTGAGACTCGAGGAGGCGCTGCAGTGAAGGTGAAACGTGCGCACATGGTGTCTAAGAGCTATATCCGAGCATGGGCAGACGCGAGGGGCCGCGTCGACGTCCTCGATATCCAACAGGGTCGTGGCTTTCCCTCCTCTGTCGAGAATGCCACTGTCGTGAGCTACGCATATGACCCGGAGGTCCTGACCCAGGACCTGGAGAACGACTACGCGCGTATAGAAGACCGCAGTGTCCCGGTGATCCTGAAGTTGCGCCACGCACATATGTTGACGCCCGTCGAAAAGAGCGCAATGGTCTCCTTCCTCGATATGCACCTCGATCGGGGTCGGTACGCGGATCAGGTCAAGATCCGCACCCCCGCTTTACTGCTAAAGACGGATGGACAGATCGAGTATGCCGAACTGAGCCTGGGGGACAGACTGCTCCTGTCGCAGTACCTCGGAGATGTCACCAGGCTGACCGCGCTCGGACTCGAACAATGGCCGTGGCAAGTGAGAGAGGCACAACACCTTGCAACCGGAGACGGTGCGGTGCTCCTTTGGCGAGAAACCAATGGTGCCGAGATCTCGACCGTTTCGTTCCCGCTGTCCCCGACGCAACTTCTGGTGATCGGCCAGGATCTCCCGAACGACGTTCCGCTCAACACATTGCTCGCAAGGAACTGCAGGCGGTGGATCGTGGGAGTCCTCGGAACACTCAATCGAATTCAGGCTGCAGTTGTTGCGGCTCGACGATCTGAGGACTGATCTCACGATCGTCTGCTGCACGCTTCCCGCAGTGATCGCGTACAACCGCGGCGAAGGAGACGATATCGACCGGCAGCTCACCCATTAGCCACGCGAGTCGAAGCCGATTGGCCATGCCCCGTGGACGGCAGCCGCGTTCACCAATACGCCAACCCCTACTTCGCCAAAGGACGTAATGTCCACGAATTCACCCCTCGTGTGCGACAGGTGCGGGCCAGCCCCGCAGTCATCGTCCGTCAATGGAATCGCGGTCATGATTGGTTTCCTTCCTTGAGCCGTGGGGGCAATACGTCTCGCCACTCCCGATGCGTGATCCGGTGCGGAGCGGGGCGGGGGGCAGCGTCGATTGCCCGTTGAATCCGCCGAGGTGACACCTGAAGTTGCTCGGACAGGCGCCGGAGGCTGTAGACGCCACTCATCAAGAGGTAGTGGAGCCGCCCGAGGTCGAGATCCAAGATCTCTTGACCAGGCCATTTGATGCTCGTGACCGGTTTGGGTGACCAAGTGATTGGTTCTTCGATTCCTTGATTCAGCAAGAATGCCTGGCCGTATCGGTCGAGCGCCGTCTGTAAGTCCGTAGTCAGTTTCGTGCAGAACATCGTGTACTCAGCGGTGTCATCGTGGCTAGTCCCGACCCGCATGTCATCGGGCAGTTCTCGTAGACCGGTACCCGTGATCCGCTGCCACAGGTATCGGCGCGCGTTGAGTGGGCGTCGACTTCCACCGCGGTTGATTCGGATGCTCTCTGCCAGTAGCTTCCAATGCTCGAGCGGGAGAAGCTGGCGAGAGGGCAGTTCGCGTCGCCGCGGGTAGTTGATGACAACGTCGCTTTCGTCGACGATGTGGGCGAGTTCGCTGACGCCTGCTAGCAACATGTCGGCCTGGGTGGGCCGGCCCAGCATGTTCGGTCGAAGCATGGCGGCGAAATGGGTGTCTTCGGGCAAGGTTGACCAGTCCCATGAGCCCGCAACGCGCACGACGGAGGCTAACGAACGGGCGAGAGTCGGCGCGTCGACCGGCCCGTCAACATCAAGCCGGCTGCACCACTCTGGCCACAGCAACGTAGGAATGCTCGCGATGCGTTTCGCGCGGTCGTAGCCCACCGCCGAGTGCTCGGATATCGTGGCCGGCGTGGCCGCGCTATCCCACAGGAGGCGTTGGCCAGTAGTGAGATCGCGGTCGAGAGCCCGGAGGATTTGAGCCCGGAACGGTTGGGGAGCGGACGGCCACCTTCCGAGGAGTTCTCGTGGACTCCCTGGCCCAAACCCTACGTCTCGTGGGACGGATGCGGGAGTTCTGTTGAACGTCGCGTTTCGGATGATGGCTTTTGCGTGGGCTTCGTCAGTGTGGAGGAGTTCGAACGCCGCGCTAACGAGGGCGGCCATGGCGTAGGCGTTTCTTGGAGCGCTGACGCCGATGCGTTTCTCGTCGTCGAGGAGCCCTCGTAGTTCTACGTGGTCGAGGCCGCTCAGCTGCGCGATGTCCTCAAACGCTCGCGCGGCCCGTAGCCCGATGGCGATTGGTTGCAGGTAGCTCAGCAGTTCAATCGAGGTACCAGCGTCGACTCTTCGAATGATGCTTCGTTGTGCGCGCATCGTCGGCGACTCCTCATCGAGGTGAGTCGCTCCCCAGGTTTCCACAAGCGGGGCACCACACGGCACGGTTCGCGTCGCCCCCGGGGGTGCGACATTCGCTCGGCACATGGAGGGGTCAAAGCGGTCTCTATTGCGGCCACGCATCTCAACGAGGGCGCCTTGACACGCCGGGCAGGCGTCGTGAAGGAGTCGGCGGTGAAGGATGCATGCGAACAGCCACGGGCTTCGCCAGTTGAGATGGAAGACGCCGGGGCTGCTTTTGAGGCAGTCCGGGCAGTACCGTGTGCCGGCTTGCCAGGACCAGAAGCCTTTGGTGGCAACCGTCGGAAGGGCGCGCTTGGACCCCATTGCAGCGAGCCATAGAAGTTTGCCGTGGAGGCTGGCCATCGTTGCGTCACTGAGTTTGTCTTCGGGGATGCCTGTCGCCGCGGCGATATTGGCTGCGATTTCCGGAGAAATCCCTGTCCCAATCGCGGATATGCGAGGCAACGGTAGCCGGGAGAGCCCGAACGAATCCAACAATGCACCTCGCGAGACGCCGAACGTTTCCCAAGCCCATCGGCTGATGGCTGTGTGCAGCCATTCGCCAGCAGCCAGCTCGACGGGGGCGCCAAGTTGAACGGCTTTTCCCAAGGTCGGCGTCATCGCCGCGCCGCTTCGGGACGAATGCCGTTGTCGAAGAGTGCGACGCGCTGCGTGCGTTGCCGTTCGACCTCGTATTCGAGGTCGATGCTGTCGAGGATTTTGCGGTTGATCGTCTCCTGCCCGGTGTCGATTGCGTGGGCCGACGCAAGATTGATCAATAAGACCAGCGCGTTCAGGTATCCCTGTGTGCGAGCCCACATGTACATGCCGAAGCCGTCGCTGAGCCATCCGTCCTCAGAGGGAGCGTGGGCCAGGCGCAGCCGGTTCTCGAATGCGTATACCAGGTCGAGCCACGCGTCGCGTTGTGCGGTCGTGCCGATCTCCAGTTTCGGGACATCGACCCGAATCCAGCGTCCACGAGAGTTGCGCGCGGCCACCTCGACGGCGGCGGAGCCGGCGCCATTGAGCACCCAGTCGATGTCTGTGCCGGCGAGGATGACGCGAAGCCCGTAGTTAGACATCCATCGGATGATGTTGTGCACGTCACGCCCGGTCTTGCCGTCGAAGTTCACGTGCTGAATCTCATCGATGATGATCAGTTGCACCCCGCACTTCTTGATCGCGGTTTCGAAAGCGACTTGAGGGTTGCGATCGGATGGCCAGCGCAGTTCGGCGCACAGCAGTCGCAGGAGGTCGTGCCGTGTCATTGGTCCGCGGAGGTGGATGTAAAGGACCGGGCGGAAGACGACGAGTGGGTCTGCGTTTCCGTCCTCGAGGTCGATGCTGCGGTGGAGTGCGAGCCTGCTCATTTCCTCCGCTGCGTGAGTTCTAACGATGTGCGTTTTTCCGACGCCGGGGTCGCCGTTCAGGATGGGAATGTCCTGTTGGTGGAGATCCGATCGGACGGAGGAGTGTGCCAGCAATCGGAGCCGACCCATTACGTCGGTAACGACGGGCGTCTCGAGCAATGGCATTGTCCGGAGAAAGCGTGTCCGGCCGATCCGGAAGCGCTCGCGTTGGCGGCGGTTCATGGATGCGAGCGCGGCCCCGGTAGGACGTCCCGGGTCCAAGACGTGGTCCGCGCTGATCTCGCTGATCCAGGCGCGGTCTGTAGGGGTAAGCAGGTCAAGGTGATCCGCGGTGGCTGCCTGAAGGTTGGGGCCGAGAGTCATCGTCAGAATCGATTCCTGGCATACGGCTGCAGCGCCCGTCGGGCGCGCGGAGGTGGAGTCCCTGGCGGTTCTGCGACCGTACCCGCTTCAGCTTCTCTTCGGTGCTCTCCGGGCGACGCTACTGAGATTTCCGCCGGTCGATGGCTGGAGGGGGATTGGACCGCGACTTCCACGGGAGGGGTTGCGGCGCGTGCACGCAGAAGTCCGTCGGTGCGGTCGTCCTGTTCGACGGGTGCGGGGGCGAGGATCACGGTGCCGGACGGGCTGGTTTCGGCTATTCCTGCGGTGAGGTGGGCGGCGTTCCTGCGCATCAGATCGTCGGCGAGGTCCGCGTGTCGGATGGCTTCGAGTGCTTCCCCGTTGTCGTAGACGCCGGTGAAGATTTGGACGAGGATGCGTTCGATTTCTTGGCTGCTGATCTTCTTGTCGGCGTGCTGGTCAACGATGTGACTGGTGTGGAACTCTCCGAAGCGGGGGGTGCCCTCGGTCAGGTATTGCCACCGAAGTAGGTGCAGGACTCCTTCGGCGTCGAAGCACCAGGTGATCCGCAGATCGAAAGGGTCGTAGTACACCCGCAACATTCCGGTCTTCATCGCCACCGGGTCACCCTGCAGGCTGCGCAGGATCGGGCTCTTGTAGTTCAAACGGCACACCCGGACACGGCTGGGCGAGATCTTCACTTTCACTGACGGCAGGAAACGCACCCAGTCGTACTGGTAGTCGATATCGGGAATGGCACCCACGCGCTCGGTGAGGATTTCGTACATCATGTAAGGACTGAGTTGTTTGTTCGGGTCCTCGGGCAGCGTCAACCCGTGATGCGTTCGATGGTTATAAAGGTCGATGCACTGGCGCAGCCGCTGCTCGAACTGCGACGGCGACATCAGCTGCTCTGCTTGGGGGTCCTTGCCTTTCTCATGCACGGACCCCCCAGTGAAGCCGGGCATCAGCGCCTCAAACATGTCTTTGATGGTGCGAAAGACTCGTTCCACCTGCGGCTTGTCAGTCGGGCTGTAGGAGCGTTGCGGTTCGTAGTGGATACCCAACCGGGCCATTTGCGCGGTGACGTAGTCGGAGACATACGGTTTGCCGTTGTCGACCACGACCCCCTCAGGATGGAACGCAGCCGAGTAGAAAGTCATGAACGCAGACGGCCTTCCGATGAACGGTTGTTGAGCGACCTCACCCGTTTTCTCGGCCCACTCGCTCGCCAACGCCGCGGTCTTAGGTCGCAGCACGTCGGCCAAGCACAGGCCGATGGCGAATTTCGTGGTGGTGTGGGTGATCGCGATCCCGACGATGCAGCGGGTGGCCAGGTCAAGAGCAAGAGTGACATCCAGCCGCAGCTTCTTGCCCGTCCGCGGATCCTGCACCCACACGTTCGCTTTCGTCGTGTCGACCAGCACCAACTCGCCCGGCCTGGTCGCCAAACGCGTCATACCCGAGGATTCAGGAACGTTCAATTCGGAGATACGGTTCTTGGCGCTCGCACCCAGATGCGACCAGCCGCTACGCAGTACCTTCACCCGTCGGCGCAGCGTGGTGATCGATGGGAGCTCCAGTGCAGGAAGTTGCTTCGCGCAGTGGATCTGGAAGGCGCGTACGAGAGCGACGTCAGATTTCGTGGACTTGAGCGCGTGGTCATTCAGGAAG
Organism: Leifsonia sp. C5G2; assembly: GCF_013359685.1. Lineage (GTDB taxonomy): Bacteria > Actinomycetota > Actinomycetes > Actinomycetales > Microbacteriaceae > Leifsonia. The sequence continues at coordinate 119,509 of NZ_JABFMV010000005.1, forward strand.
GTCAGCAGCGCGTCTAGGACGGCGTCTTGGGTGCGCCAGGTGTGTGGCTTCAGGTAGCGGCCATCGAGAAGGCTTTGTTTGTCCTCCCAACGCTTCATAATCCGTTGCAGTCTCCGCATTTCTGAAGCGACAGTGACGGTGAACCCCTTGCGCTTGCCCTTTGTGCGAGGTTGCTGGGCGAGGAGTACAGCGAGTCGGCGGCGACGCTCGCCAAGCGGTGTTCGAGCGGGGTCCAGATCCGCTGGTGGCCGGTCGGTGTCCGGTTGGCTAGTGCGACGCCCCGTGAGCATGATGTGCAGCAATTCAGAATCTTCGCGCAGCCGAGTCGCCGAGGACTCCGACAGCCGCTCTTGGATGTCATGTAGCTGCGGCAAGTCGGCGGGGGCGGTAGTGCCCCGCAGTGCGCTCGCGATGTCGGCGGCTGGCACCTGACCTGTGGAAGAGCCGTCGGGGCTGGTCAATGTGACCATCGCGCCGACCTTGGTGATCACGGCACGCTCGCCCTGCCAGTCGACCTCGACGCCGGCCCGAATCCAATGCACCTCCGTCGGTGTCACAGCAGTATCGTCTCCGTATCGAACGGTCGGCTCAGATCGATGGTGAGTTCGTGATCCCAGAGCAATCGGCGCAGAACAACCAGCACAACCGGCGCCGGCACCTGCAAAAACTCGGCAGCCTGATTAACGACTTCGCCGACACGCGCGCCGGAACGGGCCGCCTTGAGCACCTCAGGACCGATGATCGCCAGCGTCGGCTCGGGGACGCGGGCCGAGGCAAAGAGCGCAAGATTGCTAGTGATAACCTGCGGTGCTCCGACCCAGACCGCGTGTTGTATCCCCGCGCTCGCAAGCACCTTATCGACAACCGCGTGGCGCCGAAGCACATCCGCCGTCTCAGCGGCCGTGTGCCATTTCACATCGACGACGACCACGCCGCCCGTCCGCGTGATCAGCACAAAGTCGGGGGTGTGTGAGTCCAGCTCATGTCCCACCGGGAAGTCGATAGTGAACGGTTGAGCAGCGATGTGCACCACATCGAGGTTCCAGTCAACAAGGATCATGAACCGTCGCTCGTGCTGCGACTCGCACGCAATCAGATCACCGACCGTGCGGCTGAAGAACGCGACCGGTTTGTTGACCTGACCATGTCGCCTCGAGAAATCCCGCATCGGGTGGCAGAACACCAGATCAGCCCAACTGACCTGCGAGATCGGCCGCGCGTACCCGGTACTGCCGTCCCGAGACAACAGCACGCGAACACCTGACTCATGCGGTTGCCGTTGAGGCAACCGGATTCGTCGCGGTCCCCGCACCGGCCGAAACAGGCGAGCGCGGCGCCCCTCACCAAGACGTATCTCGGCCCTCAACAAGTCAAGAGCAGCTGTCAACTCGCCCGGCATCGCGGCAGGTGACGCAGTCCGCGCGACAGCCGCTTCCCAAGCGCTCACAACGGAGTTCGCCGAGTCTATAGGTGCAGGGTTCACCATGCCGCCTGACAAAGCCGGCTGCACGGCGGTGGTCGGTCACAACCATCGGACGTAACGAACATAGTCCGCAGACTACAACCTTTTAAGCCATTCTTAATACCCAAACATTGAACGTTATGCGGATTGGTCCCGCTGCTCCCGCGCGCTGCGCAACCAATTCGAGACCGACGCTTGGCTGGCGCCGACCGCCTCACTGATCTTTGCGATAGTCAGCCCGATCTCGCTGGCCTCCACGACGAGTTCTAGTCGGCGCTCGGTTAACTCCCTGATCTGGAGCTCGGCTGCGCTGAGGGATTCCAGGAGTTCGTCCGCGCGCGCCGGGTCGCTGACGATCTTCCGGGGTTTGCGGGTTCGCCGTGCGGGCACTGGTGATGTCATTTATCCGTTCCGATCCGAAAGCCAGATGCCGGACCGGTGGTTGCAACGCGCGAAGGCGCGTGGAATGATCCGACACGATACTCGTTCGGATCCGGGTGGCCTTCTTCGGTTGCAACGGGCAGTGCACGCGACCTGCAAGTCGCGTTTCGAACCGTCAACGGTGACGGTTGCGAAGCATGCCCAGCGACAATGTTAGCCATCCGGCCCTCTCCGCGCTCGCGATGGCTGGATGTCCCATTCATCACCTGCGCTTCTGCTCGTATACGAGCATTTTCGCAGCTATGGCTAGTCCGAGACGCCCTCCCCTGCGTATTTCAGTAATGGCGGCGTACCCCAGGCACAAGTGTCGGCCGTTTCTGATTGTCTGCACGTATGAGCTCTAGACCGTCGGGCGCACCCTCATCGCGAACTCTCCGGGAGACGGCGAATGAGTTCGCCGGGCTCTGCGCGATAGCAGTCTTTGCGGGTGTGGTGGTTCCACTCATTGAGTTCGCGAACTTCTCGCCACAAGGCACCAACCTCGCCCACATCTTCACTAACGCCGGCAAGTCGCTGCTGGCCCAGGTGGGTTGGTCGTTCCCCCTGACGATCACGGTTCTCCTGGGCTTCTTCGCCGTTCTGATCGGTGGCCAACTGTTCGCGAGCCAGGAGGATTCGGACCGCTTGAGGCGCACCCTGGGCTTCACTGCCGAGTCGATCGCTGCGGCTGGTGTGCCTGTGATGGTGTACGTCAGCGTCTACTGCCTCACGTCTCCCAAGGACTGGGCGAGCCTCATCACCGTCGTCCCCGCTTTTGGGCTTATTGTCTTCCTCAGTCTGCAGCTCGGACGGTTCAACGCGCTCGATGACCAGGCGCGCGTGCGGGAGCTCTGCAAGCGAATCGACCAGCGCGAGAAGCGAATCGCAGAGCTGGCGCCGATTGCGCAGCGGCCTTTGATCGGCGCGATCGCAGTGAACGTGATCGTTCTAATGGCAACGCACGTTCTCCTTGCTTTCGGCAGCGTCCAGGTCCTCCGGGCACTTGGAGTTCCCCTACCCGAGTCGAGCCCTCAGACCTCGGGACAACTAGTCGCGAGCTATGTAGGAGTCGGGGTGTATTTCGCCGTGGTTGCGGCGTTGTTGGCGGCCGCACTGCGCTCGTACTTCGCTGACCTATCGCGAACGCGATGGGTGCCTTTGCTAATCGTGGTTGGGCTGTGGGTTTTGGTCGCCGGCGGGATCCTGATTGGGCTCACGACCACGGCAGATTTAAATCCGGTCGCTGGCGGTATTAGCTTCGCGGTGCCCAACATCCTTGTGATCGTGTCCCTGCGACAGCCGCGGCGGGCGGGGAGATGGCGGCTTCTTGGGTGGTCGCTACGTAGCGGGGCAGCCTCTTCTGCTGCCCGAACTTTGGAGCGCTCGCGGGCCAAGTACGCCGACGATCTACAAGTCGTGCAGGAACGCATAGCGCAACAGAAGTCACAGCCTGTTTGGCGGGAGCGACTCTGGGCGATGCTGCAATGGAGGCAGTCCGAGCGCGGATAAACGCGGGCGAGTAAGGCAGTGAGGCCGAGGACCGAAGGGCACGTAGCGCGCCCAATGGCAACGCGCACCGTCCGGGACGATGATCTGCCAGGACGCCGAGCTGTTCAGCGCGAAAGAGACGGTCGCTCGTCGGAATCCTCAGTGAGCGAGTGAGCCAGCCGCTCCAGGGAGGCTCTCGACATCGGGAACGCTCCGAACCAGCCCCGGAACCTCGGCATGAGCGGGACTTCCACGGCTTCGCCGTCACTGGCGAAATGAAGCACTAGTGCCCAGCTCAGTCCGGAATACCGCTCTCGCTTAGCAACGACCGCATTCGAGATCGACGCCCGAGCAAACTGGGCGACCTTCACCGGCTCCCGCGTCCCGAACCACAAGCTGACCTCGTGCTCATCCAAGACCACCCCAAAGAATTGCGGGGCAGCGTCGGCGTGAGTGATCGGTCGCGGGATGAAGCCGAGCGCAGCGAGCGCCTCATCAAGCCCCGCAGCCTTCTGGGAAGTGAGAACGGTCGCTGTCGGGAACCGGTGCCTAAGCCGCCGATTGCGGCTGAGCTGAGGGCCAAGGATCGGGAGCAGCATCAGCAGGATGAGAAGCGGCAGTCCCAACAGGGTGCCCAGTATCGCGAGGAGCGTCGACAGACCCCTGTACTGTGACGCCCCGAATGCCGAGACCACCAAGGCGATCAGAGCGAGCACGGCGAGCACGGCGAACGGGATGGACGCAACCCACAGGCGTCTTCCGCCTGAGGTGCTCTTGCTGTCAATCATGCGTTATCTTCCTCGGCTCATCCCTGCTGCTTCCAACGATTTCGGGCTCCAATAAGGCCTGATGGAGAAACCTTCATCAGGCCCCGGGCCCCTTGCGCCGGAATTGAATGAAAGAGGCGAGCCCGAACGCGAGCCCTGCTCCGAGTGAGCACAAAGCAGGGGAAGTGACACACGAAACAGAGTCAGCAAGCCGTAAAGGCCTCCGGCCGAGACGATGAATCCCACCGCTCCATAGAGCGACCCTTGGGTTCGAAAGGTGAAATGGGAGTAAGCAAAATGCCGGACGAGGACAACTACCCCAAAGACAAACAGGCCATACAAGAACCCAACAGGGAGACCGAACACAACATACTCCGCAAGGGCGAATGGAACTTGCCATGAATGGGAGTAGTCAATTCCCGTAGCGATCACCGCGGCGAGCGACAACAGACCGAGTAGAAGGCTCGGCCAAAGCCAAGCGATCAGCAGTCCCGACCTTGTTGGCGACGCAATTCTGCTGTCACTTGTAGTCATCTCAGCACCCCCTTCTCGCACGTTTATCTCCCCATCGCGATTGAAGTGTTCCTGTAGGGCTTGTGGTGAGTTGAAGCCGCGAGCGGGGAGAAAGGCGTGTACTAAGCTGCAGCACGTCATCGAGCCGCGCCTCTAGCAGGCGCTCCGCACGCCGCGGCCGAAATCTGGCGCTCACCATACGCATCCACAACCCCTCGTAATGTCCGCGGTTAGCCCACCCAGTCGCCCGCGCCTCCGGGCCTCAGGCCTGTACGTGATGCCCGAACGCGAACCCGAGGGCAACCCAGACTACGAGGCTGACGAGCGGCGCCGCCGCCGCCAGGACGATCGCCACGATGCCCTGGCGCCGCCCCCGATTCTGAACGACAGCCACGATGCCTTGAGTCAGCGGCCAAACGCCCAGGATCGAGCCAAGCAACATCTGGGCAGCGAATGTCCCTTGGTCCGGACGCATATTGAAGCCGGCGCTGGTGCCGGTGTTATACAGATAGAGCGTCGTGGACGTCAGTCCTATCAGGACCGATGCCACGACAGAGAGGCCCATAACGCATATAGCGATGAGCATCGCCACCCATCCCAGCCTCGGGGATCGCGCCACGAGTAGATTTCCCCCGGCCGGTGGCGCTTGGTGATGATTGGCCCACGCAGAGCTTGTCTGCTCTCCACCCGGGCCCTGGAAACCCTGTACGACAGCAGGCGTGCGGGGTGCGGCGGGCGTGACCGCAGTCTGCGGTTCGCCCAGGTGCGTCGATGCGGACCGCTTCGCTGGCGCGTCCTGGCTGTCTGTCATGGTGCCGAGCGTATCGTCGGACCGTGGCCGGGGCGTACTCCCCGGTCTAGGGGTCAGTCGTCAAACTAGTCAAAGGAGAAGCCCCTGCGAGCACGAGGCTCACCGGGGCGATTCGGGCCGTGATTCCGTTCGAGCGTAACTCGCGATGATCCGGGTGGTCGGTGGGAGACAACATTGCCGGTGATGTTCGGCCACGCCACCTCCAGCGAGCCGAGAGCCTAATGATTGCCCCGATCACCACGGCCGTGTTCACCAGCGAGGCGGAGGCGACCACCGAGGGCCTTGGGAGGACTCTCGGCGGAGAGCTCTGGCGGTGGCGCTCGCCCTTGTTCAAGCGTCCGCGGTGGTCGTGATCGGCACATCGATGCGGTCTCGCGCGACCACGACTCCGTCCTTGATGACGTAGCACTCCACGATGTGCTCGCCGCGGAAGGTTGAGATCTCCTTGCGCACACCGGGCTGGGTCGAGTCGATGATGTCGCCCCGGATCATGTTGCGGCGCTCCGCCTCTGGGCCCTGGTTGAGCACCTTCCACTTCAGTGTGTACGGTTCGGGAACCGTGCAGCTCGTGACCTGGAACTTCAGGTGCTTGCCAGCCTTGAGCGGGAGTCCGACACGACCCATCGCGCCGAGCCACAGCGGTCGCCAGCCGTCCTGGGTGACTTCGCAGTCGATGGACACACTCTCCGTGATATCGACCGGGTACCGATCCTCGATGAACTCCTCGGCGCCCGTGGTCCGACTGCCGGCCGAGGCCTTGAGAACGGCCTCGGTAACCGTCCGTGGCACATTGGTCCCGAAGATCTCGCGCCACTTCTTGACCGACGAGGACGTGCCCTCGTTCTCGATCGCGGAGACACAACGGTTGTAAGCCTTCTTGGCCTTGGCCTGGAACTTTGCCTTGACGTGGACGCGCTGGCGGCTGCCGAGCGCCAGGTAGTAGTCCTTCTCCGGCTCATCCATGAGGAACGCGAAGAAGTCCCGGGACATCAGATCGAACGAGGCAGTATTCGCGAAATCGTATTCGCCGGTTTGCGCGAAGAAGTTGTAGACCAACGTATCGATGACCAGCCCACCGATGTTCACGCCGTTCGCGTTCTTCCAGGCCCGGGCCATGCGCGCGAGGTGACGCATGTTCGTGGAGGTGCGGTCGTTGCACTCCTTCGTCGCGGCGATCTCTGCGCGCGGGTTGGTGGTCTTCCAGTACTCGGCCTTGGTGTCCGGGTAGTCGAAGCTGCCGTCGGGGTTCTCGAACACCGGCTGAACCTCAAACTTGAACGCATTGGACGCGAACTGCACGCGTACGACGCACTGGTCGACCCGGATGTCGGTGTTCTGGTACCGCGCTTTGAGCACGTAACGTACGCGCTCGAGCATCCGGCGTGGGCCGTTGGGGTCGCTATAGTCGTCGCGCAGTCCCGACGGCAGGATGAAGATCATGTCGAGGTCGGAAATTGACTTGATGGCCGTGTGGCGTCCGAAGGATCCGATCATCAGCTTGTACTCGACGCAGGCGTCCTTGTCGCGGAAGTTCCTGTTCAGGGCCTTGGTGATCTCGTCACGGCGAGCTCGGATCGTCGAGACCTTTTCCCCCACCTTGAGGTTCGCCAGCAACCCGTCAAAGATCTCGGAGGTCTCCATTCTCAGACCTCGCTTTCATCAAGCCGCAGTGTCTCGGGGAGCAGGAGGTCGAGCTCACGGGAGGAAAACGTCAGCTCCTCGTTATTCTTCAGGCCTTCCTTAGCGCGGTCGTACGCTCTCTGGGTGGTCCGCGGCGCGGAGGAGTAGGCCGCGCGGGTGGTCTGCTGCAGCTCGTCGCGGCGAGCCCGGGCAGCGTCGTCTGCGATCACGGCGGACATGAGATCGGCGATGAGCGAGACGTAGGACTCGCGCACGTCCCACAGCCGCGAGGCGATGTCCCGGTGCGCCTCGGCCTCTTCGTGGAACCGGAACGTCTTGGCCCCGAGCGTCACCCAGGTCACAAGGACGGCGACGGTGGACGTCACGAGGCTAGTCACCGTCGTGGGAGCGAACTTGCTCACCACGGCGACAAGGAACGTACCCGAGCTGATTGCGGTCAGCGCAATGAGAACGCCCTGTTGCCAGCGGTGCTTGGTAAAGCAAATATCCGCCTGCTTCTCGTGGGTCTTGTGGGTGTACGCCACGCGCCCAAAGGCCTCGCGCACCTGGGCGAGCAGGAACCGGTCACGGCCGGCGGCCGCAGCATCCTCGTCGGTCAACTCGCTCCGATCACTCGACGACACTTTGCTTGGTCAAACGACACTTTGCGTGGCAAGTTCACAATCAGATCGGCGCCATGTCCGCGAAGCGCGAATACATGCCCTGGAAGGCGACGGTCACTGTGCGGGTCGGGCCGTTTCTGTGCTTGGCGACGATGAGGTCGGCCTCTCCGGCGCGCGGGTTGTCCTTCTCGTAGGCGGACTCGCGGTGCAGCAGGACGACGACGTCGGCGTCCTGCTCGATGGAGCCGGACTCGCGGAGGTCGCTGAGGGCGGGGAGCTTGTCCGCTCGCTGCTCCGGGCCACGGTTCAGCTGCGACAGGGCGATGACCGGGACCTGGAGCTCCTTCGCGAGCAGCTTCAGGGCACGGGAGAACTCGCTGACCTCCTGCTGGCGGCTCTCGACGCGCTTGCCGCTCGTCATCAGCTGCAGGTAGTCGATGATGACCATCTTGAGTCCGACGCGCTGCTTGAGGCGGCGGCACTTGGCGCGGATCTCCACCAGCGTCATGTTGGGGCTGTCGTCGATGTACAGCGGGGCGTCGTTGATGCGGCCGCGGGTGGAGGCGATCGTGGTCCAGTCGCGGTTGTCGACCGTTCCCTTGCGCATGTTCTGCAGTGGAACGGTCGCCTCGGCCGAGAGCAGGCGCATCGCGATCTCGCTCCGGCCCATCTCGAGGGAGAAGAAGATGGTCGGCATGTCGTGCTTGATGGCGGCCGCTCGGGCGAAGTCGAGCGCGAGGGTCGACTTTCCGAGGGCGGGCCGCGCGGCGACGATGACCATCTGGCCGGGGTGCAGGCCGTTGGTCAGCTCGTCCAGCTCGGCGAAGCCGGTGGGGACGCCCGTCATCGAGCCGTCCTTGTGCTTCGCGGCCTCGATCTCGTCGATCGCGACGGTCACGGCTTCGGTGAGCGGGACGTAGTCCTCGGTCTCCTGCGTGCCGGTGACGGAGTAGATCTCGGCCTGCGCGTTGTTCACCAGGTCGAGCACCTCGCCCTCGGCCTTGTAGCCCATCTGCGTGATGCGCGTGCCGGCCTCGACGAGGCGGCGGAGCAGGGCCTTCTCGCCGACGATGTTGGCGTAGTAACCGGCATTGGCGGCGGTCGGCACGAGGCTGGTCAGCGTGTGAAGGTACTCGGCGCCGCCGGCCCGGGAGAGCTCGCCGATCTTGGTCAGTTCGTCGGTGACCGTGATGACGTCGGTCGGCTCTCCGTGCGAGTAGAGCGACAGGATCGCGTCGTAGATGATCTCGTGCTTCGGGATGTAAAAGTCGGTGCCACGGATGACCTCGACCACGTCGGCGACGGCGTCCTTGCTGAGGAGCATGCCGCCGAGCGCGCTCTGCTCGGCGAGCAGGTCGTGCGGGGGCGTCCGCTCCGGTGAACGGGCATCGCCCGGGTCACGACCGTCTGCGAGACCGATATGGGCGATCGACACGTTCTCTCCTCACTGCTCGCGGTCGTACGGATCAGGTGGTCCCGGGCACGGCGAAGCCGCCAGGAACGATCGTCCCGCGCCATGCGCGGTGGGATCCTCCTGGTCCGATTGTCGGGGCGACCTCCGACATCGCCGCGCTGAGCGGCCGCGTGTCCGTCGACGTCGCTCCACCCTATGGAGGCGTCACGCCCACTCACAACTCGGCCTGTGGATAACAGTGTGGAGAATCTGCGCGAAACGCCGCGGAGCGTGTGTAGAAGATGTGTGGAACCCTGTGGAGAGAAAAGAATCTGTGCTGAGGATTACCGAGCTGATCTGCTTTTTATCTCTCCCCAGGCTGTGTGTAAAAACTTCCTTGAAGCCTGTGTTCAACGTTGCCCGGGATGGGTCACGACCTGTGCACAAAAGAGGGGAAAAGTCCCTTAACGAGGTGTAGCGGCGGGCCGTGGCCCGCCGCTACACTTCCGTCTATTTCGCGCCTACTTGGCCGCGACCACCTGAAGGGTGATGACGGCGGAGAGGTCGTCGTGCAGACGCACGGTGGCCTCGTGGTCGCCGACCACCTTGATGGGGTTGGGGAGCTCGATCTTGCGCTTGTCGAGCTCGCCGATGCCCGCCGCCTTGACGGCGTCGGCGACATCGCCGGTCTTCACCGAACCGAAGAGACGGCCCTCGCGGCCCGCCTTCACGGTCAGCTTGACCTTGGTCGCCTCGAGCTTGGCCTTGAGGTCCTGGGCCTGCTCGACGGTGTGGAGCTCGCGGGCGGCGCGGGCCGCCTTGATCTGCTCGACCTGCTTCTCGCCGCCACGGCTCCACGCGATCGCGAAGCCCTGGGGGACGAGGTAGTTGCGCGCGTAGCCGTTTTTGACGTCGACGACGTCACCGGCAGAGCCGAGGCCGGTGACCTCGTGCGTGAGAATAACCTTCGACATGTCGTTGCTCCTTAACGGCCGGAGCCGGCGTAGGGGAGGAGCGCCATCTCGCGCGCGTTCTTGACCGCGCGGGCGATGAGGCGCTGCTCCTGGACGGAGACACCGGTGATCCGGCGGGCGCGGATCTTTCCACGCTCCGAGATGAACTTCCGAAGGGTTGCGACGTCCTTGTAATCGATGACGCCGACGCGAACGGACTTCGCGGGAGCGGCGTTCTTGCCGTCCTTGCCCTTGCGGATCGGCTTGCGGCGGTCGCCGCTCGACTTTCCAGCCATGGTTTCCTTTGCTTTCCGCCCGTCCGGATCACGTCCGTCGGGCTGATGATGTGTGCCCCTCGACCGAGAGGCGAGTCTCGTTAGAAGGGGGTCTCGTCGTTGTAGGAGCCCGGGGTGTTCCAGACATCCGCACCGGCGGACGGATCCGCGGGAGCGGAAGCCGCCCACGGCTCCTCGACGGCAGGCGCACCGCCGCCGAAGCCGCCCTGACCGCGTCCTCCACCGGAGGACTGCGTGCGGGTGACCTGAGCGGTGGCGTAGCGCAGCGACGGGCCGATCTCGTCGATCTCGAGCTCGATGCTGGTGCGCTTCTCGCCTTCCTTCGTCTCGTAGGAGCGCTGCTTCAGGCGGCCCTGCGCGATGACGCGCGACCCCTTGGTCAGCGAACCGGCGACGTGCTCGGCGAACTCGCGCCAGACGCTGGCGCGGAGGAACAGGGCCTCACCGTCCTTCCACTCGTTCGCCTGACGGTCGAACGTGCGGGGAGTGGACGCGATGGTGAAGTTGGCGACTGCCAGCCCGTTCTGCGTGTAGCGCAGCTCGGGGTCGGCCGTGAGGTTTCCCACCACGGTGATGACGGTCTCGCCGGCCATGGGACTAGGCGCCGGCCTTCTCGGAGGTGGCGGCCTTGCGGGCGGCCTTCTCGTCGGCGCGCTTCTGAGCGGCCGCGACCTGGGCGATCGCCTCTTCGGCGCGGAGGACCTTGGTGCGCATGACGGCCTCGCTGAGCTTCAGCTGGCGGTCGAGCTCCTTGGTCGTGTCGCCCTCGGCGGTGAGCTGGACGACGGCGTAGATGCCCTCGGACTTCTTGTTGATCTCGTAAGCCAGGCGACGACGGCCCCAGATGTCGACGTTGTCGATCGTTCCGCCGTCGTTGCGAACGACGTTGAGGAACTTGTCAAGGCTCGGAGCCACGGTGCGCTCATCGATCTCTGGATCGAGGATGACCATCAACTCGTACTGATGCATGACTAACCCACCTCCTCTGGTCTCAGCGGCTGCAGACGGTCTGCAGCAGGAGGGTGTCATTGACGTGCCACGGGCAGAATGGTGCCCAGGCAGCTTATCTAGGGTAACGGATGCTGCTACGGGACGCCAGCCGGCGGTGATCTCGGTCATGCCACCACTCTCGCGGGGGCGCCGCCGCGCCGGTCGTCGGCGTCCGCATCTGTGGAGAACCCGTGGACGCGGCGGGCTGTGTGCACATCGGGGGACGTCCCCGTCAGCGCTGCTCCCACCACTCCAGCAGCCGCCGCGTCGCCTCCTCCTCGCCGAGCGGTCCCTCATCCAGCCGCAGCTCGAGCAGGTACTTCATCGCCTGACCGACTTCACGTCCCGGCCGAATGCCGAGCACCCGCATGACCTGCTCGCCGTCGAGGTCGGGCCGGACGGCATCCAGCTCCTCCTGCTCCTTCAGCTCCTTGATGCGGGCCTCGAGGTCGTCGTAGGCGAACGCCAGGCGGTCGGCCTTCCGGCGGTTGCGGGTCGTGACATCGGCGCGGGTCAGCATGTGCAGGCGCTCCAGCTCCGGACCGGCGTCGCGCACGTACCGGCGCACGGCCGAGTCGGTCCACTGGGCGTCGGCGTAGCCGAAGAAGCGGAGGTGCAGCTCGATCAGGCGCGCCACGGCGTCGATCGTGGCCTTGTCGAACCGCAGGGCGGTCAGGCGCTTCTTGGCCAGCTTCGCCCCGACCACGTCGTGGTGGTAGAAGCTGACGGCACCGCCCGGCTCGAACCGCCGCGTCGCGGGCTTGCCGATGTCGTGCAGGATCGCCGCGAGCCGCAGCACGAGATCGGGCGCCTCGCCGGGGTGACGCTCCTTCTCGTAGCCGATCGCCTGGTCGAGCACCGTGAGGCTGTGCTGGTAGACGTCCTTGTGGTGGTGGTGCTCGTCGGCCTCGAGCCGCAGCGCGGGGATCTCGGGGATCACGTGCTCGGCGAGCCCGCTGTCCACCAGAAGCCCGATGCCGGGTCGCGGCTCGTCCGCAAGGAGAAGCTTCGTCAATTCGTCCCGCACGCGCTCCGCGCTGACGATCTCGATGCGGTCGGCCATCGCCTCCATGGCGTCGCGGGACTCGTCGTCGACCGTGAACCCCAGCTGCGCGGCGAACCGCGCCGCCCGCATCATCCGGAGCGGGTCGTCGCCGAACGAGATCTGCGGCGTGCTCGGCGTGGTGATGACGCCGGCGATGAGGTGCTCCACGCCGCCCGACGGGTCGACCAGCCGCACCTCGGGAATGCGCAGGGCGAGCGCGTTCACGGTGAAGTCACGGCGCAGCAGGTCGCCCTCCAGGGTGTCGCCGAACTCCACCTCCGGCTTGCGCGTCGTGCCGTCGTAGCTGTCGCTGCGGTAGGTCGTGATCTCGACCGTGTCGTCGCCGAAGCGGGCACCGATGGTGCCGAACTGGCGTCCGATGTCCCAATGCGCGTCCGCGATCGGCGCCACGATGCGCAGAATGTCGTCCGGACGCGCGTCTGTCGTGAAGTCGAGATCGTGCACAGAGCGGCCGAGCAGCGCGTCCCGCACCGGCCCTCCGACCAGGGCGAGCTCGTGCCCTGCGGCCTGGAACGCCTCGGCCAGACGGGCGACCGCGGGCGTCCGCGCGAGGTCGCCGAGACGTTCGAGGGATTCGGCGACGCTCTGCATGGTGCCCCAGTTTAACGGTCCCGCTCCCCGGGCTCTCAGGGGGCGGCCTCTAGAATCGTCGTCATGGAGGCCGAGTCGGGATCGCGCGTCGACGCATGAGCGGAGCCTCCCCCACCCTCCGACGGGGTGCGACGTTCCGCGCCCGCGTCCGGCGTCTCGCCGCCGCGCTGGCGATCGGCGCGCTCTCGGTCACCGGCGCGGTCGCCGTCGCCGCGCCCACGAACGCGGCGACCTCGAGCCCCACCCCGACCGCCACGTCCGGCGCGAAACTGGCCGCCGCACTCACCGCCGACCAGGCCGGTGTGCTCTCTCCGGGCAAAGACCTGGCGGTCTCCGTCACGGTCTCGAATCCGACCGGGACGGCGTACCAGTCCGGCTCGGTGAGCCTCTGGGTCGACCCGGCCCCCGCCAAGGACCGCGCGGCGCTCTCGGGTTGGCTCACCTCGACGGACGCCGTGGCCGACCCGGTCGAGGTGGGCCGTGCCCCGCTGGACACGCTGGAGCCGGGGGGCACGACCGTCGTCCGGATCACCGTCCCTGCTGCGTCGGTGCCGTTCGGCACGCGGACCGATTCCGCCGTCTTCGGCATCGGAGCGACCGTCAAGGCCGGCTCCGCGGAGGCCTCCCCCCGCGGCTCGGTGGTCTGGTACCCGGGCGGAACGCCCAAGCAGTCCGCCGTCAACGTCGTCATGCCGATCGTCACCCCTCCCGGCTCGGACGGCCTGATCGCGGCCGACGACCTCGCCACGTACACCGCACCCAACGGCATCCTCACGCGTGAGCTCGACGGCCTGGCCGGCCACACCACGGTGACGGTCGGGATCGACCCGATGATCGTCGCCTCCATCCGTGTGCTCGGCAACGCTGCTCCGCCCTCGGCGGTGGAGTGGCTGTCCCGCCTCGCCGACCTCCCCAACGACACCTTCTCACTGGGTTACGGCGATGCCGACACCGCCGGCCAGATCCAGTCCGGCCTTCCCGCGCCGCTCGAGCCCACCTCCCTCGACTACGCGATCGACCCCAAGAACTTCACGCCGCAGCCCACATCGGTGGGGGAGCCCTCCACCCCGACTCGCACCCCCGCACCGAAGACGGCTGCACCGAAGGCCGGGACGCCGAGCCCCACACCGACCTCCACGCCCGGCCCTTCGCTCCCGACCACGGACCAGTTGCTCGCCTGGGACTACACGTTCACCAGCCTCACCTGGCCCGGCGAGAAGACGGTGCGCCGCGCCGACCTGGCACCGCTCGCGGCGGCGGGCCTGACCACCGCGATCGTCTCCGGCGGCAACACCAACGCGAGCGACCTCGGCTCGACGCCGAACGCGCCCTTCGCCTCCGGCAGCACGCACGTACTCGCCACCGACCAGCGCCTGAGCGACGCCCTGCAGCAGGCCGCCTCGGCGCCGAGTGACGTCGCCTGGAACTCCGCCATGTCGAAGGTGAACGCGCAGCTCGCGCTGATCTCGCAGGAGTCCGGCGACGCGCGCAGGCTGCTCGTGGCTCTCGGGCGGTCCTGGCCGTCGAGCGGCACGCAGCTCGAGCGCACCTTCGACTCCCTCTTCTCGTCGCCGTGGTCGTCGCCCGCCGACTACGAGACCGTCGCGTCGGCCCAGGCCACGTCCGGTGTGGACCTCATCGACACCCCCGAGTCGACAGAACGCGTCTCGCTCATCCGCTCGCTCGTCCAGGACGAGGGATCCCTCGGGCAGTTCGCCACCGTCCTCGACGACCCGACGCGGCTCACCGGGCGCACGAGGGCCGAACTGCTGACCCTCCTCGCCATCAGCTGGGAGAACCCGCGCGCAGACTGGAGCGCAGCGGTCACGAAGGCGCGCAAAGCCACCGACGACACGCTCCACTCGATCAAGATCCTGCCGACCGAGAACGTGAACCTGGTGAGCGCGCAGGGCTCGATCCCGTTCACCGTGAGCAACGAGCTCCCGGACGACGCGGCCACCATCGTCCTCTCGGCCTCCCCGTCGAACAGCCGGCTCGAGGTGGATCAGTCGACCACGAAGCGCATCCTCAAGGACTCCCGCGCGACCGTCCTCGTCCCCGTGAAGGCGAAGGTCGGGAACGGCCAGGTCGTGCTCTCGCTGCACCTCTACAGCCCGACCGGCGTGCCGATCGGCGACCCGACCTCGGTCACCGTGGACGTGCACGCGGACTGGGAGGGCATCGGCGCCCTGGTCTTCGGCATCCTGCTCGTGCTGCTGTTCGGGTTCGGGATCGTGCGCAACATCCTCCGCCGCAGGTCGAAGCGTGGAGAGGGCGAAGAGACGGAGACGGACGCGCCCACGGAAGCGGTAACCCCGTCTGACGGTTCCGCTCCGCCCGAGGAGCATCCCGGTGGCTAGCGTCGGCCGCGCCAGCGCGATGCTGGCCTCCGGCACCCTGGTCTCACGTCTCCTCGGCTTCGCCAAGGCGTGGCTCCTGGTGCAGGCGATCGGCGTTGTGTCGCTGGCCGCGAACGCCTACGGCACGGCCACCTACATCCCGAACAGCCTGTACGCGATCATCGCCCAGGGCGTGCTGAACGCCATCCTGGTGCCCCAGATCGTGCGCGCCTCGGTGAACCCCGACGGCGGCCGCGCGTACATCAACAAGCTCGTCACGCTCGGGATGGTCGTCTTCGCCGCGGTCGCGGTCGTCGCCACGGTGCTCGCTCCCGTCCTCATCACGCTGTTCGGCGTCCCGCCCGCCCAGCGCGATCTCGCGGTCGCCTTCGCCTACTGGTCGCTGCCGCAGATCTTCTTCCTCGGCCTCTACACGCTGCTCGGCGAGGTGCTGAACGCGCGCAAGTCGTTCGGTCCGTTCACCTGGGCGCCGGTGGTCAACAACATCGTCGCCATCGTCACGCTCGGCGCCTTCATCCTCGCGTTCGGTGCCGCAGCGACCGGTGCGAAGCACAGCGACTGGACGTTCGGGATGGTCGCCCTCCTTGCCGGAGGAGCGACGCTGGGCATCGCGGTGCAGGCCCTCATCCTGTTCGTGTTCTGGCGCCGGGTGGGCCTTCGCTTCCGCCCGGACTTCGGCTGGCGCGGCGTCAACCTCGGGACGGCCGGCAAGGCCGCGGGGTGGACCTTCGCCATGCTCATCGTCACCCAGCTCGCCGGGCTGGTGGAGACGAACGTCTCCAACTCCGTCGGCAAGGGCTACCCCGGCCTCTTCGTGATGCAGAACGCCTGGCTCATCTTCATGCTCCCGCACGGCATCATCGCCGTCTCGATCGTCACCGCGTACTACACGCGCATGGCCGAGCACGCCCACCGGGGATCGGTCGCCGCCTTCCGCGAGGACTTCTCCTCCGCCGCCCGCTCGATCATGCTGTTCATCGTGTTCGCCTCGGCGGCGCTGATCGTCACCGCGTACCCGATCGCGCGTGTCTTCACCTCGGACTACCAGGCGATGGGCCCCGTCCTCATCGCCTACCTCGTCGGCCTCGTTCCGTTCTCGCTCGTCTTCATGGCCCAGCGCGCCTTCTACTCGCTGGGCGACACCCGCACGCCCTTCTTCTTCACCGTCGCGCAGTCGGCGATCATCGTCGTCGGCGTGCTGCTGTGCTTCGCCGTCCCGCGCGAGAGCCGGGCCGCCGCCGTCGCGCTCGTCGTCTCGCTCTCCAGCGTCATCCAGGCGGTGCTCGCGTTCGCGCTGCTGCGGCGACGCACCGGGGGAGTGGATGCGGGCCGCATCCTGGGCTCGCTCTGGCGGTTCGCCGTCGCCGGGCTGGCCGCGATCGCCGCGGGTGCCGGCTTCCTCGTCATCCTCGGCGGTGTGGAGCCCGGCGCCTTCCCGGTGAGCGGCGCGATCCCCGCGGTCGTCGCGACGGCCATCGTCGGCGTCGTCATGCTGGTGGTCTACGTCGGCATCCTCGGGCTGCTGCGCTCGTCCGATCTGGAGAGCGGTCTCGCGCCCATCCTGAACCGCGCCGGAGGGCGTGCTCGCACACCCAGGTGACACGGAATAGCATCCGCCTAGGATGTGTTCTACAGGTCGACGCCTCCGGACGAAGGTGTCGCGAAAAGGTCAAGGAGTTCCGCCGTGCGGCAGATCATCATCATCGGTTCCGGCCCTGCCGGTTACACCGCGGCCGTGTACGCGGCCCGCGCCAACCTGAAGCCGCTCCTGATCGCCTCCTCCGTCGAGGCGGGCGGCGAGCTGATGAACACGACCGAGGTCGAGAACTTCCCCGGCTTCCCCGAGGCGGTCATGGGACCGGACCTCATGTTCAAGATGCAGGCGCAGGCCGAGAAGTTCGGCACCGAGATCGTTCTCGACGACGTCGTATCGGTCGACCTGACCGGTGAGGTCAAGAAGGTCACCCTCGGTTCCGGCGCGGTGCACGAGGCGCTTGCCGTGATCTTCGCCACCGGTTCCGCCTACCGCAAGCTCGGCCTGGCCGACGAGGAGCGACTCTCCGGCCACGGCGTCTCGTGGTGCGCCACGTGCGACGGGTTCTTCTTCCGTCAGCGCACGATCGCGGTCGTCGGCGGCGGCGACTCGGCGATGGAGGAGGCCACGTTCCTCACCCGCTTCGCCGACAAGGTCTACGTCATCCACCGTCGCGACAGCCTCCGCGCCTCCAAGATCATGCAGGAGCGGGCGTTCGCCAACGAGAAGATCGAGTTCATCTGGAACACCGAGGTGATCGGCATCGGCGGCAACGAGCAGGTGCAGGATGTGAAGCTCCGCAACCTCGTCACAGGCGAGGAGAGCGAGCTCCAGCTGCAGGGCCTGTTCATCGCGATCGGAAACGACCCTCGCGTCCACCTGGTCCACGGTCAGCTCGACCTGACCCCGGAGGGTACCATCGCAGTCGACGGGCGCAGCTCGAAGACCAACCTCCCCGGCGTCTTCGCCGCGGGCGACGTGATCGACCCGACCTACCGCCAGGCGGTCACCGCCGCGGCGTCCGGCACGGTCGCCGCCCTCGACGCGGAGCACTACCTGACCACGCTCCCGCAGAACTTACTCGACAGCGCAGCGGATGGCGCGTCGGGTGACCTCGAACTCACGACCACCGCATAAGGAGAAACAAGAAAATGTCAGCAGCACGTTCGGTCACGGACTCCAGCTTCGAGCAGGACGTCCTCAACAGCGAGAAGACCATCCTCGTGGACTTCTGGGCCGAGTGGTGCGGCCCGTGTCGCGCCGTGGGCCCGATCCTCGACCAGATCGCCTCCGAGCACGCCGACAAGATCGAGATCGTCAAGCTCAACGTCGACGAGAACCCGCAGACCGCTGCGAAGTACCAGATCACCTCCATCCCCGCGATGAAGGTCTACCAGGGTGGCGAGGTCGTCAAGACCGTCATCGGCGCGAAGCCGAAGCCCGCCCTCGAGGCCGACCTGGCCGCCTACCTCGCGTAGCGCGACCCGTCCTCTTCAGACCCGTCCGGCGCTCACCCGCCGGGCGGGTCTTTTTCGTACCCGGGAGGCTGCCCGATTTTCTCCGGCGCGGGCGGCGCCCATAGCATTGCACAACGGCGGATGAACGGAATTCACACGTGATCGAACAGGGCACCTCGCAGCAGCGGGGCAACAATCTGGACCCGTGGTACCACCACTACGCGCAGCGCACGAGCGGCCTGGCCGCCAGCGAGGTCCGAGCCCTGTTCGCCGTCGCCAGCCGGCCCGAGGTGGTCTCGCTGGCCGGCGGCATGCCGTTCGTCTCCGCCCTCCCTCAGGATCTCGTCTCCGGAGCGATGGAGCGGGTCATGCGCGAGCAGGGTGCTGTCGCCTTGCAGTACGGATCGGGGCAGGGCGTACCCGCGCTGCGCGAGCAGATCCTCGAGGTCATGGCGCTCGAGGGCATCAGCGGCAGTGCCGACGATGTCATCGTGACGACCGGGTCGCAGCACGCGCTCGAACTGTTCAGCAAGCTCTTCATCGACCCCGGTGACGTCGTGCTCGCCGAGGGGCCGAGCTATGTGACCGCGATGGTGATCTTCAAGTCGTACCAGGCGGAGGTCGACCACGTCCCGAGCGACGAGCACGGGCTCATCCCGGAGGCGCTGCGGGAGCACATCGCACGGCTCAAATCGGCCGGTCGCCGAGTGAAGTTCCTGTATACGGTTCCCACGTTCCACAACCCTGCGGGGGTGACGCTGACCTGGGAGCGCCGGCTGGAGATCCTCGAGATCGCGCGGCAGAACGACATCCTGGTGCTGGAGGACAACCCGTACGGCCTGCTGTACTTCGATGAGAAGCCCCCGGCGGCGATGCGGTCGGTGGAGAAGGACGGCGTGGTCTACCTCGGCACCTTCTCGAAGACCCTCGCTCCCGGCTTCCGGGTTGGCTGGGCGCTGGCGCCGCACGCCATCCGCGAGAAGCTCATCCTCGCCAACGAGGCGGCGGTGCTCAGCCCGAGCTCGTTCAGCCAGCTGGTGATCTCGGAGTATCTGAAAGACGCCGACTGGCGCGGGCAGATCGACACCTTCCGCGGTGTGTACCGCGAGCGGAAGGAGGCGATGATCTCCGCGCTGGAGGAGCACCTCCCCGAGCTGAGCTGGACCAACCCCAACGGCGGGTTCTATGTCTGGGTCACCCTGCCGCCGCACCTCGACTCGAAGGCGATGCTCCCGCGGGCCGTGACGGAGCTGGTGGCCTACACTCCGGGGACCGCGTTCTTCGCCGACGGTTCCGGTGCCCAGAACATCCGGCTGTCCTTCTGCTATCCCACGCCCGAGAACATCCGCGTCGGCGTCCGCCGGCTCGCGAATGTCATCGGCGGCGAGCAGGACCTCCTCGACACCTTCGCGGGCACGGGCCCGCTGGAGGCGGCACCGCGCAGGAGCCGCACGAGCGCCAATCCGCCCACCGACCTGCTCTAATAAGGGAAAGCCCTGATCATGCCACAAAATGACGCACTCGACATCGTCGTCCTCGCCGGTGGGATCTCGCACGAGCGGGACGTCTCCCTGCGCAGCGGGCGGCGCGTCGCCGACGGTCTGAACGCACTCGGCCACCGCGTGACGTTCCGCGAGCCGGACGGGACGCTGCTGTCCTTCCTGGAGTCTTCGCGGCCGGATGTGGTGTGGCCCGCGCTGCACGGCGCGAGCGGTGAGGACGGTGCCCTGCGAGGACTGCTTGAGCTGACCGGCGTCCCGTTCGTGGGGTCGCGCGCGGACGCCTCCAGGCTCGCGTGGTCCAAGCCCACCGCGAAGACGCTGGTGGGGCGGGCCGGCGTGTCCACGCCGGCATCGGTGACGCTGCCGCAGGAGACCTTCCGGGAGCTCGGTGCCGGGAGCGTGCTCGCCACCGTGCTCGGCGGTCTCGAGCTGCCGCTCGTCGTGAAGCCGGCCCAGGGCGGCTCCGCCCAGGGAGTCACCATCGTCACCGGCACCGAGGAGCTTCCCCGGGCGATGGTGGATGCGTACACGTACGGCGACGTGGCGCTGATCGAGCGCAAGGTCGACGGTGTCGAGGTCGCCGTCGCAGTGGTGGACGCGGGGGAAGGGCCGGAGGCTCTGCCCGCCGTCGAGATCGAGCCGGTGGAGGGCGCGTACACCTTCGACGCGCGCTACAACGCGGGGGAGACGCGCTTCTACGCGCCGGCCCGGCTGGAGACCGACGTCTCTGAGTCCGTCGCCGCCGCAGCCGTGACCGCCCACCGTGCGCTGGGCCTGCGGCACCTCTCACGCATCGACCTCATCGTGGATGCCGCCGGGACTCCGTGGTTCCTGGAGGCGAACGTGCTTCCCGGACTGACGGAGACCTCGATCATGCCGCAGGCGATCGTCGCCGCCGGGCGGGAGACCGGCGAGGTCTACGCCGCGCTCGCTGCACAGGCGATCGCCGACGCCTGAGCGGGCCTCCTGTGGGGCTGTTCCCCGCTGGGCCAGCGGGGTCCGGGAGGGATGGTCTCAGTTGAAGTGCGGCTGGCCGATCTCGTCGAGGATCCGGTTGAGGTCCTGGATGGTCGCGAAGTCGACGACGATCTGACCTTTGCGGGCGCCCAGCGTGATCTTCACGCGTGTGTTGAGCCGGTCGCCGAGGGTGCCGGCGATCTCGTCGAGGTGTCCGCGGTGCCGGCCGGCGGTCACCTTGGTGCGGGTGGGCTTGGGCGTGCTGCTCGCCGCCGCTTCCGCCTGGCGCACCGAGAGGTCCTCGTTGACGATCTTGTCGGCGAGCCGGATCATCGCGTCGTGGTCGTCGCCGAGGGAGAGGATCGCCCGTGCGTGACCGGCGCTGAGCACTCCGGCGGCCACCCTGGACTGGACCACGGCGGGCAGCTTGAGCAGCCGGATGGTGTTGGTGATCTGGGGACGGGACCGACCGATGCGCGAGGCGAGTTCCTCCTGCGTGATGCCGAAGTCGGCGAGGAGCTGCTGGTAGGCCGACGCCTCCTCCAGCGGGTTGAGCTGGCTGCGGTGGAGATTCTCAAGGAGGGCGTCGCGCAGCATGTCCTCGTCGGCGGTGTCTTTGACGACCGCCGGGATGGTGTCGAGACCGAGCTCCTTGGTCGCCCGGAGCCGGCGCTCGCCCATGATGAGTTCGTAGCGTCCGGGCTCATCCGGCAGGGGACGGACCACGACCGGCTGCAGCACGCCCACCTCGCGGATGCTCGCCACCAGCTCGTCGAGGGCGTCGCGGTCGAACTCGGTGCGCGGCTGGACCCGGTTGGGGACGATGTCGTCGGGGGCGAGGCTTGCCAGCCGGGCACCCGGCACAGCCACGAGCTCTTCCGGCCGTTCCGCCACCGCCGTCGCGGTTCCCGCGGGGGCGTTCGGGAAGAACACGTCGACCGGGCGGCTGCTGGACTGATCGCTGGTGGGGATGAGAGCGCCGATGCCTCGGCCCAATCCGGTGCGCTTCGCTGCCATTAGCGGGGTACTCCTCTTCGTGCGATCTCGGCGGCCGCCTCCATGTAGGAGAGGGATCCGCTGGAGTTGGTGTCGTAGCTGATGACGCTCTGCCCGTAGCTGGGAGCCTCGGAGATCCGAACAGAGCGCGGGATGATCGTGTCGAGGACCTCGTCGGGGAAGTGCTCACGCACGTCCGCGGCCACCTGGTGCGCCAGGTTGGTTCGCGAGTCGTACATGGTCAGCAGGATGGTGGAGACGCGCAGCTTCGGGTTGAGGTGCCGCTCGATCAGCTGGATGTTCTTCAGCAGCTGGCTGAGCCCTTCCAGCGCGTAGTACTCGCACTGGATCGGGATGAGCACTTCGGTCGCTGCGACGAACGCGTTGATCGTGAGCAGCCCGAGAGAGGGAGGGCAGTCGATGAGGACGTAGTCGATGTCGTACTCATCGAGGAAGCGCCCGAGCGCGCGGGAGAGTCGCTGCTCGCGGGCGACCATGGAGACGAGCTCGATCTCCGCGCCAGCGAGATCGATCGTCGCCGGGATGACGAACAACCCGTCGAACTCGGGCGACTTCTGGATCACTTCGTCCAGTTCGCGATCGTTGACGACGACGTCGTACACACTCGGAGTGCCTTCACGGTGCTCGACACTGAGCGCGGTAGAGGCGTTCCCCTGCGGATCGAGGTCGATGACGAGCACGCGGGCACCCGACTTCGCCAGCGCCGCGCTCAGATTGACCACGGTCGTCGTCTTTCCGACCCCACCCTTCTGGTTGGAGATCGTGAAGATGCGCGTGCGCGAAGGGAGGGGGAGTGTCGTCGAGGCGATCACCTGTCGACGGCGGGCCAGGTCCGCGATCTCCTGGGCGAGAGGCGTAGCTCCGTCGAAGTCGGATTCGGGCGCCTGCGCATCCATATCGCTTTCGATCTCACCTACTCCGCCGTGCTCGTCCTGGTGGGGTTGTTTCACGTGAAACCTCGTCGCTCCGTGGTGCTTCGCACCGGCTTTCCGTCGGTCTTCGGCACACCAGCAGCGCACCCAATGATCAACTCTAACTCGGATGTCCGACGCTTTCTGCCGCGCCGCGCACCCTGTGGATACTGTGCCCCGAGCGGGTCGACGTGGCCAGGCTTTCGGGACGCTGTTCGGGATACCTCCGGTGCGATGGGTGGGATAAGGCCGTCGCGTCCGGGTCGTCGCTTTTACGGCAGGAGATGACCGGCGGGCTGGCTCTTGCGTCGACACGTGCGGCCAAGCGTGCGCGCGCACACGATCAGCGGGCCGCTGTCATCACGTCCCGTCCCCGCCCATCAGACCCCCGCAGCATCGCGGCCTCCTTCGTTCCTTCGCGTTTCACGTGAAGCGCCCCCGCGTGCTCTTCGCCCGAGTGCCTCGGTTCGCGCTGCGCTGGACAAGCTCGGGTCGCTGGTAGTCAGCGACGGAGCCGAGAGACGCATCAACAGGAGGCCCCCTCTGCGTTCGGATGCGTTTCACGTGAAACGCTCCCACCTGCTCCTTGCCCGAGTGCCTCATTGTGCCCAGCGGGGGAGGCCGAGTTATGGGAGTCACCACGGAGCCGAGAGGCGAGGCGCAACGGGGATCGGATCGCTCGAGCAGATCGCAGAGGCGACGGGGCGCCCACGATGAGCTCGATGGCCAGACCCTGCGTCATCAAAGTCATAATCGGACCCTTTTGATCGGCGTGGTCAAGGGAACTCCCTTCAGTCGGCCCGACCAAAGGAAGATGGTCCAACCGATCTCACGCGAGTGGATCGTCGGCCCCCGGGGTAGAGTTCGCAGAACCAGCACCAGAGGCGCATGCCTCCTCACTTCCCCCGATCTCACTCCGGACAGCTGCCTGCGCGGCACGCGCGGTGGATCGGTTCCACGTGAAACATCGGCACCGCTGTGAATCGGATTGGCCGCGCCAGCCATCCCTGGAGGGCACATGCGTTCACGTGCACCGGACCTCTTCATCTGCGCGATCCGGCTCGGAACGATCGTTGTCCGGCAGCGCGCCCCTGGACTAGCGCGGCCTATCGGCCAGTGGCCACTTCCTGGCAGGCCAACCGTTCCGGGCGCTTGGAGTAGTGACCCGCACCCCCGGCGACCAGCGGGCAAGTGGCAGTCAGACGGTCTGGCGAGGCAGAGCAAGGGCCCGTGGATTTGCCGGCGGCCCCCGCATAATCTCGACGGGTCTCCAACACGACCCAGAAAGACCTATTCGAGACTGCACTCACTCCCGAAAGGACTGCACGCAACGAACCAAGATCGACAGCGTTTCCCAGGCCCCCACGTAGGCGCGACGAGTCTGCCCGATCGTGCCACGCGGCTCGCCGATCAACCTCCAGGCGACCTCTGCGTGCCGCAAAGGTCTGGGAAGTGGTCCGCAGGTCGGCTAGTCCCGCGCTCAGGGTCCCCAGAAGATAGACCCGATTGCGTCAGGCAGTTCGACCCCGCGACCCAGGCCCCGCTCCGCGTGATTTCGTCGAGAGGTATGAGGCCCTTCCAACTCGAGGTGGCCGCGCCAAGACCTGCCGGCCACAACCTCTACGTTGGCCCCGACGACTTCACGCCCAAGACCGTCCGCTCGCGGCGTGCCATGCACGAACCGCTCCTGCGACGGGGGAATCGTCGCAAGACGGTTTGGCTAGGTTTCACGTGAAACGCCTTCCTAGCCAACACCGGTTCTCAAGCCCGCGGTCCAGGAGAGTTCATCGTTGAACCGGCTACAACGCGATTGGGATCAATGACGACTCAGGCCGACTACGGCGCGAGACATTCGATCCGACCGGGGGAGGGGGCGTGTCTTCGTCGGTGGTTGTCCGACAGAGATGCGCCCGATTCGTTGCACGTGAAACGTACGGGGAGCGCGGGGGCGAACCCACGAGCAACAGCTCGGTCGCTCACTCAGGTGACCGGCGACTCCTTCAGCCCTCCCGAATCCTCACGACTCGCTCAAGTCAACGCGACCAGTAGCGCAGGGCCGCATCCGCCCCGAGGCCCGTGATGGATGAGTCCCGGAGTAAGAATCCGTACGGGCGGTGATTCCTCGGCCGTGAAGAAGCCCGTCGGCGCTGAACATCGTTCAGCTCGCCGAACTCTCCCGAATGGCCCCAGCCATCCTCTCTATCGCCCGAAGAACGCATCAACCGCCTAGATGCTGCTTGCGCGACCCCAATTACGACACGTCCGGGTGAGACGGCAGCCGCTTAGGATCGCTCCCACACAACGGAAGCATCTGGTTCGCTGCGCACAGAGCCATCCTCAGCGGCTCGGGAGGCGCATCGGATCAGCGAACGGCGGCGCGGATGACGCGGGTGACCTCCGACAGCACACCTTCCCCGAGGGTCAACACCTCGATGTCGTGCACTTTGTACTTCCGGATCTCCTTGCCGGCGGCCTCGACCTCGGCCGGAGCGGCGGCGCCCTTCATCAGAACGAGTTCGCCACCGTCGCGGAGCAGGGGTGCCGTGAGGGGGAGAAGCTTCCGGAAGGCGCTCACGGCACGGGCCGTCACCTGGTCCAGAGGTCCGTCCAACCGAGCCTCTTCGGCACGGGCCCGGACTACCAGGACATTGTCGAGTGCGAGTTCTGCCACCTGCTCGTTCAGCCAGGCGACCCGACGTTCCATCGGCTCGATGAGCACGAATGAGACGTCCGGGCGCGCGATCGCGAGCACAAGGCCTGGCAGCCCCGCGCCACTGCCGACATCCCCGACCACTCCGGGGCGGAGGAGGGGAGCGACGATGGCCGAATTCAGGATGTGGCGCGACCAGAGGCGCGGCAACTCCAGCGGTCCGATCAACCCACGTTCCTCGCCCTGCTCGGCGAGATTCGTGGTGAAACGGCGCGCGACTTCGATGCGGTCCCCGAAGAGGGTGGCGGCAGCGGTGGGTTCAGGTTCGAGGCTCACGGTTTCACGTGAAACTCAGGCAGCGGTGATGACCGTGTAGCGGTCGCGACCCTCGCCATGCGAGGTCGAGACGTAGCCGCGCTCCGAGACGATGTCGTGGACCAGCTTGCGTTCGTAGGACGACATGGGCGGAAGCGCAGCCTCCGCCGCGCCCTCCTCGAGCCGCGCGATCGCACGCTCGACCAGACGACCGAGCTCCGCCTGGCGGGCGTCGCGCGAGCCGGCGATGTCGAGGATGAGCCGCGAGTAGCCGCCGGTCTCGTTCTGAACCGCAAGACGCGTCAGCTCCTGCAGGGCGGCGACGGTGTCCGCCTTGGCCAGCAACGAAAGGTTCGACTCCTCATCGGAGTTCACCGAGATGTAGGCGCGACCGTTCCGGGTGTCGATATCGATGTCGCCGTCGATGTCGGCGATGTCGAGCAGCTCCTCGATGTAGTCCGCAGCGATGTCGGCTTCACGGTCGAGGTCTGCCGGTGTAGACGAGTCGGCGGCGGCCAGTTCGACATCCACGTCGACGGCGTCAGGCGCGTCGGTCGGCTCGGGGGAGGAGGTCTGCACGTCGGTCATCGGTTCGAGGTCCTTACTTTCCGGCCTGCTTCTTGGCGCGGGACTTGCTGACGGGCTGCACACGCTGGGTCGGCTGTTTCTTCGGCTGCTCCTCGACCGTCAATACGGTCGCACCGTCCGGCTGCACGAGCTTGCCCTTCTTGGCGAGGCGCGCCTCGCGAGCCTTCGCAGCATCCGATCCGGGCGTCGGCATGTTGCGGATGACGAGGAACTGCTGACCCATGGTCCACAGGTTCGAGGTCAGCCAGTAGAACATGACGCCGAGCGGGAAGGCGAAGCCGGAGAAGAGGAAGACGAACGGGAGCAGGTACAGCAGGATGCGTTGCTGCTTGAACTGCGGGCTCGCCTTGGTCTCCGGCGACATGTTCTTCGAGACGATCTGCAGCTGGGTGAGGAACTGCGACCCCGTCATCAGCACAACCATAACAGCTGCGATGATCATGACCGCGACCTGCGGCGGGTGCGCATTCATCGCACCCTGGAAGCTCTGGTGCAGCGGGGCGACGCCGAACAGGGTCGCGTTGCCGAACTGCTGGGCGAGCACCTCGTTCAGCGGACCGACGCCCGCCTTGCCGCTCTGAGCCCCGTTCAGCACCTGGAACAGGGCGAAGAACACAGGCATCTGCAGCAGCAGGGGGAGGCACGAGCTGAGCGGGTTGGTGCCGGTCTTCTTGTAGAGCTCCATCGTCTCGCGCGACATGGCTTCCCGCGAGAACTGGTCCTTCTTGCCCTTGTACTTGTCCTGGATCTTCTTCAGCTGCGGAGCGATCTCCAGCATCCGTCGCTGGTTCTTGATCTGCCGGACGAAGATGGGGATGAGCGCTGCGCGGACCACCACGGTGAGGCCGACGATCGAGAGCACCCAGGTGAGACCGGCTGCCGGGTCGAGCCCGATCTGGGTGAAGAGCCAGTGGAAGGCGACGAGGATCAGCTCAACGACCCACTTGATGGGCCAGAGAACGAGTCCGATGATGTCAGGCATGACTTCTAACTAGGCCTTTCCGTGGCCGACGATGGGCTGAGAGCTGGTGGCGACGACGAATCCGAACGGGGTCACCCGGTAGCGCGGCTTCCTCGCCGGCGGGACGTCGTCGACCCCGCCCGCGGCCCAGGGGTGGCAGCGGGCGATGCGGCGGATGCCGAGGAACGAGCCGACCACGACGCCATGCTGCTGGATCGCCTGCAACGCGTAGGCCGAGCACGACGGGTAGTACCGGCAGACGTCTCCGTAGAGCGGCGAGATCACAGCGCGATACGCGCGCAGCACCAGCACCGCCGCATTCCGCGGCGCGAGGAGCACTGCTGCGATCGCGGTGTTCATGGACGGACGCTGCCCTTACTGAGATGACTGCGGCTGGTGTGGCGGGCAGAGGCCCGGAGAAGCTCTTCGTGCAGGCTAGCCCACTGCGCTTGAACGGAGGCTGGCAATGCGCGCACGACCACGTCGATCCCGCCATCTCCGGCCGCGGCCGAGAACTGGGGGAGGAGGTCGTACGCGGCTGCTTTGAGCCTGCGCCGCACGAGGTTGCGCTTCACCGCATTGCCGACCGACTTGCTCACGATAAAGCCGAATCGCACCACGTCGGGGTCTGACGTCGGACGGATGTAGGTCACGGTGCTCGCTCCGGTGAAGCGTGCGCCGCGTCGAACAGTCGCCCGGTAGTCCACCCCTCGCGTGATGCGATTGGCTTTGGCGAGCACCGGTCGGCCTCTGCCGTGGAGGCTTTACGCCGAGAGCTTCGTGCGGCCCTTGCTGCGACGCGCCGAGAGGATGGCACGGCCGGCACGGGTACGCATGCGGAGGCGGAACCCGTGGGTCTTCGCGCGCTTGCGGTTGTTCGGCTGGAACGTTCTCTTGCTCATATCTATCTCCGTGGTGGTCTCTTCACAGGCCTGCGCTGAGTGGAACAGCCAGCATGGTGAGGCCAGGAAAATTAGAGGGCAGCCGGAACGGCTACAAGTCAACTGATTAAAACTACGGCCTCGGTATGCGCTTGGTCAAACCGATGGCGCCAAATCCACTGATTATGCACGGTATTGGCAGGGAAGCATCGCCCGACGCGCCGACGTATTCCGCGCATCGGATTTGATCGCTCTTCTGTGGACAAGTTACCGTGAGGTCGAAAGTTATCCCCAGGCCATGCCAATTCTGGCCGGAGATCGCTACGGTATTGCTCACACAGCGGTGGATAACTCTGTGAATACCCACCGGCGGCATCCGAAGCCGCCAACCCGGCGAGAGTCACCGGGGGCCGACTCGTCCCCTCGTCGGGCTGACGGCATCCGCAACACAGACGAAGACGGGGAACGATGGCAGGCGGCGAAGAGTCCATAGCTGCGGCATGGCAGGACGTGCTCGGCAAGCTCGGGACGGACGACCGGATCACTCCGCAGCTGTACGGCTTCCTCAGCCTGGTCGAGCCCAAGGGCATCATGGCGGGCACCTTCTATCTGGAGGTGCCGAACGAGTTCACCCGCGGGATGATCGAGCAGCGCAGCCGGCTTCCTCTGCTGAACGCCATCGGATCGCTCGACGACGCCTTCGAGGTGAACACCTTCGCGATTGTGGTGAACCCCGAGATCCAGCAGGAGAGCATGGCCGGGCCCTCGGCCGAACAGGAATCCGCGCCCGCCTATGCGGAGCAGGTCGCGCCGGTCGTCTCCCCGCCGACCGAGATCACCGCGCCTCCCCGCGGCGGCGACACCCGCCTCAACTCCAAGTAC
Organism: Leifsonia sp. C5G2; assembly: GCF_013359685.1. Taxonomy (GTDB): domain Bacteria; phylum Actinomycetota; class Actinomycetes; order Actinomycetales; family Microbacteriaceae; genus Leifsonia. The sequence goes on from NZ_JABFMV010000005.1 coordinate 148,517, forward strand.
AGCTTCGACAACTTCGTCATCGGCCAGTCCAACCGCTTCGCCCATGCGGCGGCTGTCGCTGTCGCCGAGGCGCCGGCGAAGGCCTACAACCCGCTCTTCATCTACGGCGACTCGGGACTCGGCAAGACCCACCTGCTCCACGCGATCGGGCACTACGCGATGAGCCTGTATCCGGGCATCCGCGTCCGCTACGTGTCGAGCGAGGAGTTCACCAACGACTTCATCAACTCGATCGCGAACAACCGCGGCTCGTCCTTCCAGGCCAGGTACCGCAACATCGACATCCTGCTGATCGACGACATCCAGTTCCTGCAGCGGGCGGTCGAGACGCAGGAGGCCTTCTTCCACACGTTCAACACGCTCCACGACCACAACAAGCAGGTGGTCATCACGAGCGACCTGCCGCCGAAGATGCTGACGGGCTTCGAGGACCGGATGCGCTCCCGCTTCGAGTGGGGCCTGATCACCGACGTCCAGGTGCCGGACCTCGAGACCCGCATCGCCATCCTCCGCAAGAAGGCGCAGAGCGAGAAGATCCAGGTGCCCGACGACATCCTGGAGTTCATGGCGACGAAGGTGTCGAGCAACATCCGGGAGCTGGAGGGGACGCTGATCCGCGTCACCGCGTTCGCCAGCCTGAACCGCACGCCGGTCGACATGCCGCTCGTCCAGACGGTGCTCAAGGATCTGATCACGCTCGACGACGACAACGTGATCGCGCCGACCGACATCATCACGAACACCGCCGAGTACTTCAAGCTCAGCGTCGACGACCTCTACGGCTCCAGCCGTTCGCAGGCGGTGGCCACCGCGCGGCAGATCGCCATGTATCTGTGCCGCGAACTCACCAATCTCTCGCTGCCGAAGATCGGGCAGCTGTTCGGCGGCCGCGACCACACCACGGTCATGTACGCGAACAAGAAGATCAGCGAGCTCATGAAGGAGCGACGCTCGATCTACAACCAGGTCACCGAGCTGACCAGCCGGATCAAGCAGAACCATCGCTACGGCAAGTAGGCGCGCCGCTCGATAGCGCACGACTTATCCACATATCCATCCCCAGAGTGGGGACAGTGCGTTATTAACACTTGTGGATAACTTGTGGAAAGGTTCCGGAGAACTCGCGACTTAATGGGGACGGGATCCACCGGCCTGTGAAAAGCGAACGACACGACCTCGCGTCGACAGCCCTTGTGAACAACAGGATTCCTCAGGCCATCAACAAGTCACCGACCTGTAGTTCCCTGTCATTTCCTGCCTTCAACAGAGTTATCCACATTTTCCACAGCGGTTAACACGATTAATCCTTAACTCTTCTAGAAGGGTCCGGCCGACAACCTTCGGGGTCGACGCACCGCCGCTTCCCCGTCGGATGCCAGGCGCTAGGATTTGTGTCGTCCGTACCGTCGAGCCGACAGAGGTGCCTTCGTGAAGTTCCAAGCCAATCGGGATGTGTTCAGCGAGGCCGTCTCCTTCGCGGTGAAGCTCCTTCCGCAGCGGACGACCCTCCCCATCCTGAGCGGTGTGCTGATCGAGACGACCGACAACGGGCTCCAGCTCTCGTCCTTCGACTACGAAGTCTCGGCTCAGACCGAGATCGCCGCGCAGGTCGAGGAGCCGGGACGAGTGCTCGTCTCCGGCCGGCTGCTCGCCGAGATCGCGTCGAAACTGCCGAACGCGCCTGTGCAGTTCTCGACCGAGGAGTCGAAGATCGTCGTCCGCGCAGGCTCCGCCAACTTCACGCTGCTCTCCATGCCGGTGGAGGAATACCCGAGCATCCCGCAGGTGAGCGGCGAGGCAGGACTCGTCCCCGCCGAGGAGTTCGCGGAGGCCGTCGCCCAGGTGGGTGTGGCCGCCTCGCGGGACGATGTCACCCCCGTCATCACGGGCGTCCAGCTCGAAGTGGGCGACAACACGCTCGGGCTCGTGGCGACCGACCGCTACCGCGTCGCCGTCCGTGAGATCGACTGGGACAACGGCACCACCTCCGGCGAGCCGGTCACCGCACTGGTCCCGGCCCGCACCCTGACAGAGATCGGCAAGACGTTCGGCCACAGCGGCAACGTGTCCATCTCGATCACCAACCGAGACGACCGCGAGCTGATCGCGTTCACCGCCGACCGCAAGACGGTGACCTCACTGCTGATCAAGGGCAACTTCCCGCCGGTCCGCCGGCTGTTCCCCGAGCAGGTCGACAACTACGCGGTGGTCAACACCGCAGAGCTCATCGAGGCGACCCGCCGAGTCGCCCTCGTCCTGGAGCGCGAAGCAGCGCTCCGCTACACCTTCACCGCCGACGGGCTGACGCTGGAAGCGATCGGTTCGGAGCAGGCGCAGGCATCCGAGAGCATCGACGCTCTTCTCACTGGCCAGGAGACGGTGGTTTCATTGAAGCCGCAGTTCCTGCTCGACGGTCTGGGGGCGGTGCACTCGGAGTTCGTGCGCATCTCCTTCACGAAGACCGAGAACCCCAACAAGCCGGGGCCTGTGCTCATCACGAGCCAGACATCCAAGGATCAGGCAGGCGCGGACTCCTACAAGTATCTGCTCCAGCCGAACCTGCTCCTGCGCTAGAACCCGGCGCCGGAAGAAGAGAAGAGAAGGACAATCATGCACATCGGCCTCATCGGCCTCGGGCGCATGGGCAACAACATGCGCGCCCGCCTCGAGAAGAACGGCATCGACGTCACCGGGTACGACACGAACCCGGAGGTCTCCGACGTCGCGACCGTCGCAGACCTCGTGGCAGCGCTCCCCGCGCCGCGGACCATCTGGGTCATGGTGCCGGCCGGTCAGATCACCGACTCGGTGATCCGCGACCTCGAGCCGTTGCTCGAGAAGGGCGACCTGGTCATCGACGGCGGCAACTCGAAGTTCACCGAGGACTTCAAGCACGCGGAGCTTCTCGCCCCGCGCGGCGTCGACTTCATGGACGTCGGAGTCTCCGGCGGCATCTGGGGTCTGGAGAACGGCTACGGCCTGATGGTCGGCGGCTCCGCCCAGCAGGTCGAGCGCGTGATGCCGGTCTTCGACGCGCTGCGCCCGGAGGGTCCGCGCGACGAGGGCTTCGTCCACGTCGGCGAGGTCGGCGCCGGCCACTACGCCAAGATGGTGCACAACGGCATCGAGTACGCGCTGATGCAGGCATACGCCGAGGGCTACGAGCTCCTGGACACGCGCAAGGACATCATCAAGGACGTCACCGGCACGTTCAAGGCCTGGCAGCGGGGAACCGTCGTCCGCTCCTGGCTGCTCGACCTGCTGGTCCGCGCTCTCGAGCAGGACCCGGAGTTCGAGCACATCGAGGGCTACGTGCAGGACTCGGGCGAAGGTCGCTGGACCGTGGAGGAGGCGCTGAACAACGCCGTCCCGGTGCCGACGATCAGCGCCTCGATCTTCGCGCGGTTCGTCTCGCGCCAGGAGGACTCTCCTGCGATGAAGGCCGTCGCCGCCTTGCGCAACCAGTTCGGCGGCCACGCTGTGAAGGCCGTGGACTAACCCTCGTTGAGAGTTACGCATCTTTCCCTGACCGACTTCCGCAACTACCGCACCGCGGAGGTGCCGTTCGCGGCCGGCGCGAATCTGTTCGTCGGCCGCAACGGCCAGGGGAAGACCAATCTCGTCGAGTCGCTCGGCTACCTGAGCACCCTCGGGTCGCACCGGGTGTCGAGCGACCAGGCGATGATCAGAAAGGATGCGGACGCCGCGATCGTGCGGGCCCGCATCCGCCACGACGGCCGCGAGTTGCTCGTGGAGTTGCAGCTCAACCGCAGCTCGCCCAACCGCGCGCAGGTCAACCGGGCCGCGATCAAGCCGCGCGAGCTGCCGCGCTACTTCTCCAGCGTGCTGTTCGCCCCGGAAGACCTCGCGCTGGTCCGCGGGGAACCCGGCATCCGCCGGCGGTTCCTCGATCAGCTGCTGATTCAGCGGAATCCCCGCTTCGCCGGGGTCATCGGCGACTACGAGCGGGTGCTGAAACAGCGCAACACGCTTCTCAAGTCCGCTCGCGCGTCCCGCGTAAGGGAGGACCAGCTCGGGACGCTCGACATCTGGGACGAGCGCCTCATCCAGCTCGGGTCCGAGCTCATGGATGCGCGACTCGACCTGGTCGGCCGGCTCAGCGATCCGCTCGTGGCCGCCTACCGTTCCGTCGCCGGCGACGACCACCACCCGCGGCTGCTGCCGCAGCTCACCATCTTCGGCGCGCACGTCGAGGACGAGGACGACAGCGACGATGAGACCGTAACGGGGTCAGCCGGTGTCGCCACCACCGAGGCATTCCGCCGCGCGCTCACGAACGTCCGCCGCAAGGAGCTGGAGCGGGGCCTCACCCTCGTCGGCCCGCACCGCGACGACGTGCTGTTCGAGCTCAACGGCCTTCCGGCGAAGGGATACGCGAGCCATGGCGAATCGTGGTCGTTCGCTCTCGCTCTCAAGCTGGCATCGGCCGAGCTGCTCCGGCGCGAATCCACCACCGGCGATCCGGTGCTCATCCTCGACGACGTCTTCGCCGAACTCGACCAGGCGCGGCGACGCATGCTCGCAACCGCCGTGTCCGGTTACGAGCAGGTGCTCATCACAGCGGCGGTGTACGACGACGTGCCCGACGAGCTCACGGCGCACACCGTCCGGATCGAGGCGGGTGCGATCGTGGAGGCCACCGATGCCTGAGCGCGCGGGCGCATCCACCGAGGCATCCGCCGTCTACCTGCGGCTCAAGGCTCTGTTCGCCGGGACCAGCTCGCGCAGCCGGCGGACGTCTCCCCGCAAGGAGGACACGGCGGCGAGCAGGCCCTTCGGCTCCGGACGAGACCCGCACGACATCGGCGACGTCATGGACGCGCTCGCCTCGCAGCTGGGCTGGACCTCTGCCCTCGCGCAGTCGGAACTGCTCGAAAGATGGCGCGAACTGGCCGGCGAGGAGACCGCGAAGCACGCCGTCCCGGACCAGATCAGCGACGGCGTCCTGGTGGTCCGGTGCGAGTCGACGGCGTGGGCGACGCAGCTGCGGATGATGCGCTCCGAGCTGCTCGTGCGAATCGCGGAGCGGTTCCCCGACGCGGACATCCAGTCGATCCGTTTCCAAGGACCCGACGCCCCCTCCTGGAAAAGAGGCCCCAGGTCGATTCCAGGGCGCGGTCCGCGGGATACCTACGGCTGAGAAGACAAAAGAGGTCGCTCTGGCGAAGAAAACCTCTCAGACGCCCGTTTCCGGGCATTTCCGCCGCTGGCTCTTGGTAGAATGGAGAGTCACTGTCGAGTGCGGTCAGGAGCCTAATTTCATATGACGATGGAACCGAACGGGACCGGCGCGGAACACGAGTACGGCGCGAACGAGATCCAGATCCTGGAAGGTCTCGAAGCCGTCCGCAAGCGACCCGGAATGTACATCGGTTCGACCGGTCCTCGCGGGCTCCACCACCTTGTCTACGAGATCGTCGACAACTCCGTCGACGAGGCCCTGGCCGGCTACGCCGACAACATCGAGGTGACCATCCTCCCCGACGGCGCGGTGCGGGTGGACGACAACGGCCGTGGCATCCCGGTCGACGAGCACCCCACCGAGAAGAAGTCGACCGTGGAGGTCGTGCTCACCATCCTGCACGCCGGCGGCAAGTTCGGCGGCGGCGGGTACGCGGTCTCCGGCGGTCTGCACGGCGTCGGCAGCTCCGTCGTGAACGCGCTGTCGAGCCGGCTCGACGTCGAGGTGCACCGCCAGGGATCCGTCTGGCGCCAGAGCTACCGCGACGGCGTCCCCCAGGCGCCGCTCGAGCAGGGCGAGGCGTCGGAGCGCACCGGCACGATCATCACGTTCTGGCCGAGCTCGGAGACCTTCGAGACGATCGACTTCGACTACGACACTCTCCGCACCCGCTTCCAGCAGATGGCGTTCCTGAACAAGGGCCTGCGCATCGCGATCACCGACGAGCGCGCTCCGGAGATCGAGCCTGTCGAGGGCGAGGTCGACGAGGAAGTGGCCCCGCGTCACGAGGTCTTCCTCTACGAGCGCGGTCTGCAGGACTACGTCCAGTACCTCAACTCCGCCAAGAAGGCGGAAGTGGTGCACGACGAGATCATCTCGTTCGAGTCGGAGGACACCGAGCGCAAGATCGCGCTCGAGGTCGCGATGCAGTGGACGACGAGCTACAACGAGAGCGTCTTCACCTACGCCAACACGATCAACACCCACGAGGGCGGGACGCACGAGGAGGGCTTCCGCGCCGCGCTGACCACCCTGGTCAACCGGTATGCGCGCGAGAAGGGCATCCTCAAGGAGAAGGACGACAACCTCTCCGGCGATGACGTGCGCGAGGGACTGACCGCCGTCATCTCGGTCAAGCTCTCCGAGCCGCAGTTCGAGGGCCAGACCAAGACCAAGCTGGGCAACACGGAGGCGAAGGCGTTCGTGCAGAAGGTCGTCGGCGATCAGCTCGGCGACTGGTTCGACCGCAACCCGAACCAGGCCAAGGAGATCATCCGCAAGGCGCTGCAGGCGGCGACCGCTCGCATCGCAGCCCGCAAGGCGCGCGAGACCGCTCGCCGCAAGGGACTCCTCGAGAGCGGCGGCATGCCCGGCAAGCTCAAGGACTGCCAGTCGAAGGACCCGACGATCTCGGAGATCTTCCTGGTCGAGGGCGACTCGGCCGGCGGCTCGGCCGTCCAGGGCCGCAACCCCGAGACCCAGGCGATCCTGCCCCTCCGCGGCAAGATCCTGAACGTCGAGAAGGCCCGGCTCGACCGTGCGCTCGCCAACAACGAGGTGCAGGCCATGATCACGGCGTTCGGCGCCGGCATCGGCGAGGACTTCAACCCGGAGAAGGCGCGGTACCACAAGATCGTGCTCATGGCCGACGCCGACGTCGACGGCCAGCACATCACCACGCTGCTGCTGACGCTGCTGTTCCGTTACATGCGTCCGCTCATCGAGCTCGGCTACGTGTACCTCGCGCAGCCGCCGCTCTACCGCCTCAAGTGGTCGAACTCGGAGCACGAGTACGTGTACTCCGACCGCGAGCGCGACGCGCTGCTGGCCGAGGGCATCGCGTCGGGCAAGCGCATCCCGAAGGAGAACGGGGTGCAGCGCTACAAGGGTCTCGGCGAGATGGACTACCAGGAGCTGTGGGACACCACGATGAACCCGGAGACGCGCACGCTGCTCCAGGTGACGCTCGACGACGCGGCGGCGGCCGACGAGATCTTCGCCACGCTGATGGGGGAGGACGTGGAGTCGCGTCGCTCGTTCATCCAGAAGAACGCCAAGGACGTGCGATTCCTCGACATCTGACGCACGAGCGCCAGACGACGAGACGAACCGCGAGGGAGAGAAGACTGTGACGGACGAGCAGACGGGTACCGGCGAGCAGGAGGAGGGCTTCGGCATCCACGGCAGGATCGACCAGGTCGACCTGCAGTCGGAAATGCAGAGGTCCTACCTCGACTACGCCATGAGCGTCATCATCGGGCGCGCGCTGCCCGAGGTGCGCGACGGCCTCAAGCCGGTGCACCGGCGCGTGATCTACACGATGTTCGACGGCGGATACCGCCCCGACAAGGCGTTCTCGAAGTGCACCCGCGTCATCGGCGACGTGATGGGGCAGTTCCACCCGCACGGCGACGCGCCGATCTACGACGCGCTCGTGCGCCTGGTGCAGCCGTGGAGCCTCCGCTACCCGCTGGCCCTCGGCCAGGGCAACTTCGGCTCCCCGGGCAACGACGGCGCGGCCGCTCCCCGGTACACCGAGACGAAGATGGCTCCGCTCGCGCTCGAGATGGTCCGCGACATCGACGAGGAGACCGTCGACTTCCAGGACAACTACGACGGCCGCACGCAGGAGCCGATCGTCCTTCCGGCGCGGTTCCCGAACCTCCTGGTCAACGGCTCGGTCGGTATCGCGGTCGGCATGGCGACCAACATCCCCCCGCACAACCTCCGCGAGGTCGCGGACGGCGCCCTGTGGCACCTGCAGCATCCGGAGGCCTCCCGCGAGGAGCTCCTCGAAGAGCTGATCAAGCGCATCAAGGGACCGGACTTCCCGACCGGCGCTCAGATCCTCGGTGTGAAGGGCATCCACGACGCCTACCGCACGGGCCGCGGCTCGATCACGATGCGTGCCGTCGTCAACATCGAGGAGATCCAGGGCCGCGTCTGCCTCGTGGTCACCGAGCTGCCGTACCAGGTGAACCCGGACAACCTCGCCATCAAGATCGCCGACCTGGTGAAGGACGGCCGCATCGGCGGCATCGCCGACATCCGCGACGAGACCTCCGGCCGAACCGGCCAGCGCCTCGTGATCGTGCTGAAGCGCGACGCCGTCGCGAAGGTCGTGCTCAACAACCTGTACAAGCACACGCAGCTGCAGGAGAACTTCGGCGCCAACATGCTGGCGATCGTCGACAATGTGCCGCGCACGCTGTCGCTCGACGGCTTCATCACGGCCTGGGTCGACCACCAGATCGAGGTCATCGTCCGCCGCACGCGCTATCGGCTGCGCAAGGCCGAGGAGCGCGCACACATCCTGCGCGGCTACCTGAAGGCCCTCGACGCCCTCGACGAGGTCATCGCGCTCATCCGCCGTTCGGCCACCGTCGACGACGCCCGCGAGGGCCTCAAGCAGCTGCTCGAGGTGGACGACATCCAGGCGGATGCCATCCTCACGATGCAGCTGCGCCGGCTGGCCGCGCTGGAGCGCCAGAAGATCATCGACGAGCACGACGAGATCGAGAAGCAGATCCAGGAGTTCCACGCGATCCTCGAGGACCCGGCCCGCCAGCGCTCGATCATCAGCGAAGAGCTCAGCGAGATCGTCACCCGCTTCGGCGACGACCGCCGCACCGAGATCATGTTCGGCTACGACGGCGACATGAGCGTCGAGGACCTCATCCCCGAAGAGGAGATGGTGGTCACCGTCACCCGCGGCGGCTACATCAAGCGCACGCGCAGCGACAATTACCGCAGCCAGCACCGCGGCGGCAAGGGCGTGAAGGGTGCGCAGCTGCGCGGCGAGGACGTGGTCGACCACTTCTTCGTCACGACGACGCACCACTGGCTGCTCTTCTTCACGAACCAGGGGCGCGTCTACCGCGCCAAGGCGTACGAGGTGCAGGAGGCCGGCCGCGACGCCAAGGGCCAGCACGTCGCCAACCTGCTCGCGCTGCAGCCGGATGAGGAGATCGCCGAGATCCTCGACATCCGGGACTACCAGGCGGCGAAGTACCTGGTGCTCGCCACCCGCCAGGGTCTGATCAAGAAGACCGCGCTGGATGAGTACGACACCAATCGCACCGGCGGCATCATCGCCATCAAGCTGCGCGAGGGCGACGAGCTCGTCTCCGCGCTGCTGGTGGAGGAGGACTCCGACCTGCTGCTGGTGTCGCGCAAGGGCATGTCCATCCGGTTCACGGCATCCGACGAGGCGCTGCGTCCGATGGGCCGCTCGACCTCCGGCGTCATCGGCATGCACTTCCGTGGGGAGGACCGCCTCCTGGATGCGTCGGTCGTGTCCGACGAAGGCTACGTCTTCGTCGTCACCGAGGGCGGCTACGCCAAGCGCACCGCTGCCGACCAGTACCGCCTGCAGAACCGCGGCGGTCTGGGCATCAAGGTGGCCAAGCTGAACGACGACCGGGGCGATCTTGTGGGTGCTCTCATCGTCGGGGAGGACGACGAGGTCCTTGTGGTTCTTGCCAGCGGCAAGGTGGTACGCTCTGCCGTGGCCGAGGTACCCGCCAAGGGCCGCGACACCATGGGTGTCGTCTTTGCACGTTTCGCCGAGTCGGACAAGATCATCGCACTGGCGAAGAACACCGAACGAGACCTCGTCTCCGCTTCTCTCGCGGAGGATGATGAGTCCGTCGGGAAGGATGAAACCGTAGATGAGCAGTAGCGTCGCCGAGAAGCTCGCCAAGAAGTCGTCCCGTCGACCCGCGTCCGCCAAGCAGGTGCGGCTCAAGCTGGTCTACGTCGACTTCTGGTCCACCGTGAAGCTGTCGTTCCTCGCGGGGATCTGCCTCGCGATCATCGCGATCGTCGGCACCTTCCTGATCTGGACGGTGCTCGACCGCACCGGCATCTTCGACCAGGTGAACAGCCTGTTCAAGGACATCTCGGGTGCCGGCGGCAGCGACCTGCGCTCCATCTTCGGCCTCGGCCAGGTGATGGGCTTCTCGCTGATCGTGGCCATCCTCGACATCGTCGTGGTGACCGCGCTGGGCGCCGTCTTCGCGCTGCTCTACAACCTGTCGGTGAAGATCACGGGCGGTCTTCTGGTCGGTTTCACCAACAACTGACCGATTTCGCAATGCCTGGGCAGATCGGGTAGTCTCGTATCTGCCCATTCGGGGATATAGCTCAGGCGGTTAGAGCGCTTCGCTGATAACGAAGAGGTCCGAGGTTCAAGTCCTCGTATCCCCACCATCCACTCACTCGGGGCCTTAGCTCAGTTGGTAGAGCGCCTGCTTTGCAAGCAGGATGTCAGGAGTTCGAATCTCCTAGGCTCCACATCTCGCCGTCGCAACGATGTTATGCGATATGCTTATCTCGCAGGACGCTGAGAGCCTCCCGCACCTAGCCAACGCCCCGCCTCGCGGGGCGTTGTGTTTTTCGCCTCGGGCTCCAGACGAATTCGCTCACCGTGATCGACCTCACGTTGGCGGCGATCTTGGCGACGGCCTTGGACGACCGGGGATCGCTTTCGACGATGGTGCGATCGCGGTTCAGAAAGTACGTTGCAACATCCGCAGCCTGAAGCATCCGACTGGCGTGAGAAGGACCGTAGTAGATCGTGTCGGCGATCCTGCGGAGCGGACGTCTGGTGTAGCCCGGCACCCGAGCGAGCTTGAAGTGCCGAAGGCTGCGTCGTGAGTCGTTGGCGGCGTGGTGTTCGTCAGCCAGTATGAGGCCGAGCGAGTCGTGGTCGAATCCATCGAGCCTCATGTGGACGTCTTCGAGCGTGTGCGCCAGCGTCAGGAGGTGAGCCGGATATGGAGACGAGTAGCTCGCCCGAAGGGCGCGCAGATCCACGCCTCGGAAGATGAAGAGTGCCGACGAACGGGCCAGCACCTTGGCCACCAGATCGCACGCCTTGACACGCCATACGAGCGGGACGTTCGCCCATGCGGCCCTGCCGTGGAACATGTCGACGGCGTGAAACTCAGCTCCACGATCGAACGTCGCGACATGTCGCGCAACGAGCGCGGCTACTTCATCCAGACCTCGCTCGACCGAGCGAACAGCAGCAGCATCGGCGATCAGAGCACCGAAGAAGTACTAGCGGTCATCGCGGCCGGATTCATCGATGTAGACAAGACGCACGGGATGTCATTGTAGAGCAGTATCACATTGGAACTGTGATTTCAGTTCTGCGGTGGGGTGATCGGACGCGTCGGGAACGGGCTCGAGTAGGAGACGCTCGTGGTGACGCTGCCGAGGGTGCCGACACGGCCGCTGATCTGCTCCAGGTGCCGCATCGACGTCGCAACGACCTTGATGATGAAGCAGTCGTCTCCGGTGACGTGGTGCGCCTCCACCACTTCGGGGATGTCGGCCAGCAGGTCGTGCAGCGGCGTGTACTGGCTGCTGGGGTAGCGCAGGCGGAGGTACGCCAGGATGCCGTAGCCGAGGCGCTCGGGATCGATCACCGCGCGGTAGCCCGAGATGATGCCGGCGTCCTCGAGCCGGCGGACGCGTTCCGCGACCGCGCTGTTCGACATGTGGACGGTGCGTGCCAGTTCGGCGATCGACTGGCGGCCGTCGCGCTGCAGCTCGGCGAGCAGTGTCCGGTCGGTGCTGTCGACGGTGTTCGCGGGATTGACGGCCATGGCGCGATTCTGCCATGAGATCGACGGCGATCCGCAACGAACGCCGTCGAACCGGCCTTCAATCGCAGCCGCCGTCTTCCTACGCTCAACGGTATGGATACCGACACCACCGAAGCGGCCCGCCACTTCGCCGCGAAGCTCCGATTCGAGACAGACCCCTCCGACGTCAAGGCCGCGATGGATGCTGCCGAGCGCTTCGTCCTCGTCGACACCCGTGGCGAGGCTGCATGGCGTCAGGGACGCGTCGAGGGCGCCATCCACCTGCCGACCGCGGACATCGAGCGGCGCGCGGCCGAGCTCATCCCGGCCGGCATGCCGGTGGTCGTCTACTGCTGGGGGCCGGGGTGCAATGGGTCGACCCGCGCCGCGCTGGCGTTCAGTCTGCTCGGGTACGAGGTCCGCGAGATGATCGGCGGGTACGAGTACTGGGCCCGCGAGGGGCTGCCGGTGGTCGACGACGACGGATCGGGGACGCGCGCGGCCGACCCGCTCACCGCCCCGATCGGCTCGATCGTCTGCGACTGCTGACGTCTGCGACGGTTGAGCGCGGCTACTTGAGCAGCCGGGAGAGCACCCGGTCTGCCAGGGGTTTTCCGCCGGTCTGGCAGGTCGGGCAGTACTGGAACGTCGAGTCGTGGAAGATGACCTGCCGGATGGTGTCGCCGCACACCGGGCAGGGCTCGCCGGTGCGGCCGTGCACGCGGAGGTTCGACTTCTTCTCGCTCTTCAGCTCGGACGCGGCGAGGCCGTCGGCGCGCGCAAGTGCCTCGCGCAGCGTCGACTGCGTCGCCTGGTACAGGCGGGCCACATCGTCCGCCGGCATGCTCGCCGGCTTGTACGGGGACATCTTGGCGACATGGAGGATCTCGTCGGAGTAAGCGTTGCCGATGCCGGCGATCAGCGACTGGTTGCGCAGAACTCCCTTGATCTGAGCGCGACCCTGCGCGGCGAGGATGCGGGCGAACGCCTCCTCGGTGAACGCGGGGTCGAGCGGATCGGGGCCGAGGCGCGCGATACCGGGAACCTCTGCGGGATCGTGCACCACGTAGATCGCGAGGCTCTTCTTGGTGCCGGCCTCGGTGATATCGAGCCCGGTTCCGTCGTCGAGCACGAGGCGCGCAGCGAGCGGGCCTTTGCCCAGCCGTCCGGTCGGAGGGGGCGGGGGCTTGTCGCGCCAGCGGATCCAGCCGGCGCGGGCCAGGTGGATCACGACGTGCAACTCGCCCGCGGTGAGATCGAGGAACTTGCCGTGCCGGGTGACCCCGCCGATCGTCAGGCCGTGGAGGGCATCGGCAGGGGGATCGAACGTCTTCAGCGCGGAGAAGGCGACAATGCTCAGCCTGTCGATGACACGACCTTTCAACCGGCCGTCGAGGTCGGCTGCGAGGGCGGTGACTTCCGGAAGTTCGGGCATCACCCCTAGTCTGCCCCTGACCACTGACATCGGCAGTAGTGTGATGCGATGGATATCAGAGTCGCAGCCTACGGAGTGATCACGGAGGGCGACCGCATCCTGCTGGCGCACTGGAACGAAGGCGGCAAGTCCGGCTGGACGCTTCCCGGCGGCGGCATCGACCCGGGAGAGGACCCGGCAGACGCGGTCGTGCGCGAGATCGCCGAGGAGACCGGGTATGCAGGCGAAGCCGGTGAGCTGCTCGGGATCGACTCGAAGGTGATCCCGGCCGAGCACCGCTTCGTCAGCGACGCAGGGCCGCTGCACGCTCTGCGCATCGTCTACCGCGCACGGGTGGTCGGCGGCACGCTGACCAACGAACGCGACGGGACGACCGACGAGGCAGCATGGTTCGCCCTGTCGGCCATCCCGAACAGGCGGGTCGAGCTCGTCGACATCGCACTCCGCATGGCGGGACTCCGCGACTAGGCGGTCGCCGTCTGCTGCCTTTCGCCCGGGATGATGATCCACATCGCCAGGTAGGCGATGAACTGGGGTCCGGGCAGCAGGCACGAGAGCAGGAAGATCACGCGGACCGTCCACGGTCGCAGGCCGAAGCGGTTCGCGAGCCCGGCACAGACGCCGCCGATGATCCGGCCGTCGAGGGGACGCATGAGTGTGTTCATGCCTCCAGCGTCTCAGCGCGCGCGGAAGCGCACCATCGGGGTAACCCCCGAAAGAACCCTGGGGTCAGAGCTCGGCGCCGGAAGCGGATTCCGACGTCGTGGCCGGCGTCGTGGGCTCCTCGTCGGCGACCCACAGCTCGTCGTCGGCCCGGAACGTCTGCCACACCGCGTAGAGCACGCCGACGGCGGCGACGATACCCACGACGATCGCGACGACACCGCCCGCACCGGGACCCGACTTCTTCGGCGCCGGCTTCTTGGTCAGCTGCTTCGCGGCCTTCGAGAAATCGCCGGAGAAGGCGGCGGCGCGAGCGGCCCGCGCATGGTCGACCACCGAGAGCGCCGTCCCGACGGCGGTGCCGACGGCCGGGATGACGTCGCCGACGACGCGCTCCCGGGCAGCACCGGCGTACCGGCTGGCGGTGGACTTGGCGGTCTCGGCGGCGGGACGCACATAGGTGTCGTAGCCGTCACGGACGCGCGGCGCGATCTCCTCGCGTGTGTAGTAGGCCGCCTGCTTACGCGCCTCGGCAGCCAGGGCGTTGGCATTCGCCAGCACCTCCTGCTGCTGGGTCCACAGGTCCTCGGCTCCGCTGCGCAGTCGCTTGAGCTCCTTCTTGCGCTTCCGTGTCAGGCTCATCTGTTCCTCCGTTGCGTCGGGGTGGCGACTGACTCCATCTTGCCACCGAAAGGGCTGAGGATGGCCCGAGAGGTCATCTCGGCCTCCGGAGTCCTCTATACGCCCTGTGCAAGAATTGGTGCCATGTCTAAGCACACCGCTGTCGCCACGCTCCACACTAACTATGGAGACATCAAGGTCAACCTCTTCGGCAACCACGCGCCGAAGACGGTCCGCAACTTCACCGGACTGGCGACGGGCGAGATCGAGTGGACGCACCCCGCCACGGGCGAGAAGTCGAACGCTCCTCTCTACGACGGTGTGATCTTCCACCGCATCATCCCGGGCTTCATGATCCAGGGCGGCGACCCCCTCGGCCAGGGCGTCGGCGGCCCGGGCTACCAGTTCGACGACGAGATCAACCCGGAGCTCGACTTCACCCAGCCGTACATGCTCGCCATGGCGAACGCGGGCATCCAGGGCGGCCGTGGCACCAACGGTTCGCAGTTCTTCATCACCGTCGGCCCGACGACCTGGCTGCAGGGCAAGCACACCATCTTCGGCGAGGTGGCGGACGACGCGTCGCGCCGGATCGTCGACAAGCTGGCCGAGGTGCCGACCGACGCCCGCGACCGGCCCCTCGACGACGTCGTGATCGAGTCGATCGACATCGAGCAGGTCTGAGAGACGGCGGGCGAGCAGCACAGATGACTCAGCCCGTCGACGCGCGCGCCGGCTACTGCTACCGGCACCCGGACCGCGAGAGCTACGTGCTCTGCCAGCGGTGCGGGCGCACGATCTGCGGGGAATGCCAGACGCCCGCCGCGGTCGGCGTCGTGTGCCCCGAGTGCATGGCGCAGCAGCGCGCGACCCATCCGCGGACCAAGCCCGCGTGGCTGACCCGCATGACCGGCGGCGGCGCACCCGTGGTGACCTACGTGATCATCGCGATCTGCGTCGCGGTCTTCATCGTGCAGACCATCGGCGACCTCCTCGGCCTGCCGGTGACGAGCGCCCTGCACTACGCGGGCGCGTACTCCTACCCTGCAGCGGTCTCCGGAGCGTTCGAGCCGTGGCGGATGCTCACCAGCATCTTCGCGCACGCCAACATCCTGCACCTGCTGCTGAACATGTACACGCTGTGGGTGTTCGGTTCCGCGCTCGAGCCTCTGCTCGGTCGTGCCCGCTATCTGGCCCTTTTCCTGATCAGCGGATTCGCCGGCTCCCTCGGCGTGCTCCTGATCGCCTCGCCGCTCGTACCGGTGGTCGGCGCGTCCGGCGCGATCTTCGGCCTGTTCGGCGCCTTCCTCATCATCCAGCGGCGGCTGGGCGGCAATGCGACACAGATGCTGGTGCTGCTGGCGATCAACCTGGGCATCGGATTCTTGCCCAGCTTCAACATCGCCTGGCAGGCGCATGTCGGCGGACTCATCGGCGGCTTCCTGGTCGGCCTCATCTACGTGGAGACCCGGCAGCCGCAGCGGCGCCGCTGGCAGCTTCCGCTCCTGGTCGTGCTGTGCGTGGTGTTCGTCGCGCTGAGCCTCATCCACTTCTTCGTGTAGTTCCCACACCTCGTGGATAAGTTATCCACAGGCTTATTAACACTGTGGGTAATTACACGGGTGTAACTCTCCACAGGCTTATTAACACTGGGGAAACCGCGCGGGAACGAGCCGCAACTATCCACATGGAACCTGTGGAGAACTGTGGACAAGCGAAAACCCGGGCCGGCCCGGGTCTCGGGATGTCGGTGGGTGGCGGCGTCAGCGCCAGCGGGTGGTCATCAGGAAGCCGATGAAGGCGATGCCGAAGCCGACCAGGATGTTCCAGGCGCCGAGCGCGGGGATCGGGTACTGGTTCTGGCTGACGTAGAAGACGATGATCCAGACCAGGCCGAGCAGCATGAAGCCGAACATCACCGGCTTGAACCAGACCGGGTTCGGCGCGTCCTCTCCGGAGGTCGCCTGTGCGCGCTCCGCGCGCGCGGGGCGCTCGATCCGGGTCTTCGACTTGCTGCGTGCCATAGCACCACAGTGTAGCGGGGAAGCCCCCGGGGTTCCTGATGCCCCCGAACGGGGGATAGGCCTGTGGATGCCGCTGGTCATGACTCCTCCGAGCCGCTTGTGGGGCGCGGTCCTCGGTTTCGCAAGAGGAGCCAACGCGAGCCCCCGTCGTCGGCGCATGGCTCTGCGGCCATGTCGAACGGTTCGCCCCCCGCGTCGAAGACGCGCGCGCATTGCCATCCGGCGGAGTCGGCAAGGGAAAGGAAGTCGGCGAAGGACGGAGAGAAGAGAAACTGAACTTCTTCGAGCATCGTTCCTGTCGCTTCATCCCATACCGTCACGCGCTCGTCTCTGGTGCTGTCCAGCGGATCCACGAAACCCTCGGCCCAGGAGTAGTCAATGGCGTGGGCTCGCCAAGTTGCCCGCCCTGCCGACCGCTTGTGGGTCGGAAAGCTCGAAGACCTCGTGACCGAACGAACGACGCGCCTCCAGGATGCCTCGCTCAAGCCGCTCGCACAGGGCAGACGGGACCGCCCGCCGAACGACGGTCGCCCCTTCGTCCTTGAGAGCGCGAGCGTGGTGCGCAACGCCCGTGCCGGCTGCAAGCCTGGGCTCGACCCACTGGGAGAGGGTCAGAGACGGGACCGCCACGCTCCAGAAATCTCTTGTTCCGCAGGTATCGATGTATTGCATGGAACAAGCGAAATATAAAAAGACAATGTTCAAATCCCCGATACAGGTAGTTTGATGGAAGGGATGGCATGAATCGCTAGTGTGCCGCTTCACTGACGCTTGCTATAAAGATTTGGCCCGTTCGGGGAGGTACATCGGTCGTTTGAGCACATTTCGAAATGCACGAACTCAGTGGCGCTGTGAGTGGAAGGTCTCTGCCCGCCAGGTAGAGGTCCTTGCCCTTGTCAGTCAAGGCCTCAACTATGAGGAGGTCGGTGCCCGCCTGAGAATTACCACGCACACCGTTGCCCACCACGTTGCCGCCATGGGTCGGGTCCTCGCGGCTTCGAACAGGCCGGCACTCGTAGCCATCGCGATCACCACCGGCCTGCTGGACGCCGAGCACTGGCCAGCCGTGCCTAGCGGAAAACTCTGCGGCCGTCTTGGGGGGTCTTGCGCCTGCTCAACGAGCCGGATCGAGCCCCGATGACAGCCATCGGATCACGGAACCCGATGCGGTCGGGGCCGAACGTTGTGGTTGCTTCGTTCACGTCGAATCTGAGCGACGGGGTACAGCTGGCCGTCGTCCCCCTTCTGGCGCTGACCATCTCGGACTCGCCGCTGGGCATCGGCGCGATCGCCATCGCTCGCGTGGTCTCCTCGGTCGCGCTCACCGCACCGCTCGGGGTGATCGCGGACCGTTACGACAGGTTCCTCACAAGCTCGTTCGCCAACGCGTTCCGCGCGATGGTGATGATCGCCGTCGTCGCCATGATGGGTACGGGACTCGGCAGCATTGGACTGCTCATGGCGGCCGCCGCGCTGCTCGGTGTTGGAGAGACACTGTTCGAGACAGCGTCGAGTGCGGTAATTCCCGAGGTCGTGCTACCTGACCGCCTGCAGAGATACAACTCATACATCTCATTCGGCCAGACGTTCGCCAACGGAGTGATAGGACCGGTCCTCGGCGCGGTTCTCTTCGGCGTCGACCATCAGCTCTCCCTTCTCGTGACGACCGCTCTGCTTGCGATGTCCGGCGGACTGCTCTCAGCGGGTATCCCGCGTGGAGCCGCGCGCTGTCGGCCTGACAGTGCCCTGCCCGTTCGCGACACGGCTGCACCACGCTTGCTGAGCGACGTCGCTGCAGGCATTCGCGCGGTTCGCGCCAGGCGCGCGATCGTCGCGCTGCTCGTTCTCACCGCCGGATGGAATTTCTTCGGATGGATGCCGGAGGGGCCGCTGGTCATTTTCGTCACACGCGAACTGGGAGGTACAGAGGCGGCGTTCGCCTTCCTCTTGGTTACGACCGCGCTGGGATCGCTGGTCGGTTCGGCGCTCGGAGGGTTCGTCGGAAGGCGAACCCGGACGGCGGTTCTCTGGGGAGCGACTCCGCTTTATGGACTGGGATTCATCGGCGTATATTTCCTGCACGACCCCTGGGCCATCGGTGCGGTGTTCTTCGTGCAGGGACTACCGCTCATGATGTGGGCGATCACCGCGACGACACTCCGGCAGCGCCTCGTGGACAACGATGTCCTCGGCCGAGTGAACTCCATCTTCTACGGCACCGCAATCGCCCTGGGGCCGCTCGGGATGGGCGCAGGATCCCTGCTGGCTGCCGTCTCCTCGGCTCGGACCACCTTCATCGTCTCGGGATTCGCCCTCCTGCTGGTCGGCCTCGCGGTGGCAGTAGCGACGAGCGGACGACGTGGTCGACGGGTGGCTCTAGAGCTCGACCATGCGCTTGGCCCGGTGTCATGAGCTATTCGTGTGCAGAACTCGAGTAGGCCTGTGGAGAACTGTGTCTCTTCCCAGCGACGCTCTCTAGAATCCACCATATGACCGCCACCCGACCCCGCACGCGACGGCCGCACCGCCGGCCCACCGTGCTGGGCGTCGCCGGTGAGGTGCTCATCACCGCGGGCGTGCTCGTGCTGCTGTTCCTCGGCTGGCAGGTGTGGTGGAACAACCTGGTCCTCGCGGGCCAGCAGACCACGGCGGCGGCACAGCAGAGCCAGAAGTGGATCGACGACGCCATGAAGGTGCCGAAGCCGAAGCCCGACACCACGACGGCGCAGGTCGATCCGCCGGTGCTCGCGAAGCCGGCGCCGTACGAGCCGTTCGCTGTGATCTACGTGCCGCGACTCGGCCCCGACTGGAAGCGCACCATCCGGCAGACGGTCGACGTGGAGCGGGTGCTGAACAGCTATACCGCCGGCGTCGGTCACTACATCGACTCGCAGCTGCCCGGGCAGGTGGGCAACTTCGCCGTCGCCGGACACGACTCCGGCTGGGGCAACACCTTCATCGACCTGTCGAAGCTGCACATCGGAGACCACATCTACGTGCAGACGAAGGACGGCTGGTACACCTACACCTTCCGCAACTTCGAGTACGTCCAGCCGTCGGCCGTCCAGGTGCTGCTCCCGGTGCCGCGCCAGCCGCAGGCGACGCCGACCGACCGGCTGATGACGATCACGACCTGCAACCCGCCGTTCCACGCGGGCGAGCGGCTGATCGCCTACAACGTGTTCCAGTCCTACGCGCCGCCGCGGGAGATTCCGAGCGAGATCGCCGCGGCGGTCGGGCAGGGAGGCTGACCGTGTACGCAGCATTGTGGCGTGTCCTGCCCGGCCCGTGGTGGGTCCGGCTCCTCATCCTTCTCGTCCTGGTCGCGCTCGTGCTCTTCGCGCTCGTCACCTGGGTGTTCCCCTGGGTGGATTCGCTCCTCGGCCCGCAGGAAGGTACCGTGGGGCCGTGACCCGCGTCCTCGTCATCGACAACTACGACAGCTTCGTCTACACGCTGAACGGCTACCTGCGTGAGCTCGGAGCCGAGACCGTCGTCGTCCGCAACGACGACATCGCGATGGACGACCTCCCGTCGACTCTGGCGGAGTACGACGCGGTGCTGGTCTCGCCGGGGCCGGGCAAGCCGGCCGATGCGGGCGTGTCCATCCCGGTCGTCGAGCAGGCGCTGAAGACCGGCCAGCCGCTCCTCGGAGTCTGCCTCGGGCACCAGGCGATCGCCGAGGCGTTCGGCGGCGTCGTCACCAACGCCGAGGAGCTCATGCACGGGAAGACCTCGCAGGTCACCCACGACCAGAGCCCGCTCTTCGACGGTGTCGCACAGCCGTTCACGGCGACGCGCTACCACTCGCTGGCGGTTGTCGACGGTACGCTGCCCGACGACCTCCATGTCACGGCCCGCACCGCGGGCGGCGTCATCATGGCGCTGCAGCACCGCGAGGCGCCGATTTACGGCGTCCAGTTCCATCCGGAGTCCGTGCTGACCGAGGGCGGCTACCGGATGCTCGGCAACTGGCTCGAGGTCGCCGGCCTCGCCGGAGCGGCCGAGGCCGCTCGTGCCCTCAACCCACTGGTGAAGCTGGGCTGAATCGCGCCGACGCAGGCGAGCGGCGGATCAGCCCGAGCAGTAGGTCAGGTCGACGGTCGAACCCTGCGGGACGTCCCCTACCAGCGACTGCGTATGCACCATCGTCGCGCCCTTGTCCTGCGGGCAGCTCGGGTCGGGTTTCGGGTTCGACGACAGGCCCAGCTGCGTCAGTATCCCCGACGCCGCCTGGAGGGTCTGCCCGGTCAGGTCCGTCAGCGTGACCTTGCCGCTCGAGACGTGCAAACCGACCGCGTCGCCCTCGTGCGCGGATGCATTGGCCGCCGGATCGGTCGAGATGACGATGTTCGCGGGGATCGTCGGCGAGTTCTCCGAGGTCGTCGGACCGACGGTGAGCCCGGCCTGCTGGAGCGCTTGGCTGGCGGCGTCGACGGTCATGTTGTGCACATCCGGCACGGAGACCGTCTTCTTGCCCGAGGAGACGTAGAGCGTGATGGTGTCGCCGGTCGCGACGACGATCCCCGCGCCCGGGTCCGTGCGCACGATCTCGCCGGACTGGTAGGTGGGGCTCGGCTCCGTGCTCTGCACCCACTTCAGCTTCATCGACTCCAGTTCGGCCGAGGCCTTCTCGAGAGTCTGCCCGGACAGGTTCGGGACCTTGCGCGAGGTGTCGGGCATGGTCGTGCTCGGCGCGAGCCGCAGCACCCAGGCGAGCACCGCGACGATGACCACCGCCATGATCGCGATGCCGGCCCAGACCCAGATGACGGGTGGGCGACGCTGCGTGCGCGTCATGGTCTGGTCTTCGGCGAGCTGGCGGAAGGCGGCCTCGGGGCCCGAGATCTGGCTCGGCGGGGCACCGAACAGGGTCTCGGCCAGTTCGTCCTCGTGCTTGCGCTTCGGCACCCGGCCGGACGCGGCCTCCTCGAGGTCGGCGCGGAACTCGGCCACCGTCTGGTAGCGCTCGAAGCGGTCCTTGGTCAGCGCACGAGCGACCACGACGTCCATCGCCGGCGAGACCTTCGGGTTGACCGTGCTCGGCGCGACGGCCGTCTCGCTCACGTGCTGGTAGGCGACGGCGACGGGGGTGTCCCCGCGGAACGGCGGACGACCGGTCAGCATCTCGAACAGCACGACGCCGGTGGAGTAGAGATCGGTGCGGGCGTCGACGGATTCGCCCTTCGCCTGCTCCGGCGAGAAGTAGCTGGCGGTGCCGAGCACGGCGGTCGTCTGGGCCACGGTCGCGGAGGAGTCGCTGATCGCCCGCGCGATGCCGAAGTCCATCACCTTCACCTGGCCGGCCTTCGTGATCATCACGTTGCCGGGCTTGATGTCGCGGTGGACCACGCCGGCGCGGTGCGAGTACTCGAGCGCGGTGAGGATGCCCTCCGTGATGCGCACGGCCTCCTGGACCTCGAGCGGGCCCTTCTTGATCAGGTCTTTCAGCAGCACGCCGTCGACGTGCTCCATCACGATGAACGGCAGCTGCGCCTCGTGGCCGTTCGGCTCGCGGACGGTCTCCTCGCCCGCGTCGAACACGCGCACGATCGTGGGATGCGTCATCCGCGCGGCCGCCTGCGCCTCCTGACGGAAGCGGGTGCGGAACGCGGGGTCGGTCGCAAGCGACGGCTTCAGCAGCTTGATCGCGACGGTGCGCCCCAGCCGGGTGTCGGTCCCGCGGTGCACGTCGGACATGCCGCCCCGGCCGATGAGTTCGCCCACCTGATATCGGCCTGCGAGCAGGCGGCTATCTGGGCTCAATGCGGACTCCTTCTGGGTGCTGACTCCGGCTAGTGTAGCGGTGCCTTTCTGGGTATCTCCTCGGGCGCGGCCGGGCGGGTCAGGGCTTGCTGCCGCCGCTGCTGCCGCCGGCTCCCGCGCCGGGCGCCGGGGTCGACGAGACCACCTCGTAGGAGAGCGGCTTCGACTGGTCGGACTCGACCGACTCACCGCAGAAGATCGTGTAGGTGAGCTGGTAGGTGCCCGCGGCGCTCGGCGACCAGATCATCTTCGTGTCGTTGACCGGGGTCTGCGGCTGGCCGTTGACGAACAGGCGGCGGCCGACGAGGTTCTGGCCCGCCGGGCAGGTGGCCGAGCCGAAGTTGACCGTGATCTGCGAGTTGGGCGTGCCCTGGCCCGAGGGCGGGTTGGCGGTCACCGTGTCGGTCGGCGTCTGGATAGGCGCCACCGGCCCGTAGACCTTGACCGAGATGGTCGAGCCCTTCGGGACCGGTCCGGTCGGGTTGACCGAGTACACCTTGTTCGCCTGGTCCTGGGTGGTCGCGGCGTTGCCCTGCGACACGTCGGCGACCATCCCGAGGCCCTGCAGCTTGTCGCGCGCCTGGTCGGCGGTGAGGCCGAGGAAGTCGCTCTCGGTGATCTGCACGGTGTTGCTCGTCGGGGTGGGCGACGGCTTCGGCGAGGTGGTCTGCGTCTGCGTGGGGGTCGTGGAGGGTGTCGGGCTGGGCGCGGCCTTCGGCTGGGCGACCAGCGCGATGATCGTGCCGATCAGCACGAGGGCGAGCAGCGCGATGAGGGCGATCAGCGGCCACGTCCAGCGGCTGCGCTTGCGCTCCTCCACCGGCGCCTCGGTCTGCTCCTCCTCGACGGCCATCGCGGCGGTGGCGGGGAGCACGGTGGTGGCCTGCGTCGGCGCGGCCCCGGGCGACTGCATGAGTACAGTCGCGGCGTCGGTCGCCGCGGCTGCGCCGAGGATCGCGGGCACGGCGGCAGCGGCGGCGCGCACATCGCCGCGGCGGAGCGCCTGCGCGGCGCGAGCCAGGTGGGCGGCGGACGCCGGCCGGTCGGCCGGGTTCTTCGCGATGCAGGCGAACACCAGATTGCGGACAGGCTCCGCCACGGTGGCGGGAAGCTCGGGCGGTGCCTCGTTGATCTGCGCCATGGCGATCGCGACCTGCGATTCGCCGGTGAACGGGCGGCGGCCGGCGAGGCACTCGTACGCCACGATGCCGAGCGAGTAGATGTCGGTCGTCGGCGAGGCGGGGTGGCCGGAAGCCTGCTCGGGCGAGAGGTACTGAACCGTGCCCATGACCTGACCGGTCGCCGTGAGCGGCACCTGGTCGGCGATGCGGGCGATGCCGAAGTCGGTGATCTTGACGCGGCCGTCCGGCGTGATGAGCAGGTTGCCGGGCTTGATGTCGCGGTGCACCAGGCCTGCCGCGTGGGCGGCATGCAGCGCCGCCGCGGTCTGAGCGACGATGTCGAGCGTGCGGTCGGTGCTGAGGACGTGCTCGCGCTCCAGGATGCTGGAGAGCGCCTCGCCGGGCACCAGCTCCATCACCAGGAAGGCGCTGCCCTCCTCCTCGCCGTAGTCGTAGACGTTGGCGATGCCCTCGTGGTTGACGAGGGCGGCGTGGCGGGCCTCCGCGCGGAAGCGCTCGAGGAAGCCGGGGTCGCCGAGGTACTCGTCTTTCAGGATCTTGATGGCGACGGTACGGCCGATGACGAGGTCCGTGGCCTGCCACACCTCGCCCATGCCGCCGATCGCGATCCGCGACTGCAGCTCGTAACGTCCCCCGAAGGTGAGCCCTGCTGTGGGTCTCATTTATTCAGCACCGCCTCTAGTACTTTCCTCGCGATCGGAGCAGCTATGGAGTTACCCGTGCCGCTCTGACCCTGTCCACCGCCATTTTCGACAACCACCGCCACAGCGAACTCGGGATCGTTCGCCGGCGCGAAACCGGTGAACCACAGCGTGTAGGGGTCGTTCTCCCCGTTCTGCGCCGTCCCCGTCTTACCGCCGACCTGGACCCCACTTATTCTTGCATTGCTCGCCACGCCACGATCGACGCCGTCCACCATCATCTGCTTGATGGTGTCCGCATTCTCCTTGCTCACGGGTCGCGAGAACTCTTTGGGCTGGAAGGCCTCGGTCGTCTGCATGTCGGCCGAGCGGATGGAGTCGACCAGGTTCGGCGCCATCAGTGTTCCTCCGTTGGCGATCGCCGCCGACACCATCGCCATCTGCAGCGGGGTCGCTTTGTCGTTCATCTGGCCGAACGAGCCGAGGGCGCGCTTGGCCGGATCGGTGTAGAGCGGGTACACGCTCTTCTCGACCGGGATGGGGATGCTGAGGTCCTGGTTGAACCCGAACTTGTCGGCCTGGTCCTTGATGACCTGCGGCTTCAGCTGCATCCCGAGCTCCGCGAAGGGGATGTTGCAGGAGAAGATCTGCGCGGTCGCGATCGAGACCGTCGCGCCCGGTCCGCAGGTGGTGAGGGAGTCGTTCTTCACGATCGTCGGCGAGCCCGGAAGGGGGAGCGAGGCCGGGTTCGGAAGCTGGCTGTCCTTGGTGTAGTCGCCGGTGCCGAACGCACTTGCGCTCATCACGGGCTTGAACGTCGACCCCGGCGGGTTCAGGTCGCCGCCGATCGTCCGGTTGATGAGCGGGTCGCCTTTGGCGTCGAGCAGTTGCTGGTAGTTCGACTCCACGGTCTTGCCGTCGTGAGAGGCCAGCGTGTTGGGGTCGTACGTGGGCTTCGACACCATGGCGAGGATCTTGCCCGTCTTGGGTTGCAGGAGGACCACCGCACCCTGGTAGTCGCCGAGCGCATCCCAGGCAGCCTGCTGTGCGACGGGGTCGATGGTGGTCTCCACCGTCGCGCCTTGCGGACTCTTTCCGGTCAGGACGGCGTTGATGCGGTCGAAGAACTGCGAGTTGGACGAGCCGCTCAATTTGTCGTTGAGCGCCCCTTCCAGCCCGGTGGGCTCCCCGTTGATCGGGAAGAAGCCGGTGACCGCGGAGTAGAGGGGGCCGTTGCTGTAGACGCGCTGCCACTTGTACACGTCGTTCGACGGCACGGACTGCGCCACCGGCTGACCGGCGACGAGGATCGCCCCGCGCTGCGCCTGATAGCTGTCGTTGAGGGCGCGGGTGTTGCGGGCATCCGCCCCGAGGCTGTCCGCCTGGAACACCTGGAGGATCGAGGTCGACACCAGCAGCGCCAGGAACATGGCGACCACGATCGTGCTCACCCGTTTGATCTCGCGGTTCATCTAGCTCACCACCAGCCGGGGTTGGTTGCGGACGGTGTCGGACAGCCGCAGCAGCAGCGCGACGATGATCCAGTTGGCCACCAGCGAGGAGCCGCCGGCCGCCAGGAACGGCGTCGTCAGACCGGTCAGCGGGATGACGCGGGTCACGCCGCCGATGACGATGAAGCACTGAAGGGCGACCGTGAACGACAGGCCGACCGCGAGGAGCTTGCCGAAGTCGTCCTGCCCGGCGAAGCCGATGCGCAGGCCGCGCGCCACGAACACCAGATAGAGCGCGAAGAGGGCGAACAGGCCGGCGAGGCCGAGCTCCTCGCCCAGGCTCGCGATGATGTAGTCGCTCTGCGACACCGGGGTGATCCAGGGCTGGCCTTGGCCCAGTCCCGTGCCGATGAGGCCGCCGTGCGCAAGCCCGAACAGGCCCTGGACCAGCTGGAAGCTGCCGCCGAGCGCGTTGTAGACGTTCGGCGAGAACGGCGTGAGCCAGTTGGCGAAACGGTCGTGCACGTACGGCAGCAGCTGGCTGGCGACGACCGCGCCGCCGACGATCAGGAGCAGACCGAGGATGACCCAGCTGATGCGCGCCGTGGCGACGTAGAGCATGACGAGGAACAGGCCGAAGATCAGCAGACCGGTGCCGAGGTCTCGCTGGAACACGATGACCGCCATGGCCATCAGCCAGACGACCAGCAGCGGCCCGAGATCGCGGGCGCGAGGGAACCGGATGCCGAGGAACTTCTTGCCGACCACCGACAGCGACTCGCGCGTCTGCACCAGGTAGCCCGCGAAGAACACGGCGAGGCACAGCTTGGCGATCTCGCCGGGCTGGAAGCTGAACGGCCCGATCCCGATCCACACCCGTGCGCCGTAGATCTCCTTGCCGATGCCCGGCAGCATCGGAAGAAGCAGGAGCACGAGGGCAGCGAGGCCGAAGAGGTAGGTGTAGCGCTGCAGGATGCGGTGGTTGCGGATGAGGACGATGACGGCGATCGCGCAGATGATGGCGATCGCGCTCCAGACGATCTGCTTGACGCCGGCGCTGTCCCATCCCGCGTCCTTGTAGTGGATGTCGATGCGGTAGATCTCGGCGATCCCGATGCCGGTCAGCAGCGTGGCGATCGGGAGCAGGAACGGATCCGCCTGCGGCGCGACGAAGCGGAGGGCGATGTGCATCCCGATCACGAGGGCCGACAGGCCCGCCCCGAGGTAGACGAGGGTGAGATCGACGTGCCCAAGCGCGCCCAGCTGCACGAGCACGACCGCCGCCGCGTTGATGCCGCACGCGATGACCAGCAGGAAGAGCTCGAGGTTGCGCAGCTTCGCGGGAAGGCGCAGCCGCTTCACCGGCCCGGTGGCGTTCCGGGTCGGCCTGGCCTGCTCGCGCGCGGCCGTTCTACTGTCCGCCGGCATTGTCCAGCTGCTCCACGATGTTCCTGGCCGACTGCAGGTCGTCGGCGTTGATGGTCTGCTCGACCTGCTGCTTGTCGTACGTGGGAAGTCCGTCGACCGGCACGTCGGTCTCCTCGTACAGGTGCGAGAGGCTGATCGGCCCGATGCCCTGCTGAACGCCCTGGAAGATGGCGACGCGCCCGTCCTGCGACTCTCCGACGTAGTACCTGGACTGCGTCCACTGGTAGCCGAAGAAGATCGCTAGCACGATCGCGACCACGAGCACGATGAGCCCGACCATCCAGGTGAGGCGCCGGCGCCTCACGCGCCGGGCGTCCTCCTCGATGAGCTCGTCGAGGTAGTCCTCGGACTGCGGTTCGAAGTGCGTCGGGCCGGTGGCCGGGCGGATGGGGTGCAACCGGAGGGCCGGAAGGCGCGAGGCGCGCGTCGCGGGCTTTGGCTCCGATCCGAACTGCAGCGGGGCCGCCGCCGAACCGACGGTGACCGGGTCCTTCAGCACGTCGCCCCGGGTCGTGTCGCCGATGTCGAGCACCACGGCCGTGACGTTGTCGGGCGCGCCGGCGTCGAGGCTCTGCTTCAGCAGGCGCTCGGCGACCTGCCTCGGGCCCTCCTTCGACGCGAGCGCTGCCTGCATGTCGTCGTGCTTGACCACGCCGCTCAGTCCGTCGGAGCAGATCAGCCAGCGGTCGCCCGGGCGCGTGTCCAGCGTCCAGGTGTCGATCTCGGGGGAGGCGTCCACATCGCCGAGCACGCGCATCAGCACCGAGCGCCGGGGGTGGACCATCGCCTCCTCCTCCGTGATGCGGCCGCTGTCGACGAGCCGCTGCACGAAGGTGTGATCGGTGCTGACCTGCTTCAGCTCGCCGTCCCGGAACAGGTAGATGCGGGAGTCGCCGATGTGGGCGAAGGCGATCTCGTCGCCGACGCGCACCATGGCGCTGACCGTGGTCCCCATCCCGGTGAGCTCCGGATGCTCGAACACGGTCTCGGCGAGCAGCGAGTTCGCGGCGATCAGGGCCGACTGCAGCGCGAACTCCGCCTCCCCGGCCGTCTCGTACTCGCGGTCGGCCTCCCGGATGCGGGTGACGGCGATGGCGGAGGCGACGTCGCCTCCTGCGTGGCCGCCCATCCCGTCGGCGACGACGAACAGGTCCCGTCCGGCGTAGCCGGAGTCCTGGTTGTTCGAGCGGATCTTCCCGACATGGGAGATGGCCGCCGCCTTGTTCGCCGCCACCGGGTTACCGCCGCAGCTCGAACGTGGTCGTGCCGATCTTGATCGGCGTGTCGAGCGGGACCTGGGTCGGGACGGTGACGCGGCGGCCGTCGAGGAAGGTGCCGTTGGTCGAGTCGAGATCCTGGATCATCCACTCGTCGTTCCAGAGAAGCAGGCGGGCGTGGTGGGTGGAGGTGTAGTCGTCGCGGATGACGAGGTTGGAGTCGCCGGAGCGGCCGATCGTGATCGGGTCGCGGCCCAGCGGCAGCTCGGTGCCGGCACGAGGGCCGGAGGTGATCACCAGGCGCCGCGCGGTCTGCACGCTGGCGTTGGTGCCGCCGCTCGCGCGGTTGGCGCCGGACGGGAGGGTGGAGACCGGAGCCGCCTTCATCACCGGCTCCGTCGGGCCGGCAGGGGCGGGGCGCGGAGCGGCGGGCGCGCTCGCCGCAGCGGCTGCCGCCGGGAACGGCGAGGCCGCCGCCTGCGACTCCGGCAGCTTGCGCACGCGCTGGCCGAAGAGGTCGGTGCGGAGTGCGTAGACGATGCCGAAGACGAACAGCCAGAGCAGCAGGAGGAAGCCGAACCGCAGCACCAGCAGGGTCAGCTCGCTGGGGTTCACGAGGGACCCCAGAAGTTGCCGACGTCGTGGCGTCTGGTCGCGTCGTCCACCCGTCCGGGCGAGGAGGGCGCGGCTTGGGGCAGCACCCGGAAGACGATGCGCGTGCGGCCGATGCTGATGACCGACTCGGGCTGGAGGATGGCCTTCTTCAGCGGCTGGCCGTCGAGCTTCGACCCGTTGGTCGAGCCGAGGTCCTCCACCTGGGCGCGCTGGCCGTCCCACGTGACCAGGATGTGCCGGCGGGAGATGCCGGTGTCGTCGACGGTGATGTCGGCCTCCGCGCCGCGCCCGACCACGGTGCGCGAATGCGTCAGCGGGTAGTGCCGGCCGTCGATGTCGAGCACGGGCGTCCAGGCGACGTCGCCCTTCACGTTCTCGGACTCGACCTGCAGCATCCCGACGGAGAGCTCGGCGTCCTCCTCCAGCTCGATCGAGATGCCGCCCGCGAACTGGTAGTGCTGCGAGCGGGCATGCTTCTGCACGAAGTCGATCAGCTCGTCGGTCAGCGCGGCGCCCATCGACCTCATGCGCGAGTAGTCGGGCGGCGACATGCGCAGAACGAAGCGATTGGGCGCGAGCACGCGGTCGCGGCTGACCACGGCGGCCCGGGTGTCCAGCTCCTTGCGGAGGGCGCTGGTGAGCTCGACCGGCTGCAGCCCGGAGCGGAAGGTCTTCGCGAACGCGCCATTGACGGCACGCTCGAGCCCCCGCTCGAAGTTGTCCAGAATGCCCACAGTCTCCCGCTTCCGGCTCGATGACTACATGCATGTTAGTCGGAACCCTGGAAAACGCCCTGGCTATCCGGTGAAGATCCGTCCTCGGGAGGATGCCCGATTCGTGATGCATCCGGCCGTCGTGTTACAGTCTCTTGGTTCGCGCGAGTGGCGGAATTGGCAGACGCGCTGGCTTCAGGTGCCAGTGCCCGCAAGGGCGTGGGGGTTCAAGTCCCCCCTCGCGCACGACACGACGGCTGAGTCCCGGGTTACCGGGGCTCAGCCGTTTTTCGTTTCTCCAGCGGTCGCCCGATCTCGAGTCCGTCGTGCACGTCATCGATGGGTAGAACGGCTCGTCCTTTCCAGTGAGGCCTCGCATCGCACCACGCGGTCGACCGGAAAGGAAGAGAACCACGCATGACCGGATTCACACAGCACCGCAGGCGGAAGGCCGTCGCCGTCGGCATAGCCGTGACACTGGGCGCCTTCGGCGCCATCGCATCGACCGCCGTCGCCAATGCCGCCTCGATCGACGGCAACCGGCAGGGATCGATCATCGTCCACAAGTACGCCAACCCGGGTGGCGGCGACCAGAACCCGTCGGGCACCGGCACGGAGCCGAGCACGAACCCGGTCGCCGGGGTGGTGTTCGAGTACTGCCACATCGACGGCATCGACCTCCTCGACGGCACCAACAGCGGCTGGGACAAGGTCAACGGCATCACGACGGCACAGAAGCTCGCTGCGGCGGCGCAGGGTGTCGCATCGCTCGGCACCTACGCCCTCAGCGGCTGCACGAGCCTGCCTGCGACCGATCAGAGCGGCACGGCGAGCTCGGTCAAGCTCCCGCTCGGCGCCTACTTCGTCCGCGAGGTCTCGGCCCCGGCCAGCGTCGTCGAGAAGGCCGCGCCGTTCGTCGTCACCCTGCCGACGCCGGAGAACCACAAGGTCTCCAACGGCAACTGGGTCTACGACGTCAACGTGTACCCGAAGAACACGGTCGCCGAAGCGCCCAAGAAGAACGTGGCCGATCAGGAGGACAGCGGCGCGGTCCTCGGGGCTCCGATCACGTACGAGGTCACGCAGCTGATCCCGGCGCTCGCCGCGGGTCAGGGCTACACCAAGTTCTCGGTCGTCGACGATCTCGACCCGAAGCTGACCCCGATCACGACAGCGGGCACGGTGACGGTCACGCTGGACGGCACGGCGCTGGTCGACAAGACCGACTTCAACGCGGTCTGGGCCGGCCAGAAGCTCACGGTCACGCTGACGGCCGCGGGTCTCGCGAAGCTCGTCCCGGCCAAGAACATCGTCGTCGGCTTCCAGGCGAAGGCGAACGCGCCCGGCGAGATCGAGAACACCGCGTACGTCAACGTCAACGACTTCGAGCTCACCCCGGGCGACCCGAACACTCCGGACGGCTCGCCCACGACAGGTCAGGTCACGCGCTGGGGCGACCTGACGGTCCAGAAGGTCAGCAAGGCAGACACGAACGACGGCCTGAAGGGCGCGAAGTTCGAGCTCTACCAGGGGACCACCGACCAGGAGGGCCAGTGCCTCCCGGACATCGGCAACGGCTTCACGCAGGTGAAGGACCCGAGCGGCACCACGTACGAAATCACATCGGACGACTCGGGCACGATCTTCGTGCCGGGGCTGTGGGTCGGTGACACGGCGACCACGGTCGCGGCCGACGGCACCGTCTCCAACACCACGAAGCCGGGCCACGACTTCCAGCAGCGCTGCTACGTGCTGAAGGAGATCCAGGCGCCCAACGGATTCGTGCTGCCCACCGGTGCTGATGCGCTCACCGCCGTGATGGTGAAGGCCGGGACCAACGGCACCACGCCGCTCGTGAAGATCGAGAACGTTCAGCATGGTGTTCCCGAGCTGCCGTTCACGGGTTCGAGCATGCAGCTGGCGATGACCATCGGCGGCATCGCGCTGATCGTGGTCGC
This sequence comes from Leifsonia sp. C5G2, assembly GCF_013359685.1. GTDB lineage: Bacteria > Actinomycetota > Actinomycetes > Actinomycetales > Microbacteriaceae > Leifsonia. Next base: position 179,987 of record NZ_JABFMV010000005.1, read on the forward strand.
GCTGGGTGGAATCCTGGTCATCCGACGTCGCCGCGCCGCGAACGACGAGAAGGCGTGACCGACGATCCTCGAAGGAGCGTGAGAGGGCCGGTCGGCGCGTCCGCCCGGCCCTCTCGCCGCCCGCGGCGTCACGCGCCGCCGAAGCGCCGGTGGCGTCCGGGTGCGCTCCTGATCATCACCGCGGTGCTGGCCGTGATCGGTGCGACGGTGCTCGCCTACTCGCCGGCGGCGAGCTGGCTCTCGGCGTACAACCAATCGCTGGTCATCAGCAGGTACAGCGACTCGCTCCACAAGGTGCGCCCGAAGGCCTCGGAGCAACTCACCGAGGCGCATCGCTACAACAGGGCACTCTCCAGCGGCGCCGTGCTCGAAGCCAACGTCAACATCCCGACGGGAAGCGGCAAGAGCACCTCCGACGAGTTCGACTACTGGAAGCTGCTCGACACGCCGAACCGCACGATGTCCCGCATCCAGATCCCCAAGATCGGCGTCGATCTGCCGATCTACCACGGCACCAGCGAGGAGTCCCTCCTGAAGGGCGCCGGTCATCTGCAAGGGACGTCCCTTCCTGTCGGAGGGAAGGACACGCGCTCCGTCATCACGGCGCATCGCGGGCTCGCGGACGCGACCATGTTCACCGACCTCGACAAGCTCCAGTCCGGCGATCGCTTCATCCTCACGACCTTCGGGCAGGTCCTGACCTACCGGGTCGTCGACACCCGCGTGGTCGACCCCGACGACACCACCACGCTCCGTCAGCGGGCGGGGGAGGACCTGGTCACGCTGGTGACCTGCACGCCCCTCGGCATCAACACCCATCGCATCCTGGTGACAGGCGAACGCATCACGCCCACGCCGCCGAAAGACGTGGCCACGGCGAAGAGCACCACGGCGACCCTGCAGTTCCCCTGGTGGGCGGTCGTCTACCTGACCGCGATCGTGCTGATCGTCGTCTACACCTGGTGGGCGGGCCGCAGTCACCCCAAGACGGCCCTGCCCGACGGCAAGAAGCGTTCGGGGCGCCGACGAGCGCCCCGGCGGAAGTCGCGCGACCGGCACGGCCGATGAACCCGGTGTCCGCCGGCCCGGGCTGCACTCCGGTCGATCGATCCCGGGGTCAGGACCGAGCGGATGGCCGCGCCGATTCGCCGAGAGCACGCAGGGCCAGCCACGCGGAGGTGCGGTCGTCCGCGTCCGCGAGCGACAGGCCGAGCAGCGCCTCGATGCGGTGGATGCGGGAGGTCAGGGTCTGGCGGTGCACGCCGAGGCGGTCGGCCGCCGCTCCCCAGGCGCCGTTCTCGGCGAGGAACACCCGCAGCGTCTCGGTGAGCTCGCCGTGCCGGCCGCCGATGTCGCGCAGAGGATCGAGCAACCGCGCGACGCGGACGGCATCCTCGTCCGCGAGACGGTCCAGCACCAGCTCGATCGTCGGGATGGCGCGGTAGCGCACCACGCGTCGGCCCTCCGCGCGCGCCGACTCGACCGCCTGGCCGGCCTCGGCGGCGCTCCCGGCCAGTGCGTCCGTCGTCGCCGGGTCCCCGACGCCGAGGAAGATCGCGGACGAGTACGCCTCGACGCGGGCGGCCACGGCATCCACCTGGTCGTCGCGCAGGAAGCCCGTGACCACGCCGTGACGCTCGGTGAGGATGTGGGCGGCACCGAGCTCGTCGAGCCAGTGCGACACCAGCCGCTCCAGCTCGACGGACGTCGATCGCGCGGTCAGCGCGAACGCGGTGAGCGAGCTCTCGTGCACACCCCACTGCCGCAGCAGAGACACGGCCGACGGTCCGCCTGCGAGGAGCGCGTCGATCATCACCGCGCGCCCGAGCCGCTCCGTCCGGGTCGGGTCGTCCGTCCTGAGCACCAGGTCGAGCAGGGCGGCGGCCTGCGAGCCGAGCTCCCGCGCCCGGCTGGACGACTCCGTGCGCGGGCTCACCACCAGGCGGGCGGAGAGGTCCTCGCCCGATCCCACGACGTGCACCTGGAGCGCCCTGTGTCGCACGCGCACGGGACGCGAGAGCGCGACGGCCATCGCATCCTGGACATGGAGCGCGCCGGCGCCCGCGCTCGTGATCACCTGCCCGTGCCGGTCGAGCAGAACCGCCCAGCCGTCGATGCGGTGGGCGAGCTCGGCGACGACGCCGGAGACACCGCCGCGCCGCGCGGCCAGGGTGAGCACCTTCATGGCGCTCGTCACCGCCCGGTCCTCCGCGGCCTGGTCCACGGCAAGGAGCGCGGCGAGCACGGGCTCGAGCACGTCGTCGGCGGGGACGGTTCCGACGATCGCCGTCGTGCCGGTGCGTTCGAGCGCCCGCAGCAGCGCCGCATTCTCGGTTTGGGAGACGACGACCGCTCCGCGCAGCGACTCGGCCCGCCCATCCGAGGAGGAGAGGGCAGCCGTGAGCGCGGCGGCGGGCGCGATCACGAGGGTGGCGAACGCCGGATGACCCACCACCGAGAAGTCGTCGAGCGCGACCGCCGAGTCGACCGGCATCCCGGCATCCAGGCGTCCCTCCACGACCCGGCCCCCGAGGGTGCGGGCGATGGATGCGATGTCGCGGGCCATGTTCACAGTGTACGAAAAGTCGAAGCCGCCGCTCTGATTCGACATTTCTGTGGATGACACCGGCAGGAGGCGATTCCTAGCATCGAGCGAGACCCGCACACGAAGGAGTACCCATGCAGGCCGTCATCTTCACCGAACCGTCCGCCCCCATCGAGTTCACCGAGGTGGAGCTCGCCGCCCCTGCCCCGGGCGAGGTGCGCGTGAAGATCGCCGCCGCGGGCGTCTGCCACTCCGACCTGCACGTGAAGCGGGGGGAGTGGGACGCTCCGGCACCGCTCGTCATGGGCCACGAGGGCTCCGGGGTGGTGACCGAGCTCGGCGAGGGCGTGACGTCGCTCGCGGTGGGCGACCACGTCGTGCTCAGCTGGGTGCCGCCGTGCGGCGAGTGCCGCTACTGCCGGTCCGGTCACGAGGCCCGCTGCCAGAAGGTCGCGACGATCGTCGCGCCCAAGGGCGTGCTGTTCGACGGAACCTCGCGGCTGTCCCGGGACGGCGAGACCGTCCACCACTACCTGGGGGTCTCCTCGTTCGCCGAGGAGGTCGTCGTGCCGGCCTCCGGCGCCGTCAAGGTGCGCGACGACGCCCCGCTCGACGTGATCGCCGTCGTCGGCTGCGCCGTCGCGACCGGGGTGGGCGCCGTGCTCAACACCGCCGCGGTCGAGCCGGGCTCGACGGTCGTCGTGATCGGCTGCGGCGGCGTCGGCCTCAACGTCGTGCAGGGCGCGAAGCTAGCCGGCGCCGAGCGGATCGTCGCGATCGACGTGCTCGCCGACAAGACCCAGATGGCGCTGCAGTTCGGCGCGACCGACCGCATCGACGCGTCCAAGGCGGACGCGGTCGAGCAGCTGTTCGAGCTCATCCCGGACGGCGTCGACTACGCCTTCGACGCGATCGGGCGCACCTCCACCACCGAGCAGGCCATCCGGATGCTCGGCCTCGGCGGCGCGGCCGTGATCGTCGGCCTGCCGCCGACGGGCGCGAAGGCGTCGTTCGAGCCGCTCGTGCTGGCGGAGGCCGACCAGCGCATCCTCGGCTCCAACTACGGCTCGGTGCGTCCGTCCATCGACATCCCCGCCCTGGTCGACCGTTACATGGACGGCCAGCTGAAGCTCGACCCGCTCATCTCCGGCCGCCGACCCCTGGCCGAGGCGGCGGAGGCCTTCGACGACCTCGAGGCCGGCTCCGTCCTCCGCACCCTCCTCATCCCCTAGCCCCGAAACGACTCACTGGAGAGCCATGTCAACCACACAGACCCGGGCGAGCAGCCCGACCGACGCCGGGCTTCGGCACGGCGTGATGAGCGGCCCGGAGCTCGCGGCCCAGGCCATCGCCAACATCGCGCCGAGCGCGGTCATCGCCTTCACCGCGATGTCGATCTTCGTCGGCGCGGGCAACGGGACGATCTACTCGTTCATCCTCGCCACCATCGTCATCCTCTGCGTCGGCTACTGCGTCGTCGTCTTCGCCCGCAAGCACGCCTCGGCCGGTTCGCTCTACACGTACGTGGCGAAGGGCCTCGGCCCGACCGGCGCCTACCTGGCCGGCGTCACGCTCGTGATCGGCTGCTGGGGCATCGCGGCCGGCTCGCTCGGCGGCGCGGTGTCGTACTTCAACCAGTTCCTGGTCCTGCTCGGCGTCCCTGCGGGCGGTGTGGGCTGGTACATCGGCCTCGCGATCGTGCTCGGCGGGCTGGCGACACTGTTCACCATCCGCGGCATCCGGCTCTCCGCCCGCGTCTCGCTGGTGCTGGAGCTGGTGTCGGTGACGATCATCACCATCCTGCTGGTCGCCGCTCTGGTGTGGGCAGGGCCAGCGGCCTGGGACCCCGCCCAGGTCTTCGCCCAGGGCGCGCCGTTCCAGGGCATCGCAGCCGGGATGGTGCTCGGCATCCTCGGCTTCGTCGGATTCTCGTCGGCCGACGCGCTCGGGCGCGAGGCGAAGAACCCGTACACGGCGATCCCGCGCGCGATCATGTGGAGCGCCGTCGTCGTCGGCGTGCTCTACGTCTTCGCCGCCTACACGCAGATCGCCGTGCTGCACGGCGACCTCGCCACCAGCGCGAGCCCGCTGGAGGACATCGCGAAGCTGATCGGGATGCCGTCCTGGTTCGCACCCGTGCTCACCTTCGGCGTCGGCGCGTCGTTCTTCGCCGTGGTCGTCGCCCCGCTGAACGTCGTGGGCCGCGTGCTCTACGTGATGGGCAAAGAGGGAGTGCTGCCCGAGCGCTTCGGCCGCACCCACGAGCGTCACCTCACCCCGCACCGCGTGCTCCTGGTCGCGGGACCTGCGGCGATCGTGCTCGACATCGTCCTCCTCGCGATCGGCGCGAACCCGATGGACATCGTCGTCTGGGTGGACACGTACGGCACCTACGGCTACATGGTCGCGTACGCGCTGGTGGCTATCGCGTGCATCGTCTACACCCGGCGTGCGGGCATCCCGAACCGGCTGGTCTGGGTGTGCGCCGTCGTGGCGGTCGCCGCCATGGCGTACGTGTTCTTCGCGAACGTCTGGCCGGTGCCGGCGTTCCCGCTCAACGTCATCCCGTACCTCTTCGTGCTGACGCTGGCCGGCGCGGTCGCGTGGTTCGCGTACCTGCGCAGGCGCCGCCCGCAGGTGATCGAGAACATCGGCAACACCGAGACGGATGCGCTGGAGGGCGTCGGCTAGTCCGGCGCGCGAGACCGGCCCGCGTCGTCCACCCCCCGGGGCGTCGCGGGCCTCGCGCGTTCACTGGCGCTTCGGCAGCCGCACGGTGACGACGGCGCCACCCTCCGGGCGATTGGACGCGTCCACCGTGCCGTGATGGCGGCTCACCACCTCGGCCACGAGGGCCAGCCCGAGCCCGTAGTGGCGGCCGCGCGGTTCGGCGGTCTGCGCATCGCGCGCGCTGGCGAACCGGTCGAACGCGCGATCCTCGACGCCCTCCGAGAAGCCGGGTCCGTCGTCCTGCACGGTGAGCAGCACGCTGTCGCGGTGCGGCCGGACGGTGACCGAGATGTGCGAGCGGGCGTGGTCGAGGGCGTTGTCGATCAGTGCGACGATCATGCGGCGGAGCGACACCGGGGCGCCGGTGACGAGCGAGCCGGGTTCCGGCGAGACGTCGATCGTGACGTCCCGCTCTTCTGCGCGGCCCCCGGCGGCCCGGGCGACCGCGCCGGCGAGTTCGGCCAGGTCGACCTCGACCGCCTCCGCGGTCTGCCGGGGGTCGGCGGCCGTGAGCAGGTCCTGCACGATCTCGGTGAGGGCGCGGCTGTCGTCCACGATCTCGTCGAGGCCGGTCCGCACCTCCTCGTCGGCGTCCGTCGAGACGACGTGGCGGCGCAGCAGCTGCGCGCGCGTGCTCAGCAGGGTCAGCGGTGTGCGGAGCTCGTGGCCCGCGTCGGCGACGAATCGTCGCTGCAGCGCGAGCGCGTCGGCCAGCGGACGGATCGAGCGGCGGGCGAGGAAGAGCCCGACCGCGGCGGCCGCGACGGTGGCGATGAGGCCGGAGGCGACCAGGGCGACGAGGAGACGGGCGAGTTCCTCCTGCTGCTCGCCGAGGCCGTAGGCGATCTGCACGACCCTGCCGTTGCGCACGTCCGTCTCGACCAGGTAGCGCCGGCCGTCCGCCAGCACCTCGCCGGAGACCGAACCACCGTTCTGCTCCACCTGGGCGAGGGCCCGTTCGTCGGGGAGGCCGTCCGGCAGATCGGGTGAGCTGTCCCTGCTGCCGTCGGGTGCCACCGCGGTCACCAGGAGGTTGCGTGGCGCGTCGTGCGGCGAGTCGACCATCGAGGCGTCGGCCAGGACCTTGTGCGCCGCCTCGGCCTGGCCCGCGGCCACCACGGAGAAGACGACGACGCCGAGCGCGACGAAGAGACCCACGATGATGAGGGCGAACTGGAGGGCGAGGCGCCGCGAGGCGGTGCGCAGCTCGCGCTCGTCGGCGCTGGTCACGGGAGCGAGCCCATCCGGTAGCCGACCCCGCGGACCGTCTCGATCAGGGTGCGGCCGAATTTCCGCCGCAGGTGGTGCACGTAGGTGTCGACGACGCCGGGGTCGTCGGCCGCGGCGAACACGTCTTCGAGCAGGAGCGCGCGCGAGAAGACCTGCTCCGGTCGCCGGGCGAGCAGCTCCAGGAGCGCGGCCTCCCGTTCGGAGAGGACGGTCCGGCTGCCGTCGTCGAGGGTGACCGTGCGGCTGCCGGTGTCGATCCGGCCGCCGGGGAACCGGACGGTCGGGACCACCGCGGCGGCGCGGCGGGTGAGCGCACGGACCCTGGCGACCAGCTCGTCGATATCGAACGGCTTCGCCAGGTAGTCCTCCGCCCCGGCGTTGAGGCCGTCGACGCGGTCCGGCGCGGTGCCGAGCGCGGAGAGCACCAGGATCGGGGTCGTGACGCCGTGCTCGCGCAGTCGCCGGAGAACGTCCAGCCCCTCGACCGCGGGCAGACCCCGGTCGAGCACCATGACGTCGAACGCCTCCGACAGGCCCAGGTGCAGGGCGCGCTGGCCGTCGCCCGCCCGGCTGACGTCGAAGCCCTCGGAAGAGAGGAGGCTGTCGAGCATCCCGGCGAGGCGGCTGTCGTCCTCCGCGACCAGCACACGCGGCTTTCCGCTCACGTCCGAAGTATAGGTCTCGGTCACGCGGCGCTCGCCGGGGGTGCGAAGGTCAGCTCGCCGGCGCCGGTGAGGCGGCCGGCCGCGTCGAGCACCAGGACGCCGCGCGCACCGGCCTGCAGGGCGAGCGGGATGCCCGCGGAACCCAGGGCGAAGACCGCGGTCGCCCAGACGTCGGCGGTCGTGAGGTCGTCCGCGACGACCGTCGCGCTGAGCAGTGTGCGCGGGATCGAGCCGTCCCGTCCGTCGACGATGTGGTCGCCGCGCTCGTAGGCGCCGGAGGTGGCGACGGCGCCGCTGCGCACGGACAGGGCGGCCAGCATCCCGCCGGGGGAGTGCGGTGAGCGGATGCCGACGGTCCAGGGCCGCCCATCGCCCGGGCTGCCGGAGACCACGACGTCGCCGCCGGCGTTCAGGCAGTAGTCGTGCAGTCCGGCCGCGTCGAGCTCGCGCGCCGCCCGGGCGGCGGCCCAGCCCTTGACCACGCCGTCGAGGTCCCAGGTGCCGTCCGGATGCCGGATGCGGAACGCGCCGCCCGAAGCGCGGGCCACCCCCTCGCCGATCGCGACGACCTCGCGGAAGTCGCCGCTCGGTTCCGCGGCATCCCTGACGGCTGCGTTGGCGAGGCTCACCTCGCTGTCGGGCCGGTACGTGCTGAACCGTCGGTCGGCGTCCCGCAGCGCCGCGAAAGCCCGTTCGGCAGCGGGCGCGCCGTCGCCGACATCGTCGCCGTCGCGGACGTCGATGGACATCGGGATGCCCATGACGGTCTCGAGGAACCTCATCGCTGGTCGATCGCCGACTGCACCGAACGGATGTAGCCCTCCGACGTGTAGGTGGCCCCCGACACGGTGTCGATGTTCGCCGACTGCGAGGCGAGCACCTCCTGCTCCAGCATCGGCAGCGCCTGCTGGTTGATCTCGATGTCACGGCCGTTGCCGCTGGGCGCCTGGACCGTGTCGACGGCCGTGATGGAGGTGCCGGAGAAGGTGACCTTGACCTGGACGACGCCGTAGCGCGTGTCCACCGCGGACCCCGTCACCGTCTTCGTCGTCGTCGCAGTGCTCGCCGACGGGCTCGGGGTCGGCGTCGCTGTCGCCGTGGCTGCCGGGCCGGACGCGGTGGAGGAGCCGCTGCCGGTCGTCGTGCCCGTGCCCGACGTACCGGCCGACCCCGTCGAGGTCGAGGTCGAGGCCGCCGGGGCGGCGGCCACCTGCTCGCCGACCCCGTAGAGCTTGAGGCCCACCGTCGCACCCATGACGACCAGGATGACGGTGAAGAGGACGGTGCCCCTCCAGGATCTGCTGTTCATGACATGCTCAGTTCTTCTCGGTGGATGAAGCGCTTCGGCATCCGCAGCATCCTCAGGGACGCCTCGACCCGCTCGCCCATGCCCTCCGGGCCGCAGATGAAGGCCTCCCAGTCGTGCAGATCGGGGATGATGCGGCGCAGCGGGTCCACGTCGAGAGGGTCGTAGCCGAGCTCGGAACGCCGGCCCACGAGCGGCACGACCGTGACGCCGGGCAGCGACTGCAGCTCGCCGAGGAGAGCCAGGTGCTGCGCCGACCGCGCGCGGTACAGCACGACCGGCCGGGCGCCACGGCGCACCAGCTCCTCCGCCAGGGCGCGGATGGGGCCGATCCCTGCGCCGCCCGCGACGAGCAGGATGCGCGAGCGGCTGGCGCGGTCCGCGGTGAAGCGGCCGAAGGGGCCCTCGGCGAAGACCAGCGAGCCGGGGCGCAGGGCCGGCATCCGGCTGGAGTGGTCGCCCAGCGCGCCGACGGTGATGCGGAGGTAGCCGTTCGCCGGCACGGCGGAGACCGAGTACGGGTGCGCCGTGGCGAGGTGCCCCCAGGTGAGGAAGCGGAACAGCATGAAGTTGCCCGCCCGCACCCCAAGCCTGTCGATGTGCGGGCCGGTCAGCCAGACGCTGTTGACGTTCTGGCTCTCCGGCACGACGCTGACGACCCGCATCCTGCCGCGCCACGCGTCGAGACCGGGCAGGATGAACCGCCACGTGAGGACGGCGGCCGCGGTGCCGAGGTAGAGCGCGATCCAGATGACCCGGTTGACGGGGTAGGCGACGAAGTGGGCTCCGCCGCTCAGCTGGTGCAGGAAGGTGAGGAAGATCGCGACGTACGTCGTCACGTGCAGCCAGTACCAGACCTCGTACGAGAGCCTCCGGCGGATGAGGCGTGCGCTGCTGAAGCCGACCGCGAGGAACGCGATGGTGCCGACGAGCGCGGCGGTCATGTCGGGGTAGGAGTTCAGGAGGGAGAGGAACTCGGTCCACGGCGGGTTGCGCGAGAGGAGCTCCCCGCCGATGACGAGGAAGAGCACGTGCGCGACCACGAGGAAGACGACGGACGCGCCGAGCGAGCGGTGCCACGAGACGAGCCGGTCGAGTCCGACCGCGTTCTCGAACCACGGCACCCGTGCGATCAGCAGCACCTGGGCGCAGACGAGGAAGGCGCCGACCATCCCGCTCAGCTCGCCGAGCGACGTCATCGCGTCGGCGGGCGTCGCGGCGAAGCCGGACGGGACGCTCAGCCACCACATCCCGAGCACCGCGACGACGCCGAGCACCATCGCGAACCGGACCGTCCGCGAACCGGCACGCGGGTCGGCGCGCCGGCCACGGGTGCGCTCGCGGCGGGTGACCGGTGCCGGTGCCGTCAACGTCGGGTCCATACATCCCAGGATGCAGGCGCATTCTTGTGGAATTCTTACGTGGCCTGGGAACCGCCTATGCGCGCGATATGAGTTGGGTCGGCGTCGCCTGTCAGTCCTCGTTCCCCGGCGCGCAGGCGGTCCAGCAGCTCGGCGTCGTGCGAGCCCGGCTCGGCGGAGTAGAGCACGATGCGGAGGTCACTCCCGTCTATGGTGAGCACGTCGCAGTCGAGGGTGATGGGCCCAAGAGCGGGGTGCAGGACGGTCTTCCGCGACGGGCCGTTCGGCGCGACCTCGAAGCGGCGCCAGAGCTCGGCGAACCGCGGATTCCCCTCGCGCAGCGCGGCGGCGAGCTCGCGGACGGCGCGGTCGTCGGGGTAGCGGTCCATGGCGCGACGCAGATCCGCGACCATCTCGCCTTCGAAAGCCGCCGCGTGCGCCGCGTCCCGCTCGACGCGCGAGCGGTTCCTTTCCTCCGCGATGAAGTATCGCCAGATCAGATTGCGGGCGCGCGCGTCCAGGGCCTCCGGGTCCCCCAGCAGCTCGGCCCACAGAGGGTTCCACTGCACGGTGTCCCACGCGGCGGTGAAGACAGCGAGCGGGGTGTCCGACATCCGGTCGATCATCAGCTGAACACCGCGCGGAACCGCCCGGGGCACCGAGCCGGAAGGAGGGGGTGCCGCGCCTGCCAGCCGGTACAGCAGTTCGCGCTCGCCCGTTGCGAGGTGCAGCGCCCGCGCGAGGGCTCCGAGCACCTGCGCCGACGGGTTCGTGGCCCGGCCCTGCTCGAGCCGAACGAGGTAGTCGACCGAGATTCCGACCAGAAGCGCGAGCTCCTCTCGGCGGAGGCCGGGCACCCGACGGTCGCCGCCGGCCGGAAGGCCCGCCTCGACCGGCGTGGTGCGCTCGCGCCACGCGCGCACCGCCGCGCCGAGCTCGATTCCGGATGCCACGCGTCCAGTATCCGTCGCCAGCATCCGGACCGGCTGGTACTGGGAGTCCTACGGTGCGCAGGAGCCTGGCGCGACCATTGGCGGGCGGCGAGGCTGAGGGCATGACAACAACCCTCATCACCGGTGCCAACAGGGGCCTCGGCCACGAAGCCGCTCGCCGTCTGTCGACGGCGGGGCACGACGTCTGGATCGGCGCGCGCGACCCCGAGCGTGGACGAGCCGCCGCGACCGCACTCGGTGCGCGCTTCGTCCAGCTCGATGTCACCGACGACAGGTCCGTCGCCGCCGCCGCGGACACGCTCCGCCGCGAGGCCGGCCGCGTCGACGTCCTGATCAACAACGCCGGGATCAGCGGCGGCCGCGTGCCGGTCACCGACCTCACGGCTGACCACGTCCGTGCGGTATACGAGACCAATGTGTTCGGCATTGTGCGCGTGACGCAGGCCTTCCTGCCGTTGCTTCAGGCGGCGGAGGCGGCGGCCGTCATCGACGTGACGAGCGGGCTCGGCTCGTTCCATCAGATCACTGAGACCGAGTGGGGCCGATACGGTTCGGTCGCCTACAGCTCGTCGAAGGCCGCGGTGACGATGCTCGCCGTGCAGTACGCGCACGCTCTTCCCGGCATCCGCTTCAATGCCGTGGACCCCGGCTACACCGCGACCGACTTCAATCGGCGCGAAGGCACCCAGACGATTCAGGAGGGCACGGACGCCATCGTACGGCTCGCCCTCCTCGGCGGCGATGCACCGACCGGTACGCTCACCGACCGCGACGGCACCGTCCCCTGGTAGGCCGGGCGGTCGCCTGCGATGCTGGGATCGACGAAGAGGAGACGACGTGGACGACAACGCGTTCTTCGAGCGGGCGATCCTCGCCTCAGCGGCCGGCCCGGACGACGACGATGCGATCCGGCAGCTGAGGGCGCTGTTCACCGCCGACGAGTTCGCGGCCTGGGAGGCGTCGCGCGGCGGCCGGCCGCGAGTGCGGGTCCCCGTCGGGCACGCTGACGAGCGCGACCGCTACTGGGCCGAGTTCGGTGAGTACGGCATCCGGGGGGAGTCGCTGGAGTCGTACGAGGCGGCGATCGGCGATCTCGTCCCGCACGTCCGCGCCTGGGCGAGCGAGCTGAAGGACGCCGAGTCGCGTCTGGGCGAGACCGCGGCGCTGGCTGCGCTGGTCGGCGAGCTGGACGCGTTGTCCGACGACGAGCTGCGCACCTATCTCCTCGTGCGGGTCTCGTTCGACCGCGGGCGGCTGACCTTCGGGATCGCCGAGTTCGTGGAGCAGGACGGCACGGCGACGCAGCGCGCGGTGCCGTTCGACGACGGCCATCCTCCCGCGGAGATCGACCTCACCGTCGACGGGCGGTCGGTCGCCTACCAGAGCAGCATGCGTGGCGACTGCGTGGCGTTCTCGCGCGTCGGCGGCGGCCCCAGCATCGGCGACACGCTCCGGCAGGAGGAGCCCACCGGCGACGTGGACGCCGAGTTCCCGCAGGCCGACTACCGCCCGCGGCCGGCGCCACCCCGTTGACAGCGCACGCCGGGCCGGGGAACATCGCGGGGGTGACTGAGGAGGTGCGCGTGACAGCAGCCGACGTGGATGCGGACGAGCTCGCCCGCGCGATCGCCGACCACGAGCTCGAGGTGCACGTGCAGCCGCAGATCGACCTGGCATCCGGCGACGTCGTCGCGGTGGAGGGGCTCTCCCGGTGGACGCATCCACGCCTCGGGCCCATCCCGCCCGCGGAGTTCGTTGCGCTCGCCGAGGCGAGCGGCATCATCCACGACCTCGGACTGTTCGCCCTGCGGGAGTGCTGCCGGATCGGCCGCGACTGGCGCCTGCGCGGGATCGAGCTGGCGGTGGCCGTCAACGTCTCGCCGCTGCAGCTGCAGACCGACCGCTTCTTCGACGAGCTCGAGCGGCAGCTGGCAGAATCCGGGCTGCCGCCGGCCGACCTCATCGTCGAGGTCACCGAGGCCGAGAGGATCGAGGACTACGCGGTCGTCGCGGGTCGCCTCGACATCATCCAGCAGTGGGGCGTCGCGGTGTCGATCGACGATTTCGGGTCCGGCCACTCGTCGATCGACCGGGCCGTCGCCGTCCACGCGAGAGAGCTGAAGCTCGACCGCAGCCTCGTCGCCGCGGGCGACTGGGCGTCCGTGGGCGACGCCGTCACGGTGGCCAAGGAGAGCGGGATGCGTGTCGTCGCCGAAGGCGTCGAGACCCGGGAGCAGCTCGACAGGGTCACGGCGGCCGGGTGCGACCGCGCTCAGGGTTACTACATCGCGCGCCCCTGTCAACCGGCGGAATTCGAGGACTGGCTCCGTTCTTTCGTGCGCTAAGTTCATATCGGTATCCACCCGCCGCCATGCGGCCCCGAGGCGATTCCGAAGGAGTGAGCGGTGCGGCCGATAGCTGCAGACGACGTGCCCAGCGCCCTTCTCTCGCTTGACGGAGAGGGCAGGATCACGGACGCGAACGCCGTTTTCGAGGAGTGGACGGGGCTCTCCCTCGCGGAGCTCATCGGCCGTCCGTTCACTTCGTTGCGCACCCGGATCCCGGGGATGGGCGGTCGCTCCGACGGTTTTGTTCGCCTGGCGAACGTCGACGGGTCCTCTCGTCCGGTCATCGTCGGCAGCCGCGCCACAGACGACGGTGAACTCCTCGTGCTGGTGGATGCGACAGAGCGCGCCGAACGGGAGCTCGAGCTCGTGCGCTCGCAGACGCTCCAGGAGCGCACAAGGAACCGGCTCCAGCTGATCATCGACTCCTCGATCGCCTTCTCCGCCGCGACGACGGAGCAGGAGCTGGTCGACATCCTGGTCGGCACCGTCTCCAAGGCGTATCAGGCCGAGCAGGTCGCGGTGTTCCTCCACGACGACACCGGCGGCTTCACCCAGAGCTCCGGCAGCAACCCGTTGCGCGACCCGCAGCAGACCGCGTCCCTCGTCTCCCAGGTCTCGGCGTTGCGCTCGGTCGTTGCGATCAGCGGGACGATCGAGGGCGACGAGTTCTCGCCGATCCTCGGGCAGGCGATGCGCGACGCCGCGGTGGACGCGGTGCTGGTGTCGCCCATCCAGCACGACGACGTGCTGTTCGGTGTCTTCGTCGCGTTCTTCCTGCACCCCCGCTCCTTCGACTCCGAAGCCGCCCCGCTGGCCGACGCGCTCTCCAACCAGGCCGCGCAGGCGATCACGACCCTCCGCCTGCAGCGGCAGCTGGAGCACGCCGCGATGCACGACGAGACGACCGGTCTCCCGAACCGCCGCCGGCTGGAGACGCAGCTGCTGGAGTACCAGCGGTCCGTGTCCACGCTGGTGGCGACCCTGTTCATCGACCTCGACGGCTTCAAGCGAGTGAACGACGGTCTCGGCCATCACACCGGCGACCTTCTGCTGCGCGAGGTCGGCAACCGGCTGCAGGCGACGGTGCGCCAGGAAGACCTGGTCGCACGCTACGGCGGCGACGAGTTCGTCGTCGTCTGCGAGGTGCCCGAGCTGGCCGCGGCCGAGGACGTCGCCGACCGTATCCGCCGGGCGATCGAGCAGCCGTTCGACGACCTGCCTGAGGGGTTCCCGATCAGCGCGAGCATCGGGATGTCGATCGCACGCACCGAGGACCCCGACTGGAATCCGGACCGCCTCATCCGCGAGGCCGATCACGCCATGTACTCCGCGAAGAACGCCGGAGGCAACCGGGTCGTGGGCCTGCCCGTCGCCTGACTCCAGCGCGTTCGCGTCACCTTTACCGCTCGCGCGGGTCGCGGGATTGCGACTACCGTGAGCGCGGTGGACACCGTCGCCTGGCTTCTCGATTCCGACCCCGCGATCCGCTGGCAGATCCTCGCCGACCTGACCGACGCACCCCCGGAGGAGGTCTCCGCGGAGCGCGCGAAGGTGGCCACGGAGGGCTGGGGAGCCCGGGTTCTCACGGAACAGGGCGAGGACGGGCTGTGGGACGGCGGCACCTATCGTCCCGGGTGGATCCCGCCGGAGCGCGACGGGTTCGACGCGTGGAGCGCCACCCACTTCAGCCTGCAGCAGCTGGTCGACTTCGGCCTCGATCCGGAGAGCCCGCAGGCCCGGCGGGCGATCGACCGGGTCAGGGAGAATGTTCGCTGGGAGCATGCCGGCGAGCCGTACTTCGAGGGCGAGACGGAACCGTGCATCAACGGTGTCGCCCTGACCATCGCCTCCTACTTCGGCGAGGGCGGCGACACGATTGCCGAGACGCTGGTCGGTTCACGCCTGAGCGACGGCGGCTGGAACTGCTGGGCCGAGTACGGCGCGAGGGTCTCGTCGTTCCACTCCACGATCTGCGCGGTGGAGGGTCTGCGCGACTGGCAGCGGGCCGGCGGCGACGACCCGCGCGTGACCGAGACGGTCGAGGCGGGGGAGGAGTACCTGCTGGAGCGCGGGCTGTTCCGGCGCCGTTCGGACGGGACCGTCGCCGACCCGCGGATGACGATGATCTCCTACCCTGTGCGCTGGTACCACGACGTGCTGCGCGGGCTGGAGCACTTCCGCAGGCAGGACCTGCGCGACCCGCGGCTCGCGCAGGCGGTCGAGCTGGTCCGCGGCAAGGCGGACGCCGACGGACGCTGGGTGCTGGAGAACCTCCACGAGGGCTCTGTGCTCGTCGAGTTCGAGCTGGAGGGCTTCCCGAGCCAGTGGCTGACGCTGCGGGCGCTGCGCGTGCTTCGCTGGTGGGACGCAGCCTGACTCAGGAGCGCTTCACGGCGTAGTGCAGCGCGACGGTCCCGTTGCCGAACCGCCGCTCCTCGAGCAGGTCGAGCGCGAGGAACCGGCCGGGCGGAAGCGCGGGCGTCCCGCCGCCGACGGCGACCGGGACGAGGATCATCCACACCTCGTCGACGAGGCCCGCGTCGAACGCGGCCGCCGCCACCGTCGGGCCGCCGATCGACACATCCCGGTCGCTCGTCCGGAGAAGCTGGCGCACGAGGTCCGGGTCGAATCGGCCCTCCAGCCGGGTCCGCGGGGTCGTGACCTCGGCGAGGGAGGAGGAGAAGACGATCTTGTCGGCGTCGCGCCAGACCGCGGCGTAGTCGGCGATCAGCGGGTCGTCCTCCGGCATGTCCTGCCAGACGCGCATGGTCTCGTACATGCGCCGGCCGTACAGGTACATGCCGATGCCGCGGTCGAGGTCGTTGGCGAACGCGTGCACCTCGCGGTCGGGATGCGCCCACTCGAACGAGCCGGAGGCGTCCACCGTGTAGCCGTCGACCGAGGCGATCGCCGAGAAGATGAGCCGAGCCATGCGCCGACTCTAGAGGCCCGGCGCCCGCAGGGCCAGTGCCCGCCGCTGTCAGCCGAGCTGCGGCAGGAGCACCTTGAGTGCGTTCAGCTCGTCGCCGAACACCCAGGGGACCACGACGTCCAGCACCGCGGCGATGCCCAGCGTCAGCAGCACCGCACCGACCGCGATGAGCACGATGGCGACCAGCAGCTGCAGGTACGGGTTCCCGGTGACGGCGGCGAGCAGCCCCCGCGCTCGCCGCCGCACCGTCGTCGAGGACGACGCTCCGAGCGTGGGTGCTGTCCGCAGTCCGTGGCCCAGTGTCGTCATCGGTGTCCCCCTTCGCGTCGATCTCCGGGGCCGAATGCCCGAGCCGACACGTCGAGTCAACCGCGCGGCCCCCCCCTCGCGGCATCGACCGGAGGTCGTGGAGGGGTCATACCGGGGGATGATCCCGGGGCCGCCGAGGGGTGGAGTCAGACGGCGGCGACCGTGCAGCCGCACCCCTGCGCAGACTCCGGGATGCGGTCCTCAGCCCCCGCGAGACGGCTCGCGAGAAGTTCGCGGCGGCGCTCCAGCTGGGCGATCGCGGAATCGAGTTCGGCCAGGCCCTCTCGGTACGCATCGCGGGAGGCGGGGCACTCGTCGCTGTGCGCGTGCCCCGACCCGAGGCAGTCTATGAAGGGGCGGGCCTTGCCCGGCGGGATGCCCGTCTCGGACAGCTGACGGATCTCCCGGACCGCTCGCAGGTGCTCGTCGTCGTATTCGCGATAGCCGTTGGCGAGGCGGGCGGGGGAGACCAGCCCCAGCCGCTCGTAGTAACGCACCGCCTTGACCGTGACGCCCGCGCGTCCGGCCAGCTCGCTGATCCGCATGGCTTCCTCCCCGCACAGCGTAAGCCCTGACCCGCGGGGGAGGGTCCAATGCCGCTCCCGGGTTCAGCCCGCGCGCACGTCGGCGCGCACCGCCGCGCCGATGATCGCGTGCAGGCTCTCGCGCAGGCTCTCCAGCTCCGACACCGGCAGGCCCAGCCGTTCCACGATCCGCGGCGGGATGGTCTCGGCCTCCGCCCGCAGCGCCCGGCCGCTCGCGGTGAGCCGCACCTCGAGTGCCCGCTCGTCGGCGGCGCTCCGCCGGCGCTCGATGTACCCGGTCGCCTCCAGCCGCTTGAGCAGCGGCGAGAGCGTGGCGGGCTCGAGGGCCAGCGCCTCGCTGAGGTCCTTCACCGTGCGGGGTTCGCGCTCCCACAGCGCGAGCATCACGAGGTACTGCGGATGGGTCAGGCCGAGTGGTTCGAGCACCGGCCGGT
Source organism: Leifsonia sp. C5G2 (assembly GCF_013359685.1). Lineage (GTDB taxonomy): Bacteria > Actinomycetota > Actinomycetes > Actinomycetales > Microbacteriaceae > Leifsonia. Next base: position 197,345 of record NZ_JABFMV010000005.1, read on the forward strand.
AGAGCGCGATGACGCTCCGGGCTGCGACGGCGAGCCCGAAGCACACCTGGTTCTCGAGGGCGAGGAGGTCGTCCGGCATCGGGCCATTGTATGGCCGCGCCTCAGTACTCATCGGTGCGGCGCTCGACCCGCTCACCGGTGGCGGGGTCGATGGTCTCGCGGCGCACGGTCGTGCGCGGCCGGCGCCTGAGCGCGAAGGCCAGTGAGATGACGAACACGACGAGTCCGGCACCCATCAGGATGTAGCCGGTCAGCTTCAGGTCGATCCAGCTCACCTGCACCTGCAGCGCGAAGGCCAGGATGAGCCCGACCACGAAGATGAAGATGCCGCTGCCGATGCCCATGCGCCACTCTCCTTCGGGTTGGTGGGCCCAAGCTACTCCCCGGGCGGTCGTGTGCGCATCCCACCATCGGGCGGGAAGGCGCCTACTCCGCGCGCGAGAACTCGGAGGCGCGGGCGACCTGCTCCGGCGTCAGCGCGACGCCCGTGTAGCGCTCGAACTGGCGGGCCGCCTGCAGGGCGATGACCTCGGCGCCGGTGATGACGGCCGTGCCGGCATCCCGCGCGGCGCGGATCAGCGGCGTCTCGGACGGGAAGGCGACGACGTCGAACACCGTGGCGGCCCGCTCGATGAACGGCTCGCCGAAGGCCAGCGCGTCCTCCGCGTCGCCGCGCATCCCGAGCGGTGTGACGTTGACGATCACGTCGAACTCGGGCGCCGGCTCGTCGGCGACCCAGTCGTAGCCGTAGCGCTCGGCGAGGGCGGGGCCCGCCTCGGAGTTGCGGGCGAGCACGGTCAGGTCGTCGAAGCCGGCTCCGCGGAAGGCGGCGACGACGGCCTTCGCCATCCCGCCGGAGCCCCGCACCAGCACCCGCTGCGCCGGGTCGACCTCGTGCTCGGCGAGCAGCTGCGCGACCGCCTCGTAGTCAGTGTTCGAGGCGGTGAGGAAGCCGTCCTCGTTGACCACGGTGTTGACGGACTCGATAGCGACCGCCGACTGCTCCAGGTTGTCGACCAGGGGGATGATGGCCTCCTTGAACGGCATGGACACGGAGCAGCCGCGGATGCCGAGCGCGCGGATGCCGCGCACCGCGCCCTCCAGGTCGTCGGTCGTGAACGCCTTGTAGACGAAGTTGAGGCCGAGCTCGTCGTACAGGAAGTTGTGGAACCGCGTGCCGATGTTGCTCGGGCGGCCGGCGAGGGAGATGCAGACCTGCATGTCCTTGTTCAGGATGGGCATGCACCCATCATCCCAGGACTGCGGCGGCCGCGATCAGCCCTCCGCGCCGGCGATCACGGTCCCGATCCCGAGCACCGAGAGCACGCCGGCCGAGATCCGCTCCAGCGCACGGGTGACCCGTGGGCGGCGCAGCCAGGCGATCATGCGGGATGCCAGCAGGGCGACCGCGACGAGGTACAGCATCCCGATCAGGCCGTCGATGGCGCCGAGCAGCATCGTCTCGCCGAACCCGGCGTGCGCGGACACGAACTGCGGCACCACGGCGATGAAGAACAGCCCGACCTTCGGGTTGAGCATCGTCGAGAGGAGCCCGGCGAGCAGACTCGGCGCCGACCGGCGGCGCGCGACCTGCGCGGCCGTCGCGGCGGTCGGGTCGGCCGCGTGCGAGCTCTTCCGGCTGGCGAGGAACGCAGCGACGCCGAGGTAGATCAGGTACAGGCCGCCGGCGATCTTCACGATCCGGAACACCTCGGCGGACTGCTCGAGCAGAGCCGCCAGCCCGATCCCCACGAGCGCCGCCCAGACGAGCGACCCGATCGCCGTCCCCGCCGCCGCGGCGATTCCGTCGCGCGCCCGGCCCATGCTGTAGCGCAGCACGAGGAACGTGTCGGGCCCCGGGGTCAGGGCCAGTACCAGGCACAGCCCGGCGAACGCGAGCAGCGAGAGGACCGTCATGCGTCGATCATAGGGAGTATCGGCGTTCGGTCGGGAACGAGAAGGGTCTATAGTGTGAGGACACCCCCGGATGCTTCGGCTACCGGGTACGGGGCCCTACGGGCCCCTGTTTCGTTAACTCTCCACGTATCCGGGCGGCGCAGCACCCCATGGATCGGCGACCGAATTTCCTCAGGGAGCTGGTTCGCCATCAGCGCACCCCGCCTGATCTGCTTGATGAACGCAGGGTTTCGTTCGAGCAATCGGCTATTGGGGCGCTCGACAGGGCTGAGCAACGCCCACTTCTTCCCCAACTCTTCCGACAAGATCGCCAGCATCGTCGCGAAATCAGAGTCGTTGGATACCAGCACGAAGAGGTCTGCGTCGTCGCGACAGCCGTCGAAGATCATGTAGGACGCCAGGTTCACGTCCGAACCCTTTCTTCGGTCTTCCGCACCTTGACCTTGACTATTTCTCCTGACTCATCGAAAGAGATCGGTATAGCCGGCATCGCCCGCTTGTCGTTGCGGAATTGACCTTCATGGACGCTGACGCAGGCGTTGGTCAGAAGGGCGCGGATGTACGTCTGCTGCCGGATGGGCGCGCGGGGACCAGTTCCCTGGGCTGGTCGAACGAGGGCTGTGAAGTAGCGGACCCGCTTGATGCGGTGCGTCGGGATCAGTGCCTGCGCGAGCGCGTACAGATCCAGCCACTTCGCGTCGGGGTGGTGCTCGACTTTCTGGCGGTAGAGGTTGAAACCGTCGACGTAGACGTTTGCAGCCGGCTTCCCGGTCACCTGACGATGGTAGGACTCTCACTCTCCGGCAAGCGCCGATACCGGTCACCCTCGATCGCGGGGTGGACTGTTGCGTTCACAGCTTGACTCCAACAGGCGGATCGTTCACTCTTATCGCATGACCGCCACTCCGGGCCTGATCCCCCGTGGCGCTCGCAATCCCGGGTCGCAGGGCGCTCTCAGGCACTTGAACCAGGAGCGGCTCGTCGAGTACCTCCTGGCCAACGGCCCCTCCACCCAGGCTGAGCTGGCGCGCGGGACCGGCCTGTCCACCGCCACCGTGTCCAACATCGTCCGCGACATGGCGGCGAAGGGCGTCGTGGCGACCTCCCCGGTCACCTCCAGCGGCCGGCGCGCGCTGCTCGTGCAGCTCACCGACACCGGCGACATCGCCGTGGGCGTCGACTTCGGCCGCAGGCACGTGCGCATCGTGCTCGCCACCCTCGGCTACGACGTGCTCGCAGAGGAGCAGGTCGCGCTCGAACCCGGCTACGACGTTCTCGAGGCGGTGGCGCAGGCGTCGGGGCTGCTCGACCGCATGCTCGTCGACGGCGGCCACGACCGCCAGTCCGTGCTGGCCGTCGGGGTCGGCATCCCCGGACCCATCGACCGCCGCACCGGCACGGTGCTGCAGGGCGCCATCCTGCCGGAGTGGGTCGGGATCACGCGGCGCGAGCTGGAGGACGCGTTCGGCTTCCCGGTGGTCGTCGACAACGACGCCAACCTCGGCGCCCTCGCCGAGGTGACCTGGGGCGCGAACCGCGGCGAGCGGAACCTGATCTTCGTCAAGATCGGCACGGGGATCGGCGCCGGCCTCATCCTGAACGGCCAGCCCTACTACGGCTTCCTCGGCATCACGGGCGAGCTCGGGCACACCCCGGTCGCCGAGCACGGCGTGATCTGCCGCTGCGGCAACCGCGGCTGCCTGGAGACGGTGGCATCCACGAGCGTGATGCTCGAGTCGCTCGGCCGCAGCGGTGCGACGACGACCTCCGACATCCTGCGCCGCGGCCTCGAGAAGGACCCTGCGGTGCTGCGGGTGGTCGGCGATGCGGGAACCGCGGTGGGGCAGGCGATCGGCAACATAGCGAACGTCATCAACCCGGAGCTCGTGCTGATCGGCGGTCCGCTGGTCGGCCTCGGCGACGCGCTGCTCGACCCGATCCGGCACGGGATCCGGCAGAACGCCATCCCGATCATCGCCGGCACCACGACAGTCCGGGTGTCGTCGCTCGGCGACCGCGCGGAGTCGCTCGGGGCGGCCGCGATCGTCATCCAGGGCGCGCTCGCGGGCAACGACTGAGCAGCGGGCCAGCAGGAGAGCGCCGTTACCTCATCGTTGTCTTCACTATTTGACGACAAGCCTGAACATAGCGTTTACTACTTAGGCACATCCATTCCGAGCCCGAACAAGGAGCGACGATGCCGTCGAACGCAGTCATCCTCGAGATGCGCGCGATCACCAAGGAGTTCCCCGGTGTCAAAGCGCTGGAGGATGTCTCCCTGACCGTGCGCGCCGACGAGATCCACGCGATCTGCGGCGAGAACGGCGCGGGGAAGTCCACCCTCATGAAGGTGCTCTCCGGCGTCTACCCGTACGGCACCTACAGCGGCGACATCGTGTACCAGGGCGAGGTCATGCGCTTCCGCGACATCAAGTCGAGCGAGTCGCAGGGCATCGTCATCATCCACCAGGAGCTCGCGCTCATCCCCGAGCTGTCGATCACCGAGAACATCTTCCTCGGCAACGAGCCTGCCCGCGGCGGCGTCATCAACTGGCGCGAGGCCAAGGTCCGCGCGACCGAGCTGCTCGCCCGCGTCGGGCTGAGCGACGACCCCGACACGCAGATCAAGAACATCGGTGTCGGCAAGCAGCAGCTGGTCGAGATCGCGAAGGCGCTCAACAAGAACGTCAAGCTGCTCATCCTCGACGAGCCGACCGCAGCGCTCAACGAGGCGGAGTCGCAGCACCTGCTCGACCTGATCGTCGGCCTCAAGGGCAAGGGCGTCAGCTCCATCATCATCAGCCACAAGCTCAACGAGATCGAGCAGGTGGCCGACCAGATCACGATCATCCGCGACGGCCACTCCATCGAGACGCTCGATGTGAAGGCCGACGGCGTCGACGAGGACCGCATCATCCGCGGGATGGTCGGCCGCACGCTCGAGAGCCGCTACCCGGAGCGAACGCCGAACATCGGCGAGACGTTCTTCGAGGTGCGCGACTGGGTCGTCCAGCACCCGCAGGTGCCGGACCGCCTGGTCGTCAAGAACTCCAGCTTCTACGTGCGCCGCGGCGAGATCGTCGGCTTCGCCGGCCTGATGGGCGCCGGCCGCACCGAGCTCGCGATGAGCATCTTCGGGCGGTCCTACGGCAACTGGATCTCGGGCGAGATCTACAAGGACGGCCACGAGATCCAGGTGCGCAACGTCGCAGAGGCCATCGACAACGGCATGGCGTACGTGAGCGAGGACCGCAAGGTGCTCGGCCTCAACCTGCTCGACGACATCAAGGAGTCGATCGTCTCCGCGAAGCTGTCGAAGATCGCCAAGCGCGGTGTGGTCGACGACCTCAAGGAGTTCGCGGTCGCCGACGACTACCGCAAGCGCCTGCGCATCCGCACGCCCGACGTGAACCGCGGCGTCAGCACACTCTCCGGCGGCAACCAGCAGAAGGTCGTCCTGGCGAAGTGGATGTTCACCGACCCCGACCTGCTGATCCTGGACGAGCCCACGCGCGGCATCGACGTCGGCGCCAAGTTCGAGATCTACGGGATCATCCAGCAGCTGGCCGCGCAGGGCAAGGGCGTCATCGTCATCTCGTCCGAGCTCCCGGAGCTGCTCGGCATCTCCGACCGCATCTACACGATCTTCGAGGGTCAGATCACCGACGACTTCCCCATCGCGGAAGCGACCCCCGAAGCACTCCTGAAAAGCATGACTTCCGCAAAGAAGAGGGTGGCCCGATAACCATGAGCACTCAGATCGCTGAAAAGAAGAAGTCCGGCGGGATCCGGGACCTCGGCAAGATGTTCGGCGGCGGCCAGTCCTCCGGCCGCCAGTTCGGCATCCTCGGTGCCCTCGTGGTCATCGTGCTGCTGTTCGAGCTGCTCACCGGCGGCAAGACGCTCGACCCGGTGAACCTGATCAACCTCGTCAACCAGAACGTCTACGTCCTGGTGCTGGCGATCGGCATGGTCATGGTCATCATCGCCGGCCACATCGACCTGTCGGTCGGCTCGGTGGCGGCGGTCGTCGGCATCATCGTCGCTCAGGCGATGAACCTGTGGAACCTGCCCTGGCCGCTCGCGATCGTGCTCGGTCTCGCGGTCGGCGCGGTCATCGGCGCCTGGCAGGGCTGGTGGGTCGCCTACGTCGGCGTCCCCGCCTTCATCGTGACGCTGGCCGGCATGCTGATCTTCCGCGGCCTCAACCAGCTCATCGGAAACGCGAACACCATCCCGGTGCCGGACGGCTTCACCTTCATCGGCGGCGGCTTCCTGCCCGAGTGGGGCCCGAGCACCGGCTACAACAACTCGACGCTGCTGCTCGGCCTGATCATCGCCGTCGTCATCGCGGTGCTCGAGGTCCGCACCCGCCGCAACCAGACCAAGATGGGCTCCGAGAAGGCGCCGCTCTGGGTGAGCGTGTTCAAGGTCGTCGTGCTCGACGCCGTCGTCATCTACTTCACGTTCCTGTTCGCGGGCGGCCGCGTCGGCACCTCGTTCCCGGTGTCGGGCATCATCCTCGGCGTCCTGATCATCCTGTACTCGTTCATCACGCGGAGCACGATCTTCGGCCGCCACATCTACGCGGTCGGCGGCAACTCGCACGCCGCGGAGCTGTCGGGCGTCAAGATCCGGCGCGTCAACTTCTTCGTCATGATGAACATGTCGGTGCTGGCGGCACTGGCCGGCATGATCGCCGTCGCCCGCTCGGTCTCCTCGGGACCGCAGGACGGCCTCGGCTGGGAGCTCGACGCCATCGCCGCCGTCTTCATCGGTGGTGCCGCGGTCTCCGGCGGTATCGGTACGGTCGCCGGCTCCATCGTCGGTGGTCTCGTCATCGCGGTCCTGAACAACGGCCTGCAGCTGCTCGGCGTCACCTCCGACTGGGTCCAGATCATCAAGGGCCTCGTGCTGCTGATCGCCGTCGGCATCGACGTCTACTCGCACCGCCGCGGCGGCCCCTCGCTGATCGGCCGGCTCTTCGGCGGCCGTGGCCGCAACCAGCCGACTGGGGCGGACGCCGCGGGCGCCGAGCAGCCGGCCGTCGTGCCGACCGCCGACCCGGCCGAGGACTCCTCGCGGTCCCTCACCTCCTGACTCAACATCCCCTGCACCATCCACAGAGAAGAAAGAGAAAAGAATGCGCAAGATCGCACTCGCGACAGTGGCTGTCGCAGCTGCCGCCGCGCTGGCCCTGTCCGGCTGCTCCAGCCGTGACGGTGGCTCGGGCTCCTCGACGGCGTCCGGTTTCGCCAAGGACTCCTCCATCGGTGTCGCCCTCCCGACCAAGACGTCGGAGAACTGGGTGCTCGCCGGCGGCCTGTTCGAGGACGGCCTGAAGGAGGCCGGTTTCAAGGGCGACGTGCAGTACGCCGGTGGCTCGGGCGTCTCCGACCAGCAGTCGCAGATCCAGTCGATGATCACCAACGGCGCCAAGGTCGTCATCATCGGCGCCGTCGACGGTGGCCAGCTCGCCGCGCAGGCCAAGGCCGCGCACGACGCCGGCGCGACCGTCATCGCGTACGACCGCCTCATCCTGAACACCAAGGACGTCGACTACTACGTCGCGTACGACAACGAGAAGGTCGGCGAGCTGCAGGGTCAGGCCCTGCTCGACGGCATGAAGGCCAAGTTCCCGGACAAGAAGAGCTACAACATCGAGCTCTTCTCGGGTTCGCCGGACGACGCCAACTCGAAGGTCTTCTTCGACGGCGCCATGAAGGTCCTGCAGCCGAAGATCGACGACGGCACGCTGAAGGTCGTCTCGGGTGAGACCGACATCAAGCAGACCGCGACCCAGGGCTGGCTGCCGGCCAACGCGCAGACCCGCATGGACACGCTGCTCGCGAAGAGCTACGGCTCGGCCGAGCTCGACGGCGTCCTGTCGCCGAACGACACCCTGGCCCGCGCCATCATCACCTCGGTGAAGGGTGCAGGCAAGCCGGTCCCGATCGTCACCGGTCAGGACTCGGAGGCCCAGTCGGTCAAGTCCATCATGGCGGGCGAGCAGTACTCGACCATCAACAAGGACACCCGCAACCTGGTCAAGCAGGCCATCGCCATGGTGAAGGACCTGCAGCAGGGCAAGAAGCCCGAGACCAACGACGACAAGTCGTACGACAACGGCAAGAAGATCGTCCCGGCCTACCTGCTGAAGCCGGTCATCGTCACCAAGGCCAACGCGGCCGAGGCGTACGCCAACGACCCGACCCTGGAGCCGCTGACCAAGTAACTCCCGTCCGCACCTGGTGCGAACACGAAAGGGCCCGGAGCATTCGCTGCTCCGGGCCCTTTGCCGATCCGCCCCCCGACGGATCGGTTCCCCCTGGCCGAGACGACCCCAGGCTATTGCCGGCATTACGGCGACAGCATCGGTGGCAGCACGGATATGGCCATGCGTGCCCGCTCGCGGTCGCAGTATGTTAGACAGGAGTGAACATTTCTGTCTGGAGGTCGCGTGGATCAGACCACACCCGACGGCCGCTACGGCGAGCGGCGTCTGCTGCGCAACGATGTCTTCGAGTTGGTGCTCGATCGCATCCTGACGGGGGAGTACCAGCCGGGCGAGCGGCTGCGCGACGCCGACCTCACGGCCTGGCTCCAGGTGTCGCGCACGCCGGTGCGCGAGGCGATCAGCAGGCTGGCGGCGGTCGGCCTGGTCGAGACCTCGCCCAACCGCTACACCGAGGTCTCGCCGCTCGACGACGGCGACGTGGCCGACGCGCTGGAAGTGCTGCGGCTGCTCTGGCCGCAGGCCCTGCGTTCGATCTGCGCCTCCGCACGGCTCGACACCCAGGTCGAGCTCACCCTGCTCATCGCGCGCATCGAGCGCGGCGACGTGGAGGCGGCTCCCGGCTTCCACCAGGCCATGGCGACCGTGACCGGGGCCGTCCCCAACCGGGTGCTGGCCGAGGCTCTGCGCGCGGCAGACCTGCGCGTGGTCCGTTACCTGCTGCTGGTCCCGCAGGCGCGGGGGCTGCTTCAGCGCGAGCGGGTGGTCTCCCTCGTGCGGGCGCTCTGTGACGGAGCAGGCGACGCGGAGGCCCTCCTGACCGGGGTGCTCGACGATCTCGACGGGGTGCTCGCCTCGCGCCGCAGCGCGGCACGGTAGAAGCGCACCAGCTCGGCAGCAGGCGGCCGCTGGGCCGTCATCGTGCTCGCATCCACCCGCCGCGCGGCCATGTGGTGACGCCACGACTCGGCGGCGCAGCGGTGATCCCAGGCCACGGCTGCCGCCGCCTCGAGCGTGCGGCACCAGCCGATCAGCTCGCGGCCCTCCGAGGTGGGCGCCCAGGTGACGACGCGGAACCAGACGTCGGGTCGGTTGGGATCCCCGAAGGCGAAGCGGCGGATGACGGCGTACGGAGCGCCGAGCGCACCCTGGCGGAGCAGCCACTCGGTGGGCTGCGCATTCGCCACCGGGTGCCATTCCGCGCTCACGGCGTCACGTTACGTGCACCCGCCGACACCGCTTCTGCGGTGCTGCGGAACGAGTGCGGGTGCTCGCTCACGCGCGAACGGTACGAACGGCAGCAGTCGCGATTCAGGTGAAGAGGCGGATGAGGGCGGCGACGGCCGCCGCGGCCGGCACCACGACGATGAACGGCACCCGGAGGGCGTAGAGGCCGGCCGCGATGGCGACGGCGGGGAGGCGCGCATCCAGCTGCAGCGACTGCCCGGCGCCGAGGGTCTGCACGCAGATCAGGGCGGCGAGGAGGGCTGCGGTCAGCAGGTCGCTGACGCGGGCGACCGTCGGATGGTCGAGGGCCTTCGGCGGCACCATCCAGCCGATCGCCTTGAGCCCGAGCACCGCGATCGAGGCGAGCAGGATGACGTTCCAGGTGCTCACGGCTCCACCTCCCGCTCCATCGGCACCGCCTCGGGATGCGGCGGGTCGTCGCGGCGCCCGAACAGGTTCAGCACGCCCACCACGATCGCGACCGCCGCAGCGGCGAGCACGGGCAGTCCCGGCGTGAGGAACGGCGTGAGCAGGGTCGCGACGAACCCGGCCGCCACCGCGACGGCCTGCGTCTGCCGGGCCTTGAGCCTAGGCCAGAGCAGGCCCAGGAACGCCGCGGCGGCGGCCGCGTCGAGCCCGTAGGCCTTCACGTCCCCGATGAGGTCGCCGAGGAGCGCGCCGGCCAGCGTGGTGAGATTCCAGCCGATGTAGACGACGAGCCCGGTCGTCCAGAAACCGATGCGCTGCGCGCGCGGTTCGGCCTGCGCTGTCGCGACGGCGGTGGACTCGTCGATGGTCAGCTGAGTGGCGGCCGCCCGTCGGCAGAACCCGCGCCCGATGATCCGCGAGAGCCTCAGCGCGTAGAACGAGTTGCGCACGCCGAGCAGCGCGGCGCTCGCGATGGCGGTGCCGCCCGCCGCTCCGCCTCCGGAGGCCAGCACGCCGATGAGCGCGAACTGCGAGCCGCCGCTGAACATGATCAGGCTGAGCACGCAGGTCTGCCAGACGTCGAGGCCCGAGGCCGTCGACAGGGCGCCGAACGAGATGCCGTACGCGGCTGTGGCGACGCCGACCGCCCAGCCCGACCGGGCCGCGGCGCGTTCCTCGCTGGTCCGTTCCTGGCGCATCGTCCACGACACTATCGCGCGCGGTGGACCTTACTCGAAGAGCCGGGCGACCAGGTGTTCGGCGGTGCTGTCGTCCAGCGTCCAGGGCAGGAAGATCACGCGGTAGACGATCGGGGCGATCACGAGGTCGAGGATGTCCTCCGCCGTGACCCCGGAGTCGGGGTAGCGCTCGAGGAACAGGTTCGCCTCGATGCGGCGGTTCCGCAGGCAGTTCGACTGCTGCTCGCCGGCCGCCGACGCACCTCCGCGCAGGAGGGCGGCGTTGACGGGGTTGCTGTAGTGCGCAACGATCTCCCGCGCCCAGGCGGTGAGGTCGGCCCGCAGGTCGCCGTTCTCCGGCAGCGGCCGGGTGGGGTCGAGCTGGTAGGTGGCGATGTCGTTGATGAGGGTCGGGAGGTCGCCCCAGCGGCGGTAGATGCTGGTCGGGTTCACCCCGGCGCGCTCGGCGATCATCGGCACCGTGACGCGGTCCTGGCCCTTCTCCTCGACGAGCTCTTCGACCGCGGTCCGCACGTTGTGGATGACCGCGGCGCTGCGGCCGCCCGTGCGTCGGGCGGGAGTGGTCGTCGGTTCCATGGGAATAGCTTAAAGCAAATCTTGTTGCTTTTTCTCACATCCTCTTCTATAGTCGCAAAAGCAATCATATTTGCTTTAAGGAGTCGACATGACCGCTGCCCAGGAATCCCTCGCCACCGGCGGGATGATGGCCGTCCGGACGACGGAACGCAGTGCCCGGCGTGGTCCGCGACTGCGGCCGACCGCCGCCTTCGCCGGCACCGCGCTCGCCTTCGTGGCCGTGGCGCTCGCCGTCGGCGCCCCGAGCCCGCTGTTCGTGCTCTACGAACAGGAGTGGGGCTTCCAGCCGTGGCTGCTCACGGTCGCGTTCGCGATCTACGCGGTGACCCTGCTGATCACCCTGCTCGTGGCCGGCTCCCTGTCGGACCACATCGGACGCCGCCCGGTGCTGATCGGCGCGCTCGCCCTGCAGGTGGTCGCCATGCTCGTCTTCCTGTTCGCCCCCGACATCGGCTGGATCGTCGGCGCACGCGCTGTGCAGGGCGTCGCGACCGGTGCCGCCATGAGCACCTTCACGGCCGCCCTGGTCGAACTGGCTCCCGAGCGGCAGAAGAAGCTGGGGGCCACGATCGGGAGCACCGCGCCGGTCGGCGGCATCGCCATCGGCGCCTTCCTCACCGGCCTGGCCGTGCAGTTCGTCCCGCAGCCGACCACGCTCGTCTTCGTCACGCTGGCGGTGCTGTTCGCGGCGGGCATCCTCGTGGTCGTCGGCTCTCCCGAGACGGTCACGCGCCGCCCAGGGGCGGTGCGCTCGCTCATCCCCCGGGTGCTGATCCCGCGGGAGGCGCGCAGCGAGTTCGCCGGCGCCATCCCGCTGTTCCTGGCCACGTGGATGCTCGCCGGTCTCTTCATCGGACTGTCGCCGTCCATCCTGCACGGCGTGTTCCACCTCGACAGCGGCCTGCTGAACGGCGCCATCGTGGCCGTGCCGCCGGCCGTCGGCGCGGTCGCCGGGCTGCTGCTCACCCGGGCTCCGGCACGCCGGACGGTCGTGTGGGCCATGGCCGCGATCGTCGCCGGGGTCGCGATCGCCGCGGTCGGCATGGCCACGGCGGCGCTCCCGCTGCTGTTCGCCGGAGCGACCGTCGCGGGCGGAGGGTTCGGTGCCGGCTTCTCCGCGATGCTCCGGATGCTCGCGCCGCTCGCCCCGAACGACCAGCGCGCAGAGCTCTTCGCCGGGATCTTCCTGGTCAGCTACCTCGCTTACGGCGTGCCCGCGCTGGTGGCGGGCGAACTGATCGGCTGGATCGGCCTCCTGCCCACCGCGCTCGGCTACTCGGCCGCCATCGCGGCCGCCGCGATCGTCGCCCTGGTCGTGCAGGCGCTCAGATCACGTCGATGAGCACCTTGCCCACGGCGCCGTTCTCGACGGCGTCGTGGGCCTCCGCCGTCCGCTCCAGCGGGAACCGCGTGATCGGGAGGCCGTGCTCGGCCCCGACCTTCAGCACCCCGTCGGCCGCCGCGGCCGCCACCGCGCGCACCGCCGCCGCCTTCGACTCCGGCGCGACCGTGTAGGTCAGCACGAACTGCCAGCGCAGGTTCTTCGACATGCTCGGGCGCACCGGGATGGTCACCGAGTCGTCGTCGGGCGAGTTCGCGTAGCTGGCGATCGTGGCGTTCGCGCCTGCGACCTTCACGTCGAGCTCGACGTTGGCGGTCACGTTCACCTCCACGATGATGTCGACTCCGCGCGGGGCCAGCGCGCCGATCGCCTTGGCGGTGTCCGGATCGGTGTAGTTCACGACGTGATGCGCTCCGGCCGCCCGCGCCAGCTCCGCCTTCTCGTGGCTGCTGACCGTGGCGATCACCGTCGCCCCCGCCCACACCGCCAGCTGGATCGCGGCGTGACCGACCGCGCCCGCGCCTCCCGCGACCAGCACGGTCCTGCCGTCGAGAGAGCCGGGCGAGAGTTCGGCCGGGGCATGCTCGTACGACGTGAGCGCCCGGTGCGCGGTCAGGGCCGGGATGCCGAACGACGCCCCCTCGTCGAAGCCCACGCCGTCGGGCAGGGCGACCACGTTCCGCTCGGGCAGCACGGCCAGCTCCTGCGCCGTCCCGTCCGGACGTTGGTAGGCGGCATCCCACACCCACACGCGATCCCCGGGGCGGAAGGCCGTCACACCCTCGCCGACCTCGTCGACCACGCCCGCGCCGTCCTGGTCCGGCACCTGCGGCCGCGGCAGCTCGCTCGGGCCGCTGCCCCGGCGCGCCTTCCAGTCGGTCGGGTTCACCCCGGAGACATGGATGCGCACACGCACCTCGCCGGGACCGGGATGCGGCTCCTCGCGCTCGCCGAGGGTGAGAACGCTCGAGTCGCCGGTGGACGAGTAGGTGACAGCCTTCATGGGACCCAGCCAATCACGTGCGGGGGCCCGGTTCCAGCGTGGGACAGGCTGCGAGGCGGCGCACGGCAAATGCGGCGAGACGGTTGGGGGAATTTCCGGGTCTATGTCTACGTCCACACCCCTCTCGTCCAAACCGGGCGTCCGAGCACGCGGAGATCGGGCCGTTTTGCCGGGTTCAGGGAGAAATGCCAGGCGCTCTATGGCTTCGGGCCGAGGGAAGTCCCGGAACAGGTGTCACTGTCGGGTCTGGATGCTCGCAGCCTCTAGGCTGCCGCAATCGGACCAACTCCGGCACTTGGAGGATCTACTTGACCGTCCTCACTGATGACGCCCTCCGGGGAATCGCCGAACTCGACGCGAGCGACTCGCAGGCAGCAGGTCGGGCGGGGCCGCTGGGCGATGGGATGATGGCGGCAGCCGCCCGACCGTCCGCCGCGCTCCGAAGGGCGAACGGACTGAAGGCGGCGTGCGTGGCAACGGGAGTCATCCTTTCGCTGGCGACGCTGGGAGCCGTCTACCCGACGACGATCCCAGGGGGACTGCAGTTCGTCCTGGTGGTATTGAGCGGCGCCATTCCCTTCGGTGCGCTCTATGTCCTGATGGCGCTTGCTATCACGTTGGATCGGTCAGCGCTGACCGCGCTGAAGAGGATGGGCGTCGTCGCATACTTCGATGGCGGAACGCCGTACTCCGGCCGGCGTCTTCTGCTCGGGCATCGTGGGCTTTACCGGCTCGGCCGATCCGGAGAGCTTTCGATGATTCCGTGGTCGGAGATCCATGCCGCGGGTGTCGAGGTCCGAATGTCAGGCTGCGTCATTGTGCTCGCCGTTCAGGATGGTTTCGTGGGGTTCGCGAGCGCGGGTCGGGTCGGAGGACCTCTCGCGTCCGGGTGGTCACTCGACGGCCTGCTCGGCATCGGGCAGCTGCGGCGTTCGATCGAGGAGGACTTTTCCAATAGAGGCGTCCCACTCGCGAGCGCCGACTTCAGCCGGGCGGCCTGAGCGGAGAGGATCGAGGGCATGAGCGTCGAGAGCGAGTTCTTGTCGAGCGCAGACAGGAGAGACCTTCCGCGCGCCGGGGTCACCTGGGATCGATCGACCGATCTTGCGGAATGGTCCGTACTCGAATCCAGACACCTGGCGTATCGGCACCGCGTAGGGATCCTGTTGGCCTGGGGCGACTTTCGGGGATGCTCGGCCGCTCTTCTCGTTGCCGACGACGTCCGGGCTTTCGCGTCGGAAGGACGGCCGCACGGAAGCTCTGACAACTGGGAGCTCGGTTCCGTGGATGTTACGGATACCGGCGCCGTGCTCCAAGTGTCCCTGAACGCGATGGATCCCCGCGTCGGCTCTATGACGTTGGTTGCGCGGTCGGTGACGCTGCTCCTGGGAAGCACGCCGACATCCTCGCTCGCCCCGCCGGACCTGGACGGCGGCCTCGGTGCCTTCTACACGGGGTCGCCGGGCTGGGAGTCGCCGTTCGATGTCCGATACCTCGACCGTCTCGCAGCGCCCGTCACCCCGCGGTGCACGCCCCCGAGCTGATCGGCGCCGAACCCACCGACGACAGCACGGGTCGCAGCTCGGCGAGGGTCAGGGCGTACCCGGTCTCCGGGTCGGTGGCGCTTCGCGCGAACACCACTCCGGCGACGTCGCCGTCCGCATCGAGCAGCGGGCCGCCGGAGTTTCCGGGACGGACGACGCCGCGGAGCGAGTAGATGTCGCGGTCGACGGAGCCGCTCTGGTAGATGTCCGTGCCGCGGGCGGTGATGCGGTCGCGGACGCGCTGCGGCGAGATCGTGAAGGGTCCGTCGCCGGGGTACCCCGCCGCCCAGGCGGCGGCACCGGCGGTGAGGTCGGGCCCGATGTCGAGCGCCGGCGCGTTCAGGTCGGTCACGTCGAGCACGGCCAGGTCGCGCGAGGGGTCGAAGGCGACGAGCGTTGCACGCTCCACCGACGTGCTGCCGGACTGCCGGACGACGACGGAGGACGCTCCGGCGACCACGTGCGCGTTGGTGACGACGCGGCCGCGCTGCACGACCCATCCACTGCCCTCGGAGTCGACCCCGCAGGCGGGCTTGGTCGCGAGCACGGTCACGACGGACTCCTGCGCCTTCGCGACGGCGGCCGGCACCGTGCCGTCCGGGGCCGGGACGGACTTGATGGTCTCGCCGCCCTCGAAGACCTTCGGCAGGCCGGCTCCGGCGAGGGCGTCGTCCACCGCGCCCAGCACGGTCGACGGCGGGAGGGGCGCGATGCCGTTGAGGGTCGCCACGACGCGAGACGAGCTGGCCGCCTGCACGACCGTGGCGAGGCTGGTGGCCATCGCGAAGCCCGCCAGCAGCCAGACGACCACGGCCCAGGTGAGCAGACCCAGCACCGAACCGATCAGGGAGTCGACCCAGCGGATCGGTCCGTGCCGCAGGAGTTTGCCGAGGATGCCGGCGACGGCTCCCGCGATCGCGTAGACGACACCGGCGCAGATCAGGATGACGACACCCGCGACGACGGAGCGCTGGAGGGCGGCGCCGAAACCGCTCGCGGCGAACCACCCGACCACGACGGGCGCGAGGGTGAGACCCAGCCAGAGGCCGAGCCCCAGGCCGATCAGAGTGCCGGCCGAGCGGATCGCGCCCTTGCTCCAGCCGGCGGCGACCGCGAGGACGGCGAGCACCACGAGCACGACGTCCACAACGATCTCCACGGTTTCACCCTGCCCCACGAGACTGGGTGCGGGCTCAACTGCGCGACGGTGGGCCTATCGACCTTCAGAAGCGGGGGAGTGCGCGGCATCGGTCCATCGCGTTACGACCCGCCGTCCTCCTCGTCGGAGTCGTCGACGTCGTCCGGCACCGGTTGGGGTGCCGGGACGATATCGGGATCCATCTGATCCTCCGGCACGATGTCCGGGAAGTCCGCGGTCTGCTGGTCGGTGCTCCGTCTGGCCATGGGCGAACGCTACGCCGACGTCCGAGGTGCGTATAGCCCCTGCGTGCGACTGCCGCGGTCCGTCGCATCCGCCCCTGCTCGCGCAGGCGCAGACGAGACGGACCGCAGCAGTCGGGTCAGTCGTCCTGGTCCGGTGCGTCGGCCGCCTGCGGCTTGCGCCGCGCGGTCAGCAGCACGATCGCCACGCCGATGACGGCGAGCACCACGATCGCGATCGCGATGCCGATGACGAGGCCCAGGTCCGTGCCGTTCGACGCGGCCGTCGGCTGCGGCGTGGAGGCCGCAGCGCCCGGCGGAGTGCTCGAGGACGCGCCGGGAGCCGCGGTCGCCGCGGTCGTGGCGGGTGCCGCCGACCCGTCCGCGCCGCAGGGGCTCGTCGCCGAGCCCTTGGCCGTGGCTGCGCCCGCCGGGGGCTGGTAGCCGAACGTGTACGACGACGAGACGGTGTGCCCGTCGGCCGACACGATCTGATACGTCACCGTGTAGTCGCCCGCGCCGCCGAGCGCGACGGGCGCGCTCACCTTGGTGTCGGCGACGGTGGCGCATCCCGTCTCGAAGTGCGTCGCCTCCGAGCCGGGTCCGGTGACCGTGAGCAGGTTGGTGGACCCCGTGCCCGACAGGTCGAGGACCCGGTCGTTGAACGTCAGGGTCACCGTTTCGAGCGCCGTGCTCACCGTGGCGTTCGCCGCAGGGTCGCTGCCCACCAGGTAGTCGTGGGCGTCCGCCGCGGCCGCGGGCAGCAGAGCGAGAGCGGCCGCCGCCGCGATGCCGGCGGCCCCGGCGAGCAGTCCGGTCCTCATCCCTGCACCTTACGCTCGACGCGACGACCCGCCCTGGTGAGGGCGAACACCGCGACGACCAGCGCGATCGCGCCGAGCGCGAGGCCGCCGACGCCGAGCGCGATCGACACCACCGTCGCCGTCGTGCCGGCCCCTGCCGCCTCCGGCTGCGGCGCCGCAGTGGCGACGAGCTGCGTCGCGCCGTCCTCTGCGGGCGCCGAGTCCTCGATGTAGAGGGTCGGGGCCGGGTGCTCCGGCTCTTTCCCGGAGGCGGGGGTCGGCTGGTCCCAGTCCACCACGGTGCCGTCGGAGTAGTACTGGTGCGTCGGCAGCGTCACCGAGCCCGTCTTGGGCACCGCGCCCGCGGAGACCGTGAACTGCTGGAACTGTCCCGGGGCGATCTGCACGCCGCTGTCCGCGGTCCAGGTGACCCGGATCGGCGCCTCGGTGATGGTGCCGTCGTCGGTCTTCACCGGCTGGGCGAGCTTCTCGGTGTCGACCGTGGTCGTCCATCCGGCCAGCGGCAGATAGCTGACGGACGTGAACGGCGTCTTCGTCGGCAGGTCGACGACGAGCTTCACCGTCCCCGCGGTCGCCGACTCGGTCGGCACCTTGAACGTGAGGTTGGTGTAGCTGCCCGGATCCGCATGATCGGGGTCGACGTGGACGTGGGCGCTGGCGGCGAGAGGGGCGCCGAGCAGGAGCAGAGAGGTGGATGCCGCCGCGACGGACGCGGCGAACGTGGTCTTCTTCATGGGTTTTCCCTTGCAGGTCGGAACGTCGGTGAGCGCGTGGGCGCGCGACGACATCCCGGGGAGCCGGGAGCCGTCAGAGCGCGCAGGCGATCAGCGGCGGTCCGCGATGCCGCAGCCGCGCGAGCGGGAGGCCGAGGTCGCGGAGACGCGCGGGCTCCGCCATGGCGGGGACGGGCGCGGCCGCGACGACGGGCACCGGCACGACGAGCAGCCGGTGGGCGGCGCGCACCACGCGCACCCGTGCGGTCCGGAACAGGCCCCAGAAGGCCTGCTCGCCGAAGCGGAGGGCGACGACCGTGATGAGCGCGGCAGTGGCGTGGGCCGCCCACATCGAGGGGCTCAGCTCGGACCCGTGAGAAGCCGCCATCGCCCCGAGCGTCATGGTCAGGTGGGAGCCCGCGTGCAGGTGCGACATCCCGCCCTCCGCGCTGAACCGCGCGGTGGAGTCGCCGAGGCTGAAGAGGGCGTGGAACAGGAACTGGCTCACCGCGACGGCGAGCACCAGCCGCCACAGTGACAGGCGGCGGGCGGTGAGTGCGATGGAGGCGAGGGTGGCGAACGCCATGCTCAGCGCGAGCGGCACGACCCCCGGGGTCGCCCCTCCGCCCGCGACGTGGAACAGTGCGGCGACGAGGATGGCGGTGCCGGAGGCGAGCGATCCGCGCGTGAGGCGTGCCCACCTCGATCCCATGCGCGCCCCTCTCGTGTCGTCGGCGTCCGCGACCAGTCTACGGAACCCACAACGGGGGTGACCGAACCGTCCGGATCGGGCGACACGCCGCGTTATCCTGTGCCCATGGCGGGCGTGTGGCAGCGGAGGGTGCTGGTGGTGGAGGACCACGCCCTGATGCGCTCGCTCGTGGCCGACGCATTCCGGCAGCGCGGCTTCGAGGTCGCCTCGGCGGGTTCGGCTCAGGATGCGCTGGAGCAGGCCCGCGGGTTCGACCCCGACCTGCTCGTCACCGACATCGACCTCCGTCTGCGGCCGAACGGCGTCGAGCTCGCCACCATCCTGCGGCAGGGGGCTCCGCACGTCGCCGTGCTGTTCCTCAGCAACCTGTCGCGCGAGGCCGCGGCGGCGCAGGCGCGCGGCACGGTCGAGGGCGCGTCGTTCGTGAACAAGGGCGCCATCGAGTCGGTCGACGAGCTGGTGGACGCGGCCGAGGCCGTCCTCGCCGACCGGCCGGTCGCACGGGAGCTCACGGGGACCGGTGCCCAGGCCAGGCTGCTCCGGCTCACCCCCGCCCAGCTCGAGACGACCCGACTCCTCGCGGCGGGCCTCTCCAACGCCGAGATCGCCCGTCGGCGCGGCATCTCCGTCCGCGCGGTCGAGAAGACCGTCGAGCGGGTCTTCGCGGCCCTCGACCTGTCGGGCGGCGACCGGACGACGCCGCGGGTAGCCGCGGCGACGCTGTACACGACGACGTTCGGCGACCCTGCCACGGGGCTCTGACCGGATGGACCTCCCGAACCTGCGGCGCTCCCTCGCCCGCATCTACGGCCCCTCCGCCGTCACCTGGTGGAGCTGGCTGATCACGCTGCCGTTCGCGCTGACGGTGATGTCCGGCCAGCAGTACGTCACGGGCGGCCCCGTGGCGATCCTCGCGGTCGCCGGTCTGCAGCACGCCATCCTGGGCGTGGTCCTGCTGGCCGGCGTCGCTGTGCTCCGTGTCGTGCGCGGTCGCGGGCGGGCCGTCGCCGTCCTCCTGATCTACGTGGTCGTCGGGGCCGTGCGTCCCCTGCTCTTCCTGGAGGCCGGCGGACTGCTCGGCATCCCGGTGGAGGCGGGCGACCTGGCCGGGCGGATCGCCATCAACGTCGTGAGCCTCGTCGTCGTGCTCGCTCTCATCGCGATCGGGGTGGACCTCGTCCGCGAGCACCGAGGGGTGTTCCGCCGGCTCCGCGCGGCGCAGCGCGCGTCGGAGCGGGATGCGGCCCGGGCTGCCGAACGTCTGCAGGCGCTGCGCTCCACTGCGGTGGACGGGGTCGTCGCGGCCTTGGAGGAGGCGGCGGAGGAGGCCGCCGCCCACCCGATGCAGGCGCCCGAGGCCGCGCGGCTGCTGCGCGCGGTAGCCGAGGACGTGGTGCGTCCGGCGAGCCACCGCGTGTTCGCGGACGGCGACCCGGAGCCCGCACCCGAGCTCGACCCGCTCGGCCCGCGCGAGTGGTCCGCCTCGGTCATCGGCGGGATGCGCGCGGCGCCTCCGATCGCCACGGCGCTGACGTTCTCGCTGCTGGTGGTGCCCTACGGGATCACGCTCTCCGGGTTCGGAAGCCTCGTGGGGGTCGCGGCCGGGCTGCTCGTGCTGATCGCGGCCAACACGGCGGTGGCGCGCCTTCCGCTCCCGCGCCGGGCGGCGCCCCGGCTGACCGCCCTGGTGCTCCTCTATGTCGCTGCGGGAGTGCTGCTGTCGGTCGTGGACACGCTGGTCCTGCAGTGGATCGGGATCGAGCCGGAGTCGGTCTGGTTCCAGGCGGGCATGTACCCCGTCATCGCCGTCGGTGTCGCGTTCGTCGCATCCCTGACATCGCGTGTGCGCCTCGACCAGGCCGAGCTGGAGCACGCGGTGCAGGCGAGCGTCTCGGCTGCCGCCCGCATTCGCGCCGACTACGAGCGCGAGCGGGGGGCGCTCGCGCGACTGCTGCACGCGGGCGTGCAGTCCGAGCTGATCGCCGGCGCCCTCGCCCTGACCGCGGCGCCCTCGGCCGGTCCGTCCGAGACGGCGGAGAGGATCGCGGACGTCGTCGACCGCGCCCGCGCGGCCCTGCGGGGGGCGGCACGGGAGCCGGAGCCGGCGGAACAGGTGCAAGCCCTCCTCGACAGCTGGTCGTCGGCCATCGGCCTGAGCGTGCGCGTGCGCGACGGCGCCTGGGACCGCCTGTCGGACCCGCTCCGCGCGACCGCAGTGGCGGACACCATCTCGGAGGGGCTGGCGAACGCCGTGCGGCACGGCAACGGCGCTCCCGTCCGGCTCGAACTCCGCCCGGGCGAGCCCGAGGGGGTGCGGGTGGTGATCGTCTCCGGCGGAACGCTCGGCGCCCGTGCACTCGGCGATCACTCCGGCATCGGTCTGCGACAGCTCTCAGAACACGGGACGGTCGCGATCCGCGAAGACGCCGGGCGTGTCGAGCTCGCGGTCGCCATCCCCTGAACGCCGGCTGCGGGCGTGGTCGTAACAGCCGTACCGCGAGCCCCTGCGCACGGCCGGGATGCCTACATTCGACAGTGATGGAGCGAGACTTCGTCGCCGGTCCCGGATGGGGGCTCCTGCGTGACCCGAACGCGCGGGATGAGCCCCCTGCCGGGATCTATTCGTCTGCATTGATGGAACATCCAGGCGAAATCGGGTAGAAATGTTCGGTACGCTTCAGCGCCCATCCCGGTGCGTGTCCCCCCGACCGTCTCGCCCAGGAAGTACCACCAGCTTGCCCCAGTCCACTCCCTCAGTGCGGCCTCGCCGCACACTCAGGGCACCCGTCGTGGTGGATGTGGACCAGCAGCCGGAGCTCTCCGACGATCCGGTCACGGCGTTCACCACGCCCGAGGAGCTGACTGCGACCCAGACCTTCACCAGCCGTCGCGAGCGGCGTGAGGCCGAGGAGCGTTCCCGCAAGCGCGAGCGCATCGTGGTCAAGCCGACCCGTGCGGAGCGCACGAAGCAGCCGCGTGCCGAGCGCGCGCCGCGCCAGGCCCGTCCCGCACGTTCCCCGCGTCCCGTCGGTCATCACGAGCGTCGCCGCTGGGGCGTCCACACCGTCGTCATGCTGGCGCTCGCCGCCTTCTTCGGCACGGCCGCCCTGCCCGCCTACGCGACGACCGCCGAAGGATCGACGGTCGGTTCCGCACGTACGGCCCTCGCGGTGCAGACGCTCACCGGCGGCGGCGTGACGCAGGTCGTCGCCCGCGACGGCCTCGCCATCCAGGAGAGCCCGCAGGCGCTCGACTCGACGATGAACACGACCGTCTCGCCGACGGTCCAGGCGCTCGCGGTGCAGATCATGGGCGCTGTCGCCGCCGGCCGGCTCGTCGGCTCGACGCCCAACCACATCCCGGAGATCGCCAACCTGGCCGAGGGCAAGGCCGATCCGGGCTGCGGCGTCGACTACCGCGTCCTGCAGGCCATCTCCATCGCGCTCGATAACTTCAACCAGGTCGGCGTCAGCGACATCAACCGCCGCTGCACCGGGCAGATCGAGGGTGCGGGAACCGACTCGGCCCACTACGCCGACGGCGGCGGCCACGCGGTCGACTTCTACCTGCTCAACGGCTCCCCCCTCACCGGAGGCGACGCGAAGTCGGTGCAGCTGATCAAGATCCTCGACCCGCTGGTCCCGAACGGCACCGGCCTCGGCCAGGTCGGCTGCCGCGCTTCGATGAGCCTCGACAACTTCAAGCCGTTCGACGACACGTGCAACCACCTGCACATCGACTTCCTGAAGTCGGACGGCTCCGCGCTCCGCTACGGCTGATCGCGCGCGTTCACCCGAAGAGGTTGAGCGCCGCCCACTGGATCAGGACGACCGTCTTGCCGTCGGCGATCCGGCCGTCGGCCACCATCCCGAGCGCCTCGTCGTAGGGAACGACCACGGCCTCGATCTCCTCGCCCTCCTCCGCCAGCCCGCCGCCGCCCGCGATGTCTGAGGGGACATACGGAGCCGCGTAGAAGTGGACGCGCTCGGTCACCGACCCCGGGCTCATGTACAGGTCGAACAGGTGCGTGAACTCACCGATCCGCACGCCCAGCTCCTCGGCGGCCTCCCGGCGGATGGCCTCCTCGGGCGAGTCGCCGTCGAGAAGGCCGGCCGCCGCCTCGATCAGCAGGCCGTCCGGGTGGCCGTTGACGTACGCGGGGAAGCGGAACTGCCGCGACAGCAGCAACGTGCGCCCGGCCGGGTCGTAGAGCAGCACCGTCGCGCCGTTGCCGCGGTCGTAGGTCTCACGGGTCTGCGTCGTCCACTCGCCGTCGCGGCCGCGGTAGTCGAACGTGGTTCGCCGCAGGACGTGCCCGCCGTCGGAGGTGACCTCCACATCGCGCACCCGGACGTCCGGGTTGCCGCTCAGGTCACGGCCGATGCGGTGCAGGCCGGTGCGGCCGCGGCCGTCGGGAGTGTCGTGTCCGGGCCTGTCGTGTCCGGGCCGCTCGTCGCTCACCCTCCGAGCCTAGCGACCCACCTTGTCCCGATAGCGCCGCCGGATCTCGCGAGCGGCGAGGATGTCGCCCGCGCGCGCCTCCTGCTGCTTCAGCAGCGCCTTGTCCGACTTGAGCGGCAGCCGCAGCACGTCGTCCGCCTCGATGCCGGCCACCAGCTCCCGCGCCCGCTCCACCTCCGAGTCGAGCTCGGCTCCGAACAGCAGCGCGTTGTTCGCGATCCAGATCCAGAGCAGGAAGACGATGATCCCGGCCAGGGCGCCGTAGGTCTTGTCGTAGTTGCCGAAGTTGCCGACGTAGAAGGCGAACAGCGCCGACGCGATCCCGAGGATCACGATCGCGGCGATCGAGCCGGGCGTCAGCCAGCGGAAGCGCGGGTGCTTGATGTTGGGTGTCGCGGCGTAGAGCACGGCGACGAGCAGCACGATCACGACGACGACCACCGGCCATCGCAGGAGGTCCCAGGCCGTCTGGAACGCGTCGCTCAGCCCGATCATGCTGCCGAGGAATTGGGCGACCGGGCCGGAGATCACCAGCAGCAGGGCCAGCAGCGACACCAGCACCAGCGCGAGCAGGGTCACCCCCAGCTGCACCGGTCGGAGCGTGATGAAGCCGCGGCCCTCCTGGACCCCGTAGACGCGGTTGAGCGAGCGCCCGAACGCACCGACGTATCCCGACGCCGACCACACAGCGCCGACGATGCCGATCGCGAGGGCCCAGCCGGTCGCGGGGGAGGACGCGAGGTTCTGGATCGGCCCCTTCAGGATGTCCGTCATCCCCGGCGCGAGGTCGTTCACCATCCCGAAGAGTGCGTCGATGCCCGCCTTGCTCTGGCCGACGATCCCCAGGATGCTGACCAGCGCGAGCAGTGCGGGGAACAGCGACAGCACCGCGAAGTAGGTCAGCCCGGCCGCCAGGTCGGTGCATTGATCGGTCGAGTAGCTGCGCATGGTGCGCTTCAGGATGAAACCCCACGGCAGCCGGTACCACGGCTCGCTCCTGCGGTCCTCGATCCTGCGAACCGCCGCGGCCCTATCGCTGCCGACCCCGCCGCGGTCAGCCGGCACGCCCGCGCCTCCGCACGAGCAGCGTCGCGATCCCGGCAGCGCCGCCCACCACCGCGAGGAACAGCCCGGCGAAGAAGGCGGGATGCGACCGGATCTGCACGCGCAGGTTGAAGGTCGCGAAGAGGTCGTCGAGCGTGCTCGCGAGCTCGTCGCGCGTCACCTCGAGGTCGAGCTTCAGAGTGTTGATCCCGGCGCCCTTCGGCACCGGCGGCCGCCCGGCGGGCCGCTGGCCCTGCCTGCTGACCGAGGGGGTCGTCTCCGTGGTCACGGCTGCTCTCCCTTCAGCGCCTTCGCATCGGCGCTCAACTCGCTGCCCAGGTCGTCCGGCACGGGAGGGAGCCCCTTCTTGAGGCTGCTCCAGCCGATCAGTCCGGCGACGACCGCGATCAGGATGAGGATGCCCGCGACGATGAGTGCGGACAGCCAGGCGGGCAGGATGAGCGCGAACCCGAGCACGGCGGCGGTCACCAGCACTCCGAACGCGAAGAAGAGGAACAGCAGGGCTCCGACGAGCAGACCGGCCCCGATCCCGGCCGCCTTCGCCTTCGCGGCCATCTCGGCCTTGAAGAGGGCGAGCTCCGTGGCCACCAGGCGGCGCAACTGCGCGACGAGGTCCTTGGTCAGTTCCGGCAGGGGGCGCAGTCCGCGGGTGGTGCGGCGGCGCTCCCGCGGCAGCGGTGGCGTGTCGGCCATCGGTTCGGGCTCCCTTCAGACGCTGTAGGCCCGAACGTACCCCACGGCACCGCACGAGTGAACCCGGACGATGGTGCACACTAGGGGCATGAACGGCAACGAGCTCGCCGGCCGCGGAGGAATCCTGGCGGCCGTGGTCCCGGGGCAGCCGGTCGCGGTGCTCGAGGCGGCGGCCCGTCTCGCCGACGACCTCGACGTTCCGCTGGTGTGCGCGAACGTCGACCCCGACCGCTACATCGTGTCGAGCTACGTCGACGGCACGGTGGTCGCGCTGCCGTACGACCCCGACCTCCCGGAGACCGAGGAGGAGCGTTTCGATCCCGACCTGGAGGCGCAGATCCGCCGCGTGCTCGACGGACGCGGCATCCCGTACTCGCTGCAGCAGCTGGCGGGCGACCCGGCCTGGTCGCTGGCCCGGCTGGCGGACGACCTGGATGCGCGCTACATCGTCGTCGGGACGCGCGAGGCCGGTCTGCGCGGCAGCGTCCGCGAGTTCTTCAACGGCTCTGTCGCCGTGCACCTGGCCCACCGCCAGCACCGGCCGGTCATCGTGGTGCCGCTGAACCCGATCCCGGGGGCGCAGAAGTTCCCGTGGGAAGACCCGCAGAGCTAGTGCGGGCGGGTCGTGGTCCGGCGCCCCTGCACCTGCGCCGGCGCTCCATCCTGCTCGTGTTCGCGGGCGGGTCGCTCGGTGCCGCCACCCGGTACCTGCTGACGCTCTCGGTGCCCCCGGTCGCCGGGGTCCCCCTCATCACCTTCCTGATCAACGTGACCGGCGCGTTCGTGCTCGGCTGGCTCCTGCAGACGCTGGCACTGCGCGGACCGGACGAGGGCGGCCGCCGCGACCTGCGGCTGTTCGTCGGGACGGGCATCCTGGGCGGGTACACGACCTACAGCTCGCTGGCGGTCGACACGGACGGGCTGATCGCGGCGCAGAGCGTCGGCCTCAGCATCCTCTACGCCGTCGCCACGATCGTCGTCGGGGCTGCGGCGTCCGTCGCCGGCATCGCGCTGGCCTCGGCCATCGCGCGCCGGCAGGCGGGGAGGGGGAAGCCGTGACCGTTCTGCTCGTGGTCGCCGTCGGCCTCGCCGGCGGGGTCGGCGCCGTCGCGCGGTTGGTGCTCGACGGCCTGTTGCGCGCCCGGGTGCGGCTCGCCTTCCCGCTCGGCACGACCGTGATCAACGTGACCGGCTCGTTCCTGCTCGGGCTGGTCACCGGGCTCGCGCTGGCCCACGGACTGCCGCCGGAGTGGCGTGCCGCGCTCGGAACGGGTTTCCTGGGCGGGTACACCACGTTCAGCACGGCCAGCTACGAGACGGTCCGGCTGGCGCAGCAGCGGCGGTACCGCGCGGCGCTGGCGAACGGTGTCGGGATGCTCGTGCTCGCGCTCGCCGCCGCAGGCCTCGGCCTGTGGCTGGGGCAGCTGGCCTGAACCGCCGGCCGGCAGGGAGGTCGCCGGGCCGCCGGTCAGTCCTGGTCGGGCTCCTGCTCCATCCACCACTCGGTGAATTCCTCCGCGCGGCCGTCGTCGGCCAGCCGGACGATCCACAGGTTGCTGTAGATGGGGCCGTCGCGGTAGTCGGTCACGCCCTCGACGAACCACACCGGTCCGTCCTGGCCGAGGAGGCGCCACTCGAAGGTGGCGGCGCCGGGGTCGTCCTGGGCGTCGAGCCAACCCTCCACGATCTCCTCGTGGCCGTCCCACGGCTCGGCGAACGGCTCCGTGCGGTAGCTCGCGTCCTCGGTGAACAGGGCCCGGATGTCGTCGGGCTCGTTGCTCTCCCACGCGCGCCGGTAGAGATCGATCCAGTTGGTGATCGCGTCCGCCATGCCCCCGTTATACGCCCTGGGCGCGAGCCGCCGCTACGCTGGGCCGCATGGAGGAGCCCTTCGCGTCGTGGTCGGAGTTCAACGTCGCCGTCGCCGGGGCGGGTGCGGCGCTGGGCGGCCTGCTGATCGTCGCGCTGTCCGTCAACATCCAGAAGATCGCGGAGTCGCGCGGGCTGGCCGCACGCGCCGGCGCCTCGATCGCGTCCCTCATCCTCGGGGTCGCGCTGTGCTGCGCCGCGCTGATCCCCGGTCAGGTCACCTGGGGGTACGGACTCCAGGTGCTCGTCGGCACGGCGCTGTGTGCGATCGTGGTGGTCCGCTCGGCGGTCACCGTGCACCGGGATGCCGTGAGCACGGGCTACCGCCGCTACTCGGCCGAGCGCATCGCGATGTTCGCTGTTCCGCCCGCGCTCTACGCGGTGGCCGGCGTCATGCTCGTCGGCCTTTCGGGATCCGCGGGACTGGTCCTCGTCGCCGTGGGCACCATCCTCGCGATCGTCACGACCGTGCTGTTCTCGTGGGTCGCGCTCGTCGAGGTGCTGCGCTGACGGTCAGGCCGGCTGGGCGGTCAGCTCGGGCAGGGCGTCGACAAGGGGAGCGAGCTCCGGCACCGCGCGAGCGCCGTCGAGCGCCCGGCTGAGCGCGGCGTCGTGCACCGGCCTGGCGGCGTCGAGCAGCCGGTGGCCGGACGCCGTGAGCTCGGTGTAGATGCCGCGCCGGTCGTCCGCGCAGAGCACCCGGGTGAGCAGGTCGCGCTCTTCGAGCCTGTTGACCAGGCGGGTGGTGGCGCTCGGGCTGAGGGCGCTCGCGCGGGCGAGCTGCTGCATCCGCATGTGCCAGCCGTCCTGCCGGGCCAGCGCGTCGAGCACGGTGTACTCCACCACCGAGAGCTGGACGTCGCGGTTCAGGTCGCGCTCGAGCTCGGCCTCGATGTAGCCGTGCAGTGCCGCCAGCGTGCGCCAGCCATGCGCGCGCACCTCGACGGCGTCGTCGGCGATGCCCATATGGGTCCCTCTTCCCTGACTCGGGTTGCGCCATTTAGTTGCACGTGCAAGTATTTATGGCGCGTCTGCAACTAACAGGGTAGCGCATCGTCCCGGAAACCAAGGAGAACGTCCATGCCAGCAGGTCTCATCGCCCTCGCGCTCGGAGGGTTCGGCATCGGCCTGACCGAGTTCGTCATCGCCGGGCTGCTGCCTGAGGTGGCCGCCGACTTCCGCGTCGACGAGGCCGCGGCGGGCTGGCTCATCTCCGGTTACGCCCTCGCCGTCGTGGTCGGCGCCCTCGGGCTGACGGCCGCGGCCACCCGCATCCCGCGCAAGGCGGCACTGCTGGGACTCATGGTGCTGTTCATCGCGGGCAACCTCCTCTCCGCCCTCGCACCCGACTACGGCGTCATGCTCGCCGGCCGCGTGCTCGCCGCCCTCTGCCACGGCGCGTTCTTCGGCATCGGCTCGGTAGTGGCCGCGAGCCTGGTCGCGCCGGAGCGGCAGGCGAGGGCGATCGCCATCATGTTCACCGGACTCACCGCGGCCAACGTGCTCGGCGTTCCGTTCGGGACGCTGCTCGGCCAGGCGCTCGGATGGCGGTCCACCTTCTGGGCCATCACGGTCATCGGCGTCGCGGCCCTGGTCGGGGTCGCCCTGCTGGTGCCGCGCACGGCGGGGGAGCGGTCCTCCGCCGGGCTGCGCGGCGAGCTCTCCGCCTTCCGGTCGGGCCAGGTGTGGCTCTCCCTGGCGGCGACCGTGCTCGGCTTCGGCGGGATGTTCGGCGCCTTCACGTACATCGCCTACACGCTCACCGGCGTCTCGGGCTTCCCCTCCGCCGCGGTGCCGTGGCTGCTCATCCTGTTCGGGCTCGGGCTGTTCGCGGGCAACTGGGTGGGCGGCCGCCTCGCCGACCGCTCCATCGACGGGACGCTGCTCTGGCTGCTCTCGGCGCTCGCCGTCGTGCTCGTGGCCTTCGCGCTCGTCGCGGGCATGCCCGTCGGAGCGGTGATCGCGCTCGTGCTGATGGGCGCGTTCGGCTTCGCCACGGTACCGGCGCTGCAGCTGCGCGTGCTGTCGTACGCGTCGCACGCACCGACCCTCGCCTCGGGTGCGAACATCGCCGCCTTCAACCTCGGGAACGCGCTGGGGGCGTGGATCGGCGGCCTCACCATCGCAGCAGGCCTCGGCTACCGCTCGCCCCTGTGGGTGGGTGCCGCGATGACCGCCGGTGCGGTGGTCGTCGTGGCCGCCGCGGCGCTCT
Organism: Leifsonia sp. C5G2; assembly: GCF_013359685.1. Taxonomy (GTDB): domain Bacteria; phylum Actinomycetota; class Actinomycetes; order Actinomycetales; family Microbacteriaceae; genus Leifsonia. Next base: position 226,245 of record NZ_JABFMV010000005.1, read on the forward strand.
CGGGCCGCCGTCGAGTCCGGCAGGTGTCGGACAACCGCGAAGAATTTTCCGGGGAAACTCTTCCAGTCCAGTAGAACGAGGAGTACGGTCGCTTTCGTCTCGAACGGTCAGGGGGTGATCGCATGACGGATGTGCCCGAAGTTCCGCGCACCCGCATCCTCACCCCGGCGCGCGTGCTGATCGGTTCCCTGATCGCCGGCGCCGGACTGACCGTCCTCGGATTCCTCGCAGGAGGATCCCCGGCTTCGGCCGACGAACCGGCTCCGCCGCCCGGCGTCGTGAGCGGCCTCGTGTCGAACGTCACCGGCGCGGCAGGCGAGGCCCTCGGCTCCGTCACCTCCGCTGTGGCCCCAGCGCTTCCCGCTCCCGTCCAGCAGGTCGTGTCCGCCGTCGTGACGCCGGTCACCGACACAGTCGACCAGGTGGCCGAGCAGTCGCCGGTTGCGAGCGTCGTCGAGCCGGTCGCATCGACCGTCGACGAGGTCGTCGCCCAGGTGCCGGTGGTCCGGGATGTGCTCCCGGCCGCACCCGTCACCGCGATCACGCAGCCGGTGGCCGGCGCAGTGGACCAGGTGGCGTCCGATGCCGTGGGTGTCGTCGACGCGGCCGTCGCGCCGCTCGTCGTCCAACCGCAGGCGCCCGCCGCGCCCGGCACGTCCGTCGCGGACGCACCCGGGTCGCAGGCTGCCCCTGCGGATGCTGCCGCGGCGGCCGTCGCGGGCGGCTCGCCGGCAGCGGCAGACACGCGTCTCCTCGCCTCCCGGCCCGGGATTCCCGGGCCGTTCGGCCACCCCGGTGCGTCTGGGAGCGGCCCGGCCCTGCCCGGCGACGACAGCCCGGGAGGCGTCCCCGGCGGCCTGCCCGGCGGGAGTCTGCCCACGGGCGGTGCGTCCGGTTCGTCCGGAGGCGCCGGTCCTGGCGCCCCCGTGCCCGGAGCCGGAGCGGCTCCCGATGGCTTCCTCCTGCCCGCATCCGTGCGGAGCGGGCTGAGCGGCGCGCCCGCGGACGACACCGTCCCCGCGAGCCCCGTCGCCGACCACGACATCAGCCCCGACTGAGTGGGTCGCAGCTGCCCCGATGGCAGCACGCGATCGCTCCCGCGCACCTCCGTGCCCGGGTCTCCCACTCATTCGAAAGGCAGATCCATGAACAAGTACGTCTCCAGGGGGCTGTGGTTCACCCTCTGCGTCGGCGGCCTGTGGCTCGCCGGGACGGCTGCGGCGAACGCGGCCGAGGCCCCGGCCGGCGACGGCATCGCCAGCGGCGACCAGGCGGTCGTCAGCGCCTCCGTCCCCGTCTCGCTCTCGGGCAACGGGATCTCGCTCGTCGGCGACTCGACGAGCTCCGGCTCCACCACCGCCACCCCGGCCGCTCCCGCGCCGTCGGTGTCCATCTCGCCCGACTCGCTCGGCGGTGTGCTCACCGGCGATCAGGCAGCGGTCGACCTCAGCGCCCCGGTGACGGTCGCGGGCAACGCGATCAGCGTCGCGGGCGACGCATCCAGCGCCGACTCGTCGTCGTCCGCAGCGCCGGCCGCCGACTCCGGTGCGACGGCGACCTCGGGCGGTGCCGACGGCACGGCCTCCGGCCTCCAGGCGCCCGTCTCGGTGGACGTACCGGTGACCGCGGGCGGCAACGCCGTCTCGGTGCTCGGTGACGCGACGTCGTCCGACGCGTCCGCCGCCCCCGGTTCGGGCGGCAGCTCGACGGCGACATCGTCCGGTTCGGACGGCGGCCTGCTGTCCGGCGTCCAGGCGCCGATCGGCGCGGCGGTTCCCGTGACGGCCGGCGGCAACGCCGTGTCGGTGCTCGGGGATGCGTCCACGTCCGGTTCGGATGTGACCGCACCGGCCGCTGGTGACACGACGGCAACGTCCTCGGGCTCCGGCTCGAGCGGCGGTGTGCTCTCCGACGTCGCCGCGCCCGTCAGTGCGGCGGTTCCCGTGACGGCCGGCGGCAACGCCGTGTCGGTGATCGGGGACGCTTCCACGTCCGGTTCGGATGTCGCGGCCCCGGCCGCGGGGAGCACGACGGCGACCTCGGGCTCCGGCTCCGGCGGCGGCCTGGTCTCCGGCATCCAGGCGCCGGTCAACGCGGATGTCCCGGTGACCGCCGGCGGCAACGCCGTCTCGGTCCTCGGCGACGCAACCACCTCCGATTCGGCCGCGACGGCTCCCGCCGCGGGCGACACCACGGCGACCTCCGGCTCCGGCTCGGACGGCGGCCTGCTCTCCGGGGTCGCCGCGCCGATCGGTGCGGATGTCCCGGTGACCGCCGGCGGCAACGCCGTGTCGGTCGTCGGCGACGCCACCTCGGGCGGTTCCTCCACCTCGGCTCCGGCGACCGGCGGCTCGTCCGCGGGCGGCGGGACCGGCGGGACCGGAAGCACCGGCGGCGGCCTGCTCGACGGGATCGGCCTTCCGGTCGATGTCGGCGTCCCGGTGACGGTCGGCGGCAACGCGATCAGCGTTCTGGGTGACGCGACGACGACGGGGTCCACCACGACCCCGACGACGCCGACCACCCCGACGACGCCGACCACCCCGACGACGCCGGGTACGCCCGCCACGCCGTCCGACCCCGGCACCACCGCGGTCGCCGGGCTGGGTGCGGTCTCCATGGTGGCGGGTCTCGGCACGTCGACCGCCATGCTGGCGTCGACCGGCTCGAATGAGCTCGGGCTGGGTGCCCTCGGCGCCCTGCTGGCGCTCCTCGGAGTGATGCTGGCGTTCGTCGCGGCCGGCCGCGGACGACGCCACCACCACCTGCGCTAAGGATCGGTGCTGACTTCCCGGCACGTCGGCTCTCCCCAGCCGCCGACGTGCCGGGAACTCGCCATGTCTCGGCGCGGATGTGGGAGCAGTCGCCCCGGCTCTCAGAACCCGATCGGTCGCCCCGGCGTCAGCGGATCCCCGTTGCCGACGAAGGCGCGGCCCTCGTTGTATTCGGCCTCCCGGCGCTCCACCTCGGCGAGAAGCGCCTTGTTGAGCATCTCCGACCAGCTGCTGTCGCGTTCGTCGAAGGAGGTCTGCCGATAGGCGGCCCGCGCCCGGTTCCGCATCGCCTCGGTGAGGTAGAAGGTGACCGTCGTCCTCTTCTTCACCGGGCGCTGCGGTCGCGGTGGGCTCGAGACGTTCGCCGGGGCCGGCTGGCCGTCGGTCGGGTTCGGGACGGGTCCTTCCATGTCGCGCCTTTCGGGGTGTGAAATCTGGTGTTGGCACACATACTAAGCGTTCCACCCGCCGCAGGGCCATAATCCACAGGTGCTAAGCATGCTTTAAATGCGTGAGTATGCATGCATTTTTAGCGGCGGCGACCGGCCACGACCGAGGCATCGGGTCAGCGGGAGAGCCGCTCCACGATCGAGCCGAAAAGCTCCGGCCTTCTAGCCGCCGTCGGGACGATCCGGGACCGGAACCGGGAGCGCGCAGCCACCACGAGGGCCGACGTCAGCAGCCGGAAGTCGCGGGTCGTCGTGCGCCATGCCCGCTCGTACTGCTCGGCGTCGCCGGCGCTCACCGCCGCGATCGCCGACCTGGCCTGTGCGAACCCCACGCGCATCCCCTCGCCCGTGAGGGCGTCCACATATCCGGAGGCATCGCCCGCGAGGAGCACCCGGCCCGACGAGCGTGACCGCGCACGCTGGAGCAGCGGACCAGCCCCACGCGGATCGGTGACCGAAGCGACGCCGTCGAGGCGCGCGGAGAGCTCGGGGATGCCGGCGATCACCTCGTCCACATCGAGGGGCCGCCCGCCGAGCACGGCGACGCCGACGGTCCGCTCGTCGACCGGTGTCACGTACGCCTCGGCGCCCTGCGCCCAATGCACCTCGACCAGCGACGTCCACGGCTCGACCCCGAAGTGCTTGCGCAGACCGAAGCGGCGACGGGTACCCGGCTGGGAGCGACCGTCGAGCCTCAGCATCCGTCGCACCGGCGAGTGCAGCCCGTCTGCGGCGATCACCCAGGGGGTCCGGAGCGTCTCCCCGGAGCTGAGGGTGAGCTCGACGACGTCCGCGCTCTGCTGCAGGCCGGTGACCTTGGCATGGATGCGGTCGGCGCCCAGCTCGGCTGCCCGCTCCGCGAGCGCCTGGTGCAGCACGGTCCGCCGCACGCCGCGTCCCGGACGGTCCGCGAAGCGGTGCTCCACCCGGGAGCCTGCGTCGATGTAGGCGATGCCGTCCAGCCGGCGGCCGGGCGGGTCGACGCCGATGCGGTGGAGCGCCGCGAGCGCCCCGGGCATGAGCCCCTCGCCGCACGCCTTGTCGATGGGCCCGACGCGCGGTTCGACGAGCACGACGTCCAGGCCGTCCACGCGCGCCTCGATCGCGCACGCCAGGCCGATGGGGCCGCCGCCCACCACGACGACCTGGGGGTTCATGCGCGGGCGTCGGTGGGGAGCACGGTCGCGAGGGCGCGGTTCTCGCACCGGATGCGCACGGCCAGCAGCCACGCGTTCAGCACGGTGAAGGCCAGGGCGGTGATCCACCCGGTGTACACGAGAGGGAGGGCGAAGCCCTCGACGACGACGGCGACGTAGTTGGGGTGCTTGAACCAGCGGTAGGGGCCCGCGGCGACGAGCGGCAGGTCGCGCACGATGATGACCCGGGTGTTCCAGCGCGGGCCGAGCGTCGCGATGCACCACCACCGCAGCGCCTGGCTGGCGAGGACCAGCGCGAGCATCGGCCAGCCCAGCCACGGCAGGAACGGGCGGTCCAGGAGCCACACTTCGGCGAGGCAGGCGAGCAGCAGCCCGGTGTGAAGGGCCACCATCGGGGGGAAGTGCCCACGGCCGAACTCGACCCCGCCGCGCGCGAACGACCACTTGGCGTTCCGGGTGGAGACGATCAGCTCGGCGATGCGCTCGACGCCTGTGGCGAGCACGAGCAGCGTGTACCAGATCACGCGTCGGCCCCGTTCACGAAACTGCTCACAGGGTCGGCTCGATCATCGCGGCCGCCGGCAGGGTGGCAGGAAGCGACGCCGGGACGGCCTGAGTCGCCGTCGCGGGTGCGGCGGCCCGCTCGGCGCTCCGGGATCCTTCCGCCCAGCGCAGCAGCACCAGTTCGCTGGTCACACCCGGCCCGAGCGCGAACAGGAGGCCGATCGTGTCGGGCGGGTACCCGTCCAGTTGCTCGGCGAGCACGTGCAGCACCGCGGCGGACGAGAGGTTGCCGACGTTCGCCAGCGACCGCCAGCTCGCGTCCAGCGCCCCCTCCGGCAGGTCGAGCGCCTGCGAGAACGCCTCCAGCACCTTCGGGCCGCCGGGATGCGCGGCCCACGCCCCTACGTCGTCGACATCGAGCCCGTGGGCGGCGAGGATGCCGCAGGCGTCGTCGGCGAAGTTCCGGTCGATCACGTCGGGCACGCCGGCGCTCAGCACGATGCGGAAGCCGGTGCCGCCGATGTCCCAGCCGATCACGTCCGCTGTGTCCGGGTAGATGTGGCTGCGGGTGTCCACCACCTCGGGTCCGGGGAGCCCGAGGGCCTCGGCCCGGGCGTCGCCCACCATGACCACGGCGGCCGCGCCGTCGCCGAAGAGGCCGCTCGCGACGATGTTCGCCATCGAGTCGTCCCTGGCCTGCACGGTCAGCGAGCACAGCTCCACGGAGAGCAGTACGGCCACCTCGTCCGGGTGCCCGGCGAGGTAGTCGTTGACGCGCGCGATGCCGGCCGCGCCCGCGACGCAGCCGAGCCCGAAGCTCGGCAGTCGCTTGACGTCGGGACGCAGTCCCAGCCGGGAGACCAGCTGCGCGTCGATGGACGGGGTGGCGATGCCGGTGACCGAGGTGAACAGCAGGAAGTCGACGTCGGCGGGCTGGAGGCCCGCGGAGGCGAGGGCGGCTGTCACGGCGCGCTCGGCGAGCGATGTGCCCTCGGCGATGAAGTAGTCGTTCGACTCCTGGAACGACGCGAGCGAGCTGTACTGCTCCAGCGGCATCACCAGGCTGCGGGTCTGCACCCCGGAGGACGCATGGATGCGGCGCATCACCTGCTGGCGCGCAGGGTCGGAGGTGATCATCGCGAGCAGTGCAGCGGTGATCTCCCCTTGGCTGTAGCTCCGGGCGGGGAGCACCGGCGCCACCGACACGATTCGGCTCACATGCGAAACGTACCACCAGCCTTCTCCGCCGCTGCCAGCGGTCGGCGGATACCCAGCGAGGGTGCCCGGGAACGGCGAAGGGAGGAGTTCGGCGACCGTTCCGGCCGCGAACTCCTCCCTTTCGACGCTGTCTAGGCGGACGCCCCGCGCTCCCGCTGCGCCTCGGCCACGACCCGGGTCAGGGGCTCGTGCAACGCCTCGCCGGCCGCCACTCCCATGACCTCCTCGACGATCGCGGACGCGTCCGCCTCGTCGAGCAGCCGCAGCAGCTCGACACTCTGCGTGTCCTCCGGCACGTCGAACCGCAACGCGGCGCCGACGGCTGCGATCAGCGCCTCCGGGATGCCGCCCACGTACTCCGCGTAGTCCGACGCCGGGCCGATGAAGCGGTCGTTGCGCCCGAGCTTGCGGAGGGGCTCGCGGCCGACCCTTGTAACTTCGTCAACCAGGTAGGGGTTCGCGAACCGGCCGAGGATCTTCGCGCGGTAGGCGGCGAGCTCCTCCTCCGGCAGGCCGTGCTTGGCGCTCAGCGCGGCGGACGTCTCCCGCAGCGCGGCCTCGGCGGCCTCGCGCACCTCCGGGATGCCGATCGCCTCGCTGATCGTCGTCGCGCCGCGCAGGAAGCCGGTGTAGGCGACGGTCGCGTGGCCGGTGTTCACCGTGAAGAGCTTCCGCTCGATGTACGGGCCGAGCGAGTCGACGAAGTGGGCACCGGGGATATCCGGCACGTTCCCGCCGAACGGCGACCGGTCGACGACCCACTCGTAGAAGGTCTCGACGGTCACGTCGATGCCGGCGTCCGGGGCCTGCGCGGGCACGATCCGGTCGACGGCCGTGTTGGCGAAGACCGCCTTCGCGGCCAGCGCCTCCCGGGTCTCGTCGTCGGGGAGCCCGTCCATCAGCTCCGCCGCCAGCAGGTCGGAGGCGCCGATCGCGTTCTCGCAGGCCATGACCGCGAGCCGCGGAGCGTCGTCCGGCCGGGCGGCGAGACCGCGCGCGATGACCGGGGCGACGAACCGCAGGATGCGCGGGCCGACGGCCGTGGTCACCACGTCGGCCGACGCGATCTCCGCGACCAGCGCCTCCTCCTCCGTCGCGCTGTTGATCGCGCGGAACCCGGTGACGGTCTTCGTCTCCGACTCCTCGCCGACCAGGTGCACTTGGTACGAGTCGGCGGCGGCCAGCGCGTCGATCAGCTCGGCGTTGACGTCCGCGAACACGACCTCGTAGCCGGCTTCGTGGAGCAGGAGCCCCACGAAGCCGCGCCCGATGTTGCCTGCACCGAAGTGGACGGCCTTCACTCGTTCACATCTCCTAGCAGCGCATACAGCGCGTCGGCGTCCGGCGCGTCGAGCAGCTTCTGCACGTCGTCCTCCTCCGAGAAGAGGATGGCGATCTTGGACAGGATCTCGAGATGCTCGTTGTTCTGCCCGGCGATGCCGACGACGAACCGCACCTCCTCGCCGCCCCAGTCGAGCGGCGAGGAGTAGCGGATGAAGGAGAGCGCCGACCGCTTGATCTCGTCCTTGGACTCGTTGGTGCCGTGCGGGATGGCGAGGCCGTTCCCCATGAAGGTGGAGACGGTGTTCTCGCGCTCCTGCATCGAGTCGACGTAGCCCGGCTCGACGGCGCCCGCTGCGACGAGCAGCGCACCCGCCTCCCGGATCGCGTCCTCCCGTGTGGCCGCGGAGCCCGCGGCCACGACGTTCGCCCGGTCGAGAATCGTGGTGTCGGTCATTTGGCTGCGTCCTCCGTTGCCTTCTGCTGGTTGGCGACGAGGTCGACGACCTCGTCGTACTTGGGGCTGTTCATGAAGTTGTCGACGGACACATGGAGCGAGTTCGGCGACTGGCCCTTCGCGCGGTCGGTCAGCTCGCGCTGCGTGATGACCAGGTCGGCCGTTCCGTCGAGGTTGCTGATCGCCTGGTTGGTGACCGTGACCCCTTCGACGCCCGCCTTCTTGATCTTGTTGCGCAGCACGGACGCGCCCATCGCGCTCGAACCCATCCCAGCGTCGCACGCGAAGACGATGTTCTGAACCAGGCGGTTGGTCGCGTCGCCCTGGGCGTCGCCGGTGTCGTGCTCGCCCTCCTGCACCAGGCCCTCGAGGACGGAGGACGACTTGCCCTTGTTCGCCTCGGTCGCGGCGACCGCGGCCGACAGGTCGCCGGCGTTGCCCGCTGCGAGGTCGCGCTTGCGGCTGGCCCGCAGGATGATCGACGCCACGATGAACGAGACGGCGGCGGCCAGCACGACGGAGAGCGTCACCCCGACGAAGCTGTCGGCCGGGGTCTGCAGCAGCACCGCGATGATCGAGCCGGGGGAGGCCGGTGCGCGCAGGCCGGAGTTGAAGGTGACGTTGGTGGCGATGCCGGTCATACCGCCGAGGATCGCGGCGATGATGATGGTCGGCTTCATCAGCACGTACGGGAAGTAGATCTCGTGGATGCCGCCGACGAACTGGATCAGGGCGGCACCGGGCGCGCTCGCGCGGGCGATGCCGAGACCGAAGATCGAGTAGGCGATCAGGATGCCGAAGCCGGGCCCGGGGTTGGCCTCCAGCAGGAACAGGATCGACTTGCCGGTCTGCTGCGCCTGCTCGACGCCGAGCGGGGTGAGCACGCCGTGGTTGATGGCGTTGTTGAGGAACAGCACCTTGCCGGGCTCGATCAGGATGCTGGCGAACGGCAGAAGGTGCATGGACACCAGCCAGTTCACCGCGTTGCCGAGCACCGAGCTCAGCCACTCGACGAGCGGTGCGATGCCGAAGAAGGCGCCGATCGAGAGCAGCATGCCGACGATGCCGGCCGAGAAGTTGTTGACCAGCATCTCGAAGCCGGCCTTGATCTTGCCGTCCCAGAGCTGGTCGACCTTCTTCATGATCCAGGCGCTCAGCGGGCCGAGGATCATGGCGCCGATGAACATCGGGATGGTGGAGCCGACGATGACGCCCATGGTGGCGATGCTGCCGACCACGCCGCCGCGGACGCCGTAGACCATGCGGCCGCCGGTGTTCGCGATGAGAAGCGGGAGCAGGTAGGTGATCATCGGGCCGACGAGGCCGACGTACTGCGAGAAGGTGTGGCCGCTGGGGTCCTGCGCGAGCACGGTCGCCGCGCCCTGCCAGCCGATCTTGGCCTGGTCGCCGAAGCCGCCGAGGATCGGGCTGATGGCCCATCCCGTGTTCTGAAGCCAGCCGGTGGCGATGAACAGGGCGGTGATGAACCCCCACGCGATGAAGGCGGGGATGTTCGGCATCACCATGTTGGAGAGGAAGGTGCCGAAGCGCTGCACGTGGACGCGCGCGCTGCTCGGCTTCTTCGGGGTGGACGCGTTCGGCGTCGTCGCTGTCGCCGTCGTCATTGGGGGGCCTCGTTTCTGTTGTCGGGGGCTGGTGAGGTGAACCGGTCGGCGGCCGCACGGACCGCCTCACGGGCTTCGGCCGCGCCATCGGCGGCCAGGGCGGTCTCGGCCAGCGAGCGGGCCTGGCCGAGGGTGTAGCGCTTGAGGGAGAGCCGCACGTCGGCGAGGGCCGCCGGCGACATCGAGAGGGTGGTGGCGCCGAGTCCGACGAGCACGACCGCGAGCAGCGGGTCGGCCGCCGCCTCGCCGCAGATGCCGACCGGCTTGCCCTGCGCCGCTCCCGCAGCGCCGACCTCGCCGATGAGGCGGAGGACGGCCGGGTGCCACGGGTCCTGGAACCCGGCGACCGAGCCGAGCAGGCGGTCGGCGGCGAGCGTGTACTGGGTGAGGTCGTTCGTGCCGATGGAGGCGAAGTCGGCCACCTGGAGAACGCGGTCGGCGAGCAGCGCGGCCGACGGCACCTCGACCATCACGCCGACGGTCTTGAGCCCGTACTCGCGCCCGAGCTCGGTGAAGTAGCGCGTCTCCTCGACGGTGGACACCATCGGCGCCATGACCCACAGGTCCGCGTCGGTCTGCGCGTCCGCCTCGGCGAGGGCGGTGAGCTGCTCGCGGAGGATGTCCTCGTTCGCCCGGAGGGAGCGCAGGCCGCGGAGGCCGAGAGCCGGGTTGTCCTCGTGGGCGTCGTTGAGGAACTCGAGCGGCTTGTCGGCGCCGGCGTCGAGTACGCGCACGACGACCTTCCTGCCGCCGCCGAACGCGCTCAGCAGCTTGGTGTACTGCTCGCGCTGCTGTTCGACGGTGGGCGCCATCCGCTGGTCGAGGAAGAGGAACTCGGTGCGGAACAGCCCGACGCCCTCCGCCCCCGCAGCGAGGGCTCCCTCGGCGCCCTCGGCCGAGCCGAGGTTGGCCAGCAGCGGGATCGCGGTGCCGTCGGCGAGGGCTCCCGGCTCGACGCCGCCCGCGAGCGCTGCCGCGCGCTCCTCAATGCGGCGGAGCGCATCTGCCCGCTGGTCGTCGGTCGGCGCGACGGTGACCGTGCCGGCTCCGGCGTCCACGACGACCTCGTCGCCGTCGGCCAGGCGGTCGGCGCCCGCCGCCCCGACGACCGCGACGATCGACTTCTCGCGGGCGAGGATCGCCGTGTGCGAGGTCGGTCCGCCCTCCTTGGTCACGAGGCCGAGCACCTTGGTCAGGTCGAGCAGGGCCGTGTCGGCGGGGGCGAGGTCGTGCGCGACGAGCACGTACGGGCTGTCGGAGTGGGGGACGCCCGGCGCCGGCTTGCCCTGGAGCGCCGCGACCACACGCTGCGAGACGTCGTCGAGGTCGCCCGCGCGCTCGCCCATGTAGCCGCCGAGGTCCTTGAGCATGTCGCGGAACACCGCGAAGCCCTCGAAGACCGCGCGCTCGGCCGTCTTGCCGCCGTCGATCCGGGAGGCGACGTCGTCGGCGAGGGTGGAGTCCTCCGCCATCATCGACTGCGCCTCGAGCACGTCGGCGGCGGTGCCCTCGACAGTGGAGGCGCGCTCGCGCAGATCGGCGGCCACGGCCGCGACGGCCTGCTGCACGCGGGCCTTCTCCTCGTCGGGGGTGCGGGTGCTGCGCTCGTCGGCCGGCTCGGGGAGCGGGGCCGACATCCGCAGGACCGGCCCGACGGCGATGCCCTGGCCGATGCCGGCGCCGGTGAGGATGCTCGTGTCCGTCATGATCTCGTCTCCCCGCTCACGCGTCGTGGTCCGTCGCGAGGATCTCGGCGAGGTCGTCCAGGACCGCCTCGCCGTTGTCCGCGTCGGTGGTGAGCACGATCTTGTCGCCGTGGTCGATGCCGAGCGAGATCACGCCGAGGATGCTGCCGGCGTCGACGGTCTTGCCGCCCTCCTTCGACAGCTGCACCTTCGCGCCCGAGCCGTTGACCGCCTCGACGAAGAGCTTCGCCGGGCGGGCGTGCAGTCCGTGCGCCGATCCGACGGTGATGATCCGTTCAGCCATGGTGGTGTTCTCCTTCGCTCCGTGTCGGCCGGGTGGCCGCCGCCATCGGTGGGATGGCTCTGCTCATAGTGTCGTCGCCTTGGCGTCGAGGGCCAGGTCCAGCGCGCGCTCTCCGTCGAGGGCGGCCGGGGAGACGGGAGGGAGCACGGCGACGGCGGTGCCGGTCGCGGCGGCGCGCTCGCGGAGGGACGGGACGGAGGCCTCGAGGTGGGCTCCGACCAGGAGGACGTCGACACCGGCGAGGGATCCCAGCTGGCTCGCGCTGCCCGGCTGGACCTCGATGGCCGCGCCGCGGGCGCGGGCGGCGCTGCGCAGCTTGACGGCCACGAAGGTGCTGGACGCGCCGGCGCCGCAGACGACCACGATCCTCATCGATCCTTGCCTTTCGAGGTGCTGGGTGGAGCTGATGGAACGACAGCAATGGTGTCTTGCGGGCGGCGCGGGTCTCCAGCAGCGTTTCTTCCGGGGGTGCGGAAAGATGGCCGGAACGCGCGGTGGTACGCCCGCGGGGTGGTTGACTCGTCGGGAAAGGCGGTTCCGCGTGGCGCTCTCGGCGAAGCAGACGAGGATGCTCGACATCCTCGCGCGCCGTGCTGCCTGGGTGACGGCCGCGGAGCTCGCGCACGACCTCGGCGTGACGACCCGCAGCATCCGCAGCTACGCCGCCGCCCTCGGCGAGATCGTCGAGTCGGGGCCGAACGGCTACCACGTCAAGCCCGACGCGTATGCGGCGTACCTCGCCGGCGACGGCACCTCCGAGACGGGGACCGCCGGCTCGCCGCAGGAGCGGCTGGTGTTCCTGGTCCGGCGCCTGCTCGACGAGCCGGACGGCGTCGACGTCTACGAGACCGCCGAGAGCCTGTTCGTCTCCGACTCGACCATCGAATCCGACCTGACCAGGATGCGCGGCCTCCTCTCCGGCACGGAGCTCTCTCTCGAGCGCCACGGCGCCGTGGTGCACCTTCTCGGGCCGGAGATCGCGCGGCGGAAGCTGCTCAGCCGGCTGTTCCGCGACGAGATGCGGCAGAGCGTGGTGGACGTCGCCCGCATCCAGGAGGCCTTCGGGTCGCAGGGGCTCTCCGAGTTCAAGTCCGACCTGGTCGCGATGCTCGACGCGCGCGGTTTCTTCGTCAACGAATACGGCATCAACGACGTGCTGCTGCACATGGCCGTCGCGCTCGACCGGGTGGCGAAGAACCGCGTCCTGCCGGCGGTGGAGGAGCCGGAGACGAGCGAGACCATCCGCTCCCTCGCGCACGACCTCGGACGGCTGATCGAGCAGCACTTCGGCACGGCACTCGACCCGACCGAGCTGCGCTACCTCGCCATCCTGATGCGCACGCGGGTGATCGCGCCGGGAGCTGGGCACGACACCGTGGAGGAGTTCGTGAGCCCCGCCGACCTGGAGGTCGTGCGCGGCATCGTCGACCGCGCCTCGGCGGAGTACCTGGTCGACCTGCACGACGAGAACTTCATCGTCCGGCTCACGCTGCACGTGCAGAACCTGGTGGCCCGCGCGCACGAGAACACCTTCTCGCGCAACCCGCTGACCCGGTCGATCAAGAGCTCCTACCCGATGATCTACGAGCTCGCCGTCTACATCGCCAGCCGGCTGCAGGCGGCGGAGGGCATCGAGGTCAACGACGACGAGATCGCGTACATCGCGATGCACGTCGGCGCCTACCTGGAGCAGCAGTCGCGGCGGAGGGACGCGGTCACCTGCGCGGTCGTCTGCCCCAACTACTACGACATGCACATCCTGCTGCGCGACCGGCTGGAGAGCACGCTCGGCGACGAGCTCGACATCACCAGCGTCATCACCTCGACCGACGCCGACTGGGACGACCTGGACGCCGACCTCGTGCTCACGACGATCGATCCGCGCGGGAGGCGCGAGAACACGGTCATCGTGCAGCCGTTCCTGACCGAGACGGATGTGGAGCACATCCGTCAGGCCGCATCCCGCATCCGCCGCCAGCGGCACAGGGCGCGGATCAAGAGCGAGCTGCTGGAGTACTTCGACGAGCGCCTGTTCCTGCGCAACTTCTACGCGCGCGACCCGATCACCATGATCCGGGCGCTCGGCGACAGGATGATGGCGGTCGGCGCGATCGACCAGGAGTACGTCGACCAGACGGTCGAGCGCGAGCAGATGTCGTCCACCGCGTTCACCGACTCGCTCGCCGTGCCGCACGCCATGTCCATGAGCGCTCAGCGCACGGCGATCGCGATCGTGGTCAACGACACGGCGATCGACTGGGGGGACGCCCGGGTGAACGTGATCGCGTTCATCGCGTTCTCGGCGGAGGGGCGCTCCTCGTTCCAGACGGTCTTCGACCAGTTCGTCGAGGTGTTCTCCGACCGCGAGGCCGTGCTCGCCCTCATCCGCCGGTCCGACACCTTCACCGCCTTCATCGACGAGCTCGTCCGCATCATCGACGCCTGACCCAAACCAAGAGCTCCGGAGTTTCTCGAGCGAAATCGACGGATTCGCTCGAAAAACTCCGGAGCCGATGGCTCGGGGCGCGGGTTACTGGTTGGCGGTGACGGCGTAGGTGACCGAGACGCCGGGGGTGCCGACGGCGACCGTGTACTTGTCGTTCGTGTAGACGGCCTTGCTGTCGGTGGCATCCGGCTGCGCGGTGAAGCCCTTCGCCTCCAGCTTCGACTTCGCCTCGGCGAAGCCGTCCTTGCCCTTCGGCTGGACCGTCACGGACCAGCCGTTGTCCTTGTCGCCGCGGGCGACCACGACCGTGCCGTCGACGAGCGGCACGTCATCCTTCGGGAAGTCGGAGGGCAGCTCCTCCGAGGTCGCCTCGTCCGAGGACCCGGCCGCCGGCGTCGAGGAGGACGACGCCCCGGGCGTCTGCGGCGTGACGTAGTTGCTGTTTCCGTCGCTGGAACAGGCCGCCAGCGAACCGATGGTGAGGGCCGCGACGATGGCGGCCGGAACGAACGGATTACGTGTGCGCATAGTGATCCCTAGTGCTGTATGTGGTGCGTTATCGCAACCAACAACCCTACCCGGCTCCCGGTCCGAAGACGAGCAGGTTTGGAGAAGCGGCGGCCCCGGCCGGATCCCTAGCGTGAAGGGCATGACGACAATCGAAGCGGTCACCCTCGAGGTGGCAGACGCAGCATCCGCCGCAACCTTCTACCGGGAGGCCTTCGGCCTCGACGGCCAGGTGCGGGTCAGGCAGTCCGACGCGCCGACGGAGGGCTTCCGCGGCTTCACGCTCTCGCTCACGGTCGCGCAGCCCGGCGACGCCGCAGCGCTCCTCGACGCGGCCGTGGCCGCGGGGGCGCGCGCGATCAAGCCGGCCGCCAAATCCCTCTGGGGCTTCGGCGGCACGGTCCAGGCGCCCGACGGCACCCTCTGGAAGGTGGCGACCACCGCCAAGAAGGACACCCGCCCGGCCGAGCGGCGGTTCGACGGCATCGTGCTCCTGCTGGGCGCCGAGGACGTCGGGGCGAGCAAGCGCTTCTACGTCGAGCACGGGCTGAAGCCCGGCAAGAGCGTCGGCTCGTACGTCGAGTTCGACACCGGCGCCTCGCCCATCAAGCTGGGTCTCTACAAGCGCCGGGCGCTGGCGAAGGACGCCGGCGTCCCGGAGGCGGGCAGCGGGTCGCACCGCGTGGCGATCGGCGGGGACGCCGCCTTCACCGACCCGGACGGCTTCGCGTGGGAGGTGCTCAGCCGAGCAGCAGCGAACTGAGCTGGTCGGCGGAGTGCACGACCGCGATCGCGCCGGCCGCCTCGGCGGGGGAGCCGTAGCCCCACTCGACGAGGATGGTCGGCAGGCCGTGCGCACCGGCGCCCTCGACGTCGTACTGGCGGTCGCCGACCATGACGGTGTGCTCCAGGTCGACACCGCGCTCGCCGAGCCGGCGGAGGGCCTCGGCGACCACGTCCGCCTTCGCGCTGCGGCTCTCGTCTTCGGTCGCACCGGTGATGATGTCGAAGAACTGCGCCAGCCCGAAGTGCTCCAGGATGCGCGTGGCCTGAGCCTCCGGCTTGCTCGTCGCGATCGCGAGCGGGATGCCGGCGCCGCGGAGCCGCTCCAGCAGCCCGCGGACGCCCGGGAAGACCGCGGAGTCGAAGGCGCCGTGCTCGGCGTAGTCGGCGCGGTAGACGTCGAGGGCGTGGCGCGCGGCCTGCTCCGTCATCCCGCCGATGCTCTGCAGCGAGTCGAGGAGTGGCGGGCCGACGTACTCGATCAGCTGGGTGGGGGAGGGGACCGGCTGCCCGAGCGTCGCGAACATGCGCGCGAGGGACGAGGTGATGCCGGGGGCGGAGTCGGTGAGGGTGCCGTCGAGGTCGAACAGGATGCAGGTCCACGTCCGGGTGACGGTGGTGGTCGGGTTGGTCATAGCCGTCCTAGCGTATGTCAGGTTCCTGTGCGGCCGTTCACTGCTCGCCGAGAGCGGACTCGACGTGCGAGCGGGCGACCACCATCGTGTGGGTCGCGCCGGGGTCGAACTGCACGGCGACGAACTCGGCGGTGCGGATGAAGCCCAGCGCCTCCACGGCCGGCACGATGACGGCCTGCACCTTGGCGCCCTCGCCCTCCGCCGACTGCGCGACGGCCGCGCGCAGCGCGTTCATCGAGGTGAACAGGGGCAGCACAGCCTCGCCTGTCGTCGAGCTGATCGTGCGCAGCCGGGTGTCCTGAGGGGTCGAGCCGGTCACATCGACCACCAGGCCGCCCTTCACCGCGGCGGCGAGCAGCGCCTCCAGGTTCTCCAGGGTCGGCTCGGCGGCGATCGCCGTGAGCGCCTTGCGCACAGGGACGTTCTCGTAGCTCTGCGGGAACCGGGGCCTGAGCTGCGCCATCAGAACAGCCTGCTGTCGCTGTCGTCGAGCCCGCGCATCGCGTCGTAGTCGAGCACCAGGCAGCGGATGCCGCGGTCCTCCGCCAGCGTCCTGGCCTGCGGCTTGATCTCCTGCGCGGCGAACACACCGGTCACGGGCGCCAGGTGCGGATCGCGGTTCATCAGCTCCAGGTAGCGGGTGAGCTGCTCGACGCCGTCGATGTCGCCGCGGCGCTTCAGCTCGACGGCCACGGCGGCGCCGGAGCCGTCTCGCGCGAGGATGTCGACCGGTCCGATAGCGGTCATGTACTCGCGCCGGACCAGCACGTGCCCGTCGCCGAGGAGGTGGATCTGCTCGGCCAGGAGCTTCTGCAGATGGGCCTCCACGCCGTCCTTCTGGAGACCCGGGTCGATGCCGAGATCGTGCGAGGTGTCGCTCAGGACCTCGTGGATGGACACCACCAGCATGTCGGCCGTCTTCGCCTGGGTGACGCGCCAGACCTCCGTGATCCCCGCCTCCTGCTGCAACTCGTCCGGCTGGTCGACCGTCAGCGTGCAGGGCGGGCTCATCCAGTTGAGCGGCTTGTACGACCCGCCGTCGGAGTGGACGAGGAGGCTGCCGTCTGCCTTCAGCATCAGCAGCCGCGTCGCCAGCGGCAGGTGCGCACTGAGCCGTCCGGCGTAGTCGACGGAGCAGTTGGCAATGACGAGGCGCACCGGAACATCCTACGGGGCGGTGCCGCTGCGCCGCCCCGGCGGCGGTGGTGATTGGATGGGCCAATGACCCGTGAGCTCCTCATCGGCACCTACACCGAGCGCCTCCCGCATGTCGACGGCCACGCGGAGGGGGTGCTGTCCGCCCGGTTCGACGGGACGGGACTCACCGAACCCGTCGTCGCCGCGCGGGTGGAGAACCCGTCCTGGCTGGCCGTCGCACCGGATGGGACGGCGGTTTACGCGGTGAGCGAGACGGAGCCGGACGGCCGCGTCGTCGCGTTCGCGCGCTCCTCCGACGGTGCCCTGACGGAGCTGGGCTCGGTGTCTAGCGGTGGACCTTCGCCCGCGCACCTGGTGGTGCACCCGTCCCGCCCGCTGCTGCTCGCGGGCACCTACGGCGGCGGGACGGTCTCGGTCTTCGCCCTCCGCGAGGACGGCTCGCTCGGCGGGCGCACCGCGTTCGTGCAGCATGAGGGCTCGGGGCCCGAGCCCGCGCGCCAGGACGGGCCGCACGTCCACCAGCTCAGCATCGACCCGGTGACCGGCGATGCGGTCGTGGTCGACCTCGGCCTGGGCGAGGTGCGCTGGTACGCGCTCACGGACGACGGCCGGCTGACGCTGCGCCCGGACGCGACCGTGGTGCTCGGGTCGGCAGGCCCACGCCACCTCGCGTTCGACGCCGACGGGCGCCACGCGGTGCTGGTCGACGAGCTGGACTCCAGCGTGGATGTGCTGCGCCGCGAGGGCGATCGCTTCGTGCGGGTGCAGAGCACGACGACGCGGGGGGATGCCGCGAGCGGCGACAACACCCCGGCCGCCGTCTGCATCAGCGCGTCCGGGCGGACCGTCCTCGTCAGCAACCGCGGGGACGACACGATCGCCGTGTTCGCGTTCGATCGCGACGCATCCCGGCTGGCCCTCGTGGACGTCGTGGAGGTCGGCGGCCGCACCCCGCGCGACCTCGTGATCGCGCCGGAGGGCGACCGCGTGCTCGCCGCCTGCCAGGACAGCGACGAGGTCGCCGTCTTCGCGTTCGACGACGCGGCACGCACCCTGCGCCCCCTCGGCCGCACGCCCGTCCCGACCCCCGTCCACCTGGCCTTCGTCTGAGCCGCCCCGGTCTCCGCCTGCCTGGTCGAGTGGCGACAAGATGTCACCACTCGCCCAGGATTCCGACGATTACTCTCACCTCGAGCTCGGGTCAGGCTCGGCGGGGCGCACGGCGGGGGAGGCCAGGAACGAGGCGACCAGCAGTGCGAGCACGAGGAAGAGCGCGTTCAGGATGCCGAAATGCTGCCCGAGGAAGCCGATCAGCGGCGGCCCGGCCAGGAATGCCAGGTACCCGATGATCGCGACGGCGGAGACGCGCGCGGCCGGGTTCGCGGCGCCGTCGGCTGCCGCGGACATGCCGAGCGGGAAGCCGAGCGAGACCCCGAAGCCCCAGAGCACCGTGCCGATCACGACGACCCACATCGGTCCGCCGAGGATGAACAGCACCAGCCCGACCGCGCCCATCCCGGCGGTGATGCGGATGGCGGCGACGCGACCGATCCTGTCCACGACCGGGCCGCCGACCACGCGGCCGACCGTCATCGCCGCCACGAAGAAGCCGAACACCACGGCGCCGATGGAGTTCTCCTGGCCGTGGCCGTCGACGACCGCCAGCGAGATCCAGTCGTTCGCCGAGCCCTCGCCGAACGCCATCCCGAGCATCACGACGCCGATCAGGATGAGGCGCCAGTCCGCCCACACCGCGAGCGTCGCGCGCATGCGCTCGCCGAAGGGGAGCTTCTCGGCCGGACCGGTCTCGTCGCCCAGCTCCGCCTCGCGCGGGATGTATCGCACCGCCACCACCGCGATCACGACGAGGACAACGGCGATGCCGACGAGGTGCCAGACCACCGGCACGCCGAGCGCCGCGGCGGCCGCGCCGATGCCGGCGCCGAGCACCGTGCCCAGGCTGAAGCACGCGTGCATCAGCGGCAGCAGAGTCTTGCCGATCTCGCGCTCGACCGCTGTGGCCTCCACGTTCATCATCACGTCGACCATCCCGTTGCCGAAGCCGAGCAGGATGAGTCCGACGGCGACCGAGGGGATGGAGTGGAAGAGTGTCGCGCCCGACCCGATGAGCAGCACTCCGACGGCGACGATGACGAGCCCGCCGACCATCCCGCGATGGGGTCCGAACCGCACCAGCAGCGGAGACGACACCGTGAGCCCGAGGATGGCGCCGACCGACATCCCGAGGATGAGGAGGCCGATCGCCGCGGGGTCCTTGCCGAGCCCCAGGTCGTCGCGGATGCCCGGGATGCGGGCCACCCAAGTGGCGAGCGCGAGGCCGGACAGGATGAAGATGACGAAGACCGCGTTGCGCCAGGCGGTGAGCTCCGAGCGGGAGCGCGTGGTGGTCGGGGTCGGCTGTGACATCGGCGTTTTCCAGGGCTTTTCGGGGGCTCGAATCGTTTCGACTCGAAACGATTCGACTAAGCTACCACACGTGAACGAACCCAGCACAGCCCCCGCGGGCCCCCGGCCGACGCTGGCCGCGGTCGCCCGCCTGGCAGGCGTGTCCAACTCGACGGCGTCCCTGGCCTTCTCCGGCACGGGCCCGGTCTCCGAGGCCACCCGGGAGCGCGTGCTCGCCGCGGCGAAGCGCCTCAACTACGCCGGGCCCGACCCGAGGGCGCGCTCGCTGCGGCGCGGCCGGTCCGGGATCGTCGGCGTCGTGATGGAGGAGCGGGTGCGCGACGCGTTCCGCGACCCGATCAAGATCGCCCTGCTCGACGGCATCACGGAGGAGATCGCCGGCATCGACGCCGGGCTGCTCATCCTCACCGACGCGGGGGAGGCGGCCAAGCGCATCGAGGACGCCCCGATGGACGCCGTGGTGCTGGTCGGCTGCAGCCCCCGGCTCGACGAGTCGGTCGCCACCCTCCGGCAGCGCGGCATCCCGCTCGTCGCGATCGAGGGCGACCCGGCCGACGGCGTCCCCACCATCGGCCAGGACAACCGGGAGGCCACCCGAACCGCGGCCCAGCACCTCTACGACCTGGGCCACCGCGACGTCGCCATCGTCACCCTCTCGCTGACCCGCGACCGCGCGCGCGGCGCGCTGACGCCGGAGCGCTTCGCCGCCGCGAGCTCCACCACGGCACTGGACCGGCTGCGGGGCGCCCGCGACGTCTTCCCCGAGGCCGGCGGCTGGGTGACGCGGGGCTCGTTCGTCGAGGAGGGCCGCGCGGCAGGGCGCGCGCTGCTCGCCGACGCCCGCTCCCGGCCGACCGCGATCATCGCCCAGAGCGACCTCCTCGCGGCCGGCGTCATCCGCGCCGCGGAGGAGCTCGGCCTGGAGGTGCCGGGGGATGTTAGCGTCGTCGGCTTCGACGGCGTGCGCGTCGACGGCCTCTGGCCCTACGACCTCACGACCCTGGTGCAGCCCGCCGTCGACAAGGGCCGCGCAGCCGGACGCGCGGTCGTCGAGATGCTGGAGGGCGAGGAGCCGCATCCCGCCGTCTTCACGAGCGTGTTCCACCAGGGCAACACGACGGCGGCCCCACGGGCCCGCTGACCGCGCTCGTCCCGTCCTCGCCGAGTGGTGACACGGTGTGGCCACTCGAGCAGGTTTCCCGCATCGAGTCACCACTCGATTGCGTGCGCGGGAGGCCGCCGTAGGCTGGCGGCATGGATCTCGAAGCGCTGTACCGCGACCTGCACGCCCACCCCGAGCTCGCCTTCACCGAGCACCGAACCGCCGGCATCGTCGCCGAGCGGCTGAGAGACCTCGGCCTCGACGTCCACACCGGCATCGCCACCACCGGCGTCGTCGGCGTCCTGCGGAACGGCGACGGGCCGACGGTCCTGCTGCGGGCCGACATGGATGCTCTCCCGGTCCGCGAGCAGACCGGACTGCCCTGGGCCTCCACCGAGACGGTGACCGACGAGGCGGGGAACGCCGTGCCGCTCATGCACGCGTGCGGGCACGACATCCACATCACCTGCCTGCTCGGCGCCGTCGAGGCGCTGCAGGGGTCCACGGACGAGTGGTCGGGGACCCTCGTCGCGCTGTTCCAGCCGGCGGAGGAGCACGGCGGCGGAGCGCAGGTCATGGTCGACGACGGCCTGTACGAGAAGGTGCCGGTGCCGGACGTGGTGCTCGGCCAGCACGTGCTCCCGGCCCCGGCCGGCATGGTCGGCGCGCATCCGGGTGCGGCGATGGCGGCCGTCGACACCATGGAGGTGACCCTCCACGGCCGTGGTGGCCACGGTTCCCGCCCCGAGACGACCATCGACCCGGTCGTGATGGCCGCCGCGACGGTCATGCGGCTGCAGGGAGTCGTGTCGCGCGAGATCGCGCCGCACGACACGGCCGTCGTGACGGTCGGCAGCCTGCACGCCGGCACCAAGAACAACATCATCGCGGCGGAGGCGACGCTCGGCATCAGCGTGCGGAGCTTCAACGAGGAGGTGCGGCAGCGCGTGCTGGACGGCGTGCACCGCGTCATCGCGGCGGAGTCGCAGGCCTCCGGCGCGCCGAAGGAACCGCACCTCGAGTGGGGTGAGCGCTACCCGGTCACGGTCAACGACCCGGACTCGACCGCGCGGGTCAACGCCGCCTTCGCCGCGGAGTTCGGCGAGGACAAGGTGCTGCACCCGGGCGCGCTGTCCGGCAGCGAGGACGTCGGCAACCTGGCCACCGCGGCCGGCGCACCGCTCGTCTACTGGATGCTCGGCGGCGCAGACCCCGAGACCGTGCTGCGGGCGCTGGCCGCGGGGACGGCGGACACCGACATCCCGTCGAACCACTCGCCGTTCTTCGCGCCGATCCCGCAGCCGACGATCGACACCGGCGTCCGCGCGCTGGTCGTCGCCGCCCGGGAGTGGCTGGCGTAGCCCGCGCATCCATGGGTCGCAACACGCCGTGAGCCCGCGCGATTTACGGCGTGTTGCGTCCCACGGATGGGTCAGACGGTGGCGCCGGCGCGCATCCAGGCCGTCCCGCGGGCGCGGACGCCGAGCGTGACGGCGCGGGCGCCGAGGTAACCGAGCGCGAAGGCGGCGGTCAGGGCGGCGAGCCCGGCCGCGTCGTGGCCGCCCCAGGTCGCGGCTGCCGCCGCGAGCGGCACGAAGACGGCGACGTTCACCAGACCCGTCAGCGCCAGGTAGCGCGCATCCCCGGCGCCGATGAGCACCCCGTCGAGCACGAAGACGTAACCCCCCAAGGGGGCGCCGAGGCCGACGATCGCCAGGGAGAGCGGCAGTAGTGCGGCGACGGAGGCATCGCTCGTGAACAGCCCCGCCGCGAACGGGCTCAACGCGAGGGTGACGGCGCCGAGCACGGCCCCCGCCCCGACACCCCACTGGATGCAGCGCCTCAGCACCGCTCGGACCGTCTCGAGGTCGCCCGACCCCAGCCCCTTGCCGATGAGCGCCTGCGCGGCGATGGCGAGCGCGTCCAGGGCGAACGCGAGGGTCGCGAAGACGGTCATCGTCACCTGGAAGGCGGCCAGCTCGTCGGGTCCCAGCTGCGTCGCCGCGAACACAGCGAGCAGCATGGCCGCGCGGAGGCTCGCCGTCCGCATGAGCAGCCAGCCGCCGGCGCGGGCGGTGCGCCCGATCCCTGCGTGGTGGGGGAGGAGCGGCGCGCCGACCCGGCGTGCATGCCGGGCGACGATCACGACGTAGACGAGCACCATGCCCCACTGGGCCGCGACCGTCCCGAGCGCCGACCCGGCGATCCCGAGACCGGCGACGTAGATGAAGAGGTAGTTGAGCACGATGTTCACGGCGAACCCGGCGACGGCGACGGCCAGCGGCGTGCGGGTGTCCTGCAGGCCGCGCAGGAGGCCCGTCGCCGCGTAGACGAGCAGCATAGCCGGGAGCCCGAGCATCGAGATGCCCAGATAGACCGAGGCCTGTTCCGTCACGCCGGTGGATGCGCCGAACAGGGAGACGAGGAACGGCGAGGCCGCCCATCCCGCGCCCGCCAGAACGACGCCGAGGCCCAGCGCGAGCCAGCAGCCGTCCACCCCGGCGGCGACCGCTCCGCGTTCGTCGCCCGCGCCGAGCCGCCGTGCGACGGCCGGGGTCGTGCTGTAGGCGAGGAACACCATGAGCCCGACGATCGTCTGCAGCACCGCGCTCGCGATCCCGAGCCCGGCCAGCGGCTCGACGCCCAGGTGGCCGACCATCGCCGAGTCGGCGAGCAGGAAGATCGGCTCGGCGACGAGCGCCCCGAGGGCGGGCACGGCGAGCCGCAGGATCTCCCGATCGACGGGACGGCGCAGGCGGGTGCTCACGACCCTCAACGCTACCCGGGCGTTCGAGTGTCGCCGCAGCGATGTCGGAGGTCGTTCCTACAGTGGATGCATGAGCCACCTCATGCCGGAACCTCTCGCCACCTGGAGCTGGCGGCTGGAGCGCGTCCGCAACGGCCGTACGGTGCTCACCCGGTCGCAGGCTGCGACCGCGCGCACGGACCTCGCCAACGACCGGGCGGCGCATCCCGAGTCGTACGTCGGCTACGAGGAGGAGTACGCGACGGCGCTCGACGAGCTCGAGGTGCTGTCGCGACAGGCGAACCGGCACGACGACCTGCTCTCGGTCCTCGCGGCCGACCGCCGCAAGGCCGAGCGCGAATCCGGCGTGGCCACGGTGAGCGACGCGCGCTCCGGAGCGCGACCGCGAGTGTCGCTCGCGGCGGAGCACGACCGCGTCCCGGCCGGGCTGCCCGAGCCGCTGGACCAGTGGGTGCACCGCCTCATCCGCTACCGCGCCGGGGTCAAGATCATCTCGCCGATCGAGGCGGCGCGCGCCGAGATCCACCTGCGCAACGAGGCCGACCTGCAGCCGAAGGCCTACCGCTCGGGAGTGGCGGGCGCGTACTTCGCCCGCGTCGTCCGGGAGCTGGGCGAGATCGCGACCTCGGAGCGTCCGGGACGCCGTGACGTCGGGGCGCTCACCCGCGGGCTCAGCGACATCCCCGCCTGAGCGGGCAGCCGCCCCGTGGCGGCGGACCACTACGATCGACCCAGACGCGCCGAAGGGACGGCGGCGTCGAGGCGAACGGGGGAGTGCGGTGAGTCCGAACGAGGCGGCCCGGCTGCTCGGGGTGCCGCCGACCGCGAGCGCCGACGAGGTGCAGTATGCCTATGCGTCCCGCTTCCGGGAGGCCGGGGGCGACCCTCGGCGGATCGACGAGCTCACGGCGGCCCGGGATGCGCTGCTCGCGGCGTCGCCGTGGCGCCCGCCCGCCGGCCCGCAGCCCTCTCCGCAGCAGCAGCCTGCGTATCCGCAGCAGCAGCAGCCCGCGTATCCGCCGCAGCAGCAGCCTGCCGGATCCCTACCCGGCTACCCCGCCTCTCAGCCCGCCGCGCCGCAGCCGCAGCCGCAGCCGTCACAGAGCGCCTGGTACGCGCCTCCTCCCCCGCCGAACCGTCGCCGGCCCATGTCGACCGGGGCCGTCGTCGGCATCACTCTCGGGAGTGTCGCTGCGGGCCTGGTCGTCCTCTTGGTGGCCGTATTCGCCATCGCATCGATCGGTGCGAGTGCCGCGCGCGTCGCCGAAGCCGGCAGCTCCGCCAGGCCCACTCCGTACCAGGCACCGTCCGACGATCCGTCCGAGGATCCGACCGATGGGCCGACCGATGAGCCGACGACCGTCGAGGATTACGACGTCGACGGCGTCCACGTGCACTACGTCGACGGCTGGACGTTCGAGCTCACGGCCGCAGACTCCTGCGCCGCAGCCACCGTCACCGCCGGATTCGCAGACACCCCCGACGGCGACACCCTGGACGAGTGGAGCACGACGGTCGACTTCGCGGCGGGCGTTCCGGTCACCTTCACGATCCCGGACAGCGCCTCCACCTACGACTACGCGGGCATCGAATCCGTGCAGTGCGGCCAGGCCTGATCTCAGAAAACACAGTTTTCACAAATTACTGAAATGGGCGTAACATGCCGCCCATGAACGCAGTGATCGACGTCTCCGGGCTGGAGAAGCATTTCGGACGGGTCCGCGCTCTCGACGGGCTCGACCTCACCGTGACCCAGGGCGACGTGCACGGCTTCCTCGGGCCGAACGGCGCCGGGAAGTCGACCACCATCCGCGTGCTGCTCGGCCTCGCCAAGTCCGACGGCGGCCGGGCGACCGTGTTCGGCAGCGACCCGTGGCGGGATGCGGTGGAGCTGCACCGGCGACTCGCCTATGTTCCTGGCGACGTGAGCCTCTGGCCCAACCTCTCCGGCGGCGAGGCGATCGACCTGCTGTCCCGGCTGCGCGGCGGCACCGCCGACCGGGCCGCGTACGCCGCCCGCCGCAAGCGGCTGATCGAGGTCTTCCAGCTCGACCCGACCAAGAAGGGGCGCGCCTACTCGAAGGGCAACCGACAGAAGGTGGCGCTGGTCGCGGCCTTCGCCACCCCGGCCGACCTCTACATCCTCGATGAGCCGACCAGCGGGCTCGATCCGCTGATGGAGGCCATCTTCGCGTCCGAGGTGCACCGCGTCGCGTCCGAGGGTGCGACCGTACTGCTGTCCAGCCACATCCTCTCGGAGGTCGAGCAGCTCTGCGACCGCGTGAGCATCATCCGCGCCGGGAAGACCGTCGAGACCGGCACCCTGGAGGAGTTGCGCCACCTCACCCGCACCGAGGTCTCCTTCGCCGACGGCGACCACGACGAGGCCGCCCTCGCAACGATCCCGGGCGCCCACGAGCTGCGGGTGCAGGACGGGCGGGTGCGCTTCACGGCGGACAGCGACTCGCTCCCGCCCATGCTCGCCGCGCTGGCGCAGCTGCGCGTGCGCGGGCTGACCGTCGCGCCCCCGTCGCTCGAGGAGCTCTTCCTGCGTCACTACGGCGACGACCTCGCGGGCGCCGCCGCGGCCGACGCGGAACCCGCGAAGGAGGCGAAGGCACGATGAGCACCGCGACGGCACGACTCGAGCCCTCGCACGCGCACGAGGCCGCCCGGGGCGCGGGGCCGGTCGCGACCTTCCGCGCGCTGCTGCGCCAGCGCCTGCGCCGCGACCGCTGGCAGCTGCTCATCTGGGTGCTGGTCATCGCGGCGCTCGGGCTGTTCTCGGCCAGGAGCATCGAGCAGACCTTCGGCAGCGTCGCGGCGCGCACCCAGCTCATCCGGCTCGCCATCGCCGACCCGACGGTGCTCGTGCTCCGCGGCCTGCCGCAGGGCACCAGCCTGGCCTCCGTCACCTTCTTCGAGATCTTCGCGTTCCTCGCGGTGCTGGCCGGACTGATGAACACGTTCCTCGCCGTGCGGCACTCGCGCGCGGAGGAGGAGTCGGGGCGGGCCGAGCTGGTCGCCTCCACTCAGGCGGGCCGGGTGCTGCCGACGACGGCGACGGTCGTGCACGCCGTGGTGGCGGACGCGGCCGTCGCGGTGCTGACAGCGCTCGGCTTCGCGGCGGCCGGGCTGCCGGTCTACGGGTCGTTCGTCGCCGGCGCCGCGGTGGGCGGCGCAGGGCTCGCCTTCTTCGCCGTCGGGCTGCTGCTCGCTCAGCTGATGAGCACGTCGCGCGGCGCCAACGGCTTCGCCTCCGCCGTGGTGGTGCTCGCCTTCGCCCTCCGCGGCATCGGCGACGCGACCGGGACGCCGTTCGGCGACGGTACGCACGTGCGCTCGGCGTGGCCCACCTGGCTCAGCCCGATCGGGTGGGGCGAGCAGTTCGCCCCGTACACGGCGAACGACTGGCGGCCGCTGCTGCTGATGCTCGGTTTCGCGGCCGTCCTGGTGGCCGGCGTGTACGGCCTCCAGGCCGTGCGCGACACCGGCGCCGGCGTGATCCCGGAGCGGGCGGGCCGGGTGTCCGCATCGCCGCTGCTGAGCGGGGCGTTCGGGTTGGCATGGCGGCTGCAGTGGCCGATCGTGGTCGGCTGGACGGTCGGCGGCGCGCTCACGGGCCTGCTCGCCGGTGCGCTCGGCAGCCTGGTCGGCAGCTCGATCGCGAACGACCCGAGCCTCGCCGGGATCCGGCAGGAGATCGGCAAGATCGGGGCGGGCGGCTCCGGTCCGCTGACGCAGCTGTTCATCTCGGCGATCTTCTCGATCGTGGGCGTGCTCGCGGCGGCCTGCGCCGTCCAGGCCGTGATCCGGTTGCGCCAGGAGGAGGCGTCCGGCAGCGCCGAGACGCTCATGTCGACGCCGCTCGGCCGCATCCGCTGGCTGATGTCGTTCGTCGCCGTCGGCGTGCTCGCGATCGTGGCGGTGCTGCTCGCGGCGGCCATCGCGTCCGGCCTCTCGGCGGTCGCGTCGGGGCAGCCCTCGTCGACGATCGGCGATTCGATCGCCGCCGCGTCCGCGCAGCTCCCGGTCGCGCTCGTCTACCTCGGGGTGCTGACGCTCGTGTTCGTCCTGCTGCCGTCGTGGACCATCCCGGTCTCCTGGTCGGTTCTCGGCCTCGGCGCGTTCATCGGCCTCTTCGGCGGTCTGATCGACCTGCCCGACGGGGTCCGGCACCTCTCGCCGTTCGCGGATGCGCCGGTCGTGGTCGGCGACGTCGATTGGACCGGTGGATACTGGATGTTCGGCATCACGGTCGTCGCCCTCGCGGTCTCTGCGGCCCTGATCCGCCGGCGCGACTTCGCAATCGGATAGAGAGACGGTGCCCATGGCCACAGACGAGGCGGCGCTCGCCGAGGTGATGGAGCACTCCGCCGCGGTCCTGACGGCGGCCGGCTTCCCCAAGATGCCGGCCCGCGTCATGATGGCCCTCACGGTGACGGAGTCGCCGGGGCTGACCGCCGCCGAGCTCGCCGAGCGGCTGGAGGTGAGCGCCGCGGCGATCTCCGGTGCGGTCCGCTACCTGCAGACGCTGGGGATCATCCGTCGCCTCTCGCAGACCGGGAGTCGGCGCGACCGGTACGAGCTGCCCAGCGACTGGTACGCGCTCATGGTGCGCAACAGCCCGATCTACGGCACCCTCGCGGATCAGGCGGAGGCAGGCCTCGCCGCCGTCGGCGATCCGGAGTCGCCCGCGACCGAGCGCCTGCGCGACATGGCCGGCTTCTACCGCTTCCTGCAGCGCCGTCTCCCCACCCTCATCGCCGAGTGGGAGCAGGTCCGCGCCGCCGGCTCCTAGCCGCACCCCGCCGTCGAGTCCGCGAAGACTGCACGCGACACGCCGGCCCACCGTGCAGTCTTCGCGG
>NZ_JABFMV010000006.1 GCF_013359685.1 Leifsonia sp. C5G2
CCGCGGCACCCTCCGCCGCCACCCCGCGCCTCGGCTGCGCCTGACCCGCCACCCAAGCCAACAGCTCCTGAGTTCTTCGACCCGACACGCCGGTGAAGGGTGGAAGAACTCAGGAGCTGTTGGCTGAGGCGGAGGGTCAGGCGAGGGTGAGCGTCTCGGGGGCGTGGCGCACGGGGAAGTTGACGCTCGCGGCGATGAAGCACTTCTCGGCGGCCGGTGCGTGGAGGGACTCGGCGAGCTCGCGCTGGGCGGGGTCGGCGAGCGTGACCCGCGGGCGCAGGGTCGCCTCGGTGAAGTGGCCTCCCCCGTTTCCGGTCTGCTCCATGGTGCCGGTGGCCGCATCCGTGTAGCCGACCACCACGAGGCCCGCCCGGGCCGCCTCGGCCAGGTAGCTGAGCATGTGGCACTGCGCGAGCGCGGCCAGCAGCAGCTCCTCCGGGTTCCAGCGGTCGCGGTCGCCGAAGAACACGCGGTCGGCCGACCCCTCGATGGGATGCTTGCCCTCGGCGCTCACGACGTGGTCGCGGCCATACGCCTTGTACCCGCTCGTGCCCTCTCCGCGGTTGCCGGTCCACTGCAGGTCGATCGCGTACGCGTGCTCGAGCTTCATGCTCCGATTCTCGCACCCCGGTTAGACTCGGATCACCATGACTGACACCGTGAGCACCCCCGCGCCCGTCTTCTCCGTTCCACAAGAACGCCGCATCGTCACCGCCGTCCCCGGCCCCAAGTCGCAGGAGCTGCACCAGCGACGCCTGGCGGTCATCCCGACCGGCGTCTCCTCGGCCCTGCCCGTGTACATCGCCAAGGCGAACGGCGCGATCCTGGTGGATGTGGACGGCAACCAGTTCGTCGACTTCGGCGCGGGCATCGGCGTGACCACGGTCGGCCACACCGAGACGGCGGTCGTGGAGGCCGCGGCCGGTCAGCTGCAGGACGTCATCCACACCCTCTTCACCATCACGCCGTACGAGGAGTACGTGCGGGTCGCGGAGCTGCTCGCGGAGCACACCCCCGGCGACCACGCCAAGAAGACCGTGCTGGTCAACTCCGGCGCGGAGGCCGTCGAGAACGGCGTCAAGATCGCCCGCAAGTTCACCGGCCGTCGCGCCGTCGCGGTGCTCGACCACGCCTACCACGGCCGCACCAACCTCACGATGGCGATGAACTACAAGGCCATGCCGTACGCGACCGGCTTCGGCCCGTTCGCCGGCGACGTCTACCACGCCCCCAACTCCTACCCGTACCGCGACGGCCTCACCGGCGCCGAGGCGGCGGCACGGACCATCGCGTACCTGGAGAAGGTCGTCGGCGCGTCCGATCTGGCCTGCCTCGTCGCCGAGCCGATCCAGGGCGAGGGCGGTTTCATCGTCCCGGCGGAGGGGTACCTGGCCGCACTGCAGGAGTGGTGCACGGCCAACGGCGTCGTCTTCATCGCCGACGAGATCCAGAGCGGCATGGCGCGCACCGGCGCGTTCTACGCCAGCGAGCACTTCGGCGTCGTGCCCGACCTGGTGCTCAGCGCCAAGGGCATCGCCGGCGGCCTGCCGCTCGCCGCGGTCACCGGCCGCGCCGAGATCATGGATGCCGCCCAGCCCGGCGGGCTCGGCGGCACCTTCGGCGGCAACCCCGTCGCCGCCGCTGCCGCGATCGCCGTCTTCGAGACCATCGAGCGCAACGACCTCCTCGCGGAGGGCCGCCGCATCGAGAAGGCGCTCAAGCCGGCGCTCGAGAAGCTGCAGGAGAAGTACGACATCATCGGCGACGTCCGCGGCGTCGGTGCGATGATCGCCGTCGAGCTCGTGAAGCCCGGCACCGCGCAGACGACGAAGGAGCCGAACCCGGAGGCGGTCAACGCGATCGTCGCTGCGGCGGCACAGCAGGGCATCCTCTTCCTCAACGCCGGCACCTGGGGCAACGTGCTCCGCTTCCTCCCGAGCCTCGCGGTCTCCGACGCCCTGATCGCCGACGCCGTGTCGGTGATCGACGACGCCATCGCCGCCCTGTGAGCGGGGAGGACGCCGTGACGGCCCAGGTGTTCTCCGTCGACGAGTCGGTGGAGCTCGCGGTGGTCGAGCGCAGCGGCTTCGTCGAGTCGCGCCACGCGGGCTCCGCGGTCGTGCTCGGGCCGGAGGGCGACGTCCTCCGCACCCTGGGCGCGCCGGAGCGGCCGGTGTTCCCGCGGTCGAGCATGAAGCCGTTCCAGGCGGTCGCTGTCATGGGCGCGGGCGTGCCGCTCGAGGGCGCGAGCGCCGTGCTCGCGACCGCCAGCCATGCCGGGACGCCCGCGCACCTCTCGGTGGTGCGCAAGCTCCTGGCCCAGGCCCAGCTGACGGATGACGCCCTCCGCTGCCCCGCCGACTGGCCGCTCGACACGGCCGCGCGTGACGACCTGGTCCGCGCGGGCGAGCACAAGCACCCCGTGTACATGAACTGCTCGGGCAAGCACGCCGCGATGCTCCTCGCCTGCCGGGTCAACGGCTGGCCGACCGAGAGCTACCTCGACCCGTCGCACCCGATGCAGCAGCACATCCGGGACACGGTCGAGCGGCTCACCGGCGAGAAGGTCGTCGCGACCGGCGTCGACGGCTGCGGCGCCCCCGTGCACGCGATGTCTCTGTTGGCGCTCGCGCGCGGTGTCCAGCGGATCGCCACGGCATCCGACGGCTCCCCGTTCGCGCTGTTCCGCAACGCCGCGCTGCTGAAGAACGCGGTGCTGGCCGACGGCTGGGCGATCGACGGTCCCGGACGCGCGAATACGGTCGTGATCGATGAACTCGGCGTCTTCGCCAAGGGCGGTGCCGAGGGCGTCATGGTCATGGCGGCGCCCGACGGCACCACCGTGACGCTGAAGGTGCTCGACGGCAGCCTCCGGGCCGCGTCCATCGTCGCCCTGCGCCTGCTCGCCGACGCCGGCGCGCTGACGCACGACGACGTCGACGCCGTGGCTCCGAAGCTCGACCTGGCCGTCCTCGGCCGCGGCGCCCCCGTCGGCGCCATCCGAGCCTCCTACGCCTGACCCCCTGCTCGCATGCTGATATTCTACGCCGACGAATACGGTGACCACTCGATGACGACTGCCAAGTCAGAACCGGCTGTTCTGAAGGCGGGCACGAGCGAGTTCTTCATTCTCTCTGCCGTCGGCGTGCGGGATACGTCCCGGAAGCCCCTTGCGGAGGCGCTTTTCGACATCAAGCGCAAGCACTTCGGCGAGTCCGTCGCAGACGAGCCCTGGAACGCGAGCGAGATCAAAGGTCGGTTCCTCTTTCGCGCCACGCGGAGCGTCGCCTCAGGCAATGTCCTCGCAAGCCCTGCGAGCTATCAGCGACTCGACTCGCGGGCGAAGGTGGACGGTCTGATCACGGACCTTGGCCTCGTGTTCACGAAGTATCGCCCTTTGATCTTCACTGTGGCCGTAGATAAGCGCGAACTCATCTCCCGGAAATCGACGACCCATCCGTTGGGCGCCGCGTACGCCTACATTCACCAGCGCATCGCCCTCACCATGGAAAAACTGTACGCCGGCGATGCCGCGATCGTGGTTGCAGATCAGCAGACACAGCACGAGGCGTTCTTCCGAAGTGGTGGTCTTCATGCGAGTCGTGAGGCATTTCCTCTCAAGCCCAACTTCAATCTGGTGCTCGACAAGCCGCTATGGGTGGATACCGATCTCAGTTCATGGGACCGAGAGATCATTCAGCTCGCCGATATCGTCGCCTACACGACAGCCGAATGCATGAAGCGAAACAGCCCTCCGCCCGAGGCGTGTTACCTGTGGGAGCAGATCCGTTCGTGCCTGGCAATGAACTGGTCGACCGGCAGAATCCTCGGCGGCGGTTTTGCCGTCCACCCGAAGTCGGCTCCTGTGCCTGCGCTGTAGAACGAGAAGCCGGCGCAAGTGCAAGGCCCACCGGATTCCAGAAGGCCGATGCTTGCGCCGGCCCCTGAAGCGTAGCAGACGAGATCAGGGGAACTCGACGGTGGTGGGCTACTGGCGGGCGAGACGCTTGGCGCGGGCGGCGGCGGTCAGCTGCGAGATCAGCACCACGAGGATGGTGAGGATGAAGACCGCGCTCGCGATCACGTTCGCCTGCGCCGGGATGCCGCGGCTCGCCGCGATGTAGATGTACATCGGGAACGTGGTCACCGCTCCGGCGTTGAAGTTCGTGATGATGAAGTCGTCGAAGCTGAGCGAGAACGACAGCAGCGCCGCCGACAGGATGCCGGGCAGCAGCAGCGGGAACGTGATGCGCCAGAACACCGCGTTCGGCGACCCGTACAGGTCGCGCCCCGCCTCCTCCAGCGCCGGGTCGAGCGAGGCCACCCGCGCCTTCACCGTCACGACCACGAAGCTGATGCAGAACATCACGTGGGCGATGATGATCGTCCCGAAGCCCTTGTTCACGCCCAGGCTGAGGAACTGGGCCGCGAGGCCGGCGCCGAGCACGACCTCCGGGCTCGCCATCGGGAGGAACAGCAGCAGGCTGGTCTGCGACCGCAGCCGGAACCGGTAGCGCATCAGGGCGATCGCGATCATCGTGCCGAGCACCGTCGCGACCACCGTCGACACGATTCCGATGATGATGCTCGCCATGAACGCGTCGCAGATGCCGGCCGCGTCGCACACGTTCGTCCAGTTGCGCAGGGTGAAGCCGCGCCACGCGATGTTGTTCTTGATCGCGTCGTTGAATGAGAACACGAACGTGTAGACGATCGGGATGAGCAGGAACGCGAGCGCGAGGAACGCGTAG
Organism: Leifsonia sp. C5G2; assembly: GCF_013359685.1. Taxonomy (GTDB): domain Bacteria; phylum Actinomycetota; class Actinomycetes; order Actinomycetales; family Microbacteriaceae; genus Leifsonia. Next base: position 4,752 of record NZ_JABFMV010000006.1, read on the forward strand.
ACCCCGAGTCCCAGCCCCTTGAACCTCCGCCGCGGGGCCGGACGCCCGGGCGCGACGGGTGCGGCGCCGGGCACCGCGCCCGGCTCGGTCATCATGGCGGTCACAGCAGGTCCTCCGTCCCGCTCCGGCGCACGTACACACCGACGATCACGAGGATGACGGCCATCAGGATGACCGACATCGCCGCCGCCGTCGGGTAGTTCTGCAGCACGAGGAAGTTGCTCTCGATGACGTTGCCCATCATCGAGGTGTCGGCCGCTCCCAGGAAATCCTGCGAGGCGTTGATGTAGTCGCCGGCCGCCGGGATGAACGTGAGCAGCGTCCCGGAGACGATGCCCGGCATCGAGAGCGGCACGGTCACCTTGCGGAACGTCGTCCACGGGCTCGCGTACAGGTCCTGGCCCGCCTCCAGCAGGCGCGTGTCCAGCCGCTCCAGGGTCGAGTACAGCGGGAGGCACATGAACGGGATGAAGTTGTACGTGAGACCGAAGATCACCGAGAACGGCGTCCCGGTGATGTGGGCGTCCGGCGGGAGGACCGAGATCGCCTTCAGCGAGCTGGCCACCCAGCCGTCGTCGCTGAGGATCGCCTTCCACGCCAGCGTCCGCAGCAGGAAGCTGATGAAGAAAGGCGCGATGACCAGGGTCATCAGCAGGTTCTGCGCCAGCGGCCGGCCCCGCATCTTCACGCCGATGAAGTACGCCAGCGGGTAGCTGATCAGCAGCGCCGCGGCGGTGGCGATCAGCGCGTACCCGAACGAGCGCAGGATCTGCGGCCAGTACTCGGCGATCGAGTCGGTGTAGTTCTGCCACTGGAACGCGGTCTGGTACTGGCCGATGTCCCCGTCCACGACGGGCGCCTGGAACGACGTGATGATCAGCGAGACCAGCGGCGTGAGGAAGAACAGGACGAGGTAGAGCACGCCGGGCAGCAGGAGGACGAGCGCGATGCCGCTCTTGCGGCGGACCGCGGGCTCCTGGTCCTGCGTCGGCGGCGCCCCGGTGAACGCGGCGAGGGCCATTACGCCTCCTCCAGCTCCGACAGCATCCGCTCCCGGGCCTGCGCGGCGATCGCCTGGGTGTCGGCGTCGTCGACGAACCGGCCGTCGGCGGGGGGCTCGTCGGCGAGCACGAACGTGTGCGCCGCGTCCCACGCCACCCACACCTCGTCGCCCAGCTGGGCGACCGGGCCGCTGGCCAGGTTCTGCGCGAAGACGACGATCGTGCCGACGCCCGGGATGTCGACCAGGTACTGCGTGCTCACACCGCTGAACGAGACGTCGGTCACCCGGCCAGGCCCGAGCGAGTTCGCCCCGGACGGGATGGTCTCCGGCGACGCGTGCAGCGTCAGCTTCTCGGGGCGGACGCCGACCGTCACGTACCCGCTGGTGCGCTGCGCGCGCGACCGCGGCACCTGGATGCGGTTGCCGCCGACATCCACGCCGAGCGTCTCCGAGCCGATCTCCTGCACGGGACCGGCGAACAGGTTCGACTGGCCGAGGAAGTTCGCCACGAACACCGTCGACGGCAGCTCGTAGAGCACCTCGGGCGAACCCATCTGCTCGATCCGGCCCTTGTTCATCACGGCGACGGTGTCGGCCATGGTCATGGCCTCCTCCTGGTCGTGCGTGACGTGCACGAAGGTGAGCCCGACCTCGGTCTGGATGGACTTCAGCTCCAGCTGCATCTGCCGCCTCAGCTTCAGGTCGAGCGCGCCGAGCGGCTCGTCGAGCAGCAGGAGCGCCGGCCGGTTGACGATCGCGCGGGCGAGCGCCACGCGCTGCTGTTGGCCACCGGACAGCTGCGCCGGCCTCCGTGCCGCAAGGTGGTCGAGCTCGACCAGCCGGAGGGCCTCGTGCGCCTTGCCGACCGGGTCGCCGATCTTCCGGCGGCGCAGCCCGAAGGCGACGTTCTCGAGGATGGTCATGTGCGGGAAGAGCGCGTAGCTCTGGAACACGGTGTTCACCGGACGCTGGTACGTCTTCGTGCGCGTGACGTCCTGACCGCCGATCAGGATGCGGCCCTCGGTCGGCTCCTCCAGCCCCGCGACCAGGCGCAGGGTCGTGGTCTTGCCGCAGCCGCTCGGGCCGAGCAGGGCGAAGAAGGATCCGGCCGGGATGGTCAGGTCGAGGTGCTCGATCGCGGTGAATCCCGGGAACCGCTTCTTGATGCCGTCGAGCTGCAGGTCGGCGCCGGACTCGGCGAATACTCCCTTGGCCATCAGGCCCCCAGGATCACTTTCTGGAACGCCGCCTGGTACTTCTGCTCCTCGGCGGGCTTCAGCGTGCGGAACACCTTCACCTTCGACAGCGTCGACTCGTCGGGGAAGATCAGCTGGTTGTCGGCCAGCTTCGGGTCGATCTTCGCCGCCTCCTCCTTCGCACCCTGCACCGGCGTGATGTAGTTGACCCACGCCGCCACCTCGGCCGCGACCTCGGGCTGGTAGTAGTAGTCGATCAGCTTCTCGGCGTTCGCCTTCTGCGACGAGCCGATCGGGATGACGAAGTTGTCGCTCCAGAGAGTGCCGCCGGCCTCCGGGATGGCGAACTGCCAGTTGTCGCCGGCCTCCGCGTTCAACTGGGTGATGTCGCCCGACCAGCAGATCGCGGCGAGCGTGTCGCCCGACTTGAGGTCGTTGAGGTACGAGTTGCCCTTGATGTTGCGGATCTGCCCGTCGCTGACGTGCTTGGTCAGGGTGTCGATGGCCTTGTTGAAGTCGTCGTCGCTGAAGTCCTTGGAGATGTCGACGCCCTGCTGCATCATGATCAGCCCCATGGTGTCCCGCATCTCGCTGAGGACGCCGACCTTGCCCTTCAGGTCGGAGCTCCACAGGTCGTCGATCGACTTGAGGCCCTTCGGCAGCTTCTCCTTGTTCCAGCAGATGCCGGCGAAGCCGCTCTGCCACGGCAGGGACTTCTTGCGGCCCGGGTCGAAGTCGACGTCCTGCAGGTTGGAGACGAGGTTCTTCTTGTTCGGGATCTTCGCCTCGTCGAACGTCTGCACGTAGCCGAGCCGGATCCAGCGGGCGATCATCCAGTCGGTGAGGCAGACGGTGTCGGCGCCGATGTCCTTGCCGAGCGCCAGCTGGTCCTTGACCTTGGCGTAGTAGGTGTTGTTGTCGTCGACGGCGACGTCGTACTTGACCTTGATACCCGACTGCTTCTGGAACGCCTCGAGCGTCGGGTACTTGCCGTTGTCGTCCTGGTCGAGGTAGGCCTGCCAGTTGGCCCAGGTCATCGACTTGTCCGTGGCCGACTGGTCCTTCGCGGGGGTCGGTTTGTTGGACGCTCCGCCGGTCGAACAGGCGGCCAGCGCCAGCGCGGCTGCGCCGGCCCCCGCTCCCGCGAGGAGGCCGCGGCGCGTCAGCTGGGACGCCCGCGAGGACTGCACGATCCGGCGGATCATCGGGTCTTGCGGAAGGTTGCTCGGTTTCACTGTGGTGCTCCTTGGGGGATCGAACACGGACCACGGGCGACGGCGCTTCGGCGGCACGTCCTCGTGCCGTCGCGGTGGACCCGATCCTGACACAGAACCGTGGCGATCCGCATCAGAATGTGGCCGGATCGTCCATTTGGAAACACAATCTTTACGAAATCCGTGCCGAATCGGTCGAAACGGCCGGGAAACCGCAGACTGGGCGTTCTGCGACAGACCCGGGACGAGGTCGCGCACTTCGGGCATGGCCAGCTGCGGAAATCCTCCGCCGATCCCACCCCGGTCCGCGAAATCAGCATCCGAATGCGTGCATTTCAGTCGAAATCCTCCGTGAAGCCCGCTATGGTGAGACCGAACCACCATGTCGAGTGTCGAAGGAGCCCCATGAAGGTCGCGATCCCCCGCGAGATCAAGAACAACGAGTTCCGGGTGGCGATCACGCCGGCCGGTGTGCACGACCTGGTCGGCGCCGGGCACGAGGTCTACGTCGAGACGGGCGCGGGCGTCGGGTCGTCGATCCCCGACGAGCTCTACGCCGGTGCGGGGGCCACCATCCTCCCCGACGCGGCGGCCACCTGGGCGGCCGGCGAGCTCATCCTGAAGGTGAAGGAGCCGATCGAGAGCGAGTACGGCTACTTCCGCGAGGGGCTCGTGCTCTTCACGTACCTGCACCTGGCCGCCGACGAGGCGCTCACGCGCGCGCTCATCGACAGCGGCGTGACGGCGATCGCCTACGAGACCGTGCAGCTGCCGACCCGGGCGCTTCCGCTGCTCGCGCCGATGAGCGAGGTCGCCGGCCGGCTCGCGCCGATCGTCGGCGCCAACACCATGCTGAAGCCCAACGGCGGACCGGGCCTGCTCGTCCCGGGCGTCCCCGGCACCCACCCGGCAGTCGTCACCGTGCTGGGCGGCGGCGTGGCCGGCACGAACGCGATCTCGGTCGCGGTCGGCCTCGGCGCCGAGGTCACCGTGCTCGACACCAACATCCAGCGCCTGCGCGAGCTCGACGCTCTGTACGCCGGGCGCATCAAGACGATCGCCTCGAACAGCTTCGAGATCGACAAGGCGGTCGTCGCCTCCGACCTCGTCATCGGCTCGGTGCTCGTGCCCGGTGCGAAGGCGCCGAAGCTGGTCACCAACGAGCTGGTGTCGCGGATGAAGGCGGGCAGCGTCCTCGTCGACATCGCGGTGGACCAGGGCGGCTGCTTCGAGGACTCCCACCCGACGACGCACGCCGACCCCACCTTCACGGTGCACCAGTCGGTCTTCTACTGCGTGGCCAACATGCCGGGCGCGGTGCCGCACACCTCGACCTACGCGCTGACGAACGCGACCCTCCCCTACGCGCGGGCGATCGCGAACCGCGGCTGGCGGGAGGCGCTGCGGGCCGACGCGAGTCTGGCTCTCGGCCTCAACGTCCACGCGGGCGCCGTCACCAACGAGGGCGTCGCCTCGGCCCACAACCTCGACGCGACCTCCATCGCCACCGCCCTCGCCTGACCCGCCGCAGGCAATCAGCTCCGGAGTTCTTCGACCCGACACGCCGTCGATCGGTCGAACAACTCCGGAGCTGTTGGCTTGTGAAGGGGGTCAGGAGGAGGTCAGGAGACGTCGAACCACTGGTCGCCGATCTCGACACGGGTGCCGCGGGTGACGCGGTAGCGGCGGCCGGCCTCGCACTGACGCGGGACGCCGCCGAGCGGGTGCGCGATCGTGCCGTTGCCGGAGTAGCGGTCGCAGATCCAGAGCTCGTCGCCCTCCAGGCCGAACTCGAGGTGCGTCTTGGAGACGCTGCGGGTCGGGTCGGAGACGACGACGAGCTGGTCGACGTGCTCCCCCGGCTGCGTGATCGGTCGCCGGCCGACGAGCCCGGAGCCGGACACCTCCACCACGTCCCCGGTCGAGAAGCTGAGCGTGTAGCGGTGCTGCACCGGGGGATGCGCCGGCGGCGCCTGCTCCACGGGCACGATCGTCATGGCCTGCGTCGGCGGCAGGCCGTCCTCGTCGAGGAGCACGTCGTCCGGGAACCGCCCGGCGACCGCGGGCGCGGGCGGACGCTCGGCGAGCGACGGGGAGATGATCGAGGTGTCGGACGGCCGCGGGTCCGCGACCTCCGGCGGCCGCAGGCGCGACGAGGTGACCGAGCTGCCGCACATCGGGCAGAACAGGGTGCCCTCGGCGAGTTCCGCACCGCAGACGCGACAGATCATCGATCCCTCCTGGTTCCCTTGCGTCTTCCACGGTAGCCGAGGGATCGCAGGGAGACGGCCGCGAGCAGCCGCTTCCACCGCGTGTCGCGCTTCGCGAGCTGCGAGCGCAGGTCGTCGACCGCCTTCCAGACCGAGTCCGCCTCGGCCGGGGTCGGCGCCAGGCCGCTGAAGGTGGCACGGTCGGCGACGCTGGCGAGCGCGTGCGCGCGGGAGCCGCCGATCGTGCCGGCGAACTCGACGCGGGTCGCCGCGGGCGGCGGGTCGTAGCCGTGGTCGACGGCGGCGTCGGCGAACTCCCGCCAGCCGCCGACGATGCGCTCGCGCGCCGTGGAGGCGGAGCGCCGCAGGGTGCGGCGGCGCCACTTCGCCGCCAGCACCGCGAGGAACGGCGAGACGAGCAGGGCCAGGACGAGCAGCATCCACCCGACGGCGACCAGGATCGCGAGCAGCGTCTCCAGCACCGGATTCGGCCGCGGCTGGTTCGACGGGTCGACCTGCGCCTGCGGCGGCTCGTCGTTGCGCTGCGGGTTGTCGTCCACGGGCGGCTGCACGTTGGTCTGCGGGCGGGAGATCTGGGTCGGCTGGTCCGGCTGCTTCGGCGGGACCGGGCGCAGCGGCGGCGTGGGGTCGACCGTCACCCAGCCGGTGTTCGTCTGCACCTCGATCCAGGCCGAGATGTCGGAGCCGACGAAGGTCACGGCCGAGCCGGTGACGTCCTTCGGGGCGGCGAAGCCGACCACGACACGTGCCGGGAAGCCGAGCTGCCGGGCCATGAGCGCCGCCGTGACGGCGTACTGCTCCTGGTCGCCCAGCATCGGGACGTCGGTCAGCAGCTCCGTGATCCGGTCGGCGCCGTGCCCGGAGCGGCTGGCCGGCTCGTCCGGCCCGACGCCGTGGCTGATGTAGCCGTCCTGCGCCAGCCCGCGCAGGGCGGCGGCGAGCTTCGCACCCGCGCCCGAGACCCCTGCCGTGTACTTCTGCAGAACGGACTGCAGCTCGTCCGGGATCACCGACGGCCGCGGGACCGAGTCGGTGCCGGGCTGCACCTTCTCGAGCTGGGATGCGGTCAGCAGCGGCTTCACCACCGACTCGGCCGTGTACGCGTCCCCGCTGCGCAGCGGCGAGGTGACCGCGCCCGTCCCGGTGACGTCGTTGTAGTAGAACGAGCCGGAGAGGTCGGCGGCATTGCGTCCGCTGAACGCCAGCTGTTCCAGCTGGCCGCTGCCCGGGAGCCAGGGACCCCGGTAGCCGCGGACCACCACGCTCATGCTCACCGGCTTGCCGTCCACGCCGCTCTGGTCGATGCGGTACGGGACGCGCGTGAACGAGCCGGACGCGCTGGTCACGTCTCCGCTGCCGACCGCGTAGGTGACGCCGTCGTAGGTGTCGAGCGTCGCGATCCGGACCCGGCGGTCGGCGGGCAGCCCCTCGACCGTGATCATCGGCTCGTCCGCCCTGGCCGGCTGCAGGTACGACCGGAACCCGCTGAGCGGGCTCGGGTAGTCCCGCGGGTCGAACGGCTGCGCGACCGCCGTGCGCACGACCTGGCGGTCGGTCGCCGGCGGGAGGAGCGCGGCGGCCGCGATGCCCGCCGCGGAGGCGGTCACCAGCATCACCGCGGCGCCGGCGGTGGTCAGCAGGGCGGTGGAGCGGCGCTCGCTCCGGGACTCGACCAGCAGGCCGCTCTGCTCGCGGAGCGTGCGCACGGCGGCGGACCTCCGCTGCAGCCGGAAGCGGATCAGCCACGCCATCAGCACCGCGAACAGCGCGAGCAGCAGGGCGAGCGGCACGGAGGCGACGGACGGCCCGAGCAGGATGCCCGCGACGAGGAGCAGCACCGGCGGGATCGCGGCGAGCTCCGGCCGCGACGACCGGAGCGCGGTCGTGACGGTCACCACGGTCGCGAGCAGCACGAGCAGGAACGCGGGCACCAGCAGGGCCTGGTACGACCCGACCGGGACGCTGATCGTCACCAGTTGCTTCCAGCTGAGCCAGGTGCCCCGGACCAGGTCGACGAAGCCCGTCCATGACGGCAGGAGCCCGCCAGCCACCGCCCCGGTCGGCACGGCGAGCTGCACCCCCAGCGCCAGGTAGGCGACCACGACGAGGCCGGCGACCAGGATGCTGGGCAGCCGGAACGCCCATCCCGCGACGGCGATCGCCGTGCCCGCCAGGAGCGTGACGACCAGCATGAGGACGAACGCCGGCGACTGGTAGACCGGCCAGAAAGACCACGCGCCGAGCCCGACGGCCGCGAGGGCGAAGACGACGTCGACGAGCGCGGAGGCGGAGCGGCGGGCGGGCATCAGGTCGCCAGCCGTTTCGCGAGGCTGCGCTGCAGGTCCTCGAGGTAGCCGATGGTGAGCACGCTGAGGTCGGCGACGCGGCGCAGGGACGGGACGGCGCCCTCGTCGCACACGATCGCGACCACGTCCACGCCGAGCGGGAAGTGCGCGGCCGCCGCCCGCAGCTGCGACGCGGACAGCGTCGACCCGCAGACGAGGAAGGCGATGGAGGTGCCTGCCGAGTCCTCGGACGCCACCTGCGCGAGCTCCGGGAGGCGCAGCGCAGCATCCGACAGCTCCACGCCGGACAGGTCGTCGAGCAGCCGGCCCCGGTTGACGGTGCTGAGTCGGCGGGCGCTGAACACCATCCGCTTGGCGAAGTCGGGCGTCTCCGCGCTCGCCACGACCGACACCGTGCGCGAGTCGTGCATCGCGCGGACGCCGAGCGAGCCGGTCGCGCTCACCGCGAGCTCGAACTCCTCCTCGGTGGCGTAGTCCGCCTCCGACAGGCTGAGGGCGACGAGGAGGTGGCTGCGCCGGGTCTCCTCGAACTGGCGCACCATGTAGCTGCCGGTCTTGGCGGTCGACTTCCAGTGGATGTAGCGGCGCTCGTCGCCCGGCACGTACTCCCGCAGAGCGTGGAACGCAATGTCGCTGGAGGTCAGGTCGCGCGTCGGCGATCCCTCCAGGTCGCGCACGAAGCCGGTGCTCATGCTCGGGATGGCGATGATGCGCGGGTGCACGAACAGGTCGAGCGAGTCGGCCCAGACCATCTCGCGCCGCAGCAGCCCGATCGGGTCCGCGCGCACGGTGCGCACCGGTCCGATCGGCACGATCCCGCGGCGGGTCGCCGGCACGACGAAGACGTCCGAGTGCTCCTCCCCCGCCCCGAGCGACGGCGCGGCGAACTCGGCGAGGCCCGCGCCGACCGGCACCTCGACGCGCACGCCGGGCAGGCGGCGGCGCAGCGGGTTCCGGATGGCGACCTCCCCCGGTGCGCGGTCGCCGACCACCACCCGGTTGGCCGGGAGCGACAGCCCCACGTCGTAGGCGGTCCTCCCGATCAGATAGCCGGACGCGACGACCAGGAGGGCGACCGCCGCCCAGCCGGCGACGACCGACTCGACCCAGCCCCAGACGTAACCGGCGGTGAGCGCGAGCACGGCGAGCAGCAGCACGGACCAGCCGAGGGCCGTGACCACGCCGCTCACGCGCCGCGCGACCGCCGCGACCGTGCGCCCGGCGGTGGCGGAGGTGCGCACGATCCACACGATCGCGTCGGCGAGGAACCCTTCGCGCTCGCCGACGATGCGGGCGCGCGCGTTGGTGAGCTCGGTCTGCGAACGGGTGACGGTGGTCACACGGCGGCCCGATCGCTCGGCGGCGGGGTCTCGATGAGCAGCTGGCCGACGATGCTGGATGCGCTGACGCCCTCGAACTCGGCCTCCGGGTCGAGCACGAGGCGGTGGGCGAGCACCGGCTCGGCCAGGGCCTTCACGTCGTCGGGCGTGACGTAGTAGCGGCCGGAGGCGGCGGCCAGCGTCTTCGCCGCGCGCAGCAGGGCGAGGGCGCCGCGGACGCTGACGCCGAGCCGGATCTCGTCGGCGGTGCGGCTGGCCTCCACCAGGCGGGAGACGTAGTCGTTGATGGTGGGATCGACGTGGACGCCGCGCGCGATGGTCGCCATCTCGACGACGGTGGCCGCGGAGATGACCTCGGGCACCACGACTTCGTGCGCCTTCCGCTCCGATCCCTCCAGGATGCGCAGCGTCGCCTCGTGGTCGGGGTAGCCGATCGACGCCTTCATCAGGAAGCGGTCGAGCTGCGCCTCGGGGAGCCGGTAGGTGCCCGCCTGCTCGATCGGGTTCTGCGTCGCGATCACCATGAACGGGGCGCCGACCGAGTGCCGCACGCCGTCGACGGTGACCTGCTGCTCCTCCATGACCTCCAGCAGCGCGGACTGGGTCTTCGGGCTGGCGCGGTTGATCTCGTCGGCGAGCACGATGTTGGCGAACACCGGGCCGCGGTGGAACTCGAACGCGCCGGAGCGCTGGTCGTAGATGTTGACGCCGGTGATGTCGCCCGGAAGCAGGTCGGGGGTGAACTGGACGCGGTTGGTCGTGCCGCGCACGCTCTCCGCGATCGCGCGGGCGAGCGAGGTCTTGCCCGTCCCGGGGTAGTCCTCGAGCAGAAGGTGGCCCTCGCTGAACAGCGCGGTCAGGGCGAGCCGGATCACGTGGGTCTTGCCGAGGAGCACCCGGTCGATGTTCCCGACGAGGCGCTCGAACACTCCGGAGAACCAGCCGGCCTGCTCGGGGGTCATCGTCATGCTCCGGCCTCTTTCGGTGCGGGGCGCGGCTTCTCTGGCCGCGGGGGAAGGGATGCGTGCCGCGGGATGCGGCAACACTCAGTATGGCGTCCGGGGATCACTGCAGGCTCGATCCCGGGTACTGCTGGGGATACGTGTCGCCGCCGGAGACGACCCGGATCGTCAGGATCGGGTTCTGGTCGTTCGCCGGAGCGGTGCAGGAGGCGGTCTGCCCGGCCGCCGGCATCGGCAGCTGGGTCGTCCCGTCGCACGAGTAGGTGACGGCGGTGTAGTCGCCGGTCGGCCAGCTGGTCCAGGTGAAGACGTGGCTGGCGGGGTCGTAGCGGCCCCCGCCGATCGCGGTGTTCACGGCGACTCCGAGCGATGCGCTCGCCGACTGCGTCGAGCAGAGGCGCGAGCCGTCCGGGTATCCCTCGCAGATGCGCGTGAACTGGACCGTCATGTCGACGCCGTAGTGGTTCGCGCCGGTGCCGTCGAGGACGCCGGAGGTTCCGTTCAGCGTTCCGGTGTCGAGGATCGCGCCGCCGTTCTTCGCCACCAGCCGGTAGTCGATCTGCGGGTTCGACCCGCCGCCGGCCCGGTACGACAGCGAGACCGGGAAGTCCCAGGTGGTGCCGTCCTGCTGCAGCTTGCCCACGGAGATGCTGTTCTGGTCGATCTGGCCCGGCGCCTGCCGCGGCGTCGCGCTGACCACGGCGGCGGCTGTGCAGCCCTGCCCGTTGTAGGCGTAGACGACGAAGTTGTAGCTCTGGTTCGGGCTCAGTCCGTCGAAGACCGTGCTCCCGCCCTGCACCGGGTTCAGGCGCGGGTCGACGCTCTTCGTCGGGTTCCCGGTCTCGACGCCCGACACCGAGCATCCCGGGACCCCGCCGCCCTGGAACACGCCGGCGTAGTAGGTGCTGATGGCCTTGCCGTTGTCGCCGAAGACGTTCGACCAGCTGAGCGTCACGCTGGTTCCGTTGGTCGTGTCCGGGGTGGCGACGGGAGCGACGCCCGTCGTCGTGGGGGCTCCCGCGGGCACACCGCTCCCCTGGCTCTGGTTCCAGGTGGTGCGGCCCTGGTAGAACTCGTTGCGCGAGGAGACCGTGAAGCCGATGCTCGAGCCGTTCGCGATCCCCGCGTCAGTGATGTTGAGCGCGTAGCCGGTGCCGACCGCGTCGGAGCCGGAGACCTGGAGCGCATTCGTCACGCCGCCGACGGACACCACGTACGAGGTGATCGGGCTCGCCCCCGGCGCATCCGCGGGCTTCGTCCAGGAGATGCGCAGACCGTGGTCGAGGGGTGCCGCGGAGAGACCGGTCGGGGCGTTCGGGATGACGTCGGACCACACCGGTTCGACGTACGCCGTCGGGTCGGAGAGCCCGAGGGCGTTCCTGGCCCGGACGCTGAGGGTCACGGCGTTCGACGGCCCGTTGCCGGGGGTGGCGATGGCACAGGTCGTGGTGGCGCACGGGGTCGTGGACAGTACCGCGCCGGTGGCCGCGTCCGCCATGGTCACCTCGAAACCGGTGATCGGCGAGTTGTTGAACGCACCGGGGATCCAGCTCACCGTCAGGCTGCGGTCGCCGATGCTGCCGATCTGGACGTTGGACACGGGAGCAGGCCGGTCCTGCACCGACACGGTCACCGTGCCCCAGGTGTACCGGTCGGGGTCGCCGGTCGCATCCGCCACCTCGTACTGCAGGGTGGCATCCGCCGCCGCCGCGGTCGGAGACACCGAGATCTGCAGCCGCGAGTTGTCGGCGCTCGGGGTGATGCTCACGCCGTCCGGAAGGCCGCTGCCCAGTCCGCGGACGGCGAGGACGCGCAGCGGCTTGTCGGGGAACGGATTGGTCGCGCTGTCGTTCGCGAGCACATCGACGCTGGTGGTCTGGCCGCGCGGGGCGATGACGCGGTCCGGCTGCGGGCTCGCGAGCGGCCGCGTCGAGGGCACCACCGAGATGTCGATGCGCCCCGCCTGGCCGACGTTCACCGCATCCTTCACCCCGATGGACAGCGACGGATGCGAGCCCTTCTGCGTCCCGGTCGCGACGGTCAGGGTGAGCTTCTGCCCGTCGAGGGAGGCGCTCACACCGGCCGGGCGCGGGTCCTGGATGGAGTACACCAGCTCGCCCTGGTCCTTGGCGTACGGGTACTTCGTCACCTTCGTGAGGTCGATGGTCTTCGTCTGGCCGGGCTCGAAGTCGATCAGCGCCCCGGTGAACACCGGCGGCTGGTTCTCGCGCGGTGTGACGTCGATCGGGAGCACGATCGTGGCGACGTTGCCGTTCGGGTCGGTCGCACTCGAGCCGTCGGTCACCTGGAACGAGATCGACGCGGGGCCGAAGTACCGCGGGGACGACGTGAACTGCAGCGTGTCGGAACCGGCGACCAGGTCGTCGCCGTTCGCGTGCGTGGCGCGCACGGTCGCGGCGTCGGTGAGCCGGACCTTGCGGCCGCCGACCGCGACGATGTAGTCGTTCAGGTGGATGGTGAGGGTCTTCTCGCTCACGACGCTGAGCTTGGGTGCGCCGCGCTTCAGCTGCGGGAGGGCGTCGTCGTATCCGGGGACGTGCACGAAACCGTAGGCGACGACCGACTCGTCCTCCGGGTTGGCGACCTTGAACGGGACGATCTGGCTCTTGGCGCCGATCGCGATCCGGACGCGCTTCGAAGCCGTGACCTGGGCGTCGCTGGTGTAGCCGGGAACCAGCGAGAGCTTGAGGGTCGAGACGGGGCCGTCCGCGAAGAAGACGTTGGCGAGCACGTTGACATCGACGTGGTCCTTGCCGAGGATGTCGGACAATCCGAGCGTGGTGTCGGAGACCACCGGACGCGCCGGCGGCGCCTTGTCGTCGACCGTCAGCCGAAGGAACGCCTGACTCGTGCCGCCGCGCTCGTTCTGGATCGTGTACAGGAACCCGTACGCGCCCTCGGTCTTCGGCGCGGTCACCACGACCAGTGGTCCGCTCACCTTCGCCTTCGCTTTGCCGTCGAGAGACGACACCGCCGTCACGGTCAGCGGGCTGCCGTCCGGGTCGCTGTCGTTGGCGAGCACCTGGACGCTGAGCGTCCGTCCCGGCCGCGTCGTCACGTCGTCCTCGACCGCCACCGGATTGCGGGCGCCCTCGACGCGCGACGCGATGCCGACGCGGACGGTCCCGGTCGCCCGTGCGCCGAGCGCGTCGACCACGGCGTAGGTGAAGGTGTCGGTGCCCGCGGCGTAGTCGCCGGCCTGGAAGTCCATCCAGTCGGGGCCGGAGGCGATCACCGCACCCTTCTGCGGGTTCGTCTCCTGACCGATGAACTGCACGGAGTCGCCGTCCGGGTCGATGCCCGACAGCGGGATCGTGATCCGGACCGTGTCGCCGGCCAGGACGCGTGCGGTCACCGTCTTCGGGACGGGCGGGTTGTTGGTGGCGGCGTCGCGCTCGCGCACGGCGATGGTCACCTCGGCCGTCGCCCACTGCCCGTCGGCGCCGTAGACCTTGTAGGCGGCGGTGTAGTTGCCCGGTCTGCCCGGAGCCAGGTACCGCAGGTGGTCGCCGCTCGCGAACAGCAGGCCCGCTCCGCTCGGGAGCGGGGTGGCGAGCGTGGGGTCGAGGGTGAGCTTGTCGCCGTCGGGCTGCACATCGTTGGCGAGCACCGGGATGTCGACCACGTCGTGCACGCGCACCGAGACGCTGTCCGGCGCGGCGATCGGCGGCTGGTGGACGGTCAGCGGCGGCAGCTGAACGACGGTCACCGTGCCCACGGTGTCGGCCAGGCCGTTGCTCAGCCTGTAGTGGAAGTCGACCGGACCGTCGAGGGGCCGGCTGAGCGTGACCCGGAGGGTGCGCTGCTGCAGCACCTGCACGCGCACCCCCGTGGCCGGCTCCGGCTCGGTCACCCCGGTGACGAGGAGCACCCCTCCGGAGGGGTCGATGTCGGTGGAGAGCACGTTGACGTCCTGCGTCGACTGCTCCCGGATGAACGCCGTGTGAGGAACCGCGATGGGCGCGGTCTTCGCCCCGGGCGGCGCCTTCACCTCCACGCGGACGATTCCCGTCGCCGTGACGACGCCGTCGGTGGCGGAGTACTCGATGTTGTGCGTCCCGGGCTGGTCGGACTCGAAGCGGAAGGTGCCGCCCTGGTAGTCGGGGGTGATCGTCGCATCCGCCTTCGACGGGACGGTGCTCAGCCGGACGGTGCCGTTGCCGCCGCGCACATGGTCGAGCGGCGAGACGGTCACCTCCTGGCCCTGGTAGGCCACCACGGCGAACGGGTCGGCGATGATCGGCACCTGGCCCGGGGGCCGCACGGTGACGGCGAGAAGGCCGGCCGATTCGGCGCGGCCGTCGGAGAGCGTGAGCGCCACATCCTTCACCGCGGCGCCGTCGCCGTGATCGGAGTACGCGACCTGGCCCTGCGGGGTGAAGGTGACGGAGTCGGGCGCGGGAACCGACGCCCCCGCCAGGTAGAACGAGTCGCCGTCCGGGTCGTAGCAGTCGCCCAGCACCGTCGACGAGACCCGGCCGCCGGTCTGCACGACGGCCTTGGCGTTCCGCACGCAGACGGGAGGCGAGTTCTCGGAGGGCGAGCGCACGGTCACCACGACGTGCGCCGTCGCGGTGCCGCCGCGGCCGTCGGAGATGGTGTAGTCGAACGCGATCGAGCCGCTCGCGGTGTCGGGCAGCGAGATCTGCAGCTGCTGGTCGGAGTTGGTCAGCTCCAGCGTGCCCTGCGTCGCCGGGATGGCCGTGAACGAGTCGATCGTGAGCACGTCGCCGTTCGGGTCGTAGTCGTTGAGCAGCACCGGGAGCGGCGTCACCCGCCCCGGCCGGGCGCCGAACGCGTCGTCGACGGCGACGGGCGGCTGCTCCTGCTTCTCGTACTGCGGCGCGGTGTCCTGCTTGGTCTGGTCGACCAACTCCTTCGTCGTCTTCTTGGAGACCAGCTCGTCCCAGTTGTCGATCCGGGCGTTGCCGCTCTGCACCGCCCAGGAGACGCCGGAGCGCCCGTCGTTGAGCACGACCCGGTCGCCGTTCGCGCGGAAGCCGAGCGTCGCGCCGGAGGGCACGTCCTTCAGAGTCGACCTCTCCCCCGACCCGTCCGCCGCGCACGAGCGCCAGGCGGTGCCGTCCGACCAGGCCGCGTAGGTGCAGCCCGCCACCGTCACCGGGGCGGCGGCCGTCCCCGTGCCCGTCGCAGCCCTCTTCGCCTTGCCCCCGTCGAGCGGCACGCGCACGAGTCCGGCGGTCGAGGAGATCCAGGCCGCGTCGCCGTGCGCCGACGGCTGCTGCAGCACGGGGTCGGACCCTTCGGGCAGCAGGGCGGAGAGCGCGACCGCGCGTCCGTCGATCCACACCGTGCGCTGGTCCGGGTCGAGCAGCGCCCAGTGACCCGCGACCGAGGTGAGGGAGACCGCTGCCCCGTCGCCCCGCGTCCCCACCTTCTGCGTCGTGGTCGACGGCTCCGCCGCATCCAGGTCGACGCGCACCACCGTGCGGGTCGCCGGCTGGTAGGCGAACAGGATGCCGGAGGGATCCATCGCCGACACGGCCCGGCCGCCCAGATCGATCGTGGCGGCCGAACCGGAGTTGAACTGGTCGAGCTGGCCGACCGTGGTGAGCCAGAGCTGGCCGGTCGTCTGCGACAGCAGGGCGACGTGCCCTCCGGCCAGCGACACCTGCGGGGCGCGCGGCGGCAGCGCGACCGACTTGCCCGCCTCGGCTTTGGCCGGGTCGACCACCGCGACGGTGTTCGCCTCGCGGTCGACCAAGAGGACGTCCTCGCCGTCCTGGACCACATCGAGCGCCTCGCCGGTGCCGGCGACAACCGAGTTGAGGCGGTCGATCTCGGTGTTGGCACGGCCGAGCGACTTCTTCGCGTCGCTCGCCACCCACACCGCGGCGTCGTTCAGCTGCAGGTGCTGCGCGCTGTACCCGCCCGAGACCACCGCCAGCGTGGTCACCAGGGCGGCCACCGCCGTCCCGCTCACGGCCGTCGCCGCCACCGACTTGTGGGCGGCGAGCCAGGCGCCGAGAGTGGCCAGGCGGCTCACGTCCCGTCCGTCCTCTCGACGCACTTCTGGCCGCTCGGCGTCCCCGGCTTCCCGTCGCGGTTGACGGTGACCGTGACGCACACGGTCTGGCCGGGCTTCGCATCCACCCGGAACTCGGTCGCGTGCTGGCTGGCCGGCGGCTGCTCGTCGACCGCCACCTGGTAGGTGTCGCCGTCCTGGAGGCCCGGATCGCTCCAGCTGAAGACGATGGTGCTCCCGGCGACCCGGCCGCTGAGGTCGCGGACGGTGGGGATGTCGGAGTTCGCGCCTGCCCGCACCAGGACGATGGACGCCGTCACGGCGAGGACGACCACGAGCGCTGCGCAGGCGATCAGCGAGACCACGAGCGCGCGCGAGGTCCTGGCCGGCGCGGCCTGGTTCGACGGGGAGCTGCCTCCGGTCTCGCGTACCACCGTGCGCGTCGGCGCCCTCGTGACGGTCGCGGACGCCGGGACGGCACGGCGGCGACGGCGGCGCTCGCCGGGATCGACGGCGACGACGCCCTTCACCCGCGTGCGGTCCTCGGGGTCACCGGCGGTCGCCAGCGCCCAGTCGTCCATCGCGACTTCGATCGGCGTCTGCGGCAGGCCGAGCTCGGCCTCCACCGCCTGCAGCTCGCGGATGAACTCCAGCGCGCTGCGCTGCCGCTGCGACGGCTTGCGCGACATCGACTTCAGCAGCACCTGCTCGAGCCGCGGCGGGACGTCGGCGCGGCCGATCGGCAGCGGGCGGCCCTTGGTGATGCGCTGGATGAGCTCGGCGGAGGTGTTCTCCTTGCCCGGCACCTCGAACGGCGATCGTCCGGCCAGCAGGGAGTAGATGGTCGCCCCGAGCGACCACACCTCGCTCGCGATGGTGCCGCTCGTCTCGTCGAGGAGCACCTCCGGCGCCGACCACGGGATGGAGAGTCCGATCGCCTCCGTCACATCCGCCTCGCTGAGGGTGGCGGCGATGCCGAAGTCGCTCAGCACCGGATGGCCGTAGGCCGTGCTCAGGATGTTGGAGGGCTTGATGTCGCGGTGCAGCACCCCGGCGCGGTGCGCGGTCTCGACGGCGCTGGCGATGCGCACCCCGATGCCGAGCACCTCCGGCACCGACAGCGGCTCCGAACGGTAGCGCTGCCCGATCGCGGCGGAGCACAGCTCCATCACGAGGTAGGGCCGCCCGTCGGAGGAGACGCTGGCCTGGTACACGGTCAGAATCGACGGATGCGTGCTCAGCTGCGCCATGAGGTTGGCCTCGGCCTGGAACATCTGCTTCACCTGGCTGGTGACGACTTCGGCCAGCATGACCTTGACGGCGACCTGGCGGCGGGGCATGTTCTGTTCGTACAGGAACACGTCGGCGAAACCGCCCGAACCGAGCACCCGGACGTACGAGAAACCGGGGAGGTTGGGCGGCTGGGATGGCAGACGCCGGGCCATCGGCTCCCTCCCGTTCCTCGGCGAAGACGCGTTCGCTCGTGCTCAGCGTCTGACAATTGTAGGCAGCGGACTCTGGGGGACGGCCGGGCCGGACCCTCTCTGGGGACAAGCGGCTTACCCCCAAGTCGGGGGACATTTCAGTGCCGGCGGGCCGCCCTGCGGGAGCCGTCGTCGCGATGCGCGCCGGACTCGGGCGTGGCCAGCACGTCCACGACGACGACCGTGACGTTGTCGCGTCCGCCGTTGCCGAGGGCCGCATCCATCAGCTGCTGCGCGGCGTCGAGCGGCGACGAGCCCTCGCCCAGGAAGTAGCGGATGCCGTGCTCGGTGAGCTCTTTGGTGAGCCCGTCGGAGCAGACCAGCAGGCGGGAGCCGGCGACGATGGGGATGAGGAAGTAGTCCGGGACCGGGTCCTCGTTGAACCCGACGGCCCGCGTGATGACGTTGCTGTGCGGGTGGACCTCGGCCTCCGCAGGGGTGATGGCGCCCGCGTCGAGCAGCTCCTGGACGATCGAGTGGTCGACGGTCAGCTGCTCCAGCGTGCCGTCGCGGTAGCTGTAGACGCGGGAGTCGCCGATGTTGAACACCAGCCAGTACGGCGAGCCGTCGACCAGCGTCAGCGCGATGCCCGTGACGGTGGTGCCAGTGCCGAGGTCGGTGTGGCCGACGCCGCGGCCCATGTCGTCGACCGCCGAGCGGAGCGCCTCGGTGAGCGCGACCTCTCCGACGAAGTCCGACTTCACCTTCTCGGCCAGCCGGGTCACCACGGCGGTGCTCGCGAAGTCGCCCGCGGTGTGGCCGCCCATCCCGTCGGCGACGGCGAAGATGGGCGAGCGGGCGAGCAGGCTGTCCTCGTTGACGCTGCGCCGGTACCCGGTGTCGCTGAGCGCCGCCCAGGACAGGCTGATGCGCGCGTCGGGATCGCCAGGCACGGCCACGGTGTGGCGTCTGCTGCTGCGACCGATCTGGGTCACTCGCGTCCTTCGTCTCTGCGGGAGGTGATCTCGATGATATTACCGTCGCCGATCTCCACCCTCGCCCCGGCGAGCACCACGACCGACTCCCCCGGCCGCAGCCGGCGGGCGCCCGCTGGGCCGGTCACGACCGTCCCGTTGGTGGAGCGGAGATCGGTGACGACCACCGCGTCCCCCGACTGCTCGATGCGGACATGCGTGGACGAGACCTCCTGGGTGGGCGAGGCGACGGCGACGAGCCGCGGCTCCACGCCGTCGGAGACGCGCTGCGGCACCGGCCGACGACCGACGAGCACGGGGGCGTCGAGCGGGCTCGTGTCCCCCGACGGGAGACGGACGGCGAAGGTGGCCGGAGCGGGCGGCAGGATGACCGGCTCGGTCGGCGGGAACGCCTCCTGCTGCCCGGTCGTCAGCGGGGCGCGGGTGCCGCCCGGCGTGTCGTACCAGGTCGGCGGCGCGATCGGGTTCGCAGCAGCGGGGGCGGGTGCGGCGGCCCCGGCGACGGCCGCCGGGGACACGGAGGCCGGGGGCGGCGGAACGACCGTCGGCTCCTCGATGTCGACCGCGCCGGGGAGTTCGTGCGGTGCGGGGTGCACGGCGGGCGGGACCTGCTCCGGACCGTCGGGCTCCGCACCCGCGGGCTCGGGGCCCGCGCCGCCGAACAGCCGCGAGCTGGTGCTCCGCTGGCGGATGATCGTCTCCTCCGCCGCCGGTCCGGGAGCCGGCTCCGTCGCCGGAGCGACCGCCGGCGCCGAGCGTTCGGCGCGCTCGATCGGGGTCAGCGTCCAGGTGAGCAGTTCGCCGTCGGCCACGCCGATGCGCAGCGGGAGCGAGCCGATCGCGAGCCGGGCGACAGGCCCGGTCGGCGCGTCGTCCCCCTGCAGGACCAGACCCGTCACCGCCCGGAACTCGGCGAGCACCCACGGCTGCACGCCCTGGGCGGAGAAGCGCCGGCCACCGCCGACCGAGAAGACGTCGATCGCCGCGGACCCGCGGACCACCGCTGTCACCGTGACCTCGCCTGCCGCGTTCGGCTCCGCGAGCTCGGCAACCGCGAACGACCGGACGCTGTCGGGACCGGCCAGCGGGAAGGCGCCGACCACGGACTCGATCGTCGCGAGGTCGGAGTCGGCCAGCCAGTACACCGCGTCGACGATCTCGTCGGCGACGGTGCTCTCGACCGCGGCGACGAACCGCCGCCCGGCGATCAGCAGCCACCGCGACGGACCCGCCGTCGGCGCATACCGGACGAAGCCGCCAGCCATCGTCGGCTCCCTCCCGTCGTTCCGCCTCTCGCGATCCTATCCCGCTCCCCCCGCGCTCCCTTCCGCTGAGGTGCTCGCCGTTGTCGCCGACACGCCGGGGCGCGCCGCAACGACGAGCACCTCAGCGGGTGGGGACGAGGTGGAATGGGGTGCCGGGGCACGGGACGGCGGCCGCGGGGAGCTCCACCACGCTGCCGACACGGACCGCGGGGTCGGTCGAGACCATGACCCGGCCGCCCGCGTTCACCAGGGCGAGGCGGCGTCCGGTCGCGAGGAGCGACGGCAGCAGCTCCCGCTCCAGACGCTTCACGTAGACGTCGACACCGACGACGCCGAGCATCCGGCCGCCGCTCTCGACCGGCGAGGTGACGGTGACGATGTAGTCGCAGGCGCACAGGTGGTCGATGTACGGCCCGGTGATGTGCGTGCGGTGGGTGCTGCGCGGGATGCTGTACCACTCCAGTGAGCCGAGGTCGCGCAGGTAGCCGGAGTACGACCGGGAGGCCAGGTCGAGCCGGGACGGGGCCGTGGTCGCCCCGAACACCGGGTTGTCGTCCAGCGGCCCGAGCCACCAGGAGAAGTGCAGGTCCTCGCCGCCGGTGAACTCCGGCGCCGCGATGAACCCCGCGCCGATGAGCAGCGGGTCGGGCTCGCGCAGCGGCGGGAGCACCAGCGCGGCCACGCGCTCGTCGAGCACCGCGGGCGTGGATGCCGCGTCCAGGTCGTCGAGGATCGCGTCCCGCCAGGCGCCGAGCGTCCCGTGCAGCTGCGAGAAGAGCTCGGACACGCGACCGGCCGCTCCGGCGACGCCCGCCTCCAGCACCGTGCTAGCCATCGATCGTCCCTCCGGTCTCGATCCGGGCCTTGGCCGCGAGCAGCCACTCCGCGACGTCGGAGAGCAGCGCGGAGACACCCGCCCTGGCCGCGGCGGCATCCCGTGCGGCGACCGCGGCCGTGATCGCGTCCGCCGCCTCCGCCGCCCGCCGCCGCAATGCCTCGTCGCGCATCCCGAGCCACAGCAGCGGACCGGACTCGGCCTGCAGCCTCAGCTGCTCGCGCACCAGCCGGGTGGACTGGCTGAGCACGGCGAGCTCCAGCAGGAAGCCGCCGGCGTTGCGCCGGGCGGCTGCGGCGTCGGAGAAGTCGGCGGCGGCCACCCAGGCGCGCAGCCGGTCGTCGTCCGCCGGTGTGGAGCGCTCGGCGGCGCGGTCGGCGCAGCCCGCGGCGATCGCGGTGACGTAGACGGCGAGGTCGCCCAGCTCGACCTGCGACAGGCCGCGCAGCCGCGCGGTCAGCATGGCGTCGTCGGCGTCCCCGGGGTGCACAACGAAGCTGCCGCCCTCGCGGCCCCGGCGGGTCTCGACGAGTCCCGCTTCGCGCAGCATCCCGAGACCCTCGCGCGCGGTCACAAGCGCGACGCCGAAGCGGCGGGCCAGCTCGGCCTCGCTCGGCAGGCGCTCCCCGGCCGTGAGCACGCCGAGCACGATCGCGTCGGCGAGGCGGCGGGCCACCTGCTCGGCCCGGCCGGCGTCGGCCAGCTGCGCGAACACGGCGTCGCGGGCGCCCGGCACGGCGCGGGCGGGCCGGGCGTCGGGGCGAAGCGATGCGGTCACCGGTCCACGATATCCCGAACGAATCATCCGGTATAGGATGAATCGTCGAGCGAAGGAGCGAGCATGGCCGAAGGCGTCCCCGACCCGCGCGGGAGCGGCATCCTGAGCGGCCTCCGCGTCGCCGACTTCTCGCGCGTGCTCGCCGGCCCCTACGCGACGATGATGCTCGCCGACTTCGGCGCCGACGTGGTCAAGATCGAGAGTCCGGCGGGCGACGACACGCGCGCCTGGCGGCCGCCGGTCGACGATGCGGGCGAGTCCACCTACTTCGCCGCCGTCAACCGCAACAAGCGCTCCGTGGTCTGCGACCTGACCACGCCCGGCGGACGTGCCGCCGCCCAGCGCCTCGCCGCGACCGCCGACGTCGTGATCGAGAACTTCCGCCCCGGCGTCATGGAGCGCTTCGGCCTGGACGAGGCGACCCTGCGCGCCGGCAACCCGCGACTCGTCTACTGCTCGATCACGGGCTTCGGCCGGGATGCGGGGGCCGCCATGCCCGGCTACGACCTGCTCGTGCAGGCCGTCGGCGGGCTGATGAGCATCACCGGCGCACCCGACGGCGAACCGAGCAAAGTCGGCGTCGCCCTGGTGGACGTGCTCACCGGGCTCAACGCCTTCTCCGGCATCCTGCTCGCCCTGCGCCGCCGCGACGCCACAGGAGAGGGCTCGCGGGTGGATGTCGACCTCCTCGGCTCGCTGCTCGCCGCCCTCACCAATCAGGCCTCCAGCACGCTGGCGACCGGGCGCGCCCCGGGCCGGCTCGGCAACGCGCACCCGAGCATCGCGCCGTACGAGCTGTTCGCCGCCGCGGACCGCGAGCTCGTCGTCGCCGTCGGCACCGACCGGCAGTTCTCCGCCTTCGCCGCCGCCCTCGGGCGGCCGGAGCTCGCCGGCGACCCCCGGTTCGCCACCAACGAGGGGCGGGTCCGTGATCGCACGGCGCTGCGCTCGGTGCTCGAGCCGCTGATCGCGGCACGTCCGGCCGCCGAGTGGGTGGAGGCGTTCTCGGCAGCGCGCGTGCCGGCCGGGCTCGTCAACGACGTCGCGGAGGCCTTCGCGTTCGCCGAGTCGCTCGGCCTCTCCCCCGTCGTCGAGACCGTCGACGCCGCGACAGGACGACGCTCCCGGCAGCCGGCGAACCCCATCCATCTCGACGCCGCCCCCGCTGCGCACCGCACGCCCGCGCCACTCTTGGGAGCGGACCAGGCTCGCTGGGCCGACGAAGGCGACCGGACCGCCGACAGCGACCTCGACCATCCCGCGACCCCGCACGAAAGGACCCGACCGTGACCACGACGCTCGACGAGGCGTTCAGCATCGACCACCTGCTCACCGACGAGGAGCGCGGCTGGCGCGACCGGGCCCGCGCCTTCGCGGCCGAGCGCATCCGGCCGGTGATCGAGCAGGACTTCGAGGACAAGCACTTCCGCCGCGAGCTGATCGCGGAGCTCGGCGCGCTCGGCGTGCTGGGCATGCACCTGAAGGACGAGGGCTGCGCCGGCGCCGGCGCCGTCAGCTACGGCCTGGTCTGCCACGAGCTGGAGGCGGCCGACAGCGGCTGGCGCACCTTCGTCTCCGTGCAGGGCTCGCTCGCCATGAGCGCCATCTCGAAGTTCGGCTCCGACGAGCAGAAAGCCGAGTGGCTGCCGCCCATGGCCCGCGGCGAGCGCGTCGGCTGCTTCGCGCTCACCGAGCCGGACGGCGGGAGCGACCCGGCCGCCATGCGCACCCGGGCCCGGCGCGACGGAGACGATTGGGTGATCACCGGGACCAAGCGCTGGATCGGCCTCGCGGCTCTCGCGGACGTCGCGGTGGTGTGGGCGGCGACCGACGACGGGGTGCGGGGTTTCGTGGTCCCGACGGGGACGCCCGGTTTCGCCGCGACGGCGATCGACGGGAAGCTGTCGATGCGCGCGTCCGTGCAGTGCGACGTGGTGCTCGACGAGGTGCGCGTCCCGGGCTCTGCGATGCTGCCGGGCGCGCGCGGGCTCTCCGGCCCGTTCTCGTGCCTGAACGAGGCCAGGTACGGGATCGTGTGGGGTGCGATGGGTGCGGCGCGCGACTGCCTGGAGGTGTCGATCGACCGCGCGACCACGCGGGAGGTGTTCGGACGCCCGATCGGGGCGACCCAGCTCATCCAGGAGAAGCTGGCGAACATGCTCGTCGAGTACGAGAAGGGGATGCTGCTCGCCCTGCACCTGGGGCGGCTGAAGGAGGCCGGACGGCTGACTCCGACCCAGATCAGCGTCGGCAAGCTGAACAGCGTGCGGGAGGCGCTGGCGATCGCGCGGGAGGCGCGCACCATCCTGGGCGGGGACGGCATCACGAACGCCTTCCCGGTGATGCGCCACATGGCCAACCTGGAGTCGGTGCGCACCTACGAGGGGACGGACGAGATCCACACCCTGGTCCTCGGTCGCGCCCTGACCGGTCTGGCGGCGTTCTGATGGCCACGGTCGAGGAGGCCGTCGGCGCCGCCGCGCGCGCGTCGTCATCCCCCACCACGCGGGAGGAGCGTGCCGGCTGGCTGGAGGCCCTCGCCTCCGCCCTCGAGGCCGACCGCGCGGAACTCGTCGCCCTCGCCCACGCGGAGACGCATCTGTCGGAGGCGCGGCTCGACGGCGAGGTGACCCGCACCGCGGCGCAGCTGCGCTTCTTCGCGGGCGTCGTACGGGAGGGCTCCTACCTGGAGGCCGTGGTCGAGTCCCCCGATCCGTCGCTCGTGCCCCCGCGCCCCGACCTGCGCCGCATCCTGCGCCCGCTCGGCCCGGTCGCGGTGTACACGGCGTCGAACTTCCCGTTCGCGTTCTCGGTGCTCGGCAACGACACCGCCTCGGCGCTCGCCGCCGGGTGCCCCGTGATCGTCAAGGCCCACCCCGGGCATCCCGAGCTGTCGCGCCGTACCGCCGCCCTCGCAGCCGGGGTGCTGCCGGAGGGCCGGCTCACCCTGGTCGAGGGGATGGAGGCCGGCGTCGAGCTGGTGCGCCACCCGCTGGTGCGGGCGGCCGGGTTCACCGGCTCCGTGCGCGGTGGGCGGGCGCTGTTCGACATCGCGGTGTCGCGTCCCGACCCGATCCCGTTCTATGGGGAGCTCGGCAGCATCAACCCGGTCGTGGTGACGCGGGCCGCGGCGGCCGACCGTGTCGCTGCGATCGGCGACGGGCTCGTCGGGTCGTTCACGCGGGACGCGGGCCAGTACTGCACCAAGCCGGGACTGGTGTTCGTCCCCAAGGGCGGCGGTGTGGAGGCTGCGGTGCGCGACGCGCTCGGCGCGGCTCCGGCGAGCCGGCAGCTGACCGACGGCATGGCCGGGGCGTTCGCGTCCGGGGTCGAGGCGTTCGCGGCTCACCCCGGGGTCGAGGTCGTCCGCGCGGAGGCCGCTGCGGGCGAGTCCGCCCCGACGGTGGTGTTCGTGCCGGCGGCGGTCTTCGTCTCCGACCCGCCGACGTTCCGGGAGGAGTGCTTCGGCCCGGTGACCGTCGTGGTGACGTACGCCGACGACGAGCTCGGCCGTCTCCTGGACGCGCTGGAACCGTCACTCACCGCCACCATCCACCGGGGCCCTGGAGAGGATGTGACCGCCCTCGCCGCCGCACTCGCCCCGATCGCGGGCCGTCTGCTCTTCGACGGCTGGCCGACCGGCGTCGCGATCGGCTGGGCGCAGCACCACGGCGGAGGCTGGCCGTCGACGACCGCCAGCATCCACACCTCGGTCGGCGCGACCGCGATCCGCCGCTGGCTCACCCCGATCGCCTACCAGGACGCTCCCCAGGAGGTCCTCCCGCCCGAACTCCGCGACGGCAACTCCCTGCGAATCCCCCGCCGCGACTCCTGACCCGTTCCGCCCACGCTACCGCCCACCATCGAGTCCGCAGAGAGTGCACGGTTCTGGGCCGAAAGTGTGCAGTCTTCGCGGACTCGATGGTGGGGCGGAGGGGTCAGACGGGGGTGGTGTCGGCGGCGGGCGCGGCCCGGCGGGCGCGGAGCAGCTCCGCGACGCGGATGGCGTCGCCCTCGGGCGCGTCGGAGTGGCGGTCGGGACGGGCGAGGAAGAGGTACAGCAGCCCGGCGCCGGCGACGATGCCGAGCCCGATCAGCACGATCCAGTCGTTGAACCAGTTCCCGGTGCTCGTCGGCCAGGCGAGCAGGATCATCGCGAAGACCCCGTACGCCAGCGCCACGATGTTGACGACGAGCCCCGCCCGCCCGAGGCTGAACGGTCCGGCCGGACGCCAGCCCTTCAGCCGCTGCCGCAGCGACGCGAGCACGACCGACTGGAACGCGACGTAGATCCCGAGCACCGCGAACGCGGTCACCTGCGTGATCAGCCCGTCCGGTCCGATATAGACGATGAGCGTGATGATGACCGGGATGCTGCACGCCACGATCAGCGCGTTGACCGGCACCTTCGTGCGCGGCGACACCTTCGCCAGCCACCGGTGCGCCGGGATCATCCCGTCGCGGGCGAACGAGAACAGCAGCCGGCTGGCCGCGGCCTGAAGGCTCAGCACGCACGACAGGAACGCCGTGACGGCGACGACGAGGAAGATCTTCGCGCCGACCGTGCCGAGCGACGACTGCAGGATCTCCGGGATCGGGTCGACGTCCTTGCCCGAGACGATCTTCTCCAGGTCCGGCGCCGCGAGCACGTAGCCGCCGAAGGCGAACAGCGCAGACACCCCGCCGACGAGGATCGTCATCATCATGGCCTTCGGGATGCGCCGCGCCGGGTTCGCGACCTCCTCGGCCACATCCCCGCACGCCTCGAACCCGTAGAAGAGGAAGAGTCCCGCGAGCGCCGCGCCGAGGAACGCCGCCACGTACGACCCGTTCCCCTGCACTCCCATGCTGTCGAAGAACACCGAGAACGGGTGCTTGCGCTGGAAGAACAGCAGGTACAGCCCGACCGCGATCACGCCGATCAGCTCCGCGGCGAGGCCGATGCGGGCCACGGTCGCGAGGGTCTTCGTCCCGGTGAAGTTGAGCGCCAGGGCGACGACGAGCAGCACCACGGTGAGCAGGAGCGTCACCTCCTTCGTCGCCTCCAACCCGAACAGGCTCGCCAGGAACCCGCTGCCGTAGGAGGCGACGGCGGTGATGGTGACGATCATGGCCCAGATGTAGACCCACGCCGCCATCCACGCGTACCGCCTGCCCCACAGCCGCCGCGCCCACGGGTAGATGCCGCCGTGGATGGGGTACTGCGACACCACCTCGCCGAACACCAGCGAGACCAGGAACTGCCCGGCGCCGACGATGACGATCCACCAGATCGACGGCGGTCCCCCGGTCGCCATGGCGACGGCGAACAGCGAGTAGACGCCGACCAGCGGCGACAGGTAGGTGAACCCCAGGGCGAAGTTCGCCCACAGGGTCATGGACCGGTTGAAGGAGTCCTCGTACCCCAGGACGGCGAGATGCTCGCTGTCCTCGAGGTGCGCGGACGAGGGTTCTGCAGACATCGACTGCCTTCCGCTCGGACTGCACACGACGGTGTGTGTGGAGGCAGCGTAGCGGAGAGCCGGGCCGGATACCTATAGGACAGGATGATTCGCCCGGCCCGGCGTGTCGTCACTCCCCGATGTACGACATCACGTGCTTGATCCGGGTGTAGTCGTCGAACCCGTACTGCGACAGGTCCTTGCCGTAGCCGGAGTGCTTGAAGCCGCCGTGCGGCATCTCGGCGACGATCGGGATGTGGGTGTTGATCCACACGCAGCCGAAGTCGAGCCCCTTGGCGAAGCGCATGGCCCGGCCGTGGTCGCGCGTCCACACGGACGACGCCAGGCCGTACTTCACGCCGTTCGCGTTCGCCAGCGCCTCCGCCTCGGTGGAGAACCGCTGCACGGTCTGCACCGGGCCGAAGATCTCGTTCTGCACCGCTTCGTCGTCCTGCCGGAGACCGGCGACGATGGTCGCCTCCCAGAAGTAGCCGCGGTCGCCCTGTCTGCGGCCTCCCGTCTCCACCGTCGCGTGATCGGGCAGCCGGTCGACGAAGCCGGCGACCTGCGCCAGCTGGTTGGCGTTGTTGAGCGGCCCGTACAGGATGCCGTCCTCGCGCGGGCCGCCGGTGCGCGCGTTCTCGCGGGCGTACTGCGCGAGCGCGGCGACGAACTCGTCGTGGATGCCGTCCTGCACGAGCAGGCGGGTGGCGGCCGTGCAGTCCTGGCCCGCGTTGAAGTACCCGGCCGCGACGATGCCCGCCACGGCCTTCTCGACGTCGGCGTCGTCGAACACGATGACCGGGGCCTTCCCGCCGAGCTCCAGGTGCACGCGCTTGAGGTCGAACGAGGCGGCGCGCGCCACCTCCATGCCGGCCCGCACCGATCCCGTGATCGAGATGAGCTGCGGGATGGGGTCCGCCGTCATCGCGGCGCCGGTCGTCCGGTCGCCGAGCACGACGTTGAGCACCCCGGCGGGCAGGAACTCCGCCGCAACCTCGGCCAGGAGCAGGGTGGAGAGCGGGGTGGTGTCCGACGGCTTCAGCACGGTCGTGTTGCCGGCCGCGATCGCCGGGGCGAACTTCCACACCGCCATGTTCAGCGGGTAGTTCCACGGCGTCACCTGTCCGACGACGCCGATCGGCTCGCGGCGGATGAACGAGGTGTGGTCGGGCATGTACTCGCCCGCCGAGCGGCCCTCCAGGTTGCGGGCGGCGCCGGCGAAGAAGCGGATCTGGTCGACCGACAGCAGGATCTCGTCCTCCACGAGCGTCGCCCGCGGCTTCCCCGTGTCCTGCGATTCGAGGTCGGCGAACTCGTCGGCGCGCGCCTCCATCGCGTCGGCGATCCGGAACAGGGCGAGCTGCCGCTCGGCGGGCGTGGTCCGTCCCCAGGTCTCGAAGGCGCGCTCGGCGGCGCGGTAGGCGTCGGCGACGTCCTCCGCGGTCGAGACGGGCGCCGTCGCGTACACGTCTTCGGTGGCCGGATCCACGAGCGGGATGCCGCCGTCGCCGCGCGGGGCGACGTGCTGACCGTCGACGAAGTTCTGAAGTTCCGCTGAGTTCATGGCGGCAGCCTACTGATTTCGTCATCGAAATGGGCAAAATCGTGCGGAATCGCTTGCGGGGTGCCTCATCCACTGACAGAATCGCTCCATGAGTACCCCTCGGGCGACGAACGGCCAGAAGGCTGCAGTGATCGACGATGTCTCCAAGGCGATCATCGAGCAACTGCAGGTGGACGGACGCAAGTCCTACGCGGAGATCGGCAAGGCCGTCGGTCTCAGCGAGGCGGCTGTGCGCCAGCGCGTGCAGAAGCTGACCGAGTCGGGTGTGATGCAGATCGTGGCCGTGACCGACCCCATGCAGCTCGGCTTCTACCGGCAGGCGATGATCGGCGTGCGCTGCACGGGCGACACGCGTGCGGTGGCGGACAAGCTGGCGGCGATGCCCGCGGTGGACTACGTGGTGCTGACCGCGGGCACCTTCGACATCCTCGCCGAGGTGGTGTGCGAGAACGACCTCGACCTCATCACGATGCTCAACTCCGAGATCCGGACGCTGGAGGGCGTGCTCTCCACCGAGACGTTCGTGTATCTGAAACTCCACAAACAGTTCTACAACTGGGGAACGCGATAACCATGACGACAACCGTTGAAACGTTCGGCGAGCCCATCACGCCCGATGAGGCAGGCCTGCAGGCCAAGGCGCGCGACCACCTCTGGATGCACTTCGCACGCCAGTCGGTGATGGAGGAGGGCCACGGCGTCCCCATCATCACGCGCGGCCAGGGCCACCACATCTGGGACGACCACGGCAAGCAGTACATCGACGGCCTCTCCGGACTGTTCGTCGTGAACGCCGGCCACGGCCGCAAGCGGCTCGCCGAGACCGCCGCGAAGCAGGCCGAGCAGCTCGCCTTCTTCCCGATCTGGTCCTACGCGCACCCGAACGCGATCGAGCTCGCCGACCGGCTGGCCTCGTACGCGCCGGGCGACCTCAACCGCGTCTTCTTCTCCACCGGCGGCGGCGAGGCGGTCGAGACCGCCTTCAAGCTGGCCAAGTACTACTGGAAGTTGCAGGGCAAGCCGACCAAGCACAAGGTGCTCTCCCGCGCCGTCGCCTACCACGGCACCCCGCAGGGCGCGCTGGCGATCACCGGCATCCCGGCCATGAAGGAGATGTTCGAGCCGCTGACCCCCGGCGGGTTCCGCGTCCCGAACACCAACTTCTACCGTGCCGGCGAGATGGGCGCGCCGACGGACGACTTCGAGGCCTTCGGCGTCTGGGCGGCGAACCGCATCGAGGAGATGATCCAGTTCGAGGGTCCGGACACCGTCGCGGCGATCTTCCTCGAGCCGGTGCAGAACTCGGGCGGCTGCTTCCCGCCGCCTCCCGGCTACTTCCAGCGCGTGCGCGAGATCTGCGACAAGTACGACGTGCTCATGGTCAGCGACGAGGTCATCTGCGCCTTCGGACGCATCGGCCACATGTTCGCCTGCGACGAGTACGGCTACGTGCCCGACATGATCACCTGCGCGAAGGGCATGACGAGCGGCTACTCCCCCATCGGCGCGACGATCATCAGCGACCGGATCTACGAGCCCTTCAAGCACGGCAACACGTCGTTCTACCACGGCTACACGTTCGGCGGTCACCCGGTCTCGGCCGCGGTGGCGCTGGAGAACCTCGACATCTTCGAGGAGGAGAAGCTCAACGAGCGCGTCCGCGAGAACTCGCCGCTGTTCCGCGCCGAGCTGGAGAAGCTGCTCGACCTGCCGATCGTCGGCGACGTCCGCGGCGCCGGCTACTTCTTCGGCATCGAGCTGGTGAAGGACAAGAACACTAAGGAGACCTTCGACGACGACGAGGCCGAGCGCCTGCTGCGCGGCTTCCTGTCGAAGGCCCTCTTCGACGCGGGCCTCTACTGCCGCGCCGACGACCGTGGCGACCCCGTCGTGCAGCTCGCGCCGCCGCTCACGATCGGCCCCGACGAGTTCGTCGAGATCCGGCAGATCCTGGAGTCGGTGCTGACCGAGGCCTCCAACCACCTGTAAGCCCCCGATCCATGGGACGCAACACGCCGCACGACCCGAACGAACGCGGCGTGTTGCGTCCCATTGTCCTGTAGAGGAGCACCATGGATTACCGTCAGGTCGGCTTCTGGTTCGACTCGATCGCGGAGCAGGAGGACGGCTTCCGCCCGCGCCCCGGGCTCGACGCCGACACGCAGGCCGACGTCGCCATCGTCGGCGCCGGGCTGACCGGGCTCTGGACGGCGTACTACCTGCAGGAGCGCGACCCGTCGCTCAAGATCGTGCTGCTCGAGAAGGAGGTCGCCGGTTTCGGCGCCTCCGGCCGCAACGGCGGCTGGTGCTCCGCGCTGTTCCCCTGGTCGGCGTCCAAGCTGGAGAAGCGGTACGGCTTCGACGCCGCGGTCGCGATGCGCCGCGCCATGGTGGGAACGGTGGACGAGGTCGGCCTGGTCGCCGAGACCGAAGGCATCGACATCGACTACGCCCGCGGCGGCACCGTCACCTTCGCCCGGACGCGGCCGCAGCTCGACGCGGCACGCGCCGAGTACGAGGAGTCGGAGCGCTACGGGGTCGACGAGGTCGCCCTGTGGGGCACCGACACCGTGCGGGAGCGCTTCGGAGCGCCGGACGCGGTGGCGGCGACATTCACGCCCGCGTGCGCGCGCATCCACCCGGCGAAGCTGGTGCGCGGGCTCGCCCGCGTGGTGGAGCGGCGCGGCGCCACGATCGCGGAGGGCACCGAGGTGCTCTCGTGGCGCGACGGCACGGTCCGCGTGCGGTCGCGCGGCTCCGACCGGCTGGTGCGGGCGGGCATCGTCGTCAACGCGACGGAGGGCTACGGCTCGCAGCTGCCGCAGGTCGGCCGCCGCATCCTGCCGCTCTACTCGCTGATGATCGCGACCGAGCCGCTGCCGGAAGCGACCTGGGACCGCATCGGCCTCCAGCACGGGCAGACGTTCACCGACTTCCGCAACCTGATCGTGTACGGGCAGCGGACCGCGGACAACCGGTTCGCGTTCGGCGGGCGCGGGGCGCGGTACCACCTGGGGAGCGCCATCCACCCCTCCTACGATCGGTCGCCGCGCGTGCGGCAGCACCTCATCCACACCCTGTTCGACCTGTTCCCGGATGCGGCGGGCGCGCGGATCACGCACCACTGGGGCGGACCGCTCGGCGTGCCGCGCGACTGGCACGCGAGCGTCGGGGTCGACCGGCAGGCGCGAGAGGCGTGGGCGGGCGGCTACGTCGGCGACGGCCTCAGCACCACGAACCTCGCCGGCCGCACGCTCGCCGACCTGATCACGGACGAGCGCACGGAGCTCACGGCGCTGCCGTGGGTCGGCCACCGCTCCCCGCGCTGGGAGCCGGAGCCGCTGCGCTTCGCCGGCGCGAACGCGGGACTCGTCGCGATGGAGTCCGCCGACCTGGAGGAGACGGTCACCCGCCGCCCCTCCGTGGTCTCCCGCGTCCTCGCTCCCCTCATCGGCCACTGACCCGCCCACCGTCGAGTACACGAAGACTGCACGGATTCGTGCGTTTTCCGTGCAGTCTTCGTGTACTCGACGGCGGGGAGGCGCCGATGCGAGAGGGAGGGTCAGGCCTGGTTCAGCACGGCCTGCAGCTCGAGGGTGATGGTGACCTCGTCGCCGAGGAGCATGCCGCCGGTCTCGAGCGCGGCGTTGTAGGTGAGGCCGAACTCCTCACGGTTGATCTTGGTCTTCGCGGTCGCGCCGGCCTTGTAGTTGCCGTACGGGTCCTGGCCGAAGCCGCCGAAGTCGAACTCGAAGGTCACCGGCTTGGTGACGCCCTTGATCGTCAGGTCGCCGTCGACGAGGAACTCGCCGCCCTCGTGGCGCACACCGGTCGACACGAAGTCGATCGTCGGGTGCTCCTCGGCGAGGAAGAAGTCGCCGGTGCGGAGGTGCGCGTCGCGGTTCTTGTCCTTGGTGTTGATGGACGCGACGTCGGCCTTGGCGGTGACCTTCGACTCGAGCGGGTTCTCGGCGGTCACGAAGGTGGCGTCGAAGTTCTCGAACACGCCCTTCACCTTGCTGATCATCAGGTGGCGGATGCTGAAGCCGACCTCACTGTGGGCGGGGTCGATGGTCCAGGTGCCTGCCTTGTAGCCGGGGATCTCGATGGTCACGCTTTTCTCCTTCAAAGAATGTGCTCGCGGTGTGGCCGGTCCACCCGCGTGTCGAATACATGCAAGCGCATCGATTCCGGATCTATTCCGGAAATCCAAAAAAAAGTTGACGCGTCACTCTTTCGGCGCAAGCGAGTGCCGGAGCGACAGCAGCTTCCTGGCCTGCGCATCGACCTGCGCGACCGGGATGCGGCCGTCGGCGACCGCGGAGGTGACGGCGTCGATCATCGCGTCCGGGTCCGCTCCCGCCCCCTGCACCATGAGCACCATCGTGTTGCCCGCAGCCACCGCGGCGACGGCATTCGCCCCCGCATCCTGGTACTGCGGCAGGCCGGTGTCCTGCAGCATCCGCAGATCGTCGGTGATCGAGACGCCGCGGAAGCCCAGCCTGTCGGTCAGGATGCGGTGCCAGGCCGCCGACAGCGACGCCGGCTGCGCATCCACCCCGCTGTAAACGAGGTGGCCGAACATGACCAGGTCGGCGCCCGCGTCGATGCCCGCGCGGAACGAAGGCTCGTCCTGTGCGCCGAACCGGCCGAGGTCGATCGGTGCCGTCGGCACGGTGAGGTGCGAGTCGGCGTCGGTCTCGCCGTGGCCCGGGAAGTGCTTGAGCGTGCTGAGCACCAGCCCCTTCTGCCCGGCGACAGAGGCGGCCACCCGCTCGGCGGCCGACGCCGGGTCGGTGCCGAGCACGCGATCGAAGATGAACGACGACGGGTCGGAGGTGACGTCGGCGACCGTCCCGAAGTTCACCGAGACGCCGACCTGTCTCAGCAGCTGCGCGCGCTGCGCGAACGCCTGCTTCGTCGCCTCCGCCGGCTGCGACCGCAGCTGCACGGCGCCGGGGCCGCCGTCCCACGGCAGCCGGGTGACGTCGCCGCCCTCCTCGTCGATGCCGACGAGAGGCGGCAGCGACGGGTCGGACGCCCGGGTGGCGGCGGTCTCGGCGGCGAGCGCGTCCGGCGTGGCCGGGATGTTGTCGCCCATCAGGATGATGCCGCCGAGCCCGTACCGGTCGACGAAGCCGCGCAGAGCGGCCGGGTCGGTTCCCGGAGCGTGCAGCATGAAGAGGCTCGCGACCTTCTGCCGGAGGGTCATGTTGCGCAGCCGCGCATCCACGTACGCGGCGGCGGGGTCGGCGGCCGGCGTGGGCGTCCGCGTGGGCCCGGCCGACGTCTCCCCCGCTCCCGTCCGCGGCGCCGCCACGCCGCCTCCGGTGCAGCCGGCGACCGCGAGCGCCACGACGGCCGCCGCGGTCAGCGCGAGCGCGCGCAGCGGACGGGAGGGACGGGAGGGCATCACCCGATCGTAGACCTCAGCCCTTGACGGCTCCTCCGAGCCCGGCGCTGCGCAGGAACAGCCCCTGGAACACGAGGAACAGCGCGATCGGGATGAGCGTCGAGATCGCCAGCGCCGCCAGGTACACGTCGAGCTGGATCGCGGCCTGCAGCGTGGGCAGCCGCACCGACAACGGCTGGATGGCCGGGTCGCGCAGCACGAGCAGCGGCCACAGGTAGTCCTTCCACGCCGCGATGATGGCGAACACGGACACGACCCCGAGGATCGGCTTCGACATCGGCAGCACGATCGACCAGAACAGGCGGAACGGCCCGGCCCCGTCCGTCCGGGCCGCCTCAAACACCTCGCGCGGCAGGTTGTCGAAGAACCGCTTCACCAGCACGACGTTGAACGCGCTGGCGCCCGCCGGCAGCCACACCGCCCAGAACGTGTTGATGAGCGTCGTCCCGAGGAGCGGCGGGTTCAGGATGGTGAGGTACAACGGCACGAGCAGCACCACCGACGGCACGAACAGCGTCGTGAGGATGAGCCCGTAGAGCACCCGACCGTAGGCGGGCCGCAGCACGCTCAGCGCGTAGCCGGCGGTCGTCGCGACGATCAGCTGCGCCGCCCACGACCCGGCCGCGACCCAGATCGTGTTCACGAACTGCACGTCGATGTGGACGGTCGACCACGCCGTGGACAGGTTGGCCCAGTCCACGCCGTGCGGGAACAGCGCCATCGGCGTGCGCAGCGTGTCCTCCGTCGGCGTGATCGCCGACTTGGCGAGCCACAGCAGCGGCCCGAGCCCGACGACGACGAGCACGAGCAGCAGCGCGCCGTGGATGACGCGGGTGCTCCAGCGCACCCCGGGTTTCCGGCGGTCGGAGGGCGACAGGATGCCGCGCTCGCCCTCATCCCGTCGCGGCCTCCTGCGCCGCCGGCCGGGCCGCGTCGGCCGGCCGCCCTCCGCGGCGACGGCAGTGAGCAGCTCCTGGGTCTCGGGTGCCGCTTCGCGCGGCAGCTCGGTGGAGGTGGTCAATTCTGGCTCCAGGACTTGGTGAGACGGAAGTACACGAGCGACAGCACGGCGAGGAACGCCGCCAGCATGAGGCTGAGCGCGGTGGCGGCGCCGTAGTCGCCGCCGAGCGAGTTCTGGAACGCGTACCGGTAGATCAGCAGCAGGATGGTGACGGTCGAGTCGACCGGCCCGCCTCCCGTGAACAGGAACGGCTCGAGGAAGACCTGCGCCGTCCCGATGATCTGCAGGATGAGGGTGATGAGCAGCACGCTGCGCAGCTGCGGCAGCGTGACGTGCCACACCTTCTGCCAGATGCCCGCGCCATCCACCTCGGCCGCGTCGTACAGCTCCGGCGCCACACCGGTGATCGCGGCCAGGTAGATGATGATCGTGCCGCCGGCCGCCGCCCAGGTCGCCTCGACGACGAGCGACGGCATCGCCTGCACGGCCGACTGGATCCACGGCTGCGGCGGGATGCCGACCCAGCCGAGGATCGTGTTGAAGACGCCGTCGGGCCGGGCGTCGTAGAAGAACTTCCACAGCAGCACCGCGACGACCGGCGGAACGACGACCGGCAGGTACGCGAGAGCGCTGTAGAGGCCCCTCGCCCGCTTCACCTCGCTCATCAGCACGGCGGCGACGAGCGGGATCGGGTAGCCGAGCAGCAGCGCCAGCAGGGCGAACCAGGCGGTGTTGCCCACGGCCGTCCAGAACAGCGGGTCGTTCACCACCTGCACGAAGTTGTCCCAGCCGACCCAGGTGGGCGCGCTCACCAGGTTGGTGTGCTGGAAGCTCATCACCACGCTGCGCACAATGGGCCACCAGGAGAACACCCCGAAGATGACGAGCATGGGCAGCAGGAAGAGCAGGGTGCTGAGGCCCCCGCCGCGCACCCAGGTGAGAGGTGTGCGACGGGGGCGCGTCAGCGTTCGATCGTGTACGGTCACGGTCACTTGTCCGCGTCGACGAGCTTCTGGATGTCGCTGTCGACCTTGGCGAGCAGCTGGTCGATGTTCGCGTTCTTGTCCGTCAGCACGGCCTGGACGACCGAGTCGAGGGCGCCGTACAGCTCCTGCGTGTGCTTGTTCGGCTCCGGGACGAGGTTGGCGTCGAAGATCGTGTCGGTGAATGACGCGACGTTCTCCTGCGGCACGTTGATCTCGTCCTTGATCCACTCCATGTTCTGGTCGTAGGTGGCCTTGTCGAACACGGGGAGGGTGGGGACGCCGACCGGCTGGCCCGACTTCACCAGCACCTTCGCGTCGGCGACGGCCTGGTCCTTGTTGAGCAGCTTCTGCATGTAGTAGAAGTCGATCCACTTCACCGCGGCCTCCTTCTGGGCCTGCGACGACTTGGGGCTGACGGCCGCGACGTTGCCGCCGCCGAGCACCCCGGCCTGCTTGTCGGACGTGTCGACCGGCAGCATCGTCAGCCCGTAGTTCTTCGGGTCGACGGCGTTCTGCTGCACGAGCGAGGTGAGCACGTCCGAGCCGGACGGGTACATCGCGATCTGGCCCGCACCGAACGCCTGGTTGATGCCGCTCCAGTCGAGCAGGAAGTTGCTGCCGACCGAGTTGTCCTCCCAGCGCAGGTCGTGCAGCCACTGCAGGGCCTCCTTGGTCACCGGGTTGTCGGTCGTGACCTTCGTCTTGCCGCCCTCGGTGGTCTCCATCCGGCCTCCGCGCGAGTACACGGTCGTGGTGAGCTCCCAGCCGCCGGTGTTGCCCTGCGTCATCTGCATGTAGCCCGCGACGCCCGGCACCTTCTCGGAGATGGTCTTCGCCGCCTGGCGCACCTCGTCCCAGGTCGTCGGCGGCTTGTCCGGGTCGAGGCCCGCCTTCTGGAAGATCTCGCGGTTGTACGAGAGCCCCATCGCGTACGGGCCGTACGGGATCCCGTAGATCTTGTCGCCCGACTTCGCGACCGCGAGCACGTTCTCGTTGAACTTGTCCGCGTAGGGCAGCTTCTTCACCTCGGCGGTGATGTCGGCGAGCTGGCCGGCCTGCAGCAGCGACTGGGAGTCGGTGAACGGCACGTTGAAGACGTCCGGGAGGGTGCCGCCCGCGAGCTGGGTCGCGAACGTGGGACCCGTCCACTGGTACTCCTCGGACTTCACGACGATGTCCGGGTTGGCCTTCTCGAACTCCTTCACCCGGTCGTCGAAGGCCTTGAACGCGGCCTTGTCGCTGCCCGGGATGAGGCTCGCGACCGTGATGTGGACCTTGCCGTCGTTCGCGTCTCCGCCGGCGGACGAGCAGCCCGCGAGCAGACCGACGCCGGCCAGGGTGACCGCGGCGATGCTCACGATCCTTCGTGATGACTTCATTGTCTGGACCTTTCGAGTGTGATGCGTGGATGGTGCGATTCAGGTGGTGAGGTGCCCCGCGGGGTGCTGCGTTCGCAGCCACGCCGTGGAGTCGGGAGGCAGCAGACCGCCCTCGAGCGGGCTGCTGCTGAGGAGGATCGCCTGGTGCTCCGGCAGGGGCAGCGCGGCGGTGGACAGGTTGGTGACGCTGACGAACGCGGCGCCGCGGGAGAACGCGAGCACGCCGTCCGGCGCGTCGAGCCAGGTCAGCGGGCCGTCGCCCAGGGCCGGCTCCGCCCGCCGGATGCGCAGCGCCTGGCGGTAGAGCCACAGCATCGACGACGGGTCGCTCTGCTGCGCCTGCACGGTGAGGGCCGCCCAGCCGGCGGGCTGCGGGAGCCACGGCGGAGCCGTGGCCCCGTCCGGGCTGAAGCCGAAGGGCGGGGTGGTGCCGCGCCACGGCAGCGGCACGCGGCAGCCGTCGCGGCCTGGGTCGACGCCGCCGGAGCGCTCGTGCATCGGGTCCTCGCGCAGCTCGTCCGGCAGGTCCTCGACCTCGGGCAGGCCGAGCTCGTCGCCCTGGTAGATGTAGAGCGAGCCGGGCAGAGCGGCGGTCAGCAGGGCCGCCGCCCGCGCACGGCGGCGGCCGAGGTCGAGGTCGGTCGGCGTCCCCTTGCGCTTGGTCGCGAAGGCGAACGACGTGTCCTCCCGGCCGTAGCGGGTGACCGCCCTCGTCACGTCGTGGTTGGACAGCACCCAGGTGCTCGGCGCGTGCACCGGCGCGTGGGCGGCGAGCGTCTCGTCGATGGAGGCGCGCAGCTCCTGGGCGTCCCACGGCCGGGCCAGGAAGTCGAAGTTGAACGCTGTGTGCAGCTCGTCGGGCCGCAGGTAGCGCGCGAAGCGGTCGATCTCCGGCAGCCACAGCTCGCCGACCAGCACACGGGTGCCCGGATAGCCGTCGGCGAGGGCGCGCCAGCTCCGGTAGATGTCGTGCAGCGCGTCGCGGTCCTGGTTGGGGTGCTCCCCGGGCCCTGGATGCTCGGGCACCTCGGGCAGCGCCGGGTCCTTGACCAGCAGCGCGGCCGAGTCGATGCGGACGCCCGCGACGCCGCGGTCGAACCAGAACCGCAGGATGTCCTCGTGCTCGCGCCGGACGTCCGGGTGGTTCCAGTTGAGGTCGGGCTGCTGCGGGCTGAACAGGTGGAGGTACCACTCGCCGGGCGTGCCGTCGGGCTCGGTCGTGCGCGTCCAGGTGTCGCCGGAGAAGTTCGAGCGCCAGCCGGTCGGCATCCCGCTGCCGTCGTCGCCGCGGCCGGGACGGAACCAGAACCGCTCGCGCGCGGTCGAGCCGGGGCCGGCGGCCAGGGCCTCCCGGAACCAGGGGTGCCGGTCGGAGACGTGGTTCGGGACGATGTCGACGATGGTCCGGATCCCGAGCGCGAGGGCGTCGGCGATGAGCGCCTCCGCCTCGGCCAGATCGCCGAAGGCCGGGTGGATGCGGCGGTAGTCGGCCACGTCGTAGCCGCCGTCGGCCAGCGGGCTCTCGTACCAGGGCGTGAACCAGAGCGCGTCGACGCCCAGGTCGGCGAGGTACGGCAGGTGCTCGCGCACGCCGGAGAGGTCGCCGACGCCGTCGCCGTTCCCGTCGGCGAAGCTGCGCGGGTAGATCTGGTAGATCACCGCGCTCCGCCACCACTGAGGGTCCTCCGGCGGGGTGACCGGGGCGGCTTGCGCCGCATCCGCCGCGGGGTCGGCGGCGGAGGCGGCGCTGTCGCCGGTCATCACGGTGAGGTCCACGCTGAGCCTTTCGGTCGTCTGTCGTCGCGACGGACACCGCGGCGCCGTCGTCGTTCACCGAAATGTAGCTAAGGCGACAGATTGACGCAAGAACTCAACAAAACGTAATTGGTTTGCGCACATTTGCGTGCGCTTGCAGGTTCAGCCGACGTGCGGAGCCGGCCCCGTCGACCCGCGGACGACCAGTTCGGGCTCGAAGAACAGCTCGTCGTGCAGGGCCGAATCGCTGGAGATCTGGCGCAGCAGCAGCTCGATCACCGTCCGCCCCATCGGCTCGATCGGCTGCCGGATCGTCGTCAGCGGCGGCTCGGTGCAATTCATCAGCGCGGAGTCGTCGTACCCGACGATCGAGACATCCCTCGGGACCGACAGCCCGGCGCGGCGCGCGGCCCGGATCGCTCCGAGCGCCATCGGGTCGCTGGCGCACAGGATCGCGGTGACCCCGGCGGCGAGCAGCCGGGTGGCGGCCGCCTGGCCGGCCTCCAGCGAGTAGAGCGAGTGGACCACGAGCGACTCGTCGAACTCGGCGCCCCAGCCGGCGACGATCCGGCGGGCCGCCTCCAGCTTGCGCAGCGACGGGACGTGGTCGCGCGGACCGAGCAGCAGCCCGATCCGCTCGTGCCCGAGCGAGCGCAGGTGCGTCAGCGCCTGGGCTGTCGCGACGGAGTCGTCGCACGACACCGTCGCGAAGGCGAGGTCGTCGACCGGCGCGTTGACGAGCACCGTCGGCAGGTGCAGGTCGGCGAGGCGACCGTAGTGGGCATGGTCGGCGTCCCGCTGCGCGTACGCGCCGCCGACGAAGACGACGCCGGACACCTGCTGCTGCAGCAGGAGCTCGACGTAGTCGGCCTCCGAGATCCCGCCCGCCGTTTGCATGCACAGCACGGGGGTGTAGCCGTTCTGCGCGAGCGCTCCCCCGATGATCTCGGCGAACGCGGGGAAGATCGGATTCTGCAGCTCCGGCAGCACGAGCCCGACAAGCCGCGCCCGCTCGCCGCGCAGCTTCGACGGCCGCTCGTAGCCGAGCACGTCGAGCGCCGTCAGCACGGCCTGCCGGGTCGCGTCCGACACCCCCGGCTTGTCGTTGAGGACGCGGCTGACCGTGGCTTCGCTGACCCCGACCTTGCGGGCCACTTCGGCGAGACGTTTCGACATGGCCCACATCCTACGCAACTCCTTGCATCTCAACGCAACTTCTTGCGCGCCCCTCTCGTCCCCACGCCATCAGCTCCTGAGTTCTTCGACCGGACACGCCGTTCTGACGCGAACAACTCAGGAGCCGATGGCGGGACGGACGGGGCGGATACGATGGCGGGCATGGCGAAGAAGGTGCTCTCCCTCCTGCTCGCCAGCCATCCCGGGCCGACCGTCGTCGTGACGGTGATCGCCGCCCTGCTCGGGCTGGGGCTCGGCTACCCGCCGGGGCGGCTCGTGGTCCTCGCGCTCGCCATCCTGTGCGGGCAGCTCTCGATCGGGTGGAGCAACGACTGGCTGGATGCCGCCCGGGACCGGGCCGTGGAGCGCTCCGACAAGCCGGCGGCGCGCGGCGACGTCTCCGTTTCCGTCGTGCGGGCGGCCGCCTTCGTCGCGCTCGGCGCCGCGCTGCTGCTCACCCTCCCCCTCGGTCTCGGCGCGCTCGCGGCGCACGTCGTCGCCATCGCCGGAGGCTGGGCCTACAACCTCGGGCTCAAGGCCACCGTGTACTCGTGGGTGCCGTTCGCGGTGAGCTTCGGCATCCTGCCGGCGATCGCGACCCTCGGGCAGGAGCAGCCGGCGCTCCCGCAGTCGTGGGTCTACGCCGCGGGCGGCCTGCTCGGTGTCGCCGCCCACGTGACGAACGTGCTGCCGGACCTGGAGGACGACGCCCGCACCGGCATCAGCGGCCTGCCGCACCGGCTGGGACCGCGGGTCAGCGGACTGCTGGCCTTCGCCGCGCTGGCCGCCGCCACGCTGCTGATCACCTTCGGCCCGGGCCTTCCGGTGCGGCCGCTGCTGATCGCGGGGCTGGTCATCGGCCTCGGCGCGGCCGTCGCCGGCGTCGTGCTGCTGTTCCGGCGCACGCCGACCCGGCTGCTGATGCAGCTGATCATGACGTGCGCCATCGTCGACGTCGCCATGCTGGCCCTCGCGGGTCAGTCGGTGACCGTCTGAACCTTGTCCGCCACCGGAGCCTTGTTCTGGATGCCGATCGCCGAGACGATGCCGCCCACCAGCAGCAGGCAGGCCGCCGCGATCATGGCCCGGTGGAGCCCGGCCTCATCCAGCGTCCCGCCGATGATCATGCCGGCGGCCGCGACAGCCAGCAGGCCCGCGATGCGGGAGACCGCGTTGTTGACCGCCGAGGCGATGCCCGCCTGCTCCGGGTGGATCGCCCCCAGTATCGCGCTCGTCAGCGGCGCCACGGTGATCGAGAGCCCCACGCCGAACAGCAGCACCGCCGGCAGCAGCGTCGTCCAGTAGTTCACGTCGGTGCCCATCATCAGCAGCCAGAGGAAGCCGACGGCCGCGATCATCGGGCCGATCGCCATGAACAGCCGCGGCCCGTACCGCCCGGCGAGGCCGCCGAAGAAGCCGGAGAGCAGCAGCATGCACAGCGTCGACGGGATGAAGACGAAGCCGGCCGCGATGGCGGAGAAGCCCGCCACCTGCTGCAGGAACAGCGTGACGATCAGCGGGCCGAACGACAGCGCCCCGTACACGAAGAACGTCGAGATGTTGCCCACCCAGAAGTTGTGGACGCTGAACAGCCCGAGGGGCAGCATCGGCTGCTTCACCCGCGTCTCTGCGAAGAAGAACGCGGCGAGGGAGAGCAGGCCGACGATCAGCGGGAGGTAGACGCGCGGACTGCCCCACCCGTAGGTGCCCTGCTCGATCAGAGCGAAGACGGTTCCCGCGAGGCCGACCGAGCCGAGGATCGCGCCGATCACGTCGACCCGGCCGCCCATCCCCTTGTCGGTCTCGCCGAGGGTCATCATGAGCACGAGCGTGACGGCGATCGGGATGACGTTGATCGCGAAGACCCAGCGCCAGCCGAGCGTGTCGACGAACAGCCCGCCGACGACCGGCCCGGCGATCATCGCGATGCCGGTCCACGCGGTCCAGCGCCCGATCGCCTTCGCCTGGGCCGCGCCCTCGAACCGGGAGATGATGATCGCCAGTGAGCTCGGCACCAGGAGCGCGCCGGCGACGCCCTGCAGCGCGCGGGCCAGCACGAGGAACACCCCCGTCGGCGCGAAAGCGCACAGCAGCGACGTGATCCCGAAGCCGATGAGCCCCGCGTACAGCACGCGCTTGCGGCCGAACACGTCGGACAGCGAACCCGCGATCAGGATGAGGGAGCCCAGGGTGACGAGGTAGGCGTCCACCACCCACTGCTGCAGCTGCAGCCCGCCGCCCAGGTCGCGTGAGATCGCGGGCAGCGCCACGTTGATGACGGCGCCGTCGAGGAACGCGACGAAGCTCGACAGGATCGCGATGAGGAGCACTCTCAACTGGAGCGACGTCATCCGCTCGATCCGTGCAGTGGTGGCCATGCCCTCATTCAACGGCCTGGCCCGCGCGCTGGCAAGCGAACCGCGTCGATGGGACGCGACACGCCGTCAGTCGCGCCCGCTGACGGCGTGTCGCGTCCCATGGATGCGCGCCCGCCGGGGCTGCCTGCCGATGCGGTGACGATCTCCGGCTTCGTCGTGTGCGGTGTGCCGGTCACGGCACTCGTTCGCGCAGGCGCGCATGGCTCCGCTCGCCGTCGCCGGGCTGAGCACTCTGCTGGACCTGGTGCTGCAGGAGCGCGCCGCGCGCGTCACCGTGCTGCTGTTCTGGTGGTGGCTCGGCTGGCACTTCCTGGTGGTGCCGCCGCAGCCGTGATCGACGGCTCCCGCGGGAGACGCCTCAGTTGTTGCCCTTGGTGCAGGTCTGCTGCGCGGCGGTCTGACCCGTGATGGTCGACGGCAGCTCGACCTGGCTGCCCGCGGTCCCGGTCGGCGCGGGCGTCGCCCCGGCGTCCGGCGTCGCGGGTGAAGCGGGTGCGGTCGGCGACGGTTCCCCGCCCGCGTCGGGGGCGGGAGAGGCGGTCGCGGTCGGGTCCTCCGCCGCCCGTCCCGTCGAGCCGGTCAGTTTCACGGGCTGGTCGTTGACGAGCGCCTGGTTGAGCGCGTTCGCTGCGGACTTCTGCGGGACCACCCGGTTCGGGTTGTCCGGGTCGCCCACCGCCGGGTACTGCACGAACACCATGTTCTGGAGCCCGGTGTCCTTCAGCGCGAGAGCGATCTGCACCAGGGTGGTCGGGTTGGTCAGCGTGTCCGAGGGGGTGATGTTGTTCACGGCCGCCTTGGCCAGCGCATACAGCTGGACCGGGTTGGAGAGCACCCCGCCGCTGACCACCTTGCGGGCGAGCGCCGACAGGAACACCTGCTGATTCGAGATGCGGCCGAGATCGCTGCCGTCGCCGACGCCGTGCCTGCTGCGCAGGAACGACAGCGCCGTGTCGCCGACGACCGTGTTCTCTCCCGCCGGCAGGTCGAGCGGCGGGTTGGTGTACTCGTCCTTCACCGGCGAGGCGAGGCACACGGTGACGCCGCCGACCGCGTTCGACATCGCGCTCACCCCGTTGAAGTTGATCACCGCCGCGAACGGGATGTCGAGGCCGGTCATCTTGGACACCGTCGCCACGACGCAGTTGAGGCCCCCGCGGGACAGCGCGGTATTGAACTGAGCGTAGGAGGTGCCGTCGATGACGCCCTTGCCGCTCGGGTCCGGGCAGTCCGGGATCGGCACCATGAGGTCGCGCGGGAAGCTGACGACCATCATGCTCTTGTGGTCCTGCGCGATGTGAAGCAGCATCGTGACGTCGTTGTTGCCCGCGCCGCTGCTCGCATCCTGCTCGTCCGCGCTGCTGTAGACGCCGCCCAGGTCGCTGCGGCTGTCCGTCCCGGCGAGGAGCAGGTTCACGCCGCCGGGGATTGCCGCGACGTTCGGGATGTCCTGCGGGATCGCCGAATGGCCGGGCAACGCCTGGAGGTGGACGCCCGTCTTGATCGAGCGCGCCACATCCCACACCGCATAGGCCGCGACGGAGCCCACGCTGACGAACGCGACCACCACGACCGCCGCGAACAGCTTGAGCGCGGCGGTGCTGCCCCTGCGGCGCGGGAGGCGCCCGTGGCGCACCCCCGCGGGACCGCGGGCGCGCTGATGCCGTCGCGGCAGGTCGGTCATCGGGATCCCTCGGGTCGGCGGACGTTGCTGGAATCCTAGCGGCCGTCGCTTTCCCTCGCCTGCGAGGCGCGCTCGGCGACGCGTGTCGTCGATCTCGGGTCAGCAGTCCTTCGCGGTGATGCGTGTGTTCACCGTGGGGTTGCCGTTCGTCATCGTGTAC
Organism: Leifsonia sp. C5G2; assembly: GCF_013359685.1. Classification (GTDB taxonomy): domain Bacteria; phylum Actinomycetota; class Actinomycetes; order Actinomycetales; family Microbacteriaceae; genus Leifsonia. Next base: position 49,208 of record NZ_JABFMV010000006.1, read on the forward strand.
TCGTAGTCGAGGTGGACGCCGTCGTCGAGGACATCGCGGGTCTCCGCGATGCCGCAGGCACGCGACACCAGCATGTCGCGGACATCGGATTCGACGACGGCCCTCGCGCCCGCGGGCAGCTCCACACGGTATCGGTACTGGATGCCCGACTTCTCCGCCTCGACTGCGGTCCAGGTCGTGACGGCGTCGAGCTTCCGCGGGAGCTCTGCCTGCTTCTCGATCCGATCGACCGTGCGCGCGATCTTCGCCTCCGTCGAGTTCGGCCGCGTGATCCCCTCGACGGCGAAGTAGGCACCGGCGCACGCGGCGACGGCGACGACGGCCGCCAGCGCGATGGCCTTCGTCCGGCGTCGGGGAACGGGCGTGGTCGCCGCGCCATCGGGTGTGGTCGCGGCAGGCGCTGCGATGGTGTCGTCGACCATAGTGTGCATCCGTTCTCCTCCCTAGAGCCGGCGTTCGATTATGAAGACTTCGATCAGTGCGCATTCATGACGACCGCTGGCGTGGCGGCTTCTCCCCACGCCAGTGCCCACGGCACTACGCTCGCAGCATGACGAACAAGACCCCGCGCGAGGAAGAGATCCAGAAGGAGCAGGAGGCGAAGGACGCCGAGAAGGAGCGTCTGGAGCAGGAGGAGGAGCGCCGCCTCGGCTGACCGCCTCTTGCCCCGAGGTGCGACGACCCGGTACAGTCGTGAACCTTGCGCCGGCGGGCGCAGGCAGCCCACGCTGAAGAACGCCGAGCGGAAGGACACGCGATGAGTCACCTGCAGTATCTGCAGAGCAATCAGCGCGCCTTCCGCGCGCTCGAGCGTCCCCGGGGTCTGTAGCACCACTGCTGCAGCCCCGTCGTTCGAGGACCGGGGCTGTCCATCCTTCGCGTCTCCCTGCCGGGAGCTCCCGCGTCGGTCCGGCCGTCCCGGCCGCACACCGATGAGAGACGAAAGGATCATGGAAAGAATCTCGAACCGCCTGCTGAGCTGGGCCTCCCTCCTGGAGGACTCCACGCGCGAGCAGGCGGTCACCACCTCGCGGATGCCGTTCATCCACCCGCACCTCGCCCTGATGCCGGATGCGCACCTGGGCCTCGGCGCGACGGTCGGCTCGGTCATCCCGACGCTCGGCGCGATCATGCCGGCAGCCGTCGGGTCGATATCGGCTGCGGGATGATCGCCGTGCGCACGCAGTTCACGCGCGACGACGTCGCCGCGGTCGCGAAGCCGCTCTCCGTGCTGCGCACCGACATCGAGCGGGCCATCCCGCTCTCCGCCGGCGCGCGCAACCGGAAGATCGTCGCCACCGCGCAGCCCCGCGTCGCGGAACTGACGCTCCTCGCCGAGGAGGCCGGCTTCGACCCGGCGGAGCACCGCAAGGACTGGGAGCTCCAGCTGGGCACGCTCGGCTCCGGCAACCACTTCATCGAGGTCAGCCTCGACGAGAACGGCAACGTGTGGCTCTTCCTGCACTCCGGCTCCCGTGGCGTGGGCAACCGGATCGCCGGGCACCACATCCGGGTCGCCCAGGAGCTGATGCGCCGGTGGTGGATCGAGCTCCCGGACAGGGACCTCGCCTACCTCGTCGAGGGGACGCCCGAGTTCGACGCGTACATCGCCCAGCTGCGGTGGGCACAGCACTTCGCGCTGCTCAACCGCGAGGAGATGATGGACCGGGTGGTGCGGCAGACGTCCGAGTGGTTCGGGACGCCGGTCGTCGAGCAGGAGCGCATCAACTGTCACCACAACTTCACGGAGCGGGAGCACCACTTCGGGAAGGAGGTGTGGGTGTCGCGGAAGGGCGCGATCTCGGCGCGGCCCGGGCAGCCGGGCCTCATCCCGGGATCGATGGGCACCGCGTCGTACGTCGTCGCCGGGAAGGGCGACCCGCTGTCGCTCCATTCGTCGCCGCACGGCGCCGGGCGGCAGTTCTCGCGGTCGGCCGCGCGCAAGCGGTTCACGGTCGAGGAGCTGCGGGAGGCGATGACCGGGATCGAGTTCCGTGACACCGACGCGTTCCTGGACGAGATCCCGCAGGCCTACAAGCCGATCGACCGGGTGATGGCGGACGCCGCCGACCTGGTCGAGGTGCGGCACACCCTCCGCCAGCTCGTCAACGTGAAGGGCGACTGACCGGCGCGGGCGGCACGTCACGCCACATGGTCGTGACGGCCGCCCCGTCGATCACCGAGCGGAAGCCGCCCACCGGGCGGAAGCCGGCGCGGCGATAGCGGTGGTCGTTGGCCGGGTTCGTCGACTCCAGGTAGGCCGGGATGCCCTGCTCGTCGGAGCGCGCCAGCGTCTCGGCGAGCAGGGCCTGGCCGATGCCGCGGCCGCGGTGCGCGGGATGCGTCGCGAGCAGGCTGAGGTAGCGGTACGGCTGCTCGTGCGGGTGCGTCTGCTCGAACCGCTCCCAGAGTTGCTGGTAGGCCTCGAACCGCTCCGGCGCCAGCGTCCGCTCCATCAGGGCGTCGACCTCCGCCTCCTGGGTCTCGGACAGCTCCGGGACGCCCGGCGGGAGCCACACGGCGACCGTCGCCACCTCGCCATCGGGTCCGTCAGCGAGCCGGACGAGACCGTGCGGGACCGCGCCGTCGATGAAGAACCGCCAGAACGACTCCAGGTGTCCCGTGCTGCCATCGGCTGCCTCGAGCGCCGGACCCCACACCGGGTCATCGCGGAAGGCGAGGGAGATGGTGGTGGCGATCGCGGCCGCGTCCTGCGGCAGGGCGGGGCGGCTCTGCATGCTGGAACTGTACCGATCCGCCCGGCAGAACGAGAAGCCCGGGTCGGTGCGCTTCGCGCGGTTCCGTCGGAGATTCGCGCGATCCACCTCCAGATCTCCGACGGGTGTCAGCCCAGCAGGAGACTCGAACGTTCGATCGCTCACCGGGCAAACGAAGAAGCCCCCGGCCGATGGCCGAGGGCTTCTGAAAATGGTGGATCTGAGGGGACTCGAACCCCTGACCCCCTGCATGCCATGCAGGTGCGCTACCAGCTGCGCCACAGACCCAGAGTGTGAACCTTCGGTCCTTTCGGACCTCCCGGAACAACTCATTCAGCGTACTACATCGCACGCGTGAGAAAAAACTGAGGCGGGCTCGCGTCAGTCGAAGAGCTCGCTCAGCCAGTTCTCGCGCTTCTTCTTGTACGGGCGCTGGCCGTAGCCGTGGTCGGGGCGCTGATCGCGGTACTGCGGCTCGGCGTACAGCGGTTCCGCGTACTGCGGCGGCGCGTACGACGGAGCGGCCGGCGCGGGAACCGGTGCCGCGGTGGGCTGAGGGGCCACCCCGGCGCGGTCGATGATCTTGTCGAGCTCGCCGCGATCCAGCCAGACGCCGCGGCACTCCGGGCAGTAGTCGATCTCGATGCCGTGGCGCTCGCTCATGACGAGGACGGCCTGGTCGTTCGGACACTTCATGCGCCCATCCAAGCGGCCGTGCATGAGAGACCTCTCAGGCGAACCCGCGAAGAGGCTGGGAGCTACTCCGCGGTCTCATGGACCGGCAGCTCGATCGGGAGGGTCGGGCAGTCCTTCCACAGGCGCTCGAGGGCGTAGTACATCCGGTCCTCCTCGTGGAAGACGTGCACCACCAGGTCGCCGAAGTCGAGCAGCACCCAGCGACCCTCGCCCTTGCCCTCGCGGCGCAGCGTCTTGACGCCGGCCTCGTTGAGCCGGTCCTCCACCTCGGACGCGATGGCGATGACGTTGCGCTCGACCCGGCCGCTGACGAGCAGGAAGGCGTCGGTGAGGGGCAGCGGGCCGGACACGTCGAGCGCGACGAGGTCCTGGCCGCCCTTCGCGTCGGCAGCGGCCGCGGCCACCTGGAGGATCTCGCGGGCGTGCGGGGATGCGGTCACGGACGGTCCTCCGGTCGCGTTCGGTGCGGGACGGGTGCGGGTCGGGCCGGGGTGCGGATGATCAGAACACCTTCAGCACGTACGCGGCCACGAGCAGGCCGATGACGCCGACGGCCAGCACGCCGGCCGTGACCATGAGCACCACGGGCAGAGCGTTCCCGCGCTTCTTCGGCGGCGCGATGACGCCGCGCGTGGAGGTGTGGGTGCTGATCGCACGCGAAGCGCGGACCGGCTGCACCTCGGACGTGTTGAACTCGTTCTCCTCGCCGTCGAGCAGACGGTCGATGTCGGACGAGTCGATCCGGTCGGGGTGCGCGCCGGTGGCGCCCATCCCCCGCGGAAGGTCGATGGAGCCGGTCACGAGGATCTCGCCCGTGCTCGTCAGCGGAGCGGCGCTCGGCTGCGGGATGGCCGGGAGGATGAGCGCATTCGTCGTCGTCGCGGCGGTCGACTGGGCGACGTTGCGCGAGGTGATCGGCTGGTGCTGGTCGTCGAGCTCGGCGGCCGTCGACCAGTGGCCGGTCGGCGGCGTGAACGGCCGGCGCTCCTGCGCGGCGGTGTCCTCCGAGGTCGCGGCAGCGGGGGCAGCCGACGCCGCAGGAGTCTCAGATGCCTGCGCCGCGGGTGCGGGCTCGGGCGCCTGGGGTGTCGTCGGCTTCGGCGCCGCGGTCGCGCCGAAGGCAGCGAACGGCGACGCGGTGCTCTGCGTCACGGTCGGCTCGTCAGCGCCGGCGCGCGCCGCGGCGGGTGCGGACGACGGGGTGAGCGGCGCGAACGGCCATGCGGTCTTCTCGCTGGTGGAGGTCTCCGGGTTCTGCGGCGCGGCGGCGGGCTTCGGCGCCTCGCCCGTGGACGCGCCCGACTCGGCCTCGGGGCCGGAGGTGAAGGAGACGGGGAACACCTGCTCCTCGGCGCCGGCCGGGTGGTTCGCCTGCGCGTTCGCCTGCTGGGCCTGCTGCATGGCGCGCAGCTCGCGACGGGTCAGCGTGCGCTCCGGGAAGGCCGGGGCGGCAGCGGGGGCGGGCGTAGCGGGGGCGTCGGCCTGCTGATCGGGGGTCTGGAGGATGGCCATCGGCTGCGTCACGGGCTCGGGGCGCGAGGCGTCCGGTGCCTGACGGAACAGGTCGAAGGCGTCACGCGACGGCGAGGACACACCGGGCTCGGCGAAGGCGCTCGCGGGGATGGCCGGAGCCTCGACGGACTCCTGCTCGTCGGGCTGGACGGCGTCGGCGCCGTCGGCCGTTCGCTGCGACGAGGAGGTCGTCATCTCCGGTACCTGACCGCCCGGGGTCGGCTGCGCCGTCCCCGCACGCCGGGCGAACTCCCTGGCCTGTCGCCGCGTCTGCGGCTGGCCCGTCGGCGGCTCTTCAGGCCACGATGTCATGCCACACTCCGATACAGATGGTGTTTGGAGATGTACTGAACCACTCCGTCCGGCACCAAGTACCAGACCGGGAATCCCCTGCTCACCCGGCTCCGGCAATCGGTCGACGAGATCGCCAGGGCCGGAACTTCCAACAAGGATACGTCTTGCTCCGGTAATCCAGAAATACTCAAGTCATGTCCCGGGCGACTCACAGCCACGAAGTGGGCCAGCTCCCACAACTCCTGGACATTGCGCCAGCTCAGGATCTGCGCGATGGCGTCGGCGCCGGTGATGAAGAACAGCTCGGCGTCCGGCCTCTCCTCGTGCAGGTCGCGGAGGGTGTCGATCGTGTACGTCGGACCGCTGCGGTCGATGTCGACCCGGCTGACGGTGAACCGCGGATTGGACGCCGTGGCGATCACGGTCATCAGGTAGCGGTGCTCGGCCGGCGTCACCGGGCCCTTCTGCCAGGGCTGACCGGTGGGGACGAACACCACCTCGTCGAGCCCGAAGGACTGCGCGACCTCGCTGGCGGCGACCAGGTGGCCGTGGTGGATGGGGTCGAACGTGCCGCCCATCACGCCGATGCGCGGTCGGCCCGTCTCCGTCAGCTCCATGCCCGCGGTGGGTCAGTGCCCCTGCGTCGGGTGGCCGCTGCCGTGGTGCGTCGCACCGGGGGCGCCGGCGTGGGCCGCGGCGTCGGGCGCCGAACGGTGGCTGTGCCGGTTGGCCACGTCCTTGAAGCTCCAGGTCACGAAGACCAGGGCGATGAAGATCACGATCGCGATCGCGCCGAAGGCCCAGGTGGGCATCGGCAGCTCGACGTGGGTCTCCGCCTCGGCGAGGACGGTCGTCAGGAATGACATCGTGCGTGATCCTTTCTCGAGGGCGTCAAGCCCTTCGACAAGTCTAGCGGTCGCCTACGCGCGGATCTGGCCGGACCCGCGGACGATCCACTTGGTACTGGTGAGCTCCGGCAGGCCCATCGGGCCGCGGGCGTGCAGCTTCTGGGTCGAGATCCCCACCTCGGCGCCGAACCCGAACTCCCCGCCGTCGGTGAAGCGCGTTGAGGCGTTGACCATCACGACCGCGGAGTCGACCTCGGCGAGGAAGCGCTCGGCGTTCGCGAGGTCGTTGGTGACGATCGACTCGGTGTGCTGCGTCGAGTACCGGCGGATGTGGTCGATCGCCTCGTCGAGGTCGTCGACCACCTTCACCGAGATGTCGAGGCTCATGTGCTCGGTGGCGTAGTCCTCCTCCGTCACCGGCACGGACTCCGGCGCGAACGGCCGAGACCGCTCGTCGGCGTGGATGGTGACCCCGGACTCGCGCAGCGCGCCCAGCACCGGTGGCAGCAGCCGCTCGGCGGCGGCGCGGTGCACGAGCAGCGTCTCGACGGCGTTGCAGACGCTCGGCCGCTGCACCTTGGCGTTGCGGACGATGTCGACCGCCCAGTCTTCGCGCGCCGACTCGTCGAGCACGATGTGCACGACCCCGGCGCCGGTCTCGATGACGGGCACGGTGGACTGCGTGACGACGGCCTGGATGAGGTCGGCGCTCCCCCGCGGGATCAGCACGTCGACGAGACCGCGGGCCGTCATCAGCTCGGCCGCGCCCTCCCGGCCGAAGTCGTCGATGGTCTGGACCGCCTCGGCCGGCAGCCCGGCGGACGCCAGCGCCTCGCGGATCACGCCGACCAGCACGCGGTTGGTCTCGATCGCCGCGCTGCCGCCGCGCAGCACCGCGGCGTTGCCGCTCTTGATCGCGAGGGCCGCGATGTCGATGGTCACGTTCGGCCGCGCCTCGTAGATGGCGCCGACGACGCCGAACGGCACGCGCACCTCGGTGATCTTGACGCCGTTCGGGAGCGCGCTGCCGCGCACCGCCTGGCCCACCGGGTCGGTCAGCGCGACGACCTCGAGCACCGCGTCGGCGAGGCCCTGCAGGCGCGCCGGGGTTAGTGTCAGCCGGTCGAGCAGGCCCGTCGACAGGCCGTTCTCGCGGCCGTTGGCGAGGTCGAGCTCGTTGGCCGGGAGGATGTCGGACGACGCGGCGAGGACGCCGTCGGCGATGGCCCGCAGCGCGCGGTTCTTCTGCTCCGTCGTGGCCGTCGCCAGGGCACGCGACGCCGTCTTGGCGGCGGCCAGCCGCTCGTGCAGCGAGAGGGCGGCCGTGGGGGCCGCACCGATGATCGAGGACATGCGTCGATTCTAGGACGCGGCCGTGCCAGGAGTGGCGGACGGGACGGAACCTGTGGAAAGCCCGGAGGCGCGCTCCGCTGTGGACGGAGCGGGCGCGAACCACGTCCCGACCCGCTCGCCCCGCAGCGCGTTCGACACGAGCGCCGTCGACGTCAGCACGACGGCGGTGCCGCGCTCCGCGGCCTGGCGGGCGGCGGACACCTTGGTGACCGCTCCCCCGGTGCCGACCCCGGACAGCCCGGTCGTGCCGATCTCGACCCCCTCCAGCTCGTCGTCCCACCCGACGTGCTCGATACGCTCCGCACCCGGCTCCTGCGGCGGCCGGGTGTACAGGGCGTCGACGTCCGACAGCAGCACGAGGAGGTCGGCCTCCACCAGCAGGGCGACGAGGGCGGCCAGCCGGTCGTTGTCGCCGAAGCGGATCTCGTGCGTCGCCACGGTGTCGTTCTCGTTGACGATGGGCAGGATGCGCAGCGAGAGCAACCGCTCCATCGCGCGCTTCGCGTTGCTCCGGTGGGTCGGGTTCTCCATGTCGCCCGCGGTGAGCAGCACCTGGCCCGCGACGATCTCATAGCGGTCGAGGCTGTCCTGGTACCGGTAGATCAGCACGTTCTGGCCGACCGCCGCGGCGGCCTGCTGGGTCGCGAGGTCGGTGGGGCGCTCGGAGAGCGAGAGATACGGGATGCCGGTCGCGATCGCACCGGACGACACCAGGATGACCTGCGTCCCGCGCCCGTGGGCCTCCGCGAGGGCGTCGACCAGCGGCCCGATCTGTCCCGCGTTCTCGCCGCTGATGGAGGACGAGCCCACCTTGACGACGATGCGCCGGGCGGACGGGATCTGGCTGCGGTCGTCGATCGTCATCCCTCGCTGCTCTCCCCGCCTGCCGTGCGCGCGGCGTTCTCGTCGTAGTCGTCGTCCTGCCAGAGGCCGGCCTCGCGCTCGCGGAGCAGCTCCTCGCGCGCGGCGGCTTTGCCGTCCATGCGGTCGAAGTAGTCCTCGCGGCGCTGCGCGCGCGTCGGACGCTGGTTGGTGTCCAGGCGCGTGTCGCTGCCGCGCGGCGACGAGATCAGCTCGGCGGTGGAGGTGAGCGTGGGCTCCCAATCGAAGACGACGCCGTTGTCCCGGCCGATGACGACCGTGGATCCGGCCACGGCTCCGGCACGGACCAGCTCGTCCTCGACGCCGAGCTTCGCCAGCCGGTCGGCCAGGAAGCCCACGGCCTCGTCGTTGGCGAAGTCGGTCTGCGCGACCCAGCGTTCCGGCTTCCCACCGAGGATCCGGTAGACCGGGCCGTCGGTGCCGCCCTCGACCTTGACCACGAACCCGGAGTCGTCGACGGCCTTCGGGCGGATGACGATGCGCGGGCGGGACTCCTCCAGCGCGGCCTGCTCCTTCCGGGCCGTCTCCACGATCTCGGCCAGGGCGAACGACAGCGGCCGCAGGCCCTCGTGGCTGACCGTCGAGATTTCGAAGACGCGGTAGCCGCGCTGCTCGAGCTCCGGGCGGACGAAGTCGGCGAGCTCGCGGGCATCCGGCACATCGATCTTGTTGAGCGCGATGAGCTGCGGACGCTCCAGCAGCGGCAGCTGTCCCTCCGGCACCGGGTAGGCGGCGAGCTCCGCGAGGATGACCTCGAGGTCGCTGAGGGGGTCGCGGCCCGGCTCCAGGGTCGCGCAGTCGAGCACGTGCAGCAGGGCGGAGCAGCGCTCGACGTGGCGGAGGAACTCCAGGCCAAGGCCCTTCCCCTCGCTCGCGCCCTCGATCAGCCCGGGGACGTCGGCGACCGTGTAGCGCACGTCGCCCGCCTGCACGACGCCGAGGTTCGGGTGCAGCGTCGTGAACGGGTAGTCGGCGATCTTCGGCTTCGCAGCCGAGAGCGCGGCGATCAGGCTGGACTTGCCCGCCGACGGGTACCCGACGAGCGCGATGTCGGCGACCGTCTTCAACTCGAGGCGGATGTCGCCCTCCCAGCCGGGGGTGCCCAGCAGGGCGAAGCCGGGCGCCTTGCGCTTCTGGTTCGCCAGGGCGGCGTTGCCGAGACCGCCGATGCCGCCGGGGGCTGCGACGAAGCGCATCCCGGGTTCGGTCAGGTCGGCCAGCTCCACGCCGTCGGCGTCCTTGACGACCGTGCCGACGGGAACCGGCAGCTCGAGGTCTTCGCCGGTGTGGCCGCTGCGGTGGTCGCCCATCCCGAAGCCGCCGTTGTCGCTCGCGCGGTGCGGGTGGCGGTGGTAGCCGAGCAGCGTCGTCACCTGCGGGTCGGCGACCAGGACGATGTCGCCGCCGTTGCCGCCGTTCCCTCCGTCAGGGCCGGCCAGCGGCTTGAACTTCTCACGGCGCACCGAGACGCACCCGTTGCCGCCGTTTCCGGCGCGCAGATGCAACGTCACGCGATCCACGAACGTCGCCATGGTGTGTCTCCTAGTTCCGAGGGGTGAAATGCGGATGGGCGGGCCGAAGCCCGCCCATCCGGAAGGTGATGCTCGCGCTGAGGCTCAGGCCTCGGCAGCGACGATGTTGACGACCTTGCGGCCGCCCTTCGAGCCGAACTCGACCGCACCCGCCGCGAGGGCGAACAGCGTGTCGTCGCCGCCACGGCCGACGTTCACGCCGGGGTGGAAGTGGGTGCCGCGCTGGCGGACCAGGATCTCACCCGCGTTGACGGTCTGGCCGCCGAAGCGCTTCACGCCGAGGCGCTGCGCGTTGGAGTCGCGGCCGTTGCGAGTGGAGCTCGCTCCCTTTTTGTGTGCCATGTCTTCTTCTCCTCGAGAACGGTCTGTCGGCTACTTGATGCCGGTGATCTTGACGCGGGTGAGCTCCTGGCGGTGGCCCTGGCGCTTCTTGTAGCCGGTCTTGTTCTTGAACTTCTGGATGACGATCTTCGGGCCGCGCAGGTCGCCCAGCACCTCGGCCGTCACGGTGACCTTGGCGAGCGACTTGGCGTCGGAGGTGATCTTGTCGCCGTCGACCAGCAGCACCGGCGCGAGCTCGACCTTGCCGTCCTTGTCGGCCTTGATGCGGTCCATCGTCACGATGGTGCCGACCTCGACCTTCTCCTGCCGGCCACCGGCGCGCACAACTGCGTAAACCACTTGTCAGTACCTTTTCATCGGGGAACAGCTCCTGGCGTAGCCTTCGGACCTGGTCCTGCTCTTCAACTGTTCTGGAAAATGAGTCCGGCCGGCTGCTACTGCTGCCGGCGGCTCTCAGAAAACCATGATGGGGGTTCGGGTCGGGCCCGACACACACCAACGGTCAACTTTACCCGACACGCCACCGACCGTCAATTCAGCGGGGGTGTCGGGACCGAACCATCCCGCCTGCGGGACCGGTTCCTACAATCATTCTATGACGGTCCTGATCGATCCCCCGGCATGGCCGGCCCACGGCATGTTGTGGTCGCACCTGGTCAGCGACGCGTCGCTCGCCGAGCTGCACGCCTTCGCCGAGGCCAACGGGGTGCAGCGCAGGGCGTTCGATCTCGACCACTACGACGTGCCCGACCGCCGCTACGACGAGCTGGTGGCCGCGGGGGCGCATCCCGTCTCCGGCCACGAGCTGGTCTCGCGCCTCATCGCGAGCGGTCTGCGCGTGCGGGCGAAGGACCGCACCCGCCGCCATTGACCGGTGCCCGCGCCGAGTGGTGACATCTCGGCTCCACTCGGCGCGGAAAACCCCGACGACTCACCACTCGATGCCGGGCGGCCGGGCCCGCCGGCCGAGGCCCCTACTCGGACTTGGGAGCGAGCTCCCCGCCCGCGATGACGGTGGTGCTGGCGCGACGGCTGCGGCTGCGGCCCTGACCCGGCTCCTTCGGAGCGGGCAGCGCGTCGAGCACGGAATCGAGCAGGTGCTCGGTCTCCTCCGCCGACGGACGCGGCGCGGGCGCGTGCACGGCAGCAGGCTCAGGGAGGTCGAGCAGCGGCAGCACGGTCTCCGCCTCCTGCTCGGCGTCGGCCGCCGGTGCGGCCGGAGCCTCGGCTGCCACCGGCTCCTCCTCGGGCGCCTCGGCGGCCGGAGCCGCCTCCTGCGCCTGCTGCCGGTCGGCCCCGCCCTTGCCCTTGCGGCGGCGCTTCTTGGTGGCCGTGACCTCCGTCACCGTCACCTCCTCGACGCTGACCTCCGTCGCCTCGGCGGACGCGTCGGCGTCGTGCGCCCTCGCCTCCTCCTCGTGGTGGATGGTGGAGGCGGCGATCTTGGCGAGCGCGTTCTTGGCGTCGTCGGTGATGGCGTGCGTGCCGGTGTGGCCGTTCCCGTTCCCGTTCCCGTTCCCGTTGCCGTTCGCGGGCCCGCTGCCGTTGCCGCCCCGGCCGCGCCGGCGCTCGTTCTGCTGCGGCTGCTGCTGCTGGCGGTGCTTCACGACGGGGTCGTGGTGCACGATGACCCCGCGCCCGGCGCACACCTCGCACGCCTCGCTGAAGGTCTCCAGCAGGCCGAGGCCGAGCTTCTTGCGGGTCATCTGCACGAGACCGAGCGAGGTGACCTCGGCCACCTGGTGCTTCGTCCGGTCGCGGCTGAGGCACTCCACCAGGCGGCGCAGCACCAGATCGCGGTTCGACTCGAGGACCATGTCGATGAAGTCGACGACGATGATGCCGCCGATGTCGCGCAGGCGGAGCTGCCGGACGATCTCCTCCGCGGCCTCGAGGTTGTTCTTGGTGACCGTCTCCTCGAGGTTGCCGCCGGAGCCGACGAACTTGCCGGTGTTGACGTCCACCACGGTCATCGCCTCGGTGCGGTCGATGACGAGCGAGCCGCCGGAGGGCAGCCACACCTTCCGCTCGAGCGCCTTCTCGATCTGCTCGGTGATCCGGTACTCGTCGAAGGCATCCCGCTCGCCCGTGTAGGCCTCGACGCGGTCGAGGAGGTCGGGGGCGACCTGGCGGAGGTAGTTCTCGATCGTCTGACGGGCGTCGTCTCCGGAGATGACCAGCTTCTGGAAGTCCTCGTTGAAGACGTCGCGGATGATCTTGATCAGGAGGTCCGGCTCGCTGTGCAGGAGCGCGGGCGCCTGCTGCGACTCGACGCGGGTGCTGATGTCGGCCCACTGCGCCTTGAGGCGGTTGACGTCGAGCGTCAGCTGCTCCTCGGTCGCGCCCTCGGCGGCGGTGCGGACGATGACGCCGGCGCTCTCCGGCAGCACCTCCTTGAGGATCTTCTTCAGGCGCGAGCGCTCGGTGTCCGGGAGCTTGCGGCTGATGCCGTTCATGGAGCCGTTCGGCACGTACACGAGGTAGCGGCCGGGCAGCGAGATCTGGCTGGTCAGCCGGGCGCCCTTGTGGCCCACCGGGTCCTTGGTCACCTGCACGAGCACGCGGTCGCCCGCCTTCAGGGCGAGCTCGATGCGGCGCGGCTGGTTGCCGGTCTCGACGGCGTCCCAGTCCACCTCGCCGGAGTAGAGGACGGCGTTGCGGCCACGTCCGATGTCGACGAAGGCGGCCTCCATGCTCGGGAGGACGTTCTGCACCCGGCCGAGGTAGACGTTGCCGATGAGCGACGCCTCCTGTGAACGGGCCACGTAGTGCTCGACGAGGACCTTGTCCTCCAGCACGCCGAGCTGGATGCGGCCGCCCTTCGAGCGCACCACCATCTGCCGGTCGACCGACTCGCGGCGGGCGAGGAACTCGGCCTCGGTGATGACCGGACGGCGGCGCCCGGCATCGCGGCCGTCGCGGCGGCGCTGCTTCTTGGCCTCGAGGCGGGTGGAGCCCTTGACCTTCTGCGGCTCCGTGATGAGCTCCGGCTCGCGTGGCGTGCGCACCCGCACGACCGTGTTGGCCGGGTCGTTGGCACCATCGCGGCCCGACTCCCCCGCGCGGCGGCGCGAGCGGCGGCGGACACCGCCGGCCGGCTCCTCGTCGTCCTCGGGGAGGGGCGGGAGCGGCAGCACATCGGGCGCCTGGAAGAGCAGCGTGGTCGGCGGCAGGCCGGGCGCGGCGGCGCCGGCGGCCGGGGGCTCCGGCTCGCCGTGCTGCTCGGGGAGCGCCGGCGGCTCGTGCGCGGCCTGGGCTGCGCCCGCGGCGGGAGCGGCGGCCTCAGGGGTCGTGCCCTGCTCACCGGCCTCTGCAGCGTCCACTTCGGCCGCGTCCACCTCGGGCGCGTCCACTCCTGCTGCGTCGCCCTGGTGCGAGCCGGCCTCCGCAGCCGGTGCCGCGGGAGTCTCGGAGACGTCGGCGGAGTCCGCCGGCGAGCCCCTCCTGACGACGCGTCGCGCGCCGAAGAGGCCCTTCCGCTTCCGTCCTCCTGCTTCCGTCTCGTTGTTGTCCGTGTTGTCGATGTTCTCGTTATCCACCATCGCTGGTGCACTCCTCGACCGGTGCGGTTCCCCGCTCACCGGGTACTCTCCGTCGGGAGGCGGCGCGTGCGGCGCCTCCCTCAATCCTGTTCGGATGCCTCCGGGCTCGTGGCGCGGCCTGCATCCGGCTCATGTTCTCGACCGGCCACGCGGGCCGGAAGTTCTTCCGGGCGCTCCGGGCGCCCTCAAGCCTTCTGTCGGTGCTCCCGGCCTGGGCCGGGACGACTGCTGCAAAGATTATCGCACGGGCCGAGGCGGTGACGGGTCTCCTCCCAGGGCGACACGCAGGGAGCGTGCCATAATCCGAGGGTGTCAGCCAGTCCCGCCGAGGCCTCGTACCGCCGCCCGACCGCACTCGCCATCTTCCTCATCGTCGCCGGAGCCATCGGGTTCTGGGCCGCGTTCATGCTCACGGTGGACAAGTTCCACCTGCTGCAGGACCCGGGCGCCCAGCTCTCCTGCAACTTCTCGGTGCTGGTGGGGTGCTCGAAGAACCTGAACTCCTGGCAGGGCTCCCTGCTGGGCTTCCCGAACCCGATCCTGGGTCTCGCGGGCTGGACGGCGACCATCGCGGTCGGCGTCGGGCTCTTCGCCACCCGGGCGCGGTTCGCCCGGTGGTACTGGATCGCCTTCAACGTCGGCGTGGTGCTGGCGCTGGCGCTGGTCATCTTCCTGATCACGACCTCGCTGACCGTGCTCAACGTGCTGTGCCCGTGGTGCATGGTCACCTGGGCCGTCACGATCCCGACCTTCTGGGCGGTGACCCTCTACAACCTCAAGGAGGGCAACATCCCCGTCCCGGAGCGGGCGAGGCGGTTCTTCCGCACCCTGTACAGCTGGGTGCCGCTCATCACGATCGTCAGCTACGCCATCGTGGCGGTGCTGGCGCAGATCCAGCTCGACTGGATCCACCGCGCCTTCGTCTGAGCCCGTTCGTCGCGAATGCCGCCCGTTCGGTCCGAACGGGCGGCATTCCTGACGAACCGCGGAGCGATCAGCCGAACCAGAGGGCGAGCTCGCGCTGGGCGGACTCGGGCGAGTCGGAGCCGTGCACGAGGTTCTGCTGCACCTTGAGGCCCCAGTCGCGGGCGAGGTCGCCGCGGATGGTGCCGGGCGCGGCGGTGGTCGGGTCGGTGGCGCCGGCGAGCGAGCGGAAGCCCTCGATGACACGGTTCCCGGCGAGCCGGATCGCCACGATCGGGCCGGACTCCATGAACTCCACCAGAGGCTCGTAAAAGGGCTTGCCCTCGTGCTCGGCGTAGTGCTGCGCGAGCAGGTCGCGGTCGGCCTGCAGCATCCGCAGGTCGACGAGCGAGTAGCCCTTCGCCTCGAGGCGGCGCAGGATCTCCCCGGTCAGGCTGCGGGCGACCCCGTCGGGCTTGATGAGGACGAGGGTCTCTTCGACGGCGCTGGTCATGGGTTCTCCGTTCCGTTGTCGGCCGCACGGGCGGCCTGATTGTTGCGGTCGATGCGTGCGGCGGCGATCATGCAGTACGCCCACATGGCGGTGAAGATCGCGCCGACGATGAAGAAGGCGGGCACGAGGAGGCCGGCGGCGACGAGCACGAGCTGCACGATCCAGCCGAGGACCACGCCGATGGTGTTCCGCAGCAGCGCGATCGCGACGACCATCAGCACGATCAGCGCCGCTCCCCCGCCGAGCGCGACGGCGGCCGGGAGCGAGTGCAGCCCGAACAGCACCAGCGCGCCGAGGAAGACGACGAGCAGCTCGAAGCCGAGCACGATCGAGCCGAGCGACTCGCGCAGCGAGCGCTGACGGCGCGGCCGTCCGGCCCGGGCCGGGGCGGCGTCGTCCGCGTCGCCGTGCGGGCCCGCGGGGGCATCCGTCACGAGGCCGCCTGCTTCCACTCCTGCTGGTCGGCATACGCCATCGCCTGGCCGACGAGCACGATGCTCCCGGCGACGACGACCGCGCGGCGCGGCTCCTCAGCAGCCCACTCCCGGGCCGCCTCCAGAGCGTCGACGGCGTCGGAGTAGACGATCGTCGCCTCGTCGCCCACCTCCTCGCGCACCAGGTCGCCGAAGTCCTCCGCCTCGCGGGCGCGCTCGGAGTCGGGCCGGGTGACGAAGAACTGCGTGGCCACCGGGGCGAGCGCACGGATGACGCCGCGCGCATCCTTGTCGTTCAGGATGCCGACGACGAAGGTGATCTCGTCGAAGCCGAAGTAGGTGCGGAGCGCGTCCGCGAGCGTCTCGGCGCCCGCGGGGTTGTGC
This sequence comes from Leifsonia sp. C5G2, assembly GCF_013359685.1. GTDB lineage: Bacteria > Actinomycetota > Actinomycetes > Actinomycetales > Microbacteriaceae > Leifsonia. The sequence continues at coordinate 65,161 of NZ_JABFMV010000006.1, forward strand.
GCCGCGTCCACCAGGATGCTCGGCTCGATGCCGATCAGCTGCAGCCGCCCCGGCGAGGTCGCGGTGGCGAACCCCTCCTCGACCAGGTCGGCCTTGAGCGGCTGTGCACCCCGGCCGAGGAACGTCTCCACCGCGGCGACCGCCACGGCCGCGTTCTGCGCCTGGTGGTCGCCGTACAGCGGCAGGAAGACGTCCTCGTAGGTCGCCGCCCGGCCGCGGATCGTGACGAGCTGGCCGCCGACGGCGACGCGCGTCGAGGCGACGTCGAAGTCGCCCGGCTGCTCCGCGAAGGTCGACTCCGTCAGCTCGGCCGCCTCGCGCAGCACGCGGTCGGCCTCGGGCGTCTGCCGCGACGACACGACGTCGGCGGACGGCTTGACGATCCCGGATTTGGTGCGCGCGATCTCCTCGACGGTGTCGCCGAGCGCTTTGGTGTGGTCGAGCGCGATCGGCGTGAACACGGCGACCTGGCCGTCCCCGACGTTCGTCGAGTCCCACTCACCCCCCATGCCGACCTCGATCACGGCGACGTCGACGGGAGCGTCGGCGAAGGCGGCATACGCGAGCGCCGTCAGCGCCTCGAAGAACGTCAGCGGGGGCTTGCCCGCCTCTTCCAGCTCCGCGTCCACGATCTCCAGGTAGGGGCTGATGTCCTCCCAATTGCGCACCAGCGCCTCGTCGCCGATCGGCTCGCCGTCGATGACGATGCGCTCGTTGAAGCGCACCAGGTGCGGGCTCGTGAGCAGCCCCGTCCGGAGACCGTAGGCGCGCAGCAGGCTCTCGGCGATGCGGCTCGTCGAGGTCTTCCCGTTCGTGCCGGTCACGTGGATGATCGGGTACGCCCGCTGCGGGTCGCCCAGCAGCTCCACGGCGCGGCGGGTGGCGTCGAGCCGCCGCTCGGGCGCTCCCTCGCCGACTCGAGCGAGGAGCGCCTGGTAGACCTCGTCCGCCCGCTCCCGGTAGTCGTCCTCGTCGGTCACGACGCCGCCTCCGTCTCCTGCTCCGGGTCCACCTTGGTCACGCCGACGGTGAACGCGCCGGCGTTCGCGAACTGCCCGGCGCCGAACTCCTGCCGGAAGCCGGAACCATCCCCCGATGATGCTCCCGCGCCGGAGAGCCGCACGGCTAGAGCCAATGTCTCGGCGGCGATGTCGACGTCGGCGGCGAGGCCGAGCGATTCCGCGTCCTCCGGGCTCTCGAACGAGAGGTGCAGGTGGATGCGATCGCTCACCTCGAGCCCTGCCGCCTTGCGGGTGTCCTGCACGGCGCGGATGACGTCGCGGGCGAGGCCCTCTGCCTCCAGCTCCGGCGTGGTCGCGGTGTCGAGCAGCACGAACCCGCCGCCGGCGAGCAGCGCGAGCGCGGACGAGTCGTCGCCGCCGGAGGCGGTCTCGAGCACGAGGTCGTACTCCCCCGCGGCCAGCTCGATGCCGCCGACCGTGACGACGCCGTCGGCCTCCGCCCAGTCGCCGGCGCGCGCCGCCTGGATGACCTGCTGCACCTGCTTGCCCAGACGCGGGCCCGCGGCGCGCGCGTTGACGGTCAGCCTGCTGGTGATGCCGTACCGGGCGGCGCTGTCGTCCTGCAGCTCCACCAGCTCGACCGCCTTCACGTTGAGCTCGTCGCGCAGGATGCCCTCGAACGGCCGCAGTGCCTCCGCGTTCTCGGCGACCACCGTGAGGGTGGCGAGCGGCAGCCGCACGCGGCGCCCGGCCTGCTTTCGCAGCGACAGCGCGGTGGAACTGATGGCGCGGATGCGGTCCATCGCGTCCACCAGGGCGTCGTCCGCCGGGAACTCCGCCGCCTCCGGCCAGTCCGTGAGGTGCACGGAGCGGCCGCCGGTGAGGTCCTTCCAGATTCGCTCGGTCACGAGCGGCAGGAGCGGGGCGGCGACGCGGGTGAGCGTCTCCAGCACCGTGTACAGCGTGTCGAAGGCCTCGGAGCCGTTGCCGGACTCGTCCACGCCCTCCCAGAACCGGTCGCGCGAGCGGCGCACGTACCAGTTCGTGAGCACGTCGGCGAAGTCGCGCAGCTTGGCGGCGGCGAGGGTGGAGTCCAGCCCGTCCAGGTCGGCCGTCACGGCCTCCACCAGGTCACGCGTCTTGGCGAGCAGGTAGCGGTCGAGCACATCGGTGGACGCGGTCGAGCGCTTCGCCTCGTACCCCGTCGCGTTGGCGTACAGCGAGAAGAAGTACCAGGTGTTCCACAGCGGGAGCAGCACCTGACGGACGCCCTCGCGGATGCCCTCCTCGGTCACCACGAGGTTGCCGCCGCGCAGCACGGGGCTCGACATCAGGAACCAGCGCATCGCGTCCGACCCGTCCCGGTCGAACACCTCGTTCACATCCGGGTAGTTGCGCAGCGACTTCGACATCTTCTGCCCGTCGCTGCCCAGCACGATGCCGTGGCTGATCACGTTCTTGAACGCGGGCCGGTCGAACAGAGCCGTCGCGAGCGTGTGCAGCAGGTAGAACCAGCCGCGGGTCTGCCCGATGTACTCGACGATGAAGTCGGCGGGGTTGTGGCTGTCGAACCAGTCCCGGTTCTCGAACGGGTAGTGCACCTGGGCGAACGGCATCGAGCCGGAGTCGAACCAGACGTCCAGCACGTCCGGGATGCGGCGCATAGTGGATCGGCCGGTCGGGTCGTCCGGGTTCGGCCGGGTCAGCTCGTCGATGAAGGGACGGTGCAGGTCCGGCTCCCCCACGGCGTTCAGCGGCAGGCGGCCGAAGTCGCGCTCCAGCTCCTCCAGCGACCCGTAGACGTCGACGCGCGGGTACGCCGGGTCGTCGCTCTTCCACACCGGGATCGGCGAGCCGAAGTAGCGGTTGCGGGAGACCGACCAGTCGCGGGCGCCGGCCAGCCACTTGCCGAACTGGCCGTCCTTGACGTTCTCCGGCACCCAGGTGATCTCCTGGTTGAGCTCGCCCATCCGGTCGCGGAAGTCGGTCACGCGCACGAACCAGCTGGACACCGCCTTGTAGATCAGCGGGTTGCGGCAGCGCCAGCAGTGCGGGTATGAGTGCTCGTAGCTCGCCTGGCGGAGGAGGCGCCCCTCCTCTTTCAGCATGCGGGTGAGCGGCTTGTTCGCGTCGAACACCTGCATGCCTGCGACGTCGGCGACGTCGGGCAGGAAGCGGCCGCCGTCGTCCACCGAGATGATGACCGGGATGCCGGCCTTCTCGGTGACGCGCTGGTCGTCCTCGCCGTAGGCCGGCGCCTGGTGCACGATGCCCGTGCCGTCCTCGACGGTGACGTAGTCGTCGACGAGGATGCGCCACGCGTTCTGCGTGCCCCACTTCTCGGTGTCGGCGTAGTAGTCCCAGAGCCGGTCGTACTCCACGCCCTCCAGCTCGGAGCCGAGGAGCGTGCCGGTGACGGCCGCGAGGGCGTCGGCCGGTGAGTCGTAGCCGAGGTCCTTGGCGTAGTTGCCGAGGAGGCTCTGCGCGATCAGGTAACGGCCGCTGAGAACCTGCTGGTCGGGGTCGCCGTAGGAGTCGGCGGCGCCGTTCGGGCCCGACGGCACGACCGCGTACTCGATGTCGGGACCGACCGCGAGCGCCAGGTTCGTGGGCAGCGTCCAGGGCGTCGTGGTCCAGGCCAGCGCCCGGACGCCGGTGAGCCCCAGCACCTCCGCCTTCTCGCCGACGAGCGGGAACGTGACGGTGACCGTCTGGTCCTGACGCATCTTGTAGACGTCGTCGTCCATCCGCAGCTCGTGGTTGGACAGCGGCGTCTGGTCGCGCCAGCAGTACGGCAGCACGCGGTAGCCCTCGTAGGCGAGGCCCTTCTCGTGCAGCTGCTTGAACGCCCAGATCACCGACTCCATATAGGTGGTGTCGAGCGTCTTGTAGTCGTTGTCGAAGTCGACCCAGCGCGCCTGGCGGGTGACGTACTCGCGCCACTCGCGGGTGTAGCGGAGCACGGAGTCCTTCGCGGCCTGGTTGAAGGCGGCGAGGCCCATCTCCTCGATCTGGCTCTTGTCGGTGATGCCGAGCTGCCGCTCCGCCTCCAGCTCTGCGGGCAGGCCGTGCGTGTCCCAGCCGAAGCGCCGCTCCACCTTCTTGCCGCGCATGGTCTGGAAGCGCGGGAAGACGTCCTTGGCGTAACCGGTCAGCAAGTGGCCGTAGTGCGGGAGGCCGTTGGCGAACGGCGGGCCGTCGTAGAAGACCCACTCCTCGGCGCCGTCGCGGTTGTCGATGGAGGCGCGGAAGGTCCCGTCCTCGTCCCAGAACCTCAGGACATCGGTCTCGATCTCGGGGAACACCGGCGACGGGGTGACCTCGGGGCGCTGGTCGCGCTCGGCATCGTCCGCGGACTTGGGGTACGGCATCTCTCTCCTGGCAGGTTCACGTGCTGCACGAGGACGCCGGACGCTCTCGCGCCCGTCGCGGTACCACCCCGCTTGCCCGCTCCGCCGCCGTCGCCGGGGAGGGCCTCTCCTTCTTCGGCTGTGACGGGCCGGCCCCGTTCGGTTCTACTGAGCGCTCTCGCGCCGTTCTTCCGAAGACTCCCCGGCGATACCCGGATCACAGTCTGTGCCTCCATCCTATCGCGTCCGGAGCCCCTCTCGTCCGTCTCCGCGCGACTGCGGCCCCGCGAAACGTCTGCGGCTGCGCGCGCACCCGCAGACGTGACGGGAGGCCGCAGTCGCGTCAGAGGAAGGGGGCGTAGCCCGCACAGACGGGGGCGACGGCGGCGCGCACGAGCGGGGTGAGCGGGCCGCGGCGGACGCCGGCGCGCGCCCAGGCCGCGGCGGCCGAGACGGCGGCGCCGACGACCGCGGTGGCGGCGGCCCGCGGCAGGAGCGCCTCCGACGGCAGGCCCGCGCGCCGCGCGATGAACGCCTCCAGCCGGCGCACCAGCGCCAGGAAACGGGGAAGCGCGGAGGCCTGCAGCTCCGCATCCGTGCCCATCAGCTCCACCTGGGTCACCGCGAGCGGGAGCCGGTCGGGCCCGAACGCGTCGGCGAGGCGGGTGAGCGCATCGAGCACGGCGTCCATCGGGGCGGCGTCGGCGGCCGCGGCCGCGAGTGTGTCGTCGAACGCGGCGAGCGCCTCGTCGACTTCCAGCCACAGCAGGTCGCTCTTGGCGCCGAAGTAGTTGAAGAAGGTGGCCCGGCTGACCCCGGCGCGGCGGGCGATGTCGTCGACGGTGGTGCCGGTGTAGGTCTGCTCCAGGAACAGTTCGGCGGCGGCCTCGGCGATCATCCCGCGGGACGAGGAGCGCGGCCGGCCGGCGCCGGCGGGGCGGGCGGAATGCGCGAGCGCCATCCTGCGTTCCCCTTCCGTGCCATTATTGGACCCGGTCCAGATTCTACCGTTCAGAAGGACACCCGTGACTACCACCACCGCTCCCGTCCGCAGCGAGACCGATCGCCCAGGGATCACCCCGGGCACCGCGCGCCGCGTCACCATCGCGTCGTTCGTCGGCACCGCGCTCGAGTCGTACGACTTCTACCTCTACGCGTACTTCGCCGCGTTCTTCGTCGGCCCGCTGTTCTTCGCGCCGCTCGGCGCGTTCGGCGGGGCCCTGGCCGGGTTCCTCGCGATCGCCGCCGGCTTCGTCATCCGCCCGATCGGCGCGATCGTGTTCGGCAACCTGGGCGACCGGATCGGGCGCCGCCCGACCCTGCTGATCACCATCCTGATCATGGGCCTGAGCACCGGGCTCGTCGGCGTGCTGCCGACCTACGCGGCGGCGGGATGGTTCGGCGCGATCGCGATCGTGCTGCTGCGCCTGCTGCAGGGCTTCTCGGTGGGCGGCGAGTGGGGCGGATCGATCCTGCTCGCGACCGAGTACGCCAACCCGAAGAAGCGCGGCTTCTACGCGGCGCTCCCCCAGCTCGGCTCGCCGGTCGGCTCCATCCTGAGCGCCGTCGTCTTCATCGTCCTCACGGTCAGCATGTCGCAGGCCGACCTCGCCGCGTGGGGCTGGCGCATCCCGTTCCTCACGGCGTTCCCGCTGCTGCTGGTCTCGCTCTACCTGCGCTGGTCGATCGACGAGACCCCGGTGTTCCGCAAGCTGCTGGAGACCGGGACGCGCGACCGCTTCCCGGTGCTCGACGTCTTCCGCAAGGCCCCGACCGGCTTCGTGATCGGGATCGGCGCGGCCATCCTCGGCATCGGCTCCTACTCGCTCATGAACACCTACATGGTCGACTACGGCACGGCCGTGCTGGGCTTCAAGTACCAGGACCTGCTGATCGCGACCACCATCGGCGGCCTGCTGCAGCTGGTCACCATCCCACTGTTCGGTGCCTGGGCCGCCAGGATCGGGTCGGCGAAGGTCGTCGCGATCGGCGCGGTCGGCACCCTGCTCGTCGCCTTCCCGATGTACTTCCTGCTGCAGCACGCGAACTTCGGGATCCTGGTCGCCTCCATGATCATCGGCGGCATCCTGCCGACCCTGTCATGGGCCGCCCTCGGCGGGCTGATGTCCGACCTGTTCCCGAGCGACGTGCGCTACAGCGGACTGTCGGTCGCGTACAGCATCGCGGCGCTGCTGACCTCGTTCGTCCCGGCGCTGACGCTGATCTTCGGCCAGGCCACCGGCAACGCGTGGTGGCACCCGGGAATCGTGCTCGCGGTCATGTCGGCGATCACCCTGGTGGCGGCCCTGTTCGCCGCCCGGAGGACGCCGATCGTCGACGAGGTCTGAGCGAGCGGTCGGGCGCGTTCGGTAGTCTTGTAGGGATCCCACACTCAGGCACCCCGAGGACACGGTGCCGCACATATCGAATCGGAGGACCCCTATGAGCACGCCGAACGTGCCAGCCGACCGAGTGCCGGCGAAGCCCGCGCTGGAAGGGCTGGAGGCCAAATGGGGTGACCGCTGGCAGAGCGACGGCACCTTCCGGTTCGATCGGGAGGCCGCGCTCGCCGCCGGCCGCGACGGTGTCTACTCGATCGACACCCCGCCGCCCACGGCGTCCGGCTCGCTGCACATCGGCCACGTCTTCAGCTACACGCACACCGACGTGATCGCGCGCTTCCAGCGGATGAGCGGGCGGAATGTGTTCTACCCCATGGGCTGGGACGACAACGGTCTGCCGACCGAGCGCCGCGTCCAGAACTACTACGGCGTGCGCTGCGACCCGTCGCTCCCCTACGACCCGGACTTCACCCCTCCGTTCGAGGGCGGCGACAACAAGAGCACGAAGGCGGCCGATCAGAAGCCGATCTCGCGCCGCAACTTCATCGAGCTGTGCGAGCGGCTGACCGAGGAGGACGAGAAGCAGTTCGAGGCGCTCTGGCGCACCCTCGGCCTCTCGGTGGACTGGTCGCAGACGTACCGCACGATCGGGCGCGACTCCATCCGCACCTCCCAGCTGGCGTTCCTGCGCAACATCGAGCGCGGCGAGGCGTACCAGGCGCTCGCGCCGACGCTGTGGGACATCACCTTCCGCACCGCGGTCGCCCAGGCCGAGCTGGAGGACCGCGAGCAGCCCTCCGCCTACCACCGCGTCGCCTTCCACGGCGAGGGCGGCCCGGTCTACATCGAGACCACGCGCCCGGAGCTGCTGCCCGCCTGCGTGGCGCTCGTGGCGCACCCCGACGACGAGCGGTACCAGCCGCTGTTCGGCACCACCGTCCGCACCCCGCTGTTCGACGTCGAAGTGCCCGTCGTGGCGCACCACCTGGCGCAGCCGGACAAGGGATCGGGCATCGCCATGATCTGCACCTTCGGCGACATCACCGACGTCACCTGGTGGCGCGAGCTCGACCTCCCGAACCGCGCGATCATCGGCTTCGACGGCCGCATCCTGCCCGAGCCGCCGGAGGCCATCGCCTCGGAGGCCGGCCGCGAGGCCTACGCCCAGCTCGCCGGCAAGACCGTGTTCTCGGCGAAGCAGACCGTGGTGGAGCTGCTGCGCGCCTCCGGCGACCTGATCGGCGAGCCGAAGCCCATCCAGCACCCGGTGAAGTTCTTCGAGAAGGGCGACCGCCCGCTCGAGATCGTCTCGACCCGCCAGTGGTACGTCAAGAACGGCGCCCGCGACGAGGAGCTGCGCGAGCGGCTCATCGAACTCGGCCGCGAGATCGACTGGCACCCCGACTTCATGCGCGTGCGCTACGAGAACTGGGTGAACGGCCTCACCGGCGACTGGCTGATCTCGCGCCAGCGCTTCTTCGGCGTGCCGATCCCGGTCTGGTACCCACTCGACGGCGACGGCAACCCCGTCTTCGACCAGCCGATCCTGCCCGCGCAGGAGCAGCTCCCGGTCGACCCGTCGTCCGACCCGGCGCCCGGCTACGACGAGGCGCAGCGCGGCCAGGCCGGCGGCTTCGTGGGCGAGCACGACGTGATGGACACGTGGATGACGTCCTCCCTCACCCCGCAGCTCGCGGGCGGGTGGATGCGGGACGATGAGCTCTTCGACGCCGTCTTCCCGTTCGACCTGCGCCCGCAGGGGCAGGACATCATCCGCACCTGGCTGTTCTCCACCCTGCTGCGCGCCAAGCTCGAGAGCGACGTCGCGCCGTGGCGGAACGCGGCCCTGTCCGGCTTCATCGTCGACCCCGACCGCAAGAAGATGTCGAAGTCGAAGGGCAACGTCGTGACCCCGGCCGACATCCTGGAGCGGCACGGCTCCGACGCCGTGCGCTACTGGGCGGCGTCCAGCCGTCTGGGCACCGACGCGGCGTTCGACCCGCAGAACCCGACCCAGATCAAGATCGGGCGCCGGCTCGCGATCAAGCTGCTCAACGCGGCCAAGTTCATCCTCGGCTTCGAGGCGCCCGCCTCCCTCGACCTCGCGCAGGTGACGAGCCCGCTCGACCGCAGCATGCTGCAGAACCTGGCGGACGTGGTGGCCGACGCCACCGCCGCGCTCGAGAACTACGACCACGCCCGGGCCCTGGAGACGGCGGAGACGTTCTTCTGGACGTTCTGCGACGACTACCTGGAGCTCGTGAAGGAGCGCGCCTACGGCGAGGCCACGGCGGAGCAGGCCTCCGCGGTGGTCGCCCTGCGCGTGGCCCTCTCGGCGTTCCTTCGCCTGTTCGCCCCGGTGCTGCCGTTCGCGGCCGAGGAGGCGTGGAGCTGGTCGGAGACCGGGTCCGTGCACCACGCCGCGTGGCCGGCCGCCGACGAGGTCGCGCAGGACTGGAGCGCCGACCGCGCCGTGCTGGCGATCGTCGGACGCGCGCTGACCGGCATCCGCGGCGCCAAGACCGCCGCGAAGGCGTCGCAGCGCACCCCCGTCGACTCGGCGGTCATCGCCGGTCCGGCGGACGAGATCGCGGCCGTCGAGTCGGCCGCGGGCGACCTCCGCTCGGTGGGCAGAATCGCGGACCTCCGCTTCGCCTCCGCCGACGAGCTCTCTGTGACCGATATTCTGCTCGCCACAGCCCCGAGCGAGGAGGAAAGATGACGGTGACCGTGCGACCGGTGCGGGACAACGAGTTCTTCACCTGGCTCGACCTGTACGCAGGCTACGGCGACTTCTACGAGAGCCCGGTGACGGACGAGAAGGCGCTGCTGGTCTGGAGCTGGATCTCCGACCCGGACAACGAGCTGGAGGCGTACTTCGCCGTCGACGAGGAGGACACGCCTGTCGGCCTGGCGCACGTGCGCGAGTTCGTCCGCCCCCTCGACGGCAGCAAGGGCCTGTACCTCGACGATCTGTTCGTCAGCCCCGACGCCCGCGGCGCCGGTGCCGGCGCCGCGCTGCTGGAGGCCGTCCGCGAGCACGCCAAGGAGCGCGGCCTCTCGGTCGTCCGCTGGATCACGGCCAAGGACAACGAGACGGCCCGCCGCCTGTACGACAGGTTCGCGGAGAAGACCAAGTGGGTCACGTACGACCTCGTCCCCTGAACCCGACCGCGATATGGTCGGAACACGCCCGGTGAGCACGTCCGGGCGCGCACAGCGAACGGAGGAATCCATGTCGATCGAGGTTCGACCGGTCAGGGACGGCGATTTCTTCGCCTGGCTCGATGTGTACGCCGAGTACGCCCGGTTCTACGAGACCGAGCTCACCGACCAGAAGGCGCTCGTGCTCTGGTCCTGGCTGACCGACCCGGAGCACGAGGAGGACGGCTACATCGCCGTCGACGGCGACCGCATCGTCGGCCTCGCCCACGTGCGCGAGTTCGCCCGGCCGCTCGAGGGCGACCGCGGGCTGTTCCTCGACGACCTGTTCGTCGTCGAGGAGGAGCGCGGCAAGGGTGTCGGCTCCGCCCTCATCCAGAAGGCCCGCGCCCTCGCCGAGGAGCGCGGACTGGGCGTCGTGCAGTGGATCACCGCTCAGGACAACGCCACGGCGCAGAAGCTCTACGACGCCCTCGCCAGCCGCACCTCGTGGGTCACCTACGAGATCGACCTGGCGTCCGCCCCCGTCGAGGCGGGCCGCGCCTGATGCAGCTCGGGACGCGCTGGGCGGTCGGCGACGAGTCGCCCTCCGCCCTGCCGGAGGTCGTGTCGTACGCCGTCCGCACGGTCGAGGAGGAGCTCGTCGCCACCGATGTCGAGACCGCCGGCTGGAGCTGGACGCTGACCTGGCTCGAGGGGAAGCCGGTCGTCACGCTCGACGACGGCACCGAGATCCGCTACAACCAGGCCGAGGACTCCGCGACGATCACGCAGCCGGTCGAGGTGGAGGCCTCCGACTACGACGAGGAGCCGTAGGCCCCCGCCCCCGACACGCCGCGCGTTCGCCTGGCGAACACGAACGATGGGTCGCAACACGCCGTTTGGCGTGCGCGCCGGCGGCGTGTTGCGCCCCAAGGATGATCAGCGCGGCAGCTGCGGGAGGGCGCGCGTGGCGTCGTGACGGGTGCGCTCGACCAGCGCGACGCGCTCGGCGTGGTGCAGCTCCCGAGCGAGCGGACGGGCACCCCACGCGGTCAGCGCGCGGCCGAGGCGGAGCGCGACGCGGTGCGTGAGCGGACGGTACGTGGAGACGAGGACGGCGGTCATGACGGTTGTCCTTCCGGAACGGGCGCTTCGACCGGTGTCTGGGCCGACGCGGAGAGGATGAGACGCGACGCGACGAGCGTCGCCACGACCACCAGCCCGCCGCCGATGACGAACGGCAGCCGGAGGTCGATGCGGGCGACGAAGCCGCCCAGGACGGTGGCGATCGGGGTGAGCCCCCAGCCGATGGTGCGGACGATGCCGAGTGCGCGGCCGAGCATGTCGCTCGGGATGACGGCCTGACGGAGCGCGCCCCACGGCACGTTCCAGACGGCCACGCCGAACGCGCCGAATGCGTACGAGCCGATGGCGATGACGACGTTGCCGGTGAGGCCGACGCCCAGGATGCCGACCCCGCTGACCAGGATCGCCCAGAACATCACCCGCCCGCGGCCGAACCGCTCGACGAACCGGCTCGACACCAGCGCACCGACCAGAGCGCCGACACCGATGGCGGCCGTCACCACTCCGACCAGCGCGGCCGGGACGTGGAAGGTCTGCAGCAGGAGCAGCACGACGCTGCCCTGGGCGAACGCCAGCGCCGATGCCGTGAAGGACGTGAGCAGGATCATCCACCGCAGGAAGCGGTCGTTCCAGAGGAACCGGATGACGGCCGAAAGCGGCGGCCTCGGCGCGGACTCCCCCGCGGTGCCGGCCCGGTGGGCGTGGGCGGCGGCGGCCGGGATGCTGAGCGCCAGCAGCCCCGCCACGAGGAAGCCGGCGCCGGTCAGCCAGACCGGGAGCACGATCGCGGCCGCGAACAGGAAGCCGGCGAGCGGGGTGGCGATGAAGTTCTGGATGGTGATCTCGGCCGACTGCATCCGCCCGTTCGCGCGGTCCAGCTGACCGCGGCCGACCAGCGCCGGGACGACGGTGGTGGTCGCGTTGTCGAACACCGTCTCGCCGAGCCCGAACGCCAGCACGCAGGCGTAGAGCGACCAGATGGTCAGCTCGCCGGTCGTGATCAGCAGCGCGACGACCGCGGCGACCGCGAAGCGCAGCGAGTTCGCCACCGCCATCGCGATGCGCCGGTCGACCCGGTCGAGCAGGATGCCGGCCGGGATGCCGAAGAACAGCCACGGCAGAAACGTCACGGCGCTGAGCCCGGCGATGAGGGCCGGGTCGCGGGTCAGCGTCGTCGCGATCAGCGGCACCGCCGTGCGGCCGATGCCGTCGGCGAGGTTGCTGGCGATCGCGGCCGTCCAGAGCCGGGAGAACCCGGCGCCGAGCGGTTCGCGGGTGGCGGAGGGCATCAGCGGTCCTCCTGCTCCACCAGCGGGAACGCGTTGAACTGGACCTGCACGCGCTTGCGCTCGGCGGCGTCCGTCTCGCTGGCCGACTCCGGCTCCGACTCCGACTCCGCCTTCCACTTCGCCTTCAGGCGGTCCTGCAGCGCGTAGTACTCGCGGCCGAACTCGGCCAGCTGCTCGCGCGTCACCTCGAGGTGCGAGGTGGAGAGCGTGCTGGACTCCATCCAGTCGAAGCCGAACGTGTCGAGCCCGCGGCGGAGGAAGGCCGCGAGCCGGCGCTCGTTGTTCTGCTGCCAGCCGAGCGAGATCAGCTCGTTCGCCTCGCGGCCGGCCGGAGTGCCGAGCGTCTCGGGCGAGCCGATGGTCACGCCGCCGGGCGCCATGCGCCACCAGCGCTCGCGCCCCGAGCCCCGCTCGGTGTCCTCGACGATGATGTCGTGCCGGGCGAGCTGGCGGAGGTGGTAGCTGGTGGCGCCGCTCGACTCCCCCAGCCGCTCGGCGAGCATGCTGGCGGTGGCGGGGCCGAAGTCGGACAGCTCGTTCATGATCTCGACGCGCAGCGGGTGGGCCAGCGCCCGGAGGGCGGGCATGCCGAGCGCGTCCTCGAACGGGTTCCTCCCGCCGGCCACGCCGGGCTCGGATGGGTTCGCGGTGCCCGCAGGGTCTGCCGGGGTCTCGTCGGGACGGTCGTCGCTCATGGTCACACGGTAGCAATGCAAAGACTTCTTTGCAAGCAGTTCTTTGCATTGATTTGTTTGCAACGTTTCCTTTGCTCCCGCGCGGCCGCGGTGTCTAGGCTGGAGCAATGGCCGACACCGCGAATCCGTTCTTCACCCCGAGCACGCTCCCCTACCAGCTGCCGCCGTTCGCCGAGATCCGCGACGAGCACTACCTCCCCGCGTTCGAGCGGGGCATGGAGGAGCAGCTGGCCGAGGTGGACGCGATCGTCCGCACCGAGGAGCCGGCCACCTTCGAGAACACGATGCTGCCGCTGGAGCGCTCCGGCCAGCTCCTGCAGCGCGTCGCCGAGGTGTTCTTCAACAAGAGCTCCTCCGACAGCACCGACTTCACCAACGCGCTGGAGGAAGAAATCGCACCGCGGCTCGCCGCCCACCAGGACGCCATCCGGCTGAACCCCGCCCTCTCCGCACGCATCGCCGACCTGCACGCGCGGCTCGACGAGCTCGACCTCGACGCCGAGTCCCGCTACCTCGTCGAGCGCTATCACACCGAGTTCACGCTCGCCGGAGCCGGCCTCGACGACGCGGACAAGGAGCGCCTGCGCGAGTACAACCAGCGCCTGTCGACCCTGACCACGCGGTTCGAGAAGAACCTGCTCGCCGACACGAACGAGCTCGCCGTCGTGTTCGACACGGCCGAGGAGCTGGCCGGCCTCGGCGAGGGCGAGCTCTCCGCCGCCGCGCAGGCCGCCGCCGACCGCGGGCTCGACGGCAAGTACGTCGTCACCCTCGTCCTGCCGACCGGCCACCCCTGGCTGGCCGACCTCACCGACCGCACGTCGCGCGAGCGCATCATGACGGCCTCCCGCGCCCGTGGCACGCACGGCGGCGAGCACGACACGCGCGACCTGGTGCTGGAGATCACCCGCCTCCGGGCCGAGCGCGCGCGACTGCTCGGGTTCGACACCCATGCGGCCTATGTGACGGCCGACCAGACCGCCCGCACCCCGGAGGCGGTGGCCGACATGCTCGGCCGCCTGGCGCCCGCCGCCGCGCGCAACGCACGCGCCGAGCAGGCCGACCTGCAGCGCCTGATGCCCGAAGGCCAGACGGTCGAGGCGTGGGACTGGGCGCACCTGACCTGCGCCGTGCGCGCCGAGAAGTTCGACGTCGACTTCGCCGCAATGCGGCCCTACTTCGAGGCCGAGCGCGTACTGCACGACGGCGTCTTCTACGCCGCGACCCGGCTCTACGGCATCACCTTCACCGAGCGTCCGGACCTCGTCGCGTACCACCCAGACGCCCGCGTCTTCGAGGTGCGCAACGAGGACGGCTCCGAGCTCGGGCTCTACATCCTCGACCTGTACACGCGCGACTCCAAGCGCGGCGGCGCGTGGATGAACCCGCTGATCTCGCAGTCCGACCTGCTCGGCTACCCGACGGTCGTGGTCAACAACCTCAACGTGCCGAAGCCCGCCGCCGGCGAGCCGACGCTGCTCACCTACGACGAGACCAACACGCTGTTCCACGAGTTCGGCCACGCCCTCCACGGCCTGTTCGCCCGGGTGACGTACCCGAAGTTCGCGGGCACCAACGTCTTCCGCGACTTCGTCGAGTTCCCGAGCCAGGTCAACGAGATGTGGATGCTGTGGCCCGAGATCCTGGAGAACTACGCCGTCCACCACGTCACGGCTGAGCGGATGCCGCAGGAGCTCGTCGACAAGCTGCACGCCGCCGAGTCGTTCAACGAGGGCTTCGCGACCAGCGAGTACCTCGCCGCGGCCCTCCTCGACCAGGAGTGGCACCGCATCGCGGCCGACGACACGGTCGACGACGTCGCCGCGTTCGAGGCCGCCGCGCTCGCTCGCGTGGGGCTCGACAACCCGGCCGTGCGGCCGCGCTACGCCAGCACATACTTCGCGCACACCTTCTCGGGCGGGTACGACGCCGGCTACTACTCCTACATCTGGAGCGAGGTGCTGGACGCGGACACGGTCGAGTGGTTCCGCGAGAACGGCGGTCTGACGCGCGAGAACGGCGACCGCTTCCGGTCGCGGCTGCTCGGCGTCGGCGGCTCGAAGGACCCGCTGGAGGCCTACCGCGACTTCCGCGGGCGCGACGCGCAGCTCGAGCCGCTGCTGAAGCGCCGCGGCCTCGACCGCTGACGCGCTCCGCGCCCGCCTGCCCGGCGGGGTGAGGATCGAAGGCTAGCCGCCGCCGACCGCCGCGCCCTACTCTGAGCGCAACCGCGGGAGGGGGTCAGGATGTCGTCGACCGGTCAACAGGAGCTGCCGGCGCCCACCGCACGCAGCCTCGCGCTGCTCAGCATCCCGGCCGTCGTCATCGGCGTGATCAGCGCGCTGACGCTGTGGGCGGTGGACGAGCTGGCCGGCCTGATCGAGGACGGCGTGTGGACGGCGCTCCCCCACGCCCTCGGCATCGACCCGTCCTCCGGCTGGTGGATCTTCCTCGTCCTGACGGTCACCGGCTTCGCGGTCGGGCTCACCGTGTGGCTGGTGCCCGGTCACGCGGGTCCCGACTCGGCCACCACGGAGCTCGTCGCCGCCCCGCTGCGCATCGGCGT
Source organism: Leifsonia sp. C5G2 (assembly GCF_013359685.1). Taxonomy (GTDB): domain Bacteria; phylum Actinomycetota; class Actinomycetes; order Actinomycetales; family Microbacteriaceae; genus Leifsonia. Next base: position 80,595 of record NZ_JABFMV010000006.1, read on the forward strand.
GGTGCCGTCGCTGGCGCTGGCCGCCATCCTGGGACTCGCCGGCGGCGTGAGCCTGGGCCCGGAGAACCCGATCATCGCGATCAACATCAGCATCCTGGTCACCCTGGTCGGGAGGCTGTGGAAGGCGGTGCCCGCGCAGATCGTCATGCTCATGGCCGCCTCCGGGACGATCGGCGCCCTCTTCGGCACGCCGGTGGCCGCGGCGCTGGTCTTCACGGGCATCGTCGCGTCCGTGCGCGGCGGAGGCGCGCTCTGGGACAAGCTGTTCCTGCCGCTGGTGTCGGCGGCGGCCGGTTCGCTCACGATGACGCTGCTCGCGCATCCGCACTTCGCCATCCCGATGCCCGCGTACACCACGATCACGGGCTGGGATCTGCTGGCGGCGCTCGTCATCGCCTCCGTCTCGACCGCGATCGGCATCGCGGCGGCGGCGCTGTTCCCGCTGGTGCACCGGCTGTTCCACGCGCTGCGGCATCCACTGCTCATCACCCTCGCCGGCGGTATCGTGCTCGGCCTCGTGGGGGCGATCGGCGGCCCGATCACCCTGTTCAAGGGGCTGCAGCAGATGGGCGAGCTGGTGCAGGACCGCGCCGACTACTCGCCCGGTCAGCTGGCGCTGATCACGGCGGTGAAGTTCGTCGCGCTGCTCGTCGCCGCGAGCGCGGGGTTCCGCGGCGGCCGCGTGTTCCCGTCGGTCTTCATCGGCGCGGCTCTCGGCACGCTCGCCGCGGCGCTGGTGCCCGGCATCCCCGTGCAGGTCGCGGTCGCGTCCGCCGTGCTCGGCATCACGCTCGCGGTCACGCGGGACGGCTGGATCGCCATTTTCGTCGGGGTAGCGGTCACCGCGAACCTGCTAGTGCTGCCCATCCTGTGCCTCGCCGTGCTTCCGGCGTGGCTCATGGTGACCCGGGCGCCGGAGATGCTGATCACGCCGGCGCCGTCGGTTACGCCGACTTCTCCTCGCGCCGCGGGCGGTGCGGGACGATAGTCGGCGCCGCGTTCTCGAGCACGGCCTCCTTGGTGACGACCACACGTGCGACTTCGGAGCTGGACGGCACCTCGAACATGATCGGGCCGAGCACCTCCTCCATGATCGCGCGCAGGCCACGGGCGCCGGTCTTGCGCAGCACCGCGAGGTCGGCGATCGCCTCGAGGGCGGCGTGGTCGAACTCCAGCTGCACGCCGTCGAGCTCGAACATGCGCTGATACTGGCGCACCAGCGCGTTCTTCGGCTCGGTCAGGATCTGCATCAGAGCGTCCTGGTCGAGCGGCGTGACCGTGGTGACGACGGGAAGCCGGCCGATGAACTCGGGGATCAGACCGAACTTGTGCAGGTCTTCCGGCAGCACCTCGCTGAAGAGGTTGATGTCGTCGCCCTTCGAGTGCAGCGGGGCGCCGAAGCCGATGCCCTTCTTGCCCGCACGGGAGGAGATGATCTCCTCCAGCCCGGCGAAGGCGCCGGCCACGATGAACAGCACGTTCGTCGTGTCGATCTGGATGAACTCCTGGTGCGGGTGCTTGCGTCCGCCCTGCGGCGGGACCGAGGCGACCGTGCCCTCCAGGATCTTGAGCAGAGCCTGCTGCACACCCTCGCCCGACACGTCGCGCGTGATCGACGGGTTCTCGGCCTTGCGGGCGATCTTGTCGACCTCGTCGATGTAGATGATGCCCGTCTCGGCCCGCTTGACGTCGTAGTCGGCGGCCTGGATGAGCTTCAGCAGGATGTTCTCGACGTCTTCGCCGACGTAGCCGGCCTCGGTCAGCGCGGTCGCGTCGGCGACGGCGAACGGCACGTTGAGGCGGCGGGCCAGGGTCTGCGCGAGGTAGGTCTTGCCGCAGCCGGTCGGGCCGATGAGCAGGATGTTCGACTTCGCGATCTCGACATCGTCGATGGTGTCAGCCGAGGTGATGGACTGCTTGGCGCGGACCCGCTTGTAGTGGTTGTACACCGCGACGGCCAGGGAGCGCTTCGCCTGCTCCTGCCCGATCACGTACTCCTCAAGGAACCCGAAGATCTCCTTGGGCTTCGGCAGGTCGAACTCGCTCGACGCCTCCTCGCCCGCCTCGGCGAGTCGCTCCTCGATGATCTCGTTGCAGAGCTCGACGCACTCGTCGCAGATGTACACGCCAGGACCGGCGATGAGCTGCTGGACCTGCTTCTGACTCTTGCCACAGAAGGAACACTTGAGCAGATCGGCGCTTTCCCCGATGCGTGCCATCCCTCCCCCTCCTTCTTCGGGTGTCTTCCGTCGAGCCTAACCCGTGATACCGACATTGGCGCGCATGTCGGCCGTTTTGCTTCACACGGCGGTTCTGCTCACAGCAGATGACGGAAGTACCGCTCCGGAGCGTCGAGGAACGAGCGCCAGTGCCGGACGATCTCCAGCTCCTCCCAAGTGGTCTCGCGGATGCCCCACTCCCCCAGTTCGAGCAGGTGCGCCCCGGGCAGGGCGGCCAGGATCGGCGAGTGCGTCGCGCACAGCACCTGCGTGCCGCGCTGGGTCATCACGTCCAGGTTCGCCAACCACGTCAGGGTGGACTGGAACGACAGCGCGGCCTCCGGCTCGTCGAGGCAGACGAGCCCGGCGACGAACTGCGGGTGGTTGAGCTTGTCCGCCAGCAGGGCGTTGAACGACTCGCCGTGGCTCATCTCGTGCAGCAGCGGATCCGCCGGTCCCCGCACCGACTCTGCGTAGCTGTAGTAGCCGTGCATGGTCTCCGCGCGCAGGAAGAAGCCCCAGCGCGGCGCCCACGGCGCCCGCTCCAGCAGCAGCCACTCGGCGAGCGGCGACTCGGTGGGACGGGTGACGTGCCTGCCCTGGTTGCTGCCGCCCTCCGGCGGCAGCCCGTAGGCGGCGGCGACCGCCTCCACGATCGTCGACTTGCCCGCGCCGTTCTCGCCGACGAGCATCGTCACGCCGGCCGGCAGGTCGAGTCCCTCCTGCAGCAGCTGGCGCACGGCGGGGATGTCGGCCGGCCAGCGGTCCGGGTCGTAGCCTGCGCTCGGCGACCTCCGGATACGACGAACGGGACGGTCGTCGAAGCGACCGTCCCGTTCCGTCATGGAGCGAAGGCTACTACTTCACCAGCGCGGGGAGCGTCTTGCGGCTCGTCAGCACCTGGTCGATGAGGCCGTACTCGAGGGCCTCCTGGGCGCCGAGGATCTTGTCGCGGTCGATGTCCTTGTTGACCTGCTCCACCGAGCGCTTGGAGTGCTTCGACAGCGTCTCCTCCAGCCAGGTGCGCATGCGCATGATCTCGTTCGCCTGGATCTCGATGTCGGACGCCTGCCCCTGACCGGCCTCGCCGACGGCGGGCTGGTGGATGAGGATGCGGGCGTTCGGCAGCGCGAGGCGCTTGCCCGGCGTCCCGGCGGCGGTGAGCACCGCGGCGGCCGACGCGGCCTGGCCGAGAACGACCGTCTGGATCTGCGGGCGGATGTACTGCATCGTGTCGTAGATCGCCGTCATCGCGGTGAACGAGCCACCGGGCGAGTTGATGTACATGACGATGTCGCGGTCCGGGTCCTGGCTCTCGAGCACGAGGAGCTGGGCCATGATGTCGTCGGCCGACGCGTCGTCGACCTGCACGCCGAGGAAGATGATGCGGTCCTCGAAGAGCTTCGCGTACGGGTCCTGGCGCTTGTAGCCGTAGGCCGTGCGCTCCTCGAAGCTGGGGAGGATGTAGCGGGAGCCGGGCGCCTGGATGCCGCCGAACGCCTGACCGCCGATTCCGGCGGATCCGCCGAGCATGGGGGTGTTCATACTGTTTTCCTTATCCTTCAGGCGTCGTCAGTTCTTGTCCGGCTCGGTGCCGCCGCCGCCTGCGACGTCGAGGGCCGACTCGCGGATGTGGTCGACGAAGCCGTACTCGAGGGCCTCCTGAGCGGAGAACCAGCGGTCGCGGTCGCCGTCGGCGTTGACCTGCTCGACCGTCTTGCCGGTCGCATCGGCGGTGATCTGCGCCAGACGGTTCTTCATGTCGATGATGAGCTGCGCCTGCGTCTGGATGTCGCTCGCCGTGCCGCCGAATCCACCGTGCGGCTGGTGCAGCAGCACGCGCGCGTTCGGCGTGATGTAGCGCTTGCCCTTGGTGCCCGCGGTGAGCAGCAGCTGGCCCATCGACGCGGCCATGCCGATGCCGACGGTGACGATGTCGTTCGGGACGAACTGCATCGTGTCGTAGATCGCCATGCCGGCCGTGATCGAGCCGCCCGGGGAGTTGATGTAGAGGTAGATGTCCCGCTTCGGGTCCTCCGCAGCGAGGAGCAGCAGCTTCGCGGCGATCTCGTTCGCGTTCTCGTCCCGCACCTCGGAGCCGAGCCAGATGATCCGGTCCTTCAGCAGTCGGTCGAATACGTTGGGCTGGATACCCATGTCGGCCATGTTCGCTCCATTTCCTTTGTCGCTTGGCATCGAATCTATCGGAGCGTGAGGCGCATTTCGGTGCTGTTCGCCCTGGGCAGAGCAGGGGCCGTCAGTCGTCGTCGAGCGCGGCGGCGTACGCCGTCACGGCGCGGCCGTAGCGGAGCAGGTGCGGGGCGAGGGCGCCGAGCGCCTCGCGCAGCGCGTCGGCCCGCATCCCGTCGTCGAAGAGCGCCAGCGCGGCGAACGCCCGGGCGGCGTCGGCGAGGGGATGCTCGGGCTCGGCGAGCAGGAAGTCGCGCAGCAGCGCGAGCGCCTCGGCCGGCCGGTCGAGGTTGCGCAGGGTGCTCGCCAGCTGCACGATCGCCTGCCCGCGGTACGGCTCGGCGAGCCCGTGCGCGAGCGCCGCGCGGTAGAACGGCTCGGCGTCGGCCTCGCGGCCGGCGAAGTCGCGGGCGCTCGCGGCCTCGAACAGCGCCTCCGGGTCGTCCGCCGGACGTTCCGCCACGAGCGCGTCGATCGCGGCGAGCGTCGCGTCCTCGTTCGTGTCGTCGGCGTCCGTCCACACGGCATCCACCCGCTCCCGCCAGTCGTCGCTCATCCGCGCTCCTCCGCTCGTGGGCGGTCGCCTACATGACACGACACGCCGCCTCGTAACAGTACGAGACGGCGTGTCGTGTCAACCAGAGGGGCGACTTACTTGTCGTCGGCCTTCTTCTTGGTGGAGCGCTTCTTGGGCTTGTCCTCGGCGGCGGGGGCGGCCTCGGCGGCTTCGCCGGCCTCGGCGGGGGCCTCGTCGGCGGGCGCCTCGTCCTCGGTGTCGGGGAGGGCGGTGAACTCGGCCAGGTCGACGGGCTTGCCGTCGGTGTCGACGACCTTCACCTTGCCGAGGATGATCGCGAGTGCCTTGTTGCGGGCGACCTCGCCGACCATCGACGGGATCTGGCCGTTCTCGCTGAGGATCTTGACGAACTCGTTCGGGTCCATGCCGTACTGGCCGGCGCCCTGGATGAGGTACTGGGTGAGCTCGTCCTGGCTGACCTTGATGTCCTCGTTCTGCGCGACCTCGTCGAGGAGGATCTGCGTCTTGAACGTCTTCTCGCTGGACTCCTTCACCTCGGCGCGGTGCACGTCGTCCTCGAGGCGGTTCTCCTGCTCCAGGTGGCGGTGGACCTCGTCCTCCACCAGCTGCTCCGGGACCGGGATCTCGACGAGCTCGAGGAGCTTGTCGACCAGCTGGTCGCGCGCGGCCGTGCCCTGGCCGAACACCTTGGCGCGCTCGACCTGCGTGCGCAGGCTCTGGCGCAGCTCGCCGATGGTGTCGAACTCGCTGGCGATCTGGGCGAAGTCGTCGTCGGCCTCCGGGAGCTCGCGCTCCTTGACGGCGTTCAGCGTGACGGTGATCTGCGCGTTCTCGCCCTCGTGGTCGCCGCCCATGAGCGGGGCCTCGAAGGTGGTGGTCTCGCCGGCGGTGAGGGTGTCGAGCGCCTCGTCGATGCCCTCGATGAGCTCGCCGGAGCCGATCTCGTACGAGATGTTGGCGGCGGTGTCGACCTCTTCTCCGCCGATCTCGGCGGTCAGGTCGATCTGCGCGAAGTCACCGGTCTTGGCCGGGCGGTCCACCGTGACGAGGGTGCCGAAGCGGCTGCGGAGGCGGTCCAGCTCCTCCTCGACGTCATCCACGCCCACCTCGGCCTTGTCGACCGTGATGGTGATGTCGTCGAAGTCCGGCAGGGTCACCTCGGGGCGGACGTCCACCTCGATGGTGAGCAGCAGGTCGCCGGAGAAGTCCTTCTCGTTCGGCCACTCGGTGATGTCCGCCTCCGGGCGGCCGAGCGGACGGACGTCGTTCTCCTCGATGGCACGGCGGTAGAACCCGTCGAGACCCTCGTTGACCGCGTGCTCCAGGACGGCGGCCTTGCCGACCCGCTGGTCGATGATGGGCGGCGGCACCTTGCCCTTGCGGAAACCGGGGATGGTCACCTGCTCGGCGATGTGCTCGTACGCGTGGGTGATGGAAGGCTTCAGCTCCTCCGGCGTCACCGAGATGGTGAGCTTGGTGCGGGTGGGGCTGAGCTTCTCGACCGTGGTCTTCACGATGTCTGGGTTCTCCTGAATGATCGAACGATGGTCTTCTCGGAAGGAACGAGGTCCTCGTCGGGGCGACAGGATTCGAACCTGCGACCTCCCGCTCCCAAAGCGGGCGCTCTAGCCAAGCTGAGCTACGCCCCGGCTTGCGGCGCGAAAGACCGCCACCGAGTCTACTGCACGCGGCAAGGGACGCGGCACGGTGCGACCGTGTACTACGATGGTCTCCGGCCGCCGAGCAGCGCGGCCGCGGCGCCGCCTCCGCGGCGCTCCGGGGATGTAGCTCAATGGTAGAGCCTCAGTCTTCCAAACTGATTACGCGGGTTCGATTCCCGTCATCCCCTCCGTTTCCCTCGCTCCGGCGTCTTCCGCGACTGGCCCCGTTCGTCACAATTGCACCCGCTCGCCCCGCCGCAGACGTGACGCGGGGCCGCAGTCGCTGGTGCCAGCGGCCGCCGCACGAGCCACAATGGCCGCATGGCGCCCCAATCCCCGCCGGACGACGCGCCCGGGCCCGCGCCCGACCCGCCGCCCGAGCACCTCACCGACGCGCAGCGCAGCCTGCGCGCGCAGTTGCTCGCGACCGAGCACTGGAGCCTGCTCGCGTCGCGCAGCACCACGCAGAGCGAGGTGCTGACGCGGATCGCGATCTTCCTGACGCTGGTGTCGGCGGGGCTGGTGACGCTCGGGTTCATCGGGCAGGCGAGCGGGTTCCACGGGTGGTTCGGGATCGCGGCGCTCGGCGTGCTGCTCGTGCTCGCGCTGCTCGGGCTGATCACGATGGTGCGGGTGTTCAACACCTCCGACGAGGACATGATGTACGTCGTCGCCATGAACCGGCTGCGGGCGGCGTACCTCGATCTCGATCCGGGGCTCGGGCGGTACCTCTACGCGTCGGCCAACGACGACGAGGAGGGCATCCGCACGACGTACCACTTCTTCTACGAGCGGGGCGCGAGTCCGGTGCTGGGCAGCTCCATGATGCTGATCGCGGTGGTGGAGTCGATCGTGCTCGGGTTGCTCGTGGGTAGCGCCACCGCGGCGCTCGGGGCGGCACCGGCCGTCGCGATCGTCGTCGGGGTGGTCGTCGCCGTGGTCGCCGTCGTGCTGGCGATGCTGTGGGGCTTCTCGATCTACCGGCGGGCCGTCGCGTCGCTGCGGCCGGTCAACCCGAGCCGCTGACGCCGACCGCCGCCGCGGCCGCTACTCGTTGCCGACGTGCTTGTCGGCCTCGTCGCGGGCGCCCTCGATCTTGTCGTCGAACTTGCCGCCGGTGACCTTCTTGGCCGCCCCCGCGACGCCGTCGAGCAGCTTGTCGCTGATGTCCTCGGCCTGCTCGGAGTTCAGGGCGTCCTTGACCTTCGGGTCGTTCAGGAACTCCTGCGCCTTCTTCGTGATGTCGTCGAATCCCGCCATGCGGCCATCCAACACCTCACCGCTGCAGGAACGCCAGTACCGCCAGCACCCGGCGGTGGTCGTCGCCGGAGTCCTCCAGGGCGAGCTTCTGGAAGATCGAGGTCACGTTCTTCTCCACCGCGCCGACACCGACGACCATGCGGGACGCGATGGCCGCGTTGGTGCGACCCTCCGCCATCAGCTCCAGCACCTCGCGCTCGCGCGGCGTCAGCGTGGCGAGCGGGTCGGTCCGGCGGGTCAGCAGTTCGCGCACCACCTGGGGGTCGAGCACGGTGCCGCCGGCCGCGACGCGGGCGACCGCATCCTGAAGCTCGTCGAGGGAGGCGATGCGGTCCTTCAGGAGGTAGCCGGTCCTGCCCTCTCCCCCGGCCAGCAGCTCCTGCGCGTAGGTCGACTCGACGTACTGCGACAGCAGCAGCACGGCGATCGAGGGATGCTCGCGCCGGATGCGCAGCGCCGCGCGCACGCCCTCGTCGCGGAACGTCGGCGGCATCCGCACGTCGAGCACCACCACGTCCGGCATCAGGTCGGGCAGCGCCTCCAGCAGCGTGTCCGCGTCGCCGAACGCGCCGACGGTGTCGAAGCCGGCCTCGTCGAAGAGGCGGATGAGGCCCTCCCGCAGCAGCACGGAGTCGTCGGCGACGACGACGCGGAGGGGGGTGGGCACCCATCCACCCTAGGGGCCGGGCGCGCCGCGCCGCGACTGCGGTCGCCCGGAACGTTTGCGGGTGCTCGCGCAGGCGCAGATGTTCCGGGCGACCGCAGTCGCGGGAGGCCAGACCAGAGGGGCGGCTCAGGTGAGCGGGATGCGCGCGCCGATCCGGGTCGGGCCGCCGGCGGGGCTGTCGACGACGAGCTCGCCGCGCAGGCCGCGCACCCGCTCCTCCAGTCCCCGCAGGCCGTGGCCGTCGACGGGCGACGCGCCGCCGCGGCCGTTGTCGGTCAGCCAGACGTTCAGCCACGGGGTACCCGCGTCGTCCACACTGCGGTCGAGGAACAGCCGTGCGGACGACGCGCCCGAGTGCTTGGCGAGGTTGGCGGCGAGCTCCGCGAGCACGTAGTACGCGTTGCGCTCGATCTCGGGGCTGAACCGGTCCCCCGGCGGCAGCGACGACTCCACGGTCACCGGGATAGGGCTGCGCGCGGCGAGCGACTCGGCGGCGGCCACGAGACCCCGGTCTTGCAGGATCGGCGGCGCGAACCCGCGGGACAGCGCCCGCAGCTCCTCCAGCGTGTCGCCGGCCTGCTGCCGCGCCTCGGCGAGTAGCGTCGCGGCGGCCTCCGGGTCGTCGGACAGCTTGCGCTCGGCGGCGGCGATGTCCATCTGCAACCGGATGAGGCGCTGCTGCGGGCCGTCGTGCAGGTCGCGCTCCAGGCGTCGCAGCGCCTGGTCCTCCGCGGCGACGGCGGCACCTCGCGATGCAGACAGGTCGGCGACCTCGCGCTGCAGCGCCTCCGAGGGCCAGCGGCCGAGCAGGCCGCGCGCGACGGCCTCGTGGATGACGGTCAGCCCGCGCGTGACGAACGGCAGGGTGACGGCGAAGACGATGCCGAGGAGGAACTCCAGGATGCGGTCGCCGACCACCGGGTCGAACGTCGAGTTCACGCGGAACACCGCATCCACGATCGTGCTCGAGAGGTAGAAGTTACGGTCGCCCTGCGGGATGAACCCCTGCCAGATCCACCCGGTCAGGCCGCCGAGGGCGATGGAGGTCCAGACGATGGTGACGGTCCAGGAGAAGATGCTCACGATCGGGTTGACGATCGCGCCGTGCAGCAGGTACAGCCAGTAGTGGCCGTTCGCGAACGGCGCGACGAGCCCGCGCCAGAACGACACCGGGGCGCCGGGCTTGCGCCACACCGGACGAGGGATGGACGGGCGGCCCGCCCAGTCCAGCCGGGTCAGCTCCACCACGCCGAAACCGCGCGCGGTGTAGAAGGTGGCGACGAGCACGAAGAAGCCGATGTAGATCACGATCGTGCCGACGCCCAGCCAGAACAGCGACAGCAGCACGGACAGGCCGACGATCGCGATCGGCATGGTGAGCAGCAGGAAGCCGAGCTCCCGCGGCACGCCGCGCCACAGCGACCCGTAGCCCGTGCGGGCGGAGGGCGGGGGTGCGGGGGTCACAGCATCCAGCGTGGCAGAAGCGGGGCTAGTGGTCATGGGTCGTGTCCTTTCTCATGCCGCTGCCGCCGTGCGGCGCGGTGGTGTCCTCGGGAACGGTGCCCGCGTGCTCCCCGGGCTTCACGACCACGAACTGGCCCATCATCCCGGCGTCCTCGTGGGCGAGCAGATGGCAGTGGTACATGTAGGGGGCGTTGCGGTCGGTGTAGTCGGAGAACCGCATCAGCAGGCGGAACTCGGTGTGCGGCGGGAGGTAGACGGTGTCCTTCCAGCCGGCCAGTTCGGGAGGCGGCGGGGCGCCGGCGATCGACGCGATCTGGAACTGCACGTCGTGGACGTGGAAGCTGTGCGGAAGGTCCATCGTGTTGGTGACGACCCACTGCTCCAGCGTGTCGACCGTGACGGTCTCGTCGACCCGGCCCGACTCCATCTTGCGGCCGTTGATCTCGTGGCCGTCGAGGCGGAAGATGCGCGTCGTGGCGGCCTCGTCCGGCGACCAGCGCTGCAACGGGGCGAGCACGGCGGGGACGGCGGGGCTCGGTGCAAGGACCGGGGCAGCGCGCAGCTGCAGCACGTCGAGGGTGTCCGAGCCGGCGTTGACCGCCGGCAGCGGGCCCTCGAGGCCCAGGTCGGGCGGGACGGAGCGCAGGACGGCGCGCTCCCCCGGCCGCATCGTCACCACGATCTCCGCGCGCTCCCCCGGAGACAGGCGGATGTGGTCGACCGGCGCGGGCGCCGGTAGCAGGCCGCCGTCGGTCGCCACGAGCTGCACGGTGCGCCGGTCGGCCAGAGCGAAGTCGTAGGTGCGGGCGGCCGAAGCGTTCAGCAGGCGCAGCCGCACCCGCTCGGTCGTCACCTCCAGGTACGGCCCGATCGCGCCGTTGACGACGAGGGTGTCGCCGATGGGGCCGATGAAGCCGGAGGTCTCGTCCGTGAACTGTCCGTCCCCGTCGAACCGCTTATCCTGCACGACGACCGGAACGTCGTCGACGCCGTAGCGGTTCGGCAGGGCGAGAGCGCGCTCCACCGGGTCGTGCACGAGGAACAGGCCCGCCATGCCGAGCTGGACGTGCTGCTCGGTCCGGCCGTGCAGGTGCGGGTGGTACCAGAGCGTCGCCGCGGGCTGGTCGATGCGCCACTGCGGCTCCCACACCTCGCCGGGCGACACCATCTGATGCGGGCCGCCGTCCATCCGGGCCGGGAGGTGCATCCCGTGCCAGTGGACGCTGGTCTCCTCGGTCAGGTGGTTGGTCACACGGACGCGAACCCGGTCGCCGCGGTCGGCGACGAGGGTCGGCCCCAGGTAGGAGCCGTTGAAGCCCCAGGTCGTCGTCTTCCTGCCCGGCAGGAACGCGGTGCTGCCCGCCCGCGCGTCGAGGGAGAACGTCTTGGTGCCGTCGGCGGCGACCTCGGGCTCCGCGAGCGGGGGCACCGGGAGCGCGGTGGCGAAGTCGACCTTCCCCGCGGTGTCGATGCGGCCGGCGCCGACGCCGCTGCAGGCCACGAGGGTCGCCGCGACGGTCACGGCGGTGGCGAGCGACAGGCCGAGAGCGATGACGGAAGCGCGCGGCCGGCGGAGTCGTGAAGTCATGCTTCGAGCCTGGCCGGAGGGGCGCATCCACCCCATCCCGCCGGCCTCCGAACCGGCCCGGGGGTTAACCCCTCCTTACTTAGCGGAGCCTTCGCTTCGTTGCGGAATTCTTCGGGCTCGGTAGCGTTGTGGCAGGCAGACGAAAGGACACCAACCCATGACGGACATCGCCGCAACACAGAGTGTCTCCAACCCGGATGTCGCCGCCGGGGTCGCACAGTTCCTCAGCCCCGTGGTGGTCGACCTGACCGCCATCGTGGTCAACGGCAAGCAGGCGCACTGGCACGTGCGCGGAGCCAACTTCATCGGCGTGCACGAGCTGCTCGACACGATCGTCGACCACGCTCAGGAGTGGGCCGACCTCGCCGCGGAGCGCATCGTCGCCCTCGGCCTCCCGGTGGACGCGCGCCTCGGCACCGTCGCCGCCAAGACGACCACGCCCGAGCTGACCGCCGGCTTCCGCCCCTCCAACGAGACCATCGCCGAGGTCATCGCGCAGCTCGACGCCGCGCTCGCCGGGGTGAACACGGCCGTGCGCGAGCTGGCCGAACTCGACCAGACGTCGCAGGATGTGGCGATCGAGATCGCGCGCGGACTGGACAAGGACCGCTGGTTCCTCTTCGCGCACATCAGCGAGTAGGACCCGCTGCGAAGGGCCGTCCGCGCGAGCGGGCGGCCCTTCGTGCATTGCGGGCGCGGTTGCGGTTCAGGGATCGGGATGCGGGCGTTCGGCTTGTGGAGAGGCGCTGCTGTACACAGTCGGATGGAGCTGTCGGATAGTCCGTCTGGGCCGACTCCTGTCGGAGATTCGGCCGGATCGTGCGCGGATCTCCGACGCAACGCCAAGGCGGGCGGCGCGGTCAGCGCAGGGTGTCGTGCGTGAAGCGGCCGGCGAGGAGGGTGGTGGCGGAGACCGGCATCGTGCGGAGGTCGTCCGGCCCCGCGGCGAGCGGGTCGCGGTCGAGCACCGCGAGGTCGGCCGGCTGACCGGCGGCGACGGACGAACGGACGGACGCGGCGAGGGCCGCCTCGACGGGCAGACGCTGCTCGGGATGCCACGGCTCGCGGCCGTCGCGGGTGCGGCCGACGGCCGAGGCGATCGCGGCCCAGGGGTCGAGTGGCGCGACGGGCGCGTCCGAGCCGAAGGCGAGGCGGGCGCCGCTGCGGTGCAGTTCGGCCAGCGGGAAGGCGCGGCCGGTGCGGCCGGCCCAGAGGCGGTCGGCGACATCCCGGTCGTCCATGGCGTGCTCGGGCTGCACGCTCGCGGTGACACCGAGGCGGGCGAACCGGGGCACGTCGGCGGCGTCGATCAGCTGCGCGTGCTCGATGCGGCCACCGGCGCCGAGGGCCTCGAAGGCGTCGAGCGCGCGGCGGTTCGCCTCGTCGCCGATGGCATGCACCGCGGGCTCCAGGCCGTGCGTGACGGCGAAGCGCATCCGCTCGACGAGCTCCGCCTGCGACAGGTTGGCGACGCCGTGGCCGCCGTCGGGGTACGGGTGCTCGCACAGGGCGGTGCGGGTGTTGAGGGAGCCGTCGGAGATCACCTTGAACGGACCGACCGTGAGCAGGCCGTCGGTGCCGTCGATCGCCGCGCCCGTCCGGAGACCCAGCCCCGCGGCGCGGTCGAGGCCGTCCGCGTAGATGCCGAACTCGACTCGGAGGCCGTCGGCACCGGCCGCCAGGCGGCGCGTCCAGACGTCGAGGTTCCAGCCGTACTCGAGGTCGACGATCCCGACGACGCCCCGCGCGGCGGCGGCCCGAGCGGCGTCGGCCGCCCACCGGTCGAGCGTCGCGTCGTCGGCGGTGGAGAGGCGGCTCGTCACGGCGAAGCTGGCATCCTCCCTCAGCACGGCCTCCGCCGACCCGGGGGCGAACACCCCGGCGGCCGCGGTGTTCAGCCATGAGCAGTGCAGGTCGCCCGCGACGAGCACCACCGGGCGGTCGCCTGCCGCCGCATCCAGCAGCTCGCGCGTCGGCACGTCGAGCCAGAGGGCGTCGTGGAAGCCGAAGCCGACGATGAGGTCGCCGCCGGGCTGCGCGGCGGCGCGCTCCCGGACGAGCGCCGCCGCCTCGGCCGCGGACGCCGCCCGCGAGACGTCCAGGCGCCGGGCGGTCTGCGCCCACTGGGTGAAGTGCACGTGCTGGTCCCAGAGGCCGGGCACCAGCCACCGCCCGTCGAGCGCGACGCGCTCGCCCCCATCCCCCGCCGCACCCGCGGGCACGATCGAGTGTATGCGGCCCTCGGCGAGCAGAACATCCACCGCGCCGTCGCGCCCGGGGAGGCGGCCGCCGGTCAGCAGCAGCGGGGGTGCCGCCGTCATCGGGCGGCGCGGCGGCGGTCGTGCACGAGCTGCATCTCGCGGAGCAGGCCGGCGCTCGCGTACGGACCGTCGCCGCCGAGCTCGGCCATGATCGAGTCGACGATGTGGTCGGGCCGATTCTGGCTCATCTTCTGCTTCGCGACGACGCGCGTGGGCGTGAGCCGCAGTCCGACCGTGCCGGAGACGATGCGCTCGGCGTAGGCGGCGTCCTCCAGCGTTCCGCGCATGCGCCGGGGCGAGGGCAGCTCGTCCTCGAAGTGGTCGACCAGGCGCGCGAGCACGTCGAGGTTCTCCTCGTCGCTCAGCAGCTCGGGCACGCCGGAGAAGTGCGCGGCGACGAAGTTCCAGGTCGGGACGGCCGGCTTCTCGTCGTACCAGCCCGACGAGATGTAGCCGTGCGGACCCTGCACGATCACGAGCAGCTCGTGCTCGCCCAGCTCGTGCAACTGCTCGTCGGGCCGGCCGACATGGCTGAGCAGGCTCAGCTCATCGCGGGTGTCGTCGAGGATCACGGGATAGTGGGATGCCACCAGCCCGGCAGAGGTGCTGCTCACGAACGTGGCCCACGGGTTCTCGCGCACGAGCCGCTTGAGCTCGGCGGGGTCGGTGAGCGTGAAGCTCGGGTTCTGTCGCACGGCTCCTCCTAGGCCTGGTCGACCGGGCACCAGTACAGCTTGCGGCCGCCCAGCTCCTCCATCACGATGTTGGTCCCGCACACGCGGCAGGGCAGGCCCTCGCGCTTGTAGACCCAGTGCCGGTCGTCGCGGCTCGCCATCGCCTTGCGGTACGACTCGTCGTCGAGGTCGTCCATGGTCATCATCTGGCCGGTCTCGACGCCGATCCGCAGCAGGTGCACCCAGTCGCGCCAGAGCGCCCGCACCGTGTCCTCCGGCACCTTCTTGCCGGGCGTGTGCGGATTCTGCCGTGCACGGAACAGCAGCTCGGCGCGGTAGACGTTGCCGATGCCGCTGACGACGCTCTGGTCCATCAGCAGCAGTGCGATCGAGGTGGGCTTGCGCCGCACGATCGAGACGAAGCGTTCCTCCGCCTCCGGCCCGTCGTCGACCTGAGGGTCGGGGCCGAGCTTGGCGATGACCGCATCCACCTGGGCCGGGTCGAGCACCTCGCACGCCGTCGGGCCGCGGAGGTCGGCGACGGCCGTGTCGGTCAGCAGGCGCACGCGCACCTGGCCGATCGGCTCGGGCGGGAACGACGTGATCTCGGCCTCCACCTTCTCCGACTCGGCCATGCGCAGCCGGGTGCGCCGGGGGGCGCCGATGGAGTGGAGGGAGTTCTCGCCCGCCGCATCGAGAATAGGCGAGTCGAGGATCGGGTCGAGGTCGGTGCCGCGCTGGTTCGTCTGCCCCATGCGGCCGTTGGCGCTCGCGATGGTCGGGTCGATGCTGATGTCGCCGGCGAAGTCCCAGGCGCCGTAGAGGCCGAGGTGGACGCGCAGCCACAGCCCGTTGTCGAACTCCAGGAACATCTGCTTGCCGACAGCCTTCGCGTCGGTCATCACGTGACCGTCGATGCGCGTGGCGTCGGCGGCGAACCGGCCCTGCGGCGACGAGACCGCGACCCGGTGGCCGACGAAGTTGACCGAGAACTGCCGGGCGATGCGGTGGACGGAGTGGCCCTCGGGCATCAGTGGTCCACGTTCTTGCCCGCGATGTCGCCGGTGGCCTCGTACTCCGCCAGCTGCGCGATGCGCCGCACGTGACGCTCTTCGAACGAGAACGGCTCGGCGATGAAGGTGTCGATGAAGTTCGTCGCCTCCTCGACCGTGTGCTGGCGGGCACCGATCGCGATGACGTTGGCGTCGTTGTGCTGCCGCGCGAGCACGGCGGTGGACTCGCTCCACACCAGCGCCGCGCGCACGCCCTTCACCTTGTTGGCGGCGATCTGCTCGCCGTTGCCCGAGCCGCCGAAGACGATGCCGAGCGCCTCGACGCCGGCCTGCTGGTCGCGCACCACGGCGGCCGCGGCGTTGATGCAGAAGGCCGGGTAGTCGTCGATCGGGTCGTACTCCGTCGGCCCGTGGTCGATCACCTCGTGACCCGCCGCCGAGAGGTGCTCCTGCAGGTGCGTGCTGAAGTCGAGGCCGGCGTGGTCGGTGGCGATGTGGATGCGCATATCCACAGTTTAGGGACGACCGCCGACCCCGCCCGCGCCGGTGGCTAAGGTGGTTGCCGTGGACACGATCCACGCCGTCCCATGATCGCTCAAGGAGTCAGCGTTGCCCGGAGAAAACCTCACCCGCATCGAAGCACAGGAGCGCGCGTCGCTCGTCCGCACCCACAGCTATGACGTCAGCCTCGATCTGACCACCGGGCCGGAGACCTTCCGCAGCACCACGACCGTGCGGTTCTCGGCGAAGAAAGGGTCGTCGACGTTCATCGACGCGATCACCCGGACGGTGCACTCGGTCACCCTGAACGGCGTGGAGCTCGACCCCGCCGCGGTGAGCGACGGCGTGCGCATCCAGCTCGACGGCCTCGAGGATGAGAACGAGCTGACCGTCGACGCCGACGCGATCTACACCAACACCGGTGAGGGCCTGCACCGCTTCGTCGACCCGGTCGACGGCGAGGTGTACCTGTACAGCCAGTTCGAGGTGCCCGACTCGCGGCGCATGTTCGCCGTCTTCGAGCAGCCCGACCTGAAGGCGCAGTTCACGTTCACCGTCACAGCGCCCGCGCACTGGGCGGTCGTGAGCAACTCCCCCACGCCCGAGCCGACCGACGCCGGCGACGGCAAGAAGGTCTGGGCGTTCGCTCCCACCCCGGTCATCTCCTCGTACATCACCGCGCTGATCGCCGGACCGTACGAGTCCGTCCACAGCGAGCTCACCAGCCGCGACGGCCGGACCATCCCGCTCGGCGTGTACGCGCGCAAGAGCCTGGCCGAATATCTGGACGCCGACTACATCTTCGACAAGACGCGCGAGGGCTTCGCCTTCTACGAGGAGCGCTTCGACTACGCCTACCCGTTCGAGAAGTACGACCAGCTGTTCGTGCCGGAGTTCAACGCGGGCGCGATGGAGAACGCGGGCGCGGTCACCTTCACCGAGACCTACGTCTTCCGGTCGAAGGTCACCGACGCGATCAAGGAGCGCCGGGTCGTCACGATCCTGCACGAGCTGGCCCACATGTGGTTCGGCGACCTGGTCACCATGAAGTGGTGGAACGACCTGTGGCTGAACGAGTCGTTCGCGGAGTACGCGTCCACCCTCGCCACCGCAGAGGCGACCGAGTGGACCGAGGCGTGGACGACGTTCGCCGCTATGGAGAAGAGCTGGGCGTACCGCCAGGACCAGCTGCCCTCGACGCACCCGATCGTCGCCACGATCAACGACCTGGAGGACGTGCAGGTCAACTTCGACGGCATCACGTACGCCAAGGGCGCCTCGGTGCTCAAGCAGCTCGTCGCCTGGGTCGGCCAGGACGACTTCCTCGCCGGTGTCGCGCAGTACTTCAAGAAGCACGCGCACGGCAACACCGAGCTCAAGGACCTGCTGGTCGAGCTGGAGGCCACGAGCGGCCGCGACCTGACCGACTGGTCGAAGAAGTGGCTCGAGACGGCCGGCGTCAACACGCTGCGCCCGGAGCTGTCGGTGGATGCGGACGGAACCATCACGTCGTTCGCGGTGCTGCAGTCCGCGGCGGCCGACCACCCGACCATCCGCCCGCACCGCCTCGCGATCGGCCTCTACAACCTCCGCGAGGGCAAGCTCGTGCGCGACCAGCGGATCGAGCTCGACGTCGACGGCGAGCGCACCGAGGTCGCCGAGCTGGTCGGCACGAAGCGTCCCGACCTGGTGCTGATCAACGACGACGACCTCGCCTACGCCAAGATCCGTCTCGACGAGGCGTCGCTGGCGGTCGCGATCGAGCACCTGTCCGACATCGAGAGCCCGCTCGCCCGCTCCCTGGTCTGGGGCGCCGTCTGGGATGCGACCCGCGACGCCGAGACGAGCGCGAGCGACTACGTGCGCCTGGTGCTGGGCAACATCGCCTCGGAGACCGAGTCGACCACCATCCGCACCACGCTCAACCAGCTCGTGCTCGCTGCGAACGCCTACGTCGCTCCCGAGCGGCAGACGGAGACCGCGCACGCCGCGGCCGACGCGCTGTGGGAGCTCGCCAAGGGCGCGGCGGCGGGCAGCGACGCGCAGTTCCAGTTCGTCAAGTTCTTCGCCGCGCTCGCGTCGACGGACGAGCAGCTGGCCACCATCGCAGGCCTCCGAGACGGCTCGATCGCCCTCGACGGCCTCACGGTCGACACCGACCTGTCGTGGGAGCTCCTCATCGCGCTCGTCGCGGGCGGCGCGGCGGGCACGGCGGAGATCGACGCGGCCCTCGCGGCGGACAACACCGCGAACGGCGGCCAGTTCGCCGCGCAGGCACGCGCGAGCATCCCGACGCTCGAGGGCAAGCAGGCGGCGTGGGACTCGGTGTTCGGCTCCGACAGCCTGCCGAACACGATCGTCCGCTACACCGGGATCGGGTTCCAGCGCGCGAAGGAGAAGAGCGTGCTCGCCGCGTTCGTCGAGCCGTACTTCGCGGCGCTGCAGGGCATCTGGACCTCGCGCACCTACAAGATCGCGGAGTACCTGGTCGAGGGCATGTACCCGGCGCCCCTCGCGAACGAGGAGCTGCGCGACGCGACCCGCGCGTGGCTCGACGCCAACAGCGAGCCGGCGGCGCTCCGCCGCATGGTGGTGGAGAACCTCGCCGGGGTGGAGCGCGCGCTCGCGGCGCAGAAGCGCGACGCCTCCGCCTGAGCGGCAGCACACGACACGCGGGGCCCTGCCGGATGGCGGGCCCCGCGTGCCATGTCCGCCGTCGCCGTCGTCGTACCGCGGGACGATGACGGCGGGGCACCTGCGCCCCTAGTCTCGGAGCATGATCCAACTCGATCACCTCACCAAACGATTCGGTTCCAAGACCGCCGTCGACGACATCACCGTGACCATCCAGCCGGGCAAGGTCACCGGCTTCCTCGGGCCGAACGGGGCGGGCAAGTCGACGACCATGCGCATGATCATGGGGCTCGACCGCCCGACCGCAGGCCGCGCCCTGATCAACGGGAAGCGCTACGCCGAGTTCCGCTCCCCTCTCACCGAGGTGGGAGCGCTGCTCGACGCGAAGGCCGTGCACACCGGCCGCACCGCCTACTCGCACCTGCTGGCGATGGCGGCGACCCACGGCATCCCGAAGGCCCGCGTGCACGAGGTCATCGGCATGACCGGCCTCGACTCGGTCGCGACCAAGCGCGTCGGCGGCTTCTCGCTCGGCATGGGGCAGCGGCTCGGGATCGCCGCGGCCATGCTCGGCGACCCGGCGACCCTCATACTCGACGAGCCGGTCAACGGCCTCGACCCCGAGGGCGTGCTCTGGGTGCGGCAGTTCGCGCGGCACCTGGCAAGCCAGGGCCGGACGGTGTTCCTCTCGTCGCACCTGATGAGCGAGATGGCCCAGACCGCCGACCACATCGTGATCCTCGGCCGCGGTCGCGTCCTCGCCGACGCACCGGTCGACCAGATCCTCGCCGGGGCCACCCGCCACGCGGTGCGCGTCCGCACGCCGCAGCCGGACGAGCTGGGCCGCGCCGTCGCCGGCGCGGACGTCGCCATCACCGGCATCGAGGCCCAGCTGTTCGAGGTCACCGGCCTCACCGCCGCGCAGATCGGGGAGGCGGCGGCACGCAACGGCATCGTGCTGCACGAGCTGACCCCGCTCAGCGCCTCCCTCGAGGACGCCTACCTCGAGCTCACCCAGGACGATGTCGAGTACCGCACGGAGGTCAGCCGATGAGCACCGCCACCGCATCCACCCGCCCGGCTCCCGGGCACCCGCACTCCTCGCTCGGGCGGCTCAGCTTCCCGCGCGTGGTCCGCTCCGAGTGGATCAAGCTGCGCACCCTGCGCTCCACCTTCTGGACCCTGGGCAGCGCCGTCGTCCTCGTCGTCGGCATCGCGACGCTGGTCGCTGCCGCCATCCCGGAGAAGTCCGTGCTGGTCGGCGAGGTCCCCGCCGCACGGCGTGCTGCGATCGAGGCCCAGGCCGCGGAGTTCGGCAACACCGCCGCCACCGCGGGCCTGACGTTCGCGTCGCTGGTCATCGCCGTGCTCGGCGTGCTCGTCATCAGCGGCGAGTTCTCGACCGGGATGATCCGCTCCTCCTTCGCGGCCGTCCCGCGCCGGTTCCCGGTCTTCGCAGCCAAGACGCTGGTGCTGTTCGTCGTGGCGTTCGTCATCGGCCTGATCTCGTCGGCCGCGTCGTGGGCGGTGGCCATCCCGATCCTCAACGGGAAGGGCTACAGCGGCGACCTGATGTCGTCCGACACCCTCTGGGCGATTCTCGGAGCCGCGCTCTACCTCGGGCTCGTCGCCGTGTTCTCGCTCGGCGTCGGCGCCATCCTGAAGTCCACCGCGGGTGGCATCGCCGCCGCGCTCGGCGTGCTGCTCGTGCTGCCGATCATCGCCAGCGTGGTGAGCGGGCTGACCCGCACCGAGTGGCTGGCCGACGCCCAGCGCTACCTGCTGAGCAACGCGGGACAGGGCATCTCGGGCGTCGCCAACGGCGGCCTGGAGCCGTGGGTGAACGTCGTCACGGTGCTGGTCTGGTCGGCGGTCGCCTTCATCGCCGGGGCCCTGCTGCTCCAGCGCAGGGACGCCTGACCGGTCACGTGACCCAGGGCGCCACGACGACGGACACCCCGGGCGGGCTCGAACTTCCGAGACCGCCCGGGGTGATCCGTCGTTTCTTGGCGGCGCATCCCGTCGTCGTGGACGTGACGGTGGCGGCCGTCTACCTGATCCCGTCGCTCCTCGGAGCGATCGTGCTCTCGGCGCGGAACCCCACCCCCCAGGAGATCGCCCACCTGGCGCTCACCCTGGTCGCGGGCATCGCCCTGCTCGGCCGGCGCCACCAGCCGGCCGTGGTCTTCGCCCTCGCCACGGTGCTGCTCGGCGCGAGCGTGTTCCTCGGCCGGGACATGGATGTGGTGCCCACGCTGATCGCGCTGTACGCGCTCGCGGTCTACCGCTCCATCCGCGCAGCCTGGGTCGCTTTCGGCGTGACCGCTGCGGTGACCGTCGTCACCGCGACCGTGGAGACCGTGCTGGTCCAGGTGCGCGCCTTCGCTCCGCTGGACACACCGGCGGCGCATGCGGGCATCCTCGCGCTCTCGTTCTCGGTGGTCGCCGTGCTCATCGGCAGCAACGTCGGCAGCCGCCGCCGGTACCTGGACGCGCTCATCGAGCGCGCCCGCCAGCTCGCGCGCGAGCGCGATCAGCAGGCCGAGATCGCGGCGGCCGCCGAACGCAGCCGGATCGCCCGCGAGATGCACGACATCGTCTCGCACAGTCTGACCGTGATGATCACGCTGGCGGACGGCTCCGCCCGGCTCGTCGATTCTGCCGCCCGATCCGAGGGGGGCGTGGCGCGGGAGGACGACGCCCCCACCCCACTCGACCGCTCGGCCGAGACCATGCGGCTCGTCGCCGAGACCGGCCGCGGCGCGCTCGCCGACATGCGCCGGCTGCTCGGCGTGCTTCGCGACGGAGACGGGGACGCGGCCCGCGAACCGCAGCCCGGCGTCGCCGAGCTCGGCGACCTCGTCGAGACGTTCCGCGCCGCAGGCCTCCCGGTGCGGATCACCGTCTCCGGCACCCCGCCGGACGACGTCGGCCAGCAGCTGACCGTGTACCGCGTGGTGCAGGAGGGGCTCACCAATGTGCTCCGCTACGCATCGACGGCGACCGCCGTGCGCGTCGTCATCGTCTTCCAGCCCGGCAGCGTGATCATCACGGTGGACGACGACGCCGCGCTGCACCCCGAGGCGGCCCAGGGCTCGGGTCGCGGCCTCGTCGGCCTGCGCGAGCGCGTCGGCCTCTACGGCGGGACGCTGGAAGCGGGTCCGAGGCCGGGCGGCGGCTGGCGCGTGCGCACCGTGTTCGACGCGGTGCGCGGGCGGTCCGACGCCGAAGCCGGCACGCCGGCCCCGGCCCGGCCGGCACCCGCGATACCCGACCACACCCTCGAGGAGACCCTGTGACCGACGCCCCCGTCCGCATCCTGCTCGTCGACGACCAGCAGCTGGTGCGTCTCGGCTTCCGGATGGTGCTGGAGGCCGAGCCCGACCTGGTCGTCGTCGGCGAGGCCCGCGACGGCGCCGAGGCCGTGCGGCTGACCTCCGGGCTCAAACCCGACGTCGTGCTGATGGACGTCCGCATGCCCGTGCTCGACGGCATCGAGGCGACCCGGCGGATCGTGGACGCCGACCCGGCCGCACGCATCATCATCCTGACCACGTTCGACCTCGACGAGTACGCCTTCGGCGGCCTGCGTGCGGGCGCCAGCGGCTTCCTGCTGAAGGACGCGCGCCCGGAGGAGCTGACCTCCGCGGTCCGTGCGGTCGCCGCGGGCGACGCCGCCGTCTCCGGCCGGGTCACCCGCGCGATGCTGGAGCTCTTCGCCGACCGGCTTCCCGCGGGCGCGGCGGCTGCACGTGGAGGTGTAGACCCGGCCGCCGCGCTCACCCCGCGCGAGCGCGAGATCCTGCTCGCCATCGGCGAAGGCCTCAGCAATGGCGAGATCGGCGCGCGCTTCTACCTGACGGAGTCGACGGTGAAGACGCACGTCGGCCGCGTGCTGTCGAAGCTGCAGCTTCGCGACCGGGTGCATGCGGTGATCTTCGCGTACGAGAACGGGCTGCTGGAGCGGTGAGTTCAGGGTCCGCCAAGCGGGTCGTCGGTAGGCTCGGTGGGGTATGGAGATTCTGAAAGCGAACTTCTGGACCGACCTCGGCTCGTGGGCCGCCGAGGCCGGGTGGAACATCCTCAGCGCGGCGTGCATCGTCGGCGGCGCCTTCCTGCTCAGCTGGATCCTGCGCGTGGTCATCCGCAAGGTGGTCGCGCGCATCGTCAGCGGCGTCAAGAAGGGGCAGAACGTCTCCGACACGCAGGCGCTGGTCGCCTCGCCCCTGGCGGCGGTGCGGCTGGTGCAGCGCACGCGGACCCTGGGCTCCGTGCTGACGAACATCGTCAACGTGACGATCGGCATCATCGCGATCATCCTCATCCTGAACGTGTTCGCGGCCAACGTGCTCGGCTCCCTCGCCCTGCTCACCGCCGCGATCGGCGCGGGCCTCGGTTTCGGCGCGCAGAACATCGTCAAGGACGTGCTCAACGGGCTGTTCATGGTCATGGAGGACCAGCTCGGGGTCGGCGATGTCGTCGACCTCGGGTCGGCGACCGGCGTCGTGGAGGCGGTCGGCATCCGGGTCACCCAGGTGCGCGATGTGAACGGGACACTGTGGTTCGTGCGCAACGGCGAGATCCTCCGCGTCGGCAACATGTCACAGGGCTGGGCGCGCGTCATCATCGACCTGGCCGTGCCGTACGACACCGACATCGAGGCGGTGCAGGCGAAGATGATGGAGGCCGCCACCGCGCTCGCGACGAGCACGAAGTGGCGCTCGCGCATCCTGGACAAGCCCGAGCTGTGGGGGCTGGAGTCCATCTCGGCCGACGCCATGGTCATCCGCCTGGTGCTCAAGACGCGCACCACCGCGAAGGACGACGTCTCGCGCGAGCTGCGCGTCCGCCTCAAGCAGGCGCTCGACGAACTCGGCGTGAAGCTGCCGTCGCTCTCCGCGGTCGTACTGACCGGCTTCGACAGTGCGGCGAGCGTCGCCGGCGCGAAGCCGCCGCGGACCCGCCCGAGCCAGGTCGTGAACCCCGAGCCCCCGCTCAAGGGCCGCAAGGCGCGCGCGGCGGCCAAGCGGCAGGCGGCCACCCCGGCCGACCCGGGCACGGCGCCGGGCACCTCGCCGGCCACGGCCCCCAAGACCCCCGCGAAGCGGCCGGCCGACCCCGGTGCGATCCGCATCCAGCCCGCCATCGAGAACCGTCCGAAGCCCGAGGGCGCCGGCGACGGGGACGGGACGAAGCCGTGAGCATCCCGGTCGGGCCGCAGCCCAGCTTCTTCGACCAGATCGGCGGTCACGAGACGTTCCAGCGGCTCGTAGACGCCTTCTACGACGGCGTCGCCGCCGATCCCGTGCTGCGGCCGATGTACCCGAAGGAAGACCTCGGGCCCGCGAAGGAGCGGCTGGTGCTGTTCCTGGAGCAGTACTGGGGCGGCCCGACGACGTACAGCGAGCAGCGCGGCCACCCCCGCCTGCGGATGCGGCACAACCCGTTCAAGGTCAACCCGGACGCCCGCGACCGGTGGCTGGCCCACATGCGGGTCGCGGTCGACGGCCTGGGACTTGCGCCGCTGCAGGAGGAGACCCTCTGGAATTACCTGGAGCGGGCCGCGTTCGCTATGGTCAACACATTCGAGGAGTAGCCCTCGCAGCCATCCCGGTGCCGAAGGAGACACGGATGACCAACGAACCCGACGCGATCGTCGTCGGCGCCGGCCTCTCCGGGCTGGTCGCCGCATCCGAACTGCTGGACGCAGGACGGCGGGTGACCATCGTCGAACAGGAGCCGTCGGCGTCCTTCGGCGGCCAGGCGTGGTGGTCGTTCGGCGGGCTGTTCCTCATCGACTCCCCCGAGCAGCGCAGGATGGGCGTGCACGACTCCCTCGCGCTCGCCCGCGACGACTGGTTCGGCACCGCCCGCTTCGACCGCGCGGAGGACCACTGGCCGCGGCAGTGGGCGGAGGCGTACCTGCAGTTCGCCGCGGGCGAGAAGCGCGCCTGGCTGCACGAGAAGGGCGTGCGGTTCTTCCCGGTCGTGGGCTGGGCCGAGCGCGGCGACGGACGCGCAGGCGGCCACGGCAACTCGGTGCCGCGGTTCCACATCACCTGGGGCACCGGTCCAGGAGTCGTGGAGCCGTTCGCGCGCCGCGTGCAATCGGCAGCGGCGAACGGCCGGGCGGCGATCCGCAACCGCCACCGGGTGGACGAGCTGATCGTCGAGGACGGCCGCGTCGTCGGCGTGCGCGGCGCGGTGCTCGCGCCCGACCCGGCCGAGCGCGGTGCCCCGAGCAACCGCGAGATCGTCGGCGACTTCGAGCTGCGGGCGCCTGTCGTGATCGTCGCGTCCGGCGGCATCGGCGGCAACCACGACCTGGTGCGGGCCGCGTGGCCGGCACGGCTGGGCGAACCTCCCGCGCACATGCTCTCGGGCGTTCCCGCGCACGTCGACGGGCGGATGCTCGGCATCGCGGAGACCGCGGGCGCGCACCTGATCAACGGCGACCGGATGTGGCACTACACCGAGGGCATCCAGAACTGGGACCCGGTGTGGGAGCGGCACGGCATCCGCATCCTGCCCGGGCCGTCGTCGCTGTGGCTGGACGCGCACGGCGACCGGCTGCCGTCGCCGCTCTACCCCGGGTTCGACACGCTCGGGACGCTGGAGCACCTGCGGCGGACCGGGTCGGACTACAGCTGGTTCGTGCTGACGCAGAGGATCATCGAGAAGGAGTTCGCGCTCTCCGGCAGCGAGCAGAATCCCGACCTGACCGGCAAGGACGTGCGGCTGCTCGCCAAGCGGGTCGCGCCGGGCGCTCCGGGGCCCGTGGAGGCGTTCAAGCAGCACGGCGCGGACTTCGTCGTCGCCGACACGCTCGACGAGCTCCTGGCCGGGATGCAGCGCATCGCGGACGTGCCGCTCGACACCGAGCTGGTCGCCCGGCACGTGCGCGAGCGCGACCGGCAGCTCGACAACGACTTCGGGAAGGACCTGCAGCTGGCCGCCATCCGCTCGGCGCGGAAGTACCGGGGCGACCGGCTCATCCGGGTGGCGTCGCCGCACAAGCTGCTCGACCCGGCGGCGGGACCGCTGATCGCCGTCAAGCTGCACATCCTGACCCGGAAGAGCCTCGGCGGGATCGAGACGGACCTCGACGGCCGCGTGCTCGGCGCGGACGGCTCGCCGGTGCCCGGGCTCTTCGCCGTCGGCGAGGCGGCGGGCTTCGGCGGCGGCGGGATGCACGGCTACCGCGCCCTCGAGGGCACGTTCCTCGGCGGCTGCCTCTTCTCCGGTCGCCAGGCCGGCCGCGCCGCCGCCCGCCCCTGACCGCCCCTCGCGCCCTCCCCCCACCATCGAGTCCGCAAAGACTGCACGGCCGCACGGCGTGTCGCGTGCAGTCTTCGCGGACTCGACGGTGGGTGGGGGCGGGGGTCAGCGGCGGAGGGACCAGGAGGTGCGGCGGACGAGGGTGTGGCCGCGGCGGGTGGTGAGGCGGGTCCAGGTGCCCGTCTCGTGGATCGTGACCGGGGTGTCGTCGCCGAGGAAGCCGAGGCTGTCGGCGGCGAACGCGGCTCCTGTCGGGATGTACTCGAGGCCCTCGATGGGACGGCCCCAGACCTCGGCGCGGACACGCTGCACGAGCTGCTCGCCGGTGCCGGTGGGGACCGCCTCGGCGACCTCCGCCACGCCCGCCTGCGCAAGAGACTGCAGCAGCTCGGAGGTCGTCTCCCCCACCGGCCGCCAGCCGCCGCGCGGCGGCGAGATGCCGGCCCAGGTGACCGTGGAGACCTCGAGCGGCAGGCGGATCTCCAGCGGCGTACCGTCGGACTCTCCCGCCGCCTCCGCGCTCTCGCGCACCCGCGCCACCCGGTCGAGCAGCGACCGGATGGGGACGACGACGTCGAACGTCACGTCGGACCCCGTCGCGAAGGTGCGGAGGCCCAGCACGGTGGGCGTCTCGTCCAGGAGACCGCGGGGGTACAGGATCGCCGTGTAGACGGCGAGGACGCCGGACCCGGCGATCAGGCGCACGGACCCCTCCTCGACGCGGGCCGCCCTCGACAGATAGGTCTGCAGATCGGCGACGGCGAGGGTGTCCACAAGAGAAAACGACTGGCTCATCGGATGTCTAAACTACCAACAGACCACCGACTTGGAGGCACCGTGACCGAGCCCCTGGCTTCCCTTCTCACCGCGCTCGATCTCACCGACACCGGTGCACGCACCAGCGAGGACATCTTCACCGGACCGTCGCAGTGGATGCCGCTGGGCCGCGTGTTCGGCGGCCAGGTGCTGGCGCAGTCGATCGTGGCCGCGACGCGCACGGTCGAGGACGACCGGAGCATCCACTCGATGCACGGCTACTTCCTGCGGCCGGGCGATGTGAACTTCCCGATCACGTTCTCGGTCGACCGCATCCACGACGGCCGGTCCTTCTCGACCCGGCGCACGCAGGCGTACCAGAACGGGCTGCCGATCCTGTCGATGATCGCCTCGTTCCAGACCGAAGACGAAGGACTGGAGCACCAGGTCTCGATGCCGGAGGGCCTGCCCGATCCGGAGGACCTGCCCTCGACCGCGTCGACGCTGGAGGATGTGCAGCATCCGGTCGCTCAGTATTGGGCCAGCCA
Source organism: Leifsonia sp. C5G2 (assembly GCF_013359685.1). GTDB lineage: Bacteria > Actinomycetota > Actinomycetes > Actinomycetales > Microbacteriaceae > Leifsonia. The sequence goes on from NZ_JABFMV010000006.1 coordinate 107,847, forward strand.
GCGGCCATTCGACATGCGTCACGTGACCTCGCCGGTCTACGTCTCGGTCGAAGGCGAGCACGTCGCGGAGCAGGCGGTGTGGTTCCGCACCATCGGCGAGATGCCCGACGACCCCGGGCTGCACCGGGCCGCACTCGCGTACGTGAGCGACTACACGATCATGGAGTCGATCATGCGGCGCCACGGGATCGCGTGGGCGACTCCCGGGCTCAAGGCGGCGAGCCTCGACCACGCCATGTGGTGGCACCGCCCGGCGCGGGTGGACGAGTGGCTGCTGTACGTGCAGGAGTCGCCGAACGCCGGCGGCGGCCGCGGGCTGGCGCAGGGCCGCATCTTCACGCGCGACGGGCGTCTCGTGGCGAGCGTCGCGCAGGAGGCGACCATCCGGCTGCCGCGCGCGGCCGACTGAGGCGCGCTCCGGCGCTCAGTCGAAGGTGCTGCGCAGCAGCACGGTCCCGTCGCCCGCCGAGCGGATGTCGACCGACGCGATGTCGGCGACCGGCACGCTCGTGGTCGCCACCGGGGTCGCGGTGGTGCCCTCGTCGGCCGTCCAGGTGGACACCTGGTACTGCTTGCCCGCGCGGTCGGTGACGACCATCGCGTAGCCCCAGGCGTGCCCGCCGCCGTCCGCGCCGACGCGCGCGTAGCTGCAGCGCGAGTCGATGCGGGTGCCCCACGGCTCGGACGTCAGCCGGAGGTCGGCGCTGAGCGGGCTGGGCTCCACCTGCTGCATCACCACGTCGGCGGTCGGGGCTGCGGGCTGCAGCACGGCGGGCAGCACGAAGGCGCCGACGCCGACGAGGACCGCGGCCGCGGTGGCGGACAGCCCGGCCACGAGCCAGCGGCTGCGCGCCCGGCGCCGTCGCGCCTTGTGCAGGAGCGACGGGAGCACGTCCTCGCCGGGGCCGTCGACCGCGGCGGGCCCGGACGGGGCGGTCTCGCCGATGACCGCATCCGCGGTCGCCGCCGTTGGCGCCGCCGCCGGCTCGGCGATCAGCGCGAGGGCGTCCTCCCGCGGCACCCGGGACAGGATGCCGGGCAGCCCGGCCAGCTCGGTCAGCCCGTCGGCGCACCGCGCGCACTCGCGCAGGTGCGCCTCGTACGCCCGGCGGTCGGTCGGCGAGAGGGCGCCGAGCACGTAGGCGGCGTCCCAGGTCGCGAACTCCTCATGCGTGGTCACGCTGACGTCACCCCTCTCTCCTGCAGTGCGAGCCTCAGCGCCCGCAGGCCGTAGTGCAGGCGCGACTTGACGGTCCCCTCCGGGATGTCGAGCTCGCGGGCGATCTCGGCGACCGAGCGGCCGCCGTAGTAGGCGTGGACGATGACGGCCCGGTGCTCCTGCGAGAGTTCCGCGAGCGCGTCGGACACCAGCCAGGCATCGAGCACCGCGTCGGCCTGGTCGCCGGGGGTCGGCCGCTCCGGCAGAGTATCGGTGCCGAACTCGTGACGGCTCGCAGCGCTGCGCTTGCCGTCGATGACGAGGTTGCGGGCGACGGTGAACATCCAGGTGCGCGCCGACTGCTGCGACTGGTCGAGGACGGACGGCTTCCGCCAGGCGCGCAGCAGGGTCTCCTGCACGATGTCGTCGGCCATGGCCCGGTCGCCGGTGAGGTGGACGACGTACCGCCACACGGCCTGCGCGTGCTGGTCGTGCAGCTCGCGCAGCAGGCGGGCGTCCTCATCCGGCATGTTCACCTCCACCTCGTACACGATGCAGCGGACGGAAAGGTTCATCGGGCAGCGTTGAACCGTTCCCGCGTCTTCCTCGTGACTACCGTAGGAGATGCACCCGCCGACCGTGAGGACCACGATGACCGACCGCGCACCGCTCACCCGCCGCACCCTCGTCACGATCGGCGGCGCCTCCGCCGGCACCCTGCTGCTCGCCGCCTGTACCGCGGCCGGCGCCGACGGAAATGTCACGGGGACCGACAGCGGAGGCTCGACCAAGGTCTCGCTGAAGTCGATCCCGGTGGGCGGCGCCGTTTCCGCCACGCTCGGCGGCAAGCCGATCGTGGTGTCGCAGCCGAGCGCCGGTCAGGTGGTCGCGTTCAGCGCGGTGTGCACGCACGCCGGCTGCACCGTGGCACCCCAGGGCAAGGAGTTCGACTGCCCGTGTCACGGCTCGCGCTTCGACGCCTCCACCGGCGACGTGCTGAACGGTCCGGCGAGCGACCCGCTGCCGAAGCTGAATGCGACGGTGTCAGGCGACTCGGTGACGGTCACCGCGTAGCGGCGCACCGTGGGCCGCGAGATCAGCCGCGCTTGGCGAACGCCACCGGCTCCTCGAGGTACGGCGTCCACGCGTCGCGCTCGCGCTCGTTGATGCGCCGCGGACGCTGGGACGTGGCGTCGACGAGCACGATCGTGGTCGCCGCACGCGAGTACAGCGTTGCGGGCTCGGTGCCCTCGGGCGACCAGACCTCGTAGCAGACCTCGAGGCTCGCCCCGCCGAGCCGCCCGAGCCAGAGCTGGACGTCGAGCGGCTGGCGGAGGTACGGGATGGGCGCCAGGTACTCGATCTCCTGCCGTGCGATCAGCGTGAGCGTGTCGGCGCCCGGCCGTCCGTCGAGCACGGCGGTCGAGCCTCCGACCGCCTCTCCACTGCCCTGGCCGCTGTCGTCGGTCACCCAGAACGCCTCGATGCGCGCCTCCTCGAGGAGGCGCAGCATCTCGGCGTTGTTGACGTGACCGTACGCGTCGAGGTCGCTCCAGCGGAGCTTGATCGGGACGTGGAGTCGCATCGTCCGTCGCCTCAGTCGCGCGTGAGCTTGCGGTACGCCGACCGGTTGGGCTTCGCGGCGTCGGGACCGAGCCGCTCGACCTTGTTCTCCTCGTACGCCTCGAAGTTGCCCTCGAACCAGTACCAGTCGGCCGGGTTCTCGTCGGTGCCTTCGTAGGCGAGGATGTGGGTCGCGATCCGGTCGAGGAACCACCGGTCGTGGGTGATGACCACCGCGCAGCCCGGGAACTCGAGCAGGGCGTTCTCCAGGCTCGAAAGGGTCTCGACGTCGAGGTCGTTGGTCGGCTCGTCGAGGAGCAGCAGGTTGCCGCCCTGCTTGAGCGTGAGCGCCAGGTTGAGGCGGTTGCGCTCACCACCGGAGAGCACGCCGGCCTTCTTCTGCTGGTCCGGTCCCTTGAACCCGAAGGTCGAGACGTACGCGCGCGACGGCACCTCGGTCTTGCCGACCTGGATGTAGTCGAGCCCGTCGGAGACGACCTCCCACACGTTCTTGTTCGGGTCGATGCCGCCGCGGGTCTGGTCGACGTACGAGATCTGGACGGTCTCGCCGACCTTGAGGTCACCGCCGTCGAGCGGCTCCAGCCCGACGATCGTCTTGAACAGCGTGGTCTTGCCGACGCCGTTCGGGCCGATCACCCCGACGATGCCGTTGCGCGGAAGCGTGAACGTGAGGTCGTCGATGAGCTTGCGGTCGCCGAAGCCCTTCTCGAGGTTCTTCGCGTCGATCACGATCTGGCCGAGGCGCGGCCCCGGCGGGATCTGGATCTCCTCGAAGTCGAGCTTCCTGGTGCGCTCCGCTTCGGCCGCCATCTCCTCGTAGCGGGCCAGACGGGCCTTGGACTTCGCCTGGCGGCCCTTCGCGTTGCTGCGCACCCAGTCGAGCTCCTCGGAGAGGCGCTTGGCGAGCTTCGCGTCCTTCTTGCCCTGGATGGCGAGGCGCTCGCGCTTCTTCTCCAGGTAGGTCGAGTAGTTGCCCTCGTACGGGTACAGGTGACCGCGGTCGACCTCGGCGATCCACTCGGCCACGTGGTCGAGGAAGTACCGGTCGTGGGTCACGGCGAGCACGGCGCCGTGGTACTTCGCCAGGTGCTGCTCCAGCCAGAGCACGCTCTCGGCGTCGAGGTGGTTGGTGGGCTCGTCGAGCAGCAGCAGGTCGGGCTTCTGCAGCAGCAGCTTGCAGAGCGCGACACGACGCTTCTCACCACCGGAGAGCGTGTTGACCGGCCAGTCGCCCGGCGGGCAGCGCAGTGCGTCCATCGCCTGCTCCAGCTGGGAGTCGAGGTCCCACGCGTCGGCCGCGTCGATCTGCTCCTGCAGGGTGCCCATCTCGGCCAGCAGCGTGTCGAAGTCGGCGTCGGGGTCGGCGAGCAGTCCGGAGATCTCGTTGAACCGGTCGACCTTCTGCTTGATCTCGCCGACGCCCTCCTGGACGTTCTCGAGCACGGTCTTGTTCTCGTCCAGCTCCGGCTCCTGCATCAGGATGCCGACGCTGTACCCGGGAGACAGCTTGGCCTCGCCGTTGGAGGGCGTGTCGAGGCCGGCCATGATCTTCAGGATGGTCGACTTACCGGCGCCGTTCGGTCCGACGACACCGATCTTCGCGCCGGGCAGGAACGCCATCGTGACGTCGTCGAGGATCACCTTGTCGCCGACCGCCTTGCGGGCGCGCACCATCGAGTAAATGTATTCGGCCACTCTTCTTCTCAAACTCCCTGTCGTCGGCACTGTGCCGTATTCGAGGATACCGGCCCGGCACTACCAGTCGATCGGACGCGTCTGCCCGATCAGGCAGGCGCCCGTGGAGAGCACCGGCGTCACCATGCTGCTGTAGCCGCCCGCATCCGCACCGTTCTGGCCGATCAGGCAGGTGTCGCCGAGCTTCACCGAGAACTGGATCGAGTTGGCCTTCAGGCCGATCGTCGTCGTGTCGACGGTCACCTGCATGTCGGCTTTGCTGAATCCGGCGGCCACCAGCGCGTCAATGAAGTCGCGCCCCTGCGCGTCGGGCTTCGCCGCGAGGGTCGCCCGGTTCACCTGATCGAAGTACGGCAGGTTCTGCTGCGCCGTCCCTCCCGGCACCAGCGCGATCGCCGGCGGAGCGGACGCGGTCGGTGTCGCCGTCGGGCTCGCGGTCGGTGTCGCCGTCGGCGCTGCCGTCGGGGTGGTGCCCCCGACGCATCCGGTGAGCGCGAAGGCGAGCACGATGGCGGCGGCAGCGGCAGGCCCGGCGGTCACGCGGGCGAGCGGACCGGTCCGGCGGACCACGGAAGACGGCATGCTCCGCATCCTATGGGGAGGTCGCTGGGATTCCCTCGGGAGGGGTGGCCGCTTCATCCACCGGCTCGCCGGCGTGGGCCGCCGCAGGAGAGCGCGTGAAGGCGGAGCGGCCCCAGGTGAGGTCGTGCCCGATCGACTCGGCCTCGATCTCCACCGTCATGCCCTGCTTCTCGCCGGCCCACTCCCGCAGGCAGAGCCGGCCGGAGACGAGGACGGGGTCGCCCTTGGCGATGCAGTCGGCCGCGCTGAGGGCGAGCCGGCGGAACGCGCTGACGGTGTACCAGTTGCTGCCGCCGTCTTCCCAGGAGGCGGCCTGGCGGTTATAGCGGCGGCGGGTCGTGACGAGCCGGAAGCTCGTGATCGGCAGCCCGCCCTCGGTCACGAGGTGGCGCGGCTCGGTGGCGACGAAGCCGCGGACGGCGACGGTGTCGGACATGGTCTCCCCTTTCGGCGCCCGCCGGGCGGCGGGCTCGAGACCACTCTCGCGGGAGCGCTCCGGCGGCGGAGCGGCCCCGCCGCTTCCGTGGAGAACTCGGCGGCGTCCCCGCCTGTGGACGGATTCAGGCCGTGACGTAGTCCGCGTACGACGCGCGGATCTTGTTGACCTTCGGCAGCGCGACGGCCAGGCAGTATCCCTGGCCCGGGTTCTTGGCGAAGAAGTCCTGGTGGTACTCCTCCGCGCGGTAGAACGGGCCGAGCGGCTCGATCGTGGTCACGATCCCGCCGTCCCAGTACTCGGCGGCGCGGTCGCGCGCGCCCTCGAAGAGCTCGCGCTGGTGCTCGCCGTCATAGAACATCGCCGACCGGTACTGGGTCCCGATGTCGTTGCCCTGGCGGTTGAGCTGCCGCGGGTCGTGAAGGGTGAAGAACACGTCGAGGATGACGCCCGGAGGAACCACCTCGGGGTCGAATGTGACGGCCACCGCCTCGGCGTGCCCGGTGCGGCCAGTGCACACCTCCTCGTACGTCGGGTCGACGACGGTGCCGCCGGTGTACCCGGACACGACATCCTGCACCCCGCGCAGCACGCGGTACACCGCGTCCAGGCACCAGAAGCATCCGCCGGCCAGCACGAAGGTCTGCATGGGGTTCCCCTCTCGATCCGCTCCCACCATTCTGCCTCTCGCCGCGCACTGGAATGCACGCATACGCGACACGTCGCCCCGGCTCCGCGGCCCACCCCCTCCACGCCGTTACCATCGCGGCATGCAGTGGTGGAATGACTTCGTCGATTGGCTCACATCGCCGGCAGCACGCTCGGTGATCTTCTACGCGGCGGTCCTCGCGGTCGCCGTGATCCTGTCCGGCCTCATCGCCGCCTGGATCGCCCGGGGCGCCCTCAAGGGCCTCCTCTCCCGCACCGACCGCCAGCAGAAGGCCTCCGCGATCGCGGCACTGGTGGATGCCGCGACCGAGGCCTCGGTCTGGAACTCGCTGACCCCGGCCGAGCAGGTGCTCTCCGACCGCGCCGTCGGCCAGGCCGACATCATGGTGCGCCTGCTCCCGATCAAGGGCTCCGGCATCGCCGCGAACTGGGCCGGGCACCAGCTCGCCGAGATGAAGCGGGCGTCGGCCACCTTCGGCTACCAGCTCGACCCGGCGATCGCCGAGTTCCGCGACCGCCTGATCGAGTGGCAGAACAACCCGCGCCGCGCGCGGAAGATCTTCCAGAACGACCTGGAGCGCTGGCGCTTCGAGAACACCGACGGCGAGCGCACGTCGCTGGTCGCCCAGCAGGACGCCTGGGTCGCCCAGCAGCACCACGAGCAGTACGCGGCACCCGCGACCCCCGCCGCGGCGGCTGCGCAGCACCCGCAGGACGAGCAGACGAACCCGTTCGCGGCCACCGCGGCTGCGGGCGCCTCCGACCAGGACACCTCGCCCACGGCCCGCCTGGGTCAGCCCGTCTGACCGCTCGTCGCGAGCACTCCACCGACACGAAGGGCGCCGGCATCACGCCGGCGCCCTTCGTCATTCCCTCGTCGTGCGGGATCAGCGGCTGTAGCTGCCCTCGCCCCACCAGCTGTCGAACATGCTCGCGGGGGGCTGGCGCTTGTGCTCGGTCGCCCGGTAGCGGCCCTCGATGGCCTCGGCCACCTCGTCCGCGACGTCCTTGCCCTCCAGGAAGTCGTCGATGTCCTCGTAGGTCAGGCCGAGGTTGTCCTCGTCGGTCTGCCCAGGGTTGAGGTCGAGCAGGTCGGCGGTGGGCGCCTTCTCCCAGAGCCGTGCGGGGGCGTCGAGATGGCGGAGCAGCTGCTTGCCCTGCCGCTTGCTGAGCCCGGTGAGCGGCAGGATGTCGGTGCCGCCGTCCCCGTACTTGGTGAAGAACCCGGTCACGGCCTCGGCCGCGTGGTCGGTGCCGATGACGAGCAGGCTGCGCTGGCCCGCGATCGCGTACTGCGCGACCATGCGGATGCGCGCCTTCACGTTGCCCTTGACGAAGTCGGACATCGGCTCGTCGAGCGCGTCGGCGTACTCGTCCTCGACGCCGTCGGTGCCGCGCTGGATGTTGAACACGACCTGGCTCTTCGGGCGGATGAACTGCAGCGCCAGCTGCGCGTCCTCCTCGTCGCGCTGCACCGCGTAGGGCAGCCGCACGGCCACGAAGTCCGCGTCCGTCCCCTCGGCGGCCAGCCGCTCGACGGCCAGCTGGGCGAGGCGTCCGGCGAGCGTCGAGTCCTGCCCGCCGCTGATGCCGAGCACGAAGCCGGCGGCACCTGTCGTGCGGAGGTAGTCGACGAGGAAGCCCACGCGCCGCTCGACCTCGGCGGCCGGGTCGATCTCCGGACTCACGTGCAGGTCAGCGATGATCCTTGCCTGTTGTTCGCGCATGACGCCACACTATCCCCGGCGCATTTCGGCTGTGTGAACGCCGGCCGGGAAGGGTCTGCCGCCGCCCGGCCGGGCGTCGCTAGCATGCGCGCATGGACCCCCGTGTCGCCACCGTCGTGCTCGTCCCCCTGCTCGGCGTCGCCGCAGCGCTGCTCACCACGGCGGTCGGCCGGTTCGTCAAGATCCCGCTGGTGGTGTTCGAGATCGTGCTCGGGCTGCTGATCGGCCCGAGCGTGCTCGGCTGGGTGCCCGAGACGGACTCCCTGGCGGCATTGTCCAACTTCGGTCTCGCATTCCTGTTCTTCATGGCCGGGAACGAGATCGACTTCCGCTCCATCGCCGGGCGACCGCTGCGGACCGCCTCCCTCGGCTGGCTGGCCTCGCTCGCCGCCGGCGTCCTGCTCTCGACCCTGATCGCGGGGTCGCTCGTCACCGGCGTCTACATCGGCATCGCCCTCACCTCCACGGCGCTCGGGACGCTGATGCCGGTGCTGCGCGACGCGGGCGAGATGCACACGCCGTTCGGGAGGGCCGTGACGGCGGTCGGAGCCGTCGGCGAGTTCGGGCCGCTGCTGGCGATCTCGCTGTTCCTCAGCGGACGCAAGCCCCTCGCCGCCGCCCTGGTGCTGATCGGGTTCGCGATCGTCGCGGGCGGCGCGATCTGGTTCGCCTCGCGCGGCGGCCACCGCGGCTTCCACCGCCTGGTGAGGGCGACGCTGCACACCAGCGGCCAGTTCGCGATCCGCTTCGTCGTGCTCGTGATCGCGGCACTCGTCGGCCTGAGCATCGCGCTCGGGCTGGACATGCTGCTCGGCGCGTTCGCGGCGGGGGTGCTGTGCCGCATCCTGCTCTCGGGTGCGGAGCCCGCGGACGCACGGCACATCGAGAGCAAGCTGGAGGCGGTGGCGTTCGGCGTACTGGTGCCGATCTTCTTCATCAACACCGGGATCGGATTCGACCTGCCCGCGCTGCTCGGCGACCCGAGGGCGCTCATCCTACTGCCGGTGTTCCTTCTGCTGCTCCTTGTGATCCGCGGGGTGCCGGGGTCGTTGTCCGCGCCGCCGGGCTCGACGTTCCGCGACCGCGGTGCGCTCACGCTGCTCAGCGCGACCGGGCTGCCGATCATCGTCGCGGTGACGGCAATCGGAGTCCGTGAGCACGACCTCGCCAGCGGTACCGCGACCGCGCTCGTCGGCGCCGGGATGCTGTCGGTGCTGCTGTTCCCGCTGCTCGCGCTCACGCTGCGGCGGCGCTCCTCCGACGGCGGTGTGCGCCCGGCCGACCCGGACGCCGTGCCGGTCGAAGGCTGAGCGCGGCCGGTTGACGCGACACGCCGCGCGGCCGTTGCCGCCGACGGCGTGTCGCGCCAACCAGGCGCCGGTCAGGCGACGCGGCTGACCGCGCGGGCGAGGATGGCGGTGGTCAGCGCCTCCACGGGCTCGCGCGCGGCCGAGGGGTTCGACAGCAGGGTGAAGTCGATCCCGCCGAGCTCGGGCAGCCCGAACCGGTTGGTCACCTTGATGAGGTCGGTGGGGATGAGCGATCGCGGGAACACCGCGACCCCGATGCCGGCGCGCACCGCGGCGAGCACCCCGTTCACCTCGCGCGTGTTGCAGGTGATCCGCCAGGTGCGGCCCGCCGCCTCCAGCGCGTCGATCGCCGCCTGGCGGCTGATGCTCGGTCCCTGGTACGCAATCAGCGGCACCGGCCCCTCGGGATCGAGCATCGTCTTCTCCTGCCCCATCCAGACCAGCTCGTCGGTCGCCACGACCGTGCCGTCGGTGGTGCCCGGCGTCTGCTTGATGAAGATGAGGTCGAGCTGACCGGCCTTGAGCTTCCGGTGCAGTGGCCCGGACTGGTCGACGGTCAGCTCCAGGTTGATCTGCGGGTTCTGCTGCCGGTAGTGCCTCAGGATGCGCGGCAGCGTCGTGATCGCGAGGTCGTCCGCGGCCCCGAAGCGCAGCCGGCCGCGCATGGCCGAGCCGCTGAAGTAGCTGTCCGCCTCGGCGTGGGCCGCCAGGATCGTGCGCGCGAAGCCGGCCATCGCGTCCCCGTTGTCGGTCAGCCGCACGTCGCGGGTGTCACGGGCGATCAGCTGGCGCTTGGCGGCCTGCTCCAGCTTCCGGATGTGCTGGCTGACGGTGGGCTGGCTGATGCCGAGCCGGGCCGCGGCGCGGGTGAAGCTGCGCGTGTCGGCCACGGCGAGGAAGGTCTGGAGCAGAACGGGGTCGAACATGGGCCATCCATTCGGAAATCCAATGGGACTTATAGTGCCGATCGGCTCCAAGAATATCCTGGGACACGTAATGTCGATGGGGAGACTTCATACGGAACCAGCAGACATCGAGGTAACACGAGAGTGGCACACTCCCCCGCCGCCGCCCCGCCCACCGGGCCCATGCCCGTCCTCTCCGCCCGGCCGCCGTGGCGCGAGACGTTCGCCTCGCTGAGGGTCCCCAACTACCGCCGCTTCGCCGCGAGCAACCTCGTCGCCAACACCGCGGTCTGGATGCAGCGGATCGCGATGGACTGGCTGGTGCTGCAGCTCTCCGGCAGCGTCGCGGCCGTCGGCGTCACCGTGTTCATGCAGTTCACGCCCATGCTGCTCTTCGGCCTCTGGGGAGGCGTGCTCACCGACCGCTACTCGAAGCAGCGGCTTCTCGTCATCACCCAGTCGTGCGCGGCCGGGCTCGCCGCCCTGCTCGCCGTGCTCACGCTCAGCGGGGTGATCGAGGTGTGGCACGTCTACGCGATCTCGTTCGTGCTCGGGCTCGTGACGGTGGTCGACAACCCGGCCCGGCAGGTCTTCGTGAACGAGCTGGTCGGGCCGCGCTACCTGCGCAATGCGATCAGCCTCAACTCCTCGATCTTCCAGCTCGGGGGGCTCATCGGGCCCGCGCTCGGCGGCATCCTGATCACGGCGGTGGGCGGCGGCTGGTCGTTCGCGATCAACGCGGTCGCGTGCCTCGCCGTCGTCTTCGCCGTCGCGACGCTCAAGCGGTCGGAACTGCACGCCTCCCCCGCCGCACCGCGCGGCAAGGGGCAGCTCGCCGAGGGGATGCGGTACGTGCGCCGCAAGCCGGTGATCTTCTGGACCGTCGTGATGGTCGCCGTGATCGCCGTCTTCGCGTTCAACATGCCGGTGTTCCTCGCCGCGTACGCCAACAACGTGTACCACGTCGGCGCGCAGGGCTACGGGCTGTTCAACGCGCTCGTCGCGGCAGGCGCGCTCACCGGGGCACTCGCCTCCACCCGGCGCACCAGCGTGCGGCTGTCGATGGTCGTCGGCACCGCAGCGGCGCTCGGGATCGTGCAGGCCGTCGCCGGGTTCGCGCCGGGCGAGATCGCCTTCGGAGCATTGCTGGTCGGCGTCGGGATCGGGAACCTGCTGTTCATCACGGCGGCGAACTCGCTGGTGCAGATGTCGTCGAACGTGCAGATCCGCGGACGCGTGATCTCGCTCTACATCCTCGTGCTGCTCGGCGGCCAGGCCATCGGCGGACCGATCATGGGCTGGGTCGTCGAGCAGGTGGGACCGCACATCGCCATGGCGATCTCCGGTCTGGTGCCGGCGGCGGCCGCCGCCGTGATCGCCGTGCTGATCGCCCGGCAGGCCAGCCTGCGCCTCGCCTTCGGGCTGCGCGGGCGCAGGCCCGTCATCGCGATCGTCAACCGGGCGGGCAAGTCGGGCGCCCGGCTCTGACGCCGAGCGCCGGGCCGCCTCCGGTATCGTGGAGGCGCACGCCCCCGTAGCTCAGCGGATAGAGCAGGAGCCTTCTAATCTCTTGGTCGCAGGTTCGATTCCTGCCGGGGGCACCTCCCACGTCCACAGCGCCTCCCCAGCCGACAGCTCCTGAGTTGTTCGAGCGACACGCCGCGGCGAGGTCGAAGAACTCAGGAGCTGTCGGCTGGGCGGGCCGGGATGCGGCGGTCAGAGAGCTCGGGCGGCAGCGGCGAGCACCTGCGCGAGCGTCGGGACGCCCTCGGCGCGGAACACCTCGGCGCCGTCCGCCGATGCGACGATGACGGTCGGGGTCGAACGGATGCCGTCCCGCTCCGCGCTCTCGGGGTTGCGGGCCACATCCAGCTCGGTCACCGCGATCCGCGGCGCGAGCCGCGCCGCCTCCGCCAGCACCACGCGCGTCTGCATGCACGGTTCGCAGAAGGCGGAGGTGTAGAGCGTCAGCTGCGCACCCTCGGTGTCCGCCGGGTCAACGGCCGGTGTCGTTTCCACCCCGTCAGTGTACGTCCGGCGAAATCGGGACGACCATCCACTGCCGCACGCCGTGGACGCGCGACGGCGGCCCCGCCCACCGCCGACAATCGTCCCGTGAGCCGAACGACCTTCACGCGATACGTCGCCCTCGGAGACTCGCTCACCGAGGGGCTGTGCGATCCCGCTCCCGGAGCACCGGACGCGTACGTCGGCTGGGCCGACCGCCTCGCCGGCATCCTCGACGGCGACGCCCGCCTCGCCGGAGCCAGCCTGGAGTTCGCCAACCTTGCCGTCCGCGGCCGCCGGATCGCTGACGTGGTGGACGGCCAGATCCCGCACGCCCTGGACCTCGCGCCCGACCTCGTCTCGGTGATGGTGGGCGGCAACGACCTGATGAGCCCGGCGGCCGACCCCGACGCCCTGGCCGCCCGGCTGGAGGGCGGCATCCGCCGGCTCCGCGGCGCGGGCACCGCGGTGCTGCTGGCGAACATCTTCGACCCGCAGTTCGCGTTCTTCCTCAAGCCCTTCCGCGGACGGGCGGCCGTCTTCAACGCGAACATCTGGAGCATCGCCCGCGACCAGCACGCCACCGTCCTCGACGTGTGGGGCGTCCGGGAGTTCCGCGACCCCGCGATGTGGGCCTCCGACCGGGTGCACCTGAGCGCGCGGGGGCACCGGCTGCTCGCGTCGCACGCGGCGCACGCGCTCGGCATCCCGTACGCCGAGATCGGCGGTCCGGAGGCGGCGGCGCCCCCGGCCGCGGAGACCGCCGGGCCGCCCGACTCGGTGCCGCTGCGCACCTGGCTGCGGGTGTACGCCATCCCGTGGGTCGCGCGGCGGCTGCGGCACGTGTCCACGGGCGACGGGATGGGGCCGAAGCTGCCCGTGCCGCGGCGCGTCGGAGGCCAGCACTAGACTCGCTGGTATGGCTACTTCCTCGGATCGACTGGTCTGGATCGACTGCGAGATGACCGGCCTCGACCTCGAGGTCGACGAGCTCGTCGAGATCGCCGTCGTCATCACCGACTTCGAGCTGAACGTGCTCGACCCGGGCCTCAGCATCGTCATCAAGCCCGACGACTCGGCGCTCGCCAACATGGGCGACTTCGTGCGGCAGATGCACACGACCTCGGGACTGATCGAGGAGATCCCGAACGGCAAGAGCCTCGCCGAGGCCGAGTACGAGGTGCTGGAGTACGTGCTGAAGTTCGCCCCGACCGCGCGCACCGCGCCGCTCGCGGGCAACACCATCGGCACCGACCGCATGTTCCTTGCCAAGTACATGCCGCGGCTCGACAACCACCTGCACTACCGCAACGTCGACGTCTCCTCGATCAAGGAGCTTGCCCGCCGCTGGTTCCCGCGCATCTACTTCAACGCTCCGGAGAAGAACGGCGGCCACCGCGCCCTCGCCGACATCCTGGAGTCCATCCGCGAACTCGACTACTACCGGTCCGCCGCGTTCGTCGCGCCTCCCGGCCCCACCACCGACGACACCCAGGCGCTGGCCTCGGGCGTGGTGGAAAAATGGGCCCCGCGGATGTATTAGAATCGTCGAGTTGCGTGCGAACGGCTCGGTGAGCCGCGAGCAGCCATGGTGGGTATAGCTCAGTTGGTAGAGCGCCTGGTTGTGGTCCAGGAGGTCGCGGGTTCAAGCCCCGTTACTCACCCCAGTCGTGGGCCCGGTTCCGTGTGAACCGGGCCCTTTTTCGTGCCCGCGGCGGGCGACGATTCGTGCCGAATCGACGCTATTCGTCACGAATTGCGGCGATTCGGCACGAATGAGCGGGGCAGGCGGCCGCCGTCAGGCGTCGGGGGCTAGGCGGTGCAGCACGAAGAAGCCGCCGTGCGCGGGCTGGTCGGCACGCTCGTGGTCGGTGGAGATGTACTCGTCGAGGACGGCGACGATGCGGCGGTCGAGCTCCTCGATCTGCTCCGGCGACAGGTGCAGCGCGAAGCGCGCGTACGTCGCGATGGACGCCGGCCCGGCCTCCGCGAGCTCCTGCTGGAAGGCCTCCACGGGAGCCGCCCCTCTGCTCGGGTCCTCGTCCTGCGCCACCGAGAGCCACCAGGTCAGCCCGGTGGAGCGGTACGGCTTCTCGAGCGCGCCGCTCTCCCCCGTGCGCACCTCGGCCGGCTCGAGGAAACCCGCCGAGACCAGTTGCCGCACGTGGTAGTACGCCGTGCCCGGGTCCACGCCGAGCCGATCTGCGAGCTGCTTGTTGGTCAGCTCCCGGTCATTGCACAACCGCAGGATGCGCAGGCGCAGCGGATGCGACAGCGCCTTGATCTCTTTCGCGGTCGCCGGGCGACGGCGGGCGTCCGGGTCGCCTGGGCGATCGTCTGCGAGCGGGTCCGTCATGGTACGACACTACCGCAGATGGAGATTTCTCCAGGTGATTGAGTTTTCTCAATCACTGTGCCAGGCTGGCCGCATGACGGAGAACGGACTCGGCGCGCGGTACTGGAAGCTGTGGACCTCGGCCGGCCTCTCCAACCTGGCCGACGGGGTGATGAAGGTCGCCCTCCCGCTCGTCGCCGTGCGCTACACCGACTCCCCTGCCCTGATCGCCGGGCTCGGGTTCGCCTTCACCCTCCCCTGGCTGCTGTTCGCGCTGACGGCCGGCGCGCTCGCCGACCGGATGGACCGCCGCCGGCTCATGCTCGTGGCGAACACCGCCCGCGCGCTCGTGCTCGCCTGCCTCACCGGCGTCGCGCTGCTGGGCGGTGGATCCATCTGGCTGCTCTACGTCGCCGCCCTCTGCATCGGCGTGGCCGAGACGGTGTACGACACGTCGTCGCAGTCGATCCTGCCGCAGCTGGTCCGGCGCGAGCAGCTGTCGCGGGCGAACGGGCGGCTGTACGCCGCCGAGCTCACCGCGAACGAGTTCGTCGGGCCGCCGCTGGGCGGCTTCCTTGTGGCTACCGGCATCGCGCTCGCCTTCGGCGCGCCCGTGCTGCTGTGGGTCGCCGCGATCGGCGTGCTCCTTCTCGTGCGCGGACGGTTCCGCGCAGAGCGGACGGCCCCGAGCACCATCCGGGCGGACATCGCCGAGGGGCTCCGGTACCTCCGCAGGAGCACGCTGCTGCGCACGCTGGCGATCATGGTCGGCGTCTTCAACTTCGCCAGCTCCGCGGTGTACACGGTGTTCGTGCTCTACGCGGTCGGCCCCCAGTCGGCGATGAAGCTGAGCGAACCCGCATACGGGCTCCTGCTCACCGCGTCGGCGATCGGGAGCGTGCTCGGCACGTTCCTGGCGGAGCCGGTCGAGCGCCTGCTCGGGCGCGCGCGCTCGCTCGTGCTGACCATCGTCGGCTCCCTCCTCCTGATCGTCACGCCCGCGCTCACCGCGAACCCGTTCCTCATCGGCGCCGGGATGCTGATCGGCGGCATCACCATCTCGGTCTGGAACGTGATCACGGTCTCGCTGCGCCAGCGCGTCGTCCCGCTCCGTCTGCTCGGGCGGCTCAACAGCGCCTACCGGCTGCTCGCCTGGGGCACGATGCCGCTCGGTGCGGCCGTCGGCGGGCTGATCGGGCAGCTGTTCGGCGTGCAGTGGGTCTTCGTCGTGATGGCCGCCCTCGTGCTGCTGCAGCTCGTCCCGATGCTGTGGGTCACCGACCGCCGGATGGACGAAGCCGAGGCCGCCGTGGAGGTCGAGGACAGCGCCCCTGTTGGTTGACGCGTACACGACTTTGCCAGGATCCATGCCCGAACCGTCCAGACTAGGCGCCTAGGGTCTTTTTCCGACGGCTTCGACAGCCGTCGTGCCGCGCTGGCCCGCATCCGGTCCCCCCAACCCCCGGTCGCACTGCGACCGCCCCCGGATGCCCGCCGCTTCCACGCCCGGCACACCCGCGCCGCCGCTCGCGCGCCCTCCGGACCACGGGTCCACGGGTGCTCTCGCACGTTCCGGCGCGGTCGTCAGCCCGCAGGACCTCCCGGCGAAAAAGCACGGGTCCGTTCGTGTGCGCACCCTTGCGTCCGCACGCGTCAGGCGGGGAAGCCCGATCCAGGAAACACATGCTGAGTACCCTTCGTAACGCCGTCAAGAACAGTCCCCTCCCCTTCGGCCGCATCGTCTCCGGTGCCGCCGCCCTGCTGGTCAGCGCCAGCCTCCTCGCGCCCGCCGTGGCGCAGCAGCAGGAGAGCGAGCGCAAGACCCAGGAGCTCTCCCAGGCCACCGGGATGCGTCACGAGCAGCTGGGCGTCTACGGCTCCATCGTCCGCGAGCGCCTCGAGAAGGAGGCCAAGGACACTCTCTCCGCCGCACAGGCGACCGTCGCCGCGAACCGGCAGAAGGCCGACGCGTCGGCCGCCACCACCGCCATCGCGGGCCTGAGCGGCTTCACCAAGCTCAGCGACGACAAGCTGCGCGACACGATCGACACCACCAAGGCGGCGTCGAACGCGCTGGCCAGCGCCGGCGCCGAGGCGGACCGCAAGGCCGCCGAGGCCGCCGCCGCGGCCGCAGCAGCAGCCGCCGCCGCTGCCGCCGCCGCGAACACGCCGGACGGCGCGAAGTCGACCGCCGCCTCCCTGGCCTCCAGCCAGTACGGCTGGGGCGCGGACCAGTTCCAGTGCCTCGACAAGCTGTGGACCCGCGAGTCCGGCTGGAACTACCAGGCCTCCAACTCCGGCAGCGGCGCGACCGGCATCCCGCAGGCACTCCCCGGCAGCAAGATGGCCTCGTTCGGTACCGACTGGGCGACCAACGCCACCACCCAGATCAAGTGGGGCCTCGACTACATCTCCCGTGGCTACGGAACGCCGTGCGCCGCGTGGGGGCACTCCGAGTCGGTCAACTGGTACTGACCGGCACGACGGCGGCCCGCGGGGGCGCGGCCTGCCGCCGGTAGACTCGCGCGGGTGAGCACCAGCACCGACCACGCCCCCGCCTCCCCCGTCATCCGCGGAGCCCACCTCGTCGGCAGCGTCACCCTGCCGGACGCCGAGTCGGTGCTCCGCACCGTGAGCGCCCACCTCGGCGACCGGCTGCACCGCATCCCGGACGGCGAGGTGGGCGAGCGCTTCTACTGGGTGCAGTTCCAGACCGCGCGCCTCGACCGTATGGACGGGCTCACCCGCATCCCGGGCGAGCCGCGGCTGCTGCGCGGCGTCTTCGACGGCCGTCCGTTCCAGCTCGAACCCGGTGTCTCCGCCGACGAGCTGGTGTTCCCGGACCTCGGTTACGCCGAGGCCGCCCTCGACTCGTACGCCGTCTTCCGCCGGCTGCGCGACGAGGGCGCGATCGCGCCGGGGACCCGCTTCCAGGTCTCGCTGCCGACGCCCGCCGGCGTCGTCGGCCCGTTCATCGTCCCGGAGGACCGGGCCGCGTTCGAGCCCGCGTACGAGCGCGCCCTGTTCGGCGAGCTGCAGCGGATCGTCGACGGCATCCCGTACGAGGATCTGGCGATCCAGTGGGACACGGCGGTCGAGTTCGCGCTGCTCGAAGGCCGGATGCCGTCCTGGTTCGGCGACGACGTGCTCTCCGGCGTGCTGGAGCGCGCCGCCCGGCAGGCTGCCGCGGTCCCCGCCGGCGTCCAGGTGGGCTTTCACCTCTGCTACGGCGACGTGGAGGAGCAGCACTTCGTGCAGCCGGCCGACGCCGGGCATCTGGCGGCCGTGCTGCGCGGCATCCTGTCGGCATCCTCGCGGCCGGTGGACTGGGTCCACCTGCCCGTGCCGATCGAGCGCGACGACGCCGCCTACTTCGCGCCCCTCGCCGACGTCGAGCTCCCGGAAGGCACCGAGTTGTACCTCGGGCTGCTCCACCACGAGGACGGGGTCGAGGGCGCACGTCGCCGCGCCGCGGCCGCCGCCACGGCGGTGCCCGTGTTCGGCGTCGGCACCGAGTGCGGCTTCGGCCGCGGACCGAGCGAACGCACCGCGTCCCTGCTCGACCTCCACGCGGCGGTCGCCGAGGCCTGGCGATGACGCTGCAGCTCGACGCCGAGGCCTTCGAGGCCCTCGTCACCGACGAGCTCGACCAGCTGCCGGACGAGATGGTCGACGGGCTGGACAACGTGGTGTTCGTGGTCGAGGACCGACCGGAGGACGGCTCGCTCGACCTGCTCGGACTGTACGACGGCGTCGCGCTGACCGAGCGCGACAGCTACGGTTTCGGCGAGATGCCGGACCGCATCATCCTGTACCGCGAGCCCCTACTCGCGATCGCCGCCACCGAGGACGAGCTGCGCGACGAGATCCACATCACCCTGGTGCACGAGATCGCCCACTACTACGGCATCGACGACGAGCGGCTGCACGAGCTCGGCTGGGCCTGACCGCTCCCGCCGCCTACTGCCTTTCGGCATCGGGTCGGCCTCGTCATCCTGGCTGCATGCCAGCACCGACTGCCTGCACCCGCGCCGCGGCGCTGCTCGCCGCCGGTGCCTTGCTGATCCCCGGTGCCGCCGCCCTCTCGACGGCGGTCGCCGCCGCACCGGCCGCCGCAGCGCCCGGGAGCCCCGGCGTGCCGTCGTCCCCGTCCATCGTCTACGACGAGGACTTCGAGAACGGTCCGGCCACCTCCCCGATCCTGCGGCTGAACCAGTACACCGGGGCGAGCGGGCAGACCTACACCGCGGACCCGGCGTGGCTGACCGGCTGCAACGGCTGGGTCTCGGCGGCGGCGCAGTCCACGACCGCCGGTGAGCCGATCGCCGACTGCGGCAACCGCAGGGACCTGTGGAACCAGGTGCAGCAGACGTCGGTGGCCCTCGGGATGCTGCACGGTCAGACCGCGGCGGAGGCGGTGGACAACCACGCGATCTCGGCGCTCTCGCTCCAGCCCCTCGACGGGCAGAGCCTGGAACTGGCGACGACCGGCGGCGTCGCGCTGCCGACCTCCAGCCGCTTCCTCGCGTTCGGTGTGGATGTCGGCGCGAGCAATTGCCACCTCAACCATCCCCTGCTGCAGTTCTTCCTCGTCAACGAGGGCGGCCAGCAGTTCCCGGCGGGCTCGGAGATCGACGGCTGCTCGTCGCCCACGACGGTGACCGTCCCCCCACTCGGGACCTCGGGCGCGCAGACGTTCACGGTCGGCCAGTACACGACGAACGGGGCCGTGCTCTTCAGCGGGAGCTCGGTCGGCATCCGGATGGTCAACAACCAGCCCTCCGACTTCGGCAACGACCACGCCTTCGACGACATCCGGATCCTGGACGCGACGCCGCAGCTCGACAAGGAGTTCGTCGGCGGCTGGGGACCGAGCGGCGGGACCGCCCGGCTCCGGTTCACGGTGACGAACACCTCGGAGCTCGGCTCCAAGCAGGGCTGGTCGTTCCGCGACGCCCTGCCCGACGGCATGACCGTCGCCTCCCCGTCGAACGCGTCGACGACCTGCCCGGGCGGAGCGCTGACCGCGTCCGGCGGCGAGGTCTCCCTGACCGGCGACCTGAGCGTCGGGATGGCCTCCTGCACGGCCGACGTGGAGGTCACCGCACCCCGGGGCGGCTACACCAACGGGCCCGACCGGGTGATCGTGACGGGGCTGAACCCGCCCGGGTCGGCCTCGGTCACGTTCTCGCGGCCCGGGCTGGAGCTCACGAAGACCGCGGGCACCCCGGTCGACGTGAACCAGGACGGCCTGGTCGACGCGGGCGACACCATCCCGTACACGTTCGCGCTGCGCAACACCGGCGACGTGCCGCTGACCGGGGTCGCGGTCGACGATCCCCTGGTTCCGGGGCTGGACTGCCCGACCGTGCTCGCGGCCGGCGCGTCCGGCGACTGCGCCGCCGACTACACGATCACGCCGGCGGATGCGGCCGCCGGCACGGTCGTCAACACCGCGACCGCGACCGGAACGCCACCCGCGCCCGCCCCAGCGGCGGTGAGCCCGCCCGCGACGACCACCACGGCGGTGACGGCCGCCGCCCCCGGGATCGGCCTGCGCACCTCCGCCGACCCCCCGGGCGACCTCGTCGAGGGCGAGACGCTCACCTACAGCTTCGTGGTGGACGACACCGGCAACCTGCCCCTGCACGGCGTCGCGGTCGCCGTGCAGGCCTTCACCGGCAGCGGACCGCTGTCGCCGGTCGGCTGCCCGGCGACGGACGTGCCCGTCGGCGGGGAGATCGTCTGCACCGCGACCTACACAGTCACCCACGACGACCTGATCGCCGGGACGGTGGACCTGACCGCCACCGCCACCGGAACCCCCGCAGGCGTGGGCGCTGTACCCGTGACGAGCGCTCCCTCGACGGTCGGGCTGCCGACGCCGGCCGCGCCCGCCCTGACCGCCACGAAGACGGCGAGCCCGCTGGTCGTCCACGCCGCCGGCGACACGATCGCCTACACGGTCGCCGTCGAGAACGACGGCAACCTGATCGTGGACGGGCTCGCCATCGACGAGACCGGCTTCACCGGCAGCGGAGCAGTCCCGGCGTTCGACTGCGCCCAGACCCGGCTCGTGCCGGGACAGCGCACCACCTGCTCGGCCGTGTACACGGCGACACAGGAGGATGTGGACCGCGGCAGCATCCAGAACACCGCTACGGCGACCGGCTCGACAGCGGGCGACGCTCCGGTGACCAGCCCGCCGACCGCGGTCACCGTGACCGCGGACGCCACGGCGTCCCTCACCGTCTCGAAGTCGGCTTCGGCTGCGACGATCGCCGCGGCGGGACAGGTCGTGCGCTACGACTTCGCGGTGCGCAACACGGGCGGGCTCACTCTGCACGGGCTCGCCGTCGACGACGCTCCTGTCGCGCCCGCAGGCACCCTCGACGCGGCGCCGGCCTGCCCGGAGACGACCCTTCCACCGGACCGCACGGTCACCTGCACGGCGACGTACACGGTGACGCAGGCCGACATCGACCACGGCACGCTCGCCGACACGGCGACCGCGACGGCGTCCGACCCGGCGGGTGCGAGCGTCGTCTCGGACGCCGACACCCTGTCCGTCCCCGTCGTCGCCGTCTCGCGGCTCACCGTCGACAAGACGGCGGACGCCGCCTCGATCGCGCACGCGGGACAGGAGATCGGCTACACCTTCGCCGTCACGAACACCGGTGCGACCACCGTGAACGGCGTCGCCGTCACGGATACGCCGGTCGCGCCCGCGGGGCCGCTCGACACCGCCCCGCAGTGCAATGTGACGACGCTGGCGCCCGGAGACACAGCGGTGTGCGCTGCGGGCTATCGGGTCACGCAGGCCGACATCGACCACGGCAGCCTCGCCGACACGGCCACCGCCTCGGGTACCGACGCGCACGGCGACCCGGTCGTCTCGTCGCCGGACGGGCTTCGACTCGAATCGACGGCGGTCGCCGCGCTCGCGCTCGCGCCGCAGGCCGTCCCGTCGAGCGCGACCGCCGGAGAGGCCGTGCCGCTGAGCTTCGTCGCGACGAACACGGGCGCGGTCACCGTCGCCGACGTGGTGCTGGTCGACGACCGAGGCGGCGAGGTCTCGTGCGACCCGGCGACGCTGGCACCGGGCGAGAGCGCGACCTGCCGGATCGCGCCGACGGTCACGCAGGACGAGTTGGACGTGGGTGAGCTGTCGGTCACCGCGACCGCCGAGGGGACGACTCCCGCCGGCGTCTCCGTCCGGTCGCTCCCGGTGACCGAGACGGTCACGGTGACCGGGCAGGTCGCGAGCCTCTCGCTCGCCAAGACCGCGTCGGAGTCGAGCGTGGCGCTCGGCGGGACGATCGCCTACCGGTTCACCGTCGGCAATACAGGGACCATCACCCTGACGAGAGTGACGGTCACCGACACGCAGGCGGCCCCGGCCGGGCCGCTGACGGCGGCCCCCGTCTGCGCCGCCACCCGACTCGCACCCGGCGAGACGACGACGTGCACGGCCTCCTACCTCCCGACCGCGGCCGACCTGGCCCACGGCACGGTCACCGACACAGCGGTCGCGCACGCCGAGACCACGCTCGGCGATCCGGTGTCGTCGGAGGCGGCATCCCTCACGGTCACGGTGACCGCACCGGCGGGCGCATCCGGGACGGGCTCGGGCTCAGGTTCCGGCTCGGGCGTGGCCGGCGGTCTGGCGTCGACGGGAAGCGACCTATGGCCGCCGGTGCTCGTCGTGCTGGTGCTGCTGACCGCGGGCGCCGCCCTCCGGCGCCGCGCCCGGCATCACCGGGCGTGAACGCCCGGCGGGTTCGCCGGCCTCAGGCGCCGTAGCCGAAGATCGACTCGTCCTCCTTGTCGGCCTCCACCGGGTCGGAGTCGGGCTGGTCGAAGTGGTAGGTCACCAGACGCTCGCCGTTCGCCTCGCGCTCCTCGCCCTTCACGTACCAGAAGGTGGACTCGAGGCCCTCGACCGCGGCGATCACGCCGATCCGCTCATCCACCTTCCCGTCCACCAGGAAACGGCGGTCGGTCTGCCCTGCGAGCGGGCCGTCGGCGTACTCGACGATGTATTCGGGATCCTGTCGTGCGTCGGTCATGACTCCACCGTAGTCCCCGAAACGGGATCGGTGAGGTCGCCGACCCGAGCGGTGCGCGGCGCGGTCGGCGTCAGGTCGAGTCCGGTGACGTCCAGGACGAGCGCGGCCGACGCCACCGGGTCCTCTCGCGCCACGAAGCGGTCGAACTCGGCCTGCCACCGGTCCCACTGCGCGGCGAAGGTGGCGCCGTCGCGGGCCAGCGCCCGACGCTTCCGCAGCGCGTCGTCCGCGTGCAGCCACACCGTGAGGTCGGCGAGGGCGGCATTCCGCCGGGAGAGCGTGCCGCATCCCTCCACGATGAGCGGCTCGGTCCCTGTGATCTGGACGCGTCCCGCCGGCCGCTCGTTCGCCCAGTCCCAGCGCTGCCAGCTGCCGGAGCCGTGTGCGCGGAGCGGCGCGAGCAGGTCGCGGCCGACCGCGTCGCTTCCGGCATCGAGGCCGTCCCAGCCCGGGTAGAGGTCGTCCATCCGGACCAGGCGCGGGGCGCCCTCCGCAGGCCAGTCGGCGAGCAGCAGGTCGGCGAGGGAGCTCTTGCCCGCCCCGCTCGGCCCGTCGATCAGGACGACCGGCGTGCGGCCGGCGCGCGACGCGGTCGCCACGGCCCGGGACAGCGCGTCGGCGAGCGGTGCGAGGTCAGCTGAGGGGCGCATTCCAGCTCCCGGTGGCGACGGCGGCGGCGATCGCGGCGCCCGCGACCAGGATCGCAACCGCGAGGGCGGCCCAGTCGCGGGCGCGGAAGACGGAGGGCCGGGCCCAGGTGCGACGGACCTGCGCACCGAAGCCGCGCGCCTCCATCGCGGTCGCCAGCTTCGTCCCCCGGCGGAGCGACAGCACGAACAGCGCGAACGACTGCCCGAGGAAGCGCCGGAACGCGCCGGACTCGGCCACGCCGCGCGCGCGGCGGGCGAGGGTGAGGGCACGCCAGTCCTCAGCGAACAGCCCGACCAGGCGGAGGCCGGCCAGCGCGCCGAGCACGAACCGGGCCGGGAGGCGCAGCAGCTGCGCCAGGCCGTCCGCGAGCTCGGTCGGGTCGATGGTGATGAACAGCAGCACCGCGGGCAGTCCGATGGCGAGGACGCGGAGCATGGTGGCCAGGGCGAGCGCAGCCGAGCCGTCGCTGACCTCCACGAACCACCACTGCACGTACACGGTGCCCGAGGTGCGGCCGTAAAGCAGTGTGGTCAGGCCCGCCAGCGGCGCGGCGATCAGCACCGGTGCCGTCCGGGTGAGGACGGTGCGGAGCGGGAGGCGCGCGAAGGCGAGCAGCGCGACCTCCAGCACGAGCGCGACGCCGGCCGAGACCGGGTCGATCGAGAGCAGCAGGGCGACCGTCACGATGAGGGCGGCGCCCAGCTTGGCGACCGGGTTGAGGGTCGCGAGCGGGCCGGTGCGCAGCGGCTGGATGAGCGTCACGCCGCCACCTCCGCCGCGCCGAGCCGCAGGTCCGTCGCGCCGATGGCGGAGACGAACTCGGCGTCGTGGGTGGCGGCGACGACGGCGTGCCCGTCGCGGCGGAGGCCGGCGATCGTGCCGACCAGGCCCTCCCAGGTGCGCGCATCCTGCCCGAACGTCGGCTCGTCGAGCACCAGCAGCCGGGGCCGCGTGGCGAGCGCCGTGCCGACCGAGAGCCGCCGCTTCTGGCCGCCGGACAGGGTGAAAGGGTTGGCCTCCGCCACGGCGGCGAGGGCCAGCCGGTCGAGCAGCTCGTCCACCCGCGCGGTCACCTCGGCCGCGTCGAGCCCGAGCGCCCGCGGCCCCGCGGCGAGCTCGTCCCGCACGGTCGACGCGAGGAACTGGTGCTCGGGATTCTGGAACACGCTGCCGATGCGCGTCAGCAGCTCGCGCGACCGCCACGCCGACGGGTCGCCCGGGGCGCCGTCCGCGAGAGCCGGCTCGGCCGTCAGCGTTCCGCTGAGCGCGGGCAGCAGACCGCCGACGGTGAGCGCGAGAGTCGACTTGCCTGCCCCGTTGCGCCCGGTGAGCGCGAGGGCGGAGCCCGCGGCGATCGAGAGCTCGATCGGTCCGCCGACCGGGTCCGTGCGTACGGCACGTCCCCGCCCCCGGCGGCGACCGCGCGTGACCGCCGGGCCGCGGCCGAACACGAGCGACTGCGCCCGCAGCAGCGGGTCGCCCTCGGCGACGGGCGCCGCCTCCGGCACGATCGTGTCCGGCAGCCACACCCCGGCGCGGCGGAGCTCGCCGGCCGTGTCGCCGAGCACCGCCTCCGGAGCGCCGTCGGCCAGCACGCCACCATCCGCCCCGAGCACGACGACGCGCGTCACGAGGTCGCGCCAGACGGCGACCCGGTGCTCGACCACGACCAGCGTCGCACCCGTCGCGTCGAGGGCCGAGCGCACGGCGTCCCGGACCTCCAGGACACCCTCCGGGTCGAGGTTCGCGGTCGGCTCGTCGAGCAGCAGCACCCCCGGCTGCATGGCGAGCAGGCCCGCGAGCGCCAGCCGCTGCTTCTGCCCGCCGGAGAGCTGGGCGGTCGAGCGGTCGAGCGGCACGTCGAGCCCGACCTCGGCCAAGGCCTTCCGCACCCGCGGCCAGACCTCGTCGCGCGGCACGCCCAGGTTCTCGCAGGCGAAGGCGACGTCGTCGCCGACACGCGCGAGGATCACCTGCGCGTCCGGGTCCTGCAGCAGCAGCCCGGCCGTCCCGCGAGCCTCGGCGGGCGGACGGCCGCCCACCGTGAGCGCGCCCTCCGCCTCGCCGTCGTCCTCGCCGCCGAGCACGCCGGCCAGGCCCGCCAGCAGCGTGCTCTTACCGGCCCCGGACGCGCCGAGCAGGAGCACCCGCTCCCCCGGCTCGACGCGCAGGTCGACCCCGCGCGCGGCCCACGCCGCACGCCCGGCATACCGCCAGCCCCAGCCGTCGACGTGGATCGCGGCCGGCGACGGCCGTCCCGTCGCCACGCTCAGACCCGCGCCGCCTTCTGCGCCTCGCGGCCCGCGGCGAACCGGCTCAGCGCGCCCGTGCGGGCGAGCGCCCGCACCAGCAGCCAGGAGCCGAGGCCGGCGACGACCAGGCCCGAGATCGTGGTGGTGATGGTGTAGACGACCACGAACTCCGGCTTCGACCCGGGGTACCAGTAGAGGAGGTCGAGGATCGACTCGGCGATGCCAGCGCCGGCCCCGGCGAGGAGCGCCGGGAAGAGCCGCCAGTTGGCGTAGAGGAACAGTGCGAAGACGAGCTCCGCGCCGAGCCCCTGCACGACACCCGAGAGCAGCGTGGCGAAGCCCCACTGCGTCCCGATCAGCGCGGACACGGTGGCGGCGACGACCTCGCCGAAGAGGGCCGCGCCGGGCTTGCGCACGATCAGCGCGACGAGCACCCCGGCGAACAGCCACGGGCCGTTCAGGATGCCCTGGAAGCCGGGCAGGACCGCCGAGACCGGACCTGAGATGGGGTTCTGGACGACGCCCCAGATCCAGAAGACGACGCCGGCGGCGACCGCCACGACGCTGGCGACGACGATGTCGACGACCCGCCAGCGGAAGGTGCGCGGACGCGCCGAGGTGGAGAGAAGAGTTGCGTGCACTGTGCGTGCCCTTTCAGTCAGCGAAACAGGGCACGGGATGTGAGAATGGCCTCCCTGCGCTGGCATGACCCAGATCAGGTTCGACGGTCGAGACTTGGAGAAGTCTCCTCTCAGCCCGGCTCACCGGACTCCCGTGTTCACAGACAGTGTAGCCCGGCGGGCGGGCCCGCGTGCTACCGCTTGAGCGCCTTGATGACGCGCGACCAGGCGTGACCGGCGACCCAGACGAACGGGATGCCGACGGCGAGCAGCGTGATCACGTTCGGCCGGAACCGCACCCCCGACTCGTCGGAGACGTAGGCGCCGAACGGGACCGCCCAGCCGCCGCCACCGCCGCCGCTGCCGGCCGGAGCGTCCTCGCCGCCCTCTCCGCCCTCGCCGCCGCCGAAGCCGAACTGCACGGCCGCCACGGGCACGATGGTCGTCCCGTCGACGACGACCGGGTCGCCGTAGACCGACTTGATGCCGGAGGTGCTGAGCGTCTCCGCGAGCTTGAGCGTCATGTTCGTCATGCAGCCACGGTAGCGCGCGGGTGCCGCCGAGACCAGGCTCCTTCGGGCCGTCGCCTCAATCGCTGACGTACTTGGGGTTGCGGCCGTCCTGCTCCTCCTGGTCGGCGTCCCGCGAACGGCGGACCAGGGAGGCCGGGCCGATCGCGCCGCGGCCGAACCGGGCGCTGACCGCGTCGAGGGTGCGCTCGGTCTCGCGCCACTCCTCGTCCGGGTCCCACAGGGCCAAGGAGTTGCCGCCCGCGTCGAGCAGCTGCTCCGCGCGCACGCCGATGAGGCGGATGGGGGTCTGCCGCACATCCAGCCCCAGCGCTTCGAACACATCCCACGCCTCCTCGAACAGCCGGCGGCCGACGTTGGTCGGCTCGGCGAGAGTGCGCGAACGGGTGATGGTGCGGAAGTCGGAGAAGCGGACCTTGATGGCGACCGTCCGCGTCTCCAGCTCGTGCTTGCGCAGCCGCTCGCCGACCCGGCCGGAGAGGCGGAGCAGCTCGCGGCGCAACTGGTCGACGTCGGCGACGTCGACGCCGAACGTGTTCTCGTGGCCGATGCTCTTCTCGCGCGACTCTGTGACGACGCGGCGCGGGTCGCGTCCGTTCGCCAGCTCATGCAGACGGCGGCCCGAGGCGTCGCCCACGGCCTTCTGCAGCACGCCGAGCGGCGCGTCCGCCAGGTCCGCGACCGTGAGCAGCCCCATCCGCTCGAGGGACGACTGCGTGCTCGCGCCGACGCCCCACAGCGCGCCGACCGGCAGCGGCCGCAGGAACGACAGCGTCTCCGAGCGCGGGATCACCAGCAGCCCGTCAGGCTTCGCGCGGCCGGAGGCCAGCTTCGCCATGAACTTGGTCGCGGCGACGCCGACGGAGCAGGTCAGCCCGGTCTCCTCGTGCACGCGCGACCGGATCAGCTCGGCGATCCGGCGCGGCGATCCGAGCAGCCGGCGGGCGCCGGCGACGTCGAGGAACGCCTCGTCGATGCTCAGCGGCTCCACGAGCGGGGTGACCTCGTGGAAGATGTCCATCACCTTGCGCGAGTACTCGGTGTAGCGGTCGTAGTGCGGAGGCAGGATGATCGCGTTCGGGCACAGGCGCAGCGCCTGCGACATCGGCATGGCGCTGCGGACGCCGTAGCGGCGCGCCTCATACGTCGCGCTCGTCACGACGCCGCGGCCGCCCGCGTGCCCGACGATCGCCGGTTTGCCGCGGGCATCCGGGCGCTCGAGCAGCTCGACCGACGCGAAGAACGCATCCATGTCGACGTGAAGGATGCTCGACTCGGAGTCGTCGACATCGGCGGCGCTGACCTGCCGCTCGCTCCCGTCCGCTCGTCCCACCCCTCCACTCTCTCACCCCCGACCGACGTTCCCCCCTCCCTCCCCCTTCCCTCTTCCGCTGAGGTGCTCGTAGATGCTCGCGACACGCCGGAGGCGGGTGCATCTGCGAGCACCTCAGCGGAGGGTGGGCGGGTTAGACGAGGGCGGTGACGAGGGGGCGGAGCCAGGCGCGGAAGGCGTGGGAGTCGTCGCGCAGGGTCGCGCTGACCACGACGGTGTGCGGCCCGACGATCCAGGCGCCCTTCTCGGCCAGGGGCAGCACGTCGAGGTCGAGCCGGAAGTAGCCGGCCTGGCGGCGGAGCTCGTGCTCCCGCTCCCGGACCACGTCGACGATGTCTGCGGCGCGGCGGGCGTGGGTCGCCGCGGTCGCCTGCACGTACTCCGCGTGCCGGGCGGCGGCCCAGCCGGCGGCCGCGTCGTAGTGCGCGATCACCGCATCCTGCAGCTCCAGCGCCCGGTCGAACGCCTCGAAGTGCGGCGGACGCAGCAGCGGCGCGGTCAGCCGCCGCGTGCGGTCGGCGACGACCTCGAACCAGGCTTGCCACTGCACCGCGAGCGGGTCGTCGCCGGCGCCGGCCGAGCCGCCGGGAGCGCCGCCGGGAGCCGCGCGCGACGCGCTCCGCCCCGACCGCGCGCCGCGCGACTGCAGCGCGGGCGTCACCGCGGGGTCGAGCGCCGGGAGGGACGGCTGCACGGCCTCCGACAGCCCGGCGAGGTCGCGCACGGCGAGGGCGACGAGCAGGTCCCACGGGCAGTCCTCCGTGACCTGCCATCGAAGGGTGCCCTCGACGAACATGCCGTCATTGTAGGTTCGCGCCGCCCGCGGAGGTAGGGGGATGGCGAACCGGTTCAGTCCCCGGGCCAGGGCTCCTCGGCGATCAGCAGCGAGGCCGGGATGACCGCGGTCGCATACGGGCCCCGCCCGTCCCGCCGGTGCTGCGGCTCGGAGAACGACACCGTCCAGGTGGTCAGGCCGTCCAGCGGACCGTAGACGTTCCGGAGGCTGCGGTCGCCGGGCGCGACGATCACGCCGGTCGGCTCCCCCACCCAGTCGTCGCCGGTCGGCGGCTCGTGCTCGCGCACGTACACCTGCACACCGACGCCGAGACCGGGGCCGTCCGCGCCGGGACGGCCGGCGGCCGCCTCCCGCCGATCACCCGTTGCGCGCTTCCACATGCCGCCAGCCTGCCACACCCGGCTCCGCAGCCGCTCAGTGCGAGGTGCTCGCTCGGGCATTGCCTCCGGTGCCCCGCTCGGGGTCGAGGAGGCGGCGCAGCGTCCATCGCTCCGCGACGGTCCACGTCGTCGACGTGAGGATGTAGACGGCCGCCGCGAGCGGGACGAACGCGGCGAACAGTACCGTGATGTACGGCAGGAACGACAGCGCGCGCAGCACGCCGGCGGGGGCGGGCGAACCCTCCGGCTGCGGGAGCGTGAGCACCCGTCGCGACACGGTGGTGACGACCGCGATCAGTGCGAGCACGCCGAGGTAGACGAGCATCGCGGGCCACACCCCGGCCGAGGCGCCGGTCAGCCCGACGAAGCTGGTGCCGAGCGGCGCGCCGAAGACGTGCTGATCGAGCAGGCCGTTGGGGTGACCGGCGATCGTCGGATGCGTGAACACCGCGTACACGAGCGTCACGACGGGGATCTGCGCGAGCAGCGGCAGCATCCCGGCGAACGGCGACACCTGCTCCCGCTGGTAGAGCTCCATCGTCTTCCTGGCGAGCGTCTCACGGTCGCCGGAGTGGCGCCGCTGCAGCTCGGCGAGCTGCGGGGCGAGTCGCCTGCGGTGGTACTCCGCGCGCACCTGGCTGACGCCGACCGGCACGAGGAGGAGACGGACGAGGACGGTGAGCACGACGACGGCGACGAGCCCGGCGGCGGTGCCGGCGACCGGTTCGACGCCGGCGGAGAAGGCGGTGACGAGGCCGTACGCCCCGTCGAGGATGGCCGCGATCGGCGGCCAGGAGAAGAAGTCCATGAGTGAGTGATCCCTGCGATGAAGACGGTGGGTGGACGCGTCTGGTCGCGAGGGCGCGCCGGTCCCGCGGACAGCGGGCGGCGGCGCAGCCTACGCGACCGGCAGGGAGGCGCCGGGCGCCCTGGGCCGCGGACGGCCGTCGGCGTCGGGATCGGAGGTGCTCTCCACGAGCCACCCGACCACCGGCTCCACGGGCCGTGACCACACCGCACGGCGGCGGAGGGAGGCGGTGAGCGCGGCGACCGACCGGGTCGCCGCGACGGCGACCACGGCGACCAGCCCGAGGGCGCCGGCCACACCGGCGAGGGCCACGAAGGCCGCAGGGCTGCCGCCGCCGAACGCGCCGAGCGCGGACGCGACGGAGCGTCCGAGCAGCTCGAGCAGGGCGGTCATGGTCCGACGGTAACAGAGCGGGCGCCGCCCGGCCCAGAGCGTTCGCGCCGGGCGGACGCGTGTCGCCTTCCGAATGGGCGCGGTGGAAGGATGGACGCATGAGAGTCGCGATCATCGGAGCCCACGGAAAAGTCGCCCAGCAGCTGATGCGGGTGCTCTACGACCTCGGCGACGACTTCGTCGGGATCGTCCGGAACGACGAGCACGCCGACGACGTCTACCGCCTCGGCGGCGAGGGCGTGCTCCTCGACATCGAATCGGCCGACGCCTCCGCGCTCGCGGGCGCGATCGCCGGCTGCGACGCCGTCGTGTTCGCCGCGGGGGCGGGAGCAGGATCCGGCATCGAGCGCAAGCGCACCGTCGACTACGGCGGCTCGGTGACGTCGCAGGAGGCGGCCGCGCAGGCCGGCATCCGCCGCTTCGTGCAGGTGTCCGCCTGGGGCGTCGACGCGCCGGTCGAGGGCGACGACCCGGTGTGGGCCGCCTACGTCGAGGCGAAACGCGACGCCGACGCCGCACTCCGCGCCTCCGGTCTCGACTGGACGATCCTTCGCCCCGGCGGCCTCACCACCGAGGACGGCACCGGCCTCGTCACCCTCGGCGACAGCGTTCCACGCGGCAGCATCGCCCGGGAGGACGTGGCGCGTCTCATCGCCGTCGTGCTGCACGAACCGGGCAGCATCGGCCGGCAGTGGGAGGTCGTCGCCGGCGACACCCCGCTGGAGGACGCCGTGCGGGCGCCGGTCGCCTCCGCGTAGGCTTGCGGCCGTGACCACCGACAGCGCGACGGGCGACGCCGGAGCCCGCGACCACTCCCCCTACGACGCGAAGCCCTGGGTGGCCTCGTACGCCCCGGACGTCCCGGCCCGGGTGGAGGTGCCGGAGGGCTCCCTCTCGCACTTGATCGACGAGTCGGTCCGCACCTACGGGAGCCACGTCGCTCTCGAGTTCTTCGGCGCCACCACCACCTACGCCGAGCTCGGCGACCAGATCGCGCGCGCCGCGGAGGGCCTCCGCAAGCTGGGCGTGAAGAAGGGCGACCGCGTCGCGCTGGTGCTTCCGAACTGCCCGCAGCACGTCGCCGCGTTCTACGCGGTGCTGCGGCTCGGCGCCGTCGTGGTGGAGCACAACCCGCTGTACACGCCGCGCGAGCTGCGGCATCAGTTCGAGGACCACGGCGCGACGGTCGCGATCGTCTGGGACAAGGTGGCCCGCACCGTCCAGGAGCTCCCCACCGACCTCGGCGTGACCACGGTCGTCTCCGTCGACCTCACCCGGGCCATGCCCGCCTCCAAGCGGATCGCCCTGCGCCTGCCCGTGAAGGCGGCGCGATCGGCCCGCGACCAGCTGACCACGAAGGTCACCGGGACGATCCGCTGGGACGCCCTCGTCGCCTCCCGCAAGCTGAAGGCGAGCTACCCGCGGCCTGAGCGCGACGACCTCGCGCTCATCCAGTACACCTCCGGCACGACCGGGCTGCCGAAGGGCGCCATGCTGAGCCACGGCAACCTGTCGGTGAACGCGGCGCAGTCGCGCGCGTGGGTGCCGACGATCGAGCGCGGCTCCTCCGTCGTCTACGCGGTGCTGCCGCTGTTCCACGCCTACGGGCTCACGCTGTGCCTCACCTTCGCGATGAGCATGGGCGCCCGGCTGGTGCTGTTCCCGAAGTTCGACCCCGACCTGGTGCTGGATGTGGTCAAGAAGCGTCCGCCGACGTTCCTGCCGGCCGTGCCCCCGATCTACGAACGGCTGGTGCAGGCGGCGGAGAAGCGGAAGGTGTCGCTGTCGGGCATCCAGATCGCGATCTCCGGCGCGATGAGCCTGCCGCAGAGCATCGTCGACCTGTGGGAGCAGAAGACCGGCGGCTACCTGGTCGAGGGCTACGGGCTGTCCGAATGCTCGCCCGTGCTCATGGCGAACCCGGTCGGCGCGACCAGGAAGCCGGGCACCGTCGGCCTGCCGCTGCCCAGCACCGAGCTGCGCGTCGCCGACCCGGACGACCCCTCGGTCTACCGGCCGTTCGGCGAGGATGGCGAACTGCTCGCCCGCGGCCCCCAGGTGTTCTCGGGGTACTGGCGGAAGCCGGACGAGACCGCGAAGGTGCTCACCGCGGACGGCTGGTTCCGCACCGGCGACATCGTCACGATGGACGAGGACGGCTTCGTCCGCATCGTCGACCGCATCAAGGAGCTCATCGTCACCGGCGGCTTCAACGTCTCACCGACGGAGGTGGAGGACGCGCTGCGCTCGTTCCCCGGCGTCGCGGATGTCGCGGTGGTCGGCCTCCCGCACCGCCGCGGCGGCGAGGACGTGGTGGCCGCGGTCGTCATGGACGAGGGCGCCTCGTTCGACGAGGAGGCCATCCGGGCCTACGGGCGCGACTGCCTCACCCCGTACAAGGTGCCGAAGCACGTCGTGCAGGTGGACGAGCTGCCGCGCTCGATCGTCGGCAAGGTGATCCGCCGCAAGGTGCGCGACCAGCTGCTCGCCG
Organism: Leifsonia sp. C5G2; assembly: GCF_013359685.1. GTDB lineage: Bacteria > Actinomycetota > Actinomycetes > Actinomycetales > Microbacteriaceae > Leifsonia. Next base: position 140,579 of record NZ_JABFMV010000006.1, read on the forward strand.
CGCAGCACTAGCCCGCCGCGATTCGTGCCGAATGTGCGTTGTGGCGCGCTGAAAGCGCGCATTCGGCGCGAATCGCGCGCCTGCTAGTCGCCGATCGGGAAGACGAGGAGGGAGCCGGTCGCGGTCGCGACCGGTTTTCCCGTCGCGTCGGCGATCACGGCGTCGGCGAAGGCGACCCGGCTGCCCGGCTTCGACACGGTTGCCGTGCACGTCAGCGTCCCGGAGTGCGCGTAGACCGGGCGCAGGTAGTTCACGTTGATCTCGATGGACGTGTACCCCTGCCCCTGCGCGAGCGTCGTCTGCACCGCGCAGCCGAGCGCGGAGTCGAGCACCGTGCACAGGAAGCCGCCGTGCACCGTCCCGATCGGGTTGTAGTGCGACTCGTCCGGCTCGCAGACGAAGGTCGCCGTGCCCGGGTCGGCCGCGACCAGCGTCATCCGCATGAGCTCGGCGATGGGAGGCTGCGGAAGCTCGCCCCGGATCATCGACCGCAGGTACTCGAGCCCGGTCATGGTGGGCATCCGTGCGACGCCGGGCGCCGGGTCCTCCCAGGTGACGGTGCGGATGCGCTCGGTCGAGTGCTCGGTCGGGGACTCTTCGCTGGCGGCGTCGCTCATGCCGCCATCCTCTCGCGCCGACGACCACCCGCGCGAGCCGGGCTCAGGATGCGGCGGGCCGGTCGAGCCGGTCGAGCCGCCGCCGGGCGGCCAGCTCCGCCTGCGTCTGGGGCCCGAGCAGCACCCGCGCGCCGCGGAGCACCGCCGCGGTGGCCGCGTGCAGCGGCACCACCCGCTGCAGCGGAGTGGACGGGAGCCCGAGCATCGCGCGGTGGCGCGGCTCGAGCGTCGACACGGCGGCGTCGAACACCACCCGGTACGACGGCCGCAGCATGCGGCGGAGCGGCGCGCGACGGATGAAGCGGACGATCTCCTCCACCTCCGGACCGCCGCGCAGCTCCCCCGAGTCGGTCGCCGCGTCGATCCCAGCGCGCAGCTGGGCGGCTGTGCGCGGCGCATCCGGCACACCCATGAGCTCGGCCGCCGTCGCCCACTCGCCCACGTAGCCGTCGGCCCCGCCCGGGAGCGGCCCGCCCCACCGCTCGTGCGCGGTCAGGAAGGCGTCGGTGAACGCCAGGTGCACCCAGCGGGCGAGCTCCGGGTCGTTCGCCGAGTACGGACGTTCGACGCCGTGCCCGTCGACGAACGTGCCGGTCACCCGGCGATGCAGCGACTTCACCATCTCCGACCCCGCGATCGCCTGGCCGCGGCTGCCGAAGGTGACGGTGTGGATCCATTGGATGGTGCCCGCCAGCCGGCCCAGCGGGTCCTCGCGGTAGCGGGAGAAATCGCGCACGCCCGCCAGCGCCCCCGGGTGCAGCGCCTGCAGCAGCAGCGCCCGCACGCCGGCGACGAGGGTCGGCATCCCGCCGTGCACCGCCCAGGCCGCACTGCCGGGCCCGAAGAAACCCTCGTCCTCGCCGAACTCGAGGCGCAGCACCCAGGCCGGGACCTCGTCCGACCGCCCGGCGAGGGTCTCGATCAGCCGGGAGCGGATCGGCGCGAGGACGCCGCCGGTGGCACCGGTCGTCGTCCCGGTCATCGTGACCGGCTCATCCCGCGGCGACCTCGAGGCCGAGTCCGTCGATCGGCTGCGCCGAGGGAAGCTCGGCCAGCAGTCGCCCCGGCAGGAGGATCTTCGACCGCCGCACCCCCGAGCCGATGATGACGACGTCCTGCTCGCCGACGCGGGAGTCGACCAGCACTGGCCACTCCGCGGGCAGGCCGATCGGGGTGATGCCGCCGTACTCCATCCCGGTCAGCTCGACCGCCCGGTCCATCGGCAGGAACGACGCCTTGCGCACATCCAGCATCCGCTTCACCGTGTTGTTCACGTCGGCGCGCGTCGTGGAGAGCACGACGCAGGCGGCGATCCGCTCGACGCCCTCACGCTTGCCCGCGACCACGACGCAGTTGGCCAGGTGGGAGGCGTCCAGCCCGAAGGCGTCGCGCGTCGCCGCGGTGTCGGAGATGTCGGGGTCGATCTCGACGACGCCGACCTGCTCCAGCCAGCCGAGGCTCTCCAGCGCGGCGAGCGTCGCCGGGGCCAGCAGGTCGGTGCGGGTGGAGGCCGGCGCGGTGGTGAGCCCGCCGAGAGTGAAGACGCCCATGCGGCTACTCTGCACGTGGAGGCTGGGAGTCGGCAAACAGGGAGCCGGGCAGCAGCGCGTCGGCGGCCGGCTCGCCGGAGAGGCGCTTGTACATCACCGTGGTGCCGCCGAGTCGTCCCGACGGCATGACCGCGAAGTCCGGGATGACGCCGACGGCATGCCAGCCCCACCGCGCGTAGAGCGTCTCGGCCAGGCTGCCGGTCTCCGTGTCGAGGACGAGGAGGGTGAGCCCGGTGACGCGCGCGTGCTCCTCCAGCGCGCGCATCAAGGCGAGTGCGACGCCACGGCCGCGGGCCTCCGGGTGCACCATCAGCTTGACGACCTCGCCGCGGTGCGGGCCGTTCGGTTTGGGCGAGCGGAGCAACGTGATGGTGCCGAGCGCGCGGCCGTCGTCGCCGCGGGCCACCCACGACGTCGCATCCGGGTCGGCGAACAGCCCCTGCCACCACGACGTCGCCTCCTCGGCCGACGGCGGCTCGATCCAGCCGACGCTGGCTCCGGCCGCGACCGTCGCGATCAGCACCGCGGAGAGCCCGGCGGCATCCTCCGCCGCGCTCTCCGCGGTGACACGCTCGACGGCGACCGGAGCGCGTCCCGTCCCGGTCATCCGTCGGCGCTCCGCTACTCCGCCGAGCCGGCGCGCTCCAGCACCAGCTCGCGCACGCGGGCCGCGTCGGCCTGGCCGCGCATCGCCTTCATCACCGCGCCGATGACGGCGCCGGCGGCCTGGACCTTGCCGTCGCGGATCTTCGCGAGAACGTCCGGCTGGGCAGCCAGGGCCTCGTCGATGGCCGCGATGAGCGCCCCGTCGTCGGAGACGACGGCGAGGCCGCGGGCGTCGACGACCTCCTGCGGACGGCCCTCGCCGGCGATGACGCCCTCGAGCACCTGGCGGGCCAGGCGGTCGGTCAGCGTGCCGGCGTCGACCAGCGCAGCCAGCTCGGCCACATGCTGCGGGCTCACCAGGGTGCCGGCCGGCACGTTCTGGGCGTTGGCGAGACGGGCGATCTCACCCGACCACCACTTGCGCGCGGCGGCGGGCGAGGCGCCGGCGGCGATGGTCGCCTCCACCTCGTCCAGCAGGTCGGCGTTGGCGACGTCCTGGAACTCCAGAGCCGTGAAGCCCCACTCGGCGGTCAGGCGCTTGCGGCGGGCGGCCGGCTGCTCCGGCAGCGTGCCGCGCAGCTCCTCCACCCAGTCGCGGCTGGGCGCCACGGGGACGAGGTCGGGCTCCGGGAAGTACCGGTAGTCGTCGGCATCCGACTTCGGGCGGCCGGCGCTCGTGGTCCCCGTGTCTTCATGCCAGTGACGGGTCTCCTGCACGATCGTGCCACCGGCCTCCAGGATCGCCGCCTGGCGCTGGATCTCGTACCGGACCGCGCGCTCGATCGAGCGCAGCGAGTTCACGTTCTTGGTCTCCGTGCGGGTGCCGAGCTCGGTGGTGCCGCGGCGGCGGAGGGAGACGTTGGCGTCGCAGCGGACGTTGCCCTCCTCCATCCGGGCGTTCGAGACGCCGAGCGCCTTCACGATGTCGCGGATGGCGCGCACGTAGGTGCGGCCCACCTCCGGGGCGTCCGCCTCTGCGCCCTCGATGATCTTGGTGACGATCTCGACCAGCGGCACACCGCCGCGGTTGAAGTCGACGAGCGAGTAGTCGGCGCCCTGGATGCGGCCGGTGGCGCCGCCCACGTGCGTGAGCTTGCCCGCGTCCTCCTCCATGTGCGCGCGCTCGATCGCGACGGTGATCTCGCGGCCGTTCTCCAGCTCGATGGTGATCGAGCCGTCGTGGGCGATCGGCTCGTCGTACTGCGAGGTCTGGAAGTTCTTCGCGAGGTCCGGGTAGAAGTAGTTTTTCCGGGCGAACCGGCTCGACTCGGCGATGTCGCAGCCGAGCGCGAGACCGAGGCGGATGCTCGACTCGATCGCCTTCTCGTTCACCTGCGGCATGCCGCCGGGGAGACCCAGGCAGGTCGGGCAGGTGTTCGTGTTCGCGCCGGAGCCGAACTCGTTGGCGCAGCCGCAGAACATCTTGGTCTTGGTGTTCAGCTCGACGTGCACCTCGAAGCCGAGCACCGGCTCGAAGAGCTCGAGGGCCTTGTCGTAATCCAGCAGGTCGGCCTTGGCCATCAGACGGCTCCCTCTTCGCTCGCGAACATCTCGGTGGCGCTCAGGTCGGGCGCCGAGCTGAGCAGCGTCCCGCCCCAGCTCTCCTCCAGCAGCTGCTCCAGCGCCGCGCCGTAGGTGTACAGGCGGGCGTCCGCGCGCGCGGGCGCCATCAGCTGCATGCCGACGGGCAGGCCGTCCTCCGGCGCGAGGCCGATCGGCAGGCCCATGCCCGGCACGCCGGCGAGGTTCGCCGGGATGGTGGTGATGTCGTTGAGGTACATCGCCATCGGGTCGTCGATCTTCTCGCCGAGCTTGAACGCCGTGGTCGGCGCGCTCGGGCTGACCAGCACGTCCACCTTCTCGAACGCGGCCTGGAAGTCGCGCTGGATGAGCGTGCGCACCTTCTGGGCGCTGCCGTAGTAGGCGTCGTAGTAGCCGGCGCTCAGCGCGTAGGTGCCGAGGATGATGCGGCGCTTGACCTCCGGGCCGAAGCCCGCGTCGCGGGTGGCGGACATGACGCGCTCGACCGTGACGGGCGGCTCGGACGGGTCGACCCGCAGGCCGAACCGCACCGAGTCGAACCGGGCGAGGTTGCTGGACGCCTCGGCGGGCAGGATGAGGTAGTACGCGGCGACGGCGTACTCAAAGCTCGGGGCGCTGACCTCGACGATCTCGGCACCCGCGGACTCCAGCAGGGCCAGCGACTCATCGAAGCGCTGCTTGACGCCGGCCTGGAAGCCGTCGCCCGCGATCTCCCGGATGACGCCCACACGGACGCCCTTCAGGGCGCCCTCGCGGTGCCCGGCGCGCGCGGCGTCGGCCATCGACGGCCAGGTGTCGGTCAGCGAGGTCGAGTCGAGCGGGTCGTGGCCGCCGATCACGTCGTGCAGCAGGCCCGCGTCGAGCACGCTGCGCGACACCGGGCCGACCTGGTCGAGCGAGCTCGCGAGCGCGATCGCGCCGTAGCGGCTGACGCCGCCGTAGGTGGGCTTGACCCCGACCGAGCCGGTCACGGCCGCGGGCTGACGGATCGAGCCGCCGGTGTCGGAGCCGAGCGCGAGCGGCGCTTCGAAAGCGGACACCGCCGCGGCCGAGCCGCCGCCGGAGCCGCCGGGGATGCGCTCCAGGTCCCACGGGTTGCGGGTGGGGCCGTACGCCGAGTGCTCGGTCGACGAGCCCATGGCGAACTCGTCCATGTTGGTCTTGCCGAGCGGGACGAGGTCGGCCTCGCGCAGCTTGCGCACGACGGTCGCGTCGTACGGCGGGATCCAGCCCTCGAGGATCTTCGACCCGGAGGTGGACGGCATGTCGTGGGTGGCCAGCACGTCCTTGATCGCGATCGGGACGCCGGCGAGCGGGCCGAGCGGGTCGCCCGCGGCGCGGCGGCCGTCGACCTCGGCGGCGGTCCGGAGCGCCGTCTCCCCCGCGACGTGCAGGAAGGCGTGGACATCGGCGTCGACCGACTCGATGCGGTCGAGGTGGGCGCGCACGGCGTCCACCGAGGAGACCTCGCGTGCGGCGAGCTTCTCGGCGAGAGCGGAGGCGGACAGCCTGGTCAGATCGGTCATGGCCTACTCCTCGTCCAGGATGGTCGCGACCTTGAAGCGGTCGCCTTCGCGCGCCGGGGCGCCGGAGAGCGCCTGTTCGACCGTCAGCGACGGCCGCACCTCGTCCTTCCGGAACACGTTGGTCAGCGGGAGCGGGTGGCTGGTGGCCGGGACGTCCGGGCCCGCCACCTCCTGCACCTTCGCGACGGACTCGACGATCTGGCCGAGCTCCTTCGTGAGGCTCTCGAGCTCGTCGGGGCTGAGGTCGATCCTGGCGAGGTTCGCCAGGTGCGCGACCTGTTCTGCGCTGATCTCGCGTGCGCTGGTTTCAGACAAGGGTGCGTCTCCGTGGGATTCGGTGGTGGGCGGCGGGGCTCGCGTGGCGTCCCGCCGCTATCGATTCTAGGGCGAGCCGAACAGGCCGCGCCCCAGCCGGTCGACCGCTTCGTAGGCCTGCTTGTAGGTGGCCGGCACGGGCGCACCCGGTTCGCCGTAGCGCGCCATCAGCAGACCGACCAGGCCGACTCCGGGCGGGCTCAGCGGCCGGTCCTCATCCTGCGGCGCCGGCGCGTCGGCTTCGGGATTCGGCGGCAGGTACTGCGGGTGCGTGTCCGGCCAGGTGCCGGGCTGGCGGGGTGCCGTGCGGTTGATCGCGTTGTCGATCGTCCGCGCCCCGCGGTCGCGCTCGGTCAGGTGCTTCAGTCCGTACTTCTTGCTGAGCGTCGCCACGACCGCCGAGTGGTGCATCTCCTCGTGGATGATCGTGTTGCGCGCCGTGTACGCCGAGATCGCGATCGCCGGCACGCGCACGCCCAGGCGGTCGAACCCGAAGCCGTTCTCCCCCGGCCCGCTGTCGTCCGGCGGTGTGGCGGGCCCGGGCGGGACATGGTCGAAGGTGCCTCCGTGCTCGTCGAAGGTGACGAGCAGCATGGTGTTGAGCGCGTTCGACCCCTTCGCGCTCCGCGCCGAGCGGATCGCGGAGTACACCCGGTGCAGCAGCAGGTCGCCCGCGCGGACGTCGGAGATGGCGCCGCCCACGACGATGTCGCCCGCCACCTCCTCTTCTGTCATCGGACCGCCCGGCGGGTGCATGTCGTTGTGGTCGTACAGCAGCCGCGGCTCGACGAAGGCGTAGTCCGGGAGGGTGCCCTCGGCGACATCGGCGTAGAACTGCGTCATCGTCCGGAAGTGCGTCTTCCAGTAGGGCTGCAGCGCCGGCGCGTGGATGAACCCGGTCAGCGAGATCAGCTGCCGGTCGTCGAAGTAGACCCGCCAGCTGCGGCCCGCCTCCTCCAGCCGGTTGAAGATCGTCGGGCTGTCGTTCTTCGGGTCGAACCACTTGCCCGGCCCCTCGGCTCCGCCGTTGTCGACGTAGCCGTGCGAGGTGGACGCGTGGAAGAACGAGCGGTTGCAGAAGGTCTGCGACGGGACCGCGCAGTGCCAGTGGTCGTAGACCGCGAACTGCCTGGCGAGGGTCGAGAACACCGGGAGCATCTCCGGCGTGAAGCCGCCCATGATCCGGCGGTACTGGTCAGCCGTCGGCTCCTGGCCGGTGTCCTTGCGGAGCACGCCGATGTAGTCGCGCACGAAGCCGCGCATGGTCGGCTCGGCCCCGGCGGCCGGCGCGTTGTACGGCGGAAGCATCTGCCGGAGGCGGGCATCGGCGTTCGACGGCGGGTCGACCACCTCGTACAGCTGCGTGTTGACATGCGGGTACACCTCGCCGGGGTCGGGCGAGGGCTGGCGCATGATGAAGTCGGTGGTGCCGTCGTAGGCGTGCGCCGGGATGTCGGGGCCGCCCGCAGGATCCGGGTTGCTGTAGTCGCCGAACGCCAGCCCCTCGAACCGGCGGCCCTCCGGCAGGTTCTTCTCGTCGTAGAGCAGGCCGAGGAGGTTGTCGAACGAGCGGTTCTCGTACATCAGCACGACGAGGTGGTCGAAGCCGGGACCCCCCGCACGCGGCGGAAGCGGCGGGTACTCCTCGCCGGACTCGTCGGCCATCGGCGCGGTCTGGCCCGCCGCCGACCCGAGGGCCGCGCCGGCGGCCCCGCCCGCCGCGCCGCCCGTGACGGCGCCGGCCGCGACGAGACCCGCGCCCTTCAAGAACGAGCGCCTGCTCGCACCCGGAGGGCCGGGCTCCCCCGTGGTCCCCTCGGTGGGCTCGCCAGGGCCGGGCACGGCGGGGTGGTCGTCGTCCGATCGCATCCCCACCATTATGGGCGCACCCGCCGACAGGGGGTCAGTGCGCCGAGGCGGTCTTAACGGTGGCACCCGACGAGGAGCCGGGTCCGAGCACCAGGTTGCCGAGGTCGATGCCGATCATCGCCAGGTTGCGCATGCACTCCGTCCCGGCCGTGAAGTACGCATTGTGGCCCGACGAGCCGGCGAGGGTTTCGTGCGTGAGAGGGTCGACGGCACCGCTGACGCCCATCGGGGTCGCGCCGTAGCTCGGCGATCCCGGGTCGCTGCCGAAGAAGGCGCTGTTGACGATCGGGTCCATCGGGGCTTCGCCGACGAACACGTTGCCGTGCGCCACCGCGAGACCCGCCACCGACTGCGCGGCGCTGCCCGGCGAGCCCATCAGCGCGAGCGCGTCGACCGTCACGGTGTGGCGCTCGAGCGCCATCAACGCGGCGGTCGACCCGTACGAGTGGGCGAAGACGCTGAGGAACGGCTGGTCCGCGGTGCGGATCGCCCGGATCCCCTGCAGCGTGCGCTCCAGGCTGTCGGCTCCCTGCGTGGCGAGCGTGGTGCCGCCGATGTTCGTCAGGACCGGCGTCTGGTAGCCGATCCACGCGACGACCGCGACGCCGGGCGCTCCCCCGCTCCCGCGCGGCCCGAGCACGCGCCGCAGGAAGCCGGTCTGCAGGTCGTACTGCTCCTGAGCCACCTTCGCCCAGTCCTGGATCTGCTCGCCCACCGACATGTACATTCCCGGCACCAGCACGCTCACGTAGCGCGCGGAGGCCAGATCGCCGACGACGATCGCGGCCTTGGCGTCCGTCGACGGGTCGAGCCCGACCAGCGTCCTGGTCACCCCGTCGTGCTTCGACAGCGCCTTCCGGACGTTCTCGAGGGTCTCCAGCTGCCGCTGCAGGCCCACGCGCTCGGCGCGGCCGTGCTCCGTCCGCAGCCGGGTGCTGACGTGCGAGATGGTCTGCTTCAGGTCGAGCGAGTTGGCGCGGCCGCGCACAGCGTACGGGACGCCCTCCAGGTTGCCGATCACGTGCGGCGCGGCCTGGATGAGGAGCTTCTGCTTCGCCGGGTCGATCAGCTTCCAGAGCCGGCTGACGTCGGCCGCCGCCGGGGTCTCGACGAGCAACGACTCCAGCTTGGCCCGGTTGGCGTCGAGGAAGGACGGCAGGGCGGACGCGTCGACGCCGGCCACGGATCCCAGCAGGGACGCCGCGGCGCTCCGGCCGCTGGGGGCAGACGGGAGGTCGGAGGTGCCGGAGAGGACCGGGTCGCCCGTGACGGCGGATGCGCCCGGGAGTGCGGAGACGACGGAGACCGCGGAGGCGGGTTGCGGAAGGTCGGCGGGCACGACAGAGGCCCCGGTCAGTCCGGAGACGACCGAGGTCACAGTGAGAACAGCTGCAAAGCCGACCAGCACTCCGTCCGGGTCCCTCCGAGAGCGAGCGAGCTTAGCCCTTGCGCATGCGCCCAGGGGAGCGCACATCTCGACTCTACCCATGAACGGGTGGCGGACGGCAAGCCGTTCTACCCCCGATTCGGGGGGAGAATTTGGATCCTGTCGGCGACTTGGAGGACCGAGATCCCACGAATGTCACTCGGATTCGAGCGCGGCGGGTCCCTCCTCGACCAGCGTCTTGAACTGGGCGGCGTCGATCACCCGCACGCCGAGCTCCTCCGCCTTGGCCAGCTTCGACCCCGCCCCCGGTCCGGCGGCCACGAAATCGGTCTTCTTGGACACGCTCGACGCGGCCTTCCCGCCGGCCGCGATGATGGCCTCCTGAGCCCCCTCGCGCGTGAAGCCCTCGAGCGATCCGGTGGCGACGACGGTCAGCCCGGCGAGGACTCCCCCGGCCTCATCCGCGCGGCCGGGCCCCGGGTGGCCGGGGGTGGCGAACTGCACGCCGTCGGCGGCCCAGCGCTCGACGATCTCGCGGTGCCAGTCGACCTCGAACCAGGCCAGCACCGCGTCCGCGATGATGCCGCCCACCCCGTCCACATCGGCGAGCTCATCGCGCGTCGCCGAGCGGATCGCGTCGAGCGACCCGAAGTGGTTCGCCAGCGCGCGGGCGGCCACCGGGCCGACGTGACGGATGTTGAGGGCCACCAGGATGCGCCACAGCGGCTTCTCCCGCGCGGCGGACAGGTTGTTCAGCAGCTCGATCGCGCTCTTCGACGGCACGTACAGCTCGTCGCCCGCGAACTCCTCCGCCGCCGGGTCGTACACGCCGTCCTTCTTCTGCCGCCGGCGGCGGAACGGGGTGTCTACCTTCTCCTCCCCCGAGTCCGTCAGTTTCGGCAGGCCGGTCTCCGAATCCCGCACCACCACCTCGATCGGGAACAGATCGGCGAGCCGGAGCCCGAACAGCCCCGCCTCGGTCGGGAGCGGCGGCGTCTCCGGGAAGCGCGGCTGGGTGAGCGCGGCGGCGGCGACCTCGCCGAGCGCCTCGATGTCGAGCGCTCCGCGCGAGCCGATGTGCTCGACGCGGCCGCGCACCTGCGCGGGGCAGAACTCGGCGTTGGGGCAGCGGAGGTCGATGTCGCCCTCCTTGGCCGGGGCGAGCCGGGTGCCGCACTCCGGGCAGTTCTCGGGCATGACGAACTCGCGCTCGGTGCCGTCGCGCAGCTCCACGACCGGGCCGAGCACCTCGGGGATGACGTCGCCCGCCTTACGCAGCACGACCGTGTCGCCGATGAGCACGCCCTTGGCCTTCACCACCTCCTGGTTGTGGAGGGTGGCCTGCCGCACCTCGGAGCCGGCGACGCGCACCTTCTCCATCACGGCGAACGGCGTGGCTCGGCCGGTGCGCCCGACGCTGACGACGATGTCGAGCAGCTTGGTGTTGACCTGCTCCGGCGGGTACTTGTACGCGATCGCCCAGCGCGGCGCACGGCTCGTCGCACCCAGCTCGTCGTGCAGCGCGAGCTCGTCGACCTTGATCACGATGCCGTCGATCTCGTGCTCGACTGCGCCGCGGTGGGCGCCGTAGTACTCGATGAACTCGTTGACCTTCTTGGCGTCGTCGACCACCCGGTAGTGGGTGGAGGTCGGAAGACCCCAGCCCTTGAGCAGCTCGTAGACCTTCGACTGGGCGTCGACCGGCGGGTTCTGCCAGGCGCCGATGCCGTGCACGAGCATGTGCAGCCTGCGAAGGCGGTTGCGCATCAGCTCCAGCTGCGCGGGGTTCTTGCCCTCGGCCTTCTGCCGGAGCGACCCGCTCGCGGCGTTGCGCGCGTTCGCGAAGACGCGCTCGCCCGCCTCCAGCTGATGGGCGTTGAGCTCCTCGAACTCAGCCACCGGGAAGAACACCTCGCCGCGCACCTCGACGAGCGCGGGCGGGTCGTCGGTCGCCAGCCGGGTCGGGATGACGGGGATCGAGCGGATGTTCTCCGTCACGTCCTCCCCCACGACGCCGTCGCCGCGCGTCGCCGCGGAGACCAGCACACCCCGCTCGTAGCGGAGGTTGATGGCCAGACCGTCGATCTTGAGCTCGCACAGGTAGTCGACCCGCCGGCCCGCGTCGCGCTCGACCTTCGCCGCCCACGCCTCGAACTCCTCCAGCGAGAAGACGTTGTCGAGGCTCAGCATGCGCTCGGCGTGCTCCACCGGCGCGAACAGCGTGGTCTGGGCGCGGCCGCCGACGGTCTGCGTCGGGCTGTCCTGCGACTGGAGCTCGGGGTACAGCCGCTCGAGCTCCTCCAGCCGCCGCATCATGCGGTCGTACTCCTCGTCGCTCACGAGCACCGTGTCGCGCTCGTAGTACGCGTCGCGCAGTTCGAGGATGCGCGTGGTCAGCTGCTGCGCCTCGGCCCGCGCGTCAGCGAGCTGGTCGTCCGTCGTCGTCTCGATCGCCACGCGTCCAGCTTATTCGGCACCCCCGACGTCCGACGCGGCCGCCGGCGTCGACCGCGGCCGGCGTTCGCGGCGCGACGGCGGCCGCACCGGGCGGCGGCTGAGCACCGCCGCGACGAGGAAGCACGCCGCGCCGAGCAGCGTCCCGAGGTTCGCCCAGAGCAGGCTCAGCGGGTCGCCGGTCGACGGGATGGTGTACGCGCCGATCGCCGAGAGACCGAACAGCACCGACCCGACCAGGTTCAGCCCGGTGCCGTGCCAGGTGCGGGCGCTGGGATCCCACAGCCGCTCGCGGTCGACGGTCGCCGCGACCGCCAGCGCGCTGGACGCCAGGAAGCAGATCGACCCGAACGCGTCCGGGCGCCAGCCGTCGCCGACCCGGGTGGCGCTGTTCGCCGCCGTGATGAGCGCCTCCGTCGTGCTGAGATTGAAGAACAGCGTCCCGGCGAACTGGATGGCCGCGGCCCACCAGTCGTACCGGTCCGGCGCGGAGCTCTCCCGGCGCGGCGGCCGGCGCCCGCTGAGCGCGAGCTGGATGAACGCGGCGGCCGTGAAGAACAGCGCACCGATGAAGAAGGTCACGTTCGCCGCCACGTCTCCGACGGCCTCCTGGTACGCGGGCACGGCGCCGACGAGGAAGAAGAGCGAGCCGATCGCGAAGCCCCAGGCCTCGCGCCGCAGACGAGTCGAGCGCTGTGCCGTCATGGCGGGAGCCTAGGGCGCGGCGCGGCTCCCGGGTACCCCGCGCTGCCGGCGGCCGCTCAGACCGGGACGGCGGAGACCGTGCGGTCGATCGTCGTCTGGCCGAGCACGCGCGTGCCCACGTACACGACGGCCGTCTGGCCGGGCGCGACGCCGTTGAGCGGCACCTCCGGCCGGATGACGAGCTCGCCTGCGGTCACCGACGCGACGGCCGGCACCGGGTCGGCGTGGGCGCGGATCTGCACCTCGCACGCGAACGGGGTCGCCGGGTCGGCCGGCGGCAGCCCGGCCCAGGTGAACCGCGATCCGGCGATCTCGGCGATGTCGAGCGCCTCGCGCGGGCCGACGACGACCTCGTTCTCCTTCGGCCGCACCTCCAGCACGAACCGCGGACGGCCGTCGGGCGACGGGTAGCCGACGTTCAGGCCCTTGCGCTGCCCGACCGTGTAGGCGTGCGCGCCGTCGTGGGTCCCGAGCCGGTTGCCCTCGCGGTCGACGATGTCGCCGGTCGCCGTGCCCACGCGCTCGGCCAGCCAGCCGCGGGTGTCCCCGTCCGGAATGAAGCAGATGTCGTGCGAGTCCGGCTTGTTCGCGACGGAGAGCCCGCGCGCGGCCGCCTCCGCCCGCACCTCGGCCTTCGACGGCGTCGCGCCGAGCGGGAACATGGCGTGCGCCAGCTGCTCCGCGGTGAGCACGCCGAGCACGTACGACTGGTCCTTCGCCCAGGCGCTGGCGCGGTGGAGCTCGCGGTTGCCGTGCTCGTCGTTCATGACCGCGGCGTAGTGGCCGGTGCAGACCGCGTCGAAGCCCAGGTCGAGCGCCTTCTCCAGCAGCGCGGCGAACTTGATGCGCTCATTGCAGCGCATGCACGGGTTCGGCGTGCGCCCTGCGGAGTACTCGGCGATGAAGTCGTCGACCACGTCGAGCTTGAAGCGCTCGGAGAAGTCCCACACGTAGTACGGGATGCCGATGATGTTCGCCGCGCGCTGCGCATCCATCGAGTCCTCGATCGTGCAGCAGCCGCGGCTGCCGGTGCGGAGCGTACCGGGCATGCGCGAGAGCGCCAGGTGCACGCCGACCACGTCGTGCCCCGCCTCGACGGCACGTGCCGCCGCCACCGCGGAGTCCACCCCGCCGCTCATCGCCGCCAGAACCTTCACCCGCCCCATCCTACCGCCGCCCTCCGGGCAGTTCGGCTGCTGCCGGATAGCGACGACATGTCACCACTCGCGCCGCGTGGCGACATGATGTCACCACTCGACGGGCGAGATCGGGGGGCGGGGGCAGGTCAGGGGGCCAGGCGGGAGGGGCGCTCGGAGAGGCCGGCGCGGGTCGCCTGCTCGTAGGCGGCGGGGAGGGCGGCGAGCAGCGCATCCACGTCGGCCTCGGTCGAGGTGCGGCCGAGCGTGAAGCGCAGGGCGCTCCGCGCCTCCTCCTCCGTCCGTCCCATCGCGATCAGCACGTGCGACGGCTCCGGGATGCCGGCCTGGCAGGCCGAGCCGGTCGAGACCGAGACGCCCGCGAGGTCGAGCAGGAACAGCAGCGAGTCGCCCTGCGCGCCCGGGAAGGCGAAGTGCGCATTGGAGGCCACCCGCTCCCCCGACGCCGGCTCCGGCCCGCTCAGCACCGCCTCCGGCACCGCGGCCCGCACCCCGCGGATCAGCCGGTCGCGCAGCGCGGACAGCCGGGCCGTCTCCTCCACCCGCTCGGTCTCCGCTGCGCGGGCCGCGACCGCGAACGACACCGCGGCCGCCACATCCTGCGTCCCGCTGCGCACCTGACGCTGCTGCCCGCCTCCGTGGATGAGAGGCACCACCGTCGACGACCGGCTCAGCACGAGCGCTCCGATGCCCACCGGACCACCGATCTTGTGCGCCGACACGCTCAGCGCATCCACCCCGAGCGAGCCGAAGTCGAGCGGCACGTGGCCGTACGCCGCCACCGCATCCACGTGGACCGGCACACCGGCCGCCCGCGCGACCGCGGCGAGCGCCGCCACCGGCTGCACGGTGCCGACCTCGTTGTTGACGGCGAGGAAGCTCAGCAGCGCGACGTCGTCCCCCTCGATCGACTGGGGCACGACGACGCGGCCCTCATCATCGAGCGGCAGCCAGTCGGGACGCGCCCCCTCCGCGCGCTGCAGCCACTCCACGGTGTCCAGCGTCGCGTGGTGCTCCCCGCCGGGCACAAGGATGCGCGGCCGCCGGCCTCCGTCGGCCCGCGCCCAGTACATCCCCTTCACCGCGAGGTTGACCGCCTCCGTGCCGCCCGAGGTGAACACGACCTCGATCGGGTCGGCGCCGAGCGTGGCGGCGACGGTCTCCCGCGCCTCTTCGAGCATCCGCCTGGCCTGCTGCCCCTGGCTGTGGATGCTGGAGGGATTGCCGACGACGGCCATGGCGTCGGTGTAGGCGGCGATCGCCTCCGGGCGCATCGGCGTGGTGGCGGCGTGGTCGAGGTAGACCGGCACGGTGTTCTCCGAGCTTTCTCTCCGGGCGGGTATCACTACTGTAGATCGCATGACCTCGTCCGATCCCCTGCGCAACCTGGGTGTACATGTCGGGCAGCAGGCGGGCGAGCTCCGGGTGTTCTCCGCGAACGCCGACGCCATGGAGCTGTGCCTGTTCGACGAGACCGACCCGAACTGGCTGGTCAAGTCGGTTCCGATGACCCGCGACGCGAACAACGTCTGGGTCGGCCGGTCGCGCTCGCTGACCGTCGGCACCCGCTACGCGCTGCGCGTGTCCGGCCCGAACGCTCCCGCGAACTCCTTCGACCCGGAGGCGCTGCTGATCGACCCGTACGCCCGCGGCCTCGTGCACGTCGGCGGGGACGGCTGGCGCTCGGTCGTCGTGCCGGACGGCTTCGACTGGGGCGACGCCCGCAAGCCGAACACGCCGCTCGACCACACGGTGATCTACGAAGCGCACGTGAAGGGCATCAGCCGGCTGAACCCCGACGTGCCCGAGGAGCTGCGCGGCAGCTACGCCGGCCTCGCCCACGAGTCCACCATCGCGTACCTGAAGGATCTGGGCGTCACGGCGGTCGAGCTGCTCCCGGTGCAGGCGTTCGTGTCCGAGCAGCGACTCGTGCAGGAGGGCCTCACCAACTACTGGGGCTACAACACGCTCAACTTCTTCTCCCCGCACACGCCGTACGCCTCCCGCTCGGCCCAGGCGGCGGGACCCGCGGCGGTCCTGGCCGAGTTCAAGGGCATGGTGAAGCTGCTGCACCTGGCGGGCATCGAGGTCATCCTCGACGTCGTCTACAACCACACGGCCGAGGAGGGCATCGACGGCCCGCGGACCAGCTTCCGCGGCATCGACAACGCCACCTACTACCGGCACGACGACACCGGCGCCTACATCGACGTCACCGGATGCGGCAACACGGTCGACTTCGGCAACCCCGTCCCGCAGCGGCTCGTGCTCGACTCGCTCCGCTACTGGGCCAACGAGATGCAGATCGACGGGTTCCGGTTCGACCTGGCGGTGACGCTCGGCCGCGGGACCGACGCGTCGTTCCATCGCGATCATCCACTGCTCGTCGCCGCGCAGACCGACCCCGCGCTGCAGGGCGTCAAGCTCATCGCGGAGCCGTGGGATGTGGGGCTCGGCGGCTGGCAGACCGGCAACTTCCCCGGTCCCGCGGACGGGCACGCCGGCTGGTCCGAGTGGAACGACCGCTACCGCGACCGGGTGCGTAACTTCTGGCTGGCCGACATCGCCGAGGCCCGCCGCAACGGCCAGGCGCCCGTCGGGATCGGCGGCTTCGCCACGAGGCTCGCCGGGTCGTCCAACACGTTCTCGCCCGAGCGCGGCCCGCTGGCCTCGGTGAACTTCGTGACCGCGCACGACGGCTT
Source organism: Leifsonia sp. C5G2 (assembly GCF_013359685.1). Taxonomy (GTDB): domain Bacteria; phylum Actinomycetota; class Actinomycetes; order Actinomycetales; family Microbacteriaceae; genus Leifsonia. The sequence goes on from NZ_JABFMV010000006.1 coordinate 157,009, forward strand.
CACCATGGCCGACCTGACCGCCTACGACGTGAAGCACAACCTCGGCAACGGCGAGGACAACCGCGACGGCACCGACAACAACCGGTCGTTCAACCACGGCGTCGAGGGCCCGACGGTGGATGAGGCCGTGCTGCTGACGCGCGCCAAGGCGGTCCGCAACCTCCTCGGGACGCTGCTGCTGTCGGCGGGCGTGCCCATGATCACCGCGGGCGACGAGTACGGCCGCAGCCAGCGCGGCAACAACAACGCGTACTGCCACGACAGCGAGCTCACCTGGCTCAGCTGGCTACGGACGCGCGAGCAACGGGAGCTGGCCGAGACGACCAAGCGCCTGCTGCAGCTGCGGCGCGAGAACCCGGCGCTGCGTCCCTCCCGTTACGCGGTCGCCGGGCAGACCACGCCGAACGCCAGCCACATGGACTGGTACGACGCGACCGGTCAGCGCATGGACGACGACGACTGGAACTCGCCCGAGAACCGCACGCTGCAGTACCTCGCGGCCTCGACGCCCGACAAGGAGGAGTTCAACCGCATCCTCCTGATCGTGCACGGCGTGGAGGACGACGTGGAGGTGTCCCTGCCGCAGGCGCCGGGCGTCACCTCCTACCAGCTGCTGTGGGACTCGGCGACCGAGGTGCCGATCCCTGAGGACGAGACCGAGTTGTCCCCGGGCGCCACTCGCCTGGTGGGCGGCACGTCCATGCAGCTGTACCGCGCGAACGGACCGCGCGAGGAGTCCTGATGGCGAAGCAGAAGGCCGCGGCCGGCACCCCGGCGACCGTCGCCCTGACGGCGCTCGGGCTGCCGTTCGCGGCGCACCCGTACGAGCACGACCCGTCCGCGCCGTCGTTCGGGCTGGAGGCGGCCGAGGCCCTCGGCGTCGAGCCCGACCGGGTGTTCAAGACCCTGCTGGCGGAGACCGACCTCGGTCTCGTCGTCGGCGTCGTGCCGGTCACCGGGATGCTGGACCTGAAGGCGCTGGCCGCCGCCGTCGGCGCAAAGCGCGCGGCGATGGCCGACCCCGCCGTCGCGGAGCGGCGGACCGGCTACGTCGTGGGAGGAATCAGCCCGATCGGCCAGAAGACCCGCCACGTGACCGTCGTCGACGAGACCGCGCAACTCTTCGACACGGTCTTCGTCTCCGGCGGCAAGCGCGGCTTCGACATCGAGCTCTCCCCCGCCGACCTCCTCACCGCGACCGCCGCCACCTACGCCCCCATCGCCAAGTAGCCCGGCCACCGTCGAGTCCGCGAAGACTTCACGCGACACGCCGGTCGGGCGTGCAGTCTTCGCGGACTCGATGGGGTTGGGTCAGGAGGCGGTGGTGACGAGGCCGAGTTCGGCGGGGGTCAGGAGGGACGGGTTGACCGGGACGACGCGGACCGTGTAGCCGAAGGAGCCGGCCCACGCGAGGCGGACGGTTCCGACGAACTCGTGGGCGACCGATGCGTCGTGCGTTCCGGGGACGGACGCGTCGACGGTGAGCGCCTGGCGGTGCACGTCGACCAGCTCGTCGCCCTCCTGGCTGCGGCCGTAGACGACCTGCACCTCGACGTCGTCCGGCGACAGTCCGTTCAGCTGCACCAGCGCGCGGACGTGCAGCTCGTCGCCCACCTGCGGCACCGCGTCCAGCCCACCCGCGTCGACGTGCGCGACCGCGACGCCCGGCCAGGCGGCCTTCACCCGCTCCTTCCAGGCGGCCAGCGAGCGGGCGCCCGCGTAGTCGTCGGCGGTCAGCCGGCTCTCGGAGCCCGCCGCGGGCAGGTACAGCCGCTCGACGTACTCGCGCACCATCCGCTCCGCCGACAGCGGAGAGGACAGCGTCGCGAGCGTGTGCCGGATGCGGGCGACCCACGCGGCGGGCACACCGTCGGCGTCGCGGTCGTAGAACCGCGGCGCGATCTGGTGCTCGATCAGGTCGTACATCGCCTCGGCCTCCAGCGCGTCGCGCTCGGCGCCGTCGCCCGCAGCGTCCGCGGACGGGATCGCCCAGCCGTTCTCGCCGTCGTAGAACTCGTTCCACCAGCCGTCGAGGATCGACAGGTTCAGCGCACCGTTCAGTGCCGCCTTCATGCCGGAGGTCCCGCACGCCTCGAGCGGGCGCAGCGGGTTGTTCAGCCACACGTCGGTGCCCGGGTAGAGCAGCTGCGCCATCCCGATGTCGTAGTCGGGCAGGAACACCATCCGCTGCCGGATGTCGTTCTCCGACGCGAACTGCACCAGCTTCTGGATGAGGCGCTTGCCCTCGTCGTCGGCCGGGTGCGACTTGCCCGCGATCACGAACTGCACCGGCCGCTCCGGGTCGGTGAGGATGCGGCGGAGCCGGTCGGGGTCGTGCAGCATGAGCGTGAGCCGCTTGTACGTCGGCACGCGGCGGGCGAAGCCGATGGTGAGCACGTTGGGGTCGAGCAGGTCGTCCATCCACGCCGGCGAGATGCCGCCCGGGTTCTGCTCCGCCCATGCCGCCTCGAGCCGGCGGCGCGCGTCCTGCACCAGCTGCTCGCGCATCCGGTTGCGCACGCCCCACAGGTCGAGGTCGCTCACCGCGGAAGCGTTGCCCCAGTCGGCGTGCGTCGTGTCCTCGGTGCCGAGCCGCTCGAGGGCGAGGGCGCGCAGCATCGGGTCGGTCCAGGTGGGCGCGTGCACGCCGTTGGTGACCGAGTCGATCGGCACCTCCTGCGGGTCGAAGCCCGGGTACAGGCCGTTGAACATGTGCCGGGACACGTCGCCGTGCAGCTGCGAGACGCCGTTGGCGTGCTGCCCGAGGCGCAGGCCCATGACGGCCATGTTGAACACGTCGGGCGAGCCACCCGGGTAGTCCTCCGCACCGAGCGGCAGCACCTCGTCGGCGCTCACCCCCGGCAGCAGCGAGGTGTTGAAGTACCGCTGGACCAGCGACCGGTCGAACCGGTCGATGCCCGCGGGCACCGGCGTGTGCGTCGTGAACACGGTGCCCGCCCGCACAACCTGGAGCGCCTGGTCGAACGTCAGCCCCTCGCCGATCAGGTCGGAGATGCGCTCCAGCCCCAGGAACCCGGCATGGCCCTCGTTGGTGTGGAACACCTCCGCGGGCGGCGCGCCCGTGAGCTCGGTCCACGCCTTCACGGCGCGCACCCCGCCGACGCCGAGCAGCAGCTCCTGCAGCAGGCGGTGCTCTCCCCCGCCGCCGTAGAGGCGGTCGGTCACCGAACGCAGGCGCTCCTCGTTGTCGGGGATGTCAGTGTCGAGCAGCAGCAGCGTCACCCGGCCGACCGCGGCCTGCCAGACGCGCGCGTGCAGCACGCCGTCCGGGAGGGCCAGCGAGATCTGGACCGGCGAGCCGTCCGGGTTGCGCAGCACGCTCAGCGGCAGCCCGTCGGGGTCGAGCACGGGGTAGCTCTCCAGCTGCCAGCCGTCCGGCGAGATCGCCTGCGAGAAGTAGCCGGAGCGGTAGAACAGGCCGGCCGCCACGAGGGGCACGCCGAGGTCGCTCGCCGCCTTCAGGTGGTCGCCCGCGAGGATCCCGAGGCCGCCGGAGTACTGCGGCAGGGTGGCCGCGATGCCGAACTCGGGCGAGAAGTACGCGATCGTCTGCGGCGCGTCCGACCCGAGGGACTGGTACCAGCGCGGCTCGCCCAGGTACGACCGGAGGTCGTCGCGGATATGGTTCGCCCAGTCGACGTAGCCCTGATCGCCCGCCAGCTCCTGCAGCCGGGAGGGCTCGACGGCGCCGAGCAGCGCGATCGGATCGTGTCTCACCTGCTGCCACAGGTCCGGCGAGATCCTGGCGAAGAGCTCGCGAGTCGGCTCGTGCCAGGACCACCGCAGGTTGGCGGCGATCTCCTCCAATGCGGAGAGGTTCTCGGGGAGGACTGCGCGGACGGTGAATCTACGGATGGCCTTCACCCGGTCCACTGTAAACGAGCCTCATGTCGCGCAGGTTAATGAGTGTACGGTCGGGACGTGGTGAAGAACGCAGCGACCAGGTCAGCAGCCGCCGCGACAGAGGCGGCCACGGCGACGCCCGCGGCAGGCAGCCGGGGCACGAACGGGCAGGAGGCGGACGGCACGGGCACGAAGGGAGCGCCCGCGGCGAGCGCACAGCCGCCGCAGGCGCCTGCGGCGTACGAGCCGCTGCTCCCGCGCATCCCGATCCTGGAGCTCTCCCCGCAGGTGGATGAGGGGCTCTGGGCGGCGACCGCGTTCAGCGGCGAGGTGATCCCGTTCCGGGCGACCGCGTTCCGGGAGGGGCACGACAAGATCGGCGTGGACCTGATCCTGCTCGACCCGTCCGGTACGCAGACCGAGCACCACATGCACCCGATAGAGCCCGGCACCGACCGCTGGGAGGTCGAGGTGCAGCTCGAGGAGACGGGCCTCTGGCGGTACCGCGTTCAGGCGTACGCCGACGAGTACGCGACCTGGCGGCACAACGCCGAGGTGAAGGTCCCGGCCGGGATCGACGTCGAGCTCATGCTGACGATCGGCCACGACCTGCTGGTGCGGGCGTCGAAGGACAAGCGCCGCAGCACCGCGGAGCGCCGACACCTCTCCGAGGCGGCGAAGGTCGTCGCGGACACCAAGCGGCCGGTCGAGGAGCGCTTCCAGGCCGCGGTGGACGACCGGATCCGGCACGTGCTCACCGAGCGGCCCGTGGTCAGCCTGCCGTCGCTGTCGGCCACGCGCGCCGTCCAGGTCGAGCGCACCCGCGCGGGCGTCGGCAGCTGGTACGAGTTCTTCCCCCGCTCCGAGGGCGCGAAGAAGCTCGCCGACGGCTCCTGGCAGTCCGGCACGTTCCGCACCGCGGCGAAGCGGCTTCCGGAGGTCGCGGCGATGGGCTTCGACGTCGTCTACCTGCCGCCGATCCACCCGATCGGGCGCACCTTCCGCAAGGGCCCGAACAACACCCTGGTCGCGGGCGAGAACGACCCGGGATCGCCGTGGGCCATCGGCAGCGCCGAGGGCGGCCACGATGCCATCCACCCCGACCTCGGCACCGAGAAGGACTTCGTCTTCTTCCTCGGCAAGGCCAAGCAGGCGGGCCTCGAGGTCGCCCTCGACCTCGCCCTGCAGGCGTCGCCCGACCATCCGTGGGTGACCGAGCACCCGGAGTGGTTCACCACCCTCCCCGACGGCACCATCGCCTATGCGGAGAACCCGCCGAAGAAGTACCAGGACATCTTCCCGATCAACTTCGACAACGACTACGAGGGCCTGCGCCAGGAGGTGCTGCGCATCGTCCGGCACTGGATGTCGCTCGGCGTCCGCATCTTCCGCGTGGACAACCCGCACACCAAGCCGCTGCACTTCTGGGAGTGGCTCATCCACACGGTCAACGCCACCGACCCCGACGTGGTGTTCCTCGCGGAGGCGTTCACGCGCCCGGCGATCCTGCGGACGCTCGCGAAGGCCGGCTTCCAGCAGTCGTACACGTACTTCACCTGGCGGAACACGAAGGAGGAGCTGGAGGAGTTCCTCGACTCGCTCGCGCACGAGACGGCCGACTACCTCCGGCCGAACCTGTTCGTGAACACGCCGGACATCCTCACCGAGTACCTGCAGTTCGGCGGCCAGCCGGCGTTCAAGATCCGCGCCGCCATCGCCGCGACCGCAGCGCCCACCTGGGGCGTCTACTCCGGGTTCGAGCTGTTCGAGAACGTCGCCCGGCCGGGCGCGGAGGAGTACATCGACAACGAGAAGTTCGAGTACCGGCCGCGCGACTACGCGAAGGCGCAGGCGCAGGGCCGCTCGCTCGCCGGCTACCTGACCATGCTGAACCGGGCCCGCAGCGAGCACCCCGCCCTGCGGCAGCTGCGCAACCTGACGCTGCACAGCAGCGACGACGACAGCATCCTGGTCTACTCGAAGTACCTCGACGGACGGTTCACCCGCAGCGGCAAGGCCGACGCGGTCATCGTCGTCGCCAACGTCGACCCGCACTCGGTGCGCGAGACGATCGTCCACCTCGACTCCACGGCGTTCGGCATCCCGTACGGCGCGCAGTTCGAGGTGAAGGACCGGGTGACCGGCCAGCGCTGGATCTGGGGCGCCGACGACTACGTCCGCCTCGACGCGTTCACCGAGCCCGTGCACATCCTGTCCGTCCGACCGCTCTGACCGCCGAACGCGACCCGCAAACCTCAAGGAGTACCGCCATGTCCCCGATCCCCGAAGGTGCGGCTGCCGTCGATCTGCCCACGCTCGACGACACCCTGCTCGCCACCATCGCCTCAGGCAGCCACCACGACCCGCACACGGTCCTCGGCCAGCACCAGGTCGCCGCCCCCGGCGTCGCCGACCCCATCACGGTGATCCGCACGCTCCGGCCGCTGGCGAAGGAGGTGTTCGCCGTGCTCTCCAACGGCGCGCACGTCGAGCTCGCCCACCTCGGGCACGGGGTCTGGCAGGGCGTCGACATCGTCGGCCCCGGCGCCTACCTGATCGAGGCGCGCTACGACGACGGCAGCGTGTGGACGGCGGACGACCCGTACCGCTTCCTGCCCACGATCGGCCAGCTCGACCTGCACCTGATCGGCGAAGGCCGGCACGAGACGCTGTGGACGGCGCTCGGCGCGCACGTCCGCGACCTCGGCGGCGTGGTCGGCACCGCGTTCGCCGTCTGGGCGCCGAACGCGCGCGCCGTGCGGGTCGTCGGCGACTTCAACGGCTGGGACGGCACCCTCCACTCCATGCGCAACATGGGCTCCTCCGGCGTCTGGGAGCTGTTCGTCCCCGGTCTCGGCGAGGGCGCGATCTACAAGTACGACATCCTGGCGCAGGACGGCCGCTGGGTGCGCAAGATCGACCCGCTGGCGCAGCTGGCCGAGACCCCGCCGGCGACGGCGTCCCGGATCACCGTCAGCCGGCACGAGTGGGCGGACGACGAGTGGATGCAGCACCGCGCCGCACACGACCCGCACTCCGGTCCCATGAGCGTCTACGAGCTGCACCTGGGCTCCTGGCGGCCGGGGCTGGGTTATCGCGAGGCCGCGGACGAGCTGATCGACTACATCGGCGCGCTCGGGTACACGCACGTGGAGTTCCTGCCGCTCGCCGAGCATCCCTTCGGCGGGTCGTGGGGGTACCAGGTGACCGGGTACTACGCGCCCACGAGCCGGTTCGGCGACCCCGACGACCTCAAGTACCTGATCGACCGGCTGCACCAGGCCGGCATCGGCGTCATCCTCGACTGGGTGCCCGGCCACTTCCCCAAGGACGACTGGGCGCTCGCCCGTTTCGACGGCCAGCCGCTGTACGAGCACGCGGACCCGCGCCGCGGCGAGCACAAGGACTGGGGCACCTACATCTTCGACTACGGCAACTCGCAGGTGCGCAACTTCCTCGTCGCCAACGCGCTGTACTGGCTGGAGGAGTTCCACGTCGACGGCCTGCGCGTCGACGCTGTCGCCTCGATGCTCTACCTCGACTACTCGCGCAACGCCGGCGAGTGGGAGCCGAACATCCACGGCGGCCGGGAGAACCTGGAGGCGATCGGCTTCCTGCAGGAGGTCACCGCCACCGCGTACAAGCGCAACCCGGGCACCGTGATGATCGCGGAGGAGTCGACCAGCTACACCGGCGTCACCGCTCCGACCTCCTCCGGAGGCCTCGGCTTCGGCCTCAAGTGGAACATGGGCTGGATGCACGACTCGCTGCAGTACATCCACGAGGACCCGATGTACCGCAGCTACCACCACAGCGAGCTCACGTTCTCGTTCGTGTACGCGTGGAGCGAGAACTTCCTGCTGCCGATCAGCCACGACGAGGTCGTGCACGGCAAGGGGTCGCTGCTGGGCAAGATGCCGGGCGACCACTGGCAGCAGCTGGCCAATGCGCGCGCGTTCCTGGCGTTCATGTGGGCGCACCCCGGCAAGCAGCTGCTGTTCATGGGTCAGGAGTTCGGGCAGCTCTCGGAGTGGAGCGAGGAGCGCGGCCTCGACTGGTGGATGCTCGACCAGCCCGCGCACCGCGGCCTGTGGAACCTCGTCGCCCAGCTGAACGCCGTGTACCGTGAGCACCCGCAGCTGTGGGCGCGCGACAACGAGCCGGCCGGCTTCGAGTGGCTCGACGGCTCCGACGCGCAGGGCAACGTGATCGCATTCCTGCGGAAGGATCAGGACGGCGACCCCATCGCGGTGCTGTTCAACTTCTCCGGCAACCCGCACAGCGACTACCGCGTCGGCCTGCCCTTCGCCGGCGAGTGGGAGGAGCTGCTCAACACCGACGCGGAAGCGTACGGCGGCTCGGGCGTCGGCAACTTCGGCGCCGTGACCGCGGTCGACGAGCCGTGGATGGGCCGCCCCGCCTCCGCCGTCCTGACCCTCCCCCCGCTCGGAGCCCTCTGGCTCAAACCCCGCCGCTGAGCACACCGCCACCGTCGAGTCCGCATAGACTACCCGCGACACGCCGTGCGGGCGTGCAGTCTTCGCGGACTCGACGGTGGGCGGTGCTGGGTCAGGGGCGGGAGGCCAGCCAGGTGTCGTAGCGGAGGCCGTCGACGGCGTGCTCGGGGGCTAGGTTGCGGCCGGCGCGCCAGGTGGAGCCGAGCGGGCCGCCGAGCCGGAAGGGCAGGATGTAGCGACGGGTCCCGCTGGCCCGCTTCCACTGCTCGGCGAGCGAGCGCGCGGACTCCACCCGGGGTCCGCCGATGTGCAGGATGCCGTCCGGCTTCCCCGCGCCTTCGGCGGCATCGACGAGCACACGGGCGACATCGGCGACCGCGATCGGCTGGAACCGCGTGCGCGTCGGCGAGAGCAGCGCGCCAACAGGCCGCCCGCGGTCGAAGATCGCGGTGACGAAGTCGTGGAACTGGGTCGCGCGCACGATGCGCGTGTCGAGCGCGGAGTCCACGTAGGCCCGCTCCTGGGCCGCCTTCGCGCGGTAGTAGCCGTACGACGACCCCTCGACGCCGACGATCGACAGGAGCACCGCGCGGTGCACGCCGAAGCGGGCCGCGGTGTGGACCAGGTTCTGGGTGCCGGTGGCGAAGACGTTCGCGGCCTGCTTGCCCAGGCCGTTGCTGGTGTCGACGAGGACGTCGACACCGTCCACCGCCTCCTCCAGCCCCGTCCCGGTGACGAGATCGGTCGTGACATACGCGGCGCCCGGGACGTACGCCTCGGCGTCGTCGTCGGGCACCCGGCGAGCCGCGACCACCACCTCGTGCCCGCGTTCCACCGCCTCGGCGGTCACGGCGCGTCCGGCCAGGCCGGTGCCTCCGACGACGAGCACACGGGACATGCGCGGTCACTCCCTCTGGTGGGGCGGACGATGAGGACGCCGCAGACCCGCCCGATGCAGAGAGGGCGTCAGTACAGCAGCGACGCCAGCCTAGCCCTGGCCTTGGCCACCCGGGGGTCGTCGACACCCACGATCTCGAAATAGTCCAGGAGGCGCGACCGGACCTCCTCCTTGCCTGCGGAGTCGAGAGACGGGAAGACGGTGAGCAGCCGGTCGAAGGCGTCCTCGATGTGCCCGCCGGAGATGTCGAGGTCGGCGACGCCCAGCTGGGCCGCCGCGTCCTTCGGCGCCTCGGCCGCCGCCGTGCGCAGCTCGTCCGCGCTGTGCCCGCTCAGCCGCGCCAGCAGGCTGACCTGCGCGAGTCCGGCCACGGCCATCGCGTCCCGCGGGTCCTGGGCGATCGCGGTGCGGTACGCGCGGATGGCGCCCTCGTAGTCGCCGCGGTCGATCGCCTCGTACGCCTCGGCGTGCAGCGGCGGGAGCGGCGGCTCCGGCGCCGGCTCCGCTGCGGCATCCTGCTCGCCGGCTGCTCCCTCGACGGTCACCGTGTCGGTGACGCCGTTCTGCGCCGCGAGCTGCAGCAGCTGCTCCAGCACATCCTTGAGCTGGTCCTCGGGCACTGCGCCGGAGAAGAGCTGGACGGGACGCCCAGCGACCAGCGCGGCCACGGTCGGCACTGCCGTCGCCTGGAAGGCCTGGGTGAGCTGCGGGTTCGCGTCCACGTCGATGCGCACGAGCACGAGCCGGCCGCCGAAGCCGCCGACGACGCGCTCGAGGATCGGCGAGAACTGCGACCACTGCTCCGAGCGCTCCGTGCCGAGGTCGACCACCACGGGCACGCGGGTGGACAGGTCGATGAAGTCGTTGAAGTTGGCGTCCGTGCCCTCGAAGTACAGGCTCGGGAGCGTCAGCGCGGCGGACGCGCCCGCCTGTCCGGCCGCGGCGGGCGTGCCTTCCGCCGGCCGGTTGACGAGCGAGCTCAGGTCGACGGCTCCCCGGAAGTTGGTGGGCGGCGGGACGTTGCTCATTGATCCTCCAGATGCGTGCGGTTCCGGCATTGCACGACTGACAAGCCTACTCGCGTGCAGACCGCCTCGGACGACTTCGCCGCCCGGTGCGACCCCTCAGCCGATCTCCTTGGCCGCGACGAGACCCTGCGCGAAACCGAGCAGACGGATCTTGTCCTTCGATCCGACCGGCGGAACGTAGAACATCAGCTGGTAGTCGAACACCGACTCGACACCGGTGTTGGAGGAGGTGACCCCGCTCAGCGCGGCCGTCGTCGCGCCGGGAAGGACCTGCGCACCGGCCTCCACGACCTTGTGCAACTGCGTCTCGCGGGGGTTGACCCACACGATGGCACCCGAATCGTTGGTGGCCATCGCGAGCACATCTCCTGGCCCGACGCCCGGCGTCCAGCTCAAAGCGGACGTGTTGCCGTACTGCTGGGCCAGCTGCTGCTGCTCCTTGAGTTTCCACGCCGCGCCGACTTGGGGCTGCAAAGTGTCGCCCGCGGAATCGAACCGACTCGCGTACTGGCTCTTGTCGCCGTACATCAGGATGTCGCCATACGCCGCGGCCACTTTCGCGGGCGGCAGGGCGAGCAGCTTGGAGTCCGGGGGCACGACGGCGGACCCGATGCTCGCCGGCGCGAGGTTCGGTACCTTCGCCTTCGGCTCGAGCGAGACGGCGTACTCCACCTTGTAGTTGTCGCGCGGCGACTCCTGCACCATCGTGAGGGCGATGGGCGCCTGCGCGTTGCCCTTCGCGTCCTTCGGCGAGTCGATCACCGCGGCCACCGTGCGCGGCCAGGCGTCGGTCGCCTGCGGGAGGGAGAGCACGATCGGGCTCGCCGGGATGGCCGGGAGCGCCGGTTCGTCGGTCTTCTTGGCCCGGATGGCGTAGTTCGCGGTGCGCAGCTCGAGCGCGGGCCCGACGAAGCGCTCCTTCGCGAGGTCGGCGCTGGCTTTGCTGTCGGCCGCGGCCGCGGACTCGGAGATGCGCTTGACGATGCGCTCGAGCTGCGGAACCGTCACCGCGGGCGGCAGCTGGTCCTTGGCATTCGGCGCCTCGGTCGCGAGCGGGGTCGCGGTCTTCGTCGGCGTCGTCGCCGCGTCCGTTCCCGTCGTGCACCCGGTCAGGGCAAGCGCGCCGATCAGGGCGGCCGGGAGCATGACGCGGGCGCGGCGGGTGGAGCGGCGGCCGCGCGGCGTGGACTCGATCATCGCGGTCGGCTTGTACTTGGGCGCCTTCGGCAGCTTCGGCATCTTGGGGCCGCTCTTCCGGCGCGGCCCGCGCGAGCGGCGGTGCGCGTACAGGCCCCACAGGTAGAGCGCGATGCCGATCACGAGCAGAATCAGGCCGCCGATGATGAGCGGGAACGCCCAGGGCGTGCTCGAGTCGACCGGCCAGGTGACGCTGACGTTCGACGGCGCGGCCTTGGTGCCGTCGGAGGCGACGATCACGCTCACGTCGTCGGGGATGTTCATGCGGGTGACCTGTGCGGCCGTCCCGTCGAACTCCTCCAGCCACAGATCGGAGCCCGCAGGGTTGGGGCCGGGCTTGGACGCGGTGTCCGCGGTCGTCGCGGAGCCGGTGCCGGTCGCGGCGCCCGCCGCCGGAGTCGCTGTGGGGGCCGGAGTCGAGGTCGACGTCGAACCGCTGCCGCTGCCCTCGTTCGCGGCCTTCGGCGTCACGGTCTTCGTGGAGAGCTTGCCCGTGGCCTTCTGGTAGCTCACGGCGACGTAGCGCTGGTCGCCGAGCCACGCCTTCATGTCCGCTGTACGGCCGTAAGCGACCACCTGCTTGCCCGGCTCCGGGGTGCCGGTGACGGTGAGCGTCTGCTGACCGGGGTGCGCGTTCAGCGCGGAGCCGTCGATCACGACGTACCGGGGGTCTCCCGAGACGGTCGTCGCGGCCTTGACGCTGGTCGGCGGCGCGAAGACGGTGCGCTGAGCGATCCCGGCGACGATCATGACGGCGGCCACGACGAACGCGACGATGGCGAGTACGAAACGCAAGCAGGACTCCTCATGTGCCGGAATTCGGGGGCGGGCACATTTATCTGACGATAGCGGACGTGCCTGAAAGGCAGCTAACCCTTCTCTGGACGCTCGCGCAGCCCCCGTGCGGGCTCCGACAGCGAAATTGTAGGATCGACGCGGCACGCGAGCGGCGAGTCGACCCGAATCACCCCCCAGGAGCAACCACAGTGGCCACCGACGAATCCAACTTCACGCAGGTCTTCCGCGGGTACGACAAGGACGAGGTCGACAAGGCGCTGCAGGAGCTCCGGCGCGAGCTGATCAAGTCGAACACCCAGGCGTCGGACGCCGCGAAGGAGATCAAGCGCCTCCAGGCCCGCATCGAGGACCTGAACGACGAGATCGAGGAGGTCGGCAGTCCCACCTACTCGGGCCTCGGCACCAAGCTCGAGAACACGCTGCGCGTCGCCGAGGAGCAGTCGACCCGGCTGATCGCGCAGGCCGACATCGACGCCGAGAAGCTGCGCACCGGTGTCAGCGCCGAGGTGGAGAAGGTCAAGAAGGCCGCGGCGGCCCAGGCGGAGCGCATCCTGGCCGACGCCCAGGCCCGCGCCACCACCCTGCTGGAGGACGCCCAGATCGAGTCCGGCGAGCTCCTGACGAAGACGCGCGCCGACAAGGAGACGCTGCTCACCGACGCGATGCGCGAGGCCGCCGCCATCCGCGGCGCGGTGGCCACCGAGGCCGCCGAGCTGCGCGCCACCAGCAAGCGGGAGGCCGCCGCCGTACGCGCGGAGGCCGACCGCGAGGCCGCGGAGCTGAAGGCCGTCGCCTCCCGCGAGGCGGAGGCCGCCCGCGCCGAGGCCGCCGAGCTCGACCGGACCATCGCCGAGCGCCGCTCCGAGCTCGAGAACGCCCTGGCCGACGACCGTGCCGCCTTCGAGCGCGAGGCGGCGCAGATCCGTCTCGACCTGGACCGCCGCGTCGCCGAGACCGACGACCGCCTGGCCGCGCAGGAGGCCGAGACCCGTAACGCCCTCGCCGCCGAGGCAGCCCAGGCCCGGGCCGACCTCGCCGCCGAAGTGGAGGAGCAGCGCGCCGCGCTCGCGGCCGACGTCGCCCAGACCCGCGCCGACCTGGAGAACGAGGACGCGACCACCCGGCAGGCGCTCGCCACCGAGGTCGAGCAGACGAAGAAGGCCCTCGCCGCCGAGGTCGCCCAGGCGAAAGCCGCCCTCACCGCCGAGAGGGACCAGACGCGCTCCGCGCTCGAGAACGAGGTCACGACCACGCGGTCCGCGCTCGCGGACGAGGTCCAGCGCACGAAGGCCGAGCTGGCCGACGAGGTGACCCGCACCCGCTCCGCCCTGGCCGAGGAGGTCGCCCGCACCACGTCGGAGCTGGAAACCGAGGTCACCACCACCCGGTCCGCGCTCGAGAACGAGGTCACGTCCACCCGCGCCGCCCTGCAGGACGAAGTGACGACGACGAAGTCCGCTCTGGCCGAGCAGGTCGAGCGCACCACGAAACAGCTCGCCGACGACGAACTGCAGACCCGCACCGCACTGGAGAAGGAGTCCACCGAGACCCGTGCCGCTCTGGAGGCCGACCGCGCCGCGACCGCCGCCGCGCTCGCGGCCGACCGGGAGCAGACCGCGAGCGAGCTGGCGGCGGAGGTCGAGCAGACCCGCACGCGCCTCGCCGCGGAGGCCGAGCGGCAGCGCCGCGAGCTCGAGGCCGAGGCCGCGGAGCTGCGCGCGGACCTGGCGACCGAGGTCGACACCGCGCGCACCGCGCTGGCCGACGAGATCGCGCGCGAGCGCAGCGCGGTCGAGGCCGAGCTCGCCGCCGAGCGCGCCCGGCTCGCCGCCGAGGTCGAGTCGACGACCTCCGCCCTCGCCGCGGAGGTCGCCCAGACGAAGTCCGCTCTGGAGACCGAGGTCACGACCACGAAGGCGGCCCTCGCAGCCGAAGTGGAGCAGACCACGTCGGCCCTCGCGACCGAGGTCACCACGACGAAGGCCGCCCTGGCCGACGAGGTGGAGCGCACCCGCACCGAGCTGGCCGCCGAGGTCGAGCAGACGAAGGGCGAGCTGGCCGCCGAGGTCGAGCAGACGAGGTCGGCCCTCGAGACCGAGGTCAGCACCACCAAGGCCGCCCTCGCCGCGGAGGTGGAGCAGACGAAGTCCACCCTCGCCGCCGACCGCGAGCAGACCGCGAGCGCGCTGGCGGCCGAGTCGGAGCAGACCCGCTCCCGCCTCGCCGAGGACGTGCGCCGCACGACCCTGGAGCTGGAAGACCTCCGTGCCTCCACCGCCACGGAGCTGGCCGACCAGCGCGAGCAGCAGCGGCTGGAGCTGCAGCGCGAGGCGGAGCGCACCCGTGTCGAGCTCGCAGGCGAGACCGAGCAGACCCGGGTCGACCTGGAGAAGGAGACGGCGGAGGCGCGGTCCGCCCTCGCCAACGAGGTCGCCGAGGCCAGGACGGCGCTCGAGGCCGAGCTGGCGGAGCGGAAGGCCGCCTTCGAGCAGGAGGCAGCCAACGCCCGCGCCGCCCTCGAGAGCGAGCTCACGACGCTGCGCACCACGACGCAGAAGGAGGCGGAGGCGCGCAGGCACGAGATCGAGCAGGCCCGCATCGACCTCGACGTGGAGCTGCGCGCCCGCCGCGACGAGGCCGAGAAGGAGTACCTCGCCCGGCACCAGGAGGCGGTGGCCCAGACGCAGAAGTACCTGGACGAGGCGAACGTGCAGCTCGCCGACGCGGTGAAGCGCACCGCGCAGGCCCGCTCGGAGGCGGAGGCCTTCGAGGCGGAGGCGCGGCGCACCGTCACCGAGGCGCGGAAGCAGGCCGAGGAGACCGCGTCGGAGGTCATCCGCGACGCCGAGGAGCGCTCGGCCGCCCTCCTGGAGGAGACGGAGGAGCGCACGCAACGCCTGGTCGCCGACGCGGAAGAGCGGCTCGCCCAGATTAGGATTGAGCGAGAGGCCGTCGCCGGGTACTTCGAGAACCTGCGCGGCGTGCTCCAGCAGGCCGAGAAGGCGACCGCCGACCGCGAGTGAAGCAGCCCGCGACCGACCACAGGGGGAACCCGTGAAGATCCAGAACCCGTTCCGCCTCGGCCTGATCGGCACCCTCGGCGTCGGACTCGGGATCCTCATCCTGAGCGCCATCACCAGCCTGGCGACGATCATCACCTACATCGGCGCCGCGCTGTTCCTGGCGCTCGGCATCGAGCCGCTGATCTCGTTCCTCGAGCGCAGGCGGTTCCCCCGCTGGCTCGCGCTCGTCGTCACCCTGGTCATCATCATCGGCGCGTTCGTCGGGCTCATCTGGGCCATCGTGCCCATCGCGGTCGGACAGGCCACGCAGCTGGTGCAGAACACCATCGAGTGGGTGAACAACGGCGGCGCGGAGAAGTGGTTCCTCAGCCTCCAGCACCAGTTCCCGTCGGTGGTCAACCAGCAGAACATCGACGCGGTCACGCAGTGGCTGCAGCAGAACCTGCCGGACATCACCTCGAAGGTGCTGCAGACGGGCGTCGGGATCGTGCAGGGCGCGTTCGGCGTGATCATCGTCATCATCCTGACCATCTACTTCACGGCGTCGCTGCCCAGCATCAAGCGCGCGGCCTACCAGCTGGTCCCGGCCTCCCGTCGCGCGCGTTTCGCCGACCTCGGCGACCAGATCACCGACTCGGTCGGCAAGTACGTCATGGGCCAGGTGGCGCTGGCGCTCGTCAACGGCGTCCTGAGCGCGATCTTCCTGACGGTGATCGGGGCGAAGTTCCCCATCCTGCTCGCCTCGATCGCGTTCTTCTTCTCGCTGATCCCGCTCGTGGGAACCATCACCGGCTCGGTCGTCATCGTGGCCGTGTGCTTCCTCTCGGGGACGCCCACCGCCATCGCGGCCGCCATCTACTACCTGATCTACATGCAGGTGGAGGCGTACGTGCTGAGTCCCCGCATCATGAACCGGGCGGTCTCGGTCCCCGGCGCGCTCGTGGTCGTCGCGGCCCTGGCCGGCGGCACACTGCTCGGCATCCTCGGTGCGCTGGTCGCCATCCCGTTCGCCGCCGCGATCCTGCTCATCGTCAAGCAGGTCGTCATCCCGCGCCAGAACGAGCTCTAGCCGGCCCGGGTCAGGACGCGGGGGGCGGCCACTCGGTCGGCAGCGGGAGCGCGGCGGGGTTCAGGCGCTGCACGATCTCGGAGAGCACGCGGCGGGTCTGGTTCTCCCCCACCCACAGGTGCTTCCCGCCCTCGACGTCGACGAGCTCGATCTGCGGTACGGGCGCGAACCGCTGTGCGGCCTCCGCCGGGCGCAGATAGTCGTCGTGCTCGGGGATGAGGGCGACCATCGGGCGCCGGTCGCCGGCCCACGCGGCCAGATGCTCCGGCTTCGCGCGGTGCAGCGGAGGGGACAGCAGGATGACGCCCTCCACCGGCAGCTCGCGGCCGTACATCAGCGCGAGCTCGGTGCCGAACGACCAGCCCAGCAGCCACGGATGCGGCAGGCCGCGCGCCGCCACGAACGCCATCGCCGCCTCCACGTCGTGCCGCTCGCCCACACCGTGGTCGTACGCGCCCTGGCTGCGGCCGCGCGGGGACGCCGTGCCGCGCGTGTTGAAGCGCAGCACCGCGATGTCGGCCAGCGCGGGCAGCCGGCCCGCGGCCTTGCGCAGGATGTGCGAGTCCATGAACCCGCCGCCGGTCGGGAGCGGGTGCAGGGTGACGAGGGTCGCGACCGGGGGCCGGTCGAGCGGCGACGCCAGCTCTCCGACCAGGGTGAGGCCGTCGGCCGTGTGGAGCTCGATCTCCTCGCGCTGCGCGGGCAATTCGATGCCCCCGCGGATCTCCGCCGTCGTTCCCTCAGTGCTCATGCGATCCTCCAGCAGGACTCGTGCCAGTGACGGCGTGCGGCCAGGTCGGCCGCGTCGCCGAGGACGCCGTCCGCGCGCCAGGCGACGACGTGGGCGACCCCTGGCGGGATGTCGCGCCCGCACCCGGGACACAGGTAGCTCTTCTGCGCCTGGACGGCCGAGACGGGCTGCACGTTCCATTCGACGCCGCGGCGCACCTCGATGCGCCGCCAGCCGGCGAGCAGGCGCTCCAAGCCGTCCGGCTCCTCGTCCCTCGGGCCGCCCTGGCGGCCTCGGGGTCGGTTGCTGCGCGGCATGACTCCCAGTCTAAAGGGAGCGGTCAGTACCAGCCGTCGGACTGCGAGTGCGCCCAGGCACCGCACGGGTTCGTGTAACGGCCGGCGATGTAGCCTAGGCCCCAGCTGATCTGCACCGTCGCGTCGGTCTGCCATCCCGGGCCCATCTTGCTGCCGGGGAGAGCCTGCGGGATGCCGTACGCACCGCTCGGGTTGGACGCGTTGACGCGCCAGCCGGACTCCTTGTTCCACAGCGCGACGAGGCAGCTGTACTGGTCGTCGCCCCAGCCGCGGGACTTGACCATGTCGTACGCGATGGCCTTCGCGGTGCCCGGATCCGGCACCGGCGCCGACGGCGCACCGCCGCCGGAGGACGACGACTTCTTGGCCGTCGGGGTCGGAGTCGGGGTGGGGGTCGGCGTCGGCTTCGCCTTGACCGACACCGGGTCGCGGCTGATGCTCAGCGCCGGGACCTCGGGAGCCGTGAGGCTCTGCGTCGGGGCCTCGCCGTAGCGGGACGTGGTGGGGATGTCGTGCAGGGCCTCCGCGTACGCCGGAGTCGTCGTCGCACCGGAGAACGGATCGACCACGTTCACGAGCGCGAACCCGACCGCCGCGGTGAAGGCGAAGCCCCACACCGCCGCGCGCGACCGGATGTGCGGCCGCCTCGAACGGCGGAATGCGACACCGACCGGGTTGGCCGGAGTCAGCGGCACGATCTCTGCTGCTGCTTCTCGTCTACCCACGATCACAGAACGATAACGGAGATCCGGCGAAAACCCAAGAAACCGGCCGCGCACTCAGCGAACCGCCAGCATGACGTCGGTGACGCTGTCGAGCAGCAGATCGACCTGCGCCTCCCGGTAGCCGCCCCGCTGCTCGCGGAACGTGACCGTGCGCACCTCGTCCACGCTCATCGGCCGGCCGTCCTGGAAGTAGCGCACCAGGCGGTTCGCGAAGCGGTCGACGTCGTTGCGGTTGTAGCCCAGCGTGAGGAAGCCCACCCGGTCGAAACGGTGCCCGAGCGGACGGTCGAGCCGGTTGAGGACGACCTGGGCGGTCGTCCGCGCGTCCTCGAACCAGGCGGCGTCGCCCTGGCGCGCCCGGGCGTTCTCGCGCTCACGGGCCGCGAAGGCGTCCTCCAGGCGCTCCAGGGCCGCATCCACGTGTGTGGTCGAGTAGCCGCCCTTCGCCATCGAGAAGGCCGTGTGGCGGATGTCGGCGGCCGTCAGGGCGGGCGCGCTCTCGTCGCCGTCGTAGGCGCGGCGGGCCGTCTGCAGGAACTCGTCCACCTGCTCGACGTCGTATCCCGGCGCGGACTTGGGGCTGCGGGGGAAGGTGCTCACTCCCCCATTGTGTCATCGGAAGATCAGGAACAGCACGTAGGTCGCCGCCGCCGACGGCAGGATCGAGTCGAGCCGGTCGAGGAATCCGCCGTGGCCCGGCAGCCACGAGCTCATGTCCTTGATGCCGAGATCGCGCTTGATCAGCGACTCCGCCAGGTCTCCCGCGGTGGCCGTCAGCAGCAGCACGACGCCGAAGACGACACCGAACCACCACGGCTCGCCGAGCATGAACACCGACAGCACGACACCAGCGATGACGGCCGCGGCGGCGGCCCCGGCGAACCCCTCCCACGTCTTCTTGGGGCTGATCGTCGGCGCCATCGGGTGCTTGCCCCACGACAGCCCGCTCACGTACGCGCCGGTGTCGACCGACACGACCGTGATGAGGAACGCCAGCACCCACCACTCCCCCTGCGGCTCGGCGAGCAGCAGGATGACGAAGCTGGCCAGCAGGCTGACGTACAGCTGCAGGAACACCGACCACAGCAGGTCGCGGCCCAGCGCCCTGCCGCCGTGACGCCGGGCGGCGGCGATGGCCTCCTCCACTAGCCGCCAGACGACGACCAGCAGGATGCCGCCCGCGAGCGCCACCAGCTGGCCGCCCGCATGGAGGAAGAAGGTCACCGGCACGATCGCGACCGCCGCGATCACCGTGGGGATGCGCGGCACACGACGCCCCGCACCGCGGAACGCCTGGGCCAGCTCGAAGCTGGCGAACCCGGCCATCGCCATCCCGAAGACCAGGAAGAGCTCTTTGATGAAGATCAGGCTGACCACGACCACCGCGCCGACGACGAGGCCGATCACGGTGGCCAGGATGAGGTTGCGGCCCGTCCGCTCCGCGATCCGCTCGTTCGTCGCGTCCAGCTGCGCCTTGCGCGCCTGGACCTGGCGTTCGAAGTCGGCGCGCGTCGCCTGCACCTGGGCGCGGAACTCCTCCCGCGACCGGGCCTTCGCCCTGCGCGCCGAGCCGGTCTGCGGGAGCGGCGCCGACGCGGGCGCAGAGGCAGCCGCCGACGCGGCCGGCACGGCCGTGTTCGCCCCCGGCGGTTCCTGCGCCGGGTCCCCCGGGCTGCTGTCGTCCGTCATCGGCTAGACCTCGAGCAGTTCGGCTTCCTTGCGCTTCAGCGCCTCGTCGACGGCGTCGACGTGCGTGCGCGTGATGGCCTCGAGCTCCTTCTCGGCGCGGGCCAGCTCGTCGTCGCCGACCTCGCCCTTCAGCGCGTCGAGCTCGTCCTTCGACCGGCGGCGGATGTTGCGGAGCGCGACCTTGGCGTCCTCGCCCTTGCCGCGCACGATCTTGACGAACTCCTTGCGGCGGTCCTCGGTGAGCTCGGGCAGCGTGACGCGCACGATCTCGCCGTCGTTGCCGACGTTGGCCGAAAGGTTCGGCATCGCGACGATGGCCTTCTCGATCTCCTTCAGAGCCGACTTGTCGTACGGCGTGACCAGAAGGACGCGCGCCTCCGGGTTCTGGAGGCCGGCCAGCTGCGCGAGCGGCGTGGGCGAGCCGTAGTAGTCGACGAGCACCTTCTGGAACAGAGCCGGGTTCGCCCGGCCCGCGCTCACCGTACCGAAGTCGTCCCTCGCCGCGTCCACGGTCTTGCTCATGCGCTGGCGTGCATCGGAAATCACATCCGCGATCACGGTCTCTCCTTCAGATCGGTGGGTCGGTGACTAGTCTATTGCGCGGCTGGTCGACCCTCAGCCGAGGAGCGTGCCGATCTCGGCCCCGAGGAGGGCGGCGGTGACGTTCCCGGCGGGCTCGATGCCGAAGATGCGCATCGGCATCCCGTTGTCCATGCAGAGGCTGAGCGCGGTCGAGTCGACGGCCTTCAGGTTCTGCTGCAGCGCCTCCTGGTGGCTGATCTGGTCGATCTTGCGGGCGTCGGGATTCGTGCGCGGGTCGTCGTCGTACATGCCGTCGACGCCGTTCTTGGCGACCAGGACGACGTCCGCGCTGATCTCGAGCGCGCGCTGCGCGGCGACCGTGTCGGTGGAGAAGTACGGAAGACCGGCGCCGGCGCCGAAGATGACCACGCGGCCCTTCTCGAGGTGGCGCTCCGCCCGCCGCGGGATGTAGGGCTCGGCGACCTGGGTCATCGAGATGGCGGACTGGACGCGGGTCTCGGCACCCGCCTGCTCCAGGAAGTCCTGGAGCGCGAGCGAGTTCATTACCGTGCCGAGCATGCCCATGTAGTCGGCCCGCCCGCGGTCCATGCCGCGCTGGGACAGCTCCGCGCCGCGGAAGAAGTTGCCGCCGCCGACCACGATCGCGATCTCGACGTCCTGCGCCGCCTGCGCGATCTCGCGGGCGATGCTGCTGACGATGTCCGGGTTGACCCCGAGCTGGCCGCCGCCGAAGGCCTCGCCGGAGAGTTTCAGAAGGACCCTGCGTCGTTTCGTCCCTGCGGTCATGCGAATCGTGCGTCCTTCCGTGCGGTGTCGTGGCTCCACGCTACTGGGTGGGTCTGCGCGGGCGTCATGTCCCGCGCACAGAAAAGGAGTCCGGATCGTCTGAACGATCCGGACTCCTTCATGGTCTGCTACGCGCCGACCTTGAACCGGGCGAAGCCGGAGACGGTGAGACCCGAATCCTTGAGCACCTGGCTGATGGTCAGCTTGTTGTCGCGGGCGTACTCCTGCTCCAGCAGGGCGACCTGCTTGAAGAAGGCGCCGAGGCGGCCCTCGATGATCTTCGGGAGCGCGGCCTCCGGCTTGCCCTCGTTGCGCGAGATCTCCTCGACGATGCGACGCTCGTTCTCGACCTCGTCGGCCGGGACGTCCTCGCGCGTGAGGTAGGTCGGGTTCGCGAACGAGATGTGCTGCGCGATGCTGCGGGCGGTCTCCGCGTCGTCGCCGGCGTAGCCGAGCACGACACCGACCTGCGGGGGCAGGTCCTTGGAGGTCTTGTGCAGGTAGACCGCGAACTTCTCGCCGTTCACGACGGCGATGCGGCGGAGCTCCACCTTCTCGCCGAGGATGGCGGCCTCGTCACCGATGAGCTCGGCGACGGTCTGGCTGCCGGCGGGGGCCGCGAGGGCCTCCTCCACGGTGGTGGCGCCCGCGGCGGCGGCCGCGTCGAGCACCTTGTCGGCCAGGGCGATGAACTTGTCGCCCTTCGCGACGAAGTCGGTCTCGCAGGCGAGCTCGATCATCGTGGCGGTGCCGTTGTCGTTGTCCTTGGCGGCGACGAGGCCCTCGCTCGTGGAGCGGTCGGCGCGCTTCGCGTTGCCCTTCGCACCCTTCAGGCGCAGGATCTCGGTGGCCTTCTCGATGTCGCCATCGGCCTCCTCGAGCGCCTTCTTGGTGTCGACCATGCCGGTGCCGAGCTGCTCACGGAGAGCCTTGATGTCGGCGATGCTGATGTTTGCCATGTTCTGACTGGAACCTTCTTCTTCTCGAAGACTTCTGGTGGGGAGGGTTACTTGGACTCGGCGTCCGCGGCCGCCTCGGCGTCCGCCTCACCCTCGGCGATGATCTCGGCGGAGTCGGCCTTGGCCTCGGCCAGGTCGGCGTCGGCGGCCTTCTCGGTCTCGGCGCTCTCCTGGAGCTCGGTGCTCTCCTCGGTGGCAGCGGCCTCACCGGTCGACTGCTGGAGGAGCTCCTGCTCCCACTCGGCGAGCGGCTCGGCCGGCTCGGAGCCCTCCTCGGGCTTCTGGTGACGCTGGATGAGGCCCTCGGCCGCCGCGTCGGCGACGATGCGGGTCAGCAGCGTGACGGAGCGGATGGCGTCGTCGTTGCCCGGGATCGGGTACTGGACCTCGTCCGGGTCGCAGTTCGTGTCGAGGATGCCGATGACCGGGATGCCCAGCTTCTTGGCCTCGTCGATCGCGAGGTGCTCCTTCTTGGTGTCGACCACCCACAGCGCGCTCGGGGTCTTCGACAGGTTGCGGATGCCGCCGAGCGACTTGTGCAGCTTGTCGAGCTCGCGCTTCTTGATCAGCAGCTCCTTCTTGGTGAAGCCGCTGGTGGTGCCCTCGAAGTCGAGCTCCTCGAGCTCCTTCATGCGGGCGAGGCGCTTGGACACGGTCTGGAAGTTGGTCAGCAGACCGCCCAGCCAGCGCTGGTTGACGTAGGGCTGGCCGACGCGGGTCGCCTGCTCGGCGATCGCCTGCTGCGCCTGCTTCTTGGTGCCGACGAAGAGGATAGTGCCGCCGTGGGCGACCGTCTCGCGCACGAAGTCGTACGTCTTGTCGATGTACGCGAGCGACTGCTGCAGGTCGATGATGTAGCTGCCCGAGCGCTCGGTGAGGATGAAGCGCTTCATCTTCGGGTTCCAGCGGCGGGTCTGGTGCCCGAAGTGGACGCCGCTGTCGAGCAGCTGGCGCATGGTGACGACGGCCATTGCCGTTCTCCTTTTGGTTGCGGTTGTCTCTGCGGCGGCCGGCGGCCGCCACACCTGGTGCCCCGCGCGCATCCGCTCCCCCTTCGACCGCACGGCGCGGGGCCGTGCTGTTCGGAGAGGAGACCGGTGGATGCGCGTGCCGCCCGGGCGGGTGAACCGCTGAGGGCGTTTGGGCACGCGTAGTCACTCCGACGAGCGGAGTGCTTGCAACATCCTAGCAGGAAAGGGCGTCAGGCGGACTCGCCGCCGGAGCGCACCTGCGGCCCGCGCGAACGGCCGCCCGCGTTCTTGAACAGCGTCTCCGCCTGCTCCAGCGCCATCCCGTTCGTCTCCGGGATCTTGAAGAAGACGAAGAAGAACGACAGCGCCGCGAAGACGGCGTACATGCCGTAGGTGAACGGGAGCGAGAAGTCCGCCATCGGCGGGAACGAGATCGTCACCAGGAAGTTCGCGATCCACTGCGCCGCGGCGGCCACGCCGAGCGCCTTCCCGCGGATCCGGCTCGGGAAGATCTCGCCGAGCAGCACCCACACCAGCGGCCCCCACGACGCGCCGAAGCAGACGACGAAGATGTTGGCGGCGACCAGCGCGATCGGGCCCCAGGGCTCCGGAAGGGTGACCGCACCGTTCTCCTTGACCGCGAACGCGAACGACAGCGCCATCACGCCGAGCGACAGCGCCATCCCGACGGAGCCGGTGAGGAGGATCGGGCGGCGTCCGACGCGGTCGACGAGGAGGATCGCGACGATGGTGACGACGACGTTGGTGACCGAGGTGATGACGGTGATGAGGAGGGAGTTCTGCTCGGTGAACCCGACGGCGCGCCACAGGGTCGTCGAGTAGTAGAAGATCACGTTGATGCCGACGAACTGCTGGAAGACGGACAGGATGATGCCGATCCAGACGATGGGCTTGAGCCCGAGCCGGTTGCCGGCGAGGGTGGCCTTCGCCCCCTCCTTGTCCTCCTTGATCGCGTTCTCGATGTCGCCGATCTGCCGGTCGACATCGCTCTCGGGCACCAGGGTCGCGAAGATGCGCCGCGCCTCGTCGCGCCGGCCGCTCGCCAGGAGGTAGCGCGGCGACTCCGGCAAGGTGAGGGCGAGCACGCCGTAGACGACCGACGGGATGACGCCGACCAGGAACATCCACCGCCAGGCCTCCAGGCCGAGCCAGAGCTCCTTGGACGCCGACCCGGCGATCCCGGCGAGGAGCGCATCCGAGAGCAGCGCCACGAAGATACCGATGGTGATCGCCAGCTGCTGCAGCGATGCCAGCCGACCGCGCGACTGGCGCGGCGAGATCTCCGCGATGTACGCGGGCGCGACGACGGAGGCGATGCCGATGCCGAGACCGCCGATCACCCGCCAGAAGCCGAGGTCCCAAGCTGAGAACGCGAGCCCGGCGCCGATGGAGCTGGCCAGGAACAGGATCGCGCCGACCAGCATGACCCGCAGCCGCCCCCACCGGTCGGCGAGGCGTCCGGCGATGAACGCTCCGACGGCGCAGCCGAGCAGGGCGATGGCGACGATGAAGCCGGTGACGAAGGCGTTGAGGGCGAAGTTGTGCTGGATCGAGTCGACAGCGCCGTTGATGACGGAGGAGTCGAACCCGAACAGGAAGCCGCCGACCGCCGCCGCGAGGGCGAGCCCGACGACCTTGCGTCGCATCGCCGCCGTCGGGCGGTGTGCGGTGTCGTCGTCGGTCGTGGTGCGCGCGGTGCTTCGTTGTTCTGACATGTCATCCCTTTTCGGTTGTGCTCGCCTCGCTGCCCGCGTCGGCCGGCGGCGAGGGCGAACAACACGGTACGCCGGGAAGCCGGTGGGGAGAACCGTCGGGTTTCCGCCGACGTGCTCACAGGACGGCCGCGGGTGGAGTTGTGCACAGATCCCGTCGGGAGCGGGGTGCGCGGCGGGCTGCGCCACGAGGCTGGGGACGCCGGTCGGTCCGGCAGAGGGGATGGTGGAGGTCGGGATGGTGCGGGTGGAGCGGGTGGGGCGCGCGGCGCGTGCGGTGGTGGCCGTGGCCTGGATGGCGGCGGGTGCGATCCTGCCGTCGCTGGACGGAGCCGGATCAGCCGGGGTCGGAGTCGGCCCTGGAAGCGTAGTCGGATCGGCCCGGGTCGGATCGGCCGGAGTCGGCGCTGGATCGGCCGGCGTCGGATCGGCCGGAGTCGGAGTCGGCGCTGGAGGCGCGGCCGGCGCCGGGGGCAGAGCCGGCGCCGCTGAGGCGCGGCCGTACCCGTCGGCGGCGGAGGCCCGCGCGGGGTCATGGCAGTGGCCCGTGCCGTCGCACCGCCCGGTGGCGGCGTATGCCGCTCCGCCGACCCGGTACGCGGCGGGGCACCGCGGCATAGACCTCGCTGCCGCACCGGGCCTGCCGGTCGCTGCGCCGGCGGATGCGGTCGTGCGCTTCGCCGGGGTGGTCGTGGACCGTCCCGTCGTGACCCTCGATCACGGCGGAGGCGTCCTGTCCAGCTTCGAGCCGGTCCTGGCCGGTCCGTCCGTGGGTTCCTCTGTCGGCCGGGGAGCCGTCATCGGGACGATGGCGTCCGGTGGTCACTGCGCGGACGCGTGCCTCCACGTGGGCGTGCGGATCGACGGGGAGTACGTCTCCCCGCTCCGGTTCTTCGACCGCGTCCCGCGCGCCGTGCTCCTGCCGCTGGGGCCGACGCGGTGAGGGTCGGCCGGTGCTTCAGGCGCGGGGGTGCGCGATCCGGTAGGCCTCCTTGAGCCGCTCGGAGGAGACATGCGTGTAGATCTGGGTCGTCCCGAGGCTGGCGTGCCCGAGGATCTCCTGCACGGCGCGGAGGTCGGCTCCTCCGTCGAGCAGGTGTGTGGCCGCCGTGTGTCGCAGGGCGTGCGGCCCGGACGGCCCTCCGCCGGGGAGGTCGGCGAGCAGCCCCGCGACGAGCTGGTAGACCGCCCGGCTGCCGATGCGCCCGCCCCGGGCGCCGAGGAACAGCGCCGGACCGGACGCCGCCGTCGCCAAAATGGGCCTGCCCGCCGTAATCCAGCGTCCGATGGCCCGCAGCGCGGGAACCCCGAACGGCACCACGCGCTCCTTCGACCCCTTGCCGACCACCCGCAGGGTCAGCCGGTCCAAGTCGACGTCGTCCACGTCGAGACCGGTCAGCTCGGACACTCGGATCCCGGCGGCGTAGAGCACCTCGATCAGGGCGACATCCCGGAGCGAGCCGGGCTCGCCGTTCTCCGCCCGCTTCGCCAGCCCGGCGATCATCGCGTCCATCTGCTCGCGCGTGATCACTCGAGGCAGCGTCTTGTCCGCTTTGGGCGCCCGCAATCGGGCGGCGGCGTCGACGATCCTCGAACCGTAGCCGTCCGCATCGACGGACGCGCCCCGGTCGGGTTCGCCCGCGGCAGACCCGCCATCGGCGGGCCCGCCCCCGGCAGACCCTCCACCGGCATCCCCTCCACTGGCAGACCCGCCCCCGGCAGACCCGCCGCCGGCGGTCTCCGCGGAGGCGGCTCCGCGAGGCCCGCTCAGTGCGTCTCCGGGTGCGGTGCCGGCCGACGCCGTGCGCGCGAGCCAGGCGCTGAACCCGCGGGCGGACGCCGATCGGCGCGCGAGCGTGGACTTGGCCAGACCGCGCTGCGATCCCTCCCAGAGCCAGTCCCGATAGAGATCGAGGGTCAGGCCGGCGGGCGATGCGACGCCGCGCGTCCCGGCGAACTCCGCCAGCGCCGTGAGGTCTGAACGGTACGCCCGGATCGTCTGCGGCGAGTATCCGCGCTCCACGCGCAGGTGTCGCTCGTAGGCGTCGATCGAGGCGTTCAGGTTCACCCCTCAAGCATCGCGCGGCGGCGCTCGCGAGCGCCGGAGCGACGCGCGACGGGCGACGCGACGCCTCCCGGCGGTGCGGCCCATCAGCGCGACGCCTCTCGCCGCTGGTCGCCGACCAGGACCCAGCCTTCGCCCGACTCCCGAGCTCTCCCGGAAAGATCCATGCGCCCGAGCACCGCGGCGACCGTCGAGAACGGGAGTCCCGCGCGTGCCGCGACCTCGTCGGCGCTCGCCGCACGCGACCGTGACAGGTGGGCGACGACCCGGTACTCGGGACTCGCCGCGTCCGGCACCCCGCCGCCCGGGTCGGCGCCGTCCGGCGGTGGCGCGCCGCCGCCGAGCGGATCGGCCAGCTCGGCCATCTCCTCGACGGTCGTGACGCAGGTGGCCGCGTACTCCCGGATCAGCCGGTGCGTCCCTGCCGACGCCGGTGACAGGACGCTGCCGGGGACCGCGCCGAGAGGTCGCGCCATCTGGGCGGCATGCCCGGCCGTGTTGAGCGAGCCGGAACGATGTCCGGCCTCCACCACCACCGTGGCGGTCGCGGCCGCTGCGATGAGCCTGTTCCGCATCAGGAAGCGCCACCGGGTGGGGGCCGAACCGGGCGGCAGCTCTGAAGCGAGAACACCGGTGGCGGCGATGCGGCGAAGCAACTCGCTGTTGCCTGCCGGGTAGAGCCGGTCGACGCCACCCGCGAGGAAGGCGACGGTCACGCCCCCGCTGACGACCGCGGCGCGGTGGGCTGCTGCGTCGATCCCGTAGGCGCCGCCGGACACGATCGCGAAGCCGCGGTCCGCCAGCCCTGCCGCGCTCTCCCCCGCCACGTGCTCGCCGTACGCCGTGGCCGCCCTGGCCCCGACGAGAGCGATCGAACGGTCCAGCCGCGTCAGCCGGGTCGGGTCGCCTCGGACCCACAGGGCGAGCGGTGCTCCGTGCTCGAGCGCGTCGAAACCCGAGGGCCAGAGCGGTGAGAGCGGCGTCAGGAGCCGCGAATCGATCCTCGCCGCACGCTCGAGGACCCGCTGCGCCTCCGCCAGCGAGAGGCGCGATCGCCAGCGAGAGAGGCATTCGTCGAGACGGCGCTCAGCCCTGTTGTCACGCCGCCCGGATCCGCCTCGGGAGTGCCGTGGCACTGCCGGCTCAGGCCGGTCGGCCGCCCGGAGGCCCCCGAAGGACGGCCCCCAGTCGGCAGGCGGAACGGACGCGTCCGGGCGCTGAGCCGCGTGCGATCCCGGTTCCGGAATGCCGACCGCTCCGATCTGCGGGATCGGTGGGGCGTCCGGCATGGCGGCCGCCCTCGGCAGAGGAGCCGTGCCCGCGGACACCGGCGCGCAGTCCGGCCCGTCGTCCATCCGAGAGGGAATGGGATCGCCGGAGCGCAGGACGTCGTCTGCGCTCCCTCGCAGCACGTCGAGGAGGCGTCGGCCGTCGGACCCGTCGATGACCGCCGAGACGAACGCGACGGGACCGAGAGCCTGCAGGAGGCGTCCCGCTTCCTGATCCCCCGGCTCGATGGCTGTCGAGAGCGCCACGCGCGCGAAGAGCTCTGCGCGGACGTCCGGATCGCCCAGGGAGGGTTCCGCCGAGCCGTCGACCGACGGCACGACCGGTTCGAGGATCCGGGCGAGGGCCTTGTCCGAGATACCGGGGAAGGCTCCCGGAACAGTGCCCGTCGCCGGCCCCGCACCAGCCGAGGCCGGGCCGAACTCACCGTTCGTGCCCGCTCGGAGCGGCGCGATGTGCCGACGGAGGCCGCAGTCGTCGCATGGCGGGGTCATGAGGCGATCCCCCGTCGGAGGAAGAGGGCACGGCCGACGTGGTCGACATCCGGTGACGATGCCTGGTCGAGGTCGGCGAGCGTCCAGGCCAGGCGAAGGGTGCGGTCGTAGCCGCGCATCGTGATCGCGCCGCGTTCGAGGGCGCGATCGAGCGGTGCGATCGCGCGGGAACCCAGGCGATGCTCGCCTGAGCGCAGCCAGCTGCCGGCGACGTCGGCGTTGCGCGACCACTCCGTTCCGCGCAGCCGCTCGGCCGCAACGGCGCGTGCCGCCTCCACACGTGCGCGGAGCATCATGCTGCTGCGGTCGGAGCGCAGGTGAGCAGCGGAACGGATGGCCGCGACCCCGAGCCGCCGAACGGTGAGCCGGATGTCGACGCGGTCCAGGAGCGGCCCGGACATCCGGGCGAAGTAGCGACGCCGGGCCATCGGCGAGCAGGTGCACTCTTCGTCCGCAGATCCGTAATGGCCGCACGGGCACGGATTCGAGGCGAGCACGAGCTGGAAGCGCGCCGGGAAGGAGGCCGCTCCACTCGCCCGGTGGATGGTGATGCTGCCGTTCTCCAACGGTTGGCGGAGTGCGTCGAGCACCGACGGAGGGAACTCCGCCGCTTCGTCGAGGAACAGGACGCCGTGCGTCGCCCGCACGATCGCGCCTGGCGCGATGCGACCGGTCCCCCCTCCCACCAGTGCGGCAGCCGAGGCGGTGTGGTGCGGCGCCTCGAACGGCGGCCGGCGGACGAGGTGCTTGCCGACCCCCGCCCCGGTCAGGGAACGGATGCAGGTGGCCTCCACCGCCTCGGGTCCGCCGAGGTCGGGCAGGATCGTCGGCAGGCGGCGGGCGAGCATCGTCTTGCCCGAGCCGGGCGGTCCGACCATCGACAGGTGATGTCCACCGGCGGCGGCCGCCAGTAGGGCTCCGACGGCCTCGTCGTTGCCTGCGACCTCGGCCATGTCGGGTTCGGAGGTCTTGCGCGCCTCGGGCGCGGGCAGGAGCACGGGCTCCTCCTCCACCGGATCGAGCTCCGCACCGTGCGCGATGGCCGCGGCACGAAGGCCGGTGACACCCCGGATGTCGATCCCGTCGACCAGGGACGCCTCCTCGGCATTGCCCGCGGGGACGAAGACCCGGGCGAACCCCGCGTCCCGCGCGGCGAGCACCGCGGGCAGGATGCCGGAGACCGGCCGCAGCCTGCCGTCGAGCCCGAGCTCGCCGAGGTGGACGGCACTCGCGGCCGACTCCGGCGGGATGGCACCGGCCGCGGACAGCGCCGCGATAGCGATGGCGAGGTCGAACCCGGACCCCTGCTTCGGGAGAGCAGCGGGCGACAGGTTGATCGTGAGCTTCTTCTGGGTCAGCGGGCAGCCGGCATTCACCGCCGCCGCTCCGACGCGCTTGCGGGACTCGCCGAGCGCCGTGTCGGGCAAGCCGATCAGGACGAAGGCGGGAAGACCGGCCGAGATGTCGGCCTCGACTTCGACGACGTGGCCGCGGACCCCGTGGAGGGCGACCGCGAAGGTGCGTGCGAGTGCCATCACACGATCCCGGTCAGGTGCTCGACCAGTGGACGCTCGCTCCACGCGTCGGTCACCGCGACCGCGTCGATGCGCACGTCTGCCGCCGCCGGCGCGTGCTCGCGGCACCAGTGCGCGGCCAGGCGCCGCAGCCGCGCGCTCTTCGCCGACGTGATCGCCTCGAACGGGTGACCGAATTCGAGCGACGAGCGCGTCTTCACCTCCGCGAAGACCAGCGTCCTCCCCTGGCGCAGCACCAGGTCGAGTTCTCCGGTCGGGCACCGCCAGTTGCGGTCGACGACCCGGTAGCCGAGTCCCTCCAGCCAGTCGGCCGCGACCTGTTCGCCGCGCCGGCCCAATTCATCTTTCCGTGCCATGTGAACCTCCGCCACCAGCCTCGTGGAGAGGTGCGGAGGGGGAACGGCGGAGGGAGCGAACGGTGGAGAACTGGTCGGCCGGTCAGCCTGTGGACGGAAGACGCGATCGCGCGAAAGCGAAGGCCGACGCGATCACACGGTCGTCACTCGTCGAGCGCGAGCTCCTTCGGCAGCTCGAACTCCTTCGACGACAGCTCCTCGATGTTGACGTCCTTGAACGTCAGCACCCGCACGGACTTCACGAAGCGGTCGGCACGGTACACGTCCCACACCCAGACGTCGTTCATCGTCAGCTCGAAGTAGAAGTCGTGCTCGGTGTCGCGCCGCACGAACTCCACCTCGTTCGCGAGGTAGAACCGCCGCTCCGTCTCGATCACATACTTGAACTGCGAGACGACGTCCCGGTACTCGCGATACAAAGCCAACTCGACCTCGCGGTCGTAGTCGTCGAACTCGTCTTCATCCATTGTCCGACAAGTCTATGCCGGTTGAGCCGGGAGCGGGCCGGGTGCGCCCCGGCGCTACTCGGACAGTTCGACCAGGGCGGGCTGCTTCAGCCAGGTGAGGCGGTGCAGCGCGCTGGGGCCGAGCTCGGCGATCGCCGCGAAATGCTCCGGCGAGGAGTAGCCCTTGTTGCTCGCCCAGCCGTAGCCGGGATACTCCAGGTCGTGCGCGATCATCATCCGGTCGCGGTGCACCTTGGCGATCACGGATGCGGCCGCCACCGACGCGCAGTCGCGGTCGGCCTTGATGCGGGTCACGACCTTCGCCGGCCGCATGAGGGACGGGTTGAGGTAGTCGTAATTGCCGTCGAGGATGAGCGTGCTGTCGTGCACCGGGGCGTCCTGCTCCTCCAGCTGAGCGAGGGCGCGCGCGCCGGCGAGCCCCAGGCAGCGCATGATCCCCAGAGCGTCGACCTCCTCGGCGCTGGCGAGCCCGACGGCGTGGTGCATCGCCCATCTGCGGCAGAGCGGTTCGAGCGACTCGCGCACCGGCTCCGGCAGCAGCTTGGAGTCGCGCAGTCCTGGCGGGATGCGCTTGACCGCGGTGTCGATGACGACCATCCCGACGGCGACCGGCCCGGCGAGCGCTCCGCGACCGACCTCGTCCACCGCGACGATCGAGGTCACTCCCTCGCGGTACAGGGCCTTCTCGAAACGCAGGGTCGGGGACACCGGGGTCATCATCCGCTCGTCACTCCCTCACGATCCTGCCGACCGTCCCAGGATAAGCGCTCGCGGAGCCGTGAGCCGACCGGAAACGGCAGAACCCCCGATCCGAGGGACCGGGGGTTCTGGAAGGAGGCGCCGAGAATCAGTTCTCGCGCTTCTCCTTGATCTTCGCCTTCTTGCCGCGGAGCTCACGCAGGTAGTAGAGCTTCGCGCGACGCACGTCACCGCGGGTGACGACCTCGATCTTGTCGATGACCGGGGAGTGCACCGGGAAGGTGCGCTCGACGCCGACCTGGAAGCTGACCTTGCGGACCGTGAAGGTCTCGCGGACGCCCTCGCCGGAGCGGCCGATGACCACGCCCTGGAAGACCTGGATACGAGAGCGGCTGCCCTCGATGATGTTCACGTGCACCTTGACGGTGTCGCCGGCGCGGAACGCGGGGATGTCCTGCTTGAGGGACGCGGCGTCCACCTGATCGAGGATGTGCATGGCTGTTCGCTCTCTGTACCCGCCGCAGGTCGGGGACGGACTCGGGGCCGGCTCCAGGCGGAGCGGCCATGATTCGGTAAGTGGGTGTCCGCGAGAAGTGCTGGCTCCCCTGTGGCAGAGCCTGGCCGCGGCACAAGGGTCAATTCTGCCAGACGCGGGGCCTGTTTGCCAAAGCGGACGGCGGTTCAGTCGCGCTCGCGCTGCTCCTCGATGACGATGTACTCGCCGCCGTCGACCGACTCGCCCGGCGCATCCGGCACCTCGCGCGGCTGCGCGGCCCGCTGGTACGCCTCGAAGGTGAGCTGGACGCGGGCCCGCGTCTCGGTCAGCAGCTCCCACAGAGACACCCAGAAGATGGCGGCGAACAGCAGGATGCCGAGCACGGCGAACCAGCCGGTGGCGCCGGGGAGGAAGAAGCCGAACCCGATGATCGAGAGGTGCCAGACAGCGAAGAGCGCCACATCCCACCACGAGACCGCGCGCTGCTCTCGCACACTGCGCCGGGCCATCACGATGCCTCCGACGACCAGCATGGCGACGAACAGGATCGGGCACAGCACGAGGAGGCCGAGGAACGACCAGCCGCTTCCCTGGCTGAAGGCAGCCCAGCCGACGAGCAGCCACGCGGGCAGCACGACGGCGGACGGGAAGAGCCACCAGTAGAACGCCTTGCGGATGATCACGCCTCCAGGGTAGCCGCGGGCGGCTGTGCCGGGGCTGCGGGTTTGCCGCGCCCACCTGACAGACTGGAGTCGTCGTCGATGAGAGGAGCCCGTGTGATCGAGCTGAGGACGCCCGCCGAGATCGAGCAGATGCGCCCCGCCGGGCAATTCGTCGCCGACGTGCTGGCGCAGACCGCGGCCGCCGCGAAAGTGGGCGTGAACCTGCTCGAGCTGGACGCCCTGGCGCACGAGCTCATCCGGCGCCGCGGGGCCGAGTCCTGCTACATCGACTACCACCCCTCGTTCGGAGCGAGCCCGTTCGGGAAGGTGATCTGCACCTCCGTCAACGACGCGGTGCTCCACGGGCTCCCGCACGACTACCGGCTGCAGGACGGCGACCTCCTGACGCTCGACTTCGCGGCGAGCGTCGACGGGTGGGTGGCCGACTCGGCCGTCAGCCTCGTGGTCGGCACGCCCCGGGACCAGGACCTGCGCCTCATCGAGACCACGCGCCGCGCTCTGGCGGCCGGCATCCATGCCGCGCAGCCCGGCGGGAAGGTGGGCGACATCTCGGCCGCGATCGCCGCCGTCGCGCATGCGGAGGGCTACTCCATCAACACGCAGTTCGGCGGTCACGGCGTCGGGCGGACGATGCACGGCGATCCGCACATCCCGAACGACGGCCGCGCCGGTCGCGGCTACCCGCTTCGCCCGGGCCTGGTGATCGCGATCGAACCGTGGTTCCTGGAGACCACCGACGAGATCTACACCGACCCCGATGGCTGGACCCTCCGCAGCGCCGACGGCTCCCGCGGCGCTCACTCCGAGCACACCATCGCCATCACCCCCGACGGCCCTCTCGTCCTCACCGCCCCCTGACCCTCCCTCCCCTCCACGCCAACAGCTCCTGAGTTCTTCGACCCGACACGCCGCCGAGGGGTCGAACAACTCAGGAGCTGTTGGCTTGGGCGCCCGGTTACGGGAGGAGGTCGGGACGGACGGCGCGGGTGCGCGCCAGCTGCTGCTCGTGGCGCCAGGCGTCGACGGCGCCGTGATTGCCGGACAGGAGCACCGGGGGCACCTCCCGGCCACGCCAGACGGCGGGCTTCGTGTAGCTCGGATACTCGAGAAGCCCGTCCTCGTGCGACTCCTCCACCAGGCTCTCCGGGTTGCCGACGACGCCGGGGATGAGCCGCCCGACGGCCTCGATCATCGCCATGGTGGCGACCTCTCCCCCGTTGAGGACGTAGTCGCCGATGCTCATCAGCCGCACCCGGGCGCGCGCGGCCGTGTCGTCGAACACCCGCTGGTCGATGCCCTCGTACCGGCCGCAGCCGAACACGAGGTGCTGCTCCTGCGCCAGCTCGCGCGCCGTGGCCTGGGTGAACACCTCACCGGCCGGCGACGGGAAGATCACCACCGGGTCGGACGCGCCCTCCAGGATGCCGTCGAGCGCCTCCCCCCAGGGCTCCGGCTTCATCACCATGCCCGCTCCCCCGCCGTACGGCGTGTCGTCGACGGTGCGGTGCCGGTCGTGCGTGTGGTCGCGGAGGTCGTGCACGCCGAGCGTGATCAGCCCCGACTGGCGGGCCTTGCCGAGCAGGGAGATGTCGAGCACATCGAAGAAGGTCGGGAAGATCGTGACGATGTCGATGCGCATGGGGAAAGTCTAGGAGGGCGCGGCTTCACGCCGGCACGACGGCCAGCTCCCGGTCGCGCGGCACGAGGGGCGTCGCGACGGCGGGGCACACCGCTACGAGCGCGAAGGCGAGCGGGTAGCCGACCCAGCCGATGAGGGCGCCGACCGCGGGCCCGACGACGGAGGCGGCGAGGAACTGGCCGGTGTTCTGCGTGCCGAGCGCGCGTCCCGACCAGAACGGTCCGGCGATCTCGGCGACCGACGTGTAGGCGAGCCCGTTGTCGGCGACCGTGACGATCGCGGCGACGATGAGGATGACGGCCGCGGCGACCGATCCGAGGGCGGAGGCCGCCGCCATCAGCAGCATGACGGCCACAGCGCACAGCGAGACCCAGCGCAGCGGGCGCAGGTGGCTGCCGACGCGGTCGCTGAGCACGCCGACGCCGATGCGGCCGATGGCCCCGGCGAACTGGCTGACGCCGATAACGATGCCTGCCGCCAGCGATGGGAAGTGCAGCTGCGACACCAGCCAGACGAGCCCGAACGTGGACACCGTGAACTGCGGAACGACGAGCAGCATCGAGACCCCGTGGATGCGCCACAGCAGCGACGTCTCCCGGTACGGCCGCCAGGCCGCCTGCGGGTGCGCCTCCTCCCCCTCGGCCGCACGGCGCGGCGGGCGCGGCGGGTCGACGATGCCGATCGCGCACAGCACGGCGGACACCGCGCACAGCACGGCGGGGACGACGAGCGCGGCCGCGATGCCGCCCGTCGCGGCGAGCAAAGGGACCGTCACCGCGGCGATCGCGACGCCGAGCGGCTGGCACATCTGCCGGATGCCCATGGCGAGCCCCCGGCGCTCCTTCGGGAACCAGCCGATCACCACCCGGCCGCTGGCGGCGTTGGGGCTGGCGGACGCCATCCCGCCGACCAGGAACAGCGCGCCGAGCGCCAGGTAGGAGGCGGTGAACATCGCGGCGAAGGCGGCCAGTGCCGTCACCGCGAGACCGGAGGCGATGACCCAGCGCTCCCCGATCCGGTCGCTGAGGGCTCCCCAGGCGATCAGCGTGAGCACGAGCCCGAGCGTCGGCGCCGAGGCGAGCAGTCCGGCCTGCGCCAGGCTCAGCCCGCGCTCGGTGTGCAGCAGCGGGATGAGGAAGGCGGGAGTCGAGACGAACACGGTGGAGCTCGCCTGCGCGAGGACGCCGAAGGCCAGCATCAGCCAGGGGCGTGGATGACGTGCGCGCGTGCCGATCATGGGTATACCCTAGCGGTATACCAAGCCGGTATACCAAAGGAGGACCGTGTCCGAGCTGCAGCCCGTCGACGAGCCGTCCGGCGTATACCACCGCCTCCGGGCCCAGATCCTCGACCTGGACCGCGTCCCCGGCTCGCGCCTCACCGAGCGCGGCCTCGAAGCCGAGCTCGGCGCCTCCCGCACACCGCTCCGCGCCGCGCTCATGCGGCTGGAGGCCGACGGATTGGTGGGCCGCGACGGCCGGGCCTGGCAGGTCTCCCCCATCGACCTCGGCGAGATCGCGCGCCTCAGCGAGCTGCGGGACGCCGTCGAGACGGCGGCGGTCCGGCTCACCTGCGAGCGTGCACCGGAGGCCGACATCGCCGCGCTGGCACACGACCTGGAGACCGTCGACCGCGACCAGCCCGCCGACGACGCGGTGCGCGCCGGCACCGACTTCCACGTCCGGCTCGCCGCACTCTCGGGCAACCACTTCTTCGCCGATGCCGTCGGCTCCGCCATGACCCGGCTCGCGCGCTCGCGCTGGCTCGTGGCGCGCAGCGAGGAGGCGTGGGACGAGCACCGCGAGATTCTGCGGCTCGTCGCCGAGAGGCGTCCGGAGGAGGCCGCAGAGCTCATCCACCGCCACATCGTCGGCACGCACGAGCGTCTGCTTCAGGCGCTGGATGCCGACGCCCGGATGCTGCGCGGGCGCGGCCTCGCGATCGTCCGCTAGCCGCGGGGGGCGTCCAGCAGCTCCGACACCGGGGCGATGCGCACCAGCCGGTCGGCGCCGGGATACTGCGCCGGGGCATCGCTGACCAGGGCGTCCGTGTGCAGCCGCGCGAGCGCCACGTACTCGGCCGCCTCGGTCTCCGCCCAGCCCAGCTCGGACGCGACCTTCCACGCGGTGCGGCGCAGCACCCGATCGCCCAGCAGGCGCACGTTCAGGGCGTCCACGGCGGCGAGGAGGCCGCGCGCGTCGTCGTCCGCCCGGCGGCCCGCGACGGTGTCGGCATGGAGCGAGGAGAGGGTCTGCGAGCGAAGCAGGGTCGGCGCGAGTAGATCATGTCCACCGCGCCAGCCGGACTCGGCGAGACGGACGGCGGCGGAGGCGTCGATCACGTAAGCGGCCATGCCGCATTCCACCATCTGTCCTGGGGAAAGGGAAGAGGGCGACCCGTCCGGGTCGCCCTCTCAGTCCTCGTCGCCCGCAGGCTCGTCGCCCGCAGGTTCCGGGTCGTCGTCCGGCAGCTCTTCGAAGAGCCCGGCCGGCGGCGTCAGCGTCACCGTCCCCGCGGCCAGGTCGACCTCCGGGACGATCGCCTTCACGAACGGGACGAGCACCTCGCCGTTCCCGGTCGCGATCGCGAGCAGGTCCTGGGCCGGCAGGTGGTCGACGCGGACGACCCGCCCGACACTGGCGCCGTCCCGGAGCGCGTCCAGTCCGACCAGCTGGTGGTCGTACCAGGCGTCGTCCTCCTCCGGCAGCTCCTTCACGTCCTGGCTCACCCAGAGGATGGCCTTGACGAGGGTCTCCGCCTCGGTACGGTCGTCGACGCCCTCGAAGAACCCGACGGGGTGGCCGTTGTACCAGCGCAGCTCGCGGAGCTCGAGGGTCTTGCCGTGCCACTTGGACGCCGTCGGCACCTGCAGGGTGAAGACGGCCCCGGGGACGAACCGCTTCTCCGGCTCGTCCGTGTACAGCTCCAGCTTGAGGGCGCCCTTCAGCCCGTGGGCCTTCGTGAGTCGCCCGACGCGCAGCTCGGTCTGATCGGGCCGAGGCGCGACCTCCTTGCGAGGCAGTTTGTGGTCGGCCACCTCAGTCGTCGACGACGTCGACACGGACGCGCCGGCCGTCGGCCAGCGCGGTCACGAGCGTGCGGAGCGCCTTGGCGGTCCGGCCGGAGCGGCCGATCACCCGGCCGAGGTCCTCGGGATTCACGCGAATCTCGAGGACCTCGCCACGCGGGGAGCTCTTGGCCACGACGTGGACGTCGTCAGGGTGATCGACGATCCCCTTGACCAGGTGCGTGAGCGCGGGTGCGAGCAAGACGTCAGGCCTTCTCGTCCGAAGCGTCTTCCGCGATGGCCTCGGCCTCGGCGACGACGTTGGCCTCGTCGGCCTCCTCGCGCTCGACCTCGGCCTCGACGACGGCCTCCGCCTCAGCGGCGGTGGGCTTCTCTGCCTTGGGCTTGAGGACCGGCTTCTTCTTCTCGTCGGCGACGAACGCGACCTTCTCGTCGGCGACCTTCACGGTCGAGACGGCGTTCTTGTCGCCCTTGAACTTGCCCCAGTCGCCGGTGAGCTTCAGCAGCGCGGTGACCTGCTCGGTCGGCTGGGCGCCGACGCTCAGCCAGTACTGCGCACGGTCGGAGTCGACCTCGATGCGCGAGGGCTCCTCGGTCGGGTGGTACAGACCGATCTCCTCGATGACACGACCGTCGCGCTTGGTGCGCGAGTCGGCGACGACGATGCGGTAGTACGGAGCGCGGATCTTGCCCAGGCGCTTCAGTCGGATCTTTACAGCCACGATTCTCCTGTGTGAGTGGATGAGTTGTGTCGAACTGACTGCCGTGGGCGTGGGGGCACACGCGGCAGGAGGTCTAGTGTTCGTCCCACGCACCGGATAGAGGGTCGGGTACGTCGAACTCAACTAGCTATTCTGTCAGACATTGCGCCGCTTTGAACAATCGGATGGACGGTACCCGACGCATGCAGATCGAATTCTCGGAGTCCGAGCGCTCCACGGTGGGTATCGAGTGGGAGCTGGCGCTCGTCGACGGCGCCACAGGCGACCTCGTGCACATCGCCGACGAGGTGCTGCGCGAGCTGGGCACGCCGGACGGCGAGGAGCACCCGCAGATCACCCACGAGCTGCTCCTGAACACCGTCGAGCTGGTGAGCCGCGTGCACAAGACGGTCCCGGCCGCGATCACGGATCTGCAGGAGCTGATCGGCCTCGTGCGCGAGGTCACGGACCCCCTGGGCGTCGAGCTCATGTGCGCGGGGACGCATCCGTTCGCCCAATGGTTCGACCAGAAGGTCACGCCGAACGAGCGGTACGACCGGCTGCTCGACCGCACCCAGTGGTGGGGCCGGCAGATGATGATCTGGGGAATCCACGTGCACGTGGGCATCGACTCCGTCGACAAGGCGCTCCCGATCGTGAACGGGCTGCTCACCTACTACCCGCACTTGCAGGCGCTGAGCGCCTCGAGCCCGTTCTGGGCGGGGGCGAAGACCGGGTACGCGTCGAACCGGGCGCTCATGTTCCAGCAGCTCCCGACCGCGGGCCTCCCGTACCAGTTCGGCACCTGGGCGAACTACGAGGAGTACGTTCAGGACCTCGTGACGACCGGTGTCGTGGAGGACCACAGCGAGGTGCGCTGGGACATCCGGCCGTCGCCGAAGTGGGGCACGGTGGAGATGCGGGCCTGCGACGGGCTCTCGACGGCCGACGAGGTCGGCGCGGTGTCGGCCCTCATCCACTGCCTCACCGACCGCATGTCCGGTCAGCTGGACGAGGGTGTGGAGCCGGTCACGCTGCAGCCGTGGTTCGTGCGCGAGAACAAGTGGCGTGCGGCCCGGTACGGGCTCGACGCCGAGATCATCCTGGCCCCGGACGGCAGCGAGCGTCTGGTCTCGGACGACCTGCGCGACCTCGTCGAGGACCTGCAGCCCGAGGCCGAGCGGCTGGGCTGCGTCGACGAACTCGCGACGGTCCTGACCATCCTGGACGCGGGGGCCAGCTACCAGCGGCAGCTGGCGGTCGCCGAGGCGAACGGCGGGAGCCTGCAGGCGGTGGTCAGCTCCCTCACGCACGAGCTGCGCAGCGGCCTCGCGCGCTGACGAATCGGGCAGCGGATCCATAGGATCCGGGCGTACCGTGTTCGCATGCTTGCCCGCCGTCCTCTCGCCGCAGCCGCGGCCGCGATGACGGCCGCGCTCCTGGCGCTGGTCGCTCTTTCGGGGTGCGCGGTGGCGTCCGCCGGTCCGCTGGAGGATGCCGTCGTGCCGGCGGGAGCCGAGCGGGTCGCCGTGATCGGCGACTCGATCGAGTCCGGACTCGGCCTCGACCCCGACGAGTCGTGGCCTGCTCTGGTGGCCGCCAGCCGGGGCTGGCGGCTGAGCAACCTCAGCGTCCCGGGCGCCGGCTTCGTCGCGCAGGGATCCGACGGGGGCGACTTCTCCGCGCAGGTCGCGACCGCGATCGCGTCGCGCCCGCAGCTCGTGCTCATCGGCGCGTCGGACAACGACCTCGGCACCGACCCGGCGACGGTGTCCGCGGCCGTCGAGAAGGCCGTCGATCAGATCCGCTCGGCGCTCCCGCACACGCGGATCGTCGGCTTCAACGCGCTGACGGGACAGGCGGGCGACGACGAGCTCGCCCCGCTGGACGCGGCGGTCAAGAAGGCCGTCGAGGCGGACGGCGGCACATGGCTCGATCTGGGTCAGCCGTACCGCGGTCTCGCCGGCCTCGTGCAGGACGACGGGGAGCACCCGACTCTGCCCGGGCAGCAGGCCATCGCCGCGGCGGTCGAGGCGCAGCTCCCCGACTGAGCGGCTCCCGGCCCGGCAGCCTCCAAGAATGCATGCATATGCTCTGAGGCGTGACGAACCGACGCCCCCGCCACCTTCTCGCCACGGCCCTCCTCGCCGGAGCGCTCGTCCTGTCCACGGCCGGCTGCACGGCGACCGGCGGCCAGGCGGCTCAGCCGACGGCCACGGCCACGGCGACGGCGGAGCCGCGTCCGGTGACCGCCGCGGCGATCGGCGACTCGATCGCCATCGGGTACGGCGTGCCGGCCGACGACGCCTGGCCCCTCCTGGTCGCCCGGCGCCTGGGCTGGAACCTCACCGACCTGGCCGACAGCGCCTCCGGCTTCACCCGCAAGGGCGGCAGCTCGCACACCTTCGACGACCAGGTCAGCGCCGTCATCCGGCTGCGACCCGAGATCGTGATCGTCGCCGCCACGCGCAACGACGTCGACGCGCCTCCGGCGACCCTCGCGGCCGCCGCCACCTCGGCGCTGGAGCGTCTGCGCGCAGCGCTCCCCGACACCCGGATCATCGGCGTCAGCCCGATCTGGGGAGCCGACACCCCCACTCCCCAGGTCGGCACCGTGAGGGCGGCCGTCCGTGCGGCCGTCCTCGACGTCCGCGGATCGTGGGTGGACCTCGGCCAGCCGTTCACCGGGCACCCGGAGCTGCTGATCGACGGCAAGCACCCGACCGTCGCGGGCCAGCAGCAGGTCGCGACGGCCGTGGCGGACAAGGTCGCCGCACTGCTCTCGCGCGAGTGACGACGGGCGGGTACCACCACTCCGACACTCCCGGAAGCCGGTCACAGGCTGTTCGCAGGTTCGAGGCCGTAGCGTCGCTTCCGTGCGCACCCGTACCCGACGCCTCGGCACCCGGCTCCCCCTTGCCGCCTCCGCCGCACTGACGGCCGCCCTGCTCGCCCTGGCGGGCTGCTCCGCCGCCCCGACGGCGCGCCCGGTCGCCGCTCAGCCGAGCGACGTCGCGGCCCCCGTCGCCGGTGCCGCTGCGGGCAGCACGGACACGGTGGACGCCGTCGCCATCGGCGACTCGATCGCCTTCGGGAAGGGCGTGACCCCGGCCGAGGCCTGGCCCGCCCTCGTCTCCGCGGCCCACGGCTGGCGCCTCACCGACCTCGCGGTGTCGGGCTCGGGCTTCGTGAAGCCGGGCTGGAACGGGTCCACCTACCGCCAGCAGGTCGACGCCGCTCTGCGCCTGCACCCGCAGGTCATCCTCCTGGCCGCCACCCGCAACGACCGCGAGCAGGACCCCGCCGCGGTCACCGCCAACGCCGACCGGATGCTGCGCGAGCTCCGCGAGCGGTTCCCTAAGGCGACCATCGTCGGGATCACGGGAATCTGGGGCTCCGACCAGCCGCCCGCGACCATGACGCGCGTCGATGGGATCGTCGAGGACGCGGTTCGCGGCGTGAACGGCACCTGGATCGACATCGGCTTCCCGCTCGTCGGCCACCCGGAGCTGCTCCAGAAGGACGGCATCCACCCGAATGCGGCCGGCCAGGAGGTCGTGGCGCACACCATCGAGTCGAAGCTGCGCCCGCTCGACCTCGCGCTCTAGCCGACTCCGGTCAGCGGCCCAGGAACTTCTGCAGGGCGGCCATCTCGTCCTCGGAGGGGCCGCCATCCTTCGCGCCGCCCGATCCGAGGCCGAACCCGCTGCCGCCGCCGGGGGCGCCGGCGGGCTTGACGCCGGCCGCGAGGGCCGCGTTCTCCGCCGCACGCTTCGCCGGGTTGCCCGACCGCGAGCCGCTCTTCTTCTTGTTCTTCTGCTGCTTGCGCCCGGCGTAGGAGGCACCCGGGATCGGGCCCATGCCCGGCACGTTCGGCACGCCGCCCTTCGCGACCGTCTTCATCATCTTGGCGGCCTGCTCGAAGCGGGTGACGAGCTGGTTGACCTCGGTGACGGTCGTTCCGGAACCCTTGGCGATGCGCAGGCGACGGGAGCCGTTGAGCAGCTTCGGGTTGGTGCGCTCGGACGTCGTCATCGACTGGATGATCGCCTCCGTGCGCACGATCTCCTTCTCGTCGAAGTTGTCGAGCTGCTGCTTCATCTGGCCCGCGCCCGGCAGCATCCCCATCATCTTCTTGATGGAGCCCATGTTGCGCAGCTGCTGCATCTGCTTGAGGAAGTCGTCGAGCGTGAAGCTGTCGGTCGCGAACTTCTCGGCGACCTTGCGCGCCTCCTCCTCGTCGAAGGCCTCCTGGGCCTGCTCGATGAGGGTGAGGATGTCACCGAGGTCGAGGATGCGCGACGCCATGCGGTCGGGGTGGAACGGCTCGAAGTCGTCGAGCCCCTCGCCGGTGGACGCGAAGATGATCGGGCGGCCGGTCACGGATGCGACCGACAGGGCGGCGCCGCCTCGCGCGTCGCCGTCGAGCTTGGAGAGCACGACGCCGGTGAAGTCGACGCCGTCCTGGAACGCCTTGGCGGTCGCCACGGCGTCCTGACCGATCATCGCGTCGATGACGAACAGCACCTCGTCGGGGTCGGTCGCCTTGCGGATGTCCGCCGCCTGCTTCATCAGCTCGGCGTCGACGCCGAGGCGGCCCGCGGTGTCGATGACGACCGTGTCGTACTGCTTGGTCTCGGCGAACTTCATGGCGTCCTTGGCGACCTTCACCGGGTTGCCGACGCCGTTGCCCGGCTCCGACGCGAACACGGCGACGCCGGCCTGCTCGCCGACGACCTGAAGCTGCGTGACGGCGTTGGGGCGCTGGAGGTCGGCGGCCACCAGGAGCGGGGTGTGCCCGTCCTTCGCCAGCCACTTGCCGAGCTTCCCGGCGAGCGTGGTCTTGCCCGCGCCCTGGAGGCCGGCGAGCATGATGACCGTCGGCGGACGCTTGGCGAACTCCAGCCGGCGCTGCTGGCCGCCCAGGATGGCGACGAGCTCCTCGTTGACGATCTGCACGACCTGCTGGGCCGGGTTGAGGGCCTTGTTCACCTCGTCGCTCAGCGCGCGCTCGCGGACCTTCGCGGTGAAGTCCTTGACCACCGGGAGGGCGACGTCGGCGTCGAGCAGGGCCCGGCGGATCTCCCGCACGGTGCCGTCGACGTCGGACGGCGACAGCTTGCCCTTGGTGCGCAGGTTCTTGAAGGTGTCCGCAAGACGGTCGGACAGGGTGCCGAAAGTAGCCATGATGCAGTGATTCTATCGGGCGACGTTGGCCGGTCGCCGTGAACGCCGATCAGTCGCCGGACATCAGTCGCCCGACGTCTCCACGTTGACGACGTCGCCGCGCACGTCGAACGACACCGTGAGCAGAGCATCCGACTCGTCTGGCGCGATCGAGTAGTCGAAGGTGGCGAACACCTCGTCCTCATCGGCGTGGTCGGCCTGGATGACGACGGTCAGCAGCTGGAGCGACCGCAGCACGTCGATGGCGATGTCGCCGGAGCTGTACACCAGCAGGTCGACCAGGCTGTCGCCCAGCTTGTCCACGTGCTCGTCGATGTAGCTCGTCGTGGCCGACTGCCGCGAGCTCAGCTCGGCGACCAGCGCGTCCCTGGCTCGGGCGTCGAAGCCCTCCAGCGCCTGGATGAGCGCCGCCGCGGCGTCCAGAGCGAACTCCGGCACCGCGGACTCGTCGTCGGCCAGCAGCTCGACCGCGACCGCCTGGTCGCCCAGCTCGACCGTGTCGTCCCAGGCGAGACCGCCGCTCGCCGTCTCGTCGATGAGGCCGAAGAAATCGTGCTCGATCGCCATCGAAGCTCCCCTACCCGACCAGCTGCTGCGCGAACACGTGCGGCGTGAAACCGGTCAGGTCGTTGATGCCCTCGCCCTGGCCGACGAGCTTG
Organism: Leifsonia sp. C5G2; assembly: GCF_013359685.1. Lineage (GTDB taxonomy): Bacteria > Actinomycetota > Actinomycetes > Actinomycetales > Microbacteriaceae > Leifsonia. The sequence goes on from NZ_JABFMV010000006.1 coordinate 201,092, forward strand.
ATCGGGATGCCGGTGCGCTCCTGCACGGCCAGCACGAAGCCGCCCTTCGCGGAGCCGTCGAGCTTGGTCAGGACCAGACCCGTCACGCCCGCGTGCTCCAGGAAGGCCTCGGCCTGCGCGAGCCCGTTCTGGCCGGTGGTCGCGTCGAGAACGAGCAGCACCTCGGCGATGGGCGCCTGCTTCTCGACGACGCGCTTGATCTTCGACAGCTCGTCCATCAGGCCGCCCTTGGTCTGCAGCCGGCCCGCGGTGTCGATGATGACGATCTCCGTGCCGTCGCGCTTGGCCTTCTCGACCGTCTGGAAGGCGACGGACGCCGGGTCCTGCCCCTGCTGCTGCGGGCGGACGATCTCCGCCCCCGCGCGCTCGGCCCAGGTGGCCAACTGCTCCACCGCCGCCGCGCGGAACGTGTCGGCCGCGCCGACGACCACCGAACGGTCGTACGTGCGCAGGAACTTGGCGAACTTGCCGATCGTCGTGGTCTTGCCGACGCCGTTCACCCCCACCACGAGCACGATCGCCGGGCGGTCGCTCAGCTTCAGGGTGGTGTCGAGCTTCGAGAGCCGCTCCTCCATCGTCTCCCGCAGCATCCGCTGCAGGTCGGCGGGGTCGGTCGTGTGGTAGCGCTCGACCTTGGCGCGGAGGTCGTCGACGACGGCCTCGGTGACATCGGGCCCGAAGTCGGCCGTGATCAGCGCGGTCTCCAGGTCGTCCCAGGTGTCGTCGTCGATGGTCTTCTTGGCGAACAGCCCGCGGAGGGCGCCCGACAGAGACCAGGGGGTGCGGTCAGCCATGACACTCAGACTAGCCGCGGATGTACGGTGTGCTCATGTACGCGCTGGTGGGGGTCTCCGCGGAGCTGGCCGAGCAGCTGGTCGCGATCGAGACAGGAGGCGAGGACGCCGTGCACCAGGCGCGCACGCGCGTGCGGCGGCTGCGCAGCATCCTGAGCGTCTACAAGAAGGCGTTCGACCGCGAGGAGGCGCGCAGGATGCGCGACCGGCTGACCCGGCTGGGCGAGCGCCTCGGAGCCGTGCGCGACCTGGAGGTGCGCAGCCGCGACCTCGAGGACCTGCTGCTGGCGGAGTCCTCCCCCGAGCTCGTGGATGCGGTGGAGGCGCTGGCCGCGGAGTCGCGCGACGCCCACGACCGGGCGCTCGCCGAGCTGCTCTCGCACCTGCGCGGGCGGACCCACCGCGTGCTCCTGGCGGACCTGCAGCGGTTCGCGGCCGACCCGCCGCTGGCGAAGGCCGGACGCACGCATCCCGGGCGCGTCACGCGGAAGGGCCTGGCGAAGGCCGTTGAGCGCGTACGCCGCAACACGGGCACCACCCTGGAGCAGCGTCACGAGCTGCGGAAGGCCGCCCGCCGCCTCCGCTACGCCGCGGAAGCCGTCATCGACGACCGCGGGCGATCGGCCGTCCGGCTGGCCGCGGCGGCGGAGACGGTGCACGACAGTCTGGGCGACCACCGCGACCTGGTGCTGCTCGGCCGGCACCTGCGCGAGCACACCGCCGGCCGCGGGCTCAGCCCGTCGGCCACCGCGGGGATCGCGATGCTCGCCGCCGAATGCGACCGGCGCGCCGAGGAGAGGCTGGACGGCCTGGACGAGGCGCTCGACGCGATCGAGTGGTGAGCCCGCCGTCTCCCCTGTCTCAGCCGGCCTGCTCCTGCGCCACGCGCTGGCCGACGACGGCCGAGACGCCGTCCTGCCGCATCGAGACGCCGTAGAGGGCGTCGGCGATCTCCATCGTGCGCTTCTGGTGCGTGATGACGATGAGCTGGCTGCTCTCGCGGAGGTCCTCGAAGATCGTGAGCAGGCGGCCCAGGTTCGCGTCGTCCAGCGCCGCCTCCACCTCGTCCATGATGTAGAACGGGCTGGGGCGCGCCTTGAAGATCGCGATCAGCAGGGCGACCGCGGCGAGCGACCGCTCCCCGCCGGAGAGCAGCGAGAGCCGCTCGATCTTCTTGCCCGCCGGCTTCACCGTCACCTCGATGCCGGTGGTGAGCAGGTCGTCCGGGTTCGTCAGCCGGATGCTCCCCTGCCCGCCCGGGAACAGGATGGGGAACACGCGCGTGAAGGCCGCCTCGGTGTCGGCGAAGGCCGACTCGAAGATGGTCTGCATCCGCTCATCGATGTCCTCGATGATCGTGAGCAGGTCTTTGCGGGTGTTGGTCAGGTCGGTGAGCTGCTCGGTGAGGAACTTGTGCCGCTGCTCCAGCGCGGCGAACTCCTCCAGCGCCAGCGGGTTCACCCGGCCCAGCTGGGAGAGCTTGCGCTCGGCCGACGCCAGGCGCTTCTGCTGCTGCTCGCGGGAGAACGGGACGGTCTCGACCTCCTGCTCCTCCGCCGCGTCGCCTGCGGCCTCTGCGGCCTCCGCCGCCTCGATCTCCTCGCGCCTGCGGTCGACCGGGACGGGGACCTCCGGGCCGTACTCGGCGACCAGCACGTCCTCCACCAGGCCGAGCTCGCTCCCCGCGCGCTCCAGCAGGCTGGAGAGGTGCAGCTTCTTCTCGTAGATCTGCAGCTCCAGCCCGTGCACCGACTCGGTGATGGCGTGCAGCCGCTCGCGCACGGCGTTCTCGTCGCGGCGGAGGGCGGCGAGCTCCTCGTTCTGGGCGGCGCGCTCCGCCTCGGCGGCGGCGAGCTGCAGCCGTGCCTGCGCCACCGAACGGTCCGCCGACGCGAGCACGGCGGGCAGGGCCGCGATGACGCTCTCGGCGGCGTCCAGCTGCCGGCGGCGGATGACGGCGCGCCTGGCGGCCTCCTCCGCCGCGGCGCGCTCGGCCTCCAGCCGGCGGGCGAGCGCCTCTCCGCGGGCCTGCTCGGCACGGACGCGCTCCTTCGCGGTCTCGACCGAGAGGCGCGCCTCCACCTCCGCCTCGCGCGCGGCATCCAGCTCCGCCGACAGGGCGTCGCGGGCGCTCACATCCAGGATGGGACGGGGACGCGACCGTGCCGCCTCCAGCTCCGCCTTCGCCTTCTCGGCGGCCTGCTCGGCCTCGGTGACCCGCTCCGACGCCTGCTCCAGTGCGCGGTCGAGCCGGTCGGACTCCGCCTCCGACGCCTCCAGCTGCACCTTGAGGCGGTTGAGCTGCTCGGTCTGCGCGGCGAGCTTCGCGTCGAACTCGCGGAGGGTGGTCAGCGCCGCCTGCGACTGCTCCTTGGCGACCTGCAGCACACCGCGCTGCTCCGCCAGGGCGAACGTCGCCCGGTCGATCAGGGAGGTCACCTCGCTGAGCCGCTCCTGCGCGGCCTCGCGGTCGGCGATCAGCTCGATGCGGCTCTGCTTCGCGCCGGACCCGCCGCGGAGCACGTGCTCGCTCAGCACGTCGCCCTCGCGGGTGATGATCGTGATCGGGATGCCGATTCCGCGGCCGCGGAACGCCTCGAAGGCGCGCCGGGCGACATCGACGTCGTCGGCGATGGCGGTGAAGGCGAGGATGCCGCGGACACCGTCCGGTGCGTCCACCACGTTCGTGGCGGGCACGACGCCGGCGACCCCGGTCAGATCGACACCGGCGGCGGGAGCGTCGGCGACCACGACCTCCACCCTGCCCAGGTCGTCGGCCGCCGCGTGCGCGACCGCCGCCATCGCGGAGTCGCGGTCGTCGGCCAGCACGGCGTCGGCGAGCGTCCCGAGGGCGGCGGCGATCGCGGCCTCGTAGCCGGGGTGGACGCGCACATGCTCGGCCACGAGCCCCCGCACGCCGGAGAGGCGCGCGGCGACCAGCGCGGCGGAGCCGTCCTTCTGGTCGAGGGCGAGCGACAGCGCGCTGGTGCGGGCGGCCAGGGCGTCCCGCTCGCGCTCGAACGTGTGCAGCTCCTCGCGCAGCCGCTCGATCTCGGCCTCCGCCTCGAAGACGGTCGCCTGCGCGAGTTCGTACGCCTCGTCGAGGTCGCCCTCGCCGACGTCGGAGGTCGCGGCCTCGGCCTCGCGCGCGGCGAAGTCGGCACGGGCCCGCTCTCGCCGCTCTGTAGCGGCGTCGAGCGCGTTCTGCTGGCGGAGCACCTCGCCCCGGACCGCGGCGAGCCGCTGCGCGGCGGCGTCGGCCTGACCGTTCAGCTTCGAGATCTCCAGGTCGTGACGGGAGACGAGGGCGCTCTGGGCGGCGATCTCCTCGTCGACCGCGTCGAGCCGGGCGCGGGCGTTCCTCGTCGCCGCCTGTGCCGCCGTCCAGGCGGTCTCCGCCTCGACGACGACGCCGCGCAGGCGCTCGACCTCGTCGCGGGCATCCTGCACGTTCTGCGGCGTGACGCTGGGGCCCGAGTCGGGAGCGTCCCCCTGGCTGCCGAGCAGGGCGACCCTCTGGTTGGCGAGGGTGAACAGCCCGCGCAGCCGCTCCTGCACCGACTCCAGGGCGAACGCGGTGCTGCGGGCGACGTCCACGGCGTCGCCGACCTGCGCCTGCTCCAGCCGGGTGCGGCGCAGCTGCTTCTGCTCCAGTTGCTCCTGCAGCACGATCTGCTCGCTGTGGCGCTCCGCCTCGGTGCGGCTGTGATCGTCGAGGGTGCGGCGCAGCGTGACCACCTCGTCGGCGAGCAGGCGGGCGCGCGCGTCGCGAACGATCGCGGCGATCGACTGCGCCTCCCGCGCGATCTCCGCCTGGTGGCCGAGCGGCTTCAGCTGGCGGCGCACCTCCCCCGCCAGGTCGCTCAGGCGGGTCAGGTTGGTCTGCATCGCCTCCAGCTTGCGGAGGGTCTTCTCCTTGCGGCGGCGGTGCTTCAGGATGCCGGCGGCCTCCTCGATGAAGCCGCGGCGCTCCTCCGGGCTGGCGTGCAGCACCGCGTCGAGCTGACCCTGGCCGACGATGACGTGCATCTCGCGGCCGAGGCCGGAGTCGCTCAGCAGCTCCTGCACATCCAGGAGCCGGCAGGACTGGCCGTTGATGGCGTACTCGCTGCCGCCGTTGCGGAACAGCGTGCGCGAGATGGTGACTTCGGAGTACTCGATCGGCAGCGCGCCGTCGGAGTTGTCGATGGTCAGCTGCACCTCGGCGCGGCCGAGCGGGCCGCGGGTGGCGGTGCCGGCGAAGATGACGTCCTCCATCTTGCCGCCGCGCAGCGTCTTGGCGCCCTGCTCGCCCATCACCCAGGCGAGGGCGTCCACCACGTTCGACTTGCCGGACCCGTTCGGCCCGACAACGCAGGTGACGCCCGGCTCGAAGGCGAACGTCGTCGGCTGCGCGAACGACTTGAAGCCTTTGAGCGTCAGACTCTTCAAGTACACGCAGGCGAATTTACCGGACGTTCACGGCCGCACCGCGCCGGAACGCCGCTGGGACAACGAGGAGTCCCGGGCGATGTCCCTGTAGAAGGTGGGATGGCCGTCGGGATACCCGAGTGACCGGAGCAGCATCACCGCCTTGTCGGGAAGCGACTCTCCACGGAAGTAGTCGGCGAAGTGGTCGTCGGCGTCGACGATGGTCTCGATACCGCATGCGGTCATCAGCGCGCGGATGTCGTCGTCGTCCCGCCCTGCACGGGAGGCGTTCAGTTTCATGGCGAGCAACGCCTCCTGTGTCGCGAGCTCGACCGTCAGAGCACCGTGGGACAGCTCAGGACTCGCCTCCCACAGCGGCCGACCCGCATATGCCGGGTACAGACCCTGCGCTTCGAGGTTGATCCAATTGTCCGGCCATCCACGCTGCTGAGCGACACGCGCGGCGATCTGCCCGATGACATCCTGAGGGAGCAGGACGACGGCATCGATGTCCACGGTGGACCGGCGCTCGGCGTGGCCGCCGAGGATCATCGCCGAGCCGCCGATGATCTTGAGCGTGCCCTGCGCACCGTGTTCGGCGAGGCCGTCGCGGATCTGCTCGAGTCCCCAGATGATGTCCTCCTGGGTAAGGATCCTGTCGCCGGCCATCAGACGCTGGCGAGGGTCTCGCGCGGCAGGATCACGCCGTGCTCGATCAGGATCGGATCGGTGTCGTCGTAGTGCCGCTGGTACCACCGGTACCCCAGCGACTCCTCCGCGATCGGCGCGTACCGCCCCTCTGCCGTCACCCACGCCGGGCTCTCCAGCCCCAACTCGCGCAGGCGCAGCTCTGCTAGCCCCGCGATGGCCGCGTCGAAATGCGGGTCGCCCGTGGGGTCGGGTTCGACCGCGAGGCTGAGGGCGATCCGGAAGGAATCGCCCGCGCGCAGGTCGTCTGAGAACTGGATGAGCGCACGGAAGGCCGTTGCCGTGTCTCCGTCGGCCAGCTGGGCGCGGATGAACTGGGCGACGTCGGCCGCGGCGTTGATCCGGCCGGGCACCGCGATCAGGGTCACCCCGAGGCTGTCGGCCAGGGTCTCGAGCGTCGCCGTGGTGACGCCCGCCTTGCCGCTCTCGTAACGGGAGATCGCGCTGTGGGCGATGCCGGAGCGGGCGGCGATGTCCTTCTGCGTCCACCCGGCCTGTTCGCGCGCCTTCTTGAGTTGTCCGTTGAGTTGCATGGTCGGCACCCTCCGATTAGCGAATTCACTAATCGTAGCCGACGAGAATGAGACCGTCATACCCTTCTGACGCAGAAGTGCGCCGGCCCGTGATGGGCCGGCGCACTCTATGCAGGCAATGCAGACGTCACGCGACGCCCAGGTACGCCTCCTTGATCGCCGGATCGGCGAGCAGTTCGCGTCCGGTGCCGGCCCGGGTGATGACCCCGGTCTCGAGCACGAACGCGCGATGGGCGCGGGCCAGCGCCTGGTTGGCGTTCTGCTCCACCAGCAGCACCGTGGTCCCCTGCTTGTTGATCTCGGTGACGATCGTGAAGATCTGCCGGATGAACTGCGGCGCGAGACCCATCGACGGCTCGTCGAGCAGCAGCAGGCGCGGGTTCGACATCAGCGCACGGCCGATGGCGAGCATCTGCTGCTCTCCGCCCGACATCGTGCCGCCGACCTGCGTCTTGCGCTCGGCGAGCCGCGGGAACAGGGCGAACACCCGGTCGAAGTCCTCGCCCATCTTGGAGCGGTCCTTCCGGCCGAACGCGCCCATGTCCAGGTTCTCCATCACCGTCATGCCGGGGAAGATCCCGCGGCCCTCCGGCGCCTGTGAGATCCCGCGGACCACGCGGATGTGCGCCTTCATCTTGGTGATGTCCTCGCCGTCGAACAGGATCGACCCCTTCGACGGGTTCAGGATGCCCGAGATCGTCTTCATGGTCGTCGACTTGCCGGCGCCGTTCGCTCCGATGAGGCTCACGATCTCGCCCTCCTCCACGGAGAACGACATGTCGTGGATGGCCTCGATGCGGCCGTAGGACACGCTGATGTTCTTCAGCTCAAGCAACGTCATCTTCAGGCTCCCCGAGGTAGGCGGAGATCACGCGCGGGTCTTCGCGGATGACCTCCGGAGCGGCGTCGGCGATCTTGCGACCGAACTCCAGGACGACGATGCGGTCGGTGACGCCCATGACCAGCTTCATGTCGTGTTCGATCAGCAGAACCGTGTACCCGTCGGCGCGGATGGTGCGGATGAGCTCCATCAGCTCCTCCTTCTCCGCCGGGTTGAAGCCGGCGGCCGGCTCGTCCAGGCAGAGCACCTTCGGATCCGTGGCGAGCGCCCGCGCGATCTCCAGGCGGCGCTGGTAGCCGTACGGGAGCGACCGCGACAGGGACCCCGCGTGGTCGGCGATGCCGACGAACTCCAGCAGCGCCATCCCGCGCTCGATTGCGGACTTCTCCTCCCTGGTGTGCCGCGGCAGACGCAGCAGGGCGCCGGGCACCGAGGTGCGGTGCCGCGCGTCCAGCCCGACGACGACGTTCTCGAGCGCCGTCATCTCCCCGAACAGGCGGATGTTCTGGAACGTGCGCGAGAGCCCCATCCGAGTGATCTGGTGCTGCTTGCGGCCCTTGATGGTCGCGCCCTCCAGCAGTACGTCGCCGCTCGTCGGCTTGTAGACGCCGGTCATCGCGTTGAAGCAGGTGGTCTTGCCCGCCCCGTTCGGTCCGATCAGGCCGAGGATCTCGCCGCGCTTGATGTCGAAGGTCACGTCGTCGAGCGCCGTCAGACCGCCGAACTTGACGGTCAGGTTGCGCACCTCCACGATGTTCTCCCCGACCTCGACCGCGATCTCGCGGTCCGGCGCTGCGGCCTCGGCGACCGTCAGGTCCACACCCGCGGCCTCCAGTTCGTCCTCGTTCGCACCAAGGACCGGCTCCTGCTCCGGAGCGGTGTTCCGTGCATCCGTCATCGTGCGCCTCCCTTCGCGCCGTCACCGTCGAGTGATCCTTCGTCGAGCGCCCCGCCGCTGACCGCGGGCGTCGCGCCCGTGGCGGTCGTCGGCCGACGCTTGGCCGCATCCGTCACCAGGCGGTATGCATGCCTGCCGTATGCGAGCAGCTTCTGCCGCGCCGGGAACAGGCCCTGCGAGCGGAAGATCATGATCAGCACGAGCGCGATGCCGAAGATCAGGTACTTGTAATCCGCGATCACGGTGAACCGCAGCGGGATGTACGCCACGATGGCGCCGCCCAGCATCGCGCCGACCTTGTTGCCCGCACCGCCGAGGACGACGGCGGCGAGGAACAGGATCGAGGTCTGGACGTCGAACTTCTGGTTGTTGACGAAGCCGACCTGACCGGCGAACAGCGCACCGGAGAGACCGCCGACGCCCGCGCCGATCGCGAACGCCCACACCTTGTACTTGAAGGTGGGGACGCCCATGATCTCGGCCGCGTCCTCGTCCTCGCGGATGGCCACCCAGGCGCGGCCGACGCGGCTGCGCTCCAGGTTGCCGACCAGCAGCAGGATGACGATGATCACCGTGATGGTGAGCCAGTACCAGGGCACGCCGTTGGAGTTGGAGAAGATCGGAACGCCGTTCGCGTTCTCCCCCGGCGGATGGCCGACGTTCTGGAAGCCGACCTGGCCCTTCATCGCCGGGATGATCGTGGCGAGGATGCGCACGATCTCACCGAAGCCGAGGGTCACGATCGCCAGGTAGTCGCCGCGGAGGCGGAGCGTCGGGACACCGAGGATGATGCCGAACGTCATCGTCACCGCGATGGCGACCGGGATCGTCCACAGGTACGGGATCTTGAGGAACGGCGAGTCGGGGCTGGTCAGCATCGCCGCCGTGTACGAACCCACCGCGAAGAACGCGACGTACCCGAGGTCGAGCAGGCCGGCGTAGCCGACCACGACGTTCAGGCCGATCGCGATGAGCGCGTAGACGGCCATCGAGAAGCACGCGAGTGCCCAGTCGTTGCCCGGCGCCGTGCTCAGCGGGAAGAAGTTCAGGTACGGCAGCGCGTACGCGAGCGCGACCACGATCAGCAGCCACGCCCACTGCACGGCACGAGGGAGGTTGTTCCAGCGGTCGCGGAGCTGCTGGAAGCGGCCGTTGCCGCGCTTGCCGCGGCCGGCCTCCATCGCGTCGACGGCCTGCTCTTCGCGGCCGTCGGGGAGGACCCGGGGACCTTCTGTCATGCTCATGCGCGGCTCCTTCCGAGGGAGGTGCCCAGGATGCCGCTGGGCTTGATCAGCAGCACCAGCACCAGGACGACGAAGGCGACGACGTCGGTCCACTGCGAGTCGCCGAGCAGGATCTGGCCGTAGTTGCCGATCACGCCCAGCAGCAGGCCGCCGAGCAGGGCGCCGCGGACGTTGCCGATGCCGCCGAGGACGGCCGCGGCGAACGCCTTGACGCCGAGGATGAACCCGCCGTTGTAGATGACGCCGGAGGGAACCAGCATCACGTAGAAGAGGGCGGCGGCGCCGGCGAGGATGCCACCGGTGATGAAGGTGATCTGGATGATCCGCTCCTTGTTCACGCCCATCAGGGTCGCCGTGTCCGGGTCCTGCGCGACCGCGCGGATGCCGCGGCCCGTTCGGGTGCGGCGGATGAACCAGTCGGTCGCGATCATGAGCAGGACGGAGGCGATCACGATGATCAGCTGCTGGCTGTTCACGATGGTGCCGAAGACGTCGAAGATCGGCTGCGGGATGAACATCGTGACCGCCGGCTCCGCGTTCGCGCCGCGGATCAGGAAGATCAGGTACTGGATCGTGAAGGACGCGCCGATCGCGGTGATCAGGAAGACCAGGCGGGGCGCGTTCCGTTTGCGCAGCGGGCGGTAGGCGACGCGTTCGAGCAGCCACGCGGTGGCTCCCGATGCGACCATGCCGACGAGGAGCGCGAGTATCAGGTCGCCGATGATCGCGACCGGGCTGAGGTTGGGGGCGCTCGGGCCGAAGCCGAGCGTGGTGAGGGTCACGACGACGCCGTAGGCGCCGACGATGAACACTTCGGAGTGGGCGAAGTTGATGAGATTCAGCACGCCGTAGACGAGCGTGTAGCCGACGGCGATCAGACCGTAGACGGCGCCGAAGGTGAGTCCGTCGAAGGTGGCGCTCCAGAAGTTCTGGACGAGCGCGTTGACGTCGAAGTTGATCCAGGAACTGTCGAGGGCGGGATGGAGGACGAGGGTTTCGAGCATTCGAGCATCCAGGGTTCAGTGCCGGATCATCGTCGATCCGATCGATTTTCGAGCGTAGTCCGAAAAGAAGGGTGCCGCGGACCGCCGGCCCGCGGCACCCCTCCCTGTCGGTGGATCAGCCGATGGTGCCGATCGGCACGATCTTGCCGTTCTCGACCTTGTAGCCGTAGACGGCCGGGGCCTGCAGCTCACCCGTGGAGTCCCACTTGTAGTGCTTGCTCAGACCGTCGGCGTCGTAGTCCTTCACCCAGGAGAGCAGGTCGGCGCGGGTCGTCTTGCCCTTGTCGATGCCCGCCAGGAGGACGGTGGTGGCGTCGTAGCCCTCGATCGAGTACGTGCCCGGCTCGGCATTCGCGAGCTTCTTGTAGGCCGACTCGAAGTCGGGGATGAGCTCACCCGGGATGCAGGGGCAGGTGAAGTAGGCGTTGCCCGAGGCGTCGCCGGCCAGCTTGATGAACTGGTCGTCCTTCACGCCGTCGGGGCCGACGAACGTGCCCTTGTAGCCCTTGTTGACCAGCTGCTGGTCGAACGGAGCGCCCTCGGCGTAGTAGCCCGCGTAGTAGACCGCGTCCGGCTTCGCGTTGATGATCTTGGAGATCGTCGCGGAGAAGTCCTTCTGGCCGGTGGTCACCTTGTCGGTGCCGACGAGCGCGTCGCCGAGCGCCTTCGAGGTCTGCGTGCCGAGGCCGATGCCGTAGTCGGAGTCGTCCTGGACCAGGTAGACCTTCTTGGCCTTCAGCTTGTCCGTGAGGAACTTCGCGGCGGCGGGACCCTGCACGGCGTCGTTGCCGAGGCCGCGGAAGAAGGTCTTCCACCCGTTCTGCGTCAGGCCGGGGTTGGTGGCCGACGGGGTGATGTGGACGAGGCCCTGCTGCTCGAAGATGTTGCCGGTCGCCTTGGACTCGCCCGAGAACGGAAGGCCGACGACGCCGACGATGTCGGTCTCGTTGACCGCCTGGGTCACGGGACCGGTCGCCTTGTTCGGGTCGCCCTCGGTGTCGAACTTCTTGAAGCCGACCTGGCAGCCCTTGTTGGCCTCGTTGTGCTGGTTGATCGCCAGCTGGATGCCGTTGTAGATGTTGATTCCGAGCTGGGCGTTCGGGCCCGTCTCGGCACCCACGTAGCCGATGGTCAGGCCGGCAGGACAGGTGGCCTTTCCGTCGCCGGCGGGGAGGACCGCGTCCTTCGGGACATCGACCGACGTGATGGCCGGGATGTCCACCTTGGACGAGCCCCCGTTGCTGGATCCTCCCGTGGACGGCTGGTTGGCGCATCCGGCGAGGAACAGTGCGACTGACGCTGCAACAGCCGCACCGATGATGACTTTCTTCCGTAGCATCTCTTGCCTCTCGACGTTATTGCGTCACGAACTCGCCGTTTTCGCCGGTTCGTGCCACGAATATGTGTGCTGAGAATACAGGGCTCGCAACGATTTGCAACCAACATCGGAACGCAGATTTACACGATCGAAACCAAACGGTGAAGGCGGGTTCACACGCCATCCGCCCCTGGATAGGCTGATTGCCTCGCGACCGGCCCGAGGAGGTGTACGCGCGATGCGTGTGACGCGGCTGCTCATCCCCGAGGCCGTCGGCACGCCCGGAGCGGCCGCCTTCGAAGAACTCGTCGGCGTGCTGAACGGCATCGTCGTCGACCTCTGGGGCGACGACGACTTCGTCGAGACCGCGGAGCAGGCGCTCGCCGCGCATCGGGAGCAGGAGTACACCGAGCGCATTGTCTTCGTGGCCGTCGAGGACGGCGCGATCGTGGGCCGCGTCGAGGCGATCTTCCCGCTGGAGCCGGACTCGGAGACCGTTTCGCTGCTGGTCGACGTCGTGCCGGCCCTCCGCGGCCGCGGGATCGGGTCGGCGCTGCTGGCGAAGGGCGAGGAGCTGGCGGCCGACGGCGGCAGACGGGTGATCTCGACGTACACCGAGCACCCGATGCGCACACTCGAGCCCACCGACCGCCTCGTCCGGGCGCAGGCGGGGACCGCCGGGCTGCCGCGCGAGTCGCACGACGTGCGGTTCGCCCTGCGCCACGGCTACACGCTCGGCCAGATCGAGCGGTCGAGCGAACTGCAGCTGCCGCTCCCCCGCGAGCGGGAGCACGGGCTGACAATGACGCTCGACGGCTACCGGCTCGTTTCGTGGTGGGGCGCCGCGCCGGACGATCTGCTGGACCAGTTCGCCGCGATGAAGTCACGGATGTCGACCGACATCCCGCAGACCGGCATCGCGGTCGACCCGGAGGACTGGGACGGCGAACGCGTGCGGTCGCAGGAACGCACCCTGGTCGCGCGCGGCGAGCCGCTCCTGGTGACCGCTGCCGTGCATGAGGCGTCCGGGGAGATCGCCGCCTACACGGAGCTCGCGGTCCCCGCCGACGGCACGAAGGCGGAGCAGTACGACACCCTCGTCGCCCGGGCCCACCGCGGCCACCGGCTCGGGACCGCGGTCAAGCTGCGCAACATCCAGGAGCTGGGGCGGCGCGCGCCGCACATCCGCCGCATCCTCACCTGGAACGCCGACGAGAACGACCCCATGCTGGCGATCAACCGCGCGTTCGGCTTCCGCCCGCACGCGCTGACCGGCCACTGGCAGAAGACCCTCGACTGACCCCGCGCGCGGTCTCACACGGCTAACAGTATGTTGGTTCAGAACCACGATCGTCCGGCGACGAACCTAGAGGTGACATGCCTGTTGTTGCATACCGAGAGTATCGGGCGTACGAGCGTCAACGAATCGAGACGAACAACGCGATGATGGGCCTCTTGGCCGGCTCAAAGTTGGCGTCGCAGTTGCTGGTGCTGACAGACGGGGCCTCACGGCCGCTGAGCGAAATCTTCCCGAGCATCGAGCACATCGAGCGATTCAACCTCCGCAGCGACCTCGCACGGAGCGTCCTCGACGATGCGGAAGACCTTCTCGGGATCTTGCCTGTTCCACAGGTGCTCGCGCTTCACGAGCACCTGTTTCGCTCAATGCTTGAAGTGGCAGCGCCTGGCAACAGCAGACTGCTCGACAATTTGGGAACAAGTAACATCCACGAAAGGTTCGCCGAGACCGTTTCGGCGGTGTTCCCCTCCGAGGCATTGGAGCTATTCCATTACCTGCGTGTGGCCAGGAACTCCCACATCCACACCGGAGGTTTCACGACGAAGTCGCTTGCCACTCGTTCGGCTGGACTATCGCGAGATGCGGAAGCTCTATGGAACACGGTCGCCGGAAGTCCGCTACGCCGCTACCAGGTAGGCGACCGAGTGCGTATCGGCATCAGCGAGTTGACTGGCGCTCTTGCACTTACGAAAAGGCTGGCAGAAGTCGCCAACGTCGGACTCCAGGGTTTCCTGTCCAGGGATCAGTGGGCTGACTTACTGGTCGAAGACTGGGCGTCCGAGGTGCGACAAGGCGACATAACCCAGAAGCTTCGCAGCCTTAAGGGGTTTGCGAAGATGCACGGCTATCGGGAACTCAGTTTGACACAGGAGGTTCTACGATCCGCCCTCGAACGACACCTGGCATAGCCCAAGAAAAGAGGGCGCTCTTCCAGTTGAGCTACATCTCGACGATGGAGACGCCAGGCCTCGAACCTGAATCACCCTGCTCTGTGAATGCCTTGGCCTTGAACCAAGCGGGGACTGATCCCGAGCACTCTAATCAACAGACTCTATTCGCTCGCGCGTGACTGACGCAACGCCAGGGGACAGCAGGCTCGAACCCAGCGCAGATCTTCGTACCCTGGGCGTGACTAATATGCCCACCAGCGGGCTACCAGACCTCCGTCATCACCCGGAACGCGGACGAGAACGGCCCCATGCAGGCGATCAACCGTGCGTTCCGCTATCGCCACACGCGCTGACCGCCCACTGACAGAACACCCTCGACTGTCCCCCGCGCTGTCTACGGGTCTGTGCCGAAACAGACCGGTTGAATCTGGCTAAGCCAGGAAACTACTAGCGGCGGGTACAAGGGTGCACGGGCATCTGGTATGGCGAGGTTTTGCGTACGTAATGCCAGCCTAGGGCGACTAATCGCCCCCGAACGTGTCACAAGTCGAACGGAGCCAGCTCTCGATGGGCGTGATATCAAAAGTCATGGTTGAAATTACCTCGACAAAACGCACCACTCTTTACAGGATGCTCGAGGGATGCACTCTTGAAACGGCCCTCACGCAGGCTCGGAGAGAATCTGACGATGACTTCTCGGTCACGGACCTGCTAATAGAAGATCGGCCGGCACGCCTCGTTGCCGGAACCATAACAACGAGAGCGAAATGGGCGACTGATCTAAAGCTCCTAACGGGCCAATCGGTATCGCTAAACAACAGCTCGCCAGGCGCGGCGCTTTTGATCCAAGAGGCGAGCGATGTCATATGGGCGATTACGTGGGGTACTGGGTTTCACTTCCTTGACACCGAGCAGATCGACTTTGGGTTTGGATCAGGCATTGTCGCTCGTTCTGCCCTTCCGACGGAGGTTAAGTCTCTTACCAAAACGATTCTCGATCATCGCGCAAGGGTCGACCGCAGCTCGATGCCGAATGGAAGTACTATTCGAGATCTCGGGGTAGATGGCTATGGCGAGGTCGTCAGCAGGATCGAGGCCAAGGCCCAGATTCCAAATCTTGCCGTCGGCGACAAGGTGATTCAGCTTCGCGCGGCCGATTCGTTGAACGTACCTCTGGCCAAGTCCCCTGCCAAGCTCATCGAAGACTTGAAGGTACTTGAGAAGCTGTCACACGGTGCCGTGATTTCTGGGCTCGAGAGTCTCGAACAGCTTGTCGCCCTCAAGCCCCAGGACAGCCGAGTTCCGGCGCTCGACCAAAGACTCGTGGATGCGCTCAAATCTGGACACGCCCACCGTCTCGGCATCGCATGGCCACATGAACGGCTCGACGCGTACGCACCCGTCATGAGCGTTAAGGTCACGGGCTTCGGCGATCGGAAGCGACGCGTGTCGGAACTCGCGCCGGATATAGCCGATGTGATCGACTGGTTTCGAGCGGTTCCGCGCGAAGCTGTACTTGATCGCCTCAAGTCGGTGCGAGTCGAGCTACACAGTGAAGCCGAGCCGCAAGAGACCTCGCTCTCCGCTTCCGCTGTCCCCCTTCGCCGGTGGCTCGCTTTTGAAGTCGAGGAGGGCAACCGACGGTTCTGCCTACACGATGGCAGGTGGTATCGGATGGATGACAAGTATCTGGCACGCATTGACGAGCGCGTCGCAGAGATCCTCGAAGAACCCGCATCGCTAGTTCTACCGCCTTGGGGAACCGAAAGTGAGGAGCAATATAACAAGGCCGCAGCACAAGCGGTGTCCGGTTTCTCCTTGGACCGAAAGTTGATCAGCACTCCGCTTCACTCACGTGGCGGCATCGAACCGTGCGACGTGTTCGTCGCGCCAGGAGTCCTTGTCCATGTCAAACGGGGCCGAAGCTCCGCTGATCTGAGCCACCTTCTTGCGCAAGGGCTTGTCTCGACTGACGCTCTCGCCCGAGACGAAAACGCGCGCGCTGCATGGAGAAAGAGGATCACCGAGGAAAGCGGCGGTCAGGTCAAAGACGCACGAATTGAGGAAGTAGTCCTCGCGATCGGCAGCGAGCGTCCCGTGACCGTGGACACCATGTTCACGTTCACTAAAGTGAACCTCGTGAAGCAGTTCGACGCGCTTCGATATCTGGGTGTACAAGTCCATGTGATCCGGATCGAACCTCCCCGGTAGTGGACGCTCGCGGCGGAGTAATAACGGCACCGACCTCAGTAACGATCTAAGGGGTGTGTCGAGTACGAGCGCAAGTGCAGATGAGGTCGCAAATGTGCCTTCAGGAACGTCAGGCGGCCGCGCGCGGGCGGCGCAGCCGCTGGCAGTGCGGGCAGAAGTGCGAGCCTCGGTTCATGAACTGCTCGCGGACGATGAGCGTGCCGCAGCGCGGGCAGGGCCTCCCCTGCTGGCCGTAGGCGTTGAGGCTGTGCGAGAAGTAACCCGACGCGCCGTTCACGTTGACGTACTGCGCGTCGAAGCTGGTGCCGCCCTCGGCGAGTGCCTTCTCGAGCACGTGGCGCACCTCCGCCAGCAGGGTGCGGGCCTTCGCACGGCTCAGCGTGTTCGCGGGCTGGGCGTAGTGGATGCGTGCCGCCCACAGCGCCTCGTCGGCATAGATGTTGCCGATGCCGCTCACCAGCGTCTGGTCGAGCAGAGCGCGCTTGATATCGGTCTTCTTGCGCGCGAGCGCCGCGAAGAACGCGGCGTCGTCGAACACGGGATCGAGCGGGTCGCGCGCGATGTGGGTCACCTGGGTCGGGATGAGGGCCTCGTCGGTCCCCAGGCCCGCCGGCGCGCCGTCAGCCGTCGGGACGAGCGCATCCACCGCCATCGAGCCGAAGATGCGCTGGTCGACGAAGTGCACCCACAGCTCGCCGTGGACGGGATGTTCGATGTGCAGCCGGATGCGCAGGAGGCCCGCCTCGATCGTGCCCGGTTCGCGGAGCAGGATCTGGCCGCTCATCCCGAGGTGCGCGACGATCGCGCGACGCGGCTGCCCCTCCAGCGGGATCCAGAGGAACTTGCCCCGGCGCACCGGCCGCTGCATCACCCGGCCGGTGAGCAGTATCTCGAAGACGCCGGCGAGCGGGTCGTGCCGCTTCAGCGAACGCGGCTCGAAGACCTCCACTCCGAGGATGGTCGCACCCGTGACCGCCGGTTCCAGCCCGGCGCGGACGACCTCAACCTCGGGGAGCTCTGGCACGTCGTCTCGTCAGTTCCGTCCACGCGCTCAGCGCCGCGGTCATCTCGGCCTGCTTCTTGCTCGTGCCCTCGCCGGTGGCGGTCACGAGCTCGCCGACGGTCACGGTGGCGTGGAAGGTCTTCGAGTGATCGGGGCCGGTGTTCGTGACCGAGTAGACCGGGGCCCCGGCCCCGCGGCGGGCGGCGACCTCCTGGAGGCTGGTCTTCGGGTCCATCGCGGCACCGAAGCGCTCGGGGTCGTCGAGCAGCGGCTCGACCAGCCGCAGGACCAGCGCCGTGGCGGCATCGCCGCCGGCGTCGAGGTACGCGGCCCCGATGATCGCCTCCACCGTGTCGGCGAGGATCGAGGCCTTCTCGCGGCCACCGCTCTGGTTCTCCCCGCGGCCGAGCCGGAGGTACTCCCCCAGCCCGATGCCGCGCGCGACCTCGGCAAGCGCGACGGAGCTCACCAGGCTGGCCCGGCGCTTGGCGAGCTCGCCTTCGTCGAGGTCCGGGTTCTCCCGGAACAGCTTGACGGTGACCGCCTGCCCGAGGATCGAGTCGCCGAGGAACTCCAGGCGCTCGTTGTTCGGGATGCCGCCGTGCTCGTACGCGTACGAGCGGTGCGTCAGCGCAAGCTCGAGAAGCTCGGGGTCGATCTCGACCCCGAGCTTCTCGAGAAGTGCAGTGCGGTCAGTGTTCTCTCCGACCACGGTGTTCACTCGCGTGAGCGCGACGATCAGACGTCGGCGACCTTGCGGCCCTTGTACTCGAGGAAGAGGGCGGTGCCCGCCGAGTCCTCGACGACCTTGGCGCGGTGCGGCAGGCTGTAGGTGACCTTGCCGTTCTCGATCGTCTTCACGAGCGTGGGGACCGAGGCCTTCCACTGCGAACGACGGGCGTGGGTGTTGGCGCGCGACTGCTTCCGCTTGGGAACGGCCATGGCTATCTCTTCTCTGTGTTCGTTCCGGACGCATCCGGGCGGTCATCGGTGTCGGAAGCCTGGAAACCAGCGAGCGCAGACCAGCGAGGATCGAAGGTCTGCGTGGGCTCACGGTCCGGTACATCCGCCAGCCTCTCCCCGGTCTCGGGGTCGAGACCCGGGCAGTCCGGCCGGCACACCGGCTGGAACGGCAGTGACAGCACCACCGCATCCCTGATCAGAGGTTCAAGATCCACGTGGTCGTCGTGAACCTCATGATCGAAAGCTTCGTCAGAAGGATACGCGAAAAGTTCCTGGAAATCGACTTGGACAGGCTGCTCGATGTCGATCAGACAGCGTCCGCAGACGCCGACGGCGGTCGTGATGGCGTCGCCGGTGGCGAGGATCCCCTCGTGCATCGACTCCAGCCGCAGGTCGAGATCGATGGTCTCGCCCTCCGGGACGCTGATCAGCCCCTCGCCGAGCTTCGTCGTCACCGGGATGCTGATGCGCTGCTCGCGCATCGCGCCCGGACGGCGCTCGAGGTCGTACACATTGATCGCGTACGGGGAGTTCTTGGTAGTCACGAGGAACTATTTTACGCGGCATTCCGCGGTCTGACGGCGGAGGACCAGCCCGCTGGCAGCAACGACACAGGAACGAGCAGCGCCTTCGTGCGCAGCGCAGGACCCGCCTGTGCCTCCAGTGCGCCGAGCACCGCCTCGAGGTCGTCGGCGAGGCCGCCGGCCCACCTCCGCATCGGCGGACCGTACGCATCGCGTTCGACGGCGCCGAGAAGCCGGTGGAGTGCCTCCTCGCCGGGCGTCCCCTCGACGGCAGCGGCCACCCGTTCGGCGAACACGCGCGGCGTCTCGGTCGGCGGCGCGGTCCACCCCAGGTCCCGCACGGTGTCGCGCAGCTCGTCCCACGCGAGGGACGCGCCGCCCCACTCGTCGTTCAGCTCCCGCAGTCGCCGCCGTCGCCGCAGCCTCCGCCACACCGCCGGCGTCAGGAGGACGCCCACGGCGAGCAGGGCGACGCCGATCCCCGTCGCGAGCGGCTGCCCGCCGGAGGTCGTGGCCGACGTGGCGGCTCCGGCCGGGTTCGCCGGGTCGGTGGGCACGAGGGCGCGGGGGGCGGAGCTGGAGGTGGACGTCGAGGTGGGCGCGGGTGCGGCGGCGCCGGTCTGCGGCCGGGTGTAGTCCGGTACGGTCCCGCGGCCGACCGTCGGCTCGAACGGCACCCAGCCGACGCCCGCGAAGTACAGCTCCGGCCAGGCGTGAAGGTCGTCGCTCGTCACCGTGTACTCGCCCGGGTTCGTCGCCGTCCCGCCGCTCGTGGCACCGGGGAGGTAGCCCTCCGCCACGCGGGACGGGATGCCGAGCGTGCGCGCCATCAGGGCCATCGCGGAGGCGAAGTGGACGCAGTAGCCGCTCTTGACCTCCAGGAACCGCGCGATCACACGGGAGCCGTCGCCGTCGTAGCCCTGCTTCAGCGGGGTCTGCGTCGAGTAGACGAAGCTGTTGTCGCGGAAGTAGTCCTGCAGCGCCACCGCCTTGTCGTACTCGGTGATCGCGTCCCTGGTCGCCGAGAGCGCGGTGTCCTGGATGATCGACGGCAGGTTCGGCGGCAGGAAGAGGTCGCGCTGCACGTCCGCCGGGACGAACCCGCCCGCGGCCTTGAGCTGATCGGCGGTGGGCTGCAGGACGAGGCTCGTCGCCGTGTACTTCTGCCCCTGCGTGGTCGCATTGATGCCGCCGATGGTGAGGTCGTCCGGGTCCCACGACCAGGTCCCGTTCAGCCCCTTCACCGATTGGACGGGAGCGGGCACCGGCAGCCAGCGGCTGGTCATGTTGTCGATGCTGACGGTCGTGGTGATCTTCGTCGTCTTGATCGTGTTCGCGAGCCCGGGGACGGGGCCGACCTTCGCCCCGTCGCTGAGACGGTTGGTGTCCCGCTCGCGGTGCTTCCAGACCGATCCGGTGAACTGGTCGAGGGAGGCGAGCTTGAGGTACTGCCCGCTCGGAGCCGACGTCGTGTACGTCAGGGCGCGCACGGCGGCGGGGCGGCGCAGGTCCTTTCCGAGGTCGACGAGCGGTGTCACGGTCCCGCCGATGGAGATGCCCCCTGCGGTGAACGACGTCGCTCCGCCCTGGTCGAAGCCCGGCGCGGTGCCGGCGAGCAGCGCGGCGACGACGACGGCGGACGCCCCGACGGACAGCGCGGGGACGGGCCGAGGTGTGCCCTGCCTGCGGGTCCGGATGTCGCAGCGCAGCAGCCAGAGGTAGGCGGCGGCCGAAGCGGCGAGTGCGATCGGGTCGAGACCGTCGCCCAGCAGCGCGCCCGGCACGACCAGCACGGCGCCGACGCCGACAGCGGTGAACGCCGGTGTGCGGATGGCCACCGCCAGGAGATCGAGGATGACCGCGAGGAAGCAGCCGCCGCCGACCACGAGGAACAGGAACTCCGGGAGCGCCTGGGCCGGCGTCCCCTGCTGGTAGATGGAGAGCAGCGCCTGCTGCCCGTAGTCCGACCAGCTGCGAAGGGTCGCCGGTGTCGGAATGAGGCCGAGCAGACCCGTCCCCCGGCCGAACGCCACCGTCATCACGACGGCGGCCTCCACCGCCAGCAGCACCGGGACGAGCCCGCGGTGCACGCCGACGGCGCGCAGGGCCGCGCCGGTGACGAGGATCCCGGACGCGGTCGCCACCAGCGCGAACCACCATCCGGCGCCCTGGATGAGACCCGAGAGCGCGTAGCTCAGCGCGAGGACCTGGATGATGAGCGCGCCCGTGATTCGCCAGTACGCGACCCGTCGCCGGCCGGAGACGCGGGGCACCGCGAGGGCGAGCGACTCAGTCGCCACGGGGGATCACCCCCGCCCGCTGGCGGCGGACCGCCCGCTGCCACGCGTCAGCCGGGTCGTCGCCCGCCTCGAACCGCACGCACATCCAGCCGGCGTCCGCGAGCACCTCGACCGTCTCCTCGGGCAGCGACGCGGCGACGAACGCCACGGCGGGGTCGCCCATCGAACGCAGCGACGCCAGCGCGCCGAGCTCCGTCGGCGGGGTGCCGCCGAGCACCGCGAACACGGGCACGGGACGGCCCGCCCGGCGCAGACCGGCGCCGAGCTCGGCCACCGCGTCCTCCCGTTCGGCGGGCGACGACTCGATCGCCGCGAGGTCTGCGAGCAGCATCCGGTCGGCGCTCCCGGTGTCGTAGGTGGCCGTCGTCGCACCCATGGTCCCCGTGCGCCCAGCACCGCTGCGGCCGGAGAGCTGCCGCTCCCCCGACTCGACGATGCTGAGCACGAACCCATCGTCGAGCAGGTGGACGCCGATCGAGGCCACCAGGTCGACGAGGGTCTCGAATTCGGCCGCGGCGTCCGCGTCGTGGGCGGGCAACGGCCGCGTGTCCATCAGCATCCACGCCTCGGGGTTGCTGCGCTGCTCCTCCTGCCGCACCATCAGCTGGTCGTGCTTGGCGGTCGCCCTCCAGTGCACCCGCCGCAGCGGATCGCCGGGCCGGTACTCGCGCGCGATGAGCTCGTCGGCGCTCGGGATGCTGTGCCTCAGCAGCTCGTGCTCCGTGCCCTCGCTGTGCGCCACCTCCAGCTCGCCCCGGCTCAGCGCGACCACGCGCGGGGTGACGAGGAGCTGCCGCGGCTGGCCGAGCGCGTACTCGGCGTAGGCGACGCCGAACGGGTCGGTGCGGCTGACGACGAGCGGGCCGACGGGATGCGCGCCGCGCCGCTCCGGGACGACCTCCTGCCGCAGCACGGCCGTGTCCCTGCCGTGGTAGCCGTCGGCCTGGTGCGCGCCCAGCCGCGGCAACGGAGCCGACTCCTGCACGCCGACCTCCGGGGGCGCCGACTCGCGCCACCGCGCCGCCGGGCTCGGCCGCGCGGACTGGTTGCGCACGGTCGTCACGATCGTGGTCCGCTCCCCCGCCGCGACCACGTCGGGGTGGAAGCTGCGCGTCACGGTCAGCCGCGGGCGGTCCACCGTCACCGAGATCATCGCGGCGAGCGGCAGCACCGTCAGGAAGACGCCGACGAACAGCACGTCGGTGCGCCCGAACCAGGCGGAGGCGATCAGCGCGACGACGCCGACCGCACCGAGTGTCCAGCCGCGCGCGGTCGGCCGCGGCCGCTTCAGCGGAGAGGAGGCGCGGCCGCGGGCAGGCACTCAGCGACCCTGGCCGCCGACCGTGCCGGAACCCACCGGGACCGGCGTCGACGCGACGATCCGCCGCACGATGTCGGCGATGACGGGTGCGCTCTCGTGGTGGTGACCGAGTGCGCGGCTGGTCGGGAGCAGCCGGTGGCCGAGCACGGGCACTGCCAGAGCGTCCACATCGTCGGGGAGGACGAAGTCGCGTCCGGCGAGCGCCGCCATCGCCTTCGCGGCGCGGATCAGCTGCAGGGTGGCGCGGGGGCTGGCGCCGAGCCGCAGGTCGCGGTCCTCGCGCGTCGCGCGCACCAGATCCACCGCGTACTGCTTGACCGGCGTCGAGGCGAACACGCTGCGCGCAGTGACCATCATCGCCCGCAGCTCGTCGGAGGTGACGACGGGGCGGATGCGCGAGAGCGGGCTGGAGGTGTCGCGCGTGGTGAGCATGGCGAGCTCGGAGCCCTCGTCGGGGTAGCCCATCGCGATGCGGGCCATGAAGCGGTCGCGCTGGGCTTCCGGCAGGGCGTAGGTGCCCTCCATCTCGACCGGGTTCTGGGTCGCGACGACGATGAACGGCGCCCCGAGCGGATAGGTCGAGCCGTCGACCGTGACCTGGCGCTCCTCCATGCACTCCAGCAGCGCGGACTGCGTCTTGGGGCTGGCCCGGTTGATCTCGTCGCCGATGACGATGTTCGCGAAGATGGCGCCGGGCTTGAACTCGAACCGCCGCTCCGCCTGGTTGTAGACCGAGACGCCCGTCACGTCGCTCGGCAGCAGGTCGGGCGTGAACTGGATGCGGCTGACCGTGCAGTCGACCGACTTGGCCAGCGACTTGGCGAGCATCGTCTTGCCGACGCCGGGGACGTCCTCGATCAGCAGGTGCCCCTCGGCCAGGAGCACGACGAGCGCGGTCTGCACGGCCTCGTGCTTCCCGTCGATGACGGACTCGACGTTGGCGGTGATCTGCTCCGCGGCGCGCCTGAGCTCGTCCAGGTCCATCCCGGGCGCCGCGCCCGTCTCCTCCTCCGGCGCGACCGAGGACTCGGTGGGCTGACGCGTCGCGTAACTGTTCATGGCTCCCCCGGTGGCTAGGTCTCTTGGAGGTACTCGTGGACGGCCGGCGGCACGTACGGGCTGACGTCGCCGCCGAGGGCGGAGACCTGGCGGACGAGCGAGCTCGACACGTGGGCGTTCGCCGGGTTGGGCAGGAGGAAGACGGTCTCGACGTCGGCGAGATGCCGGTTGACGATCGCCATCGGCGTCTCGTACGTGACATCCACCTGGGAGCGGATGCCCTTGACGAGCACGTGGGCTCCGACGTCCGTGCAGTAGTCGACGAGCAGTCCGACCGACCAGGAGGCGATGACGATGTTGCCGACGATGCCGGCGTCTTCGATCGAGCGCTCGATCAGCGCGACCCGCTGCGCGATGGGCAGCAGCGCGGACTTGTCCGGGTTGTGCACGACGACGACGTGCACCTCGTCCCACAGGCGCGCCGCACGCTCGATCACATCGAGGTGCCCGAGGGTGACCGGGTCGAACGATCCAGGGACAACGGCGATCCTGTTCATAGACCCCCAGACTATCCCGCGGATCCCGGCATTTCGTTGTGAATCCGTTACCAAACGGTTTCGCCCGCGTGGCGGCCCCTGCGGCTAGGACTTGCCGAGGAAGGCGCGCTCGCTCTCGTCCAGGCGCCGGGCGAGGGCGGCGGCGAGCGCGGGATGGGCCGCGAGCGCCGGGTCGCCCTCCAGCGTCTCCTCCGCGGCCACGCGCGCCTCGGCGATCAGCTCGCCGTCGCTCGCGACGCGCAGCAGCCGGAGCGACGAGCGCCCGCCGGACTGCCTGCTGCCGAGCACGTCGCCCTCGCGGCGCAGCTCCAGGTCGACATTCGCGAGCTCGAACCCGTCCAGGGTGGCGGCGACGGCCTCCACCCGCTCCCGCGCGAGCGTGTCCGGCTCGGCGGCGGTCACCAGCAGGCAGAGGCCCGGGATGTCGCCCCGCCCCACGCGCCCGCGCAGCTGATGCAGCTGCGAGACGCCGAAGCGGTCCGCGTCGAGCACGACCATGGCGGACGCGTTCGGAACGTTGACGCCCACCTCGATGACCGTGGTCGCGATGAGCAGGTCGATGTCGCCCGCGGCGAACGAGCGCATCACCTCGTCCTTCGTCTCCGAGGGCAGGCGGCCGTGCAGCACGCCGATGCGAGCCTGGGCGAACAGCGGGTCGGCCCGCACCTGCGCGGCGACGGCCTCCACGGTGGCGATCGGCCGGGGCGTCGCGCCCTCCTCGGTCTCGGCCGGCTCCGGCTCCTCGCCGTCGTCCTCCGCGTCCTTGCCGGTGATGGCCGGGCACACCACGAACACCTGCCGGCCCTTCGCGATCTCCTCGGAGGCGCGCTCCCAGATCCTGCGCTCCCACCCCGGCCGGTCGGCGAGCGGGACGACGAAGCTCTCGATGCCCTGGCGGCCCTCGGGCAGCTGGGCGATCGTCGAGACGTCCAGGTCGCCGAAGACGGTCATGGCGACCGTCCGCGGGATCGGCGTCGCGGTGAGCACGAGCACGTGCGGCGGTGTCCCGCCCTTCGCGCGCAGCGCCTCCCGCTGCTCGACGCCGAAGCGGTGCTGCTCGTCCACCACCACGAGCCCGAGGTCGAAGAACGTGACGGCGTCGCCGAGCAGGGCGTGCGTCCCGACCACGATGCGCGCCTGCCCGGAGACCGTGCGCAGCAGCGCCCGCTTGCGCTCGGCGGTCGAGAGCTGGCCGGTGAGGAGCGTCGGCATGAGCTGGGCCGAGAGGTCGGGACCGAGCATCGCCGCGATCGACCGCAGGTGCTGCGCGGCGAGCACCTCGGTCGGGGCGAGCAGCGCCGATTGCCCGCCCGAGTCCGCGACGGCGAGCATGGCGCGCAGGGCGACGAGGGTCTTGCCCGAGCCGACCTCGCCCTGCACCAGCCGGTGCATCGCCGCCGTGTCCGCGAGGTCGCGCTCGATCTCGCGGCCCACGACCTCCTGGTCGCCCGTGAGCGAGAACGGCAGGGCCGCGTCGAAGCGTTCGAGCAGGCCGCCGGGCACGGCGGCCCTCGGGGTGGCGGCGACCTCGCGGGTCGCAGCGCGCTGCTGCAGCAGGGCCGCCTGCAGCACGAACGCCTCCTGGAACCGCAGCGCGTCGCGGGCACGCTGCCACTGCGCGTCCTTCTGCGGGCGGTGGATGCCCTCCAGAGCATCGCGGAACGGCACAAGGCCGCGCTCGGCGACCACCTCATCCGGGACCGGGTCCGGCACCGGCCCGAGGGCGTCGAGTGCGAGCCCGACGGCCTTCTGAACCTGCCAGCTCGCCACCGTCCCTGTCGCCGGGTAGATCGGGATCGGCGTCTGCGCCCACTCTTTCGCGGCCGCCCCGCCGGGGATGACGGCGTCGGCGGCGTCCGGCTCGAACAGCTCGTAGTCGGGATGCGCCAGCTGGAGGGCGCCGCGATACGCGGACACCTTCCCGGCGAAGATGCCGCGGACGCCGGGGACCAGCTCGCGCGACCGCCAGGCCTGGTTGAAGAACGTGAGCGTGAGGATGCCCTCGCCGTCGGAGATCTTCACCTCGAGGATGCTGCCCCGCCGCGCCCGCATCGGGCGCTCCTGCACGCGCAGCACCTCGGCGATGATCGTGACGTTCTCGTCGAGCGGCAGGTTCGCCAGGGCCGTCAGCTCGCCGCGCTTGGCGTACCGGCGCGGGTAGTGGCTCAGCAGGTCGGCGACCGTGCGCATCCCGAACGCCTTCTCGAACGCCGAGGCCGTGCGGCCTCCGAGCACGCCGCTCAGCCGTGCGTCGAGGCCGACCGAGCCTGCGTCGGCGGGTGCCGGGGCGGAGGAGGTCATGACTCGATCGTAGGCGTCTCCTCCGACGCGGTCGGCTCCAGGATCGCCGCGAGCTGCTCCAGCTCCTCGCGGACAGACGGCTCGTCCGGCCGTTCGGCGGCCAGCCGGTGCTGCAGGGCCGCGGCCTCCTCCGGTCGTCCCAGCTCACGGAGGCAGCGCGCGACGGCCCATTGGGCTGCGAACCGCTGGTCCGCCGTCCCGACCTCCTCGGCGAACGACAGCGCGTCCTCGAACGACACGAGCGCGGCGGCGGCGTCCCCGTCGGAGAAGCGCGACCAGCCGCGGAGCTCGTGCAGCACGACGCCCCAGCGCAGCGTGCGCGGATCGTCGGTGCCGGACAGGTCGGACAGCGCCTCGTCGATCCACTGCTCGGCGTGCGGGGCGTCGCTCTCGGCGAGGACGGCGGAGGTCTCGACCGCGAGAGCCACCTCGGCGTCCCGGCGGGCGGCCCGCAGCGCGTCCTGCAGCACGCCGACCGCTTCGTCGTACCGGCCCTCGGCGCTCCGAAGGCGCCCGCGCTCCAGTAGCACGCGCACCTCCAGCCGTCCTGCTGCGGGTTCGAGGGAGTCGAGCAGCGCTTCGGCCTCCGCGAACCGGCCCTGCATCCCGAGCGCACGCGCCCGCTGAGTCTCCAGCTCCGCCCGGACGAGCTCCGACCATCCCGGCTGGGCGGCGGCGGCGGCCAGCCGCTCGGCGGAGGCGATCGGGTCGCCGGGGAGCCACAGGGCGTCGAGCTCTGCCTGCTCCAGGCGTTCCTCCATCCCCTCATCTTGGCGGCAGAGTGCTCCCCGAGGCTAGGCTCGGAGGGCAATGACCCGAATCGTCTCCGGTTTCGCCGGCTCGCTGACCCTGCAGGTGCCCAAGAGCGGGACCCGGCCGACCAGCGACCGGGTGCGCGAGGCGATCTTCTCGGCCCTGGACGCACGGGATGCGGTGCACGGCGCGCGCGTGCTCGACCTGTACGCCGGCTCCGGGGCGCTGGGGCTCGAGGCGGCCAGCCGAGGCGCGTCCTCGGTGGTCCTGGTCGAGAAGAGCCCGGCGGCCGCGCAGGTCTGCCGCCGCAACGCCGCCGCCGTGACCGCCGCCGCCCGCGCCGCGAAGCTCCCGCCTCCGGCGATCGAGGTGCGCGCGGCCACCACGCAGAGCTACCTGGCGGGCGCGGCCGGTCCGTTCGACCTGGTCTTCCTCGACCCGCCCTACGACGTCGGCGACGCCGAGCTCCTCGCGGTGCTCACCGCCCTCGTCCCGCTGCTCTCCGACGACGCCGAGGTCTGCGTCGAGCGCAGCACCCGCACCCCTGCCCCCACCCCGGTCGCTTATACACAACTCCGAGCCCAC
>NZ_JABFMV010000007.1 GCF_013359685.1 Leifsonia sp. C5G2
ACTCCCTCTCCCACCCCCTGACCGAACCCGGCCCAGCCCCGGCCGCCGAGTGGTGACATAGCGTCACCACTCGCGCCGGATTCCCCCGTTTACTCACCGCTCGGCTGGGGTGAGCGTTATGCGTCGGGGGCGGCGGGCTCCCGCGAGAGGGACTCGACGTACGTGTAGGTGGCACTCGCGGGCCACCCGTCGGCGTCGAGCAGCGCGTAGACGTCGAACTCCAGCATCCCGCCACCGCCCGCTGCGCGCCGCAGGGTGCGCGGCGGCGCGTCCGACGCGGCGCGCACGGTCACCGTCTGCGGCTCCGTGCCGGAACGCAGAAGGCGGGCGCGGAAGGTGGTGGTCCGGGTCATCCCACCACTCTCCCACGCCCGCCCCGGGGCAGGGACCTCAGGTCCCTAGGCTTGGCCGTGCGACTCGCGCGACCGCCGCGACAGCGAGTCGATGATGACCGCGAGCAGCAGCACCGCACCGGTGATCATGAAGCGGTACGACGAGTCCAGGTTCAGCAGCGTCAGGCCGTTCGAGATCGACTGGATGACCAGGATGCCGAGCAGCGCCGACCACGCGGAGCCGCGTCCGCCGAAGAGGCTGGTTCCGCCGATGACCGCCGCCGCGATGGCGTTCAGGTTGGTGTCCGTGCCGCCCGACCCCGCGCCGACCGACGCGAGCCGCGCCGCCGCCAGCAGGCCGCCGACCGCCGCGAACGTCGAGCAGAGGATGAACACGCTGATGAACACCCGGTTGACGCGGATACCGGCGCGGCGTGCCGCCTCCACCGAGCCGCCGACCGCGAAGACCGAGCGGCCCCAGCGGGTGCGGGTGAGTAGGAAGTTCATCACGATCACGAGCACCACGAAGAACAGGAACATCGCCCCGGTGCCGCGGTCGGTCGAGAGGTACCAGACGCTGATGCAGAGCCCGACCAGCAGCAGGATCGCCTTCACCAGGACGACCGTCATCGACCCCTCCGACAGGCCGGCCTTCCTGCGCCGCACGTTGCGGCGGAAGTCGGACCAGAACATCCCGGCGGCCGCGACCACTGCGAGCGCGTACGCGGCCCACGGCGGGAGGAACCACTGCTGCGCGAACTGCACGATCCAGGAGTCGTAGGGGATGTTGATCGAGCTGTTCGCGCCGAGGATCCACAGCTGCAGGCCGAGGAACCCGAGCAGTCCGGCCAGCGTGATCACGAAGCTCGGGACGCCGAACCGGGTGAACAGGAAGCCGTACAGCAGGCCGATCGCCGACCCGGCGAGGATGGCGACGATCACCGTGAGCCACAGCGGCCAGTGCAGCTGGGTGAAGCCGACGCCGAGGATGGCGGCCGCGACACCGCTGACCGAGCCGACCGACAGGTCGATCTGGCCGAGCAGCAGCACCAGCACTATGCCGATGGAGATCGTCCCGATCGCCGCGCACTGCAGCGTCAGGTTGACGAGATTGTTGGCGCTGAGGAAGTTCGGGTTGAGGATCTGGAACACGACCCAGATGACCGCGAGCCCGATCACGACGGGAAGCGATCCGAGGTCGCCGACGCGCACGCGGCGGCCGAAGGTCCGCACGGCGCCGACGAGGCCCTCGTCGCGGATCAGCCGCTCGTCCTGAAGGTCGGCGGCGATCTGGGTGGGCGTCTCGCCGTCGATCAGCTCCGCACCCGTTGGCTGGTCTGCCTTGGTCATGCTTCCGGGCTCCGTTCCGGGGTCTCTTCGGCTTCCATGAGCCGTTCGGCACGGCGCACGACCACATTGTCCGTCGCGCCGGTGATGGCGGAGATGATCTCCTCGTAGCTGACCTCCGGCACGCGGAAGTCGCCGTTGTTGCGTCCGAGGCGCAGCACCGCGACGCGGTCGGCGACGGCCTGCACGTCGGCCATGTTGTGGCTGATCAGGATGACCCCGAGGCCGCGCTCGCGCAGCCGCTCGATCAGGTTGAGCACCTCGGCGGTCTGGGCCACGCCGAGGGCCGCGGTCGGCTCGTCGAGGATGACCACGCGCGGGTCGCCGATCAGCGAGCGGGCGATCGCGACGGTCTGCCGCTGGCCGCCGGAGAGCGAGGCGACCGCGATCCGGACCGAGGGGATGCGCGCCGAGAGCTGGCGCAGCAGGGTCCAGGAGCGCTGCTCCATCTCCTCCTCGTCCAGCGTCCCGTGCGTGATCTCACGGCCGAGGAAGAGGTTGGAGACGACGTCGAGGTTGTCGCAGAGGGCGAGGTCCTGGAAGACGGTGGCGATCCCGAGCTCGCGCGATGCGGCGGGCGACGGGATGCTGACCTCCTGACCGTCGAACTCGATCGTCCCGACGTCCTGGGGGTGGACGCCGGCGAGGATCTTGACGAGCGTCGACTTGCCGGCGCCGTTGTCGCCGACGAGGGCGACCACCTCACCGGGGTAGACGTCGAGGTGGATGTCGGTGAGCGCTTGGACGGCGCCGAATCCCTTCGAGATCCCGCGGAGGGAGAGGACGGGCCTGCGGCTGGACCGCTCCTCGTCCACGATGGCGGATTCCATGGTCACGGCGTTCTCCTTCGAGCTGTGCTCAGCATGCTTCCTGTTCTCAGGCTAGAGCGGAACCACCCGGCCCGGGGTGCGCTTTTCCGTGGTGGACGCGCATCCCGGGCCGGGGTTCCTATCGGGTTTCTTACTTGATGCCGTACTTGTCGCACGCCGCCTTGTAGTCCGCGGTGCAGATCTTCGCGACGGAGTCGGGGCCGTAGAAGTTGTCCGCCACGACCGTCGACTCGATGTTGTCGGTGGTCACCGAGACCGGCTTCAGCAGGATCGAGGCGATCTTGGCTCCGCCCGCGGTCTCCACCTCCGTGGTCTGCTCGGACGGCTTCTGGCCCTTGGTGAGCGCGATGGCGAGAGTCGCCGCCTGCTCGGCCTCCGGCTTCAGCGCCTTGTACACGGTCATGTACTGGTCGCCGATCAGGATGCGCTGGATGCCCGCGAGCTCCGCGTCCTGTCCGGTGACGGGCGGGAGCGGGTTGACGTTGGCCGCCTTCATGGCCGCGATCGCGCCACCGCCGGTGCCGTCGTTCGCCGCGTAGACGCCCTTGATCTGGTCCTTGAACTGCGAGACCTGGCCGGACACCCAGTCCTGGGCCTTCGCGGGGTCCCATCCTGGGGTGTCGAACTCGGCGAGCACCTTGTAGCCGCTGGAATCGATGACGCTGTGCGCGCCCTTCTTGAACAGCGTGGCGTTGTTGTCCGTGGGCGAGCCGTTGACCATCAGGATGCCGGCGCCTGCGGGCACGCCGTCCTTCTTCAGCTTGTCGACGAGCGCCGTGGCCTGCAGCTGACCGACCTTCTCGTTGTCGAACGAGATGTAGTAGTTCAGGTCCTTGCTGTTGATCAGGCGGTCGTAGGAGATGACCGGCACGTTCTTCGCCTTGGCCTCGCCGACGATGGATGCCGCCGCCTCGCCGTCGAACGGGTCGAGGACGAGGACCTTGACGCCCTGCGTGAGCATCGACTCCGCCTGCTGCTGCTGCTTGCTGGCGTCGCCGTCCGCGTTCGCGTAGAGGACCTTGCAGCCGGAGCAGAGCTCCTTGATCTTCGCCTCGAAGAACGGCTTGTCCGCCGACTCGTATCGTGCTGTGACCGAGTCGGGCAGGAGGAGGCCGATCTGGGCGTTGGCGGCGTCGTTGGTGCTTCCCCCACCCGAGCCGTTTCCGGAACCGTTCGAACACGCTGTGAGGGTGACGGCTGTGAGCAGGATCGCGGCCGACGCGATGACCGCTCTCTTGGTGGCGATCTTCATTGAAAAACCTCCGATTCGGGTCCGCCTTCGTTGGCGGCTGCGTTGAGTGTGCCAGCCGAGGGATTTGGCGTCAAGACTTGAATTCAACACTTTCGATAACGGTTCGAGACGCTTTCGGGGGACACGGTGAGAGCGGTTTCAATACGAGACGCCGGACGACGTGATCGAAACGCAGTCCACGGCGTAGGCGACGGCGCCCAGAGCGGCCGCGCGGATGCCCAGCTGACCCTGGACGATGTCCGGCATCAGGTCGGGGTTGACGATGATCGAGCGTTCGACGGCGTGCCGCATCGGGCCGAGCAGGATCTCGCCAGCGCGGGCCAGCTCACCGCCGACCACGACCCGCTCCGGATCGATCAGGTTGCACAGGTTGGCGGTCGCGACGCCGATGTGCCGGCCGGCATCCCCGATCGCGCGGATGCAGCGGGCGTCGCCCGCCATCGCCTGCAGCACGACATCCCCGAGCTTCAGGCTGCCGAGGTGGTCTCGCAGCTCGTCCAGGATGGCGGGGCCGCCGGCCAGCGCCTCCAGGCAGCCGCGGTTGCCGCAGCGGCAGAGGGGTCCGTTCTCGCGGATCGTGGTGTGCCCGAACTCGCCCGCGACGCCGTGGTTGCCGCGGAACAGCTGGCCGTTGAGCAGCAGCCCCGCGCCGATCCCGTCGCCGATGTCGAGCGTGATCGTGTTGCGCTTTCCGCGTCCGGCCCCGAACCGCGACTCGCCGAGCGCGCCGAGGTTCGCGGAGTTGTCCACGAACACCGGGCGCTTGATCCGCCGCTCCATCGAGTCCGCGATCACGACGCCGTCCCAGCCGCGCATGATGCCGCTGCGGGCGATCGTCCCGGTGGCCCGGTCGATCGGCGCGGGCACGGCGATGCCGACGGCGAGCAGGTCGTCGCGGGACGCGTCCACCGACTCCAGCATGTCGTTCAGCAGCAGCGAGACCTTGTCGAGCTCGTTGTCCGCGCGGTGATCCCGCGCAAGCGGCATGTGGTTCTCTGCGACCACGGTGTGGGCGACGTCGGCGAGAGCCACCCGGAGGTGCCGCGTCGAGAAGTGCACGCCCACCACCAGGCCGAGGGCGTGCGCGAGCGTGACGTGCTGGGCGCGCCGGCCCGAGCGGATGCTCTGCGTGGTGTGCAGCACGCCGGAGGTCGAGAGCTCCTTGACGATGTTGGACACCGTCGCGGGGGAGAGTCCCGTCGCGCCGGCCAGTTCGACCTGGGTCAGACCGCCGTGCTTCTTGATGGCGTCGACGATGCGGGCTCGGTTGGCTTCACGAAGTGAAGTCTGCGAACCCGGAGTCCGTCGCTGCGTTGCCACGACGAGAAGGATACATGCAGGCCATCGGAGCCGCTCTCCGAGTGAAAGTAATCGGTTTGTGAGCTTCGCACGGCCCTCCCGGGCCACCGGCTTGGCAGGATAGACCTATGGCCGACCTGCACGTTCACCCTGACCGTCTTGAGATCCACCTCACGCGGGCCGAGAAGGTGCTGGCCATGAAGCGGGAAGACCTGGTGGTGCCGCGCGACAGCATCCGGTCCGTCGCCATCACCGAGGATCCGTGGATCTGGATCCGCGGCATCCGGGCGCCCGGTGCGGCCGTGCCGCTCACGCTGTCCCTCGGCACCTGGAAGTTCCACGGCGGCAAGGACTTCCTGCTCATCAAGGGCAAGCAGCGCGCGGCCGTCGTCATCGACCTGGACGGCGAGGAGTACTCCCGCATCATCGTGTCGACGCCGCACGCGGCCCGGCTGGTGGAAGCGCTGCGGGTCGACGGCAGCGAACTCGCGGCCGATGGCGGCGTCATCGACTGAGGGCCGCCCGTCTCAGGTGTTCTCGGCGATCACGAACAGGATGAGCGCCGCGAGCGGGAGCACGCCCTGCAGCAGGGCCGCCCGCCAGTACCGGCGGCCGGTGGTGACGAGCACGAGCGACGCGAGCACCATGCACGTGCCGCAGAAGAAGATGAGCCCGAACCCGACCTGGCGCAGCGTCGTCCAGTAGAGGGCGAGGCCCACCACCGCGCCGCCGGCGAGGAACAGGTTGTAGAAGCCCTGGTTGTACGCCATCGGCCGCACGACGTCGGCGTCCCGCTGGTTCCGGAGGCCGAACCGCCGCCAGACGCCCGGCGCCGCCCATATCACGCTCTGCATCGCGAAGAAGCCGAGGTGCACGATCGCCGCCGCCGCGAGCAGGACGCTGCCGATGATGGCCATGCCGGGAGGATACGCTGCCGTGCATGGAGACGCTGCAGACGACGTGCGTCATCGCCGGGGGAGGCCCCGCGGGCATGATGCTCGGGCTGATTCTCGCCCGCAACGGAGTGGATGTGGTGGTGCTGGAGAAGCACGCCGACTTCTTCCGCGACTTCCGCGGGGACACCATCCACCCGTCCACCATCGGGGTGCTGGGCGAGCTGGGCCTGCGTGAGCGGTTCCTCGGCCTGCCGCACACCAGCGTGCCGCGCCTCGATGTCGTGGTGAACGGCAACCGCGTGCACGCGATCGACTTCGGGAGGCTGCGGCCGCCGGACGACTTCCTCGTGCTCGCCCCGCAGTGGGACTTCCTGAACTTCCTAGCCGCTGAGGCGGCGGCGTACCCGAACTTCCGGCTGCTGATGAGCACGGAGGCGAACGAGTTGATCTGGGACGCCGACGCGGTGCGCGGTGTGCGCGTGACCGAGCCGGACGGGTCGCGGGAGATCCGCGCCCGCCTCGTCGTCTCGGCCGACGGGCGCGGCTCCGAGCTCCGCGGGCAGGCCGGGCTTCGTCCCCGCCGGTTCGGGGTGCCGATCGACGTGCTGTGGTTCCGCCTCCCGAGCCCCAAGGACCAGCCCGCGCACACCCTCGCGTACATCGGGGGCGGCGGGATGGTGGTCACGATCGAGCGCGACGACTACCTCCAGGTGGGGCTCGTCATCGCGAAGGGCGGCTTCGGCCGGCTGCAGGAGGGCGGCCTCGGCGCCTTCCGGGCCGCGGTGGAGCAGGCCGCCCCTCACCTGCACGCGGTGCTCTCGACGGTGACCGAGTGGGACCAGGTCAAGCTGCTCAGCGTCCAGATCGACCGGCTGCCGCGCTGGTACCGGCACGGCTACCTGGCGATCGGGGATGCCGCGCACGCCATGTCTCCCGCGTTCGGTGTCGGCGTCAACTACGCAGTCCAGGATGCCGTCGCGGCCGCCAACGTGCTCGCCGGTCCGCTGCGGGAGGACGTCGCCCCATCGCACGGGATCGACCTGCGGCTGCTGGATGCGATCCAGCGCAGGCGGGTGCCTCCGGTCGCCGCGATGCAGCGCATCCAGCTCGCGGCGCACCGCTTCATCTCGCGGCCGGAGGGCGTGCGGCTGCTGCCCGACCCGCTCCCGGCGCCGCTGCGGCTGGCGCTCGTCGGGGTGACCCCGGCGATGCAGGCGGTCAGTTCGCGCCTGATCGGGCGGGGGCTCCGGCCGGAGTCGGTCGCGGCGGAGCTGCGCTAGGGCTGCGGGGTCAGCTCTCGCCGTTGGCGATGCCGATCAGCAGCAGCACGAGGCCGATCAAGGGCAGGATGCCCTGGATGATCGCCGGCCGAAGGTATCCGCGCCCGGTCGTCGTCAGCACCACGGCCGCGGCGATCATGCACGCGGTGGTGAAGATGATGAGCGCGAGCCCGGCGATGTGCTGCCCGACGCCGTACAGGATCAGGCCGACGATGGCGCCGATGGCGAGGAACAGGTTGTAGAACCCCTGGTTGTACGCCATCGGGCGCGTCGTGTCCGCCGCCTGCTGACTGGCGACCCCGAAGCGCTTCCAGACCGTCGGGCGCGTCCACGCGACGCTCTCCATGAAGAAGATCGCGATGTGGAGCGCGGCGGCGAGGGTGACCACGACGGTGGCGAGGACGATCATGGCGCCAGCATACCGACGGGTCTGCCCCGCGCCCGTCAGGCGCGGACGTCGACCACCGTCCGGCCGCGCAGCCGACCGGCGAGGATGTCGTCGGCCCCGGGGATCGCGTCCGCCAGCGGGATGAACCGGGTCATCGCCGCGAGGGCCTCCTCGTCGAGGTCGGCCGCGAGGCGCCGCCACGCCGTCTCGCGCAGCGCGGGGGGCGCCTCCACCGAGTTGATGCCGACGAGGGTGACCGCGCGCAGGATGAACGGCATCACCGTCGCCGGCAGGTCGGGGCCCTGGGCGAGTCCGCACGCGGCGACGGTGCCGTCGTACCGGGTCTGCGCGAGCACGGTGGCCAGCGTCTGGCTGCCGACAGAATCCACCGCGCCCGCCCAGCGCTGCGACTGGAGCGGCCGCCCCGGCGCGTCGAGCTCGGACCGGTCGATGATCGCGGTCGCGCCGAGGTCGCGCAGGTAGTCGCCCTGCTCCTCCACGCGTCCGGTGGATGCGGTGACCGGGTAGCCCAGTTTCGCCAGCAGGGCGACGGCGACGGACCCGACCCCGCCCGCCGCGCCCGTGACCAGGACGCTGCTGCCGGAGTCGGCGACCTCCTGCGGGTCGACCCCGTTGCGTTCGAGTGCGAGGACGGCGAGCATCGCCGTGAAGCCGGCGGTCCCGATCGCCGCCGCCTGCTCGGACGTGAGCTGGTCGGGCACGCGGACCAGCGCGTCGCCGTCCACGCGCGCCCGCTCGGCGAGGCCGCCGTGGTGGCTCTCGCCGATCCCGGAGCCGTTGAGCACGACCCGGTCTCCCGGCTGCCAGCGCGGGTCGCCGGACTGCTGCACGGTGCCGACGAGGTCGATGCCGGGGATGAGCGGCGACGTCCGGGCGACACCGGGGCGCCCGGCGATGGCGAGCCCGTCCTTGAAGTTGAGGTCGGAGAACTCCACCGCGACGGTGACGTCCCCCGGCATGAGGAAGTCGTCGCCGACGCGCCGCACCTCGGCGCTGTGGGCGGTGATCCGGCCCCCGTCGAGCTGCTGTTCGATCACGATCGCCCGGAAGTCGCTCATGGCCTTCACCCTACGCCGCGGGCTCAGTTGAGCGTCTGGGTGCCCCGCGGAAGCTCGCCGCCGGCGTACAGCTCGAGGGCCGTCTCGCGGAGCGCGGTGAGCGCCACCCGCTGGGTCCAGGGACCGTAGGACACGCGGGCGACGCCGAGCTCCTGCAGGCGCGCCGGGGTGAGGGACCCCGGGACCGCGATGACGCTGAGGCGGCGCTCGCCGAGTCCGCCGACGAGGCGCTCGACTGTGTGCTCGTCGAGCTTGCCGGGGACGAACACGCAGGTCGCCCCTTCGTCCAGGAACGCGCGGCCGCGACGGATCGCCTCCTCGGCCTTCTCCTCATCGGTGGGCAGCGCATCCCGCAGGTAGACGTCGGTGCGGGCGTTGAGCGCGAACGGAACGCCTTCGCTCTCGGCGGCGCGCACCGCGGCCCGGACGGCGCCGACCGCCTCGTCGAAGGGCCGCATCCGGTCTTCGAGGTTCGCCCCGACGACCCCGACGGCGATCGCGCGCCGGATCGTCTCGCCCGCGTCGCCGTAGCCTCCTTCGAGGTCGGCGCTCACGGGAAGATCGGTGGTGGCGACGATGCGGCCGATCATGTCCAGCATGAGGTCGAGCGGGATGTTCTCGCCGTCGTCGTAGCCCAGCGACGCGGCGATCGAGTGGCTGGCCGTCGCCAGCGCCCGGGTTTCGGGGAGGTCCGCGACCACGCGTGCGCTGATCGCGTCCCACACGTTGATCAGCTGGAGGAGCTCGGGGACTTCGTGGAGGCGGAGCAGCTCGGTGCCGCGCTCCTGGATGCCGGTCATGCGCCCACCTTACGACCGGGCGCTGGCGCTCTAGGATGGCGGCATGTCCCGCACGGGGGAGCCGCTGGAGGTGCCGAAGAGTCGTTCGGCGCTCGGCCGGCGTGTGTCGGCGAGCAGCGTCATCGACTACGCGTTCTTCGTCTTCGGGGGTGTGGCCGCCGTCTGGCTGGCCTGGCTGGTGCTGACGGCCAGCTTCGACTGGGGCTGGTTCCTCGTCCTGTTCTTCGTGCTGTTCTGGGCCGTGCTGGCGTATCTGGTGCTGCCGCGGCTGCACAGGATTCTGACGGAGATCTACGTCCCCGATTACTTCATCGGCCGCGCCCGCACCAGCGACGGTCTGTTGGGCGACCCGATCAACCTGGCCCTGGTGGGGTCGGAGGCGCAGCTCGACGACGCGATGCGCGCGGCGGGGTGGACGCGCGCCGACGACGTGACGCTGCGTTCCAGTTGGAGGATCGTCGCCTCGACGGTGTTGCGGCGCAGCTACGACGAGGCGCCGGTCAGCCCGCTGTTCCTGTTCGGCCGGCAGCAGGATGTGGCGTACCAGCAGGAGGTCAAGGGCAACCCGGCGAAGCGCCACCATGTGCGCTTCTGGCGCTGCCCGGACGGCTGGCTGCTGCCCGGGGGTCACCGCGTGGAGTGGCTGGCCGCCGGAACCTTCGACCGTGCCGTCGGGTTCTCGCTGTTCACGCTCCAGATCACGCACAAGATCGACGCCGACACGGACATCGAGCGCGACCACATCGTCTCCACCCTGCTCGGTGCGGACGTCGGCGTGGAGGTGTCGGTCATCCGCGACTTCTCGACCGGCTATCACGCGCGCAACGGCGGCGGCGACAGCATCGTCACGGACGGCGACCTGCCCGTGCTCGATGTGAGCGCGGTGCTGGTCGATCCGGAGGCCGTCAGGGTCGCGGCGGACGCCGACGCCCGCCGGCTTGCCCGCGCCGAGCGGCGGCCCGTGCCGACCACCCTTGGCGTCCTGCTGATGATGCTGCGTGTCGGCGCCGGTGCGCTGTACATCGCGCTGAACCTGCTGGATTGGAAGGCCTTCGTCGCCTCGGAGCTGAACACCGGGGCGTTGGACCCGAGCCAGGAGGACTCGGCGAATCTGGTGCTCGGGATCGTGATGGGCGTCTTCGGCGCCGGCCTGGTGCTCTACTTCCTGCTCGCCCTCCTCGTGTTCTTCGGCAGTAACTCGGCCCGCATCGCGGCGATGTCGTACAGTTCGCTGATCGTCGTGACCGCGGCCATCGACTCGTTCAACGGCGGCCCCGAGGTCTCGTTGCGGAACAACCTCCTCGGCGTGGCCCTCGACATCCTGGTGGTGCTCGCCCTCTCCTCGAAGCGCTCGCGCCTCTGGGCTCGCCGGCCGCGCGGTGCGGCTGCCGCTGCCGCCGCGCCCGCGGTGCCGGCCGCAGGCCCCGTCTCGGCGGCCGCGATCGGGGGCGACGCCGATGCCGGCTCGTCGTCTCGCTCCGGTCTCACATGAGCGGCTTCTTCCCGTCCGCGCCGCCCGCCTTCAGCGCGGACTCCTCGGCGTCGAGGAAGGCGAGCACCGACCGCACGGCCGGCTCCTGGTACCGCCCTTCCGCCCGGGCCTCCAGCACCGCCTGACGTTCTGCGACGATCATCGTCCTGCGAAGCCTGCGGTACTCCAGCGGCAGGTCGGCGCTCTCATCCGGAGACGGATTCTCCAGCGCGTCCGATAGGAACAGCGCATTGATGCGCAATCGCTCGATTACCCGCTCGTCTTCGTCGCCGGTGACCTGCGACTCGAGGTGCTCGAGCCCGGCCGACTGCGCCTCGGCGAGGAGCCGCTGCATCTCGCTGGCCTCCTGTGCGAAGTCGGGGGGAGGCAGCTTGAGTCGGCGGATGATCCACGGCAACGCGAGCCCCTCGAGCAGGGTGGCGACGACGACCACGAATGCGAGGAACTGCAGGAATTCGCGATGCGGCGTCTGCGTCGGCAGCAGGAACACCGCCGCGAGCGTGACGACGCCCCGGATTCCGGCGAAGGACACGGCGATGCCGGTCGGCCACGACCAGCCACGCTCCCGCAACCGCCGGGGACCATAGCGGTAGAGGGCCGTCGTGCCCACCATCCAGGCGAAACGCGCCAGGAAGATGGCAAGGAGGACGACGACGCTGATGCCGATGGTCTGCGGAACGGTGATGCCGGACGTGAAGGCTGCGGTGAGGATGGACCGCAGCTCGAGCCCGATGAACAGGAAGACCGCGTTCTCCAGCAGGAAGCTGATGGTCCGCCAGTTGATCGTCTCCGCGATGCGCGCTTCCGCCGTCTGGATCGTGGGGGATCGGTAGCCCAGGTACAGGCCGGCCACGACCACGGCGAGCACTCCGGAGCCGTGCAACAGTTGCGACGGGATGAACGCGAGGTACGGGGTGATGAGCGCGAGCGACGTGTCGAGGACGGGCGACCGCAGCTGTTTGCGGATGATCGCGAGGACGAGCCCGACGACGAGGCCGATGCCCACACCCACGACCACGGCGAGGACGAAGTCGCCCCCGATCGCCCAGGGGTTCACGATGCTGACGATGGCGGCGATGCTGGCGTTCAGGGCGACCAGTGCGGTCGCGTCGTTGAGCAGGCTCTCGCCTTGGAGCACGGTGAGGAGTCGCCGGGGCAGCTTGACGCGTCCTGCCACCGCCTGAACGGCGACCGTGTCGGTCGGCGCAACCACCGCTCCGAAGGCGAACGCCGCCGCGAGCGTGATGGCCGGGACGACCAGGAAGGTCGCGAAGCCCACCACGATGACGGTGAAGGCCACGAGTCCGACCGACAGCAGCAGGATGCCGTCGCGCCTGGCGCGCACATCGACGATCGACGTCTGGATCGCCGCGGCGAAGAGCAGCGGCGGCAGCAGGCCGAACAGGACGACCTCCGGTTCCAGCGCGACGGCGGGGACCCCCGGCACGAAGGACGCGGCGGCGCCGACGACGACGAGCACGACCGGCGCCGACCATCCCACCCGGCGCGACAGCCCGGTGACGGTGACCGTGACGAGGACGAATGACACGATCCAGACGATGGTGGTGACCGGATCCATGCTGTCCATGATGGCGAGAACGCGGGACCGCCGCCAAGATTCCCCGGAGTCTGTGGAGAGCTCGTCCTGCGCGTGGCCTGTGGGCACTTCTCGACGAACGGAGGAGGGTGCAGCGGCAACGCTTCTCAGGCGGCGTGCTGCTCGCAGGCTGTGGCGTCGCACCCTTCGCACACGACAAACTGCTCCCGGCACGAGAGGTCGACGCAGTTGCGCATCCGGTTGGTCGGATCTCCGCAGACCCTGCACCGGCCGAGCACTGCAGCACCGTCGCTGAAGGTGAGGGAACCACGCCCGTCGAAGACGTACAGCGCGCCATCCCACAGACCGCCGTCGCCGTACTCCTCGCCATAGCGCGCGATCCCGCCCTCGAGCTGGTAGACCTCGCGGAATCCACGCGCCAGCATCAGCGAGGAGAGGACTTCGCACCGGATCCCGCCGGTGCAGTACGTGACCACCGGACGTTCCTTGAGGTGGTCGTAGGCGCCGCTGTCGAGCGCCGTCACGAACTCGCGGGTGTTCGAGACGTCGGGCACCACGGCATCCCGGAACCGTCCGATCTCCGCCTCGAATCGGTTCCGCCCGTCGAAGAACACGAGGTCCTCGCGCTCCGACGCGAGCTCGTTCACCTGCTCCGGGGTCAGTCGCACGCCTCCGTTGACGACGCCGTTCGCGTCCACTCGAAGCTCGCCGGGCGCGCCGAACGAGACGATCTCGTCGCGCACCTTCACGGAGAGCCGGGGGAAGTCGAGGCTCCTGTTGTCCGCATCGAGTCCGGAACCGGTGCTCCACTTGACGTCCAGCCCGCGGAACGGCGCAAACTCCTTCGTGACCCGGAGGTAGCGCTTGAGCGCGTCGAGCTCGCCCCCGAGGGTTCCGTTGATGCCGTGCGGCGACAGGAGGATCCGCCCCCGGAGATTCAGCCTCTCGCACAGCTCGCGCTGCCACAGCCGGACCGCCTCCGGGTCGGGAAGCGGGACGAACGCGTAGTAGAGGAGGACCTTCGGGACGGGCACCGCCCCATGTTATGCAGCCTAGGCCTGAGCCGCCGAACGTAGGATCGTGGAGGCTGTGAGCCTGTGAAGGCTCGTTCGCCTGCCGTTCAGACTCGTGCGACAGGGTGAATGGAACCCCGGGGTGCGTCCCTGTAAGAAAGGCGGCTCGTTGCGAACCCTCGTCATCATCCCGACGTACAACGAGCGCGAGAACGTCGGCGCGATCGTCGGGCGGGTGCGGGCCTCCGTCCCCGACGCAGAGATCCTCGTCGTCGACGACGGTTCCCCTGATGGCACCGGTGAGCTGGCGGACGCGCTCGCCGCGACCGACGCGAACGTGCATGTGCTCCATCGCGCCGGCAAGGACGGCCTGGGGGCGGCGTACCGCGCCGGCATGCAGTGGGCGCTGGATGCCGGTTTCGACGCGATCGTCGAGATGGATGCGGATGGATCGCACCGCCCGGAGGAGCTGCCGAGGTTGCTGGAAGCCCTGCGCCAGGACGACGACCAGGAGGGCGCGGACGTCGTGCTCGGCTCCCGGTGGGTCGACGGCGGCGGCGTGGTGAACTGGCCCGCGGGTCGCCGGCTGATCTCGCGCGGAGGAAGCGCGTACTCCCGTATCGCCCTCGGTCTCCCGGTCAAGGATGTGACCGGCGGCTACCGGGCGTTCACCGCGGACGCGCTGCGCCGGCTCCACTTCGAGCGGACCGAGAGCCAGGGCTACTGCTTCCAGATCGACATGACCCGTCGTGCGTGCGACGCGGGACTGGCGATCGTCGAGGTGCCCATCACGTTCGTCGAACGGGAGCGCGGCGCATCCAAGATGGGTGGCGGCATCGTGGTGGAGGCGATGCTCCGCGTCACGGTCTGGGGCCTGACGGGTCTTCCGCACCGATTCCGCCGACGGCCGGCTCCGACGACTGCGGAGAAAGCGCGCCGGGCGTAGCGTTGCGGCATGGCCAACGATCCTCTCGAGCGTTTCAAGACTGTTCCGACCTTCACCGTGACGAGCGACGATGTCGCCGAAGGCCGTCCTCTCTCGCGCGAGCAGTGGGGCGCAGGCGGGGGAGGCGGCGATGTCTCTCCGCAGCTCTCCTGGAGCGGCTTCCCAGCTGAGACGAAGAGCTTCGCCGTCACGATCCACGACCCTGACGCGCCGACGGGCTCGGGTTTCTGGCACTGGGCCGTCTACAACATCCCTGCTTCGGTCACCGAGCTTCCGTCGAACGCCGGGGTCGAGGGCGGCGCCGGCCTGCCGGCAGGCGCGGCGATGCTCTCCAACGAGATGCGCTCGAAGAGCTTCACGGGCGCAGGGCCGCCTCCCGGGACGGGAACGCACCACTACAACATCGTGGTGCACGCTCTCGATGTCGAGCACCTCGATCTCGATCCGGAGTCGACACCGGCGGTGCTGGGCTTCAATGCGCACTTCCACACGCTCGCGCGAGCGGTGATCACACCGGTGGCGACGGCCGGCGACATCTGACCGGGCGGTGCCGAGGGTCAGTGCTTCACACCGGTGAAGGCGAGCACCCCTCCTAAGCCGATCATCATGACCCCGCCGGTCGCGCCCAGCCGTTCGACCCGCTTGGGTGACCGGGCGAACCACCGGCGCGCCGTGCCTGCGGCGAGCGCCC
The DNA here is from genome assembly GCF_013359685.1 of Leifsonia sp. C5G2. Classification (GTDB taxonomy): domain Bacteria; phylum Actinomycetota; class Actinomycetes; order Actinomycetales; family Microbacteriaceae; genus Leifsonia. Next base: position 15,204 of record NZ_JABFMV010000007.1, read on the forward strand.
ACACACTGTCGAACATCAACGCGAGGATCAGGAAGACGACGCCGAGCTCGAACAGCTGGAGCGGGATCGCCCCTCCTCGGTAGTCGACGAACTGCGGGAGCACGGCGACGAAGAAGACGAGCGACTTCGGGTTGGTGAGCCCGACCACGAAGCCTTCGCCCAGGATGCGCCATCGTGACCGGCGCGGCGGGGTCGCCTCGTGCGTCACTGCAGTGTGCCGTCGGTGCCGGATCGCTTGGATGCCGAGGTAGACCAGGTAGGCGGCGCCGGCGAACTTGATGATCGTGAAGAGCACGAGGGACTGGGCGACGATCGCTCCGATCCCCAAGGCCACGGCGATCACGAGCGGGAGCATCCCGAGCGCGTTGCCGAGCACGCTGAGCAGCCCGCCGAGCCGGCCGAGCGCCAGGGATCGACCGATGACGAACAGAACGCTCGGCCCGGGGATGACGATGAGAGCGATCGACGCGAGGGCGAACGCGAGCAGCGACGGGCCGGGAACCATGTGCCGAGCGTAGGGGAGGTAGGTTCGTTACGTGAAGCTCCACAACGTTCGTGTGCACAGCAGCGAAGAGAATCTCGCCAGGCAGGACCAGCTCGCGTGGAAGATCGCGGAGGTCGCGGCCGATCCGGTGGAGGTCGACCAGGAGGTCACCGAGATGGTGATCAACCGGGTCATCGACAACGCAGCGGTCGCCGCCGCATCGCTGACCCGTCGTCCGGTCGTCTCGGCCAGGTCGCAGGCGCTTGCCCACCCGATCCCGGTCCGCCAGCTGGAGGAGCTCACCGAGTCCGTCGAGCACCCGCAGGACGGCTCGACGGTGTTCGGCGAGCCTGCCTCTGTCCGGGTCTCGCCGGAGTGGGCGGCGTGGGCCAACGGGGTGGCGGTGCGCGAACTCGACTACCACGACACCTTCCTCGCAGCCGAGTATTCGCACCCGGGTGACAACATCCCGCCGGTGACCGCGGTGGCGCAGCACGCTGCGCGGGCCTACGGCCTGACCGGCCGCGACCTCGCCCGCGGCATCGCCACGGGCTACGAGGTCCAGATCGACCTCGCCAGAGCGATCAGCCTGCACCGTCACAAGATCGACCATGTCGCTCACCTCGGGCCGTCCGCCGCCGCCGGCATCGGGACGCTGCTCGGCCTTCCGCCGGAGACGATCTACCAGGCGATCGGGCAGGCGCTGCACACCACGACCGCGACCCGTCAGTCGCGCAAGGGCGAGATCTCGAGCTGGAAGGCACACGCGCCGGCTTTCGCGGGCAAGATGGCGGTCGAGGCGATCGACCGGGCCCTTCGCGGCGAGACGAGCCCGACGCCGATCTACGAGGGCGAGGACGGCGTCATCGCCTGGCTGTTGGACGGCCCCGACGCCTCGTACGACGTGCCTCTTCCCGAGCGCGGAGAGCCGAAGCGCGCCATCCTCGATTCGTACACGAAGGAGCACTCCGCCGAGTACCAGGCGCAGGCATGGATCGACCTCGCCCGGAAGCTCCACCGCGAGCACCCGGAGGTGGCCGACGCGTCGCGCGTGGAGAGCATCGTCATCCACACCTCCCACCACACGCACTACGTGATCGGCTCGGGCGCGAACGACCCGCAGAAGTACGACCCGACGGCGTCGCGGGAGACGCTCGACCACAGCATCCCCTACATCTTCACCGTGGCGCTTCAGGACGGCGGCTGGCACCACGTGGAGTCGTACCTCCCGTCCCGCGCTGCGCGCCCGGACACGGTGGCGCTCTGGGGCAAGGTGACGACGACGGAGGATCCCGAGTGGACGCGTCGCTACCACTCCACGGACCCTGCGGAGAAGGCGTTCGGCGGTCGCGTCGTCATCACCATGGCGGATGGCCGCGTGCTCGAGGACCAGATCGCGGTGGCGGACGCGCATCCGCTGGGAGCGCGTCCATTCGCCCGCGCGGACTACGTCTCCAAGTTCCGCACTCTCGCTGCGGACGTGCTCGACGACGGCGAGATCGAGCGCTTCCTCGGGCTCGCCGAGCGGCTCCCGGAGTTGACCGCAGCGGAGCTCGGCGGCCTCACCATCACCGCGCGACCGGGCGTCCTGGCGTCCGGCGCCGCGCCGAAGGGACTGTTCTAGATGCTGTATTCGTCCGTTCCCGCCCACGAGAAGCGCGCAGCGTTTCGCTCCCGGCTCGCGTCGGGCGAGCTCGTCCGGATGCCGGGCGCTTTCAACCCGCTCAGTGCGCGGCTGATCGAGCGCAAGGGCTTCGAGGGCGTCTACATCTCCGGCGCGGTGCTGTCGGCCGAGCTCGGTCTTCCCGACATCGGCCTCACCACTCAGACCGAGGTGGCTTCGCGCTCCGCCCAGATCACGCGGATGACCGACCTCCCGGCGCTCGTGGACGCCGACACGGGGTTCGGCGAGCCGATGAACGTCGCGCGCACGGTCCAGGCACTGGAGGATGCGGGTGTCGCGGGGCTCCACATCGAGGACCAGGTCAACCCGAAGCGCTGCGGCCACCTCGATGGCAAGCAGGTGGTGGACGAGAACACCGCGCTCAAGCGCATCCGGTCCGCCGTCGATGCACGGCGCGACCGGAACCTGCTCATCATGGCGCGCACCGACATCCGCGCGGTCGAGGGTCTCGCAGCAGCGATCGATCGCGTGAAGGCGCTGGTCGATGCGGGCGCGGACGCGATCTTCCCGGAGGCGATGGCCGATCTCGCGGAGTTCGAGGCCGTGCGCTCGGCCGTCGACGTACCGATTCTGGCCAACATGACCGAGTTCGGGAAGAGCGACCTCTTCACCGTCGAGCAGTTGCGCGACGTCGGTGTCAACATCGTCATCTGGCCCGTGTCGCTTCTCCGGCTCGCGATGGGTGCGGCCGAGCGCGGCCTGGATCAGCTTCTCTCGGAGGGCACGCTGAAGCCGATGCTTGGCGCCATGCAGCATCGCGCTGATCTGTACGACCTGATTGACTACGAGGGCTACAACGCCTTCGACACCTCGGTGTACAACTTCGAGGTGCGCCGCTAGTACCTGTCTCATGTGACGCCGCCGATCGGCGGTGCACCGTTCGCAGCGAAGGAGCTCGCATGACCGATCCGGAGATCCACAAGGGGCTGGCGGGCGTCGTGGTCGACACGACGACCATCTCGTCGGTGAACCCGCAGACCAACTCCCTGCTGTACCGCGGGTACCCGGTCCAGGAGCTGGCCGCGCACTGCTCGTTCGAGGAGGTCGCGTACCTGCTTTGGCACGGCGAGCTGCCGACGGACGATGAGCTCGTCGCGTTCGAATCGCTCGAGCGCTCGCTTCGCCGGCTGGACGACCGCACCCGTCGGGTGCTGGACGACATCCCCGTATCGGCGCACCCGATGGACGCTCTCCGCACCGCGGTCAGCCAGCTCGGCGGTCTGGACGCCACTCTCGAGCAGACGGATGGCGTGCTCGACCGGGACCTCAACGAAGGTCGCGCGCTCTATCTCCTCGCGCAGCTGCCGACGATCGTCGCGTACATCCAGCGCCGCCGTCGCGGCCTCGAGCCCGTGGAACCGCGTGACGATCTCGACTACTCGCGCAACTTCCTCTGGGTCACATTCGGAGAGGTTCCCGACGACGTGGTCGTCGACGCCTTCCGGGTCTCCCTCATCCTCTACGCGGAGCACTCGTTCAACGCGTCCACGTTCACCGCACGGGTGATCGCATCCACGCTCTCCGACGTCTACTCGGCCGTCACCGGAGCCATCGGCGCGTTGAAGGGCCCGCTGCACGGCGGGGCGAACGAGGCGGTCATGCACGCCTTCGACGAGATCGGCACGGCGGATCGTGCGGCCGGGTGGCTGGATGACGCGCTCGCCGAGAAGCGGAAGATCATGGGCTTCGGGCACCGCGTCTACAAGAACGGCGACTCCCGGGTGCCGACGATGCGGGCCGCGCTCGTCACGCTGGTCGACCATTACGGTCGCCAGGACATGCTCGACCTCTACGACGCTCTCGAGAGCGCCATGGGCGAGCGCAAGAACATCAAACCGAACCTCGACTACCCGTCCGGGCCCGCCTATAACCTGATGGGCTTCGACACCGAGACGTTCACCCCGTTGTTCGCCGCCGCGCGCGTCACCGGCTGGACCGCTCACGTGTTCGAGCAGTACGCGGAGAACTCGCTCATCCGGCCGCTCTCGCAGTACACCGGACCCGAGGAGCGCCACCTGGAGCGGTGACGCACTCCACGTGATGCGGCTCAGCGGTAGAGCAACAGCGCGTCGCCCTGTCCGCCGCCACCGCACAGGGCGACAGCGGCTCTGCCCGAGCCGCGGCGTGCCAGTTCGTGCGCCGCGTGCCCCGCCAGGCGGGCACCCGAGGCGCCGATCGGGTGTCCGAGGGCGATGGCACCGCCGTGGACGTTGACGTTCTCCCCGTCCACGCCCAGGTCGGCCATCGACTGGAGCGCGACCGCGGCGAAGGCCTCGTTGATCTCGATCAGGTCGAGGTCGGAGACAGTCCACCCCGCGCGACGAAGAGCGGCGTCGATCGCGTGCGACGGCTGGGAGTGCAGTGAGTTGTCCGGACCCGCGACCTGGCCGCTGGCACCCACCAGGGCGAGCCACGGCAGCCCGAGGCGTTCGGCATTCGAGCGGCTCGTCAGCACGAGGGCCGCTGCCCCGTCGCTGAGCGGCGATGAGTTGCCGGCCGTCAACGTGCCGCCCTCTGCAAAGCTCGGACGCAGTCCGGCGAGCCCCTCCGGCGTCGAGTCCGGCCGCACCCCTTCGTCCGTCGACACGATGACCGGGTCGCCCTTGCGCTGCGGGATCGTCACCGGTGCGATCTCGGCCTCGAACACACCGCTCGAGGCCGCGGCCCCCGCGCGCTGATGCGACCGGGCAGCGAACTCGTCCTGAGCCTGCCGGGTGAGGCCGAGCTTCTCGGTGTACCGCTCGGTGGAGGCGCCCATCGAGATGCCGTCGAACGCGTCGGTCAGCCCGTCGTGGGCGGCCGAGTCGAGCGCCTGGATGGACCCGTAGGTCCAGCCCATCCTCGATCCGGGCAGCACGTGGGGTGCGTTCGTCATCGACTCCTGGCCGCCCGCGACGACGACCGTCGCCTCGCCGGTCCGGATGAGCCGCGCGGCATCGATCACCGCCGCCAGCCCGGACAGGCAGACCTTGTTGATCGTCGTGGCCGGCACATTCCAGCCGATGCCGGCCCCGATCGCCGTCTGCCGCGCGGGGTTCTGCCCTGTCCCGGCCTGGAGCACCTGGCCGAACAGCACGGTGTCCACGGCGTCGGCAGCGATCCCCGACCTCTCGAGCGCCTTCTTCACGGCGATCGTCCCGAGCTGTACCGCACTGAAGGACGCCAGCGTTCCCTTGATCTTCCCCAGCGGGGTGCGGGCGGCGGACAGGATGACGACGTCGTCGGTACTCATGGGCTACTCCTTCGTGCCTGGTCCCTCCATTCTCACACCCGTCACCCGGGTAGGCTTGGGGCTCGTGACCGCACGCGCTTTGATCAAAGACCTGGCTGCTCTTCCCGACGGCCCCGTGAGCGTCGCCGGATGGGTCGAGACCGTCCGCGACCAGAAGAAGGTGCAGTTCGTCGTGCTGCGCGACGAGTCGGGCGCCGTCCAGCTGGTGAACCCGCGCACGGTCGGCGAGGACGGCGCAGTGGTCGCCGACGAGCCCGCCACCACGATCTCCGGTCTCTCGCAGGGCACGTTCGTGCGCGCGTCCGGCGAGCTCAAGCACGACGAGCGCGTCAAGCTCGGCGGTATCGAGATCCGTCTCACCTCGCTCGAGGTCGAGACCGCCGCCATCCCGGAGACTCCCATCGCCGCCGACAGCGGCATCGACAAGCGCATGGACTGGCGCTTCCTCGACCTGCGCGAGCCCCGCCACAACCTGATCTTCCGCGTGCAGACGACGTTCGAGCACGCTCTGCGGCAGTACTGGGTCGACAACGGCTTCGTCGAGATCCACACACCCAAGCTGATGGCCTCGGCCTCCGAGTCGCGCGCCGAGCTGTTCGAGCTGCCCTACTTCGAGACCACCGCCTACCTGGCGCAGAGTCCGCAGATCTTCAAGCAGATGGCGCAGGCGGCCGGCTTCGGCCGCGTGTTCGAGATCGGCCCGGCATTCCGCGCCGACCCCAGCTTCACGAGCCGCCACGCGACCGAGTTCACGAGTGTCGACACCGAGATCAGCTGGATCGACAGTCACGAGGACGTGATGAAGGTGCACGAGGACCTCTTGGTCGCGGGCTTCACCGCGGTCAAGGAGAAGCACGGGGAGGAGATCGAGCGCCTCTTCGGCGTCGAGATCACCGTGCCTTCGACTCCCTTCCCGCGGATCCCTCTCGCCGAGGCCAAGCGCATCGTCGCCGAGCGCGGCTACGAGATCCCGCGCGAGGACGACGACATGGACCCGGAGGGCGAGCGCCAGATCTCCGCCTACGTGAAGGAGGAGTACGGACACGAGTTCGTGTTCCTCACCGACTACGCGGCGAGCATCCGGCCGTACTATCACATGCGTCACCCCGAGGACCCGTCGATCACCCGCAGCTACGACCTCATCTTCAACGGGGTCGAGATCTCGACCGGCGCTCAGCGCGAGCACCGCGTCGACATCCTCGAGAAGCAGGCCGCCGAGAAGGGACTGTCGGTGGAGGAGCTCGAGGACGTCCTCGCCTTCTTCCGGTACGGCATCCCGCCGCACGGCGGTTTCGGGATGGGACTCGCCCGCGTGCTGATGCTCATGCTGCACCTCTCGAACCTCCGCGAGACGACGTACCTCTTCCGCGGGCCGACGCGGCTGACCCCGTAGCACCGGAGCCGCCGACAGGCAGCGCCGTCCAGCTCTCGCCGGCGACCAGGATGTGACCAAGGAACCGCAGCCCGAGCGTCGCTGCGGCCTGATCGAGCCGCCGGGTGAGCATGATGTCGGCGACGGAGGCGTCCAGCACCCCGGACGGATGGTTGTGCGCCACTGCGAACGACCGGCCGCCTCGGGTGAGCACCGCCTGCAGGACGTCGGCGGGCTGCACGGTGGTCTCGTCGACCCCGCCGTCGCGCATGAGCACGAGTTCGATCGGGCGCGCGGCGCGATCGGCCACGACCACGAGGAAGCGCTCGGAGTCGCGGTGAAGCAGCTCGGGTCTGACCACGTCGGCGATGGTCTTGTGGTCGACCAGCCGAGTCCATGCGGACGACGCTCCCGCGCGTCGCCAGATCTCTGTGATCGCGACGAGCCGTCCGGCCGTCGCCGGACCGACGCCGGGCAGCCGCTCGAGACGGGCGAAGTCCATCGTCGCAAGGCCGGGGAATCCTCCCGTGCGGCGAAGGACCGAGCGGGCCAGCGCCAGGACGCTGCGCCCGGTCTGGCCGGAGCCGAGCACCAGCGCGAGCACTTCGTCATCGGTGAGCGACCCGATGCCGAGGCGACGCATCCGCTCGCGTGGGCGGTCGTGGGTGGGGACGTCTGCAAGCGCTTCTCCCTGCTCTTCCTGGTCGGACATGCATCGACGCTATGAACTCTCGAAGGCGTCGGGCCGGCCGGGCAGGAATCTGTGGAGAACTGCTCACAAGACGCTCCCTGTGGACGGTTCCGTTATCCACAGCCGCGCCGCGCTCAGTGAATTCAAGGGAACCTCCTCCGTAGACTGGAGCAGTGGTAGCGAGCCAAGTCCACCTCGTCCGTCATGGCGAGGTGTTCAACCCCGACGGCATCCTGTATGGCAGGCTGCCGGGCTTCGGCCTCTCCAAACTGGGGCACAGGATGGCGCAGGCCGCCGCCGACGAACTGCAGCAGCGGTCCCGGCCGGTCAGTGCGCTCCGCGTGTCGCCGCTCCAGCGCACCCGCGAGTCGGCGGCGCCGATCGCGGCGGCCTTCGGCCTGGAGCCGGTGATCGACGAGGGCATCATCGAGCCGACCAACCGGTTCGAGGGCACCAAGATGAAGCTCGCGGTGCGCAAGCCTGCCTATTGGCCCTACCTGGTGAACCCGCTTCGCCCGAGTTGGGGCGAGGCCTACTCGAGCATCGAGCGCCGGATGCTCGCCGCGGTCGAGCAGGCCTTCGACTCGGTCGAGTCGGGCGATGTCGTGCTGGTCAGCCACCAGCTCCCGATCTGGGTCACGCACCTCTCGGTCGCGGGCGAGCGCTTCCCGCACGACCCCCGGAAGCGCCGCTGCGCCCTCTCCAGCATCACCACGTTCGAGCGTGTGAGCGCAGACGAAGAGAGCACGGACCCCGCCGCCGACAAGACGCGCAGACTGGTCGAGGTCGCGTACGTGGAGCCGGCCGCGAGTCTCCAGACCGCCGCGACGGACGTGGGTGCCGTGTGACCGCCGTGTCTCGCCTCCGCGCCCGCCTGCTCGTTCCTCTCGTCGCCGCGGCCGCCGCCACGACTCTCGTGCTGGCCGGCTGCACCGCCGACGACAGCCTCGCCAAGCAGTACCGCTCCGGGAGCGGGCAGAACTACATCGCGGGCGACGGAACGGTCAGCGAGTACGCCGCCGCCAACCGGGGCGAGCCGGTCTCGTTCGCCGGCACGCTGCAAGACGGAACGAAGGTCTCGTCGTCCGACTATGCGGGCAAAGTCCTCGTCGTCAACTTCTGGTACGCGGGCTGCCCGCCCTGCCGGGTCGAGGCACCCGACCTCCAGTCGCTGAGCCAGAAGTACGCCGCGCAGGGCGTCGACTTCCTCGGTGTCAACCTCTACGACTCCGCCCAGACGGCCGCGAGCTTCGAGAAGGACAAGGGCGTCACGTATCCGTCCGTCCTCGATCGCGACACCGGGTCGGTGCTCCTGGCCTTCAGCAAGACGGTCCCGCCGAAGGCGACGCCGACCACCCTCGTGGTCGACAAGAAGGGCCGGGTGGCCGCGCGCATCCTCGGCGCCATCCCGGGAAAGAGCATCCTCGACACCCTCATCTCCGACGCCGTGGCCGAGCACTGACGTGGGCGACGTCGGTCAGATCGTCTTCAGCGGTCAACTCCTGCTGGCCCTCCCGGTTGCTCTGCTCGCCGGCCTCGTGTCATTCGCGTCGCCATGCGTGCTTCCGCTCGTCCCCGGATACCTCGCGTACGTCGGAGGGATGAGCGACCCGGGCGCGAAGCGCGACAGGTCGCGGGTGCTGACCGGGGTCGCGCTGTTCATCCTCGGCTTCGCAGTCGTCTTCATCGCGTACGGCGCCGCCTTCGGAGCCCTCGGCTTCTGGCTGGTGCGGTGGCAGGAGGTCGTCATCCGCGTGCTCGGCGCGCTCGTGATCGTGATGGGACTGGTCTTCATCGGGCAGTTCTCGTTCCTGCAGCGCACCATCAAGCCGTCGTGGCGCCCGGCCACCGGGCTCATCGGTGCGCCGCTGCTCGGGATCGTCTTCGGGCTGGGATGGACGCCGTGCATCGGCCCGACCCTTGCCGCGATCAGCGCGCTCAGCGTCGGGAGCGGTTCGCCCTGGCGCGGAGCGCTCCTCGGCCTGTTCTACTGCATCGGCCTCGGCATCCCGTTCCTGCTCGTGGCTCTCGGCTTCGATTGGGTGGCGGGATCCGTGGCCTTCCTCAAGCGGCACATCCGTGCCATCAACATCATCGGCGGCGTGCTGCTGGTGGTCATCGGCGTGCTGATGGTCACCGGTCTGTGGAGCGAGCTGATGTCGCAGTTCCTGGCGGTGATCCAAGGTTTTGAGCCGGCCCTCTGATCACATCGACGTCGTCCCTCCCCGGGAGGACCCTGACGTCGTCCAGCCGAGACTCGGTCCCGTCGGCTGGTTGCGCTGGTTCTGGCGTCAGCTGACGAGCATGCGCACGGCGCTGTTCCTCCTGCTGCTGCTGGCGATCGCGGCCGTTCCCGGTTCGCTCGTGCCTCAGCGCAGCTCCGACCCGAACGGCGTCACGAAGTACTTCACCGACAACCCGCAGCTGGCGCCGGTGCTCGACAAGCTCCAGTTCTTCGACGTCTACACCTCTGTGTGGTTCTCGGCGATCTACCTGCTGCTGTTCGCCTCCCTCATCGGGTGCATCATCCCCCGCACGAAGCACCACTTCGACGCGATGCGCGCGAAGCCGCCAAAGACGCCGGTGCGGCTGACGCGCATGGCCGGCTTCCAGTCCCGCACGCTGCCGGAGGCCGTACGCGCGGACGCGCCGGACCCGATCCTGTCCGCGCGCGAGGTGTTGAAGGCGAACCACTATCGGGTGGCGCTCTATCAGGACGCGCGGTCCACGTCCGTCTCTGCCGAGCGCGGATACCTGCGCGAGACCGGCAACCTGGTGTTCCACATCGCCCTGCTCGGGGTGCTGCTCGCCATCGGCGTCGGCGGAGGCTTCGGCTACACCGGGCAGAAGATCGTGGTCGAGGGCCAGAGCTTCGTGAACAGCCTCCCCTCCTACAACTCGTTCAACCCGGGGCGGTTCTTCAGCGACGCCTCCCTCGCGCCGTTCTCGATCGCCGTGGACAAACTCGACGTGCAGTACGAGACCAAGAACCGGGATGCGATCGGGACGCCTCTGGACTACACCGCCCACGTGAAGACCACGGGCCCGGGGGATACGACCTCCGACACGACGATCAAGGTGAACGACCCTCTCGCGATCGGTGGCACGAACGTCTACCTGCTCGGAAACGGATACGCGCCGACCATCACGGTCAAGAACACGGCGGGCAAGGTCGTCTTCAACGACTCGGTCCCCTTCATCCCGCAGGCCGACCCGAACCTCACCTCGCTCGGCTTCGTCAAGATCCCGGATGGGCTGAAGGAGCAGGTCGGCATGATCGGCTTCTTCTACCCGACGGTCACCGCGAGCGAGACGGCGAAGGGGGCGCTGGCGTCGAAGTTCCCGGGGCTGGAGGACCCGGTGCTGAGTCTCAACGTGTACGCAGGGGACCTCGGCGTCGACGACGGCGTCCCGCAATCCGTGTACAGCCTCAACACCGACACGCTGGAGCAGCTGGCCGGACCGCCGACGAAGACCAAGGCCCTCGAGCTCAAGCCTGGCCAGACAGTGGAGCTGCCCAACAAGCTGGGGACCATCACGCTCGACGGGGTGAAGCGGTTCGCCACCCTCGAGGTGCACCACGACCCCGCACAGGTGTGGGTGCTCGTCTTCGCGGTGCTCATCCTCGCCGGCCTGCTGACATCCCTGTTCGTGCCACGTCGCCGGCTGTGGATCAAGGCGATCGAGAACGGGGACGGGTCCCTCACCCTCGAGTACGCCGGGCTCGCGCGCGGCGACGACCCCAATCTCCTGGCCGCGGTCACCGCCGTGGCGGATCAGCATTCTCATGCCCTGACCGGGCGCCCGACGACTTAGGCTGGCATCGTGACCGAAACCCTCGCTCAACTCTCGACCGTGTTCTTGTACGCGGCGATGGGACTCTATGCAGCGGCGTTCATCGCCTTCGCACTCGACCTCGCCCGGCGGGGGGCGAGAGCGACGGCGGCCGAGGCCGCGGTGGTGCCGAGTGCGGTCGCGCGGCGGGCCGAGGCGTCCACTCCGGCGGGGGCGCCCACGACCACGATCATCGGCGACGGACCGGGGGATCCGTCCCCGCCGTCCTCGGCGCTCGGCCGACTGTCATCCCGGATCAGCTCGAAGGTCGAAGACGACCTCGTCAACGGATCGGCGAACTCGGCCTCGATGAGGTGGGCCTTCGTGCTGACCATCGTCGGCTTCGCCTTCCACCTCGTCGCGGTCGTGCTGCGCGGCATCGCGGCAGCGCGGGTCCCGTGGGCGAACATGTGGGAGTTCTCGATGACGGGGACCCTGGTGATCATCGGGGTGTTCCTGGTCGCCAATCTCAAGTGGCAGATCAAGTACATCGGCACCTTCGTCCTCGGGCTGGTCCTCGTGCTGCAGGGCATCGCGCTGTTGCGGTACTACGTGCCGGTGGTGCCGCTTCAGCCGGCGCTCCAGTCGTACTGGCTCGTCATCCACATCATCGTGGCCGTGCTCGGCACGGCGTTCTTCGCTCTCGGGTTCGCCCTGTCGGGTCTGCAACTGTTGCAGTACCGACGCGAACGGCAGGTCGCGGAGTCGCGGCCGCAGCAGTTCAGGTTCCTCGCGACCCTTCCGAACTCGGTGGTGCTGGAGAACCTGGCGTACCGGATCAACATCGTGGGCTTCATCGCCTGGACCTTCACGCTCATCGCCGGCGCGATCTGGGCCGAGAAGGCGTGGGGCCGGTATTGGGGGTGGGACACCAAGGAGGTGTGGACCTTCATCATCTGGGTGATCTATGCCGGATACATCCACGCGCGTGCGACGCGCGGCTGGCGTGGATCGCGTTCCGCATGGCTGGCGATCATCGGATTCGCCGCGGTGCTGTTCAACTTCGGCATCGTGAACGTGTTCTTCCACGGGCTCCACGCCTACTCGGGTCTGTGATCGACCCGGTCCACCCGTGATCGAACCCCCTCGGAGGCCGCCGGCTTCTGGAGGGGGTTCTGTCGTTTCGGGACGACCTGGCGCTGAAGACCCGCGGAATCTCGCGGAAGTCAAGCGCGACACGCCCGGGATGAGGGCTGAATTTGCGAGGCCCGGGAGGCCTGCGTAAAGTACTTACTTGTCACCCCAAAGGTGCGGGAGAGCGGAAGAGCTCCCCGGCCTCAAGCGGGACCAAATCCAAAGCCTAGCGGCAAATCTGAACTTGAATTAGTTCGCTTGCTGCGCTTAGGATTAACACCCACTCACTGAGCAGGTCTAACCGGTCTGGATCGTGTGATTCGGTCGTGCCCACCACATATCGGGCCGACGAGGAACACGGAACGCCGACTTGACAAACTGACTGAGAGTGGTAAGGTAGAGAAGTTGCCTCGCAGAGACAGCCGGAAGGTTGAAAAGCGAGAGCGTCCGATCCTTGAGAACTCAACAGCGTGCACAATGTCAAATGCCAAACAACCTCGGCATTGACCTTCTAGACACAGTCTACTGGTCGATGCGAGATTCCTTTGGATTAGAAACAGAATGTCAGTAGATATTCGAAACTAGTCAAGACAAACTCGCAGTACGAAGGCACATTTCCTGCCTGAGTCTGCACTATGTTTCCGGTCGCTTGCGACTTGGAGCTAAACATTTTACGGAGAGTTTGATCCTGGCTCAGGACGAACGCTGGCGGCGTGCTTAACACATGCAAGTCGAACGATGAACCTGGAGCTTGCTCTAGGGAATTAGTGGCGAACGGGTGAGTAACACGTGAGTAACCTGCCCTTGACTCTGGGATAACCTCCGGAAACGGAAGCTAATACCGGATATGACGCACGGAGGCATCTCCTGTGCGTGGAAAGAACTTCGGTCAAGGATGGACTCGCGGCCTATCAGGTAGTTGGTGAGGTAACGGCCCACCAAGCCTACGACGGGTAGCCGGCCTGAGAGGGTGACCGGCCACACTGGGACTGAGACACGGCCCAGACTCCTACGGGAGGCAGCAGTGGGGAATATTGCACAATGGGCGAAAGCCTGATGCAGCAACGCCGCGTGAGGGATGACGGCCTTCGGGTTGTAAACCTCTTTTAGTAGGGAAGAAGCGAAAGTGACGGTACCTGCAGAAAAAGCACCGGCTAACTACGTGCCAGCAGCCGCGGTAATACGTAGGGTGCGAGCGTTGTCCGGAATTATTGGGCGTAAAGAGCTCGTAGGCGGTCTGTCGCGTCTGCTGTGAAAACCCGAGGCTCAACCTCGGGCTTGCAGTGGGTACGGGCAGACTAGAGTGCGGTAGGGGAGAATGGAATTCCTGGTGTAGCGGTGGAATGCGCAGATATCAGGAGGAACACCGATGGCGAAGGCAGTTCTCTGGGCCGTAACTGACGCTGAGGAGCGAAAGCGTGGGGAGCGAACAGGATTAGATACCCTGGTAGTCCACGCCGTAAACGTTGGGCGCTAGATGTGGGGACCATTCCACGGTTTCCGTGTCGCAGCTAACGCATTAAGCGCCCCGCCTGGGGAGTACGGCCGCAAGGCTAAAACTCAAAGGAATTGACGGGGGCCCGCACAAGCGGCGGAGCATGCGGATTAATTCGATGCAACGCGAAGAACCTTACCAAGGCTTGACATACACGAGAACGGGCCAGAAATGGTCAACTCTTTGGACACTCGTGAACAGGTGGTGCATGGTTGTCGTCAGCTCGTGTCGTGAGATGTTGGGTTAAGTCCCGCAACGAGCGCAACCCTCGTTCTATGTTGCCAGCGCGTAATGGCGGGAACTCATAGGAGACTGCCGGGGTCAACTCGGAGGAAGGTGGGGATGACGTCAAATCATCATGCCCCTTATGTCTTGGGCTTCACGCATGCTACAATGGCCGGTACAAAGGGCTGCAATACCGTAAGGTGGAGCGAATCCCAAAAAGCCGGTCTCAGTTCGGATTGAGGTCTGCAACTCGACCTCATGAAGTCGGAGTCGCTAGTAATCGCAGATCAGCAACGCTGCGGTGAATACGTTCCCGGGCCTTGTACACACCGCCCGTCAAGTCATGAAAGTCGGTAACACCCGAAGCCGGTGGCCCAACCCTTGTGGAGGGAGCCGTCGAAGGTGGGATCGGTGATTAGGACTAAGTCGTAACAAGGTAGCCGTACCGGAAGGTGCGGCTGGATCACCTCCTTTCTAAGGAGCATCTGGCACCCTCGGGTGTCCAGGCGCCGGATCTGAGCGAACGTCTCAGCCGGTTAGCTCATGGGTGGAACATTGACATTGGTGCGGAGCCGAACGGCTCGAACTCAGTACGCCTCTTGCAGGTAGGAACGGTTCGGACCCGGAAGCCCCGCACATGCACGCTGTTGGGTCCTGAGGGACCGGACCTCATCCGAACGGATGAGAACCGAATCCTCTGGACCTTTTCTGGTCGGCCATAACTGGGCCGGCGGAGAAGGTACCGCCCGTACTTTGAGAACTACACAGTGGACGCGAGCATCTTAGATTCGAACCTTCGGGTTCGGATCACAGATCAAAGCAGTACTTCATGTACTGACTTATAGATCATTGGTCAATCTCCTCATCTTCGGATGAGGCGATCGATTCTAAAACTCATGTGATTTCAAGTTTCTAAGAGCAAACGGTGGATGCCTTGGCATCTGGAGCCGAAGAAGGACGTAGTAATCTGCGATAAGCCTCGGGGAGCTGATAAACGAGCTTTGATCCGAGGATCTCCGAATGGGGAAACCCCGCTGGGCCCTTTATGGTGACCCAGTGACTCCCGCCTGAATATATAGGGCGGGTAGAGGGAACGTGGGGAAGTGAAACATCTCAGTACCCACAGGAAGAGAAAGCAAAAGCGATTCCGTTAGTAGTGGCGAGCGAAACCGGAAGAGGCTAAACCGATCATGTGTGATAGCCGGCAGGCGTTGCATGGTCGGGGTTGCGGGACTTTTCAGCAGCTTCTGCCGAACTGCAAGCGTTACAAAGGATGATAGGTGAATGGTATTGAAAGGCCAGCCACAGCGGGTGCCAGCCCCGTAACCGAAATTGTCCAATGGCGCGAGAAGTATCCCAAGTAGCACGGGGCCCGAGAAATCCCGTGTGAATCTGTCAGGACCACCTGATAAGCCTAAATACTCCCAGATGACCGATAGCGGACAAGTACCGTGAGGGAAAGGTGAAAAGTACCCCGGGAGGGGAGTGAAATAGTACCTGAAACCGTTTGCTTACAAACCGTTGGAGCCTCCTTGTAGGGGTGACAGCGTGCCTTTTGAAGAATGAGCCTGCGAGTTAGCGATATGTGGCGAGGTTAACCCGTGAGGGGTAGCCGTAGCGAAAGCGAGTCTGAATAGGGCGATTCAGTCGCATGTCCTAGACCCGAAGCGAAGTGATCTATCCATGGCCAGGTTGAAGCGACGGTAAGACGTCGTGGAGGACCGAACCCACTTAGGTTGAAAACTGAGGGGATGAGCTGTGGATAGGGGTGAAAGGCCAATCAAACTTCGTGATAGCTGGTTCTCTCCGAAATGCATTTAGGTGCAGCGTTGCGTGTTTCTTGCCGGAGGTAGAGCTACTGGATGGCCGATGGGCCCCAAAAGGTTACTGACGTCAGCCAAACTCCGAATGCCGGTAAGTGAGAGCGCAGCAGTGAGACGGTGGGGGATAAGCTTCATCGTCGAGAGGGAAACAACCCAGACCACCAACTAAGGTCCCTAAGCGCGTGCTAAGTGGGAAAGGATGTGGAGTTGCACAGACAACCAGGAGGTTGGCTTAGAAGCAGCCACCCTTGAAAGAGTGCGTAATAGCTCACTGGTCAAGTGATTCCGCGCCGACAATGTAACGGGGCTCAAGCACGCCACCGAAGTTGTGGCATTGACATTATTGGTAGGCCTTCGTGGTCCAGCCGTGTTGATGGGTAGGAGAGCGTCGTGTGGCGAGTGAAGCGGCGGTGTAAACCAGCCGTGGACGCCACACGAGTGAGAATGCAGGCATGAGTAGCGAAAGACGGGTGAGAAACCCGTCCTCCGAAAGACCAAGGGTTCCAGGGCCAGGCTAATCCGCCCTGGGTAAGTCGGGACCTAAGGCGAGGCCGACAGGCGTAGTCGATGGACAACGGGTTGATATTCCCGTACCGGCGAAGAACCGCCCAAGCTAATCCAGTGGTGCTAAGAGTCCTAATCCTGGACACGGATCCCTTCGGGGTGAAGGTCCGGGCCTAACGCTCGACCCCATGCTGGTGCGGCTAGCGTATTAACAGGTGTGACGCAGGAAGGTAGCCCAGCCGGGCGATGGTTGTCCCGGTGTAAGTGTGTAAGCCGAGAGATAGGCAAATCCGTCTCTCACATAGGCCCAGGCACGATGCGTAGTCTTCATTGACGAAATGGGTGATCCTATGCTGCCGAGAAAAGCATCGACGCGAGGTTCCAGCCGCCCGTACCCCAAACCGACTCAGGTGGTCAGGTAGAGAATACCAAGGAGATCGAGAGAATCGTGGTTAAGGAACTCGGCAAAATGCCCCCGTAACTTCGGGAGAAGGGGGGCCTGAGGCGTGAACGGACTTGCTCCGGGAGCGTTTGAAGGCCGCAGAGACCAGTGGGAAGCGACTGTTTACTAAAAACACAGGTCCGTGCCAAGTCGCAAGACGATGTATACGGACTGACGCCTGCCCGGTGCTGGAAGGTTAAGAGGAAGGGTTAGCTTCGGCGAAGCTCAGAATTTAAGCCCCAGTAAACGGCGGTGGTAACTATAACCATCCTAAGGTAGCGAAATTCCTTGTCGGGTAAGTTCCGACCTGCACGAATGGCGTAACGACTTCCCAGCTGTCTCAACCGCGAACTCGGCGAAATTGCACTACGAGTAAAGATGCTCGTTACGCGCAGCAGGACGGAAAGACCCCGTGACCTTTACTACAGCTTGGTATTGGTGTTCGGTGTGGCTTGTGTAGGATAGGTGGGAGACTTTGAAGCCGGCACGCCAGTGTCGGTGGAGTCATTGTTGAAATACCACTCTGGTCACTCTGGATATCTAACTTAGAACCGTAATCCGGTTCAGGGACAGTGCCTGGTGGGTAGTTTAACTGGGGCGGTTGCCTCCCAAAAAGTAACGGAGGCGCCCAAAGGTTCCCTCAACCTGGTTGGCAATCAGGTGTCGAGTGTAAGTGCACAAGGGAGCTTGACTGTGAGACTGACAAGTCGAGCAGGGACGAAAGTCGGGACTAGTGATCCGGCAGTGGCTTGTGGAAGCGCTGTCGCTCAACGGATAAAAGGTACCTCGGGGATAACAGGCTGATCTTGCCCAAGAGTCCATATCGACGGCATGGTTTGGCACCTCGATGTCGGCTCGTCGCATCCTGGGGCTGGAGTAGGTCCCAAGGGTTGGGCTGTTCGCCCATTAAAGCGGTACGCGAGCTGGGTTTAGAACGTCGTGAGACAGTTCGGTCCCTATCCGCTGCGCGCGTAGGAAATTTGAGAGGATCTGACCCTAGTACGAGAGGACCGGGTTGGACGAACCTCTGGTGTGCCAGTTGTTCTGCCAAGAGCACCGCTGGTTAGCTACGTTCGGGATGGATAACCGCTGAAAGCATCTAAGCGGGAAGCCGGCCTCAAGATGAGATTTCCATGCCTTCGGGCGAGAGGCTCCCAGCTAGACTACTGGGTTGATAGGCCGGATGTGGAAGTGGGGACTAAAGACCCATGGAGCTGACCGGTACTAATAAGCCGATAACTTGATAATCACCACTCTCATAAACGTTGTAAGGCAGCTATGAGGGGCCAAGATTGTTCGCGTCCACTATGTGGTTCTCGATGTACGGTCGAGAACTGATTCGAGCTAACGCTCGACGTTCACTTTGATACATCAATAGTGTTTCGGCGGCCATAGCGAGAGGGAAACGCCCGGTTACATTCCGAACCCGGAAGCTAAGACTCTCTGCGCCGATGGTACTGCAGGGGGGACCCTGTGGGAGAGTAGGACACCGCCGGACTTCTTTGTGAGATGGCCACCCAGTGATGGGTGGCCATTTCGCGTTAACGGGGTCGTACAGTTCCGAAGCAGTGGCGGCGATCGACCCCGCCGATTTCGACAGGAGAAGCCGTGAGCGAGACACCGGCAGACGACAACACCCGTAACGACCGCGACGGTCGCGGTTCGCAGTCGAACCGCCCGGAGCGCAGCGATGGGCGACGCCCGTCCAGCAGCTCGTCCGGCGGAAGGCCGCGCGCGGGTGGCGCGTCGAGGGATCGCTCGGCGGCGGCTGGCGGCGGATCGTGGCGTGGCGGTCGCCCGTCCGGATCCGGCGACGGCGAGAACCGCCGCGGCGGAGGATCGAGGCCGGACCGCGGGTACCGCGGCCGCGACGACCAGGGCGCGAGCCGGACCCGTGATGGCCAGCGCGACGGCGGGTACCGGGGGCGGGACGGCAAGTCTGGTGGTCACGACCGTCGCGATGGCCAGGGCGGCGGCGGATACCGCGGCCGCGACGGCCAGCGGGCTGACGGCTATCGTGCTCGCGACGGCCAGAGTGGCGGCGGATACCGTGGGCGTCCCGGTCAGGGCGCCGGTGCATCCCGGGACCGCGATGGTCAAGGCGGCGGCTACCGTGGCCGCGACGGCAAGGGATCCGGCGGATACCGCGGACGCGACGGTCAGGGCGCGGGCTATCGGGGACGCGACGGTCAGGGCGGCGGTTACCGCGGGCGCGACGATCGGGGCGCAGCGCCCCGACGCGACGGGGAGGGAAGGCCTCAGCGCTCTGGAGGCTCGCGTGACGGTCGACCGCCGCAGGGCGAGCGCAAGCCGTGGTCGGCGGGATCGCGGGCGGGCGCTCCGCGCCGCGACGACAAGCTGTGGACCCGTGACGGACGCCCCGCGCGCGGTGACCGCGACGCTCGCGACCAGGACACCCGGAGCGAGGAGGAGTTCCGGCTGTCGCGGGAACTGCAGTCGGTTCGTCCGCGCCACGACGATCCTGACATCCCGGACGACGTGCAGGCCCGCGACCTTCCCGGCGAGGCTCGCGTCGAACTCAAGACGCTGAGCAAGGACAACTCGGACTGGGTGGCGAAGCACCTCGTGATGGCCGGCCGCCTGATCGAGACCGATCCGGTCGCGGCTCACAATCACGCGCTGTCCGCCGCGCGTCGGGCGGGCAGGGTGGCCGTGGTTCGTGAGACGTTGGCGATCACCGCGTACGCCACCGGCGACTTCGCGCTCGCCCTCCGCGAGCTCCGCACGTATCGCCGCATCTCCGGCTCGAACGACCAGCTGCCGCTGATGGTCGACAGCGAGCGCGGCGTGGGCCGCCCCGATCGGGCGCTCGAGCTGGGTCGCTCGGTCGACCGTGCGACCCTCCACGCCGACGTGCAGGTATCGCTCGCGATCGCCATGTCGGGCGCCCGCCTCGACCTCGGTCAGCCGGAGGCCGCACTCGCCGAGCTAGAGATCCCGCAGCTCGACCCCGACCGCGCGTTCAGCTACAGCGCGGACCTGTTCCACGCGTACGCCGAGGTTCTCGAGGAGCTCGGCCGGACTGCGGACGCCGAAGGCTGGCGCGAGCGGGCGGCCAGAGCGGAGGAGGCCCTGGTCGAGGCCGGCCTGATGGACGAGCACGAGACCGTCGACATCGTCGAGGAGGAGCTCGACCTCGTCGAGGCCGAGGAGGAGCCCGCAGCTGAGGACGAGCAGGGTGTGGAGGCGTCCGCGCCCGACGAGGAGGATGAGCCCGACGATGGCACTGTTCCGACGGAGCACTGAGATGCGCACGCCGCTCGACGGTGTCGACCTGGTCCTCGCGGATCTCGACGGCGTCGTCTACAAGGGCCCTGACGCCATCCCTCACGCCGTCGGCAGCCTCAACGCCGTCGCTGAAACCGTGCGAGTCGGTTACATTACGAACAACGCGTCGCGCACGGATGCGGCCGTCGCCGGTCATCTCAGCGACCTCGGCCTCCACGTCCAGCCGTCAGATGTCGTCACCTCACCACAGGCGGCCGTGAGGCTGCTGGGCCAGCACGTCCCCGCCGGGTCGGCCGTCCTGGTGGTCGGCGGCGACGGGCTCGTCGACGAGGTGCAGAAGGGCGGCTTCACGGTCACCCGCTCCGCCGACGACGATCCGGCAGCCGTGATCCAGGGCTTCGCGCCGGAGGTCGGCTGGGAGCAGCTGGCCGAGGCCGCCTTCGCGTTGCAGGGGCGGACCGATGCCGAACGACCGTGGATCGCGACGAACACCGACTGGACCATCCCGGTCAAGCGAGGCATCGCCCCGGGGAACGGCACGCTCGTCTCGGCCGTGCACACGGCGGTCGGGCGCCTGCCGATCGTCGCAGGGAAGCCCGAGCGGGCCATCTTCGACGAGGCGGTCGCTCGTTTCGGTGCGCACAAGCCGCTGTTCATCGGCGACCGCCTCGACACCGACGTGCTCGGTGCGAACCGCGCCGGCATCGACTCGGTGCTGGTGCTGACCGGCATCGACCGGGCCAAGCAGCTGCTCGCCGCGGACGCCGACTCCCGGCCCACGTACATGCTGGAGGACCTGCGCGGCCTCAGCGAGCCGTACCCCGAGGTTCGGACCGCGCGGAACGGCGCCGTGACCGTTCGGCACGCGACCGTGGCGATCGAGGGCAACGAGGTCTGCATCCTCTCGGAGGGTTCGGACGAGGTCGACCTGCTGCGCGCGGCGTGTGCGGCGATCTGGGGTTCCGGGCGGCCGATCTACGCGCTCGAGGTTCCGGAGCGCCTCTACACCTGACGCCTTCCGGGCACTCGACTCAGAGCGCGGTCGTCCGTTCGACGAGGCGGTAGCACCGGCGTACCCGGTCGAGCCACCAGGCCGTGCGGTCCTCGTCGGCGCTGAGCGCGTCCAATCGTGCCGACGACACCGCCGGGCGCACTACCGGGATGGCGCCGTCGCGCGGCAGGAGGGGCTCGTCGGCCACATCCTGCACGAACATCGCGACGGTGCCCAGGCCGCAGTCGAACTCGAGCTCCGGGAGGGTCGCCGCGAGGTGTGCTCCCATCGCGATTCCTACCGAGGTGTCGATCGCGCTGGAGACCACTGCCGGCAGGCCGGCCGCAGCGACGATGCGGCTCGCGGAGTGGACGCCGCCGAGAGGCTGGGCCTTCACCACGAGGACGTCCGCTGCACCGGCCCGAGCGACGGCGAGGGGGTCGGCCGCCTTGCGGACGCTCTCGTCGGCGGCGACCGGGATCCCCATGTAGTGGATGCGGCGGCGCAGCTCGGCCAGGTCGTCGACCGTCGCGCACGGCTGCTCGACGTACTCGAGGTCGAACGGCGCGAGCGCGTGGACCGCGTGCTCGGCCTCGTCGAGGTTCCACAGGGCGTTGGCGTCGACGCGGATGCGCCCCTCCGGCCCGAGTGCGTCGCGGACCGCTCGGACGCGTGCCACGTCGTCGGCGAGAGTCTGTCCCGGCTCGGCGACCTTGACCTTGGCGGTACGTGCGCCAGGGTACCGAGCGAGGACGGAGGCGACCTGTTCCGCTTCGACGGCCGGGATCGTGGCGTTGACCGGGATGCTGTCCCGGAGGGGCGGCGGCGTCGCGCGCCAGCCGAAGTCGATCGCGGCGTGCAGCCAGGCGGAAGCCTCGGCGTCGTCGTACTCGACGAACGGGGAGAACTCGGTCCAGCCTTCCGGTCCTTCGAAGAGGACGGCCTCGCGCACCGTGATCCCGCGGAACCGCGTCGTCATCGGCAGCGACACGACCCGCGAAGTTGATAACAGGCCGGCGAGCTCGGGCAACATTCCACAAGTTTTGCACGCGAGGGCCGGGGCGGAACCCCGAACCGTAGTCTGGATCCATGCAAGCGGACGTCTCAGAACTCTTCGACCCCGGCGCCTGGCGGGAGGTCCCCGGCTTCGACGGGCTGACCGACATCACCTACCACCACGATCTCAGCGGACGGATCGCCCGGGTGGCGTTCAACCGGCCCGAGGTGCGCAATGCCTTCCGGCCGCACACGGTCGACGAGTTGTACGCCACGCTCGAGGATGCGCGCACCAACTCGGCGATCGGGGTCGTGCTCCTCACGGGCAACGGGCCGAGTCCGAAAGACGGCGGCTGGGCGTTCTGCTCGGGAGGCGACCAGCGCATCCGCGGGCGCGACGGCTACAAGTATGCGGAGGGCGAGACGGCGTCGAGCATCGATGCGGCACGGGGCGGCCGGCTGCACATCCTCGAGGTGCAGCGTCTCATCCGCTTCATGCCCAAGGTCGTGATCGCCGTCGTCCCCGGGTGGGCGGCGGGGGGCGGCCATTCGCTGCATGTGGTGTGCGACCTGACGATCGCGAGTGAGGAGCACGGCCGGTTCAAGCAGACGGATGCCGACGTCGGCTCGTTCGACGCCGGGTACGGGTCTGCGTACTTCGCCCGGCAGGTGGGGCAGAAGTTCGGCCGGGAGGTGTTCTTCCTCGCCCGGGAGTACTCGGCTCAGCGCGCCTACGAGAGGGGAGCGGTGAATGCCGTCGTACCGCACGCCGAGCTCGAGACGGTCGCGCTGGAGTGGGCGAACGAGATCCTCACGAAGTCGCCGACCGCGATCCGGATGCTCAAGTACGCCTTCAACGCCGTCGACGACGGACTGGTCGGTCAGCAGCTGTTCGCCGGAGAGGCGACGCGGCTGGCCTACGGCACCGACGAAGCGGTCGAGGGGCGCGACGCGTTCCTGCAGAAGCGGGAGCCGGACTGGTCGCCGTTCCCGTGGCAGTACTGAGGAGCGAGCCGTGACGCGGGCGGTGCGGGTGGTCGACTCGTCGCGGCCGGAGGAGGTCTTCGCCGCGATCGCCGATGCGCTGGCGGGGGGCGGGCCGGCCGTTGTGCCGCGTGCGGGCGACGGTGCCGTGGCCGGGTGGCCGGAGCTGGAGGATCGGGTGGCGCAGAACGTGGCGCTCGTCATCGAGACCTCCGGATCGACGGGCGTGCCCAAGCGGGTCGCGTTGTCGACGGACGCGCTCCTCGCCAGCGCTGCGGCCTCGGCAGGCGCGCTGGGCGGACAAGGACAGTGGGTACTGGCGCTGCCGTCGCACTATGTCGCCGGAGCCCAGGTGCTCGTCCGGTCGTTGGCCGCCGAGACGGAGCCCGTCGTGTACGGAACCGGGCATTTCGACGCCGAGCGGTTCGCAGAAGCGGCCGAGTCCTTGCGGCACGATCTCCGGTACACCTCGCTGGTTCCCGTGCAGCTGTCGCGCCTGATCGAGGCGGTCGAGGCCGGGTCGCGCCGGGTCGGGTCGGCTCTGCGGGGGTTCGACGGAATCCTGGTCGGAGGGCAGGCGCTCGCGCCGGCGCTGCGGGAGCGGGCGCTCCAGCTCGGCGCGCGGATCGTGACGACCTATGGTTCCAGCGAGACGGCCGGAGGGTGCGTCTACGACGGGGTGCCGATCGGCACGACGGTCGTTCGCGAGAACGCGGGACAGCTGGAGATCAGCGGGCCGTCGCTGGCGGAAGGGTACGTGGGCGACGCGGAGCGGACGGCCGCCGCCTTCGTCGAACATGACGGGGTTCGGTGGTACCGCACGGGAGATGTGGGACGCGTGGATGAGGACGGGCGCGTGACGGTGCTCGGCCGGTCGGACAACGTGATCATCTCGGGGGGCGAAAAGGTGCTGCTCGATTCCGTGGAGCAGGCCGTGCAGGAGCTGACCGGGTTCGAGCACGCGGTCGTGGTGGCGGTCGATGACGCCGAGTGGGGACAGGTTCCGGTCGTCGTGCTGGAAGGGGTCGCGCCCGACGGCCTCGCCACAGTTCGCGACCATGTCGCAGGACGGGTCGGCCGCGCGGGCGCGCCCGCGCGCATCGTCCGGGTCGCGAGCATGCCGCGGTTGGCGAGTGGCAAGCCCGATCGGGTCGCGCTTGCGGACATCGCCGCAGCCGCCGCGGGCGGGACGGCTTAGCCGATGTTGTTACGATTCGCACTGTGATGAGTCAGAACAAGCCACGCATGGAGAGGATGGCGCCGCCGACGTCCCGCGGCCCGCGAGGCGGGAAGAGCGGACGCCCCGGGGCTGCCGCTGCTCCGGCCAAGCCGGCGACGACCGCCGACTGGATCGCCGGCGCCCGCCTCCGGACCCTTCCGCTGGCCGTCGCGCCCGTCCTCATCGGTGTCGGAGCGGCGAAGGTCGCGGAGGACCCCGGGGTGTGGCATCCGGTGCGTGCGCTGCTCTGCCTGGCCGTGGCGGTCCTGCTGCAGATCGGCGTCAACTACGCGAACGACTACTCCGACGGCATCCGCGGGACCGACCAGTTCCGGGTCGGACCGGGTCGCCTGACCGGGTCCGGCAAGGCAGCGCCTCGAACCGTGCTGGCCGTCGCGCTGGTCTTCTTCGGCCTGGCAGCCGTCGCCGGCCTGATCCTGGTGCTGCTCACGCAGCACTGGTGGGTCCTCCTGGTGGGCGCTGCGGCGATCGCGGCGGCCTGGTTCTACACCGGCGGCAAGCGTCCCTACGGCTACTACGGTCTCGGCGAGGTTTTCGTCTTCGTCTTCTTCGGCCTCGTCGCCACAGCGGGCACGACGTACATGCTCGCCGGTCTGGTCAACCAGGAGGCATGGTACGGCGCCGTCATCGCAGGCCTCATCGCCTGCGCCGTGCTCATGGTCAACAACATCCGCGACATCGAGCCGGACCGCCAGGCGCGCAAGCGGACCCTCGCGGTCCTGCTCGGCAACGTCGCGTCCCGGATCGTGTTCTGCGTACTGCTCCTGGTGCCGTTCGGCATCCTCGCGGTGATCGCGCTGCTCTACCCGTTCGCCTGGTTCGGGATGTTCGCCCTGCTCGCCGCGTTGCCGGCGTGCGTGATCACGCTCTTCGCCAAGACACCGCGAGAACTGGTCACCGCTCTGCAGCTGACCAGCATCACGGGGTTGCTCGTGGGGATCGCGCTCGGCGCGGCGTACGCCTTCTGACCGGAGGCAACGCCGCCGGAGGTCAGGCGGCCGTGAGTCAGGCTGCCGAGCCGCCTGAGTTCGAGCGGTGCGCGTCGGTGCTATCGGCAGAAGTGCCGTCGACCGCGGCATCCTCGACGTCGTCGTCCTCCGAGCGGACCGGCTTGTCGCGATGGCGGACGGCGTACAGATCGGAGGACACGGCGTTCCGCGGGCGGCTCAGGAAGATGTACGACAGGCACAAGCCGATGAGCGCCGCGGCGATGACCGCGAGCCACCAGACGACACCCACGAGAAGCAGGATCGCCAGGGGCACCGCGAACACCAGAAGGCGCAGCACGGTGTAGGTGATCCAAGAGGGAATCCGCTTCACCCTCCCAGCTTAGAGACCGTCTCTGAGAGTTACGATTGACCCATGGTTCGCCTCTGGATAGCCCTCGGCGTCGCGGCCGTGGTGTTCTACATCTATTCGGTGGCAGACTGCGCCCTGTTCGACCGGTCCCGAGTGCGCGGCCTTCCCAAGCCCGTGTGGCTGCTCATCATCATCCTGTTCCCGATCATCGGCGGGATCCTCTGGTTCCTGATCGGACGCGGACGCCGCCGCGCCGACAACGTCCGGCGAGTCACGGCACCCGATGACGACCCCGAGTTCCTCGGCAAACTGCGGATGGACCGCGACCAGGAGGAGCGCATCCGGCAGCTCGAGCAGGAGCTCGCCGAGCTCGACGAGAACGGCCCCGACAACGACCAGACCGGCCGCCGGGATGGCTGACCGCCCGCACGCGGGCGACGCCACCGAGCCGGGTGCCACCACCCGATTGGGCACAGCCGCGCCCGGAACCGTCGCGCCCGGAACCGTCGCGGTCGAACGGCAGCGGACCGGAAACCCGGCGACCGACTTCTCCCTCGCGCTCCTCGCCGGATTCGTCCGAAACGGCGTGCGGGACATCGTCGTCAGCCCCGGCTCCCGCTCGCAGGCCCTCGCGCTCGTCGCGGCCGAGCTCGAACGGTCCGGGTCCGCGAGGCTGCATGTGCGGATCGACGAGCGCTCGGGCGGTTTCCTCGCCCTCGGCCTCGCACGGGAGACCGGTGCGCCCGCCGTCGTCATCACGACGAGCGGCACGGCGACCGCCAACCTGCACCCGGCTGTCCTGGAGGCGCACGAGGCCGGCATCCCGCTGATCGTCGTCACCGGAGACCGGCCGGAGGAACTGCGCGGTATCCGGTCCAACCAGACCACCCGGCAGGACGGCCTGTACGCCGACGCCGTCCGCTGGTCGGACGACGTCGATGCGCCCGAAGGCGCTCGGAGCGAGGACGAGCGGGCGGCAACGCTCGCCGCAACCGCCGTCCGCGCCGCCGTCGGCGCCGAGACGGCCGATCCCGGGCCCGTCCACCTCAACGTCGCGTTCCGCGAGCCGCTGTCCGTCGCGGTCCCGCCGCTGCCGGAGACGATCCGCGGTGAACTGCCCGCGACCGCGGCGCCCGCCGCGCTCGGCCGTGCGACCGACGTCGTCGAGGCCGGGCCGCCGACGGTCGTCGTCGCGGGCGCGGACGCCGGCCCGGCCGCCGAGCAGTTCGCACGCGACGCCGGGCTCCCGCTGCTCGCCGAAGTGTCCAGCGGGGCGCACTTCGGGCCGAACCTCGTCGTCTCGTACCGCGAGCTGCTGCGCGACGACGGCTTCGGCGGGGTGGTGCGACGTGCTGTCGTGTTCGGGCATCCCACGCTCAGCCGCGAGGTCCCTGCGCTGCTGACCCGCCCCGACGTCGAGGTGATCGTCGTCGCCCCCACCGGCCGGCAGGCGTACAACCCCGCGCACCGCGCTCGCATCGTGGGGGCGGTGGAGGCCGACCCGGCGACCGACCTCCGGTCGCCAGAGGTTCGCGGCTGGGTCGGACGCTGGGTGTTCGCCAGCCGGCGCATCGCCGAGCAGGCCGAGCACGACGC
Source organism: Leifsonia sp. C5G2 (assembly GCF_013359685.1). GTDB lineage: Bacteria > Actinomycetota > Actinomycetes > Actinomycetales > Microbacteriaceae > Leifsonia. Next base: position 42,419 of record NZ_JABFMV010000007.1, read on the forward strand.
CAACCCCGCCGCCGTCGCCCCGGACGTCGATAAGGCCCGCTCCTACGAGCCTGCCGACGCCCTGGCCTTCGCCGCCGCAGAGCTCGCCGCCATCCGGGCGCCCATCACGCGCGCCCTTCTGGCGGAGGCCGTGTGGCGGTACACCTGGCCGCACGACCGGCTGGTGCTCGGTGCGTCGCGCCTGATCCGGGATGTCGACCGCATCGTCCCGGGCAAGAAGATCAGCGTCCACGCCAACCGCGGCCTCGCCGGCATCGACGGCACTGTCGCGACGGCGACCGGGATCGCCCTCGCCAGCCAGGGGTCGGCCGCAGCGGCCGGGGCCCCCAGCAGCGTGACGCGCGTCCTCCTCGGCGACCTCGCCCTGCTCCACGACGCCGGCTCGCTTCTGCTCGGAGCGGGGGAGCGGCGACCGCACCTGCAGGTCGTCGTCGGCAACGACCGCGGCGGCACCATCTTCGACGGCCTGGAGGTCGCGGGCACGGCGGCGCCCGAGGCGTTCAACCGCGTCCTCTACACCCCGCACGCCGTCGACCTCGCGGCGCTCGCCGCGGCGTACGGCTGGAACCATTCCGTCGCGCGCACCAAGGGGGAACTCGACCAGGCGCTCTCCGCGCCTCCGGCGGGCGTCAGCATCCTCGAGGTCCCGCTCGACCGCTGAGCGGGCCGCAGCGCATCCCATCGAGCCGCCGGACCAGGGAGGAAGCACATGACGGACACGACACTTCCCGAGGCGATCCAGCGCTTCGTCGACTCAACCAACCGGGGAGACTCCGCCGCCTTCGTCGAGACGTTCACCGAGGACGCCTACCTCAACGACTGGGGCCGCGAGTTCCACGGCCACGACGGCGTGCGGTCGTGGGACCGCACGGACAACATCGGCAAGAACTCCCACTTCGAGCCGGTCGACGTGCGACCGGGCGGCGAACCGGACACGTACGTGGTCACCCTGACGGTGTCGGGCGACGGCTACAACGGCACCGGCCCGATGACGTTCGCCCTGCGGGACGGCCGCATCGCCAGCCTGCGGATCAGCCCGACCTGAGTCCGCGCGGTTGGGGGCTCCGCACGACCGCGCACGGTGATCCTCCGGCGACGCTTGGAGGGAACGGACAACGAATGCTCCGTTCGTGCGGAGGATCACTAACATGACGGCGTGCATATGATCTTCCGGACGATGCTCCACGCGATCATCTCCCGTTTCGGCCCGCGGCTCGGTCACTGGGACGTGGCGCGCACCCGGTTCCGGGTGCTCCCGACCGACCTCGACATCCTGAGGCACATGAACAACGGCGTGTACCTGTCCATCGCCGACATCGGCCGCTTCGACCTGCTGCAGCGGAACGGGGTGTGGGCGATCTTCAAGCGTCGCGGGTGGTACCCGGTGGTCGCCTCGGAGACGATCTCCTTCCGCAAGTCGCTGGAGCTCTGGCAGCCCTTCGTCGTCGAGTCCCGCATCCTCGGCTTCGACGACAAGGCGGTCTACGTCGAGCAGCGGTTCACGGTCGACGGAGAGATCTACACACAGGCGTTCATCCGCGGGCGGTTCCTGAAGCGCGGCGGCGGCATCGTCACGATCGAGGAGCTGCTGGACGCGGTGGGTCCGTCGCCGACGGACGTCGCCGTTCCGGAGTGGCTGCTCGAGTGGGGCGCCGACGCCGCGCTCCCGTCCACCCGCGCCGACGCGCCGAGCGTCTGGAGCGAGTAGCCGCCGCGCTCGCTCAGGCCGGCCCGAAGGCGAACACGCGGTCCGGGTCCCACTGCTCGCGGGCGGCCGCGAGGCGCTCGAAGACGGCCGGCGGCCAGACCCGCTCGAAGGCGGCGCGATCGGCCAGGTCTCCGGCGAAGTTCACGTTGGTGACGGCCGAGATCCGGTCGCTCAGTGCCTCCGCGATGGCCTTCGCCCGCGCGGGAGCGGCCTCGGCGAACGTCGACGGGTCACCGGCGAGCACGCTGAGCGTGTAGCCGCTGTCGCGTCCGCCGACCGCCGTGCCGTCCGCCGTGTCACGGGCCGTCGCGCCGCCGAGCTGGCGGATCTCCACCGCCAGGAACGGCGAGCCGGAGCCGGGACCGCCGAGTTCGAGGATCACATCGCCCGCGTCCTGATCGAACGTGTCGAGCATGAAGCCGCGGATCCAGGTCGGCCCGCCCTCCTCCGGGTCGTTGTGGATGCTGGCGACGGCCGTCGTGGGCATCTCGGCCACGAAATCCAGGTACAGCGGAGCGGCTGCACGGATCGGCGCGAACAGCCGCTCGCCCTCCGAAGCGTCGCCGGGATACGCGAACCGGACGCTGAGCACGGTGCGGCCGCGCAGCGGAGGGGGCGGGCCGTCGACGTCGGGAACGGCCAGGAGCACGACGGAGGTCGTCGCCTCATCGGGCAGCTCCGCGGACCAGTCGATCCACGCCCGCAGCGCGGGCTCGATCGCCGGTCCCTCGAAGAACACGCTGCCGCCGTACAGGGAGCGCAGGGGAACGAGCTCCAGCGTCATCTCGGTGACGACCGCGAGGCCGCCCTTGCCTCCGCGGAGCGCCCAGAAGAGGTCGGGGTTCGTCTCGGCGTCGGCCGTGACGATGTCGCCGCCGGCGGTGACGACGCGGAACCCGCGGATCCAGTCGGCCGTGAAGCCGTACGTCCGCGCGAGCGGACCGACGCCGCCGCCGAGGCTGTAGCCGACCGCTCCGACACTCGTCGACGAGCCGGTGATCGGCGCGAGACCGTGCTCGGCCGCGGCCACGATGACCGGCGCCCAGCGCAGGCCGGCGCCGATGCGGGCCAGGCGGGTGTCCGGGTCGATGGTCAGCCCGTCGATGCCCCGCATCGAGAGGATCATGCCGCCGACGATCGGCGCCTCTGCGCCGTGGCCGGTGCACTGCACCCGCACGGGGATGCCGGCCTCACGGGCGAAGCGGACGGCCGCAGCGACGTCGCTCTCGGAGGCGACGGCGACGACGATGTCGGGGTCATGGCGGATCGCCGGGTTGAAGCAGGCGACCTCTGCGGCGAGCCCCTCATCGCCGCGGAAGTAGACGGTTCCGGTGACGGCGTCGCGCAGGCGCGCGACGGCCTCGGTGTCGAGTTCGATTCCCATGGCGGAAATGTAGGGGAGACCGCCGACATCCGGGTAGCCCCCCGGGCATGAACGTCAGGTGCGTGACGTAGCATGCCTGCATGACCGCCGTGCTCCCCTCCCGTGCCTCCGGCGCCGGAGCGGCGAGCACCGCGCCCGACGCGGAGACCGTCTACCGGCCGGCGGATCCGATCGACCTCGCCGGGACGCTCGCTCCCCTCGGCAGGGGCCCGTACGACCCGACCACCGCGTGGGACACCGGCGGCCTGTGGCGCACCTGGCGCACGCCGGAGGGCGCTGCGACGATCCGCATCCGCCGCTCGCCGGCCGAGGGCGGCATCGCAGCGGCGGCCTGGGGTCCCGGCGCCGGCTGGGCGATCGAGCAGCTCCCCGCGCTGCTGGGCCGCGGCGACGACTGGACCGGACTCGACGCGGGGCGACATCCACTGCTGCGCGACAGCCTGCACCGCAATCCCGGACTCCGCCTGGCGAAGACGGGACGGATGCTGGAGGCGCTCCTCCCCGCCATCATCGAGCAGCGCGTGACGAGCCTGGAGGCGTACCGGTCCTGGGCGCGACTGCTGCGCTGGTACGGCGAGCCGGCGCCCGGGCCGGCGCCCGACGGCATGCGCGTGAGCCCGACGCTGGAGCAGTGGCGCGGCATCCCGTCGTGGGAGTGGCACCGTGCAGGCGTCGACCCGCGCCGAGCGCGGGCGGTTCAGGCCGTTCTCGCCGTCGCGACGTCGCTCGAGCGGGCCGTCGAGCGCTCAGCGAGCCTCGCGGATGCGGAGACCGCGCTCCAGACGATCCCCGGTGTCGGTCTGTGGACCGCCGCCGAGACGCTGCAGCGCTCGCACGCGCATCCCGACCTCGTGAGCGTCGGCGACTACCACCTCGCCCACCAGGTCGGCGAGGCGCTCACCGGCCGGCGCGTGGACGACGACGGGATGCTCGAGCTGCTCGAGCCGTGGGCCGGCCACCGGCAGCGCGTCGTGCGGCTGATCTTCGCGAGCGGGTTCCGGTTCCAGCGCCGCGGCCCGCGCGTGACGTTGCAGGATCACCGCTGGCACTGAGCCGCCGACGGGCACTGAGACGTCGGTGATTGCCCATACCGCGGTTATGGGATAGCGTGGCGGCGCCCAAAGAGCAATGGCCCAGCAGCCGTTCGCATCCATCAGTGTCAAAAAGGAGACCCGTCGTGAGTGATTCCAACCTGCCCCCGAGCTACCCCGCCTCGTCGTCGCCGGCGCCCGCCGCGAGCGGCCCGGTGACGCCTCCGCAGCAGGTGAACATCGCCTTCTGGCTGTACATCGTCGGCGCGGCTCTGAGCCTCATCTCGCTGATCGTGTCGCTGGTCACCATCGGCTCGCTCAAGGACACCCTGCAGCGCCAGCTCGCCGCGCAGGGCCAGCAGGTCTCCGACACCGCCGTTAACGGCCTGGTGACGGTGTCCGTGACGATCGCCATCGTCTTCGGCATCCTCTACATCGCCGCCTACGTGCTCTTCGCGGTGTTCATGCGCCGCGGTGCGAACTGGGCGCGCATCGTGCTGCTGGTCGTGACCGTGCTGTCGCTGTTCGGCATCCTCGAGGGCTTCGGCCTCGGCGCGGCCCGTCTCGTCGTCGGCGTGATCGCCACGATCCTGATCTTCCTGAAGCCGGCCAACGAGTACTTCCGCGAGGTCAAGGCGCGCAAGCTGCCCCGCGCCTGATCCGGTCTCAGCCCTCGGAGGCCGCCGTCCGCGCGGCGGCGGCCTCCGAGCGCAGATCGCGGTCGAGCTCGCGGCACAGCATCCGGTAGTGCTCCGACATCGACGGCCCGTACGCGGCCCGCTCGGGAGGCTGCTTGTGGTCGTGGGCCGCGACCAGCCGGTCGAGGTAGTAGTCCCATCGGGGTCCCTCGTCCGCCTCCTCGACCAGCGAGCGCAGCCGGCGTCCCACCGTCACGGTGGTGTGGCCGCTCGCCTCGGTCAGGTGCACGAACATCCGGTGGGAGCCGCCCGCGGGGCCGACGTCGGCGTGCAGCCGGTGGGGTGGGGAGCACTCCAGGATCGAGACGTCCTCCCAGTCCGTGTCGGGCCGGTCCGCCGTCATCCGGAACCGGACGGCCCCGGTCGAGCCGGTCCCGGTGTACTCGCCGAGCCACGCGCTGAGTCGCGGCGAACGGCTGAAGTACGTCCACACCTCCTCGATGGGCGCCTTGAACATCCGGTCGAGGACGAGGTAGACCCCGTCGTCCTTGCGGACCAGTCTTCCTGTCGGCTGCGGCATCATGGTGACCTCCGTCGGCTCAGCCTCTGGTGATCCACACCTTAGTCATGCGTGCCCGAAATCGGCAGTAGGCCTCTGCGAGTGCTTTCAGCCCTCCAGCACGGCCATGGCGGCGTTGTGCCCGCCGAGGCCGCTGACCGCACCGCCCCGCCGGGCGCCGGAGCCGCAGAGCAGGATGCGGGGGTGCGCGGTGGCGACGCCCCAGCGCTGCGCGGGGGTGTCGAGTGCATCGTCGTCCTCGGCGAACGGCCACGACAGCGGGCCGTGGAAGATGTTCCCGCCGGGCATGTTGAGCGCCCGCTCCAGATCGCGCGTCGTCTTCGTCTCGATGCAGGGGTGGCCGTCGCCGTCGGTCAGGAGCAGGTCCTCCACCGGCTCCGCCAGCACCGAGTTCAGGGAGGCGAGGACCGCATCCTGGAGGCGCTGACGTGTCGCGTCGTTGTTCTCGTCCGTGAGCCAGCGGTCCGGGGTGTGCAAGCCGAAGACGGTGATGGTCTGAGCGCCGGACGCGGCGAGCTCGGGGTCCAGGATGCTCGCGTCGGCGAGCGTGTGGCAGTAGATCTCGCACGGCAGCAGCTCGGGCATGACGCCGCGGCTCATCCCCGAGTACGCCTCCTCGAGCTGCGTGTAGGTCTCATTGATGTGGAAGGTGCCGCCGAACGCCGCCTTCGGGTCGATGCTCTCGTCGCGCAGGCGGGGAAGACGCTTCAGGAGCAGGTTCACCTTGACCTGCGCCCCCTCCGCCTTCTCGCGGGGCGGTTCCGGTGTCTCACCGAGCAGCCGGTCGAGCACCTCCGGAGCGACGTTGACGAGGACGTGTGCGCCCTCGACCCGTCGTTCGTGGCCGTTGCGGAGGTACTCCACCGTGCCGTCGGGGTCGATCCGGGTCACCTCGGCGCCCGTGACGATGCGCGCACCCGCCTCGCGGGCGACGCGGGCGAGCTCGCCGGTGACCGCGCCCATGCCGCCGACGGGGACGTCCCACTCGCCGGTGCCCTGGCCGATCACGTGGTAGAGGAAGCAGCGGTTCTGGGAGAGCCCCGGGTCGGAGACGCTCGCGAAGGTGCCGATGAGGGCGTCCGTCGCGACCACGCCGCGGACGAGGTCGTTCTCGACGCGCGACTCGATGAACTCGCCGATGGGGCGCTCGACGATGGCGTCCCACAGCTCGTCGTCGCCGACCAGAGCCCTGGCCTCCGAGCGGGTGAGGAGCGGTTCGGTCACGGTCGGCCAGAGCGCACGGGCGAGCTCGCCGGTGCTGCGGTAGACCGAGTCGAACCCTTCGGCGTCGGCCGCCGCCCCGATCCGGGCGAAGGACGCCGCGGTCGCCGTCGCATCGGTGTTGTCGACCAGCAGCCCGGCGCCGGCGGGGTCCCCCGGGACGGGCGTGTACGAGGAGTAGAGGCGGCGCGCGAGCCGGATGTCGAGACCGAGCTCGTCGATGATGCGCTGCGGCAGCAGGCTGACGAGGTAGGAGTAGCGCGAGAGCCGCGCCTCGACGCCCGGGAACGCCTGAGCGCTGACGGCCGCGCCTCCCACGTCGTCGAGCCGTTCGAGCAGGATGACCGATTTCCCTGCGCGCGCCAGGTACGCGGCGGCGGTGAGCCCGTTGTGGCCTCCTCCCACGATGACGACGTCGTGCGTTGCGGCGGAGGGCGAGGCGGGGCGGTCGGTCATGCCTCGACTCTAGCCGGGCGACTTGTCCGCAATCCCCGGTCGATCCGGTGGCCGTGCGGCCCCGGGTAATAGTGTCGTTCCATGGTCGACAACACCAAGGACGGCGCCGACGTGCGCCCGGCGCAGATCGCTCACGAGGCGGTCGAGCTGGTGCAGCGCTGGCTGGCCCAGAGCTCTCAGAACGACGACGGAGGCGCGCCGAAGGAGGACCCCGCTGCGCGCAGGCTGGCGGGAGTGCTCAGCGACTCCGACGGCCTCGACTTCGCGGTCGGCTTCGTCGACGGGGTCGCCCGTCCACAAGACCTGTTCGTCGCCGGGTACAACCTGCAGCGGCTCTCCCGGCGCATCCCGCGCTTCCTTCCGTGGTACCAGCGCTTCGCCGTCTGGCTCGGCGGTGTGTTCGGGCCGGTGCTGCCGTGGCTGGTCATCCCGATAGCGCGGCTCGTGCTGCGGCGCATGGTCGGCCATCTGGTCGTCGATGCGACTCCCGAGAAGCTCGGGCCTGCGATCGAGCGCCTGCGCCGGTCCGGCGACCCCGACGGGCACGGCGCCCGGCTCAACCTCAACCTGCTCGGCGAGGCCGTCCTCGGCGAGAAAGAGGCGCTGCGCCGGCTCGAGGGCACGCGTGCGCTGCTGGCGCGGGACGACGTGGACTACGTGTCGATCAAGGTCTCGTCGATCGCGTCGCAGCTCTCGATGTGGGCGTTCGACGAGACGGTCGATCGGGTGGTCGAGCGGCTGACGCCCCTCTACGAGCTGGCGGCCGCGTCGCCGACGCGCAAGTTCATCAACCTCGACATGGAGGAGTACCGCGATCTCGACCTGACGATGGCCGTCTTCATGCGGATCCTGGAGAAGCCGCGGCTGCTGAACCTCGAGGCCGGGATCGTCCTGCAGGCGTACCTGCCCGATGCGCTCGGCGCGTTGCAGACGCTCACCGAATGGGCGACGCAGCGACGCATCCAGGGCGGTGCGGCGATCAAGATCCGGGTGGTGAAGGGCGCCAACCTCGCGATGGAGCGGGTCGATGCGACCATCCACGACTGGCCGCTCGCCACCTACGGCAGCAAGCAGTCGACCGACGCCAACTACAAGCGTGTGCTCGACTGGGCACTCACGCCGGAGCACGCCGACGCCGTCAAGATCGGCGTCGCGGGGCACAACCTGTTCGACATCGCGTTCGCCTGGCTGCTCGCCTCACGGCGCGGCGTCAGCGATCGCATCGACTTCGAGATGCTCCTCGGCATGGCGACGCGGCAGGCGGAGGCGGTCGAGCGCACGGTGGGGCAGCTGCTCCTCTACACGCCGGTCGTCGACCCGCGCGAGTTCGACGTGGCGATCTCGTACCTCATCCGGCGCCTGGAGGAGAACGCCAGCCACGAGAACTTCATGTCGGCGGTGTTCCAGCTCGACAGCGACCCGGAGCTGTTCGAGCGCGAGAAGCAGCGCTTCCTCGCGTCCGTGGCCGAGTTCGAGGCCGAGTCCGCGCCGCGTGGGGCCGCCCCGCTGCCGAACCGCCGCCAGGACCGGACGCGCGAATGGGAGGAGGCGTCGGCGCCCTCGTTCACGCGTCCGCCCGGCCCGCCCGCGGCGTCCGCCGAGGAGGAGCAGGGGCTGACGAGCGTCGTTCTCGGGCTGACCCGGGGGTCCGGCGGTATCGAGCTGACGCCGGAGGCGGTGGCCGAACCTGCTGACCCGACGGTCGCCGCGCAGGGGGAGGGGTTCCGCAACGCGCCCGACACCGATCCGTCCCGTTCGGCGAACCGGCTCTGGGGCCGGCGTATCCTCGCGCGCTCGCAGGGCTCTGTCCTCGGCGCGGAGACCATCGCCGCCGCGGCCGTCACCGATGCCGAGCGGCTCGATGCCATCATGGCCGGCGTCGCCCAGGCCGGCGCCGTCTGGGGAGGACGGACGGGCCACGACCGCGCCGCGGTCCTCGACCGGGCCGGTCACGCCCTGGAGGCCAACCGCGACCGGCTCATCGAGGTGATGGCGGCGGAGACCGGCAAGACCATCGCCGAGTCCGACCCCGAGGTGAGCGAGGCCGTCGACTTCGCCCACTACTACGCCACCCGTGCGCGCGAGCTCGACGTCGTGCAGGGCGCTCGCTTCGTGCCCTCCGCCCTCACGGTCGTGGCGCCGCCGTGGAACTTCCCGGTCGCGATCCCGGCCGGCTCGGTGCTGGCGGCGCTCGCCGCGGGAAGCGGCGTCGTGATCAAACCGGCGCCGCAGGCGAGACGGTCGGCGGCGGTCATGGTCGAGGCGCTGTGGGAGGCGGGGATCCCGCGCGACCTGCTCGCGCTCGTCGACGTCGCGGAGAACGAGCTCGGGCAGCAGTTGATCTCCGATCCGCGGGTCGACCGGGTGATCCTCACCGGCTCGTACGAGACGGCGAAGCTGTTCCGCTCCTGGCGTCCCGAGCTTCCCCTGCTCGCCGAGACCAGCGGGAAGAACGCGATCATCGTCACGCCGAGTGCCGACTACGACCTGGCCGTCTCGGACATCGTGAAGAGCGCGTTCGGGCACGCCGGCCAGAAGTGCTCCGCGGCCAGCCTCGTCATCCTGGTCGGGTCGGTGGCGAAGTCCGAGCGGTTCCGCAACCAGCTCGTGGACGCGGTGGCGAGTCTGCGGGTCGGCTACCCGTGGGATCCCACCAGCCAGATGGGTCCGCTGGTCGAGCCGGCCTCCGGCAAGCTGCTGCATGCTCTGACGACCCTCGGCGCCGGCGAGGACTGGCTCGTGCAGCCGAAGCCGCTCGACGACTCGGGGAGGCTGTGGTCCCCCGGGGTGCGCACGGGTGTCCAGCCCGGCTCCTACTTCCACCTCACCGAGTTCTTCGGGCCGGTGCTCGGCATCATGGCGGCGCGCGACCTGGAGGAGGCCATCCGCTTCCAGAACGCCGTCGAGTACGGCCTCACCGCGGGCCTGCATTCGCTCGACTCGGAGGAGCTCGCGCTGTGGCTCGACACCGTCGAGGCGGGCAACCTCTACGTCAACCGGGGGATCACCGGGGCGATCGTCCGGCGTCAGCCGTTCGGCGGCTGGAAGCGCTCCTCGGTCGGGGCCGGCACCAAGGCGGGCGGGCCCAACTATCTGCTCGGGCTCGGCTCGTGGGTGCCGGAGGCCGGCCACTCCAGCTCCAGCCTCCACCTGCGCGGGCTCGAACCACGCGTGTCCGACCTGATCGAGTGCGGCCAGTCCTCGATGGACTACACATCCTTCGACCTCGTCCGCCGGTCGGCGCTGAGCGATGCGATCGCGGTCGCCACCGAGTACCATCGCGTGACCGACGTCTCGGGGCTGGGTGTCGAGCGCAACCTGTTCCGCTACCGGCCCGTCCCGGTCGCCATCCGGCTCTCCGAGGGCAGCTCGTTGCCCGAGCTGCTCCGGGTGATGGCCGCGGGCACCGTCGCGCGCTCGCCGTTCACGGTGAGCACCCCGGTGAAGCTGCCGCGCGCCATGCAGGCGCTGCTCCGCGAGCGGGAGGTCGAGGTGACGGTCGAGTCCGACGCGCACTGGTTCTCGCGCGTGCGCGGCAGGAGGGTCGCGGCTCCCCGCATCCGCCTCATCGGCGGCGACCGGACCGCGCTCGCGGCCGCGCTCGGTGGCAGCCCCGACGTGGCGATCTACGACGGGCCGGTCACGCCGTCCGGCCGGATCGAGGTCCTGACCTTCGTGCACGAGCAGGCCATCTCCATCACCAACCACCGGTTCGGCAACCCGACGAAGCTCTCCGACGGGGTCATCTGACGCCGCAGGGCCGCCCGGCGCCGAACCCCGCACGCGTACTGTGGGACACATGACGACCTCGATCCCTGCCCTCCCCCTGACCGGCGGAGGCAGCATCCCGCAGCTCGGCCTCGGCACCTGGCCCCTCGATGACGCCGAGGTGCAGCGGGCGGTCGTGACGGCCGCGGAGCTCGGATACCGGCACGTCGACACCGCGGTGAAGTACGGCAACGAGACCGGCGTCGGTCGCGGCCTCGCCGCGAGCGGGGTACCGCGGGAGGAGTGGTTCGTCACCACGAAGCTGGACGGCACCTACCAGGGCGACGACAGGGCCGTCGATGGCCTCGACGACAGTCTGGCGCGACTGGGGCTCGACTACGTCGACCTGCTGCTCATCCACTGGCCGCTCCCGCAGCGCGACCAATACGTGTCCACGTGGGAGACGTTCATCCGCCTCCGCGACGCGGGCAAGGCGCGCGCGATCGGCGTCTCGAACTTCAAGCCGGCCCACATCGACCGGCTGATCGCCGAGACCGGGGTCGTGCCTGCGGTCAACCAGATCCAGCTGACCCCGGCCATCCCGCGACGCGCTCAGCGCCAGTACGACGCCGAGCACGGCATCGTCACCGAGTCGTGGAGCCCGATCGGCGCCGGCGGCGAGCTGCTGGCCCAGCCGGCGATCGTCCGGGTCGCCGACAAGCACGGCCGCACGCCCGCGCAGGTCGTGCTGCGCTGGCACGTGCAGAACGGCCTGGTCGCCATCCCGAAGTCGCGCGACCCCGAGCGGATGGCGCAGAACCTCGCCGTGTTCGACTTCGAGCTCGACGCCGACGACCTCGCGGCGTTCGACTCCCTCGACGAAGGACCCGACGCGGGCGTCGACTCCGACCGCAGCGGGCACTGACCCGCCGCGATCGGGTCAGTCACGCCGCAGCGGCAACCGCACCGTGACCGTGAGACCTGACGGCTCTGCGTTCGCGAGGATCACGCGGCCACCCGCCGCGCCGGCCAAAGCGCCCACGATCGCGAGCCCCAGCCCACCGCCGGACCGCCCGGTGGTGCGTGCGCCGTCCGCCCGCGTGAAGCGGTCGAGTGCGACCGGGATGAACTCCTCCGGCATGCCCGGACCGGTGTCGCGCACGGTGAGCACGATCTCCTGACCGCCCTCGCCGCCGTCGCCTTGACGATCGGCCAGCGCGAGGGTGGCCGTCACCGTGTCCTCAGGATGGCTCTCGGGCGACGTCCGGATCGCCGTGATCGCGTTGCCGAGGAGGTTGTCCAGGATGCGGCCGAAGTCGGTCGGCGACAGCGCGACGCGCGAACCCGCGTCGGGGCGTCGGCGCGGGTCGTAGTCGAAGTCCACCGAGATGCCGGTCGCCTCGTCGTCGCTGCTCACCAGCAGGCGGGCGCGGTCGATGGCGTCGGTGAGCTCGTCCACGAGCGTGCGCCAGTCGATGCGGCCGCTCGACGGGCCCGCCTCGATGCGGGAGAGCTCCAGGAGATTGTTGGCGAGCTGACCGAGCCGGATCGCGGTCGAGTGCGAGGAGCGGATGTCGTGCAGCAGCGCATCCGCGTCACCCGCGTCCAGTTCGGCGAGCTCGAGCTGCCCCCGAAGCACCGCCAGCGGTGTCCGCAGTTCGTGGCTGGCATCCGAGACCATCTGCCGCTCACGGTCCGCCGACGCGCGGAGGCGCAGGATGAGGTCGTTGAGGGTCGTCGCGAGCTCGGAGAGCTCGTCCTGGGCGGGGCCCACCGGGAGCAGGCCCGCCTCGTCCGGTGTCGACGCCGCGATGCGGTCCGCCTGCTCGCGCATCCGGCTCACCGGCCGGAGCGCCGTGCGGGTCAGCAGCCAGGACGCGCCGCCGAACGCGAAGATCAGCACGCCGGCGCCCGCGAGCAGGGCCGCGGTCAGCCGGTCGAGGAGCAGGGCGGTCGTCTCCTCGTTGCGCGCCGCGACGACGTACATGGTCCCGTTCGACGTCTCGACGTCGCGGATCAGCACGACGTAGTGCTCGTCGCCGACCTGGACGTCGCGCACGCCGGGCCCGCGAGCGATGAGCGACCGCATCCGGTCCTCCAGTCCCTCCGGCATGGTCGAGGCGAGGATGGCGCCGTCGTCGGCGACGATGGCCAGCTCCTGTCCGCCGCCGGGAAGGTCGAACGGTCCTGTCGGTTTGCTCGCCAGGGACTGGGCCGGAGCCGCGACGTCGTTGCTGAGCAGGGTCAGGGTGGCGTTGTGCAGGATCGACGAAACGCCGATGCGGATGATGACGACCGCGACGAGAGCGAACAGCGCGGCGACGATCAGGCTGCCGATCGTGATGCGCGCCGTGATCGACAGACGCCGCAGGGAGTTCACGGGGTGGCTGCGGTGTCGGGAGTGCTGTGCGCCGTGTCGTCGGGCGCGGTCGGCCGCTTCGCATCGGCCGCGTTGCGGGCATCCAGCCGGTAGCCGCGCCCGCGCTCGGTGACGATCGACAGGCCGGCGCCGGCGGCGTCTAGTTTCTTGCGCAGGTAGGAGACGTACTGGTCGATGACGTTGGTGCCGATGTTCTCCGTCGTGCCCCAGACCGACTCGAGGATGTCGGAGCGCGACAGGGTCTTGTCCGGGTTGGTCGCGAAGAGCCGCAGCAGGGTGAACTCCCGGCGGCTGAGCGGCATCTCGTGCCCGGCGACGAGCGCCTGGTGCTCGTGCGAGTCGATCGTGAGACGGCCGACGGTCACCTGGGGGCGCATCCCAGTGGGCTCCCGGCGGAGCAGCGCCCGCACGCGCGCGGCCAGCTCGGCGAACGCGAACGGCTTCGTCAGGTAGTCGTCGGCGCCGGAGTCCAGCCCGTGCACGCGGTCCTCGATCGCGTCGCGTGCGGTGAGCAGGAGGATCGGCATCGGGTTCGCGGCCTCGCGGATGTGGCGGCACAGCTCGAAGCCGCTCATCCCGGGCAGCATCACGTCGATCGCCGCGGCCGAGAAGGCATCGCTGCGGAGCGCGATGAGCGCATCCACACCGTTCGTGACCAACGTCACGTCGTACCCTTCGGCTGCGAGCCCCCGCTGGACGAGGCCCCCCATATCCGGATCGTCTTCGACAACCAGCAGCTTCATGCGCCCATCGTGCCACTTCTGGCCGTGTCGGCGCTCGGATGCCGCCCCTGCGCGCCCAGCGATCGCTGAACGTTCTCGCAGGAGAGGGTCAGGCTTCTTCGACGACGCTCTTCAGCGATTCGAGCACAGCGGCCCAGTTGGCGCCCATCCGCTGCGCCTCCGCCTCGTCGGCACAGCCGTCCTGGGTGATCGTCACGAGCGTTCCGGCACCGTCGTCCGCGAGCAGGTACGACACCGTCTGGTAGCTGGCCGGTTCGTCCGGCTTGCCGCTGAGCGGGCTGTAGTAGCTGGTCACCAGACGGTCGCCCGGTGCGATCTCGAGGATGGTGCCCTTGTCCTCGTACGGCCGGCCGTCCCATTCGCCGCGGTAGAGGATCGGGCTTCCCACGCGCCAGTCCGTCTCGACGCGGCTGCCGAAGAGGTAGCGGCTGATCGTGTCCGGATCGGTCAGGGCGTGCCAGAGGCGGTCACGGGGGGCATCGACGTGCCGTTCGGCTCGTGCTGTCGTGGTCATGCGGCCAGTCTCGCCGGTGCCTGCCGGTGCGGTCTTGAAGATTCGCGACGCTCAGCTGCCGCGGGTGATGAGGCGCGAGAGCACGATCGCGCTGCGCGTGTGGTCGACGTTCGGCGCAAGGCGCACCTTCTCGAGCGCAGCCTCCAGGCTCGGGATGTCGCGCGAGCGGATGTGGACGATCGCGTCGGCGCTGCCGGTGACGGTCCCGGCGTCGACGACCTCGGGCACCGCGGACAGGATGCGCAGCAGCTCCTCCGGCGAGACGGTGCCGCGGCAGAACAGCTCCACGTACGCCTCGGTGCTCATCCCGTCGATCGCCGGGTCGACCTGGATGGTGAACCCGCGGATCACGCCGTCGGCCACCAGCCGGTCCACGCGGCGCTTCACCGCGGAGGCGGAGAGGCCGACCACCGAGCCGATGTCTCCGTAGCCCGCGCGCGCGTTCTGGCGGAGCAGGTCGAGGATGCTGCGATCGAGGTTGTCCACGCTGCGAGCTTACGGTGGATCGTTGCGCCGAAGCGAGAGAAGCGGGCGTATCGTGCGCCGTTTTGCACAAACTTGGCGTCAGGGGACGTTGTCCACAGATTCCCCCGTCGTCGTTCACCTTGCTCGAGCCCGGTGGGAGCATGGTCGGCATGAGTCAAACCGACACGGAGCGCGCCAGACGCGACGATGAGGGCAGCCGCGGCTTCTTCGGCCAGCCGCGGGCGCTCGCCAACATCTTCGGTGTCGAGATGTGGGAGCGGTTCTCGTTCTACGGCATGCAGGGCATCCTGCTCATCTACCTCTACTACTCGGTGGAGCGGGGCGGCCTGGGCATCGATCAGCCGACCGCCGCCGGCATCGTGGGGGCGTACGGCGGGGCGGTGTACCTGTCGACGATCCTCGGAGCATGGCTGGCCGACCGGCTGTTCGGCTCTGAGAGGGTGCTGTTCTGGAGTGCGGTGGTCATCATGGCCGGCCACATCTCGCTGGCGCTCATCCCGGGCGTCGGCGGGGTGCTCGTCGGTCTGCTGCTGGTCGCGCTCGGCAGCGGCGGGTTGAAGGCGAACGCGACCCGCATCGTCGGAACGCTCTACTCGGAGAAGGACCCGCGTCGCGACGCCGGCTTCTCCCTCTTCTACCTGGGCATCAACCTGGGCGGGCTGTTCGGGCCGCTGCTGACCGGTCTGCTCCAGTCGACCCTCGGGTTCCATTGGGGGTTCGGGCTGGCCGCCGTCGGCATGGCGATCGGCCTCATCCAGTACTCGCTCGGGCGCAAGCGGCTGCCGGACGAGGCGCGGCACGTTCCACACCCGCTGGAGCGCTCGCGGTTTCCACTGGTGATCGGCATCGGGGTCGCCGGACTCGTGGTGATCGTCGTGCTGGTGCTGACGAACGTCATCAACGCGTTCAATCTCGCGCTGTGGGTGATCGGGGTCACCATCGTCGCCGCCATCGTGTACTTCGTCGTGATGTTCTCATCGAGGCTGGTCAGCGGGGTGGAGCGGAGCCGGCTGGTGGCATTCATCCCGCTGTTCATCACCAATGCGGCGTTCTGGTCGCTGTACCAGCAGCAGTTCACGGTGGTGACGATCTACTCCGACGAGCGGCTGAACCGCGATCTGTTCGGCTGGGAGTTCCCGGTCTCGTGGGTGCAGTCGATCAACCCGATCTTCATCATCGTGCTGTCGGGTGTCTTCGCGGCGATCTGGACGAAGTGGGGTGAGAAGCAGCCGTCGACGCCGATCAAGTTCGCGGCAGGCACGGTGCTGATGGGGCTGGCGTTCTTCCTGTTCCTGATCTGGGCCGGTGGCGGCCGAAACAGCACGCCGCTGCTC
This sequence comes from Leifsonia sp. C5G2, assembly GCF_013359685.1. Classification (GTDB taxonomy): domain Bacteria; phylum Actinomycetota; class Actinomycetes; order Actinomycetales; family Microbacteriaceae; genus Leifsonia. The sequence continues at coordinate 58,602 of NZ_JABFMV010000007.1, forward strand.
GCGATCGTCGGCATCCTGTTCGTCTTCACCGTCGCCGAACTCCTGATCTCCCCGCCCGGTCTCTCGGCGGCGACGAAGCTCGCGCCGGGTCCGTTCCAGGCGCAGATGGTGGCGCTCTACTTCCTCTCGGTCGCGCTCGGCACCGCGATGGCCGGGCAGCTGGCCAAGCTGTACACGCCCGAGACCGAGGCGGTGTACTTCAGCATCATCGGCGGGGTCGCGGTCGTGATCGGGCTGCTGCTCGCGCTGGTCAGCCCCTGGGTGCTGAGGATGATGCGCGGCGTGCGCTGAGATACTGGGTCGATGGCAGAGATTCTCGCGGTGTGCCGGGTCGAGCAGTTGCTGAAGGACGCGGGCGGCATCGGCGTGACGGCGATCGACAAGCGTCCGGTCGAGCGGCGGCTCCACGTACGCCCGCTCGGGCTCTACGGGGATGTCCAGGCCGACCGCAAGCACCACGGCGGAGCCACGAAGGCGCTCTACGCGTACGCGGAGGAAGACGCCGTGTTCTGGGCGACGGAGCTGGGACGCGACATCCCGCCTGGCCTGTTCGGCGAGAATCTGCGCACCTCAGGGCTCGATGTGAACGGCGCGGAGATCGGGGAGCGGTGGGCCATCGGCGACGAGCTCGTGGTCGAGGTCACCTGCCCTCGGACACCGTGCGCGACCTTCCAGCGGAGGATGCGCGAGCCGCAGTGGGTGAAGCGCTTCGCCGCAGAGGGTCGCACCGGCGCATACCTCTCGGTCGTGAAGTCCGGCGGCGTGGGGGCCGGGGACGAGGTCCGCGTCGTGTCGCGTCCGGGGCACGGCGTCACGGTCGCGTCCTTCTTCGCCGGGGCCGATGCGGCCCAGGCCGACGCTCTCGAAGCGGCGGAGCGGGCGGGGGCGCTCACCCTCGCGCCGGAGATCCACGAGGTCATCGCCAAGATCCGCAAACGCCGTTTACTTGTTCTTGACAAGTGAACTTGCAAAGAGCAAGCTAGGCGTATTCCAACCGGACGACCAGGGGAGCACACCATGGCACTCAACATCTTCGTCAACTTCACGACCGACGATCTGGACCGCTCGAAGGCCTTCTACGAGGCCCTCGGCTACAGCATCAACCCGATGTTCACCGATGACAACGCGGCCTGCGTCGTCCTCAGCGACACCGTCTACTTCATGGTGCAGACGCGCGAGTTCTACGCGACCTTCACCGACAAGCAGATCATCGACCCCCACACCCAGGCAGGCGCGTCCGTCGCGCTGAGCCAGGACTCGCGGGAGGCGGTCGACGCCATCGTGGGCCGCGGGCTGGAGGCCGGCGGCACGGAGCCGCGGCCGGCGCAGGACTACGGCTTCATGTACTCGCGCGACCTGGAGGACCCGGACGGCAACAACCTGTCCTTCCTCTTCATGGAGCCCGCCGCCGTTGAGAAGGGCCCGGAGGCCTTCATGACCGAGCAGGGGGCCGGCGCTCAGGCGACGGCCTGACCCGATGGCGACGCGCACACCCCGCGGCTTCGGTCAGTACGGCGGACTGGCCCGCGCCGTCGAGAAGGTCGGGGAGCGGTGGGCCCTGCTCATCGTCCGCGACCTTCTCGGCGGTGCGCGCCGGTACAGCGACCTCAAGGCGGGGCTGCCACGCATCCCGACCAACATCCTCAGCGACCGGCTGAAAGAGCTGCAGGCGGCGGGTGTCATCCGCCGCGTCCCCGCCGTGCGCGGAGGATACGATCTCACCCCGCTCGGGCGCGCTCTCGAGCCCGTCGTGCTGGAACTGGAGCGCTGGGGCTGGGCGGCCTCGGCCGAGCCCGCCGAGGGCGAGGTGCTCACGGCCGACGCCCTGGGGGTGACGCTGCGTGCGGCGTTCCGAGGCCGGGAGGCCGAGCGGCTGCCGCCCACCGAGTACGTCGTCCACGCCGGCGACGCCTCCGTCAGCGCGCTGGTCGTCGGCCGGGTGCTGGATGTGATGGACATCGGGCCGGACGCCCTTCCCCAGCCGCAGCGCCGCCTCGACATCGGCGCGCCGGAGGATGTCGTCGAGTTCCACATCCCGCTCGAAGGTCTCGCCGACCTGCTCGGCGCGGGGGAGCCGGCGGTGGTCGTGCTGGCCGGACGACGCGAGCTCGTCGACCGGTTCCGTCGCACGTTCCACATCGAGCCGCTGCCCGGGGCGGAGTCGTCGCCGGCCGCTCACGCGGCCTGAGAGGTCCCGCTTATCGTCGAGCGGCCATTGAGCAGTACGATCACTCAATGGAACTGCGTCAACTGCAGCACTTCGTGGCTGTCGCCGAGGAGCGCCACTTCACCCGCGCAGCAGAGCTGCTGCGCATCTCCCAGTCCGGGCTGTCCGCATCCATCCGCTCGCTCGAGCAGGAACTGGGCACCTCCCTGTTCGTCCGCAGCACCCGGCGTGTCGAGCTGACCGCCGCGGGCCAGGCCCTGCTCGCCGATTCGGTGCGCACGCTCGCGAGCGCGGCGGCCGCCCGCGACGCCGTCGCCGCCGTGCGCGGCCTGCTGCGGGGGCGCCTGACGATCGGCGCGGAGCCGTGCCTCGGCTCGGTCGATCTTCCGGCCGAACTGGCGTCGTTCCGCACCGCGAATCCCGGCGTGGAGGTGCGGCTGCGCTACTCCGGCTCCGAGGAGCTGGTGGACGACGTGGCGGGAGGGCGCATCGACGTCGCCCTGGTTGTCGACACCGGGTACACTCCCCCCGGCGTGCGGCTGCGCCGGCTGAGCACGCAGGAGATGCTGGTGCTCTGCCATCCCCAGCACCGCTTCGCGAGCAAGGAGAGCATCCCGCTGGAGAGCCTCCGCGGCGAGCCGCTCGTCGGCTTCCAGGAGGGCTGGGGCGCGCAGGCGCTGGCGCGGCGGGCGTTCGCGGCCGCCGGGTTCGACTACCGGGCGGCGATGGAGGTCAACGACGTCCATCCTCTGCTGGATCTGGTCGGCTACAACCTCGGTGTCGCGGTGGTCCCGACGAGCTTCGCACGCAAACGGCCGGATGCTCTCCGTGCCGTCCCGCTGCAGGGCGCTCCGGACTGGACCGTCGCCGTGGCGGTCTCCGACCAGCCCAGTCCGGCCGCCTCCGCCTTCCTCGCGCAGCTGCGCCCCCAGGCCAAGAGCTCCTGAGTTCTTCGACCGAATCGCCGCGGATCGGTCGAAGAACTCAGGAGCTGATGGCTGGGGGCGCGGGCGTGCGGGCTACGCGGCGTTGAGGGCGGCGAGCTCCTCTGGCGTGAGCTCGACCTCGACGGCGGTCACCGAGTCGCGGATCGTCTCCGGACGCGACGAGCCGGGGATCGGGATGACGTGCGGGCTCTGCGCGAGGTGCCAGGCGAGCGCCACCACCTGCGGGCTGATCCCGCGGGCATCGGCGACGTCCTTGAACGGCTCGAACCGGCTGCCGAGCTCGCCCGCCGAGGTGATCCCGCCGAGCGGGCTCCACGGCAGGAAAGCGATGCCGAGCTCGTCGGCGAGGCGCAGCTCCGGCTCGCTCGATCGAAACGCCGGCGAGAACTGGTTCTGCACCGACACCAGGCGGCCGCCGAGCACATCGTTCGCCTCCCGGATCTGGTCCGGGTTCGCGTTGGAGATCCCGGCCATCCGGATGACGCCCTCGTCGAGCAGATCGCGGATCGCGCCGACCGACTCCGCGTAGGGAACCTCCGGGTCGGGCCGGTGGAACTGGTAGAGCCCGATCGCGTCGCCGCCGAGGCGTCGCAGGGACGCCTTCGCGGCCTCCTTCAGGTACTCGGGACGGCCGTTCACGGTCCACGAGCCGTCGCCGGGCCGCAGGTGGCCGCCCTTCGTCGCCACGAGCACCGCCGCCGCGTCGCCGTCCCAGGTGCGCAGCGCCTCCGCGATGAGCTCCTCGTTGTGGCCGACCTCGTCGGCGTGCAGGTGGTACGCGTCCGCCGTGTCGATGAAGGTGACGCCCTCGTCCAGGGCGGCGTGGATGGTCTTGATCGAGCGCTCCCGGTCGGGGCGTCCCTCGATCGACATCGGCATCCCGCCGAGTCCGATCGCCGAGACCTCGACGTCGCCGATGGTGCGTGTCCTCATGCTTGTCCTTTCGCGTTGCGTGTGCCCGGGGTCACCAGGCGTAGTCCTCGGGGGCCGGCTTGTGGCCCGGGAAGATCTCGTCGAGCCGGGCGAGCGCCGACTCGTCGAGGTGGATGTCGAGCGCGCGCAGGCCACCTTCCAGCTGCTCGTGCGTGCGCGGGCCGATGATCGGTCCGGTCACGCCCGGCCGGGTCAGCAGCCAGGCGAGCGCGAGGTCGCCCGGCTCGTGGCCGAGCTCGTCGGCGAACGCCTCGTACGCCTCGATCGCGTCGCGGTGCTTCTCCAGGGTCTCGGCAGCGCGGCCCTCCAGGCGGCGCTTGCCCTCGTTCTGCTTCCGGATGACGCCGCCGAGCAGGCCGCCGTGCAGCGGCGACCAGGCGATCACGCCGACGCCGTTCGCCTGGGCCGCGGGCAGCACCTCCAGCTCGACCTGACGGGTGAGCAGGTTGTAGATGGACTGCTCGCTGACCAGCCCGAGGAGGTTGCGCCTGCGAGCCTCCGCCTGCGCGGTGGCGATGTGCCAGCCGGCGAAGTTGCTGGAGCCGGCGTAGAGGATCTTGCCCTGCGCGATCGCGGTCTCGATGCCCTGCCAGATCTCGTCCCAGGGGGTGTCTCGGTCGATGTGGTGGAACTGGTAGACGTCGATGTAGTCGGTCTGCAGCCGCTTCAGGCTCGCGTCGAGCGCGCGCCGGATGTTGAGCGCCGAGAGCTTGCCCTCGTTCGGCCAGTCGCCCATGTCGCCGTACAGCTTGGTCGCGAGCACGGTGCGCTCACGGCGCCCGTCGCCCTTCGCGAACCAATTGCCGACGATCGTCTCGGTCGCCCCGCGGCCGCGGTGCTGCCCGTAGACGTTCGCCGTGTCGAAGTAGTTGACGCCGGCCTCATGCGCCGCATCCATGATCCGGTGGGAATCGTCTTCGCTCGTCTGCGGCCCGAAGTTCATGGTGCCGAGCACGATGCGCGAGACTTTCAGGCCGGACCGGCCCAGGTGTGTGTACTCCATGCTCGCCACTCTCCGCCGCGACCAGAGGGATGTCCAACAGGGGATGTGGATGGGATTGCGCGGCGGCGACGATGAATCCGTCGGGCTTCGCCTGGAGCGGCCGCGGGGCTAGCATCCCACCATGCGCGAGGTCATCGAGGGGCTGTACCGGGTCGAGGCGGCGCGGGCCGGCAACGCATATCTGTTCGAGGACGGCGACCGGTCGGTGCTCGTCGACAGCGGGTTGGCCTCCGGCGCTGCGAAGGTCGTCGCAGAGCTGTCGGGGGCGCGCATCCCGCGGCTGACCGACGTGGTGCTCACGCACTACGACCCCGACCACGTGGGCGCGGCGGCCGCCGTGCAGCGCGCGACCGGCGCGACGGTGTGGCTCGGCGCGGCTGACGCGCGGATCCTGCGCGGCGAGGTGCCCCCACCGACGCGGACGCGTCGCGCCATGATGCGGGTCGGCTGGCTGGGACGCACCGACCTGCCGCGGCTGACCGAGCTTCCGGACGACGCCGAGGCCGAGGTGGTCCCCGGTGCGGTCGCGGTTCCGGCGCCGGGTCACACGCCCGGCCACCACCTCGTGCGCTGGCGCGGGGTCGCGTTCATCGGCGACGCCGCCCGGCTCTCGCACGGACGCCTCGTGCACTTCCCGGGCTTCCTCATCTCCGATCGCGCGCAGGCCGACGCGACGCTGACCGCGATCGCGGCATCGCGTCCACGTCTGGTCCTGCCCGGTCACGGGGCGCCGGGGCGACTCGGCTGACTCTCAGCCGCGGAGCGCGGCCTCCAGCTCCGGATCGGTCGGCTCGACCAGGTGGCGGCCGTCGGGGAAGACGATCACCGGGATGTTGGTGCGGCCGCTGATCTCGCGTGCTCGGTCGGCCTCCTCGGGGCGGGCCACCAGGTCGACGTACTCGTAGTCGGCGCCGAGGCGGTCGAGGAGGGACTTGGAGCGGATGCAGTCGCGGCACCAGTCGGCGCCGAAGACGGTCACGCGGTCGAACGAAGGGGTCGGGGAGGTCATCGCTCCAGGCTAGGCGTCGCCGGCTGGGAGTCCGGTGGTGCCGTCGACGATCAGGTCGGCTCGGGAACGCGACGGCTCGATCAGCACCGCGTTCGCGCCGTCGACGTCCCGCGCCCAGGCGGCGGCGGCCTCCGGCGTGCGGCCGTGGCGCGTGTGCCGGTCGACGAGGCGGCGCATCCGCTCCTCCTGCGGCGTCGCCACGAACCAGGACTCGGCGAGGAGCGGCGGGATGCGCCTCCACGGGTCGGCGTCGACCAGCAGGTAGTTGCCCTCCACGACGACCAGGCGCGTCCCCGGTTCGACGGCGACGGACCCGGCGACCGGCTCGTCGACCGTGCGCTCGAACGCGGGCGCGTACACCGGGTTCCCGGTCTCGGTGAGCACCCGCTGCAGCAGGGCGGCGAAGCCCCAGCCGTCGAACGTGTCGATCGAGCCCTTGCGGTCGTGGCGCCCGAGCGCGTCCAGGGTCGCGTTGGCGAGGTGGAAGCCGTCCATCGGGAGGTGCACGGCGGTCCCGGCGCCCGCGAGCTCGTTCACCCGGTGCGCCACCGACCGCGCCAGGGTCGTCTTGCCCGAGCCCGGGCTCCCGGCGACGCCGACGATCGCGCGGCCGCCCTCCCGGAGGAGCGCGAGGGCGCGGTCGGCGAGCGGGGCGAGGCCGGGGGAGGAGGTCACGCCTCCCATTGTCCCTGCCGCGCGAACCCGCTGATCGCCTCCGCCATGATCCGCATCGACTCCGGGCCGCCGTGGCCCTCGCCCTCGACGACGATGAGCCGGCTGGCCGGCCAGCGCCGATGCAGCATCCACGGGGTGATCACCGGCCCGCTGACGTCGTGGCGGCCGTGGATCAGCACGGCCGGGATGTGCGCCAGCTCGTCCACCCGGTTCAGGATGGCGCGCTCGCCGGGGAGGAAGGCGAGGTTCGCCCAGTAGTGCGTGACGAGGGTGGCGAAGACCTCGCGCTGCACCGGGTCGTCGAACATCGGGCCGGGCACAAAGTTGGGGTCGAGGGAGACGTGGGTCGTCTCCCAGGCCTCCCACGCCTCGGCGGCGCGCGTGCGCTCCTCGGGTGTGCCGGTGGCGAGCACCCGGGCGTACGCCTCGACCACCCGCTCGCCGGGCCGGCGGTGGGACGCGCGCTCCAGCGCCTCCCACGCCTCCGGGAAGACGCGGCCCATCGTCTCGGTGATCCAGTCCACCTCGTCGCGGCCGGTGGTCGTGACCGCGCCGAGCACGATGCCGGCCACGCGGTCGGGATGCTCCAGCGCGTACGCCAGTGCGAGGGTCGAGCCCCACGAGCCGCCGGTGACCAGCCAGCGGTCGATGCCCAGCTCCTCCCGCACGAGCTCGATGTCGGCGATCAGGCCCTCGGTGGTGTTCGCGGGCAGCCGGTCCAGTGCGTCCACGACGAGCGGGGTGCTGCGGCCGCAGCCGCGCTGATCGATGCCGACGATGCGGAACACCTCGGGGTCGTAGCGCTTGCGGTAGTTGCCGGTTCCGAGGCCGGAGCCGGGGCCGCCGTGCAGCCACAGCGCGGGCAGGCCCTGCGGGTCGCCGCTGGTCTCCCAGTAGACGCTGTCGCCGTCGGGGTTCCGCACGAAGCCGTGCGCGTGGGGCGGGGTCACGGGGAACATCCCCGCACCGTATCGCACCGCTGCCGGCCGCGAGGCGGCACCGCTCAGCGTCGGGCGGCGGTCGACGGCCTCACGACCCCTCCGCCGCGTCCGGGACGAGCGCATCCCCGTCGGGGCTTCTGTCGGCCATCGGCAGGGGCGCACGCGCCCCCCGATACCGGCACACTCCGATGGCGACGCAGACCAGAGCGAGTGCGCCGGACAGCATCAGCTGGCTCCGTGTGTCGTCGAGGAGGGCCATGCCGATCAACAGCGCCACGATGATGGCGATGGTCAGCCAGGTGAGCACGGGAAAGCACCACATGCGCACCGGGAGCGGCGCTCCGGAGCCTTCCAGAGCACGCCGCATGCGCAGCTGCGAGATCGCGATCACCAGCCAGACGAACAGGGCGATCGCCCCCGACGAGTTCACGAGGAAGAGGAACACGGTGTCCGGCCACAGGGCGTTCAGCCCGACGGTGAGGAATCCGACGAGGGACGCGGCGATGACGGCGGTGCGCGGCGTTCCGGACGGGGTGGTGCGCGACAGGCCCGCGGGGGCGTCGCGGCGGGACGAGAGCGAGTACAGCATGCGGCTCGCGGTGTACATGCCCGAGTTGAGGCAGGACAGCACGGAGGTGAGGACGACGATGTCCATGACGACGGCCGCCGCAGGAAGGTGCAGGGTTTCCATGACGGCGACGAACGGGCTCTGTGCGACGGAGGCGTCGTTCCAGGGGAGAAGGGTCACGACGACCGTGATCGTCCCGATGTAGAACACCAGGATGCGCCACGTGACCGAGCGGACGGCTCCACGCACGGCGGTCGCCGGGTCGCGGGACTCCGCGGCGGCGATGGTGGCGATCTCCGCTCCGACGACGGAGAAGACCACGACGAGGATGGCCGTGGACATGGCGGCCGGTCCGTTCGGGAAGAAGCCGCCGTGTCCGACGAGGTTGCCGATCCCCGGCGAGGCGACACCCGGCAGCAGTCCGGCGATGGCGAGGACGCCGACGACGATGAACGCGACGATGGCGACGACCTTGATCCCGGCGAACCAGAACTCGAACTCGCCGAAGAACCGTACCGAGACGGCGTTCGTCAGCGTCAGCACGATCATCAGCCCGAGCGCCCACGTCCACTGCGGAACCTCCGGCACCCAGCGGTTCAGGATCACAGCGCCGGCCGTCGCTTCGATGCCGAGCACGATGATCCAGAACCACGCGTACAGCCATCCGATGGAGAACCCGGCCCATCGCCCGATGGCACGGTCGGCGTAGGTCGAGAACGAGCCGTTGTCGGGATTGGCCGCCGCCATCTCGCCCAGCATCCGCATCACGAGGACGACGATGGCGCCGGCGCACGCGTACGACAGGATGGCGGCGGGGCCGGCCTGCCGGATGACGGCGCCGGACCCGACGAACAGGCCGGCGCCGATGACGCCCGCGATCGCGATCATGGCGAGGTGGCGTCGTTTGAGGTTGCTCTGCAGGCCGGAGCTCGCGGGTGGCGTCATGGTCACATCCAGGTGCGTGAGAGTGCTGTCACCCGGATAGACGAGGCGGGGTGGCGGATCGTGTCGCGGTGCGGCGCACGGAGGCTCAGGAGGTGCGGGTCGCCGTCACCTCGGTCTCCTCCAGCTCTTCGCGCACGGTCTCGCGCGGGGCGAGGGTGACCCGCGGCCGCAGGCCGGCGAAGCGGAGGCGCATCCCGCGGTACTTCACCAGGTAGAAGACGCCGACGAGGGCCGCGGCGAATCCGCTCGCCGCACCGACGCCGAGCGCCCAGCGGGGGCCGAAGGTGTCGGCCACCCAGCCGACGATCGGTGCGCCGATCGGGGTGCCGCCCATGAAGATCGCCATGTAGATGGCCATCACGCGTCCGCGGAGCACCGGGTCGGTCGTCATCTGCACGGTCCCGTTCGCCGTGGTCATCAGGGTCTGCGACGAGACGCCGATCACGATCAGCGCGACGGCGAACAGCCAGTACGTCGGCATCACGGCCGCCAGGGCGCAGCCGAAGCCGAAGAACGCGGCTCCCGCGAACAGCAGCGAGATGCGCGGCCGGTCGCGGCGGGCGGAGAGCAGTGCGCCGACGACCGAGCCGATGGCCATGATCGAGGACAGGATGCCGTACTCGCCCGCGCCCTGGTGGAACACGCTCACCGACATGGTCGAGATGAAGATCGGGAAGTTGAGGCCGAACGTCCCGATCAGGAAGACCATGACGAGGATGACGAGGATGTCGGGCCGCCGCCGCACGTAGCGGAAGCCGTCCACCAGGCTGCCGCGGGAGCGCTTCGCCCGCTCGGTGCGGTACAGCTTCTCGCGCCGCAGCAGCGCGAGGGAGATCAGCACGGCGCCGAAGGTCGCCGCGTTGATGAGGAACACCCAGCCGGCACCGACCGCCGCGGTGAGCAGGCCGGCAACGGCCGGCCCGATCAGGCGGGCCGCGTTGAACGAGGCGGAGTTGAGGGCGACGGCGTTCGACAGGTTGGGGCCGGCGACGAGCTCCGACACGAAGGTCTGCCGGGCGGGCGCGTCGAAGGCGGCCACCACGCCGAGCAGCAGCGCGAACAGATAGACGTGCCACAGCTGCACGGTGCCCGTGACCGTCAGGATGCCGAGTCCGAGACCGAGGGCGCCCATCGCACCCTGCGTGGCCATCAGGAGCTTGCGGCGGTCGAGGTGGTCGGCGGCCCATCCTGTGACCGGGAGCAGGATCAGCTGCGGAGCGAACTGCAGCGCCATGACCAGGCCGACCGCGGACGCGTTGTTGTGGGTCAGCTGGGTCAGGACGATCCAGTCCTGGGCGGTGCGCTGCATCCACGTGCCGACGTTGGAGACGATCGCGCCTGCGGCCCAGATGCGGTAGTTGACGCCGGCGAGGGAGCGGAACATGGAACTCACGAGTCGGCGAGCTCCCGCATGATCCGTGCGGCCTCGGCGAGGGTGGCGCGATCCTCGGCGGTGAGCGTGCGCAGGCGCTGGTGCAGCCAGGCGTCCCGGCGTCTGCGGGTCTCTGCGACCAGCGCCAGCCCGCGGTCGGTGGGCACGACGACCACCTTGCGGCCGTCGGTGTCGTCGGCCGTCCGTGCGACGTACCCGGCCTCCTCCAGCCGGTTGACCGTGCGGTTCATCGACGGCGGCTTGACCCGCTCGAACTCGCTGAGGCCGCCGATCGTGGCGGATCCCTCCCGGGCGAGGAAGGCCAGGATCGCCGTCTGCGCGTCGCTGAGCTCGTGGTCCTCCTTCTCGGCGCGCAGGCGCCGGGAGAGGCGCGCCACCGCGATGCGCAGTGCGCTGCTCAGGTCATGGGTCGACAGTCGTCCGGTCATACATAGTTAGCCTAACAAATTAGCCTCGCTAACCAAACCCCCCTTCGCCCACGGCGTACGCCAGAATGAGCCCGTGCAGACTCAGCAGGGCCGGACGTTCGACGACGAGAACGGCACCCGCATCCACTTCGATGTGTACGCGCCCACCCCGGAAGGCACGAGGCCGGCCGCCGTCGTGCAGCTTGCCCACGGTGTGGGGGAGCACGCGGGACGGTACCGGCCGCTCGCCGAGCACCTCGCCGCGAACGGTTACGCCGTCTATGCGGACGACCACCTCGGGCACGGCCGCACCGGGCTCGAGCAGTGGAACGGCGACGCGACGAAGCTCGGGAGGCTCGGGCCGGGAGGGCTGCGCGCCGCCGTCCGCGACGTCCACGCCTTCACCCGGCTGGTCCGCGAGGAGAACCCGGACCTCCCCCTCGTCTACGTCGGGCACAGCTGGGGGTCCCTGATCGGTCAGATGCTGCTCAACCACCACAGCGAGGACTACGACGCCGCGGTGCTCTCCGGCACGGCGTACCGCGTGCTCGGGTCCATGAACGGCGGCGACCTCAACAAGCGGCACGCCCACCTCGGCACGACCGGCGCCGAGTGGCTCAGCCGCGACCCCGCGGTCGCGCAGGCCTTCATCGACGACCCGCTGACCACGCTCACGCCGCTGCAGAAGCTGTTCGGGATGGCGGACGCCGCCCGGCTGCTCGGCCGGCCGGCCCGCGCCCTCCCGAACGACCTCCCGCTGCTCATCCAGGTCGGCTCGGAGGACCCGCTCGGCGGACCCGCCAGCGCCCGCAAGCTGGAGAACTCGTACCGGACGCGGTCGAAGCTCAGCGACGTGACGACGATCGTCTACGACGGAGCGCGCCACGAGATCTTCAACGAGACCAACCGCGAGGAGGTCTTCGCCGACCTGACGGCGTGGCTCGCGGAGCGGTTCCCCGCCCGCGACTGACCGCCGCCCGCTCTGCGACTGCGGCCTGCCGGAACGACTGCGGGTGCGCGAGCGGGCGCAAACGTTCCGGGAGGCCGCAGTCGCGGCGGCGGGAACTGTCTAGCGCAGCGGGGGCCGCAGCGCGGACACTGGGCTCGGGAGGGTCGTCATGGGCATCAGCATCCTGCTCGGGCTGTCGCGGTTCGCGCCGATCGACAATCCGGCCACCGTCGGCGGAAGCGCGAACCTGCTGACCGGGCTCATCTTCATCGTGGGCCTCATCCTCGTCATCCTGCTCATCGGGTTCGGGGTCACGCTCGCGCACCGCCCGGACAAGATGATCGACGAGTTCGGCGACGAGAAGGGGAGCCCGCCGCCGCACTGAGCGACGCGCCCGCCGGCGGACGTAGGGTGGGCGTATGCATGGTGAGTACAAGGTCCCCGGTGGCAAGCTCGTCGTCGTCGACCTGGAGGTGGTCGACGGCCGGATCGCGGACTTCCAGCTCGCGGGCGACTTCTTCCTCGAGCCCGACACGGCGCTCGAAGCCATCGACGAGGCCGTGAACGGTCTCCCCGCCGAGGCGGACGCCAAGACCATCGCCGCGGCCGTGAAGGACGCCCTGCCGGAGGGGGCCAGTCTGCTCGGCTTCTCGCCGGAGGCCGTCGCCGTGACCGTGCGGCGGGCGCTCGCCAAGGCGACCAGCTGGCGCGACTACGACTGGCAGATCGTGCACGCGAAGGCGGTCTCCCCGCAGATGCACCTCGCCCTCGACGAGGTGCTCGCGAACGAGGTGGGGGAGGGACGCCGGGGGCCGACCCTGCGCATCTGGGAGTGGGACGAGCCGGCCGTGGTGATCGGCAGCTTCCAATCGGTGAAGAACGAGGTCGACCCGGAGAACGCCGCCAAGTACGGCATCCAGGTGGTCCGGCGCATCTCCGGCGGCGGCGCGATGTTCATGGAGGCCGGATCGGTCGTCACCTACTCGATCTACGCGCCCGCCGACCTCGTGCAGGGCATGAGCTTCGCCGACAGCTACGCCTTCCTCGACGAGTGGGCGATCGTCGCGCTCAAATCCCTCGGCATCGACGCCGTCTACCAGCCGCTCAACGACATCACGAGCCCGTCCGGCAAGATCGGTGGAGCCGCGCAGAAGCGGCTGGGCTCCGGCGCGGTACTGCACCACGTCACCATGAGCTACGACATGGACGGCCAGAAGATGACCGAGGTGCTCCGCATCGGGCGCGAGAAGATCAGCGACAAGGGCATCACCTCCGCGGCCAAGCGCGTCGACCCGCTGCGCAGCCAGACCGGCCTCAGCCGCGCCGAGATCATCGAGCAGATGAAGCTCACCTTCAAGAACCTGTACGGCGCCACGGAGGGCGACCTCACCGACGCCGAGTACGCGGCCGCCGAGAAGCTGGTCGCCGAGAAGTTCGAGACTGAGGAGTGGCTCTACCGGGTGCCCTGATCCCGGCGCCCGAACGTCCCGCTCTCAGGCAGTCCACAGGGGCTCCGGTACCCTGGATGGCGTGAATTGGTGGGTCGTGGGGATCGTGGCGGCGTTCATCGTCGTCATCGTCGTGGCTGTGAAGCTCGGCTGGATCGACCTCTCGAACAAGGCGCAGCGGGGCTCCGGCACGATGAGCGGGGCCATCGGCGGCTCGTTCGACGAGATCTTCGCGCCGGCCCGCCACGAGGCGCAGCAGGAGATGGACCGGCAGTCACTCCTGCCCGCGCCGGCGCCGCTGCCCGGCGACGGCGGCGACGAAGGCTGGCAGGGCGGGAAGATCACGCTGGACCTCGGCGGAGCGGGCGACGGCCGGCGGGTCGAGGGCCGGGCTCCGAGCGAGGACGGCCGCGCTACCGCTTCTGCAGCCCCGCGTAGTCGGGGTGCTCGCTGAGCCAGCTCCGCACGTAGGGGCAGGAGGCGACGACCCGTCGGTCCGAGTGGTCGCGCACGTCGTCCAGCGCCGTCTGCACGAGGGTGGACGCCATCCCCTTCTCCCGCTTCGCCTCGTCGACCTCGGTGTGGGTGAAGACGATGGCGTCGTCGCGCAGGTCGTACTCCGCGACGCCGATCACCTCGCCGTCCTGGAGGAGGGCGTAGCGGGACTGGTCCGGCTGGTTCTCGACGCTCAAGCTCATGCCGCAACGCTACCCCGCATGTGGATCGCGTCAGGCGGAAGGGCGGACGCACGTCTTTACGGGTGAGGGCATCGCCGCCTTCGCCGAGAGGAGCCCGCCCATGCGCACCATCATGACCGTCCACGACTCGCCCGACGTCTGGATCAGGATGGAGCCCGTCGTCCGCGCGCTGCACTCGTCCGAGCTCCTTCGCCCCGTCGGAGACGTGACCCCGGAGCCGCGGGACGACGCGGAATCGCTGGTCGGGTCGCTGCGCCCGGACGCGGTCCTGGTCGAATCGCCGTCGCCGCGGGCGCTCGCCGCGGTGCGGGCGGCCTCCCGGCTCGGAGTCCCGGTGGCCCACCTCTCGGCCGGACGCCGCGGGAACGCCCCGGCCGCGGGGGCCGCGGAGGAGCCCGCGTGCCGGGAGCTCGACCGGCTCTCGCGGCTGCACCTGGCGCCGACCGAGCACGCTGCCCGGGTGCTGCTCGGCGCGTCCGTTCCCGAGCACCGGATCGTCGTCACCGGCGACACCCTGGTCGATGCCGTGGCACCGCTGCTGCCGGCCGACCCGGCGACGGCCGCGGAGCAGCCGATCGTGCTCGTGGCGGTGCACCGGCCGGAGCATGCCGGTGCACCGCTGCGCCGGCTCGGCGCGGCGGTCCGGATCCTCGCAACGCGGTTCCCCAGCCACGCGTTCGTGCTCTCGGGGGGGACCGGACCTCGCGCAGCACGCCGGGCTCGGGCCGGACCTCGGGCGCACTGCGAACATCCACTCGCTCGGTCAGCCGCGGTTCGACGCGCTCCTGGAGCTGATCGGGCGCTCGGTGCTGGTCCTGACCGATTGCACCCGCATCGAGGAGGTGGCTCCCAGCCGGAACGTCCCCGTCCTCGTGCTCGGCGACACCACTGCGCGACCGGAGGGCGTGCTCGCAGGAACGTCCGCGGTCATCGGGACACGGGTGGAGCGGATGGTGGAGGCGGCGTCCGGACTGCTCACCGACCCCGTCCTGCATGCGGCGATGGCGGGAGCAGCGAGCCCCTTCGGCGACGGGCGGGCCGCCGAGCGCGTCGTCGCCGCCCTCGCGCACTTGCTCGGATGCGGGACGCGCCTCCCCGACTTCGTGACGCCCCTCCGGCGGGAATCGGTAGCTGCTCGGTAGTCGTACGGATCCGGCGGACCGGCCGCGGACACGAGCCTGGGGTCATCCACCAGCCGAGGAGTGAGAATGACCGTCGACGCCGCCCGCCCCACCGACCTGCAGCTCCTGGACCGTGTGCGCGGCGGCGACCCGGCCGCCCTGGGCGAGCTGTGGTCCCGCTACCAGGGCTGGGCGCACCACGTCGCCCGGTGCACCACGTCGCGTTTCGACGCCGACGACATCGTCCAGGAGGCGTTCGCCAAGGTCCTCACGTCGCTGCGGAACGGCAACGGCCCGACCGAGGGATTCGCCCACTACCTCCGGACGGCCATCCGCAATGTCGCCGCCACCTGGGGTGCCCGCGCGGCACGCGCCACGCTCGTGCCGCTGCCCGATGACAGCGCGCTGGGCAGCTACCGGTTCGAAGTGAGCGACCTCGGCGACCTCGAACGGCCGTTCCGGAGCCTCCCCGAGCGCTGGCAGCACGTGCTCGTGCTGACGGTTCTGCAGCAGCTGCCGCTCGAAACCGTGTCCCGCCTGCTCGGGGTGAGCCTCGGCGGCGCGACGGCGCTCGCCGCCCGCGCCAGGGCCGGGCTGCGTGCCGCCCTCGCCACCCACGGCGAGGAGCTCGCCCTCGCCGCGTGAGTGTCCGCCCCGGAGGGCGCGCGCTCAGGCCGCGCCCTCCGGGCGAGCGGTCCCGGGCTGCTCACGGAACCACACGGCGAGCTCCGTGCGTGACCGCAGGCCGAGCTTCACCAGGGCGTTCTGCACGTGCGTCTCGACGGTGCGGATGGAGACGAACAGGCGCCGTGCGATCGAACGGTTCGTCTCCCCGTCGGCGACGAGCGATGCGACCTCCGTCTCCCTCGGGGTCAGGACCGACCGCGCGGCCAGGGGCACGGCCGCCCGGAGGTGGGTCTCGACGATCCCGTGCAGCGCGAAGCCGATGCTCTCGTCCTCGGTCAGCGCGGCGCCGTAGTCGAACGCGCGGCCGAACGCCGCATCGCCGAGCCGCCGGCGCAGCGCCCGCTCGGTCGGGGCGGAATCGAGGAAGTACGGCGGATAGCTCGCCCTGACGGCTCCGGCGTCGCGCCACCGCGCTGCCGCGGCGCCCAGCAGGCTGGCGCCGCGGGCGGCATCCGCGCGCTCTCGCGCGACCTCGGCGAGCAGCTCGAGCGCGTGGGCGATGCCGAGCCCGTTTCCGAGGCCCCGCTTGAGCACGAGAGCGTCGCGCGCGTCCAGCTCGCACGCGTCGTAGTCGCCTGCCGCTGCGGCGGCCGTGGCCCGCGCCGTCCGCAGGAACGACCGCTCGTAGCGGTCGCCTGCCACGAGCGCTCGTTCGGTGATCGCCGCCTCGACCTGAGCGGCCTCCGCGCCCTCGCCGAGCGCCCGCAGCCGGGCGGCGAGACGTTGCGGGGTGTTGAGCCGGCCGAACCGGTACGCCTCCTCGCCCAGGTCGTCCATGAGGTCACGGAGGATCGCCACCGCCGCCGCGTCGTCCCGTTCGAGCGTCTCCGCGGCACTCCGCGCGGCGATGTCGGCCTCGCGCGCCGTGCCCTGGTCGCCGGTCCCGGCCGCCGCATCCCGCGCCTGGAGAGCCTGTATCAGCTCCCTGCGCGCGAGTCCGGGTTTGCCGGTCCGGCTGTAGACCGCGGCGCGGAGCGCGTGCCCCAGGCTCCTCCAGAGCGGCGACGGCGTCCCGGATTCGAGCGCTCGGCCCAGCCACCGCGCGAGCTCGTCCGCGCTGCCGTGGATCGTCCAGGCCTGGCGCCAGGCGGTCACCGCCGTCTCCACGGCGCGGTCGGCGTCGCCGAGAGCGGCCGCGGTGGTCATCGCGCGGCGGATGTTGGGGAGGTCGCCTCCGAGGCGGAGCATGATCTCCCTCTGCCCTGCCGAGAACCAGCCGTCCTCCGCTTCGTGCAGCCGGGCGATCACGCAGGCGACGAAATGGCGTTGCGCCTCGACCGGGCGCTCCTGATGCTCGGCACCGAACTCGCGGATGGCGGGGAGCAGCTCGTAGCGCACGGTGTCGCCGACCCGGCGGCGGTGCACGACCGACCGGCGGATCAGCTGCTTCACCGTCGCGGTCGCCTCCCGTGGGCCTGTGGCGCCGAGGGCGGCCATGGCCTCGCCAAGTGCCAGATCCCAGCCGGGCGCCAGCACGGACAGGTCGCTCCACACCCTCCGCTCGAGCGGGCCGCACCGTTCCCAGCTGTCCTCGACGGCGGCCCGCAGCGACCGGGACGCGGGATCCGCCGGCTCGAGCGCGGAGAGCTGGTGATCGACGCGGTGCGCGAGCGTCCGCACATCCATGAACTGCAGCTGGGCGGCCGCCAGTTCGATCGCGAGCGGGACGCCGGAGCTCGCCTCGCAGATCCGCACCACATCGGGCAATGTTCTTGCGTCGATCACGAAATGCGCGTCGCCGGTGCCGGCGCGGTCGGCGAAGAGGCGCACGGCGTCGCTCGCCAACGTCAGCCCGCGATCGGCGAACGGGCCGATCGCGACGAGCGTCTGGGCCGTCGAGGTGAGAGGCTCCCGGCTCGTCGCGAGGACCTTGACGCCTGGACAGGCGGCGAGCAGGGCGTCCACGGCGGCGGACGTCTCCCTGACGACCTCGTCGACGTCGTCGAGGAGCAGGAGGGCATCGGCGGCGGAGAGGGCGGCGATCACGGCGGCCAGCGGATCTCTGCCGGAATCGACCTTGAGCTCGGAGGCGATCGCCGCCGCGATCTCGTCTCCGCGGCCGCGCGCATCCACGTACCAGATGCCGGGCACCGCGCGGGCGAGGCCCTCGGTCGCCGCGATCGCCACCCTGCTCTTCCCCACCCCCGCCGCGCCGGTCAGCGTGACCAGACGCACCGACGACAGCAGCAGCCGGCGGATCAGCGACACCTCCTCGCGTCGCCCGATCAGCGCGTCGAACCGCACCGGGAGGCCGTGCGCTGCACCCCCGGGTCCGCCGGTTCCGGTCATTCCCTCCACCTGTCACATCACGAATGCGGTCGCGCCCGCGTCTCTTCCAGTGGAAGCTCTTCGGGCGAGAGCTTCCCTCCCATCAGGGTGGAGGGCCGCGATCGCGTTTCGGGTTTCGCGCGGCCGGCCCTCCACCTCGTGCGTCCGAGCGCCGTCCGCGCGTCTGTGTGTTGCGCTGCGATGCTTCCAGTGCACGACGGTCGGCGAAAGACAGGACCGGACGCGATGGTGCCTCGGCAGGTGTCGCGCACCACCGGTGGGGTGGCGGGCGACAGGGGGTCAGACGGCCACGTCGTCGCGCGGCCACTCCAGCTCGATGCCCGACCGCAGCCGGACGCGGACCAGCCCGTCCGCGATGTCGACTCCCTCGACGTCCGGGTGGCTGAGGGCGTTCCTCCACCACTCCTGTCCCGGCCGCGGAGCCGTCGCGCCCTCGTCGCTCACGCTCAGCACCTCCTCCCCAGCCGCCGGGAGCCCGCTCTTTGGGCCAGCTTGCCGTCCGCGGCTCGCCCTGGCTAGGCAGCCGCGGCCCAGGTGGGGCGGCCGGTCAGCGATCCTCCGCCCCGCGGAACCGGTAGGTCGCCTCGCGCGGCCAGTCCTCCGCGGTGACGAGCTCGTAGACCAGCACGCGAGCCGGATCCTCGCGGTCGGGAAGCCGCACACGCGACGGCGGCATGGGCGTCACGAGGGGGAGTTCGACGGCACGGTCCTCCGAGCCGGGAGCGGTGTGCACGAGATAGGCAGTGAACACTCCCATGCCGGAATCCATGCGTTTACATTAGTGAGGGCCGGCCGCATCGGCACGTCCCTCTGGCGCTTTCTGCGGGCTCCCGGCGGTCCCCGAACTGACTAGCCAAGCGCGGCGGTGAGCCATCACTCTGGTCGCAGCACCGCGTGGAGGGGGATCCGATCGTGTCACGAGGCGAGAACAGAACCGGACGGGCCGGGAGGTTTCCTGCGTGGGCGATCGTGCTCCTCGCGATCCTCGGGGCGGTCATCCTGGTCGGCGCGGGGGTGCTGGGCGGCCTGGCACTGCGCAATGCGGCCCCGGTCGCGCGCGGTGCGCTGTCAGGGCAGGCGCCGGGCGACTCCCGATCCGTCTGCGACGCCGAGAAGGTCGCGGAGGACGTGCTGCCGTCGATCGTCACCATCGGGGTCCGTGCGGGGGACGGCTCCGGCGGCACAGGGAGCGGCGAGATCATCACGGCCGACGGCTACATCCTGACCAACAACCACGTGATCGCCCCCGCAGCGGAGGGGGCGGAGATCGTCGTTCTCTACAACGACGGCAGCACGCACCCGGCGAAGCTCGTCGGCCGGTCGCCGCGCGCCGACATCGCGGTCATCAAGGTGCAGGGATCGGGCCTTCCGGTGATCCGGCAGGGCGACTCCGCGGCGCTCAAGGTGGGGCAGCCGGTCGTGGCGCTCGGCGCTCCGCTCGGCCTGTCCAGCACGGTGACGACCGGAGTGGTGAGCGCGCTCGGGCGTACGGTGCCCGTCCAGAGCGACAGCGATCGCAACGCCGTGCTCGCCGACGCGATCCAGACCGACGCCTCCATCAACCCCGGCAATTCGGGCGGTGCACTGGTGGACTGCGACGGCCGCCTCGTCGGCGTCAACTCGGCCATCGCGACCGTGCCGGGGGAGTCGGGGGCCGCCGGCGGCGGAAGCGTCGGCATCGGGTTCGCCGTTCCGCAGGCCGTGGCGATGCCCATCGCGCAGCAGATCATAGAGACCGGCAAGGTGGTCTACCCGACATTCGGGCTCTCGGTGAGCCCCGTCGTTCCCGGTGCGAACGGCGAGGGGGAGCCGGGGCTCTACGTGCAGGCCGTGGTGCCGGGTGGTCCGGCCGACCAGGCGGGGCTGGAGCCGGGCGACATCATCACCCGGGTCGACGGCGCACCGGTGGGGAGCGTCGACGACCTGACGGCGAAGCAACTCACCAGCAAGCCGGGCGACGA
The DNA here is from genome assembly GCF_013359685.1 of Leifsonia sp. C5G2. Taxonomy (GTDB): domain Bacteria; phylum Actinomycetota; class Actinomycetes; order Actinomycetales; family Microbacteriaceae; genus Leifsonia. The sequence goes on from NZ_JABFMV010000007.1 coordinate 78,743, forward strand.
GGTGAAGGTCACCTACGTGCGCGACGGCAAGACGGACAGGACCACGGTCACGCTGGGGAGCGGCTGATCAGGCCGAGCGGTCCGCCATCTCCGCGGCCGCCTTGAAGCGGTCGATGATCCGGTAGGTGTCGCCGGAGCCCAGTTCCTCGATGCGCACGGTGTCGTAGACGCGGAAGTCGAGCGCGCGGAGCTCGCCGAGACGCTCCGCCCGCTCGTTGAGGAGGGCCGACCTCAGAGGGGAGGAGGGGTCGCGGGGGATCAGGGGGGTGACGAGCTCGCCGCGCCATCCGTCGGTGGTCGCGCTGACGAGCCCGATCGCGCGTTCGCGGGGATTCCAGGTGGCCCTCATCTCGTCCTCTCGATCGTCGGATGCGGCAGCCGCCACCACGACGGCTATGGGGGAGGGAGTGACCCGGCGGCTGGATGTGGACGAGCCGGCCGGGCCACTCGGGAGACAACATGCGAAAGGAGTTGCTCCGGGGAAACGCGAAACCCGAAAATGCGTCCCTACCGAGGTAGACGAGGCGGAGCCGTCGCTATGACGCGATCGGGACGGCGCAGCCGGTCAACCGGAGCAGTACCGCCACTGCGCCGCGATCTGCTCGGGAGTCAGTGCGGTGCTGTAGACGGCGGCGTACGCGAGTGTTCCGCCGAAGGTCCAGTTCGCCGGCTGCAATGGCCCCCAGTTGTGCATGCTCTCGTAGCCGATGCGCCAGAACCCGGAGAAGGACTGACCCCGGGTCACCGACGGATCGTGTGCCACCAAGGCGCCGTCGACGTAGAGCTTCATGCCGTCGGCCGACAGCGTCGCCGTCGCCTGGTGCCAGGCGTCGTCGAGATACGTCTGCGGCGACGAGATGACGCGGACGGTCCCGGGCCAGACCCCGAACGCCACCCGGCCGTCGTCGGTCAGGAACAGGTGCCGGTCGAAGTCTTGCGAGTCCGCCTCCATCGCCGAGCTGAACCCGATCAGGCGACCGCCGCCGATGGACGTCTTGAACCGGATCTGAACGGAGAACTCGTCGGTCGACGGACGCAGAGTCGAGTCCGCAAGAGTCCAGCCCGGCTGATCCGGTGTGCCCGCGTAGCGGCCCGTGCGGCCGTGGACGAGGTCGGTGGCCGACGTGGAGCCCGCAGGATCGTCGAGCCGGTACCCGAACACCGTCTGATCGGCGGGCACCAGCCGGATCATCGCGTCGCACGATTCCTCCTGCGGTGTCGGAGGGGCCGGCGGCTCGGTGGGCGGGTCGACCGGCTCCTCCGGGTTCACCGGGGTGCCCGGCGGCTCGGGCCCGGCGGGGGCATCGGGCGACTCGGGCTCGACGGGCGACTCCGGCGGGACGGGCGCCTCGGGATCCGCGCGCGGCTCCGGCGGGACGGTCGGCTCCGGCTCGGTGCCGGGCTGGACGCCGGCGCGTGGCGGCGTCGCCGGCGGCGGAGCGGGGGAGGCCGGGCTGTCTGCCGTCTCCGCCAGGACCGGAGACGGTGAAGCGGTAGCGGTGCCGGGCCGGTTCTCCTCGGAGGTGGATACCTCCAGCGCGAACGGCGTCTCGGGGCCGTCGGAGCTCCGCTGCTTGTCGGGGCAGCGATCGTCCGCCAGGGATGCCGGCTGACTCGTCGTGGACCCGTCGGCGATGCTCGACTGCGGCGCGGCGATGACAGCGCCGGTCGTCAGGGCCGCCGCGGCGACGACCGCGACGACGGCGGCGGCACCGGTGCCCGACGCCGAGGCTCCCGCGCTCACGAGGTCGCGGAATCGAGCGACAACGCGGACCGAGTGGATCGCGCCGGACGGCACGGCACTGGCCGCGGGCGCTGTCGTCGCGGGAACGTGGACGGCCTGCGTGCCGGAGAGCGTCGCCGCCACCGCGGCCCCGGAGGACTCGCTCGTCCACCCGGTGTAGGCGGCCGCCCCGGCGATCCCCAGGAACAGCGGCAGGATGCCCATGGCGAGCCGCGAGCCGACCCGGCCGGCCTCCTTCGCTGCGTCGGCGCAGGAGGGGCACGCGTCGAGGTGCTCCTCCACCTTTGCGCGGTCGGTGCGGGAGAGCCTGCCGCGCACGTGCGGACCCATCTTGGAGAGCACCCACGCGTGCTCGGGCTCGTCGGCGGGGACCTCCGCGAGGTGGGCGTTGATCCACGACTGCCGGAGGCCCTCGCGCGCACGGACGGCCAGCGCGGAGACGGCGTTGGGCGTGAGACCGAGCAGCGGGGCGACCTCGCGCGGCGCCATGTCTTCGACCTCGGTGTACCAGAGCACCTCCTGCCAGCTGTCCGGCAGGTCGTAGAAGGCCTTCGCCATCGTCTCGCGCTCGATGCGCTCGAGGGCGGTGACCTCGCTGTACGTCCAGTCCTCGATCACATCGGCGTCCTCGATGTTGGGCGTGCTCTTGCGGCGCGACCAGTCGATGGCGACATTGCGGATGGTCGTGGCGAGGTACGAGCGGAAGCCGGTCTTCGGTCCGTTGCCCTTCTCGACCGCCTTGAGGATGCGGGCGAAGGCCTCGGAGGCGAGGTCGTCGGCCTCGAACCGGCTGGTGACGGAGGCGGCCATGCCGCGGCCTGCGTGCCAATGGCGCTTGAACAGGATTCCGTAGGCGGGGCCGTCCCCCTCGCGCGCCAGGGCGAGGAGTTCGGCGTCGGAGAGGTCGTCGAATCGACGGTTCATAAGGTTTCGGGTCCTTACGGGCAGTGCGGGCGTCTTAACTACGTGGACGACCGTCGTCGCGGGTTCATGACGCATTCCGGAGAAAGAACGACGTCATCCGCAGAGACCGCACTGCGCAGCCCGACCTGACGGGCCTACCCGGACGCGCTGCACCTCAGGGGATCGCGTGCGCAGGCGATCCCGTCCCGCACCTGCCGGCGGAGACCGCCGGTGCCCGTTAAGAGACGCGTCGCGGCGCCAGGCGCCGCGTGGCCAGGTCCCAGAGCCCGACCATGAGCACGGCTCCCGCCGCGCCGTTCAGCACGCCACCCACGACGTCCGTGCCGTAGTGCACGCCGACGTAGAGCCGTGACCACGCGACCGCCACGACGAGGAGGCCGCCGATCACGAGCACGAGCGTCCGCGCGGTGGTCGTCCGGCACACCGTCGCCAGCGCGGCGACGAGAGCGGTCGCGAAGACGACGTGACCGCTCGGGTAGCTCAGCGTGGCGGGGGAGACGTGGAGCAGGTGGGTCAGGTCGCCCGTCGACGGCCGCGGCTGCGCCACGACGTACTTGATGACGAGGGTGGTGAGCCAGGCGGCGCCGGTGACGACGCACACCCCGAGCGCCCTGCGCCAGCCCGCCAGCGGCAGCAGCACGACGAACACGACCACCAGGATGACGGCGACCACGACGGGGTGGTCGAGCCGGTCGAGCACGAGGGCCCCGGTGTCGAGCAGGGGGGAGTTGACCCGGTTCACCGCGGCGTCGAGGCCGGCGAAGCGGAGCGCCGGCAGGGCCTTCGCCGCGAACCCGAGGGCGATCGTCAGTGCGAAGAGCACGACGGTCCAGACGATCCAGTGGACGGGTCGGCTGAGTGCCCAGGCTCGGTCACGACGGGTCTGCATGCTCCGAGAGTACGGAATGCGGGCCCCGTCAGCCTGGAGATGAACCCGTTTCGGGTGTGAGGACGCTCAGCCCAGCACCGGGGCGAGTGCGCGGGCGACCGCCACCGCCCGGGCCTTGACCTCCGCCTCCGAGCCGCAGGCGCCCTGCTCCGCCCACTCGCGCACCGCGATGCGGACGGCGCCGACGCACGCGACGACGAGCAGCTCCGCCTGGGCGTCGGGGTCGATGCCAAGAGTGGATGCGGCCTCCGCCGAGGCGGGATCGCGCTCGGTGACGAACGCGGCGACCGCCGCGACGAGGCCGGCGCGCAGCTCGTCGAGCCGGCGCGCCTTCCGCCGGATCAGCCCGGGATGGCGTGCGGCGATGAGCATGCGCGCCTCGCGCATCCCCTGGTCGCCTCCCGCCTCCTCCTCGGGGAACAGCGCGGCGACGACGGCGCCGACGACGCTCCCCTCATACGCCTCGTCCAGGCGCCGGGCGAACCACTCCGGGTCGCCCCAGGCGCGGCGGACGTCGAAGAGCGCGTCCTCCTTGGTGTCGAAGTAGTTGAAGAAGGTGCGGTGCGAGACCGGGATGCGCGCGCAGATCTCGTCGACGGTCACCTCGTCGAGGTCGCGCTCGAGGGCGAGCTCCAGCGCGGCGCGTTCGAGGTCGGCTCTGACCTGTGCCTTCTTGCGCTCGCGGAGGCCTTCGGACGGGGAGAGAAACTTTTGCATGATCGGAAATTTTGCAGCGACGCACTCTGTTAGTTGACTATGGTCATCTAATTATATATGGTTGATCGTCGTCAACCAATTGCGCGAAGGATCCACATGTCCACCACTCTCACCAGAGACGAAGCACCCACGGCGATGTCGCATCGCCAGGTGCTCGAATCCCTCTCCGGGCTGCTGCTCGGCATGTTCGTCTCGATCCTCGCGGGCACGGTCGTCTCGACCTCGATGCCGCGGATCATCTCCGAACTGCACGGCGACCAGACCGCCTACACCTGGGTGGTGACGAGCACGCTGCTCGCCACCACCGTGTCCACCCCGATCTGGGGCAAGCTCGCCGACCTGTTCAACCGCAAGCTGCTCATCCAACTCGCCCTCGTGCTCTTCGTGCTCGGATCGGCGCTGGCCGGCTTCTCGCAGGACACCAACATGCTCATCGGCTTCCGTGTGGTCCAGGGTCTCGGGGCCGGAGGGCTGACGGCGCTCAGCCAGATCATCATGGCCGACATCATCAGCCCGCGGGAGCGCGGTCGCTACATGGGCCTCTTCGGCGGCATCATGGCGGTCGGAACGGTCGGCGGCCCGCTCATCGGCGGTCTGCTCACCGACTCGATCGGCTGGCGCTGGAACTTCTTCGTCGGCGTCCCCGTCGCGATCGTCGCGATCATCCTGCTCCAGTTCACCCTGAAGCTGCCCAAGCGCCCGGCGCGCACGGTCCGCATCGACTACCTCGGCGCAGTCCTGCTGGCCGGCGGCGTCTCGCTGCTGCTCATCTGGGTGTCGCTCGCGGGCAAGGACTTCGACTGGTGGAGCGCGCAGACGTTCTGGATGGTCGGCATCGCCGTCGCGCTGCTGATCGGCATGGTCATCACCGAGCTCGTGGCGAAGGAGCCGATCATCCCGCTCGGGATGTTCAAGAACCGCACCTTCACGCTCGCGGTGATCGCCTCCATCTCGGTGGGTGTCGCGATGTTCGGCACGTCGGTCTACCTCGGCCAGTACATGCAGCTGGCGCGCGGAGCGACCCCGACCGAGTCGGGCCTGCTGACGCTCCCGATGATCTTCGGGCTGCTGCTGTCGTCGATGGTGGTCGGTAACCTGATCAGCCGGTTCGGCCGGTGGAAGGGCTACATGATCGCCGGCTCGGTGCTGCTGGCCGTCGGCCTGTACCTGATGAGCACGATCGAGTTCGACACGAACTACGTCCTCGTCTCCGTCTACATGCTGATCCTCGGCGCGGGCGTCGGCATGGTCATGCAGAACCTCGTGCTGATCGTGCAGAACACGGTCCAGCCCGAGCAGCTCGGCGCGGCCAGCTCCAACGTCGCCTTCTTCCGCAGCCTCGGCGGCACCATCGGCGTCTCCGTGATGGGCAGCGTGCTCGGCACGACCGTTGTGAACTCGATGGGCGACCGCAAGGGCGACCTGCTCGCCGCCGCGGCCAAATACGGCACGAAGGGGATCGAGGCGCTCAAGTCGCTGCAGAGCGGCCAGCTGCCCCAGGTGAACCACCTGCCGGCCGGCATCCGCACCATCGTCGAGTCGGTGTACGGCCAGGCGGTCGCGGACATCTTCCTGATCGCCGTTCCGCTCGCGATCGTCAGCATCGTCGCCATCGTCTTCCTGCCGAACGTGAAGCTCGGCACGAAGACCGCGATCGAGCGGATGAAGGAGAAGGAGGCGGGCGAGGGCCGGCTGGAGGCCGCGGAGGAGAACGCGGTCGAGGTCGCCGAGGCGCTGATCGGCGCACCCGCGACCGGCTCGGTCGCCGCGATCCGGGCGGGCGGCGACGTGACCGCCCCTGAGAACCGCCGATAGCGGACCGCGTTATGATCGCGGCCATGGAGAACACGGGACGGGTGGCGGCGGGCGACGCCGCCACCCTTCCGCCCGCGGGTGCGGGCACCGACGCGGCCATCGCCGAGGTGGAGGAGCAGTTCACCCGGCTGTTCAACCAGGTGGGCACCTCGATGCGGGAGCGAGCGTCGCGCATCCACCCCGACCTGCAGCCGGTCGGGTACAAGCTGCTCAGCACGATCGTGCGCAGCGGCCCCATCCACGCCGGTGCGCTCGCCGCGATGCTGTACACGGACAAGAGCGTGATCAGCCGGCAGGTGAAGATCCTCGAAGACATGGGCTTCGTCGAGCGGAGGGCGGACCCGGCCGACCGGCGGGCGAGCTTCCTCGCGGCGACGCCGGAGGCGATCGAGCGCGTGAACGAGGTGCGCGCGGCCGACCAGGCCAACCTGTACCGCAGCCTGCGGCGTTGGGGCGAGGACGACGTCCGGCGGCTCGCCGAGCTGCTGGAGCGGCTGAACGAGGTCGCCGGCTAGCCCGCTCAGGGTGGCGATTCAGCGGGACGCTGGTACCCTTCGTCGGGTATGCAGCCCGCATCCGCCCCCCTCCGCCCCCGCGGCCGCCGCTCGGCAGGCCGTCGTGCCGCTGTGCCGACGCAGCGGGTGCGGATCCGGTTGCCGCGGCGGCCCCGACGGCCGTTGCTGCCGCTGCATCACCGGGTCGGTGTGACCCTCGCCGTCATCGGGCTGGTGTGCGGCTTCTCGATCGTGCCGACGGACGAGGCGCTCGCCTCGACGCTGCTGGTCGCCCCGTCGACGACGGTCGCACCCGCGGAGGTCGCACCGCCCGACCAGCACCTGCTGGTGGACGCGACGATCGCCGCGCCCGTCGTGAGCCGGGAGAGCATCGGGGCGACGGACGGGATCCAGTCTCTCGCCCGGGTCGGGACGAACGAGTCCTGGGCCAAGCTCGTTCTGAAGTTCGGCGGCTGGCCGCAGACCGACGCGAACGTGACTGTGATGCTGCGCTGGATGCGGCAGGAGAACGGTCCGCCCGACTGGTGGAACCGCAACAACCCCCTGAACAACGGCTACGGATCGGGTGGTGGCGCCGGCCTCGGCAGCTACCCGGACCTGATCACGGCCGCGGAGTACTGCGCCAAGAACCTGCAGCGCGGCTACCCGGGCATCGTCGCCGGCCTGCAGGCGGGCACCTCCGCCGACACCACCGCCGCGGCCATCTGGGCGAGCCCCTGGGCGACGAGCCACTACGGCAACGGAACCCACTGGAGCACGCGCCCGGTCGAGATCGTGCAGGCGCCCGCCTCCGCCTGGGGCTTCTGACCCCTCCGCTGAGGTGCTCGCGGTTGCGCGCGCGCCCGGCGTGTCGCGAGCATCTGCGAGCACCTCAGCCCTTGGCTAGCCAGGTTCGGAGGCGGGGGAGGGGGAAGGTGGTGATGATGCGGTCGGCGGGGACGCCGTTGGCGGCGGCCCGTGCGGCGCCGTAGGCCAGGAAGTCGAGCTGGCCGGGGGCGTGCGCGTCCGTGTCGATCGAGAAGAAGCATCCGGCGTCGAGGGCGCGCTGGATGAGGTCGTCCGGCGGGTCCTGCCGCTCCGGCCGCGAGTTGATCTCGACGGCGACCTGGTTCTCGACGCACGCGGCGAAGACGGCGTCCGCGTCGAACTCGGACGGCGGGCGGGTGCCCCGCGATCCCTGCACCAGACGGCCGGTGCAGTGCCCGAGCACGTTGGTGTGCGGGTCGCGGATGCCGCCGAGCATTCGCGTGGTCATCGTGCGGCGGTCGGAGCGGAGCTTCGAGTGGACGCTGCCCACGACGACGTCGAGCCGGTCGAGCAGCTCCGGCGTCTGATCGAGCGTTCCGTCCTCCAGGATGTCCACCTCGATGCCCGTGAGCAGGGTCAGCTCGCCGGTGTCGAGGCCCGCGACGACATCCAGCTGCTGCTCCAGCCGCTCGGCGCTGAGGCCGCTCGCGACCGTGAGCGTGGGGGAGTGGTCGGTGATCGCCTGGTACTCGCGGCCGAGAGTGGCGGCTGCCGCGGCCATCACCTCGATCGGCACCGTGCCGTCCGACCACTCCGTGTGGCTGTGCAGGTCGCCGCGCAGAAGGGCGAGCAGTTCCGTGCCGCCGGTGTCGAGCGGCGCGGCGTTGCGTTCGCGGAGGTCGGCGAGGTAGCCCGGGACCTCGCCGTCGACGGCCTGCGCGATCACCTGGAAGGTGCGGTCGCCGATCCCCTTCGTGCGCTTGAGGCGGCCGTCGGCGACGCGGGCGGCGAGCTCCTCCTGGCCGAGGCCGTCGATGGTGGCGGCGGCGCGGCGGAAGGCCTGCACCTTGAAGCTCGGCGCGAGCTCCCGCTCCAGCCAGAAGGCGATCTCGTTCAGGGCGTCGACGGCATCCATGCGCCCCATGCTCCCACCGTGTCGGTGGTGGCCGGTACCGTCCCTGGCATGGGGCGGATCATCTTCGACACGGCGGCGACCATCAACGGATTCATCGCGGACGAGCACAACTCGCTCGCCTGGCTGTTCGCGGTGGAGGGAGGCGAGGAGCCGGCCGAGGGGCTGGTCCCGGCGAACGCGTCGGTGATGGTGGAGGGGCGCACGACCTACGAGTGGGTGCTGCGTGAGACCGGCATCCTGGAGCAGCCGGAGAAGTGGCGGGAGTTCCACGGCGACCGGCCGACGTTCGTCTTCACTCACCGGGAGCTGCCGGCGCCGGAGGGCGCGGACATCCGGTTCGTGTCCCGCTCGGTTGCGGACAGCCTTCCGGCCATCCGTGAGGCGGCGGGCGACGGCGACATCTGGGTGGTCGGCGGCGGCGATCTGGCGGGCCAGTTCCTCGATGCGGGCGCTCTGGACGAGCTGGCGATCTCCATCGCGCCCGTTGCGCTCACGGCGGGCGCTCCGCTGTTCCCTCGACGGGTCGAGTCCGACCGGCTCCGGCTCGAGGCGGCCTCGGCGGTCGGGCAGTTCGCGCGGCTGCGGTACAGCGTCCGCCCCGCAGCGGCATCCTCCTGAGATAGCGTGGGCAGCGCTCGACGGAGGGAATCGACATGACTTCAGCAGCCGACAGCCACGACCTGATCCGCGTCGAGGGGGCGCGCGAGAACAACCTGAAGAACGTGAGCGTCGAGCTGCCGAAGCGGCGGCTCACCGTGTTCACCGGTGTCTCGGGGTCGGGCAAGAGCTCGCTCGTGTTCAGCACCATCGCGGCCGAGTCGCAGCGCATGATCAACGAGACGTACAGCGCGTTCGTGCAGGGGTTCATGCCCTCGCTGGCGCGGCCCGACGTCGACGTACTGGAGGGGCTGACGACCGCCATCATCGTCGACCAGGAGCGGATGGGCGCCAATGCGCGCTCCACGGTCGGCACGGTGACCGACGCGAACGCGATGCTGCGCATCCTGTTCAGCCGCCTGGGGCAGCCGCACATCGGCTCGCCGCAGGCCTTCTCGTTCAACATCCCGTCGGTCACCGGGGCCGGTGCGATCACCGTCGGCGGCAAGACGGAGAAGAGGGAGTTCTCCCAGCTGGGCGGCATGTGCCCGCGCTGCGAGGGCATGGGCACGGTGAGCGACATCGACCTCGCTCAGCTGTTCGACGACAGCAAGTCGCTGACCGAGGGGGCCATCACCATCCCGGGCTACACCGCCGACGGCTGGTCCGTGCGGATGTTCTCGGAGTCCGGCTTCCTGCCCGCCGACAAGCCGATCCGGGAGTTCTCCGAGACCGAGCGGCACGACTTCCTCTACCGCGAGCCGGTGAAGGTGAAGATCAACGGCATCAACCTGACCTACGAGGGCCTGGTGCCCAAGGTGCAGAAGTCGATGTTGTCGAAGGACGTGGATGCGATGCAGCCGCACATCCGCGCCTTCGTCGAGAGGGCCGTCACCTTCACGGCCTGCCCGGAGTGCGGAGGAACGCGGCTCAGCGAGGCCGCGCGCTCGTCGAAGATCGGCGGCGTCAGTATCGCGGACGCGTGCGCCATGCAGATCACCGACCTTTCCGACTGGGTGCGGTCGCTCGACGAGCCGTCCGTGGCCCCGCTGCTGCGCAACCTGCAGCACCTGCTCGACTCGTTCGTCGAGATCGGGCTCGGCTACCTGTCGCTCGACCGGCCCTCCGGCACGCTGTCGGGCGGCGAGGCGCAGCGCACCAAGATGATCCGCCACCTCGGGTCGTCGCTCACCGACATCACCTACGTGTTCGACGAGCCGACGGTCGGGCTGCACCCGCACGACATCCAGCGGATGAACGGACTGCTGCAGCAGCTGCGCGACAAGGGCAACACCGTGCTGGTCGTCGAGCACAAGCCGGAGGCGATCGCGATCGCGGACCACGTGGTCGACCTCGGGCCGCGGGCGGGCGCAGGCGGTGGAGAGGTCGTCTTCCAGGGGACGGTCGACGGGCTGCGCGCGAGCGGCACCCTCACGGGTCGGCACCTCGACGACCGCGCGCGCGTGAAGGACGGGGTGCGGACTCCGACCGGCGCTCTCGAGGTCCGGGGCGCCGACGAGCACAACCTGCAGGGGGTGGATGTCGACATCCCGCTCGGCGTGCTGGTGGTGGTCACCGGGGTGGCCGGGTCGGGCAAGAGCTCGCTCATCCACGGTTCCGTCGCACCGCGCGAGGGCGTCGTCGCCGTCGACCAGGCCGCGATCCGCGGGTCGCGGCGCAGCAACCCGGCGACGTACACCGGCATGCTGGAGCCGATCCGCAAGGCGTTCGCGAAGGTCAACGGCGTGAAGCCGGCCCTGTTCAGCGCGAACTCGGAGGGCGCCTGCCCGAACTGCAACGGTGCGGGCGTGATCTACACCGACCTCGGTGTGATGGCCGGCGTCTCGACCGTGTGCGAGGTGTGCGAGGGGCGCCGCTTCGACGACTCGGTGCTGGAGTACACGCTCGGCGGCCGCGACATCAGCCAGGTGCTGGCCATGCCGGTCTCCGAGGCGGTCGAGTTCTTCGCCGCCGGGGAGGCGAAGCTGCCGGCCGCGCACGCCATCCTGGAGCGGCTGTCGGATGTCGGGCTCGGCTACCTGACGATCGGCCAGCCGCTCACCACGCTGTCCGGCGGCGAGCGGCAGCGGCTCAAGCTGGCGACGCACATGGCCGAGAAGGGCGGCGTCTACGTGCTCGACGAGCCGACGACCGGCCTGCACCTCGCCGATGTCGAGCAGCTGCTCGGGCTGCTCGACCGCCTGGTCGACTCCGGCAAGTCGGTGATCGTCATCGAGCACCACCAGGCCGTGATGGCTCATGCCGACTGGATCATCGACCTCGGCCCCGGCGCCGGTCACGACGGCGGCCGCATCGTCTTCGAGGGCACGCCGGCCGACCTCGTCGCCGCACGCTCCACCCTCACCGGTGAGCACCTCGCCCGCTACGTCGGCGCCTGAGCTCCCCGCCACCGTCAGCTCCTGAGTTTCTCGAGCATTTCGGCTCGTTCGACTCGAATAACTCAGGAGCTGATGGCTGGGTTACGGATCGTTGCGCGACGGGAGGAGCGCGCGCGGGAGGCTGGGTAGCGTCGGAGGGTGAGCACGCCCATCCAGAACCTCGGCCGCGAGAACCGGCTGTACGCGCCACCGGCCGAGTTCGCCGCGCAGGCGAACGTCGATGCGTCGGTGTACGCCGAGGCGGCCGCCGACCCGGTGGCGTTCTGGGAGCGGCAGGCGGCGCGGCTGGACTGGGCCGAACCGTGGCACACCGCCCACACGTGGGAACCGGCGACCGTCGGCGCGGACGGCGAGCTCAGCATCCCTCGCGCCGAGTGGTTCGCGGGTGGAAAGCTGAACGCCGCCGTGAACTGCGTCGACCGCCACGTCGCCGCCGGTCGCGGCGACCGGGTGGTCCTGCACTTCGAGGGCGAGCCGGGCGACCGCGAGACGATCACCTACGCCGACCTCCAGCGGCGGGTGGCGCGCGCGGCGAACGCGCTCACGGCGCTCGGGATCGGCAAGGGCGACCGCGTCGTCGTGTACCTGCCCGTCATCCCGGAGACCGTCGTCATCACCCTCGCAATCGCGCGCGTCGGCGCCATCCACTCGCTCGTCTTCGGTGGCTTCTCGGCGGAGGCACTGCGCTTCCGCGTCGAGGACACCGGCGCGAAACTGCTGGTCACCTCCGACGGGCAGTTCCGTCGTGGCGCCGCCGTCCCGGTGAAGGCGAACGCGGATGCGGCCGTCGCCGGAGACAACGCCATCGAGCACGTGCTGGTGGTGCGGCGCACCGGCGAGCTGACCCCCGACATCCCCTGGACGCCCGGCCGCGACGTCTGGTGGCATGACGTGGTGGACACCGCCTCCAGCGTCCACGACCCCGAGTTCTTCGACGCCGAGACGCCGCTGTTCATCATCTACACCTCGGGTACGACCGGCCGCCCGAAGGGCGTCGTCCACACGACCGGCGGCTACCTGACGCAGGCGTCGTGGAGCCACTGGGCGCTGTTCGACGCGAAGGACGACGACGTCTACTGGTGCACCGCCGACCTCGCGTGGGTGACCGCGCACACCTACGTGCTGTACGGCCCGCTCTCGAACGGCGCCACTTCGGTCATCTACGAGGGGACCCCGAACACCCCGCACACCGGCCGGCACTTCGAGATCATCGAGCGCTACGGGGTGACGACGTACTACACCGCGCCGACCCTGATCCGGACGCTGATGACCTGGTTCCCGGAGGGTGTGGGCGACGGGTGGGACCTGTCCAGCATCCGCCTGCTCGGCACCGTCGGCGAGGCGATCAACCCGGAGGCGTGGGTCTGGTTCCGGGAGCAGCTGGGGGCCGGACGCGCGCCGGTGGTCGACACCTGGTGGCAGTCGGAGTCGGGCGCCGCCATCGTCGCGCCGCTGCCGGGCGTGACCGCGCTGAAGCCGGGCTCCGCGACCAACGCCATCCCGGGCGTGACGGTGCGGGTGGTCGACGAGCGCGGCGACGACGTGCCGCGCGGGTCCGGCGGCTCCATCGTGATCGACGGGACGTGGCCGGCCATGTCGCGCACGGTGTGGGGTGACCCCGAGCGCTACCGAGACTCGTACTGGCAGCCGTTCGCCGACCGCGGATACTTCCTCGCCGGCGACGGCGCGGCCGTGGACGAGGACGGCTATCTCTGGCTGCTCGGCCGCCTCGACGACGTGATCAACGTCTCGGGCCACCGCCTCTCGACGATCGAGATCGAGTCGGCGCTGGTGGCGCATCCCCGTGTCTCCGAGGCGGCCGTGGTCGGCGTGGGCGACGCGACCACCGGGCAGGCGGTGGCGGCGTTCGTCGTGCCGTCGGGCGCGGCGCCGGGGGAGGCGGAGCTGCGCGAGCAGGTCACGCGCGAGATCGGGGCGATCGCGAAGCCGCGGCACGTCGTGGTGGTGGGCGACCTCCCGAAGACGCGCTCGGGCAAGATCATGCGCCGCCTGCTGGTCGACCTGTTCGACGGCCGTCCGCTCGGCGACACGACCTCCCTGCAGGACGAGACCGTGCCGCACGCCATCGCCGCGACGCTCGCGACGCGCTCCCGCTGACCGGCGTACATTCGGCACGAATGTTCGCTTTGAGACGGCGATAGCGCGCATTCGGCACGAATCTCGGGGGCAGCAGGGTCAGCGGCGGAGGTCGGCGATCGTCAGGGCGGCGTCGATGAGGCCGAGGTGCGAGAGCGCCTGCGGGAAGTTGCCCCAGAAGGTGCCGTCGCCGCCCATCATCTCGGCGTAGAGCCCGACGTCGTTGGCCCGGGCGACCAGGTCGTCCATCAGCTCTGTGGCGGCAGGGATGTCGCCGATGCACGCGAGCGCCGACGCCAGCCAGAACGAGCACGCGACGAATGGACGCTCGCCCTCGGCCTCCGCGCCCGTGAAGCGATACAGCAGCGGGCCGCTGCCGAGCTCCCGCCGCAGCGCGTCGATCGTCGACCGCATCCGCTCGCCGCGGTCGAAGCCGCTCGGTGCGTGCAGCAGCACCGACACGTCCAGCTCGTCCTCGCCGGCCACCGTCGTGTAGGCGCCCAGGCGCTCCGACCAGCAGTGCTCGTCCACCCAGTCGTGGATGAAGTCCGCCTCCCGCCGCCAGCGCGCCGGGTTGCCGTCGGCCTGGCCGAGCGCGGCGAGCTGCTGCGCCGCCTGGAGCGCCTGCCAGCATCCCATCTTCGACGAGGTGTGGTGGCGCAGCTCGGTGAGCTCCCACATCCCGGAGTCCGGCTGCCGCCAGACGTCGCACACGTGGTCGGCGACGTCCGACACCAGGCGCCGGGTCGGTACGTCGAGCACGTTGCCCGCCGACGCGTAGGCGAGGGCGACGCTGAGCAGGTCGCCGTAGACGCCCAGCTGCAGCTGCCCGGCGGCACGGTTGCCGGTCACCACCGGCCCGATGCCGTGCCAGCCGGGCACGTCGTGCGTCTGCGGCTCGGCCGACGATGCATCCCGCAGCCCGTAGAGGACGCGCGGGCCACCGGGGTCGCCTTTCACCGCGCGCAGCAGCCAGGAGATCGCCGCGTGCGTTTCCTCGCGCAGCCCGAACCGCGCGAGGGAGCGCAGCGTGTACGCGGTGTCGCGCACCCAGGCGAAGCGGTAGTCCCAGTTCTTGCCGCCGCGCGGCGTCTCGGGCAGCGAGGTCGTCGCGGCCGCGGCGATCGCGCCGGTCGGCGCGTAGAGCAGGAGCTTGAGCGCGAGCGCGCTGCGCTGCACGGCGTCCGCCCACGGGCCGTCGTACGAGAACGTGCGCGACCAGAGCTCCCAGTTGCCCACCGTCCGGTCGATGCCGATGTCGACGTTGTCCGGCTGCGGGAGGTGCAGCGGCTCGTCGTCGGTCGCGACCACGGTGAGGGTGCGCCTGCTGCCCTCGGCGACGCGGATGCGGCCGCCGAACCGGGGCGCATCGGCGTCCTCCTCCGCGTCCGCGAGACCGGTGACGCCGATGTTGACGGTCCCGATGCGCAGGATGCGGCTGCCGTCGATGTGCTGGGCCCACGGGCTCGAGGTTCCGAGCACCGTGCCCGGCTCGACCGACCAGTCCATGACCACGGTGCCGGAGACGCCCTCGATGCGCCGGGCGAGCTCCAGCCACGGCAGGCGGCCGGCGACGCCGGTCACGAGCGCATCCGTGACCCGGACGGCGCCGTTCGCGGTGGTGAAGGTGGTCTCCAGGACGTTCGTGCCCGGCAGGTAGCGCCGGCGCGTGGTGAAGTCGGCGACGGGCCGCAGCACCATCCGCCCGCCCCTCTGCGAATCGAGCAGGGTGGCGAACACGGGAGGGGAGTCGAGGCTCGGGATGGGGAGCCAGTCCACCGTGCCCGACCGGTCGATCAGCGCGACCGTACGCCCGTCGCCCAGGGCGGCGTGATCCTCGATCGCGGCCCCCTCGGCGCTCGGCGTCTCGCTCGTCGTCACACCCTCTGCTGCAGGCCGGCCGCCGAGATGACCGCCTCCCGGAACACCGGGGTCAGCTGCGCCGCCGTCGGCCGCGCGGCGGGGTCGCTCGAGGTCATGGCGTGGAGGATGCCCGTCCACTCGTCGGGGAGCCCGTCCGGCACCGGCGGCTCGTGCTCCAGGCGCGCCATCGCGGACTCGACCGCCGCGCCCGGGAAGGCCACCGTCCGGGTGAAGCACTCCAGCAGCACCAGCCCGAGCGAGTAGATGTCGCTCGCCGACGTCGCGGGCTGCCGCATCGCCTGCTCGGGGGAGAGGTAGGCCGCCGTGCCGGTCGTCTTGCCCTCGTCCGGCTGCGACGGGACCGAGGCGATGCCGCTGGCGATGCCGAAGTCCGTCAGCCGCGCCCTGGCGCGGAAGGTGGTCGTGCCGTAGGAGACCAGCATGATGTTCGACGGCTTGATGTCCCGGTGCACGACGCCGTTCGCGTGCACGTACTCCAGTGCCTCGGAGATGTCGTAGGCGATCTCGGCGATCTCCTCCAGGGACAGCTCCCGTTGCGCCAGGGTGGCCGCGAGGTCGGTGCCGGAGACGAGCTCCATGATGAGGAACGGCCGCGGGTCCTTCGGGGACGTGTAGTCGATGCCGGCGTCGATGAGAGACACGATCCCGTGGTGGCTGAGCTTGGCGAGCGCGGCCTGCTCGGTGCGGTACTGCGCCATCTCCTCCTCACCGCCGGAGCGGTAGAGCTTGATCGCGACCTCCCGGCCGAGCAGCTCGTCGGTCGCGCGGAAGATGCTGGCCTCCCCGCCGCGACCGATGACGTGCTGCGGCCGGTAACGTCCGAGCAGCGCCGGGATGGTGGACTCGGGCATCAGCCGTTCCGCGACCGCAGCAGCGCGAAGGCGGACTCGCCGAGGATGACGCGCGCGCCGTCGCCGAGAGCGAGCCCGGGGTCGCTGGAGAGCTCCAGCTCCCAGTCGCCGCCGGGGGCGTCGGGCAGGACGAACTCGACGCCGTTGCCCGCGGCGTTCAGCATGAGCAGGAACGAGTCCGCGCCCTCATGCCGCAGCTCGAACGCGATGGAGCGCGCCTCCGGGTCGGACCAGTCCTCGTCGGCGAAGGGCTCGCCGTCGGCGCGGACGATGCACACCACGTCGGGGCCGCCGACGTCGGGCGCGTGCCGGTACCACTCCGGGCGGAGGGCCGGCTCGCTGCGCCGCAGCCGGATGAGCTTGGACGTGAACTCGTGCAGTTCCCAGTCGGCGTTCTGCCAGTCGAACCAGGAGATCTCGTTGTCCTGGCAGTACGCGTTGTTGTTGCCCTGCTGGGTGCGGCCGATCTCGTCGCCGCCGAGGATCATCGGCACGCCGGCCGAGAGGAGCACCGTGGCGAGGAAGTTCTTGCGCTGCCGGGTGCGGAAGGCGTTGATCCCCTCGTCGTCGGTCGGGCCCTCGACGCCGTAGTTGCTGGAGCGGTTGTCGGACTCCCCGTCGCGGTTGTCCTCGCCGTTCGCCTCGTTGTGCTTCTCGTTGTAGCTGGTGAGGTCGGCCAGGGTGAAGCCGTCGTGCGCGGTGACGAAGTTGACGCTCGACAGCGGGGCGCGCCGCGAGTCCTCGTAGATGTCGGGGCTGCCGAGCACGCGCTGCGACAGCGTCGACAGCACCCCGGGCTCGCCGCGCCAGAAATCGCGCACGTCGTCGCGGAACTTGCCGTTCCACTCCGACCAGTCCGCCGGGAAGCCGCCCAGCTGGTAGCCGGCGACATCCCACGGCTCGGCGATCATCTTCACCTGCGCGAGCATCGGGTCCTGCTGGATGAGGGTGAGGAATGCGCTGTGCAGGCTGGCGTCGCCGCCTTGCCGGGTCAGCGTGGTCGCCAGGTCGAACCGGAAGCCGTCGATGTGGAAGTCCTCGACCCAGTAGCGCAGCGAGTCCATGATGACCTGCAGGGCCGCCGGATGGCTGACGTTCCAGCTGTTGCCTGTCCCCGTGGTGTCGAAGTAGTGGGCGGCGTCCCCCTCCACCAGCCGGTAATACGACGGGTTGTCGATGCCCTTGAAGCTGTAGGTGGGGCCGAGGTCGTTGCCCTCGGCGGTGTGGTTGTAGACCACGTCGAGGATGACCTCGATGCCGGCGGCGTGGAGCGCCTTCACCATGCCCTTGAACTCGTCGACCTGGTGCCCGGTGTCACCGGTGGCCGCGTACTCGTTGTGGGGCGCGAAGAAGCCGATCGAGTTGTAGCCCCAGTAGTTGCGCAGCCCCTTCTCGAGCAGGTGCGCATCCTGGACGAACTGGTGGATGGGCAGCAGCTCGACCGCGGTCACGCCGAGGTTCTTGAGGTACTCGATGGCCGCGGGGTGGGCGAGGCCCGCATACGTGCCCCGGAACTCCTCCGGCACCCACTCCATGAGTTTCGTGAAGCCCTTCACGTGGAGCTCGTAGATGATCGTCTCGCTCAGCGGCGTGCGGGGGCGCTCGTGGTCGCCCCAGTCGAAGTCGCGGCGGTCGATGACGACGCCGAGGGCGACGTGACGTGCGCCGTTCGTATCGCTGCGCCGCTTCGGGCGGCCGAGCTGGTGGCCGAAGACGGCCTGCGTGTTGTCCCAGGAGCCGGTGACGGCGCGCGCCTGCGGCGGCAGCAGCACCTTCGCCGGCGAGAAGCGGAGGCCGTTCGCCGGGTCCCACGGGCCGTCGACCCGCAGACCGTAGCGGACGCCAGGCACGAGGCCGGGGACGAAACCGTGGAAGACGTGACCCGTGCGCTCGGGAAGGGCCGTCTGCGTCTCACGCCCGCGGCCGTCGAACATGCTGACGATCACCCGGTCGGCGTTCTCGCTGTAGACGGCGACGTTGGCGCCGCCCTCCTTCAGCGTCAGGCCGAGCGGATACGGCGTCGAGGCGGTCATCGGTCCACTCCCTCGGCGGCGGAGCTGCTGCGCGGGCAGCGGAGAGGGGGACAGGGCAGGGACACGGTGTCTCCGATCGGGTAGACCGCCACGATACCTGTGATCCGGCGCGCCCCTCCAGGCATTGACACGGAGGGGCGCGGCCGTTAGGCGCGGGGCGAAGGAGGCTGATTCGGGACACATCGCTTGCGCAGTGGTGTCAATAGTGACACCATTAACTGTGCCGAATGTTGCGAAGCTCCTCACGCGCATGAGGCAGAGTCCGGGAAACGTCCGCTTCGACGACCTGGTTCGCGTTTGCACCGCGTACTTCGGCCAGCCGAGACAACGGGGAACGAGCCACATGGTGTTCTCGATGCCGTGGAGGGGTGACCCTCGGGTGAATATTCAGAACGACCACGGCCACGCGAAGCGTTACCAGGTCGTACAGGTGCTGATGGCGATCGAGCGATGGGAGAGTGAAGGACAATGAGCGATTTCACGCACTACACATATCGAGTGATCTGGTCGGCGGAGGACGGCGAGTTCGTCGGTCAGGTCGCAGAGTTCCCCTCCCTCTCCTGGCTCGCGTCGACCCAGGCCGACGCATTGCAGGGCGTGGTCAACCTCGTAGAGGACGTCATCGAAGAGATGGAGCGTGCGGGCGAGCCCGTACCCGAGCCCTTCTCCGAGCGGCGCTACAGCGGTGAGTTCAAGGTGCGCATCCCCCCGGAGTTGCACCGCAGCCTCGCCATCCAGGCGGCGGAGGAGCATGTCAGCCTCAATCGGCTGGTGAGCGCGCGGCTCGCATCGTGAGGTGGGTCCGCTGAGCCGGCCTCACGCATCCCGAAGGCGGTCGAGGAGCCCCGAGTTCTCTTCGACGATGCGGTCGATCGTGGTCTGAGCGGAGTTCTGCGGGTATTCGGTCACTGGGAGAGGGCGTCGAGGAGCGCCGCGTCCTCTTCGAGGATGCGGTCCATGATCGCTCGAGTGCGCGCGCTCTTGTCGAGTCGAGCAGCCCGCTCTTCGAGAGCGAGCTTCACGACCTCTGTCTTGGTGCGGTGCTCCTGCTGCGCAAGCGCCTCGAGCAGCTCCTCATGAGCAGTGTCCAACCGCAGGTTCATCGCCATCTTCCAGCCTCCTAGTACCAGGTGGTACCTGACCGTACCATGTGGCACCTAGTCTCGGCTCACCCGCACCGCTTTGTCGAAGGCCGCGACGGCGCCCGCCGGCGCCTCGCCGAGCCCGGTGCCCGACAGGCTCGCCTCGACGAGCAGGTCGCCGCGGCGGAACCGGAAGACCCCCTCGGCGTAGGCGACCTCCGTCGCCGGGACATCGGCGGGGATCGTCCGCCGCACGCCGGTCAGGGTGCGGTACCAGTCCAGCATCCGGGCGCTTTCGGGGCGGTCGAGCTCCGACCAGTCGAGCTTCGAGCGCAGGAACGTCTCCGGGTCCTGCGGGTCGGGAACGACCGCGGGGTCCCAGCCCATCCTCGCGAACTCGGCGATGCGGCCCTCCGCCGTCGCCTTGCCGAGCTCCGGCTCCGGGTGCGAGGTGAAGAACTGCCAGGGCGTCGAGGCCGCCCACTCCTCGCCCATGAACAGCATCGGCGTGAACGGGCCGAGGAGGGTGAGCGCCGCGGCGACGGCGAGCCGGCCCGGGTCGAGCGTGGCGGTCAGGCGGTCGCCGACGGCGCGATTGCCGATCTGATCGTGGTCCTGGCTGAAGACCACGAGGCGGGTGAACGGGATGTCGGGGTCGAGCGGCCGGCCGTGGAACCGCTCACGGAAGCTCGACCAGGTGCCGTCGTGGAAGAAGCCGCGCCGGAACACCTTCACCAGGGCATCCGGGTCGGCGAAGTCGGCGTAGTAACCGGTGTCCTCGCCGGTCAGGTTGGCGTGGATGCTGTGGTGTACGTCGTCGTCCCACTGGGCGTGCAGCCCGTAGCCGTGGTGGGATCGGGCCCGGATCAGCTTCGGGTCGTTCAGGTCGCTCTCCGCGATCAGCGTGCGCGGGCGCCCGGTCTCTCCGGCCAGTTCGTCGGCGAGCACGGCGAGTGCCTCCAGCAGGTGGGTGGCGCCGTGGTCCTGCAGGGCGTGCACCGCGTCCAGCCGCAGGCCGTCGACGTGCTGCTCGCGCAGCCAGTACTCCGCGTTGTCGAGGACGTAGCGGCGCACCTCGTCGGAGAGCGGCCCGTCGAGGTTCACGTTGACGCCCCACGTGCTCGCGCCCTGGCCCAGGTACGGGCCGAACTTCGGCAGGTAGTTGCCGCTCGGGCCCAGGTGGTTGTAGACGACGTCCTGGATCACGGCCAGCCCGCGGGCGTGGCAGGCCTCCACGAACCGCTGGTACGCGGCCGGACCCCCGTACTGCTCCTGCACGGCGTACCAGAGCACGCCGTCGTAGCCCCAGTTGTGCGTGCCGTTGAACGCGTTCACGGGCAGCACCTCGACGGCCTCGACCCCCAGCTCCACCAGGTGGTCGAGCCGGCCGATCGCCGAGTCGAGCGTTCCCTCCGGTGTGAAGGTGCCGATGTGGAGCTCGTAGATGAGCGCGCCGGCCAGGTCGCGGCCCTCCCAGGCACCGTCCGTCCACGCGTGCTCCCGGGGGTCGAACTCGCGGCTGAGCTCGTGCACGCCGGCCGGCTGGCGGAGCGAGCGCGGGTCGGGGAACGGGCCCTCGCCGTCGACGACGTAGCCGTAGTCGAGCGGCGCGTCGGGCAGGACGGGGGACTCGGCCAGCTCCCACCAGCCGCCGGCCGGGGCGGAAGCGGAGGCCGGGACCGGGGTCAGTGGGAACGTACCGAGGTCGCCGAGCACCACATCCACTGTCCTGGCGTTCGGAGCCCAGACGCCGAACCGGCGATCGCGCGCCCTCATCGGACGACCGCCAGCAGGGCGACCGGGTACCGCTCGAAGACGGACGCGACGGCGACCCGGCCACGGAACTCGCGGCCCGTCAGCTCGTCGCGCATCGGCTCCTCCCCGAGGTCGAGCGTCGTCTCGGCCCAGCCGCCGGTCGCGGACAGCCCGACGGGCAGGCGGGTGGCCAGCGCGATCGCGCCGCCGCGGTCGAAGCCGACCAGGTGCCCGGCGCGCGAGCCCTCCGCGTAGACCGGGCGGTAGCCGGTGAACAGCTCCGGCCGGTCGCGGCGCAGGCGCAGCGCCTTCGCCGTGACCAGCACCTTGGCGGCGCCGGAGGAGTCGATGTCCGGGAGCCATCCCTCGTCGATGTGGGCGAGCAGCCCGGCCGACACGTCGAACTCGACGGGACGCCGGTTGTCCGGGTCGACCAGCGACCGCTCCCAGCGCTCGGAGCCCTGGTAGACGTCCGGGATGCCCGGGGCGGCGAGCTGCAGCAGCTTCGCGCCCAGACCGTTGCTCGCGCCGGGACCGTCGATCACGGCGGACATCGCCTCCACCTCGGCCCGCACCCGGTCGTCGTCGAAGGCGGCATCGACGGCGGCGGCCATGCGCGCCTCGAAGTCCGCATCGGGATCGGTCCACGCGGTCGAGGCGCCGGCCTCGCGCGCCGCCTTGATGGCGTAGTCCTGAAGCCGCTCGCGCGATGCCGGCCAGGCGCCGACGATCGACTGCCAGAGCAGGTTCTCGAGCGAGCCGTCGCCGAAGCCGACCCGCTCGCGGACCGTGCGCAGGAACCGCTCCCAACGGCCGGGCAGCTCGGCGAGGACGTGGATGCGGGCCCGCGTGTCCTCCCCGCGCTTGGTGTCGTGGGTCGACAGCACGGTCATCGACTCGGGCAGGCGGCGCTGCCGGTCGACCTGCCTGCGGTGGAACTCCTCCGGTGAGATCGCGAACTCGGACGGGTCGCCGCCGACCTCGGTCAGCGACACCAGGCGGGTGAAGCGGTAGAAGGAGTTGTCCTCGACGCCCTTCGCCATCACGGCGCCGGTCGTCTGCTCGAACCGCTCGCCGAGGCGGTCGGTGATGCGGGCGATGACCTCGACGAGATCGGGCCGGGACTCGGCGGCGGCCAGGCGCGCCTCCTCCAGGTACTCCGCGCCGAAGGGGAGGTAGCTGCGGTACACCGGGAACCAGGCGGCGAGCTCGGCGACGGCGTCGGCCGTCTCCTCGTCGGTCCCCTCGCCCAGCTCGCGCACGACCCGCAGCACCTCGGAGCGGAGGATGCCGTCGGCGACGGCCCGCTTGCGGCGGTGCGTCAGCTCGGTCCAGTCCTGGCTCTCCTCGCGTTCGTCGATCTCGCCCGCCAGCGCGGTCAGCGGGCCCTCGCCGGACGCGTCCACGAAGACGCGGTCCACGACCGCGAGCGCGTCGTACCCGGTCGTGCCCTGCACGGGCCAGTCGGGCATCCGCTCGTCGCCCTCGATGATCTTCTCGACCCAGATCGGCGCGTCGCCGGCCAGGGCGCGAAGCCGTTCGAGGTACTGCGCGGGGTCGCGCAGTCCGTCCGGATGGTCGACGCGCAGCCCGTCCACCAGGCCCTCGTGCAGCCAGCGGCCGATCTCGCGATGGGTGTCGTCGAACACCGGCTGGTCCTCGACGCGCAGGCCCGCAAGGGTGGTCACCGCGAAGAAGCGCCGGTAGTTGAGCTCGGCGTCGGCGCGGCGCCACGACATGAGTTCGTAGTGCTGGCGCGCATGCACCTCGCGCGGCCTGCCGCCCTCGGTGCCCGGCGCGATCGGGAACCGGTGGTCGTAGTAGCGCAGCTCGCCGTCCTCGACGCGGAGGGCGTCCTCCTCGTCCGGGCCGTCGCCGAGGACCGGCAGCCGCAGCCGGCCGCGGCCGAACTCCCAGTCGATGTCGAAGAAGGAGGCGAAGCGCGACTCCTGGCCGTTCTGCAGCACATCCCACCACCAGGCGTTCACGGCCGGGGTGGCGACGCCCATGTGGTTCGGCACGATGTCCACGAGCACCCTCAGCCCGCGGGCGTGGGCGGCCTCGGAGAACTCGCGCAGCGCCTCCGGCCCGCCGCGCGACTCGTCGACCCGGCTGTGGTCGACGACGTCGTAGCCGTGGGTTGAGCCGGGCTCGGCCTCCAGAAGGGGCGACAGGTACACCCAGTCGGCGCCGAGGCGCTGGAGGTGGTCGAGCACCTGGGCGGCATCGCGGAGAGTGAAGGCAGGGGAGATCTGGAGGCGGTAGGTGCTCACCGTCTCATTGTCCGGGAGACGATGGGGCGCGTGTAGGCCTTGAAATAGCGAGCCGAGCCCACTACTGGCGGCCCGGCGGTCCCGGGTTGACATCTCGGCCGGATGGGACGGGGTAGACGGGTGCCGGACTCGGTGGGAGCGTCGGAGACAACCGGACCACGAAAGGGGACGTCATGGGACTCGACGACAAGATCGAGAACGCGGGCGAGAAGCTCGGGGGCAACGCCAAGGAGGCCACCGGCAAGGCGACCGGCGACGAGCGCCTGGAGGCCGAAGGCAAGGGCGACCAGGTCAAGGCCGACGTGAAGCAGGCCGGCGAGAAGATCAAGGACGCCTTCAAGCACTGACGCGCGGGATCGAAGCCGCCCCCGTCCGGACCGCCGGGCGGGGGCTTCTTCGTGCGCGGAGCGCTCCGCGACCGGCTTCACCGCCCGTTCATCGGAGATTCGTCTATCGTTCACCGCCCGCGCGGAGTAACTTCCCGGTCATGGGAGACCGAGCGGACCGCGCACGGGCGTGGCGGAGGGTGTGGATCGGCGGCGCGCTGACCGCCCTCGCCCTGGCCGCCACCGTCGCGCTGTGCATCGCGATCCCGACGCAGGGGGAGAACCCGCGCGCCTGGGGCGTCATCGTGTGCGGGCTCGTCACGGTGGAGGTCTGCGCGCAGCTGACCGTGCGCAACCGCCGCCTGCTGCGGCACTACCGCGGCGAGGATCTGGCGCCCGGGCGAGCGCGGCTCGGCGCGGGTAGACGCGTGTCCGCGCGGCTGCATCATTCGGCGGCGGGCGCTCAGGTGCGCGCGAAGGCCGCCCGGTAGCGCGTCGGCGGGACCCCGACCTCCGCGTCGAAGTGATGGCGCAACAGGGTCGCGCTGCCGAAGCCGCAGCGGCGGGCGACCTCGTCGATGGGCAGGTCGGTGGTCTCCAGCAGCAGGCGGGCGTGCAGGATGCGCTGCGTCGTGAGCCACTGCATCGGCGGCACCCCGGTCTCGGCGACGAACCGGCGGGAGAAGCTGCGGGTCGACATGTGGACGCGTTCGGCCAGGCTGCTCACCGTGTGCGCCTCATCGAGCCGGTCGGTCAGCTGGTCCAGCAGTTCGCTGAAGGTGTCGTCCTCGCAGTCGCTGACCGGCTTGTCGATGTACTGCCGCTGGCCGCCGTCGCGCTGCGGCGGGACGACCATGTTGCGCGCGATCGTGTTGGCGACGGCGCTGCCCAGCTCGCGGCGGACCAGGTGGAGGCTGGCGTCGATGCCGGCGGAGGTTCCGGCGCTGGTGATGATGCGGCCGTCGTCGACGAAGAGCACGTCGGGGTCGACGCGGGCCTCGGGGAAGCGGCGCTGCAGTTCGTCGGCGTAACGCCAGTGCGTGGTGACGTCGCGGCCGTCGAGGAGGCCGGCGGCGCCGAGGGCGAAGGCGCCGGAGCAGACGCTGAGCAGGATGGCGCCGCGGTCGTAGGCGCGGCGGAGCGCATCCAGGAACTCCGGCGGGTACTCGTCGCGCACGGTCGCCGCGGGGACCGCGATCAGGTCGGCATCCTCCATGGCCTCGAGGCCGTAGGGGGCGGTGAGGGTCACGCCGGTCGGGCTCAGCACAGGAGTCTGCGGATCGATGGTGCACACCCGGAAGTCGAACGGCTCGAGCCCGGCATAGCTGCGGTCGAGTCCGAAGACCTCGCAGACGACGCCGAACTCGAACATGGCGAAGTCGTCGATCAGGGGGACCGCGACGGATCGGATCATGGCCGCCAGTGTAGTGGCCGAATGTTTGCGAAGGTAGACCGAAAGCCAGCTCGTGTCCGAATCTTTACGCCCGTAACGTAAAGGTCATGGCAAACACGACGTGGACACAGGGCATCGACCACGGCTGGGTGGCTCGCCCGGCCCGCACGAACGGCGGCCGGCCGGTCGCCAAGCGGCGCTTCCTCCTCAGCGAGTGGCTGCCGTCGGCGATCCTCGCCCGCGGCGGATCCGTCACCCGCGAGAGCGACCGCGCGCTGAGCGACCTGCGCGCGGCGCAGTCCGCCCGCGAGACCGGCCGCTGACCGCTCCACGATTCGTGACGAATCGGCGCCGTTCGTCGCGAACGGTCGCCGTTCGTCACGAATCGGCGGAGCCCACGCCCGACTTCCGGCGCCTCCTTCTCGCATCGTGGGGCTGCGGCTCGTCACGAATGGGACCTGTTCGTGACGAATGGCGCCCGTTCGTCACGAATCGGCGGGGATAGGGGTCGGGGCGGCGACGGAGGCGCGACGGATGAGGGCGGCGTCGAAGACGACGGACTCGTCGTCGACGCGCTCGCCGTGGATGCGCTGCAGCGCGAGCCGCGCGGCAGCGGCGCCGAGCTCGTAGATCGGCTGCTCGACGACCGTCAGCGGCGGCGTGGTGATGCCGGTCCAGTCCGCGTTGTCGAAGGCGATCAGGGAGACGTCCTCGGGGATGCGCAGGCCGAGCGTGCGGATGGTCTGGAACACCGTCATGGCGATGAGGCTGTCCGATGCGATGATCGCCGTCGCGGGTTCGTCGCCCAGTAGCAGCTCGCGGGTGACCACATCCACGCCCCGCCGCCTGGCGTCGAGCCGGATGCCGCGCTCCGGCGACGGGACGCCCGCATCGGTGAGCGCCTGCATCACGCCGTCGACGCGGTCGGCCACGCTGGACATGGTGATCGTCCCGCCGGGGACGTAGGCCGGCTCCGGGTAGGGCTGCGTCGAGACGAACGCGATCCTACGGTGCCCCTCCGCGAGCAGCTCGGCGGTGGCGCGGGCCGCAGCGGTGCGGTTGTCGACCGTGACCGAGTCGTAGCGGTGGCCGTCCGCGCGGCGGTCCAGCAGCACCAGGGGGCGGCCGGCCGCGGCGACGGTCGCGAGGTGCGAGACGTGGGCGGAGGATGCGGGCGCGACGATGAGCGCATCCACCTGCTTGTCGAGGAGCACGTCGACGGCCGCTTCCTCCGCGTCCACGTCCTCGTCCGAGTTGGTGAGGATGACGTCATAGCCTGCGGCGCTCGCGACATCGGAGATGCCGCGCATCGCGTGCGCGAAGAACGGGTTCTCGATGTCGCCGACCACCACGCCGATCGTGTTCGACCGGCCCGTGTTCATCGAGCGGGCCAGCGCGTTCGGGCGGTAGTTGAGCTCCTCCGCGGCGGCGAGCACGCGTGAGCGCACCGCGTCGCTCACCTGGCCGTAGTCGCCGAGTGCGCGGGCCGCCGTCGCCTTGGAGACCTTCGCCGCGCGGGCGATGTCGGCGACGGTGACGGCGCGCCGCGATGCGGGGCGTGGGGACATCCGTGAGCCCTTCCTGTTTCGCACATCCCGTGTTGACGAATCCGGGAGAGGTGTTGTAGCGTCCCAGAAAACCAACTGAGACCGGTCTCAGCGTAATCGTCAGAGACCGGTCTCAGCAACCAAGAGATCGACGAGGATCGCACGTCCTGTTTCTCGCCGACCAGCCCCCACACGATTGGACACCCGCAGTGAAACGACGCACCCTCCTCCGGCCGGCAGCACTGCTGGCCGCCGCGGCCTCCGCCGCCCTGGTCCTCGCGGCCTGCAGCGCAGGCGGCGCCTCCGGTTCGGCCACCAAGGACAACCCGTACGGTCTCATCGAGGCCGGAACCGTCCGCGTGGCGAGCCTGGGCGACTCCAAGCCCTACACCTTCACCGACGCGAGCGGCACGTTCACCGGCTTCGACGTCGAGCTCTTCACCGACGTCGCCAAGCGCGCGGGCATCGGCAAGCCGGTCTTCACGGGCCAGGACTTCTCCGGCCTGCTCGCCGCGGTCGCCAACCACCAGTTCGACGTCGGCGTCGCGGCCATCGGCATCACCGCCGAGCGCAAGAAGACGGTCGACTTCTCCGACGGCTACCTCGCCGGCTACCTGACCGTCCTCACCACCAAGACCAGCGGCATCGACGACGTCAAGGGCCTCGACGGCAAGCGCCTCGGCGTCGTGCAGGGCACGCTCCAGGAGGCGTACGCGGTCAAGAACTTCCCGAAGGCGAGCCTCGTCCGCTTCCCCGACAACAACGCCGCCGTCTCCGCCCTCAACAGCGGCTCGGTGGATGCGCACTTCCTCGACTACGAGGCGGCGAAGAGCTACGTGACGCAGTACCCGGCGCTCAAGGACGCCGAGGACATCCCGTCGTTCGACGCCCCCGCCGGCTTCGCCATCGCCAAGGGCAACCCGGCCCTCAAGAACGCCCTGAACAAGGGACTGCACGAGGCGATGGAGGACGGCACCTGGAAGAAGCTCTACCAGAAGTGGTTCCCGGGCTCGCCGATGCCGAAGCAGTACCTGCCCAAGGCGGAGCAGTCCTCGACGCCGACCCCCTCGAAGTAGGAGACCCGCAGGGAGATCCCCATGGACTGGCTCACCACCATCACGCACACCTTCTTCGACATCCCCTCGATGCTGCAGGTCTTCCCGCAGCTGCTGGGCGTCGGACTCGTCAACACGCTGATCATCTCGATCGCGGCGACCGTCATCGGCGTCGTGCTCGGCATGGTGGTCGCCGTCATGGGGATCTCCACCTCCCGCTGGCTGCGCATCCCCGCCCGCATCTACACGGACGTGTTCCGCGGCCTGCCGGCGATCCTCACCATCCTGCTCATCGGGCAGGGCTTCGCACGGTTCTCGCAGTCGATCTTCGGGCCGTCGCCGTACCCCCTCGGCATCCTCGCCCTGTCCCTGATCGCCGCCGCGTACATCGGCGAGATCTTCCGGGCAGGCATCCAGAGCGTCGACCGCGGGCAGCTGGAGGCGTGCCGCGCGCTCGGCCTCAGCTACGCCAAGGCGATGGCGCTCGTCGTGGTGCCGCAGGGCATCCGCCGCGTGCTGCCGGCGCTGGTCAACCAGTTCATCGCGATCGTGAAGGACTCCAGCCTGGTGTACTTCCTCGGCCTGCTGGTCGGCGAGCGGGAGCTGTTCCGCGTCGGTCAGGACGCCGCGGTGCTCACCGGCAACCTGTCGCCGCTGGTGCTGGCCGGTCTGTTCTACCTGGTCATCACTGTCCCGCTGACCCACCTGGTCAACTACTTCGACAACCGTTTCCGCACCGGACGCCGGAAGCCGGCGCCGCCGAAGAGCGGCCTGGACGAGCTGGACGAGGTCCAGCCTCCCGCGCCGATCACCCTCGGGAGCAACACATGACGTACACCTCGCCCCTCCCCGCCCAGCAGACGCCCGACTTCCGCGGCTCCGCCCTCGACCTCGTCGACCTGACGATGGCGTACGGCGACATCGATGTGCTCCGCGGTGTGTCGATCTCGGTCGCGCCGGGCACCACCACCTGCGTGATCGGGCCGTCCGGCTCGGGCAAGTCGACGTTGCTCCGCGGCGTCAACCGGCTGCACGAGCCGAAGGGCGGCGACGTCCGGCTCGACGGCGAGAGCATCCTGGGCACGAAGCCCGACGTGCTCCGCCGGCGCATCGGCCTGGTCTTCCAGCACTTCAACCTGTTCCCGGACCACACCGCGCTCCAGAACGTCATGCTCGCGCTGCGCAGCGTCAAGCGGATGCCGAAGGCCGAGGCGAAGCGGATCGCCGAGGAGCGACTGATCGAGGTCGGGCTCGGCGAGCGGATGGACCACCGCCCGCGCGACCTCTCCGGCGGCCAGCAGCAGCGCGTCGCGATCGCCCGCGCCCTCGCGATGGAGCCGGAGGTGATGCTCTTCGACGAGGTCACCAGCGCGCTCGACCCCGAGCTCGTGAAGGGTGTGCTCAACCTCATGGCCGACCTGGGCCGTCGCGGGATGACGATGGTCGTCGTCACCCACGAGATGAACTTCGCCCGCAAGGTGGCCGACCAGGTCGTCTTCATGGACGAGGGCCGGGTCGTGGAGGCCGGGCGTCCGGACGACCTGTTCGACCGGCCGCAGAGCCCGCGGCTGCAGCGCTTCCTGTCGGAGGTGCTGTGAGCGACGAGCGCGCGATCCGTGTCGGCCTGATCGGGTACGGCGTCGCCGGGCGGGTGTTCCACGCGCCGTTCCTCGCGGCGGACCCGGCGTTCGAACTCGCCGCGGTCGTCACCTCGCAGGCCGACCGGCTGGCCGCCGACCATCCGGACGCGACAGCGGTGGACGATGTGGATGCGCTGCTCGCGCATCCCGGACTCGAGCTGGTGGTCGTCGCCTCGCCCACCCTGCTGCACGTCGCGCACGCCGAGGCGGCGATCGATGCGGGGGTCGCGACGGTCGTCGACAAGCCGTTCGCACCGGACGTGGCATCCGGTCGCGCCCTGGTCGAGCGGGCCCGAGCCGCAGGCGTGCCGTTCACGGTCTTCCAGAACCGGCGCTGGGACGGCGACTTCCTGACGCTGCAGCAGCTGGTCGCCGACGGCTCGCTCGGCGACGTCCGGCGGTTCGAGTCGCGATTCGAGTGGTGGAAGCCCTCGGTCGACGACTCCTGGAAGTCGACCACCGGCGCGGAGGAGGGAGGAGGCATCCTGTTCGACCTGGGCGCCCACCTCATCGACCAGGCCCTGCTGCTGTTCGGCCCGGCGAGTGTGAGCCATGCCGAGGTGCGCAACCGCCGCGGCGGGGGCGCGGACGATGACGCGCTGGTCGTCCTCGAGCACGCCTCCGGCACGACGAGCGAGCTCTGGATGAGCGCGGTCGCGCCCCTCGTCGGCCCGCGCTTCCGTGCGCTCGGCTCGGAGGGCGGGTTCGTCTCGTGGGGCCTCGACCCGCAGGAGGGGCAGCTCTTGGGCGGCATGCGCCCGGGCGATCCGCGCCTCGGCCGCGCCGAGCATCCCGCACGGGTCGGGACCGACGCCCACCCCGGCGAGCTCCCGCTCGCTCCCGGCGACTACGCCGGCTTCTACCGGCAGCTCGCCGCCGCACTGCGCGGCCGGGCGCCGCTGCCCGTCGACCCGGCCGGGCCGCTCGCCGTGCTCGACCTGATCGGGTCGGCCCGGGCGTACGCCGCGGCGCACTGAACGAACTAGGAAAGAAGGAAGCACCACCATGTCCCACTCCCGACCCACCCATGTCGTCGTCCTCGGCGGCGGCATCCTCGGCGCCTCCACCACGGCGCAGCTCGCCCGGCAGGGCGTGGAGGTCACCCTGGTGACCGCGGGCGCCCTCGCGGACGGCGCCTCCGGCCGCTCCATCGCGTGGCTGAACTCGTCCGGCGATCGCAGCGCGGCCTACCACTACCTGCGCCTGGTGGCGCTGGACCGCTACCGCACCTGGCGCGAGCAGCACCCGGGCAGCCGCGACTACCTGCGCTTCGACGGCGCGCTGAAGTGGGCCGCCGAGGGCGAGAGCTTCCGTCGCACGTTCGAGTTCGAGCGCGCCAAAGGCTACGACAGCGTCTGGGTCGACCGTGCCGACGTCGCCCGGATCGCCCCGGACGTCGACGCCTCCGCCGTGGCCGAGGAGGGCGCCATCTTCAACGCGGGGGAGGGCTGGGTCAGCCTCCCGGACCTCATCACCGACCTGATCGCGGAGGCGACCGCCGCCGGCGCGAAGGTCGTCGAGCACGCCGGCGAGGCGACAGTGGATGTGCAGAGCGGCGTGGCCGTCGGCGTCGTGCTGGGCGACGGCACCCGCCTGGCGGCCGACGCCGTCGTGCTGGCGACCGGTCCGTCGGTTCCCGCGCAGCTGGCGCGACTCGGTGTCACCGTCCCCGACGCGACGCCCGCCGCCTTCGTCGTGTTCACCAAGCCGGTGGACGTCGAGCACAGGACCGTGCTCAACACCCCGCGGGTCGCGGTGCGGCCGACGCCGGACGGGCGGCTCGTGCTCGACGCCGACTGGGCGGAGCAGTCGGTGCAGATCGCCGACGACGGCACCATCACCGTGCCCGAGGCGTCGGTGCAGGGTCTGCTCGACGAGGCCTCGAAGGTGCTCGCGGGCAACCCGCGGCTGGAGGCCGACTGCATCGGCGCCGGCCTGAAGCCCATCCCGGGCGACGGCGACCCGGTCGCCGGTCCCGTGCCGTCGATCGAGGGCCTCTACGCCCTGTTCACCCACTCGGGTGCGACGCTCGGGCTCGCGCTCGGTGAGCTGGCGGCCGAGGAGATCGTCACCGGCTCCCCGTCGCCGGTGCTGGAGGCCTTCCGCCTCGAGCGCTTCGAGACCGAGGCCGCGGCCGAGGCCGTGCCGACGGGGGCGTGGGCGCCGGTCGCCGAGCAGTAGGCACGCCGAGCCGGCCGTCTCGTCCCCTCCCGTCTCCTAAGCTCGGAGCGTGGAGAGTATCGAGGCGGCCGGTTTCCTGTTCGACATGGACGGCACGCTCGTCGACTCCACCCCAGTCGTGGAGGCCGTGTGGACGTCGTTCGGCGAGCGGCACGGCATCGACCCGGCGACGCTGCTGGCCCACGCGCACGGACGGCAGGCCGTCGACACGATCGCGCATTTCCTCCCCGAGCTGGGCGAGGCCGAGCGCGGGGAGCTCGCCGCCGCCCTGCTCGCCGAGGAGGTGACGAGGACCGACGGCATCGTGCAGATCCCCGGGGCCGTCGGGCTGCTGGAGGGGCTCATCGCCGACGGGGCGCCCGTGGCCGTCGTGACGAGTGCGTCCCGCGAACTCGCGGTCGCGCGGCTGCGCGCGGCCGGCGTCCCGGTGCCCGAGGTTCTGGTGGCGGCGGAGGACGTCACCCGCGGCAAGCCCGACCCCGAAGGGTACCGCCGCGCGGCCGAGCTGCTCGGCGTCCCGATCGGGGAGTGCGTCGTGTTCGAGGACGCGGAGGCCGGACTCGCCGCCGCCGTCGCCTCCGGCGCCCGGGCCGTCGTCGTGGGCGGTCACGCGTCGCCGACGACCGACGGGCTGGCGCGGCTCGCGGACTACACCGGATTCCGGGCGCTGCTGCGCTGATCCGACGCGGCTCGCCCGGCCGTCAGGAAACCAGTCGTGCGAGATTGTCGAGCTCGTTGGCGCGGCCGGTGAGGAGCCGCTCGGTCCAGACGTCGTCGTGCAGCTCCTCCACCTGCATCACCACGCGGGTGCCGTCGCCGGCCGGTTCCAGGTCGACGACCGTGAGCTGCTCGTACGGCTCGTGGTCCGGCACGAAGTCGATGACCGACCGATAGGCGATCCGCGCAGGCCGCCGGAGCTCGGTGAAGACTTTCCTGGCCTGGGTGCTCAGCGGCAGGCCGTTCTGCTCCAGGAAGGCGACCTGGGCCGGGTCTTCGGCGGTCATGGTGTAGACGAGCTCGCCGTCCGGGCGCAGGTCGATGCTGGCGACATCGGTGCGGAAGCCGTCCGGGGCCCACCAGCGTGAGATGCCGTCGGCGGTGGTCCAGAGCTCCCACACGGTCTCGGGCGGGGCGGGGATGGTGCGCTCGATGGTCTTCATGGTTGTGTCCTTTCGTTCGGTTTGCGTCCAGTACGAGCGAGACGTTATATTCGTGGTGACGAATGTGTCAAGAGGGAGTCGCGATGGATGTTCAGCAGGCGCTGGCCGCGATCGGGGAGCCGACGCGGTTCCGCATCCTGAGTCTGCTCGCCGCCGGACCGCGGACGGTCGGTGAGGTAGCCGCCGCGATCGGCGCACTGCAACCGCAGACCACGAAGCATCTGCAACTGCTCGAGACCGTCGGGGTCGTCAGCATCGAGCGCCTGGGCCGCCGTCGCCTCGCCCGGCTCGACCGGGAGGCGCTGGGCGAGCTCTCCGGCTGGCTGGGCGGCCTCGCCGCCGCCACTCCCGACGACGTCGCGCTTCGCCAGTACGCGGCCGCCGTCCGCTCCGCCGGGTCTATGGCAGGCATCCAGCTGGAACGCGCCCTCGCCGCGCCGCAGGAAGCCGTGTGGCGGGCGTGGACCGACGAGCGAGAGGCGGTGCGCTGGTGGGCTCCCCGGCACTTCGAGGTCGTCCGCTGCTCGATCGCGCCGCACCCCGGCGCGCTGGTCGAGCTGGTGCTGCGGGAGGGCGACGGTGCGGAGTACGCGTCGGCCGGGGTCGTGCGCTACGTCGAGCCGGGGCGACGTATCGTCTTCGACCTGTCGCCGGTCGACGCGAGCGGCAGACCCTACTTCGAGGTGGTCGTGGATGTCGCCATCGAGCCCGTGGGCGACGGCACGTCGCTGCGCCTGCGCATCACCGCGGAGGGGGCCGACGCCGACATGGCGCCGATGCTCGCGGGACTCGAGCCCGGCTGGAGCCAGCAGCTCGATCGCCTGGGGGAGCTGGTCGGCTAGTCCCTACCGCGCAGCGTCGGTGGCGTCGCCGTGCCGCCGCCGCAGATCGTCGACCGCACCCAGGCCTCCGCGTCGGCGGGTGCGAGCTCGCCCGAGCGGATCAGCCGCACGAAGTCGAGCGCCTCGTCGGTGAGCCGTCCGTCCGCGCTGTCGGGCGCATCCCGGCCGACGTGGATGGACAGCCAGCGCGCGAGTCGCGGGCCGATGCGCACCGCGACGGAGACGATCCCGGCGAAATGCCTGGCCTGGCCCTCCGTGCCGTCGTCGACGTGGCGGCGGAAGCCGCGGCCCCGGATGCGGTTGCTCCCGCCGCGACCGGCGTCCACCGGCCACAGCGGACCGCGCCGCACGCCGGCGGCCTCGCGTCCGAGCTCCCGGAGGAACGCCCCCGGGGAGTCGGTGCGCGCGGCGACCCGCGCGCAGGTGTCGGCGAGCTGCGCGCAGCCGTCCGCCGTCATCCCTTCGCCTTCGTGGCCAGCGCCTCGGCGCCCTGCTGCCACCAGACGCCCGCCGCAGGTCCCCCGTTGCAGCTGCCGTCGCTGACCCCGGGATGCTTCACCCAGAGGAGGGCATCGAGCTTTCCGCCGTCGCCCTCCGTCACGCGCGGGGTCTCGCCGAGAGCGGCGCCGGGCGGGTTGCACCAGGTGCCCGTCCAGCCGTTGCCGTTGCGCGAGACGTCGATGACGTAGTGCTTCCAGCCGATCTTCGAGGAGAGCTTCCCGGCGTAGTCGCGCTCGCGCTGCGTGGTGTCGAAGTTGGAGACGTTGGTGAAGAACCCGTGGGCGCGCTGCACGTCGGCGCGCTCCAGCCAGGCGGCCTGGTCGGTGGCCGAGAGCCAGCGCGCGTTCCCGCCGTCGAGGTAGGTGGCGATCCCGGCGGACTCGAGCAAGTCGACGGAGGACCGTAGCAGCGGCAGCCGCACCTCAGCCGAGCCGGCGCACTTGGACGACGACAGCATCGCGAGCGAGTCCGGCTCCAGCAGCACGACGGCGCCGCTGCCCTTCAGTGTGGACGCGATGGTGCGCATCCACGGCAGGTACTGGTCGGCGCTCAGGCCCCCCTTCGAGTAGCCGCCGCAGTCCCGGTTCGGGATGCCGTACGACACGAACACGGGCGTCGCGCCCTGCGCGCGGGCGTCGGCGATGTCGTTGCGGAGCTCGGTCACGAGCCGGTCGCCCTGGAACCACTCGCCCAGCCAGACCGCCGTCGGCACGCCGGCGATCCGCGCGGCGAGGGAGGCGGCGGCGGTGTCGCCCTGCTGCTGCAGCCGCTTCTGCGCGGCGGCGGCCTCGGTGTTCGGGTCGAGGTAAAGCCGGGGGGAGGCGAAGGCCGGCGGCAGCGGCGCGGCGGACGGGACCGGCGTGGCCGTGGGCGTCGGCGACGACGCCGCGGGCTGCGCGTTCAGGCTCGCCTGGCGGGCGAGCCCGAGCCCGATGGCGACCACGGCGAGCACGGCGACGACCGCGATGAGCGCCAAGACGACGGGTCTACGCATCCGTTCCCTCCCGGAGTGCCGGAAGGGACACCCTAACAGCGTCGTGTTACGCGCCCGTGTCGCCCGGATTGGGGTACAGCTTCATGTCCTCCAAATGGCCCACAGACCTGTCTTTCTGGCTATGCTCGCCGATGTCACACCCGAGTTACTGCCTGAGCCCCGCGGAAACCGACCCGACATCGGACCGCGGGAGACCCGAACCGCGAAGGACGTATCGTGCACACCACCTCCTACAATCACGCCCACGACCGGGCCCAACTGCTCGCCCGACGCCACGAGCGGGACCTCCATTGGGCGAAGGAGCGCCGCCGCCAGCAGGAGCGCGAGGCCGCGGAGGCTCGAGCGCTGCTCGCCGTCTCCCCGCTGCGACTCGCGCGCGCGGCGCTCTGGACGGCGGGCCTGGCTCTCGTGGCGATCGGCGGCGCCTGGGTTGCGGCCCTCGCCCTGCTCGGACCCGCCTGGGCGGCCGTCGCCGACGGCGTCGGGACGGTCCTCGTGCTCGGCGTGCTGCTCGGCGCCGCCGTCGCGCTCGGCCGCCTCCGCGCGCGACGGGCCGCGGCCCGCACCCTGCTGCACGCGCGCGAGGTGCGCCTGTCGCACACGCAGTACCACATCCACGAGAGCGTCCACTCGTTCATCGACGCGCGGGTGGATGTCGTCAACACGCGCGACGTCGTCCCGGCCTGACCCTGTGACCGGCGCGGGCGCCGTGCCACCATGGGGTGTGCGCACGCGGCCCGGCCGGATCCGCGCCGGTCTCTCCGGCGCGCTGGCCGTGCTGCTCGCGACCGTGCTGCTCTCCGGATGCTCGCAGGTGGTGCGCGGCGAGGAGGACCTGTTCGCCCGTCCCTACACCGGCCGCTTCTACGACGACCCGCCGCAGGCGAAGGGCGCTCCGGGAACCGTGGTCCGCTCTGAGCTGGTGCCCGGGCAGCCCGGCGGGTCGACGGCGTGGCGCATCCTGTACCGGTCCACCGACCTCCGCGGCGTCCCCGTGCTCAACAGCGGGATGCTGGTGGTGCCCGACGGCAAAGCCCCGGACGGCGGCCGCGCCATCGTCTCCTGGGGGCACCCGACGACCGGCAGCGCCGAGAAGTGCGCGCCCTCGCGCTCCGTCGACCCCTACGTGTGGATGGAGGGGCTCACCGAGCTGCTGAAGCAGGGCTACGCCGTCGTCGCCAGCGACTACGCCGGGATGGGCGTCCCCGGTCCGGACTCCTACCTCGTCGGCGAGACGGAGGGGCGGAACGTGCTCGACGCCGCCCGGGCGGCTCGCGAGTTCCTCGGGTCGGCCGTGAGCGACCGTGTTCTGCTCTGGGGGCACTCGCAGGGCGGCCAGGCCGCGCTGTTCGCCGCGCAGCTATGGCGGCAGTACGCGCCGGAGCTCGACGTGCGCGCGGTCGCCGTCGCCGCACCCGCGACCGATCTGGCGCCGCTGTTGCGCGCCGACATCGAGGATGTCTCCGGGGTGAGCATCGCAGCCTACGCGTTCGACGCGTACTCGAGCGTGTACGAGGTGCCGGTGGACACCATCCTGACTCCCGCGGCGGCAGCGGCGCTCCCGGCGATGAACGGGTTCTGCCTGCTGACCCAGAACAGTGCGCTGCACGACGTGGCGAAGCCGCTGGTCGGCGGCTTCCTCTCGGCCGACCCGGAGACCACTGAACCGTGGGCGGGCCTGCTCGCCGCCAACACGCCGGGCGGGACGGCCCTGCCGATGCCGCTGCTGGTCGCGCAGGGGATGAGCGACAAGCTGGTCCGGCCCGAGTCGACGACCGCCTTCGTCGAGGGGGAGCAGCGTCTCGGGACCGACGTGACGTACCTGCGGGTCCCCGGTGCGACCCACGGCTCGATCGCGAGCAAGGCGCTTCCGGACGTCCTGTCCTTCTTCTCCGCCCACGCCTAGCCATCGCCTCCTGAGTTCTTCGAGCGAATCGCCGCGATCTGCTCGAAGAACTCAGGAGCTGATGGCTTGGGGGTTTCTATAATCGAACGCGTGGCATCGAACGAGGAGGGTGGCGGGTCCGCTCCGCCCCTGCAGACGCTGTCCCGCGGCATCCGGATGCTGGAGCTGCTGGCCGATGCGGGCGAGCCGCTGACCATCCCGGTGATCGCCTCCCGGCTCGGGCTGCACCGCTCGATCGCGTACCGCATCCTTCGCACGCTCGAGGACCACGGCCTGGTGGTGCGGGACGCGGCCGGCGCGGTGGAGCTCGGCCCTCGGATGGCGACGCTGGCCCGGGCGGTGTCGCGCGACCTGCAGTCGGCCGCGCTGCCGCAGCTCACCGCCGTCGCCAACGAGCTGACGATGACGGCGTTCGTCGCGGTGCTCGACCGCCACGACGTCGTCACCCTCGTGACGGTGGAGCCGTCGCATGCGCACGCGCACGTCGCCCAGCGGCCGGGGACGCGGCACCCGCTGGCGTCCGGTGCGCCCGGGATCGCCATCCAGTCGGTGCTGACCGAGGAGCAGTGGCGGGCGCTGCCGGGGGAGCACCCGCGGGAGGAAGCGGAGTCGGCGCGCACGCGGGGCTACGCCACCAGCCACGACGAGGTGATCGCGGGCCTGGCATCCATCGCCGTCCCCCTGCGCGCGCCCGGCCGGCCGCCCGCCGCACTCGCCGTCGTCTACGTCTCGACCGCGCTGGACGCCCCCACCATCGCCGCCCGCCTGACCGCCGCCGCCGCCGCCATCGAATCCGACCTCCGCTGAAACCGCCCACCGTCGAGTGCACGAAGACTGCACGCCCACACGGCGTGTCGCGTGCAGTCTTCGCGGACTCGTCGGAGGGTTCCAACGTTGTAACATGAGGCGAGGGGAAGGGAGGTCGCATGGCGGCGACACTTCATGACGTGAGCCGGCTCGCCGGCGTGTCGATCAAGACGGTGTCCAACGTCATCAACGACTACCCGTACGTCCGCGACAGCACCCGGCAGCGCGTCCTCGCCGCGATCGCGGAGTTGGACTACACGCCCAACCTCTCCGCGCGCAGCCTCCGGTCCGGCCGCACCAACGTCATCAGCCTGATCATCCCCGAGCTGCGCAACGCCTACTTCGCCGAGCTCGCCGACTCCGTCATGCGGGCCGCGAGCGAGCACGGCCTCTCCGTGCTGATCGAGCAGTTCGGCAACGACCGTGAGAGCGAGCTGTCGGTGCTGCGCAACCGCAGCGGGCGCATGGTCGACGGCATCTTGTACAGCGTGCTCGGTCTGGATGAGGCCGACCGCCAGGCCATCGCCGAGGTCACCACACCGATGGTGCTGCTCGGGGAGCGCATCTTCAACGGTCCGAAGGACCACGTGACCATGCAGAACGTCGAGGGCTCCCGCGCTGCGACGGAGCTGCTGCTCGACGGCGGCCGCCGCCGCGTCGTCGCGCTCGGCGCGCACCCGGGTGAGGCGATCGGCTCCGCCGGCCTCCGCCTCGCCGGCTACCGCGAGGCGCTGGAGGCCGCGGGCGCGGATTACGACGAGCGCTTCGTCGTCCCTGCGGGCACCTGGCACCGCGCCGACGGCGCTCGGGCCATGCGCGCATTCCTGGAGACCGGCCTGCCATTCGACGGCGTCGTCGCCTTCAACGACACGCTGGCTCTCGGTGCGCTTCGCGTGCTGCAGGAGGCCGGCCACCGCGTCCCGGACGACGTCGCCCTCGTCGGGTTCGACGACATCGACGAGACGCACTACTCGATGCCGACGCTCTCGACCATCGACCCCGGACGCGACGAGATCGCCCGCCGCGCCGTCCAGCTGCTGCTGCGCCGCATCGCCGACCCCGGGCCGTTCGAGCCGGAGGAGATCGCGGTGCCGTTCCGCGTCATCGAGCGGGAGTCGACGCCCGCGCGCCTCCCCGCGCTGCAGCCCGAGGGCTGAGCACACCCTCCCTCTCGCTCCACGATCTATGGGACGCAACACGCCGCCATCCAGGTGCGGATAGCGGCGTGTTGCGTCCCATCGATGCTCGGGCAGAGCGGCCGGTCAGCCCAGCAGGATCTCCGTCCAGGAGATCGCGGGCAGCTCGACGTGCAGCAGCGAGCCCTCGCGGCGCACCGCCAGCTCGCGCGGAGCCACCCGGTCCGGGTTCTCGCGGGTGTTGGCCGCGTCCGGGTCGGGGTCGCTCAGGGTGGATGCGCTCACGGTCAGCGACGCCGCGTCCGCGCCGAGCGCCGCCAGGTCGACCACGAGCTCG
The DNA here is from genome assembly GCF_013359685.1 of Leifsonia sp. C5G2. Lineage (GTDB taxonomy): Bacteria > Actinomycetota > Actinomycetes > Actinomycetales > Microbacteriaceae > Leifsonia. The sequence continues at coordinate 118,025 of NZ_JABFMV010000007.1, forward strand.
GTCGGCTCGTCGATCGAGCGGTTCACCGCGTAGAGGGCGTAGCGTCCGGCCTCCTCGTCGTGCGCGGCGACCGCGTCCACCAGCGGCACCGCGCCGAAGCGCTCGGTGTCGTAGCTGCCGGAGGTGACGTCGACGGCGAGGGCCGTGCCGCGGCCGTGCGCCGAGGTGGCGGCGAACGGGAAGAACGTGGTCTGCTTCCACGCCGGTCCGCCGGGCTCGGTCATGATCGGGGCGATCACGTTCACCAGCTGGGCGAGGGAAGCGCTGGTGACCCGGTCCGCGTGCTTCAGCAGGGTGATGAGGAGGCTGCCGAAGACGACCGCGTCCGAGACGGTGTACGTGTCCTCCAGGAGGCGCGGGGCGACGGGCCAGTTGTCGGTTCCGGTGATGCGGTCCACCGTCTCGAACCGGGTGTTGTACCAGATGTTCCACTCGTCGAACGAGATGTTGATCGTCTTCGAGCTGCCGCGCACGGCCTTCACGCTGTCGGCGGTGGCGACGACGCTGCGGATGAAGTAGTCCATATCGACGCCCGAGGCCAGGAAGCTGCCGAGGTCGCCCTTGTTCTCGTAGTAGGCGTGGCACGAGATGTACTCGACGTCGTCGTAGGTGTGGCTGAGCGTCACCCGCTCCCACTCCCCGAAGGTCGGCATGGACGAGCTGGAGGAGCCGCAGACCACCAGCTGCAGGTCGGGGTCGTACATCTTCATGGCCTGCGCGGTCTTCGCCGCGAGTCGGCCGTACTCCTCCGCCGAGCTGTGGCCGAGCTGCCAGGGGCCGTCCATCTCGTTGCCGAGGCACCACATCCGCACATCGAACGGCTCGGTGCGGCCGTTGGCGATGCGCTGGTCGGAGAACGCGGAGCCGCCGCGGTGGTTGGTGTACTCGAGCAGGTCGAGGGCCTCCGAGACGCCGCGCGTCCCGAGGTTCACCGCCAGCATGAGCTCGCTGCCGACCTTGTCGAGCCAGGTCTGGAACTCGTGCAGCCCCACCTCGTTGGTCTCGGTCGAGTGCCAGGCGAGGTCGAGGCGCGTCGGGCGCTGCTCGCGCGGTCCGACCGAGTCCTCCCAGCGGAAGCCGGAGACGAAATTGCCGCCGGGGTAGCGCACGGTGGTGACGCCGAGCTCCTTGACCAGCTCGATCACGTCGGTGCGGAAACCGTCCGCGTCGGCCGCGGGGTGGCCGGGCTCGTAGATCCCGTCGTACACCGCGCGGCCGAGGTGCTCGATGAACGAGCCGTAGAGGCGGGGGTCGACGGCGCCGATGGCGGCGGAGGGCTGGAGGGTGAGGCGGGCGTGATGCATGGACTTCTTTCGTCAGAGGGTGGTGATCCGGGCGAGGCGGTCGGCGTGGAGTCGGTAGCGCTCGGCGACGGGGTTGGGCACGCGCAGCAGCCCGTCGGGCGATTCGACGAGATCGTGCAGCCCCATCGTGAGCAGGTGGTCGGCGCGGGGGCGGTCGCTGTGCCGCCACGTCCACTCGTACATGTCGAACAGCGGCCACCAGACGTAGCCGACGACGGGTGCGCCCTCGGCTCGCATGGCGTCGACGAGGGCGAGGGACTCGTCCAGCCAGTGGATGCGCTCCTCGACCGTGCCGGTGACGCACGTCTCGGTGACCATGACGGGCGCGCCGTACCGTGCGGCGAAGCGCTCGAGCGCCTCGCGCAGGCCCTCGGCGCCGCGGTCGACGCTCGGCCGCGGGTCGGCGAAGCCGCCGCCGTGACGGACGCCGGCCTCGAACAGCTCGGTGGAGTGGCGCGGGTAGTAGTTGACGCCCATCACGTCCGGACGCACGGCGTGCGCGCGGAACCAGTCGAGCTCAGCGTCGGTCACGGCGGGCGCGAGCCGGTCGCGGAGGGGGTGGGCGTCGTCGACGCGGCCGGTGACGAGGTCTTCGACCAGGTGCACCTGGTGGCGCAGACGCTCGGCCTCCTCGCGATGCTCCGGGGCGACATCGTCGCCGATGAAGCTCATGGCAGCATCCACATGCACGAAGGTGGCGCGGTCGCCGATGCGGGCGGAGAGCGCATCCTGGCTGAGCACGAAGCCGCGGGCCAGGTTGGCGGCGATGGCGGCGAAGCCCTCCGCCCCCGTCCGGTACGGCGGCCAGTATCCGTACTCGCCCGAGAACAGAGCGTGGATGACCGGCTCGTTGACCGGCGTGTAGTCGACGACCCGGTCGCCGTAGCGTTCGCCGAACCGGTCGGCGAACTCGGCGACGTGCTGCGGGTAGTCGGGGGAGGCGAACTGGTCGGCCAGCCACAGCGGCGTTCCGTAGTGCAGCAGGTCGACGATCGGGCGGAGGCCGGCCGCGAGGAGCGCGTCGACGGCGCGGTCGGTCCAGTCCCAGTCCCAGCGGCCCGGCGCGGGCGCGACCCGGTACCAGGGGACGCCCCAGCGCAGCACCTCGGCGCCGACTCCTGCGGCGAGGGCGAAGTCCTCGCGGTACCGCTCGTAGTGCTCGGTCAGCTCGTACTCGTCGATCGCGCGCTCACCCGGCCGCTCCTGCGGAACGAAGGTGTCCTCGATCCCGAGTCCGAGGTGCAGGCGGCCGTCCTCGAACCAGCGCGGCGCCGTCACTTCAGCCCCGTGGTCGCGACGCTCTCGATGAAGCGTCGCTGCATGATCAGGAACATCACCGCGAGCGGCAGCACGGCGATCAGCGACCCGGCCATCATCGTGCCGTAGGGGATGATGCCGCTCGGTCCAGTGAGCAGCGTCAGGCCCGAGGTGATCGTGCCCATCTCCGGCGACGTCGTGAACACGAGCGGCCAGAGCAGGTCGTTCCAGTTGTTGACGAAGGTGAAGATGGCGAGCGTGAGCAGGGCGGGCACCGCGTTCGGCAGCACGATGCTGCGGAAGATGCGGAACTCGCCGGCGCCGTCGATCCTGGCCGCGTTGTCGAGGTCGCGCGGCAGCGAGATGAAGAACTGGCGGAGGAAGAAGATGCCGAAGGCGTCGGCGGCGCGCGGGATGATGAGGCCCGCGAACGTGTTCACCCAGCCGAGCTGAGCGACCAGCTGGTAGACCGGGATGAGCGTCGCCTGGAACGGGATCATCAGGCTCGCCACGATCACAATCAGCACGACGCGGTTGCCGCGGAAGTCGATCCGGGCGAGGGCGTAGGCGGCGAGCGAGTCGAACACCAGGGCGAACACGGTGACGCCGCCGGCGAAGACGAGGCTGTTGAGGAAGAGCCGGCCGAACGGGAGGTCGCTGAAGATCTTCGCGAAGTTGTCCAGCGTCCACGTGCCGGGCAGCAGTGTCGGCGGATAGGCGTTGATCTCGGCCGCCGGCTTGAAGGCCGTGAGCACGATGACGACGACCGGCAGCAGCACGATCGCGGTGATGACGAGCGCGGCGGCGAACAGCAGCCAGCGTTCGGCGCGGCGTCCGAAGCGGCGGCCGCGCGGCGCCGTGGGCCGCCGGAGCGCGGCCGGGGCGGCGGTGGTGGTCATGCGATGTCCTTCTCGCGGCGTCCGAAGAAGCGGAACTGGATGAGGCTGAGGATGAGCGTGGCCGCCAGCAGCACGTACGAGAGCGCGGTGGCAAGGCCCAGGTCGAGCTTCTTGAAGCCCTCCTGGTAGATCTCCATGACGACCGTCTGGGTCGAGCGGTAGGGGCCGCCTCCCGTCATCACGTAGATCTGGTCGAAGGCCTGCAGCGCGGCGATCATCGCGAACACGACGACGAACGCGAGTGTGTTGCTCAGCTGCGGCAGCGTCACGCTGACGAACCGGCGCCAGGCCCCTGCGCCGTCGATCTTGGCCGCCTCGTAGAGCGACTCGGGGATCTCCTGCAGACCCGCGATGAAGATCACCATGTAGAAGCCGAAGTTCTTCCAGATCGCGACGAGCACGACGGTCGGCATGGCGAGCGCGGGATCCTGCAGCACGTTCCCGAGCTGCACGCCGACGCTGCGCAGCCAGAAGTTGAGGAGGCCGACCTGCGGGTCGAGCAGATACGTCCACGCGAAGGCGGCGACCGCCAGCGAGACGATGAACGGCAGGAAGAGCGCGGTGCGGAAGAAGCCGCGGCCGAGCAGCCGCCGGTTGGTCAGCAGGAGCGCCAGCAGCAGTGCCGCGATCAGCGCCGTCGGCGTGAAGAGCACGGTGTACAGCGCGGTGTTGCCGAGCGTGGCGAACACGCGCGGGTCGGTGAAGACCTGGATGTAGTTGTCGAGGCCGACCCACTCCTCCAGCCCGAAGCCGCTCGCGTTCGTGAACGAGAGCCGCAGGGCCGAGAGCATCGGCCAGCCGACGAACGCGATCAGGATGACCAGGGCCGGGAGCATGAACAGCAGGGCGAGCGGGCCGCGGCGGGTGCCGGAGCGCGGCCGTCCGCCGAGCGGCGCCGGCGGCCGGTACGGCCTGCGGGAGGTGCGGGGACGAGTGAGAGTGCTCATAGTCGCTTTCGGGAGACGGGTGGGCCGCCGAGGGGGACGGCGGCCCACCCGCGTTTCACTTGCCGAGGGCCTGCTGCACCTGCGAGGAGGCGGACTTCAGCAGGGCGGCGGGGTCGCCGCCGGTGAGCGCCTTCTGGGTCGCCTCGTCGACCGCCGACAGCACGTCGGTGCTGTTGGCGACGCCGGGGAGCAGCGGGCGGGCGTCGCCGACGAGGTCTGTGAGGGACGCGACGACCGGGTTGGAGGACACGTCCGACGACGGGATGTCCGTGCGCAGGGGCGGCCAGCCGGAGCCGAGCGACCACTTCGTGGCGACCTCCTTGCTGAAGAAGTAGGCGAAGAACTTCTCGGCCGCCGCCTTCTTCGCGGAGTCGGCCTGCGCGGTGACCGCCGCGGAGATGCCGATCGCCGACGCCGCCTTGCCCTTGGGGCCCGCGGGGATGCCGGCGATGCCGTAGTCGATCTTGTTCTCGGTGGCGACGCCGGCCATCCACGGACCGCCGATCTCCATCGCGGCCTTGCCGGAGGAGAACAGCTTGTCGGAGGCGACGCCGTCCAGGCCCGTAGGGGAGATCTTGTCCTGCGTGACGGCCTTCGCCCAGTAGCTGAGGGTGTCGGCGTTGGCGGACGAGTCGAGCACCGACTTCGAGCCGTCGACGATCGCTCCGCCTCCGCCGTAGAAGAGGCTCGCCCAGACGCCGTTGCCGACGGTCGCGTGGTCGGGCAGCGCGAGGCCGTACTGCTCGGGGGTGCCGTCGCCGTTCTCGTCGACGGTGAGCTTCTTGGAGTCGGCGACCCACTCGTCCCAGGTCTTCGGGAACTCGGTGATGCCCGCCTTCTGGAACAGCGCCTTGTTGTAGATGACCGACAGCGGCACGAAGCCGGTCGGGACGCCGTAGTAGGAGCCGTCGACCTTCTCCATCTCGACGGCCGCGGGTCGCAGCGACGCATCCTTCACGGCGCTGCCGGCGTAGAAGTCGTCGAGCTTGGCGAAAGCGCCCTTGGAGGCGTAGACGGGGAGGGTCTCCGCCGGCATCGCGACGATGTCCGGGCCCTTCTTGGCCGACAGGGCGGGCAGGAGGGTGTCGCCGATGACCGCCCACGTCTTGGTGGTGGTCTTGATCGTGATGTCCTTCTGCGACTTGTTGAAGTCTTCGACGATCTTGTCGAGGACCTTGCCGTCGGCCTCGGTGTAGCCGTGCCAGAAGGTGAGGGTGACGGGACCGGCGCTGTCGCCGCCGGGGGAGCTGGAGCAGCCGGCGAGCGCGAGAGAAGCGCCGGCGGCGACGGCGAGCGTCGCGAGCAGTTTCTTCATTGAATGCCTCTCGTGGGACCGACCGCCTCAGCGTCGATCGATCGGGTTTCTACAACGATGTACTCCAACGTTGTAAACGCGAGTATACGAACCCCCTCCGCACCTCGTCAAGCCGCCCGGCGCAGCTCCCATCCACCGTCGAGTACACCAAGACTTCACGCCTGCGCGGCGTGTCGCGTGCAGTCTTCGCGGACTCGACGGTGGGGGAGTCAGGAGGCGAGGTGGGAGAGGTGGAGGGCGGTTTGGGCGAGGGCGGAGAGGCGGGGGAAGGGCGGGAGGTTGGACCAGCCGCCGGTCCAGGTGAGGGTGCTCGCGACCTCCCAGACGGTGCCGCCGGGGTGCCCTGCGACCTCCCGCGACCGGCGCAGGTGGTGCTCGGCCAGGGCGGCGCAGCGGTCGGCCAGGCCGGAGAAGGGATGCTCGTGCCCGGGCAGCGCCAGGCCGCCGAGCCCGGCGACCCGCTCGAGCGACGCCAGGTAGTCCGCGATCGGATTCGTGGCGGTCGGGCCACCGAGGCCGAGGCCCGGGTTGACGGTCGGGAGCACGTGGTCGCCGGTGAACACGAGGCCGGAGTCCTCGTCGTGCAGGCACAGGCTGCCGGGGGTGTGGCCGGGCGTCCACAGCACGCGCAGGCGGCGGCCGGGGACATCCAGGAGGTCGCCCTCGGCGAGCACGTCGTCGGGTCGCGCCAGGTCGGGAGCGGCCGGTGCAGCGGCCACCGCCGCCAACTCCGGCCGCCTCTCGGCCGGCACGCCCCACCCTTCGAGGTCGGGCGCCGGGAGTCCGCGCCGGATCGCCGCCAGAGCCTCCGCCTCGCGCGCGTGCATGAGCACGGGCGCGCCGGACGCCTCCCGCAGCGCGGCCGCTCCGCCCGCGTGGTCGGCGTGCATGTGCGTCAGCACGATGCCGGACACGTCGGAGGGCCGTCGCCCGACCGCCTCGACCGCGGCGATCACCGCACGCACAGCCTCCCGACCCGGCGAGCCGGGGTCGACGACGAGCACCCCGCCACGGTCGTCCTCCACCACGTACGCCAGGCTGCACGGGAGCCCGCCCCCGTGCATAGGGACGCGCACCGCGTGCACACCCGGGGCAGCGATCTCCGAAGCAGTCATCCCGCCAGGCTAGCCGCGCCTCGAGATGAGACCGATCGTCGGAATCCCCGCCGAGTGGCGACGAGATGTCACCACTCGGCGACCGGCGGCGGCTACCCGGCGAGCTCCCGCGTCGCCAGGATCGGCCGGAAGAACGCGGCCAGCTCGTCGGTCGCCGTGAGCGGCAGCACGTCGGCGACGTACTGGTCGGGCCGCACCATCACGATCGCGCCGTCGCGGTGGATGCCGCGCGCCGCGAAGATGTCGTCGGCCGGATCGGCGGCGTACACCTTCTCGTAGTCGATCAGGCCGAACGGGCCGACCCGTGGCAGGAACAGCTCCGGCACGACGCCGAGGTCGACCGCGGTGTGATCCTGCTGGTAGACGACCTTCACGTCGAACCAGGCGTCCGGGTCGGCACCGGCCGGAGTAGCGGCGAGCGGCGACCCGGGGGAGGCCGACATCCACTCGGCCAGGCGCGCGACCGCCGACGCCTCGCCCGGACGGGCGGCATCGGCGAAGACGTAGATGCGCCAGCGGCCGTCGGCGCGGGCGTGGTGGCCGAGGTGCACCGGGTTGCCGTCGCAGACCCGCGTCACCGGCGCCGACTTGAAGCGCTTGCCGATCGGGAATCCGGATGCGAGCTCCTGGTGCGCGGATTCGCCGACGATGAGCGACGGTGAGTACTGGGTCATGAAGCCGGCCGGGAACTCCGCGGTCGCGACGTAGAAGTCCTCCAGCTCCGACGGGCTCTCGAACTCCTCCGGCTTCTTGGCCATCAGCGTCGACCACTCCTTGTCGAAGTCGATCAGGTTCTTCGCCACCACCTGGCGTTCGGCCGAGTAGGTGGCGAGCAGCGACTCCGGCGAACGGCCGTCGAGCACGTGGCCGAGCTTCCAGCCGATGTTGAAGCCGTCCTGCATCGAGACGTTCATGCCCTGCCCGGCCTTCGCGCTGTGCGTGTGGCAGGCGTCGCCGGTGATGAACACACGCGGGGTGCGCATCCCGAGCTCGTGCGGGAGCACGTCGTCGAAGCGGTCGGTGAGGCGGTGGCCGACCTCGTAGACGCTGTGCCAGGCGACGTTGCGCACGTCGAGCGTGTACGGGTGCAGGATCTCGTTGGCCTTCGCGATGATCTGCTCGATCGAGGTCGAGCGCACGGCCCCCTTGTCGTCCGGGGCGACCTCGCCGAGGTCGACGTACATCCGGAACAGGTAGCCGCCCTCGCGCGGGATCAGCAGGATGTTGCCCGCCTCCGACTGGATCGAGCACTTCGTGCGGATGTCCGGGAAGTCGGTGACGGCCAGCGCGTCCATCACACCCCAGGCGTGGTTGGCCTGGTCGCCGGCCAGGTGGCAGCCGATCGCCTCGCGGACCTTGCTGCGCGCGCCGTCGGCGCCCACGACGTACTTGGCGTGCACCACGCGCAGCGCGCCCTCGCCCGGCCCGGCCGTGCTGCGGAGGGTGACGGCGACGGGATGCTCGCCCTCGCCCACCTCGAGCCCGACGAACTCGTAGCCGTAGTCGGGCGTCATCCGCGACGGGGAGTTCGCCATCACCTCGGCGAAGTAGTCCAGCACCCGCGCCTGGTTGACGATGAGGTGCGGGAACTCGCTGACGCCCGTCGGGTCGTCGACCGGCCGCGCGGTGCGGACGATGCGGGAGGGGTCCGCCGGGTCGGGCTTCCAGAAGGCCATCTCGGTGATGCGGTATGCCTCGGCGATGATCCGCTCGGCGAACCCGAACGCCTGGAACGTCTCGACGCTGCGTGCCTGGATGCCGTCCGCCTGCCCGATGGCGAGCCGCCCGGGCCGGCGCTCGACCATGCGGGTGACCACGTTCGGAAACTGGGAGAGCTGTGCTGCGGCGATCATGCCGGCGGGGCCGCTGCCGACGATGAGCACGTCCACTTCGTCGGGCAGCTCGGCGGGGCGGTCGATCCCGGTTCCCGCGGGCTCGTGGATGCGCGGGTCACCGGACACATAACCGTGGTGGTGGAACTGCACTGGAACCTCACTTCGTTGTAAGCCGTTCACTATGCGAACGCGCTGTTCGCATATCGCTCACACAGGATAGCGCACCGCCCGGATCGCCTGCCCGTAGCTTTCCGCAACAGAAGGCGCGCTCGGCAGGCCGGTACCGCACCATGGGGGGATGCCGCAGTTCAGCACAGCCCAGGTCCACGCGGGAGAGGCCCGCGACGCCGCCCACGGCGCCCGGGTGACCCCCATCTACCTCACCGCGGGCTTCGAGTTCGACAGCTTCGCCCACGCGGAGGGCCGCTTCGGCGGCGAGGAGCCCGGCTATACCTACAGCCGCTCCGGCAACCCGACGACCGCCGCCCTGGAGCGCCGCGTCGCCGCGCTGGAGGGCGGCCGCGACGCCATCGCCGTCGGCAGCGGCCAGGCGGCTTTGACCGTCGCGCTGCTCGCGCTCGTGCAGTCCGGCGACCACGTCCTCTCGGCGCAGAGCGTCTACTCCGGCACCCGCGGCCTGTTCGAGAACGGGCTCCGGAGGCTGGGGATCGACATCGAGTTCGTCGACGACCCGACCGACCTGGCCGAGTGGCGGCGCCGGCTGCGGCCGAACACGCGGGCCCTGTTCGGCGAGTCGATCGCCAACCCCGGCAACGACGTGCTCGACATCGCCGGGATCGCCGCGGTCGCGCGCGAGAACGGCATCCCGCTCATCGTCGACAACACCCTCGCGACGCCGTACCTGCTGCGGCCGGGCGACTTCGGGGCCGACATCGTCGTGCACTCCGCGAGCAAGTACCTCGGCGGCCACGGCTCGACCCTCGGCGGCGTCGTCGTCGATCAGGGCAGCTACGACTGGGCCGCGTCTCCCTTCGCCCATCTCACCGGTCCCGACGAGTGGCTGGAGGGTGCCAGCTACGTCGACGCGCACGGCGCCGGCGCCTACACCGCGTTCGCGCGGTCGGTCGTCGCCTCGCTCTTCGGACCGGTGCTCTCGCCGCTCAACGCCTTCCTCATCCAGCAGGGCATCGAGACGCTGTCGCTGCGCGTGCAGCGGCAGTCGGACAGCGCGCTCGCCGTCGCGCGCTGGCTCGAGGCGCAGCCGGAGGTCGTGAGCGTCGACTACGCCGGGCTCCCGTCGCATCCCTCGTTCCCGCTCGCGCAGCGCTACCTGCCGCGCGGCCAGGGCGCGGTGCTCGGGTTCACGCTCGGCGGCGGCGCGGCCGCGGCGGAACGGTTCTACGATGCGGTGCAGTTGTTAAGCCGCATGACCCACATCGGCGACGTCCGCTCGCTCATCCTGCACCCGGCCTCCACGACGCACGCCCACCTTCCGGGCGACGTGCGCGAGCGCACGGGCATCGGCGCGGGGCTGCTGCGCCTCTCCGTCGGGCTGGAGGACGCGGACGACCTGATCGAGGACCTGAGCCGCGGCCTCGCCGCCGTGGCGGAGGCGGATGTGACCATCTCCGACGTGGATGCCACCGCGGTCGTCGCCGCGGCAGGGAGGTAGGGCGTCATGGCGCGACTGCAGCACTTCGGCTGGTTCTTCAGCCGCGGCTTCGGCCCGCAGGGCTGGGGTCACCCGTACTGGGACTGGGGCTACGACTGGACCAAGCCCGACCTCTACCAGCAGTCCGCGCGCGAGCTGGAGCAGGCCGGCCTCGACCTCGTCATCCTCGAGGACGCCCTCTCGCTCGGCTTCCCGGAGACGATCGACCTGCGCGTGCGCGAGGCGTACGGCGGTCCCAAGCACGACCCGCTGATCCTGTCGCCGTACCTGCTCGACGCGACCAGGCATCTCGGGGTCGCGCCCACCATCAACGCCGGCGCCTACCCGCCGTACGTCGCCGCGCGGCAGTTCGCCACCCTCCACCACCTGAGCGGCCACCGGCTCGGCGTCAACGTCGTCACCGACGTCGGCAGCGCCCGCCATCTCGGCCTTCCGCCGTTGTCGCACGACGCCGCCTACGACCGCGCGGAAGAGTGGCTGACCGTCATCCGGAGGCTGTGGCACAGCTGGGACGACGACGCGCTCGTGCAGGATCCGGCGACGCGGCACTTCGCTGACGGCTCGAAGATCCGGCCCTTCCAGCACGAGGGGGAGTACTTCCGGCTGGCCGGTCCGCTCAACGCCGTGCCGTTCCTGGAGGGCGACCCGGCCATCGTCTCGCCTGGCGGCTCGCCGCGGGGCATCGCGTTCGCGGGAACGCACTCCGACGTCCAGCTGGCGCTCGCGCCGCTCGACGCGCAGAGCATCCGCGACTACCGGCTGAAGGTGCGGGAGGCGGCGGTCGCCGCCGGGCGTGACCCGGACTCCATCAAGGTGCTGTTCGTGTTCAAGCCGGAGGTCGTGCCGAGCGACGAGGAGGCGCGACGCGTCGTCGAGGCGTCGAAGCACCCGACCGACGAGGAGCTGTACCGCGCGCTCGCCGGCCAGTCGAGCGACCTGGAGACCGACCTCACGGTGCTGTCGCTCGACGAGCCGTTCGACGTGTCGGTGTTCGGCGACCACGTCTCGCAGGGCAGCATCAAGGGACTGTTCGGCAAGCAGGGCATCCGCGAGGGCGTCACGCTCCGCGAGCTGATCGCGCCGAAGGTGGTGAAGGGCCGCATCGCCGACCGCGCCGGTTTCGTCGGCACGGCGGAGCAGATCGCCGATTTCATCGAGGAGATCGGGGAGGAGGCCGACAACGACGGCTTCATCTTCTCCGGCGACCTGCACCCGGTGACGCTGCACCGCTACCTCGACGAGCTCGTCCCGGTGCTGCGGCGGCGGGGCATCCTGCGCCGCGAGTACGGGAATGGCGGCATCCGCGCCAACCTCTCCGACTTCTGAGCGGGTGGGCCGGCAGGCGTCCGGGCTGGTCGCCGGCGTCCGCGCCCCCCACCGCCCCTACGGCATCAGGAACGTGTCAGACACCTGGCAGCCCGACTCGGTGCTCCAGCCCACGCTGAGGTTCACCGTGCACACGCGCAGCTGGACCATCGTTCCGCGGGCGAGTTTGACGGTGGTCGTGGTGGATGTCCCCAGGCCCTTCGACGCGGTGACGCGGGCGCCGCCGCTGCGGTGCAGCAGAGTCGCCGTGGCGCTCTTCCCGTCGGCCCGGGTGTCGGTGACGCTGATCTCTGCGACGCCGGAACGGTCGACGACCACCGTTCCGGTCGCCCCCGTCGTCGTGATGGCGCGCGCGGCGAGTGCCGCCGAGGCGGGGGTGGAGACGGCGGTGGTGAGCGCGACGGCCGCGACGAGGCCGAGCAGGACAGGCTTCTTCATTTCACTCCTTGGACGAGGGATGACTCCGATGGTCACCTGCTCTAAGAAGACGGCGTCCTCGGCAGTTCATGACGTCACCTGCTGATGCTCCTTGCGGGCGCGGAAGGCGATCATGTTGACCCGGTTGCCGCAGCGGACGCTGCAGAAGCGCTTCGATCCGTTCCGGGAGAGGTCGAGCACGAGGCCGGTGCAGTCGTCGGCCGCGCAGACGCGCAGCCGGCCGGTCTCGCCGGAGCGGATCACGTCGACCAGGGCGAGCGCGATCTCGACCCGGATGCGCTCGGCGAGCGGGGCATCCTGTGCGGTCGCGTGCAGGTGCCAGTCGAAGCCGTCGTGGCGCATGAGGTACGGGAGGGCGTGCGCCTCGGCCAGCATGGCGTTCACCTCGAGGGCGGCCTCGTCGCGGTCGAGCGACCAGACGCGCATGATGCGCTCCCGGGTCGCGCGCACCTCCCGCAGCTCGGCCTCGTCGCCGTCGACGCGCCCCGAGTAGCGGTTCTCGGTCAGCAGCGCGGACAACTGCTCCGTGGTGGCGAGCTCGTCCGCGCCGCTCCTGGTCGCGCCGGGGTCGGTGTCGCAGAGGGCCACGGCGAACTCCAATGCATCCACTGTGTCAGGGGCAAAATGCAAGTTGACTCCTTACCTGCGACAATACTAGCGTCAGGACCATCATCCCACTCGACCCTGACAGGTGACCCTCATGTCGCACCGCCCGACCTCCCTCGGTCTGCTCATCGCGCTGCTCGCGGCGGCGACGTTCGGGATGTCGGGCGCGTTCATCAAACCGCTGCTGGAGAGCGGCTGGTCGCCGGTGGCGGCAGTCACCGTCCGGGCGGCGGTCGGCGGGCTCGTGCTGCTCCCGTTCGCGCTCGTGTCGGTGCGCGGCCGGTGGGACGCGGTGTGGCGCGGCCGCTGGCGGCTGCTCGGGATGGCGCTGGTCGGGGTCGCCGGAACCCAGGTTCTGTACTTCGCGGCGATCCAGCGCATCCCGGTCTCGACGGGCATCCTCGTCGAGTACCTCGCGCCGGTCCTGCTCGTCGCCGTGACCTGGGCGCTCAGCCGCCGCGCTCCGCACGCCGTGGTGCTCGCCGGCTCGGCGGTCGCCGTCGCGGGCCTCGTGCTCGTCGTCTCTCCGGGCGGTGCCGGAGCGCTCGACCCGTTCGGACTGCTGCTCGCGGTCGTCGCCATGGTCGGGTGCGCCGCCTTCTACGTGATCGCGGCGCGGCCCAGCGACGGGCTTCCGCCGGTCGCCCTCGCCTCCGGCGGCCTGCTGATCGGAGCGTTGGCGCTGGCCGCGGTCGGCGCGACCGGCCTGCTGCCCGTCACTGTGAGCTTCGCCGACGTCGACCTGTTCGGCCGGCCGACGGCGTGGTGGGTGCCGATCGCCGTGGTCGGGGTGCTCGCCACGGCGGTCGCGTACGCCTCCAGCATCACGGCGACGGAGCTGCTCGGGTCGCGCCTGGCGTCGTTCGTGGGACTCCTGGAGGTCGTCGCGGCGACCCTCTATGCCTGGCTGCTCCTCGGCGAGAAGCTCAGCCCGCTGCAGCTTCTGGGCGGCCTGCTCATCCTCGCCGGCATCGCCCTGGTCCGCGCCGACCGCACCCCGGTCCCGGTCGCGTCCGTCCCGACCCCCGTCGCCGCATCGAGGGGACGCAACACGCCGTGACGGCGGCCCGTCATACGGCGTGTCGGGTCCCCTGGTTCGGGCGAGTGGACCGCGCGGTCCCCTTGCCGCGCGCGGCGGACGCGGGGATGGTGGATCCATGGCACCGCACCCCGACGACGAGGACAAATCCACGATCGACGTCAGGCTGACCGGCATCCGCGACCCCAAGGACCCGGACGGCCTCCTGATCGTCGAGCAGGACGCCGACCGTCCGGACCCTGCGCGCTACGGCGCGCCCGAGACGGACACGCTGGAGCGCGAGCGCGCGTACGTCGCCCGCCTGGGCGACGACGGGTCGGCCGACGACCTCCCGCGGGTGCCGCGGAAGCGGGGAGTCACCGGCCTCGGGTGAGAATGGGCGGATGGCCCTCCCCGCGACTGAGCGCATCGTCCCCGTATCGGTGAACCGCATCGAGCTGGAGGCCGCTGTCGCCTTCGGGACGCTGCGGCGCGCCTTCGAGGCGGAGGTGCCCCCGCTGGATGTCGCCCACGTGCGGGAGCTGCTCTCGTCGGGCGCGGACTGGCGGCGGCTGACGCTGGAGGCGGCCGGGCCCGGCATCCACCGGTTCGTCCGCTTCTGGACCGACCACCCGACGCCGGTCATGCGCGTGGGCGGAGCCGACATCCCGAGCGCCGTCTACCTGATCGGCGACTACGCGACGGCGGCCCGGATGTTCCGCCACGACCCGGGCACGCTCCTCTACACGCCGCTGCGGGTCGAGCTGCACGCGTCGCGCTCCGGCGGCACCGTGCTGAGCGTCGACCAGCCGAGCAGCCGCCTCGGCAGCTTCGGCAACAACAAGGTCACCCAGGCGGGTTTCGAGCTCGACCGGATGCTCGGCGACCTGCTGGAGGAGCTCGGCCTGCCGAGGCCGAGCGTACTGCGGAGGTGAGAGCCGACCGGATGCGCCGTCCGCTCCAGCGGACATCGACCGGCCCAGCGGCTTCCCGCCCTGCTAGTGTTCGGCCGTGACCATGCAGCCCCTCCCGCAGCCCGGCCCGACGCTGGTTCACGTCGGCAACGTGACGGCGAACGACGCCTGGGTCGTCACCCCGGCAGGCACCTGGCCGATCGCCGACGTCAACGTGACGACCGTGGACCCGACGACGACCACGACGCACACGCCGGCATGGGCGATCGTGATGGTGGTCGTCTTCATCTGGTTCTTCCTGCTCAGCCTGCTGTTCCTGCTGGCGCGCGAGGTGAGGGTCGGCGGCTTCGTCGCCATCCACATCTCCGCTCGCAACGGGCAGACCTACACCGAGCAGGTGCCGGTCTACAGCGCCCAGCAACGCGCCGACGTGTTCGCCCGCGCCGGCTACCTGCAGGCCCTCATCGGGCACGCCAGAGCCATCCGAGGCTGACGGCGCAACCCCCTCCGCCACGTCGGAGGCGCGGCGTACTGTCGCCCGCATGAGCGACAGCGACATCACGAACGACGCAGGCGACGACGTGCTCGGCGCCCGCGGCGAGGACGACACCAACCCCGCGAGCAAGGACCCCTCGGAATGGGTCACCGGCGACGAGCCCATGACCTCCTCCCAGCGCAGCTACCTCGACACGCTCGCCCGCGAGGCCGGCGAGGAGCTCCCCGGCGACCTCACCAAGGCGCAGGCGTCGGAGCACATCGACCGGCTGCAGCAGAAGACCGGCCGCGGCCAGGGCTGACCAACGAGTGGACGCGACACGCCGCGTCGGCGCGCCGCGCTGCGGCGTGTCGCGTCCACTCGATCAGGCGCGGGAGGCCGGCACCGCATCGCGGAGGAAGTCGGCCATCCACGCGGCGCTGCGTTTCGGCGTTCGCCGCTGCGTCCGGTAGTCGACGTGCACGAGGCCGAAGCGGCGGGAGTAGCCGAACGCCCACTCCCAGTTGTCGATGAGCGACCAGATGAAGTAGCCGCCGAGAGGGAGGCCTGAGTCGATCGCGTCCCGGGCCGCCTCGAGATGCGCCTCCAGGTACTCGGTGCGGGCTCCGTCGTCGATCCGGCCGTCCGCGTCGACCCGGTCGGGATAGGCGGCACCGTTCTCCGTGATGTAGAGCGGCAGGGACGGGGCGAGCGCGTTGGCCTGGCGCAGCACGTCCACCATGCCGTCGGGGTGGACCTCCCAGCTCATCTGCGTGACCGGCGCCCCGGTCCGGACGAACCGCACGTGCTCGCTGCCCGGGTAGGCGCTCGCCGGTGCGTCCTTCGCCGGCGTGGAGCCGGAGGCGACCGTATGCCGGCTGTAGTAGTTGACGCCGAGGAAGTCGATCGGCGCCGAGATGAGGCGCAGGTCGTCGTCGGTGGCGTGCTCGGCGAACCACTCCGTCTCGCCGAGGTCGTCGAGCACGTCGGCCGGGTAGGAGCCCGTGAGCAGCGGCTCCAGGAACAGGCGGTTGGTGAGTCCGTCGATGCGCCGGGCGGCATCGGCGTCGGCCGTGGAGTCGCCCGCCGGCTGGACCGAGTAGAGGTTGAGCGTCGTCCCCACGCGGGCCGTCGGCACCGTCGCCCGCAGCGCCTCCAGCGCGTGGCCGTGGCCGAGCAGCAGGTGGTGCGCGGCGTGCGCGGCGCGGGAGCCCACGGCGCGGCCCGGCGCATGCACACCGCTCGCATACCCCAGGAACGCGGAGCACCACGGCTCGTTGAGCGTGATCCAGTCGGTCACCAGGTCGCCGAGCGCATCGGAGACCTGCTCGGCGTAGTCGGCGAACCGTCGCGCCGTGTCGCGCTGCAGCCAGCCGCCGCCGTCCTCCAGAGCCTGGGGCAGATCCCAGTGGTACAGGGTCGCCCAGGGGGTGATGCCACGGTCGCGCAGGCCGCCGGCCAGCCGGCGGTAGAAGTCGATGCCCGCCCGGTTGGGCGCACCCTTGCCGTCGGGCTGGATGCGCGGCCACGCGATCGAGAACCGGTAGGCGTCGAAGCCGAGGTCGCCCATGAGCGCGACGTCCTCGGCGTAGCGGTGGTAGTGGTCGTCGGCCACGTCGGCGGTGCTGCCGTCGGCGATGGCCCCGGGGACGCGCGCGAACGCATCCCAGATGCTCTCGCCGCGCCCGTCCTCGTGGGTGGCCCCCTCGATCTGGTACGCGGCCGTCGCGGTCCCGAGCACGAAGTCGTCGGGGAGGTCGCTTCTGCGCATGGTGGCTGCTCCTTGGATCCGGCGAGCAGACCGCCGTCGAGCTGCTTCCCCTCGCGAGAGTACCCGGTGCCGTCGCCGCGCGTTCCTCTGAGCCCTCTCAGCCGTTCCCGACGGTCACCCAGCGCGGCCGCCCGGGCCTCAGCGATCCTGGAGGGATGCGCAATACCGTCCCCGCCGTCACCGCCCTGTTCTGGGTGACCAAGCTGCTGACGACGGCCATGGGCGAGACCGCATCCGACTTCCTGGTGAAGACCATCGACCCGTTCGTGGCGGTCGGCGGCGCCTTCGTCGTCTTCGCCGCGGCCCTCGGGCTGCAGTTCGCCGTGCGCCGCTACATCCCGTGGGTGTACTGGACGGCGGTGCTCATGGTGGCGGTGTTCGGCACGATGGTGGCGGATGTCCTCCACGTCGAGCTCGGCATCCCGTACCTCGTCTCCACGGTCGTGTTCGCCGTGGCGCTCGCCGCCGTGTTCGTGGTCTGGTTCGCGACCCAGCGGACCTTGTCGGTGCATCGCATCGACACCCCGGCGCGGTCGGTCTTCTACTGGTGCGCCGTGCTCGCCACCTTCGCCCTGGGCACGGCGCTGGGCGACCTGACGGCGACCACGTTCGGCCTCGGCTACTTCTCGTCGGCGCTCGTGTTCGGGGTGCTGTTCGCGCTGCCGGGGATCGCCTACCGCTGGTGGGGTCTCGGCGCCACGGCCTCGTTCTGGACCGCATACGTGATGACGCGCCCGTTCGGCGCCTCGATCGCGGACGGGCTCGCGGTCTCGCACGCCCGCGGCGGCCTGGCCCTCGGCACGGGACCGGTCAGCCTCGTCCTGTTCGCCGCGATCGTCGTGTGCGTCGCGCTGCTGAGCCGTCGCCCGCAGCCGTCATGGGAACGCCAGCAGCGCCCGCTCGGCGACGCGCTGGAGTGACGCCCGGCTCGCACCTGGCGTCGTGCCGCCCGACGACTCGTGACGAATCGCGGCGCTTCGTGACGAACAGCGGCGATTCGGCACGAATCGCGGAGCGGGGCGAGCGTCAGAACTCGGTGTGGCCGAGGCGCGGCTCCGGGACGAACGCGGCGACGGCCTCGGCGGCCGACTCCAGTTCGAGCACGATGAGTTCGTTGCGGCCGGCCCGGACGACGCCGCGGGGGACGAACAGCGTCTCCTGCGGTCCGCGCGTCCAGTAGCGGCCGAGGTTGAAGCCGTTGATCCAGGCGACGCCCTTGCCCCATCCCGTCGTGTCGAGGAAGAGGGCGGCGGGCTCGTCGAGGTCGAACGCGGTGCGGGCGAAGACAGGGCCGGCGAGCCGCTCCGGCGCATCGGCACCCGACGCGGTCGCCGCATCCAGCACGTCCCGCACGGGGCCGAGGTCGGCGAGTTCGAGTGGGAGGGCGCTCCAGCGCCGCAGCTCCTCGCCGTTCAGCTGCACCGGGCCGATCAGGCCCTTCGGCTCGCCGATGCGGGGGCCGTAGTCGACGCGGCCCTGGTCCTCGACGAGCACGGTCAGCGTGCCGCGGCTGGGGGAGAGGGAGATGGCCGAGTCGTGGTGGTCGCGGGCGAGCACTCCGATGCGCCGGCCGTCGACCGAGACGTAGGCGCGGTCGCGCACCTCGCCGAACTCCAGCACCGCGGGTTCGGCGGTGTCGATCTCGGTGCGGTAGACGCCGAATCCGGAGAAGTGGCCGAGCTCGTCGAAGGAGGGGAGGGCGTCGGAGTGGGTCCAGTCGCCCAGGCGGTCGGCGACCGACCAGAGAGGCGCGACGGCGTCGAACGGCACCGAGAAGGCGGGCGCGGCCGCTGCGGCGACGGTCTCGTACTCCGGCACGGGCGCGTGCTTCGCGATCACGTCGCGGAACGCCCAGAACTTCTCGGTCGGCTCTCCCGCCTCGTCCAGCGGGGCGTCGTAGTCGTAGCTGGTGACGATCGGCTGGTACACGCCCTTGTCGTTCGCGCCGTTCGTGAAGCCGAAGTTGGTCCCGCCGTGGAACATGTAGAGGTTCACCGAGGCCCCGAGCGCCAGGAGCTCGTCGAGCTCTCTCGCCGACTCCGCAACCGGTGTGGTGTGGTGGTGGCCGCCCCAGCTGTCGAACCAGCCGTCCCAGAACTCCGAGCACATCAGCGGCCCGGTGGGCTGGTGCCGGCGCAGGGTCGCCAGACGCTCGCGCGAGCGTGACCCGAAGGATGCGGTCTTGAGCAGCCCGGGCAGCGACCCGTTCTCGAGCATGTCGTCCTGCGGCTGGTCGACGGTGGTCAGCGGGACGCCGATCCCCGCCTCCCGGATCACGTCCACGAGCTGCTGCAGGTACTCCTTGTCGTCGCCGTACGCGCCGTACTCGTTCTCCACCTGCACCAGCAGCACCGGGCCGCCCTCGGTGACCTGGAGCGGCCGCACGATGTCGAGCACGTTGCGCAGGTAGCGGGTCAGCGCGGCGACGAAGACCGGCTCCGAGCGGCGGATGCCGACGGTCGGGTCGGTGAACAGCCACGCGGGCAGGCCGCCGTTGTCCCACTCCGCGCAGATGTAGGGGCCCGGGCGCACGATGGCGCGCATCCCCTCGTCGGCCACCGTGCGCAGGAAACGGCCGAGGTCGAGCGCGCCGTCCGCGCGCCACTCGCCCTCGCGGGGCTCGTGCGCGTTCCACGGAACGTACGTCTCGATCGTGTTCAGCCCCATCAGGCGCGCCTTGTGGATGCGGTCCGCCCAGTCGTCCGGGTGCACCCGGAAGTAGTGGATGGCGCCCGACAGGATGCGGAACGGCTCGCCGTCGAGGACGAACTCGTCTCCCGCGATCTCGAAGGTGGTCATGGTTCTCCTGGTGGGGTCGATGGGGCGGCCGGCCGCGGCAGAGCGCGACCGGCCGTCGGTGGGGCTACTTTCCGGTGACGGTGAAGCCCTGCTGGTTGCCGTACTCGACCAGCGCCTTCTGCCAGGCCTGCAGGCCGGGGTTGAGGCTGGAGTTCGACGTGTAGGACTGGCCGACGGTGTCGCCGTAGATGCTGTTCGCGTAGACCTGGAACGGCAGGTACTGCCAGCCGGTCTTCACGTTCTTGGCGCCGTCCACCAGCACCTCGTTGATCTTCTGGCCGCCGAAGTAGTCGGGGGCGGTGGCGAGGAAGTCGGAGGAGTTCAGATCCTTCGTCGTCGACGGGAAGCCGCCGGACTTGAGGAAGACCGTGATGCTGTCCTCGTCGTTGTTGAGCCACTTGAGGAAGCCGGCCGCGAGCGCCTGGTTCTTGCTCTGCTTCAGCACGACCTGGCCGCCGCCGCCGTTCTCGGCGTTGGCGGGCGTCCCGTCGTAGGTCGGGATCGGCGCGACGCGCCACTGGCCCGCGCCGTCCTTCACGGACGACTCGAGCACGCCCGGCATCCACGCGCCGGTGACGAGGGTGGCGATGGAGCCGTTGCCCAGCGCCTTGAACCAGTCGTCGCTCCAGCCGGGGACGGTGGAGAGCAGCTTGCCCTCGACCAGCTTGTCCCAGGTGGCGGTCCACTTCTTGGTGCCCTCGTCCTGCAGGTTGATCGACACCTTGGTGCCGTCCACCGAGAACGGGTGGCCCCCGGCCTGCCAGATCATCGAGGTGGTGAAGCCGGAGTCGCCGGAGTCGCTCGTGATGTAGGCGTTGGGGTCGGCCGCGTGCAGCTTCTGAGCGGCGGCGACGTACTCGTCCCACGTCTTCGGGACCTCGATGCCGTACTTGTCGAAGAGCGTCTTGTTGTAGAACATCGCCATGGGGCCGGAGTCCTGCGGGAGGCCGACGAGCTTGCCGCCGACGTTGACCGAACCCCAGGGGCCGGGGGTGTAGTCGTCCTTGAGCTTGTCGAAGCCGTACTGCTTCAGGTCGACCAGCGAGTCCGACAGCGCGAACTGCGGGATGGCGTAGTACTCGACCTGGGCCACGTCCGGCGCGCCCGATCCCGCCTTGATGGCGTTCTGCAGCTTGGTGTACTCGGTGGTGTTGGTGCCGGCGTTCACCAGTTTGACCTTCACCTTCGGGTACTTCTTCTCGAACGCGGCGACCTGCGCCTCGGCCGACGGCGTCCACGACCAGTAGGTGATGGTGCCGCCCTGCTTGAGGGCCTGGTCGATGTCGGAGGCGCTGCCGCCGCCGGAGGAGCTGCCGCCGGAGCAGGCGGCGAGGGTCGCGGCGGCGACCGTGCCGATCACCGCGGCGGTGACGGCCCGGACGATGCGCCGGGACGTGAGGTTGCGCTTCATGAGGCTTCCTTTCACTTCTTCGTGGAATGGGATTGCGTGGGGGGAGTGCAGTTCACTGCTTGACGCTTCCGGCGGCCAGACCCGACTGCCAGTAGCGCTGGAGCACCAGGAACGCCGCCACGATCGGGACGATCGTGATGAGGGATCCGGTGATCACGAGGTTGAAGATCGGCTGGGCGCCGACCCCCGTCGCCTGCGCGCTCCACTGGCTGAGGCCGACCGTGAGGGGGTACCAGGTCGGATCGCTCAGCATGATGAGCGGCAGGAAGTAGTTGTTCCAGGTGGCGACGATCGCGAACAGCGCGACCGTGACGATGCCCGGTGCGAGCAGCCGGAGCGAGATGGTGAAGAACGTGCGGAACTCGCCCGCGCCGTCCATTCGTGCCGCCTCGAGCAGCTCGGCCGGCACGGCCTCGGTCGCGTAGGTCCAGATCAGGTACAGACCGAACGGGCTGATCAGCGAGGGCAGGATGATCGCCCACGGCGTGTTGGTGAGCCCGGCCTGGCTGAACATGAGGAACGTCGGCACCGCCAGCGCGGTGCCGGGCACGGCGATCGCGCCCAGCACGACCGCGAATACTGCCCGCTTGCCCGGGAAGTCGTACTTCGCCAGCCCGTAGCCCGCCACCGTGGCGAGCAGGGTCGCGCCGCCCGCCCCGACGACGACGTACAGCAGCGTGTTGCCGAGCCACTGCACGAAGATGCCGCCGCGGTAGGTGAACAGCTGCGCGATGTTCTGGAACAGGTCGAAGTCCTTGCCGAACCACAGGCCGAACGTCGAGTACAGGTCGGGCTGGCTCTTGGTCGCGTTGACCACCAGCCAGATCAGCGGGACGAACGAGTAGATGACGAACAGCACCATCACGGCCGTCAGCACCGGGGACTTCCGGATGCGGCGGCCCGAGGCGGCGCCGGCGCGGTTCCGGGCGGCGGCGCGCGAGGGGGCCTTGCGGGTGCGGCCGCGCTCGGCCGGGCTCTCGGTGAGCGTGCTCATCGGCGGGCCTCCTTCGGGGTGCCGCGCAGCTGCACGACGTAGGCGATGACCGCCGTGAGCACGCCCATCACGATGGCGACGGTCGCGGCGTAGTTGAACTGCTGCCCGGCGAACGAGAGGTTGTAGGCGTACATGTTCGGGGTGAAGTAGCTGCTGATCGCGTTCGGCGCCAGCTGCTTGAGCAGGTTCGGCTCGTTGAACAGCTGGAAGCTGCCGATGATCGAGAAGATCGTCGCGATGACCAGCGCGCCGCGGATCGCCGGCAGCTTGATGCTGAACACCGTGCGGAACGCGCCCGCGCCGTCGATCTCCGCCGCCTCGTACAGCTCGCCGGGGATGACGCGGAGCGCCGCGTAGAAGATGAGCATGTTGTAGCCCATGAACTCCCACGTGACGATGTTGCCGATGGAGGCGAGCACCCAGGGGCCGCTGAGCGGCTGGAGTCCCGTGCCGAGCAGGTGGTTGAGGCTCGCGGTCAGGCCGAACTGGTCGCCGTAGATGAACCCCCAGATCAGGGCGGCGACGACCCCCGGGACCGCGTAGGGCAGGAACAGCGCGATGCGGAAGAACCCGGCACCGTGCAGGCGGGCACTGTCGAGAGCGAGGGCGGCGACGAGCGAGAGCACGAGCATGATCGGCACCTGCACGACCAGGAAGATCGCGACCCGGCCGAGCGAGGCCCAGAACTTGTCGTCCTGGAAGACGGCGAGGTAGTTGCCGAGGCCGACGAAGGCGTTGCCGCCGATGAGCTGCTGGCGGAAGAGGCTGAGGTAGAGGGCGTACACCACCGGCGCGATGATCATCGCCGCGAAGACGACCATGAACGGTGCGACGAAGGCCCAGCCTCGCCAGTCGCGGCGGGTGCGGCGCCCGGTCGGGCGGCGGCCGGGGCCGGTCGTGGTGCCGGCCCGCGAGAGGGACGTCGTTGTCATGTGTTTCCCGAGTTCGGATTCGGTTGACGATGTTTACGTCAACATGGTGCCGGCTACTCTAGCATGTTGACGTCAACACGACGCAAGGTCGTTTTGCAGACGAGATGTGGAGATCATGACCGAGCCCCTCGCAGACACCCCGTCCGCCCGCGCGGCGACGCGGAAGCGCGGCCCCTCCCTCGGCGACGTCGCGGCGCACGCCGGGGTGTCGACGCAGACGGTCTCCCGCGTCGCGAACGGCCTCACCAACGTGGAGGACTCCACCCGGCAGCGGGTGCTCGCATCCATGCAGGAGCTCGGCTACCGGCCCAATCGCGCGGCGCGGGCGCTCCGCTCCGGGCGGTTCCGGAACATCGGCGTCGTCATGTTCACGCTCTCCTCATACGGCAACATGCGCACGCTGGACGCGATCGCCGTCTCCGCGGCGAAGGCCGGCTACTCGATCACCGTCGTGCCGGTGGAGCGCCCCACCCAGCAGGACGTGAGCGTCGCGCTGGGCCGCCTGGTGGAGCAGTCGGTCGACGGCATCATCGTCGTCATCGAGGCGCACATCATCGACCGCGGTGATGTCGAACTGCCCGCGGGCCTCTCGGTTGTCGTCGTCGACTCCACCGAGCGCTCCGACTACCCCCAGGTGGACACCGACCAGGCCGAGGGCGCGCGGCAGGCCACACAGCACCTCCTCGACCTCGGCCACCGCACGGTGTGGCACATCGCGGGGCCGGCGGAGTCGTACTCGGCCGGGCGCCGCCAGGCGTCGTGGCGACGGACGCTGGAGGAGGCGGGCGCGCCCGTGCCGGACGTCCTGCCCGGCGACTGGTCGACCGGCGCGGGCTACCGTCACGGGCTGGAGATCGCGTCGCATCCCGAGATCACGGCCGTCTTCGCCGCCAACGACCAGATGGCGCTCGGCGTGCTGCGCGCGCTGCACGAGGCCGGCCGCCGGGTGCCGGAGGACGTCAGCGTGGTCGGCTTCGACGACATGGCCGAGTCGGACTCCTTCTGGCCGCCGCTCACCACAGTCCACCAGGAGTTCGAGGCCATCGGCCGCCGCGCCGTCGAGCTACTGCTCGCCGAGATCGAGTCGCGCCCGGAGCCCGTGCGCTCGTCCGTCATGGCCACCCGCCTCGTGGTCCGCGCGAGCACGGCGCCGCCGCCGGCCCGCTAGGCCGCGGCTGCGCTTCTGCGGGGAATTCATCCGGCCTCCGTCGGAGTTTCGGCCGATCCGCCTACGGATCTCCGACGGGCGTCAGCCCAGCAGGAGATTCGAACGTTCGATCGCTCACCAGGCTCGACTACCGGCGCAACAGAAAAGCCCCCGCCGGAGCAGGGGCTTCTCGTACTGTCTCAACCAGTTCTGTGTCTGAACGACAGTGCGCCACGAGGGATTCGAACCCCCAACCTTCTGATCCGTAGTCAGATGCTCTATCCGTTGAGCTAGTGGCGCATGGCCCGCAAGCAGGCCGGATACGAGCTTACATGACCGCATCCAAGACCGCCAATTGGCGGCGGAGCGCGACCTGGCGGTACGAGGTCTCGATCAGTTCGCGTGTCTCCGACCAGTCCGCGGCCGATCGGTCGAGGTCGATGGCCAGCCAGCCGCTCGGTCCCCAGTACTTCGGGACGAACACACGCGGGTCCTCGCGCCAGGCCGGGGCCTCGGCCGGGTCGGGCTTGAACACCAGGGTGTCGGAGCGGTCCATCGTCGCTCCGAGCACGGCGAACGCGCGGCCCTTCTCGCCGGCTTTCCAGGAGGGCCGGCCGTGGTTGAGCGTCTCGACCGCCTCGGGGAGTGCGAGGGCGAGGGCGCGGCTGCGGGAGACCAGGGCGTCCCCGTCGTCGAACAGCAGCGGGTGCTCCATCAGCTGAAGACCTCGTCGAGGAAGCACGCCATCGCCCGCCAGCTGCGCGCGTCCGCCGCCGGACGATACCGGTCGGTGCCCGGGATGGTGAACGCGTGCGGGGCGCCGGAGTACGTCGTCACCTGCCAGTCGACGTGGGGCGCAGCGCGGAGCTCCTCTTCGAAGGCGACCACGGCCTCGTCCGGCACCACCGGGTCCGACCCGCCGGTCAGCACCAGCAGCGACGCCGCGATCTGGGCGGCGTCAGACGGGTCGTGGGCGATCAGGCCGCCGTGGAAGGAGACCACGCCGCGCGCGGGCGCCCCGGTGCGGGCGAACTCCAGCGCCGCGGTGCCGCCGAAACAGTATCCGATCACCGCGAGCCGCGCCGGGTCGACCGCGGGATGCTGCTGCAGCCAGCTGAAGCCCGCTGCGACGCGGGAGCGCAGCAGCAGGAGGTCACGGTAGTACTTGCCCGCCTCCGCGGGTGCCTCGTCGCCGGCCGGCCGGACCCCGGCGCCGTACAGGTCGGCGGCGAAGGCCACGTACCCGCTCCGCGCGAGCATCTGGGCGCGCATCCGGACGTTGTCGCCGACGCCGTGCCAGTCGTGCAGCACCAGCACCGCCGGCTTGCGCTCATCGGCGGAGGCGTCGCGGGCGAGGTAGCCCTCCAGCGGCGTCCCTTCGTGCTCGTAGGGCACCGTCTCGGCTTCGATGACCGAGCGTTCGCCGATGGGCACCTGTTCGAGAAGCGCCTGGAAGGCGGGGGCGAGTGCGGGCGACGGGCTGTCGAACGTCACGGGTGGGGCTCCAGGGTCGTCACGTCGCACGGTCGGCGGGTGCCGCCGGCGGCCGGGTCTGCTGTGACGATGGTCGCGGATGCGCGCGGGATCCGACGGGTGCGGGTCGGGATCCCACGGGCCACAGCCTACCCCCGTTCCTTCCCGGCGCCACGGACGTACGATGGGCGCATGGCCACCGAGTTCAGCGATCAGACGGATGCCGCCCGCTACGCGATGCACGTCGACGGCGAGCTCGTCGGCGTGCTCGACTACCGCATCCTGGGCGACTCCATCTCCCTGACCAGGGCCTTCACCGTGCCCCACCACCGCGGCAAGGGCTACGCCGCCCAACTGGTCGAGTACGCGGTCGACGACATCGAGAAGACCGGGTCGCGGCACATCGTTCCGATGTGCTGGTACGTGGCGGACTGGTTCGAGGCGCACCCCGAGCGCTCCGCCCTTCTGCAGCGTCGCGCGGGCTGACGGCCGGATGTCGGCGAAGGACGGACGCGACCCCTCGCGCCTCGTGGCGCGCGTGTCGCGGTTCGGCGACGCCGGGGCGATGGTGCTGGCACGCGAGGCGGTGCGGCCTCCGCGCGGCACGGAGGTGGTCGTGCGCGTCACCCACGCGTCGCTCGGTGCGACCGACCTGCTCGCGCGCCGCGGCGGGTACGCGCTGCAGCCGGCGCCGGGGTTTGTGACCGGCTACGACTTCGTCGGGGAGCTGGTCACCGAGTCGGCCGTGTCCGTCGCGCTGGGCCTGCGCGAAGGAGCGCGCGTCGCGGGCGTGCTGCCGCGGATGGGCGCCCACACCAGCTTCCTCACGCTCCCGGCCACGCTGCTGGTCGCCGTGCCCGACGGGCTCGACCCCGCATCCGCCGCGGTCCTGCCGCTGGACGGGATCACCGCCGCGCGCGCGCTTCAGCTGGCCGGCGATGCCCGCCGGGTCCTGGTGCAGGGGGCCTCGGGGGCGGTCGGGATGCTGGCGGCGCAGCTCGCGCAGCAGCAGAGCCGTACCGTCGTCGGGACCGCCTCTCCGCGCAGCCGCGTCGTCGTCGCCGGCCTCGGCATCCCGCTGGTCGACCACCGCGACGCCGACTGGCCCGCGCTGGTCCGCGAGGCGGCGGGCGGCGCGATGGATGCGGCGGTCGACCACACCGGATCGCCACGCGTCCGCGAAACGCTCAGGGAGGGCGGCGTCCTCGTCCACACCGCCTTCGCCGGTCGCGCGGGCTACGAGCGCGCCGACACGCTGCGCGGCGGTGCCGCCGCCGCCGTCAGCCGGACCGACAAGGTCTGCAGTGCGCCCCTCTACGTCGCCACGCGCCGGGCCGAGTACCGCCGCGTCCTCGCGGGCCTGCTCGCGTCCGCCGCTTCGGGATCGCTCCGGCTCGCCGAGCCCGCGCCGATCCCCCTCACCGAGGTGTGGGATGCGCACCGCGCCGCGGAGGGGGCTGTGCCCGGGCACAAGATCGTGCTCACCATGCGCTGACCCTGCGGCCGGCCCGAGGGGCCCGGCCGGCCGCAGGAGTCGCGGACGGTGGCGCGTGGCCGCACCGCCTAGAAGGCGAACATCTGGCCGAGGATCACCACCGCGATGATGAACAGCACCACGATCGTGGCGATGACGATGACGGCACGGCTGGAGAGCCTGGCGATGCCGAAGCCGACGAGGAACGGCAGGGCGATGCAGCCGAGGGCCAGCACCCACCAGAAGGCTGCGTACCCGGCCGCGGAGGCCGACTCCAGCCGGCCGCCGAACAGCTTCTGGGTGGTCGGATGCGTCGCGAACGCGATGCACGCCGACAGCGGGTAGGCGATGAGCACCGCGGTGATGAGCCCCGCGAACGCGCCCCACAGCCCGCGCTTCTCACCGAGCTGGAGCGTCTCTTCGCGGTGCGGCCCCTGCCTGCTCTTCGTGCTCATGGCGCACAGCATAGCCACGGCCCGCTCCTCGCGGGTATGCAGTGGATCCGCAGGGTGGCCGGCGATCAGAAGTCGTCGGGGGAGCCGATGACGACCGGAACGCACTCCGAGAACCGGTAGTGGATGATGTCGGGCCAGAGGCGGGAATCGCACAGGTCGAACACATCCACCACCGCCGCTCCGCCGATGTGAGAGGGGAGGCGCAGCTCGAACGGCGGCTCGCTGGTGCGCTCGAACTCGATCTCGAACGCGATGTCGTCACGTTCGAGCACGGCGACCACGGTCTCCACGCCGACCTCCTCCGAACTGCCTGCGGTGTCCCTGCCAGGGGTACGCCTTCCTGCGCGGGAGACAACCCCTCGTGGCCGCCGGATAGCGATCGAGGCACTCGGTTCACCTGGCGCCACACCGGATTCACCGGCGTCGGGGGTTACGCGATGTCGAAGCTGCTCGGCACCGTGCGCAAGAAGATGCTGACCGAGGGCGTGCCGCCGGTGCTGGAGGAGTACCACCGGGCGCGGCAGCGGCCGGCGAGCTGACGGGGCGAACCGCGCGCCTGCACCGGGGACGTCGAGCGGATACGGTGGGCGCATGTCGCGCATCCACGACGTCGCCCGCGAATCGTTCGGCTGGGAGGAGCTCCGCCCGCACCTGGCCGAGGCGATGGAGGTGCTGCTCGCCGGCGGCGACGTGCTCGCCGTCATGCCCACCGGCTACGGCAAGTCGTCGCTGTACCAGGTCACCGGCACGATCCTCGGCGGCGTCACCATCGTCGTCTCGCCGCTGATCTCGCTGCAGGAGGACCAGGTGCGCGCGCTCGCCGAGGCGAAGGGCGTGCGGCCGGCGGTCGCCATCAACTCGTCCGCGGGCCGGCGCGAGCGGGAGCGGGACTGGGAGGCGCTGGAGTCCGGCGAGGCCGGGTTCGCGTTCCTCGCGCCGGAGCAGCTGGCCAACCCGGAGGTGCGGGAGCGGCTGCGCGGCATCCACGTCTCGCTCTTCGCGGTGGACGAAGCGCACTGCGTCTCGTCGTGGGGTCACGACTTCCGCCCCGACTACCTGGTGCTGGGCGACGTCATCGAGGAGCTCGGCCACCCGCCGGTCGTCGCCATGACGGCGACGGGAGCGCCGCCGGTCCGCGCCGAGATCGGCGAGCGGCTCGGGATGCGCGGGGCGCGGCTCTTCGCGACCGGATTCGACCGGCCCAACCTGCGGCTGGAGGTGGTGCGCCACGAGGAGGACTCGGACAAGCGGACCGCCGTCGTCGAGCAGGTCAGGAAGCTCGACGGCTCCGGCCTCGTCTACGTGGCCACCCGGAAGGACGCCGAGCTGTACGCCGACGAACTGAACGGGCACGGCATCCCGGCCGCCGCGTACCACGCGGGCCTCAAGCGCGCAGACCGCGACGACGTCTACGAGCGCTTCATGGACGACCGCGCCAGGGTCGTGGCGGCGACGAGCGCGTTCGGCATGGGCATCGACAAGCACGATGTGCGCTTCGTCGTGCACGCGTCGGTCACGGACTCCCTCGACAGTTACTACCAGGAGGCGGGACGCGCGGGACGCGACGGCGAGCCGGCGGTGGTGACCCTCCACTACCGGTCGGAGGACTTCGCTCTGACGAAGTTCTTCTCGGGCGGCGGACCCGACATCGACGAGCTCGCCAGCGTGTTCGGCGCGGTCGCCCATCAGCCCGGAATCGACCGAGCGGGACTCGCGGAGGCGACCGGGATCAGCGTTCGCTCTCTCGGACGGCTGCTCGGTCTGCTGCGCGATGCCGGCGTGCTCTCCGGCGCCGACGACGATCTCCGGGCGGCGGGCCAGAAGCCCCAGGATGCTGCCGAACGCGCAGTCGCGGAGGCCGAGTCGCGGCAGCGCATCGAGCGCTCGCGCGCGCAACTGATGCAGGAATATGCCGAGACGGGAATGTGCCGCAGGCAGTTCATGCTCGGCTACTTCGGCGAGGAGCTGCCGGAGCCCTGCGGGAACTGCGACACGTGCTCTTCCGGGAGCGCGTACCGCTGGGCGGAGGAGCATGACGCGGGAATCGAGGAGGACTTCCCGCTCGCAGCGAGGGTCAACCACGAGACCTGGGGAGCGGGCGTCGTGATGCACACCGAGGCCGACCGGCTCACCGTGTTCTTCGACGAGGCGGGCTACAAGGTGCTGTCACTGGCCGCGGTCAAGGAGGGCGGCTTGCTGGAGGTGCTCGGCCCGGCCGCGTGAGCGCGGGTCGGCCGGCCTGCGGCTCCGCGGACCCGGGGTCGTCCGCGCGGCCCGCATCATGACCGCACCCCGTGCATCGTCCTCATAGGCGGAGGAGCGGCGCGAACGGGCGCCGCCTCCTCCCGGGTGGTGCGGCGGACGGGTACGGGAGTTCGACCGCCGCATCATCCCCTCGATCTGCGGGTCGCATCGGGCGGGGGCCGTTTCGCCCGGCGGCTCCACCCCCTATGCTGTTCCGGGGGAAAGGGGAGTCCGATGGGCGCCATCGCTGTGCACGAGTTCGTCTCACTCGACGGCGTGTTCGAGGATCCGAGCTGGACGGCACCGTACGGGTTCGATCCCGAGATGGGGGACGACATCGGGCGCATCACGCGCGCGTCGGACGCCATCCTGCTGGGTCGGCGCACGTTCGAGATGTTCGCGCCCGCATGGTCCCAGCGGACCGCCGCGGACGACCCCGGAGCCCCGTTCTTCAACGACAGCCCGAAGGCGGTCGTCAGCGGGACGCTCGACGACGACGCCGCGGAGAGCACGTGGCGCAACTCCCGCTCCCTCGGCGCGTACGACGCCGAGCGCATCCGGGAGGTCGCCGACGGGTTCAGCGGCGGTGTCTACGTCAGCGGCTCCGGCTCGCTCGTGCGGGCACTGCTCGCCGACGGCCTGGTCGACGCGCTCCACCTGTTCGTCTACCCCGAGGTCCGCGGGACGGGCGCCCGCCTGTTCCCCGAGGGCACCGCACCCGCGAAGCTGCGGCTGCGCCACCAGTACGCCTACGACAACGGCGTACTCCACCTCCAGTACGCCAGCGCCTGATCCACCAGAATTGAGGCCGCTCCGCGTCCTCAATCGGCGTTAGCGTCGGTGGTGCCCTGCAGAATCGCATCGGCACCGAACACAGCACACACACCCGGGAATAAAAGTGACACTTCTTCGTCTCTCGCTCCGCTTCGTGCGCCCGTACTGGCGCGCGGTGACCGCGGTCGTGATCCTGCAACTGATCGCGACCATGGCCGCCCTCTACCTGCCCACCCTCAACGCCGAGATCATCGACAAGGGCGTCATCAAGGGCGACACCGACTTCATCTGGCGCACCGGCGGCATGATGCTGATCGTGTGCTTCGTCCAGGTGATCGCCGCGGTGGCCGCGACCTACTTCGGCGCCCGCGCGTCCATGTCCGCCGGCAAGGACATCCGGCGCAGCTTCTACCGCAAGGTGGACGCGCTGCCGTCGCTCGACCTCGCCCGCTGGGGGATGCCGACGCTGATCACGCGCAACACCAACGACGTCCAGCAGGTGCAGATGCTGCTGCTGATGACGTTCAACTTCATGGTGTCCACGCCGATCATGTGCATCGCCGGCATCATCTTCGCGGTCCGCGTCGACGCCGGGCTGTCGTGGCTGATCTGGGTGTCGGTCGCGGTGCTGTTCGTCGTCGTCGGCATCCTCGTCTCGCTGCTGCTGCCGATGTTCCGTGTCATGCAGGAGCGCATCGACGGTGTCAACGGCGTCATCCGGGAACAGGTCGTCGGCATCCGGGTCATCCGCGCGTTCGTCCGCGAGAAGTTCGAGACGAAGCGCTACGACGACGCCAACGCGGCGCTGACCCGCATCTCGGTCAAGGTCGGCAACGTGTTCGTGCTGATGTTCCCGGTCATCATGCTCATCCTCAACGTCGCCACGGTCGCGGTGCTCTGGTTCGGCGGCCACCGGGTGGACGAGGGCGACATCCAGATCGGTGCGCTCACCGCGTTCCTGCAGTACCTGCTGCAGATCCTCGTCGCGGTCATGATGGGCGTGTTCATGGCCATGATGATTCCGCGCGCGATGGTCTGCGCGGAGCGCATCCAGGAGGTGCTCGGCGCCGTTCCCAGCTCTCGCCAGGCCGGCGAGGGCGCGTCCGCGGTCCCGGCCGACGGCCGGGTGGAGGTCGACGACGTCACGTTCGGCTACCCGGGGGCGGAGAAGCCGGTGCTCAGCGGGGTCTCGTTCACGGCGGAGCCGGGAGAGGTGACGGCGATCGTCGGCTCGACCGGGTCGGGTAAGACCACGCTCGTGTCGGTGATCGCGAACCTGTTCACGCCGCAGAACGGGCACGTCCGCATCGGGGGCGTGCCGGTCGACGGCCTCAGCCGTCAGCAGATCGCGGGAGTTCTCGGCCTCGTGCCGCAGCGTCCGTACCTCTTCTCCGGCACGATCGCGACCAACCTCCGCTTCGGCCGGCCCGACGCGACCGACGAGGAGCTGTGGGAGGCGCTGCGCGTCGCCCAGGCGGAGGACTTCGTCCGCGCCAAGGAGCACGGTCTCGACGAGCGCATCGCGCAGGGCGGCACGAACGTGTCCGGAGGCCAGCGGCAGCGCCTCTGCATCGCCCGGGCGCTGGTCGCCCGCCCGAAGGTGTTCCTGTTCGACGACTCGTTCTCGGCGCTCGACGTCGCGACCGACGCGCGGCTGAGACGCGCCCTGGCCGACTCCACCGGCGACGCGGCCGTGATCGTGGTCGCGCAGCGCGTGTCCACGATCCGCGAGGCCGACACGATCATCGTGATGGATGACGGACGCATCGTCGGCCGGGGGACCCACGACGAACTGCTGGAGACCAACGAGACGTACCGCCAGATCGTCGAGTCCCAGCTGAGCCTGGAGGTGGCCTGAGATGGCGCGCACCACGGAACGCAAGAAGCGCGGCGGCCGCCCGGAGCAGGGGCAGGAGCCGACGGCCAAGGACATCGTCCTCGACGAGCTCGAGGAGGAGTACGACTTCACGCCCACCGAGGCCGACGGCGACATGTTCGGCGGCGCCCCGGCGAAGAAGGCCGAGAACTTCTGGCCCTCCTTCAAGCGACTGATGGGCCTGCTCAAGCCGGAATGGCTCGGGATGGCGTGGGTCACGCTGCTCACGGTCGTGTCGGTCGTGCTCGTCGTCATCGCGCCGAAGATCCTCGGCGACGCAACCAACGTCATCTTCCAGGGCGTGATCTCCTCGCAGATCCCGCCGGGAGTGACGGTCGACCAGGCGATCGAGCAGCTGCGGGCCGCCGGGCAGAACCAGCTCGCCGACGTGATCGCCGGTTCCGGCGTCACGACCGGCCAGGGCATCGACTTCACCAAGCTCGGACAGCTCCTGATGGTCGTGCTGGCCTTCTACCTGGTGGCGTCGCTGCTGCAGTGGTGGCAGGGCTACCTGCTGAACGCCCTCGTCATGCGCGTGGTCTACGGCCTGCGCAAAGACGTGGAGGCGAAGCTGAACCGCCTCCCGCTCAGCTACTTCGACACCCGGCAGCGCGGCGACCTGATGTCGCGCGTCACCAACGACGTCGACAACATCCAGACCGCACTGCAGCAGGCGTTCTCGCAGCTGATCCAGTCGGTCCTGATGGTGATCGGCATCGGCATCATGATGTTCATCGTGTCGTGGCAGCTCGCTCTGATCGCGCTCATCTCCATCCCGCTCTCCGGCGTGATCGCGGGAGTGATCGGCTCGCGGTCGCAGAAGCTGTTCAAGACGCAGTGGGCGTCGACGGGCGCCCTCAACGGGCACATCGAGGAGTCGTACTCGGGTCTCGACCTGGTGCGTGCGTTCGGTCGCGACGAGGTCATGCTCGAGGAGTTCGACAGCCGCAACGGCAAGCTGCACAGGTCGCAGGTGGGCGCTCAGTTCGTCTCCGGCAGCATCATGCCGGCGATGAACTTCGTCTCCTACCTCTCGTACGTTCTCATCGCCGTGGTCGGCGGCCTGAAGGTCGCGGGCGGGACCCTGACCATCGGCGACGCGACCGCGTTCATCCAGTACTCGCGGGAGTTCTCGCAGCCGATCGGCCAGATCGCGGGCATGGCGAACATGCTGCAGTCGGGTGTGGCGTCGGCGGAGCGGACGTTCGAGTTCCTCGACTCCGAGGAGCAGACGCCGGACACCGACACCGAGCACCTCCCGGAGCGCGCCGACGGCCGTGTCGAGCTCGACCACGTCGACTTCTCGTACGACCCGGAGACCGAGCTGATCCAGGACCTCTCGCTGAGTGTCCAGCCGGGCAGCACGGTCGCCATCGTCGGGCCGACGGGCGCGGGCAAGACCACGCTGGTCAACCTGATCATGCGTTTCTACGAGCTGAACGGCGGCACGATCCGGCTCGACGGCATCGACACCACGCACCTCTCCCGTGCCGAGCTGCGCGGCCAGGTCGGCATGGTGTTGCAGGACGCATGGCTGTTCTCCGGCACGATCCGCGAGAACATCCGGTACGGCCGCCTCGACGCCACGGACGACGAGGTCATCGCCGCTGCCAAGGCCACCATGGTCGACCGCTTCGTGCGGCAGCTGCCGGACGGCTACGACACCGTCATCGACGCGGAGGGCGGCAACGTCTCCGCCGGTGAGCGGCAGCTGATCACGATCGCGCGCGCGTTCATCGCGAACCCGTCGCTGCTCATCCTCGACGAGGCGACGTCGTCGGTCGACACCCGCACCGAGCTGCTGGTGCAGCACGCCATGGCCGCTCTGCGGACCGACCGCACGTCGTTCGTGATCGCGCACCGCCTGTCCACCATCCGCGACGCGAACACCATCCTGGTGATGGAGCACGGCCGGATCGTGGAGCAGGGCGACCACGAGACGCTGCTGCAGAGGCGTGGCGCGTACTACGAGCTCTACATGACGCAGTTCCGCGGAGACGACGCGGAGGAGGAGCAGGAGCGCGACACCGAGGTTCAGGAAGAGGTGGCCGCCCCGTAACCGCCCAATCGGGTTGACGCGACACGCCGCCCCACGCTCTCGCGGGGCGGCGTGTCGCGTCGACCAGGCGTCAGCGGCGGGCGATCTTCGCGATGGTGCGGACGGCGACCACTCCGACGAGCACCCACGGTCCGACCACGATGATCGGGTCGAGCCAGCTGTGTTTGACGTCCGCGCGGCGCCGGCCGAAACGCGACGACAGCGGGTGGTGGCCGAGCTCCGACAGTACGCCGGACTCGGTGATCGGGTCGTCCGGGCGGCGGCTCGCGAGCGACTTCACGTGCTCGGTCACCGCATCCACCCGGTCGCCGAGCACCAACAGCATCCAGTGCGCGGTGCGGCCTTCGCTGTAGCGGTCGTAGGCGAAGCGCCGGATCGCGCCGGATACCCCGTGCAGCGGCTGCGCGGTGCCGAACACCGGCGTCAGCATCTCGTGCTCGATCGACCGCTCCCGGCCGGCTCTCGGCTCCTGCAGCGGCGGGAATTCCCAGTGCGCCCCGGTCGCCTCCGGGTCGAGCCGCTCCCGCGGGTGCGACGGCCGGTCGGCGGGGTCGCTGTCGACACCCCAGCCCGGGATGCGGGCGCGCAGCGCCTCAGAGTCGTACTTCTTCGTGTGGTCGCTTGCGACGTACGGCATGACGTTCTCCTCTCCTACGCAGCGCTCGGCACGACGAGCGGCTTGATGATGCCGTCCAGCTTGTTCGAGAACAGGTGGTAGCCGTCCTGGATGTGCTCCAGCGGGATCCTGTGCGTCACGATCTCGCTCGGCGTCAGGTAGCCGTTCCGGATGTGCTCGAACAGGCGCGGCCACTGCCGCTTCACCGGGCACTGGTTGGTGTTGATCCGCAGACCCTTGTTCATCGCGTCGCCGAACTTCACGGCGCTGAACAGCGGCCCGTACGCTCCCATCACCGAGATGGTGCCGCCCTTGCGGACCGAGTCGATGGCCCAGTTGAGGGCGACGGGGGAGCCGCCCTGCAGCTTCAGCTTCACCGAGATGATGTGCTGCAGCACCGCGCCGTCCGCCTCCGCCCCGACCGCGTCGATGACGACGTCGGCCCCGAGGCCGTCGGTGAGGCGCTTGATCTTCAGCACCACGTCCCCGACCTCGACGAAGTTGTAGGTCTCGGCGTGCGCGAACTCGCGCGCCTTCTGCAGCCGGTAGTCCAGGTGGTCGATCACGATGACCCGCCCGGCCCCCATGAGCCAAGCCGACTTCGCGGCGAACAGCCCGACCGGACCGGAGCCGAGCACCACGACGGTGTCGCCCTCCACGATCTCGCCCAGCTGGGCACCGAAGTATCCCGTGGGCAGCGCGTCGGTGAGCAGCACCGCGTCGTCGTCGGACATCCAGTCGGGGATGACCGTCGGGCCGACGTCGGCGAACGGCACGCGCACGTACTCCGCCTGGCCGCCGTCGTAGCCGCCGGTGGTGTGCGAGTAGCCGTAGATGCCGCCGACCGCCGTAGCGTTCGGGTTCACGTTGTGGCAGTTCGAGTACAGCCCGCGCACGCAGAAGTAGCAGCTGCCGCAGAAGACGTTGAACGGCACCATCACGCGGTCGCCCGCCTTCAAGTTGCGCACGTCGGGACCGACCTCGTCGACCACCCCGATGAACTCGTGCCCGAACGTGTGCCCGATCCGGGTGTCCGGCATCATGCCGTGGTACAGGTGCAGGTCGGAGCCGCAGATCGCGGCGAGCGTGACCCTCACGATCGCGTCGCCCGGATGCTCGATCTTCGGCCTGTCCTTCTCCTCTACGCGGATCTTGTACGGCCCGCGGTATGTCATGGCCAGCATGCTGCTCCTCTCGTGTGGACGGTCGCAGCCCACTCGAAGCCCGCGGCCGAGGCGAGTCGAGGCGTTGACAGCGCGCAAGGCCGGTGCCCCTACACCGTTTCGTTAGGCAAGTGAACGAGTTGCCGACGAAGCCAGCCGGACGTAGAACAGGAGCATGACCAAGGATGAGCGCGCCTCCCTGCCGCCGGGCCCCGAGTTCAGATACGGCGGTTACACGGTGCAGCTGGAGCCCGAGCACGGGCGGACGGGCCGTTGGCGCGTCGTCGACGACGAGAACTACTACGGCCTGATCGCGGCGGCCGACCCGATCAACGGCGACCCCGAGGTGCACTTCGCGGCGCACTTCCCGGGCGAGGAGGACATCCCGCCGATGAAGATCGTCCCCTTCTGGACGACGGCGGCCGAGTTCCTGCTCGACGCGGGGCAGGGCGAGGCGCTCTGGGGACTGCCCGACGACCGGACCGCGCCGCAGCCGATCGTCGCCGACGCCCTCCCGGGTCCGGACGACGAGGTCGAGGCAGCCGACCGGACCGACGCGCCCTAGGTCCCGACGACGACGGAAGGCCCGGAGCCGATCGGCTCCGGGCCTTCACGCCGTGCGCATTCGGTCAGGCGACCGCGCCGATGGCGAAGCTGACAGCGCCCTGGTCGTCGACCTGCGCGTCGAGCACCTTGTCGTCGAGGACCTCGGCGGCCTGAGTCTCCAGGAAGATGCGGGCCCCGCCCGACTCGACCACCTGGTCCGAAGCCTCGGGCTCCGGTGTCACCGCCGCCGCGAAGGCGGTGGCGTCGGTGTTGCTGCTGCTGATCCGCAGACCGGCCGTCTCATCGGGCGACTGGTCCGTCAGCGTCTTGACGATCGTGCTGGCGTTCTCGGTGAGGGTGAGCATGCGCTCTCCTTCCTTTGATGGTCCAGGAGTGACCCAGGTTCCCGCGGGTGCGGCATGGCCGCAACCCGTGTGGAGGCCATTGCCAGGGAACATTCACCGTCGCCTAGACACAGGTAGGGTCGGCGAAGTCCACCGACCGCCACGGGCTCTCCGGCGTGTTCATGAGGAGATGGTGGGGCCCGACGGCCGACGTGTACATGTGGTCGTCGTCGCCGAATCGCAGAGCCCGGCCCAGGATGTACCCCGCGGAGAACATCCGCCAGGAGTCGTAGACGGCGCGGGCGTTGCGACCGGCGATCCGGATTCCGTCCTCGGCCTCGGCGAAGGAGGCGAACCGGGCGCCGAGCCCCCAGCGGGAGAAGGGCACCGCGCGCCCGAAGTCGTAGGCGAGGATCGACGGCACGAACTCGTCCGGCGAGAGGACACCATCGCCGATCATGCGTTCCTCGTACTCGGTGATGTCCGATACGACGTGTGCGATCCATCCGCTGTCGTGGGGAGTCGTCTGGTCCGCATAGGCGAACCAGACGCCGGGTGTCCGGGCCCCCTCCGGATCGAAGGTGGCGAGTCTCCGGCGTGCTTCGAAGAGGTTCTCGAGATCGGGATCGGTGTTCGATCCGGCGAGGAGGCGCGCGAGCTGGACCGTCCATGACGCGTTGTCCTTCACATCCCACGATTCGCCGAGCCCGGTGACGTCGTCGATGTAGCAGGAGTAGATGTCCCCGACTTCGTTCCACGGTTGCCGACCGTGGACGGCGAGGTGGCCCCCGCACGCCAGCGCGTGCAGCAGCTCGGCATCCAGCGTCGCGTCGTCGTGCGTGATGAGCTGGTCGCTGCAGCCGGACGGCGCGGGTTCGGCGTCGCGGACCTTGGCCAGGAACGGGCCGATGCTGTTCGCGTCGGCGATCCGGAATTCGCTCGGAGTGCCGGGATTGATCACCAGGTCGCGCTTGCGCCCGGGCCCGCCCCAGAGCGAGTCGGGCACGACCGCGCACGCCACCACCGCATCGACCCGCTGAGGGAGGGCGCCGCGCGTGAAGATGGTCAGGTCGTGCGGCGTGGTCGACCGAAGGTTCTCCCAGTGCCGGTGATGGAGCGCGTCATCGAGACGGTTCCTCTTGATCGCCTTGTCGACACGGCGCTTGTCCACATGGGCGAAGAGGTCGGCCCGGGAGAGGAGCCGGAGGAACATCGAGAGATCGTTCGCCTCTTTGCACGCCACGAGTGCGCGCTCGATGTCCGTCGCCATCCGTTCTGCCTCTCCGTGTAGTGGGCGGGTCCGTCCGACCCGCCCACTTCTAGAGACGTCGACGCCACCGGCTCTCTGACGCGCCTACGAGAACGCCTTCACCAGCTCGCGGTCGAAGGCCTCGAGGTCGTCGGGCTTGCGCGACGAGACCAGGGTGAACGGTCCGTCGTCGACCACGACCTCCTCATCCACCCAGGTGGCGCCCGCGTTGCGGTAGTCGGTCTGGAGGCTGGGCCAGCTGGTCAGGGTGCGACCGCTGACCACACCGGCCTCGACCAGCACCCAGCCGCCGTGGCAGATGACCGCGATCGGCTTGCCCGCGTCGGCGAACGCCTTCACCAGCGAGACCGCCTCCGGGAACATGCGGACCTGGTCCCCGTTGGCGACGCCGCCCGGCAGCACGAGGGCGTCGAACTGGTCGGCGCTCGCGGAGTCGAGGGTCACATCCACCGGGAACGTGTCGGCCGGGGTGAGGTGGTTGAAGGCCTGCACCTCGCCGGACTCCTTCGAGACCAGCTTGGGCGTCCCTCCCGCCTCGGTCACCGCCTGCCAGGGCTGCACCAGCTCCGCCTGCTCGATGCCCTCCGGGCCGACCAGGAACGCGATCGTCTTGTCGTTCAGTGCCATGTCGTTCTCCTTCCGTCACCCCACCTGTACGCGCGCGGCGGGGCAGAATGAACCCATGGCGAGCATCCCGCAGCTGACTCTCAACGACGGCAACACGATCCCGCAGCTGGGCTTCGGCGTGTACAAGATCCCGGAGGCCGAGACGGCGGACGCGGTGGTCGCCGCGCTCGACGCGGGGTACCGGCACATCGACACGGCGGCCTTCTACGAGAACGAGCGCGGAGTGGGGGAGGGCGTCCGCCGGAGCGGGCTGGACCGGTCGGAGGTGTTCGTCACCAGCAAGGTGTGGTGGACCGACAACGGCTACGACTCGACCCTCCGCTCGTTCGACGCGAGCCTCGAGCGGCTCGGCTTCGACACGATCGACCTGTTCCTCATCCACTGGCCGGCGCCGAAGAGCGACCGCTACGTCGAGACGTGGCGCGCGCTCGAGCGGGTGCGCGACGAGGGGAGGGCGCGCTCGATCGGCGTGGCCAACTTCCACACCCACCACCTGGACCGGCTGGCGCGCGAGACGGAGACGGTGCCCGCAGTGAACCAGGTGGAGCTGCACCCGTGGCTGCCGCAGGCGGAGGTGCGGGCGTACGACGCGGCGCACGGCATCGTGACGGAGGCATGGTCGCCGCTGGCGCGCGGCCGCGTGCTCGGCGACCCGACGCTCGATGCGCTCGCGGCGAAGCACGGCGTCACGCCCGCGCAGATCGTCATCCGCTGGCAGATTCAGCTGGGCAACGTCGTCATCCCGAAGTCGACCTCGCCGGAGCGCATCCGCACCAACGCCGACGTCTTCGGCTTCACCCTCGACGCCGACGACCTGGCCGCAATCGCCGCCCTGGAATCCGGCGAGCGCACCGGCAAGGACCCCGACGACCTCGGCTGACCCACCTCCGCCGAGCCCGCCCGCCATCGAGTCCGCGAAGACTGCACGTCGCACCGGCGTGTCGCGTGCAGTCTTCGTGGACTCGATGGCGGGGGGTTACTCGCCGGAGGGGTGGGCGCCGACGACGTCGAGGAGCCAGGCGAGGGCGAAGGCGCGCTCGCGCCAGGCGGCGTAGCGTCCGGAGACGCCGCCGTGGCCCGCGGCCATCTCGATCTTGAGCAGCGCGTCGGCGTCCACCTCGCGCAGCTTCGCGACCCACTTGGCGGGCTCGACGTAGAGCACTCGGGTGTCGTTGAGGCTCGTGATCGCGAGGATGCGCGGGTAGTGCGTGCGGTGCACGTTCTCCAGCGGCGAGTACGACTTCATGTAGTCGTAGACCTCTGGATCGTGCAGCGGGTCGCCCCACTCGTCCCACTCGATCACGGTGAGCGGCAGGGACGGGTCCAGGATGCTGGTGAGCGGGTCCACGAACGGCACCTCGGCGAGGATGCCGGCGAAGTCGCGCGGCGCCAGGTTCGCCACGGCGCCCATCAGCAGGCCGCCGGCGCTCCCGCCCTGAGCGGCCATCCGCGACGGCTCCGTCCAGCCGCGGTCGACCAGGTGCCTGGCCGCGGCGACGAAGTCGGTGAAGGTGTTCTTCTTGTGCAGCTTCTTGCCGTTCTCGTACCAGAGCCGGCCGAGCTCCCCGCCGCCGCGCACGTGCGCGATCGCGAACACCACGCCGCGGTCGAGCAGGCTGAGGCGCGGGATGCCGAACGACGGGTCCATGCTGGCCTCGTACGACCCGTAGCCGTAGAGCACGAGCGGCGCCGGGTCGCCCGGCGTGACCAGGTCGCGGCGGTACACCAGCGAGATCGGGATGCGCGCGCCGTCGGACGCGGTCGCCCATTCCCGGCGCTGCTCGAACAGCGAGGGGTCGAACCCGCCGAGCACAGGCTGCTGCTTGCGGAGCGCCAGCTCGCCGGTGCGCACGTCGTAGTCGTACACGGTCGAAGGCGTCACGAAGCTGCCGTAGCCGAGGCGGAGGAAGGGCTGCGTCCACTCGGGGTTGCCGCCGACACCGACGGTGAAGAGCTCCTCGTCGAAGTGCAGCTCGTGCGGGGTGTCGTCGGCCGGGCGGTCGCTCGCCGGGTCCGGCACGCAGGCGACCGCGACGCGCGTCATTCCGTCGCGGCGGTACTCGACGCTGACGAAGTCGCGGAACGCATCCACACCCTCCAGCCGCACGGCCGGGTCGTGCGGAAGCAGGACCTTGCGCGGGCCCTGCGGGTCCTCCGCCGAGACGCTCACCAGCTCGAAGTTGACCGCGTCGTCGTTGTGCACGATCAGCAGGCGGTCGTGGCCGCCGACCACGGCGTGCTCGAGGTCGTACTCGACGCCCTCCTTCCGCGGCCAGACCACCGAGAACTCGCCGGTCGGGTCGTCGGAACGGAGCAGCCAGGCCTCGCTGGTGATGTTCGACCCGGCCTCGATGACGAGGAAGCGGCGGCTGCGGGTGAGGCCCACGCCGATCCAGTAGCGCTCGTCGGGCTCGTGGAACACCTGGACGTCCTCCACCTCGGGCCCGTCGCCGACGCGGTGCCGCCAGATGGTGTCCGGTCGCCAGGAGTCGTCGACCGTCGCGTAGAAGACATAGGCGCCGGTCTGGTCGAACAGCGCGCCGCCCGAGGTCCCCTCGATCTCGTCCGGGAACTCCACGCCGTCGTCGACGAGCGAGCGGATGCGGAGGGTGTAGCGCTCGTCGCCCTCGGTGTCGACCGCCCACAGCAGCCGTGTGCCGTCGGCGCTCACATCGAAGCTGCCGAGCGCGTAGAAGTCGTGCCCCTCCGCCTCCGCGTTGTCGTCGAGGAGCACCTGCTCGCCGGGGAGGCCGTCGCGCTGCGCCTCCTCGTCGAGGGTCGGCGGCACCCAGTCGTCCGCAGAGGCGATCGGCGCACGGCAGTGGATGCCGTACTGCTTCCCCTCGACCGTGCGGGTGTAGTACCACCAGTCGCCCTCGCGCACCGGGACGCTCATGTCGGTCTCGCGGGTGCGGGCCTTGATCTCGTCGAAGATCTGCTCGCGCAGCACCGCGAGGTGCTCCGTGCGGGCGTTGGTGTAGGCGTTCTCCTCGTGCAGGTGCGCGATCACCTGCTGGTCGTCCTTGTCGCGCAGCCACTCGTAGTCGTCGACGTAGACGTCGCCGTGGTGGATGCGTTCGACGGGCTTCTTCGGCGTGACCGGCGGGGTGAGCATAGCCCAAGGCTATCGGGCGATGCCCACCCCGCCGCCTGCGGTCACGGGCGCAGCAGCACCTTGCCGACGCGGCCGGGGGTGTCGCTGGCGGCGACGGCGGCGGAGATGTCGCCGAGCGCGTGGGTGCTCGCCACGGGCAGGGTCAGGGTGCCGTCCTGGATGCGGGCGAACAGCTCCTGGAAGAGCCGGCCGCGCTGGTCGGCCGGCATCTCGCGGCTGACGACGCTGCCCCAGAAGCCCTTGACGGTGGCCTGCTTGAAGATGATGTCGCCGGCGGAGAGCTCGAGCTTCGGCGACCCCATGGAGCCGAAGACGACGAGCGTGCCGTTCTCGGCGAGGGTCCCGAGCACATCGCCCGCTGCGGACCCGCCGACGGAGTCGACGCCGACGCGGATCGGCGCACCGCCGGTGATCTCGGCCACGCGGTCGCGCCACGCCGGGTCGTCGGTCGCGACGATCCGCTCGATGCCCTGCGCACGCAGCTCCTCGACGCCGGCGGCCCGGCGCACCAGGCCGACGACGTTGAGGCCGCGGGCGGACCCGAGCTGGGCGACCATGCGGCCGACGGCTCCGTTCGCGGCGTTCTGGATCATCCAGTCGCCCTCGCCGAGACCGAGCGAGTCGATCAGGCTGATCGCGCTGAACGGCATCGAGACGAGCTGGGCGGCTGCCTCGTCGGGAAGGCCGTCCGGCACGGGGATGAGGGCGCCGGCGCGGGCGACGAAGTACTCGGCCCAGACCCCGAAGGTGCCGCCGGTGACGACGCGCTGGCCGACGGCGAGCTGGTCGACGCCCTCGCCGAGCGCATCCACGACGCCGAGCGCCTCGGTGCCGGCCTGCGCCGGCAGCTCCGGCTTGAAGCCGTAGGTGCCGCGCACCGTCCACAGGTCGTGGTTGTGGATGGGGGAGAGCAGCATCCGGACGCGGACCTCGCCCGGACCGGGCTCGGGCAGCGGGCGCTCCTCGACGGCCAGGACCTCGGCCGGGTCGCTGAACGTGTGGTGGATCAGTGCCTTCATCGCTCAGTCCTCCGAGACCGTGATCGTGACATCGATGTTGCCACGGGTGGCGTTGGAGTAGGGGCACACCAGGTGAGCGGCATCCGCCAGCTCCTGAGCCTGCTCGTGCTCGAGCCCGGGCAGGACGACCTCGAGCAGCACGGAGAGCTGGTAGCCGCCCTCGCCGTTCGGGCCGATCTGCACCCGGCCGCCGACGGACGAGTCCTCCAGCTTCACCTTCTTGCCGCGGGCGACCGCCTGCAGCGCGGAGTGGAAGCACGCCGCGTACCCGGCGGCGAACAGCTGCTCCGGGTTGGTGCCGGCGCCCGAGCCGCCCATCTCCTTCGGCACGGCGAGGTCGAGTGCGAAGGTGCCGTCGCTGGTCGCGACACGGCCGTCGCGCCCGGCTCCGGTGGAGAGGGCTTCTGCGGTGTAGAGGGCGTTCATCGTTGCCTTTCGTGGGTGGTTCATTCGGTTGCGGCGACCGGCTGCTGCGCCGCGGCGTGCATGGTCTCGGTCAGCCGGTGCAGCGTGTCGATGAGGGCCGCTGCGGCCTTCTCGTCGGGCAGGCCGGTGCCCGCGACGATCCGCTGCGGGATGTGCGCCAGCTGCGGGCGCAGCTCCAGTCCGCGCTCGCCGACGGCGACGGTCACGACGCGCTCGTCGCCGGGGCGGCGCTTGCGCGTGACCAGCCCGGCCTGCTCCATCCTGCGCAGCAGGGGAGACAGCGTGCCGGAGTCGAGCTGCAGGTGCTCGCCGAGCGACCCGACGGTCTGCTCGCCCTCCACCCACAGGGTGACGAGGACGAGGTACTGCGGGTAGGTCAGGCCCCACGGCTCCAGGAGCGTGCGGTAAGCCTGCGTGGTGGCGCGCGTCGCGGCGTACAGCGAGAAGCACACCATCTCATCGGTCACGGGCATACGAATATCGTTGCACGCAATTAGATTGTGCACAACTTAATGGAGATGCTTGTCAGGATGCGGTGTCGCCGCCGCGAAGCGTGACGGCGAGGGCGCCGAAGGCGTCGTGCACGCGGCCGAGGTCCGGCGGGGCGGCGAGGCTACGGCGGGCGGTGGCGATG
This sequence comes from Leifsonia sp. C5G2, assembly GCF_013359685.1. GTDB lineage: Bacteria > Actinomycetota > Actinomycetes > Actinomycetales > Microbacteriaceae > Leifsonia. The sequence goes on from NZ_JABFMV010000007.1 coordinate 162,276, forward strand.
GCACCGCGCAGGCGCTCGCCGTCGTGCGCCCCGGCGCCGTCTGCGCGGTCGGCGAGCCGGGCGTCCAGCGCCTCCGGCAGCGCAGCCGCCACCTCGATGCAGTCGATCGCGCGCACCCGGCGGCCCGCGATCATCCGGGCGGCGCGATGCGCGGGGGCGAGCTGCTCGACCCGGGCGACGGACGCGCGGAAGGCGGCGATCCGGCGTGCGCGTTCGCCGGGAGCAACGTCCGGGCCCGCGGGCGAGAGCGCCGAGCCGAGGGCGGTGAGCACGTCGGCGAGTCTCCGACGCAGCACGTCGACGCTCTTGACCGGCAGCACGAACCAGCTCGCCGCGATGCCCAGCACCGCGCCGACGACGATGGCGACGAGCCGCTCGCCGAGCATCCCCGCCTCCCCGGCGATCGTCGTCGCACCGGTCAGCTCCTGCAGCAGCGACAGCGCGAGCGTCACCGCGACCGCCCAGTACGCGTAGCTCACCGTCCGCAGCCAGGTGCCGGCGAAGAGTGCGAGGAAGATCGCGACCACCGCACCAGGGTCGGACGCGTCGGGCAGCACCGCCACGATCGCGACGGCGCCGATGGTGCCGCCGAGCGCGCCGAGCACACGCAGGGCGCTCTTGTGCAGCACGTCGGCGCGGCCTCGGTTGCCGGAGCAGACCAGGAACGCCGTCAGCACGACCCACATGACGTGGTCCGGGAAGACGGCCCAGCCGACCAGGAAGGCCGCCGACAACGCGACCGCCATCTGGACCGCCATCCGCGTGCTGGCGGGCAGGCGGCGACGACCCGGCTTCGCAGTCGCCTGGCGTCGCGGCTCAGGCGGAGGTGCGGCCTCCTGCAGCTGCGCCTCGCCCGGGATGAGTCGCAGCACCTCGCGCGCGACCGCGACCCAGAGCGCCGCCACCACGCCGGCCACCAGCACGAGGGCGGCCGTCAGCCAGGCCGGGACGCCGGGAGAGGGCGGCACGGGTGCGACGAGCACGGCGGTCAGCGGGAGGGCGATCAGGGCGCCGAGGCGGGCGACGCGCGGGCCGAAGCGGCGCATCCAGATCGGGATGCTCATCCCGGCCACGAAGAGCGCCGCGCCGAGCGGCGGAACCGTGACGAGCAGCCAGCCGACCGCTCCGGCCCCGAGGCCGATCACGGGGAGGAGCGCGGCTGAGCCCGCGAAGTCGGCTCGCGTCGCGAACGTCCGGCGGCCGAGGGAGAGCGCCACCACCGTCGCCAGCACGCAGGCGGAGCCGCCGGCGCCGACGGCGAGACCGATGAACCACATCGTCGCGCAGGCTCCCGCCGCCGCGGCGGTGACGACCAGCGCGGCCAGCCCGATGCGCACTCTCACCGCGTCATCCTCTCACCGTGCGACCCCCTGAAGGCGGGTGAGCGCGCCGACGGGCAGCCTTGGTAGCTTTCGAGCAGTCCCGCCGCCGACCCCCGAAGGTGAATCGCATGGCCGCTCACGACATCCCCGACACACCCGACGTCCGCGAGAAGATGGCGCAGACGCAGCAGGAGGCCGTGACCGCGCTCGGCCTCACACCGGGCCGCGTGGAGGTGTGGGAGGACGGCTACCGCGCCGCAGGCGCGGCAGACTCGACGTTCGAGTGGTGGTACTTCGACTGCCAGTTCGACGACGGATCGACCCTGGTCGTCACGTTCTCGAACAAGCCGCACACCGACCCGTCCGGCCCGCTGACGCCGACGGTCCTGATCATCCGTCAGCTGGCCGACGGGTCGCGGCTGCACCTCGAGCCGACCTTCCCGGCCGACGAGTTCGCCGCGGCGACCGACCGCTGCGACGTGCGCATCGGCCCGAACACGGTCACCGGCGACCTCGACCACTACGTGCTGCACGTGGAGGCGGACGGCATCGTCGCCGACGTGACCATCGACCGCGAGGCGCCCTCCTGGCGGCCGGGAGCAGGCGTCAGCTACTTCGACTCCGCGCGCACGCACTACCTCGCCTGGGTGGTGCCGGTGCCGTACGGTCGCGTCTCGGCGGTCATCGGCCAGGGCGGAACGACGAGCGAACTCACCGGCAGCGCCTACCACGACCACAACTGGGGAAACCACCTGATGGGGTCGTTCCTCGACCACTGGTACTGGGGGCGCGCCCACGTGGGCGAGTACACGGTCGTTTACGTGCGGATGACGACGAAGGGCCTGATGGGGTTCGGCGAGCTGAACATCCCGACCTTCTATCTGGCCAAGGGCGACACGCTCATCACCGACGACCTTCTGCCGCTCCGGCTGGAGACCAGTGGAGACGTGCCCGGGCCGGGGCACCAGACCTACCCCACGCGCATGGTCTGGTCCTGGAGCTCCGACCGCGGCACCATCACGATGACGGCGACCGAACCGAAGCTCATCGAGTCGCTCGACATGGGCGTCCCGCGGCACGGCATCGCGCGCCTGCTGCACGCGTCCGAGCACCCCATGTACTACGACTTCAACGCGGACCTGGAGCTCGACATCGCGCTCGACGACCTGACCGACCACGTCACCGGCCGCACCCTCTACGAGAAGATGATGTTCCGCTGACCTCCCTGGTCAGCGGGCGGCGGCGAAGGCGAGGAGGGCGGCGCCGGTGCGGCCTGCGTCTCCGCCGAGCGCGCTCCGCACCACGGGCGGGCGATCGCGCCAGGCGAGGCCGTCCGACATCCGGTCGCCGAGCGGACCGAACAGTGCGTCGCCCGCGTGCGAGACGCCGCCGCCGAGCACGATGAGTCCGGGGTCGAGCAGCAGGGTCAGGATGTTGAGGCCCTGCGCGAGCACGTCCAGCGCCTCCGACCAGATGCGGTCGGCGAGCGCGTCCTCGCCCAGCCGGGCCACGATCGTCCGCGTGCTCAGCGCCTCCCCGCCCGCGGCGCGGTACCGCCGGGCGACGCCGGCGCCGGACATGTACACCTCGAGGCAGCCGCGCTGGCCGCAGGTGCACGGCTCCCCGCCCGGGATCACCGGGATGTGACCGAACTCGCCGGCGGCGCCGGTCGCGCCGGTCACGGCGCCGCCGGACGAGACGAGGGCGGCGGCCACGCCGGTGCCGATCGGCACGAGCGCGAAGTCGCCGAAGCCGCGGGCGGCGCCCGTGCTCCGCTCGGCGAGCCCCGCGGCGCGGACGTCGTGTCCGACGGCGACGGGCAGCTTCAGCTCCGCGCGGAGGATGTCGAGTAGCGGGACGTCGCGCCAGCCCAGGTTGGACGCGTAGTGCACGAGCCCGCGCTGCTCGTCCAGCATCCCCGGTGTCGCGACCCCCGCGCCCACCACATCGTGGCCGGCGTCGGCGGCGGTCCGGCGCAGCTCCGCCAGCATCGCCACGAGGGCCGTCAGGATGCCGTCCGACGGCGTCGCGAGCGTCGACTCGGCGAGCGTCGCGCCGTCCTCCGCGACGACGGCTCCCTTCATCCCGGTCCCGCCGAGGTCGACGGCGAGGACGACAGGGAGGCCGCTCATGCGTCGCGCCCCTCAGCAGCGCCACGCACAGCGGAGACGACCGAGCGCACGACCTCCGCGGAGGTCACCTCGCGCGTCCCCGCGTCGTACGCGGTGGGCGTCCCGGCCGCTGCGGCCGCCGACGGCACCGCGTGCTGGGCGCGCAGGTGCACCTCGCGCACGCCGGTGCGCTCCAGCACCTCCGTCACGTTCGCCGGGCGGACGCCGCCGCCCGCCAGGATCCGGATGCGATCGCCCGCGAGCTCGACCAGCCGGGCCAGGTCGTCGGCCCCCTCCAGCACCGTCGGGGCGCCCGCGGACGTGAGCACCCGCGAGACGCCGAGCGCGACGAGCTGCTCCAGCCCTTCCGCGTGGTCCGCCAGTTGGTCGAACGCCTTGTGGAACGTCACCGGCGCGTCGCCGCACGCCGCGACCAGGCGGCGGGTCGCATCCACGTTGATCCGTCCATCGGCGCGCAGCGCGCCGATCACGAAGCCGAGCACGACGCCCGCCGGGTTGGGCAGCGCCCGCATCGAGTGGATGTCGTCGACCATCGCCTGCAGCTCGTCCTCGTCGTACACGAAGTCGCCCGGCCGCTGCCGCACGAGCACCTGGATGCCGATGCTCGTCGCCATCCGCAGCGCCGCCGCGACCGTGCCGATCGAGGGAGTGATGCCGCCCTCCGCGAGCGCGGCGCACAGCTCGATGCGGTCGGCGCCCTCCTCCTCCGCGATCCGCACCCCGGCGAGGTCGTCCAGACAGATCTCGACGGCGGTCACGCGAGGCGTCCGAGCGCGGCGGTCAGGTCGGCGCCGAGCTCGATCGAGCCGACCGGGCGTCCGCCGCCGAGCACCGGGAGATCGACGAGGGCGCGCGCGTCCGCGATCGGGGTGCCGAGCGCCTCCAGCACGCGCAGCGCGATCAGCGTGGTCGCCCGAGGGCTGCCGTCCACGATCTTCATCGCGACCGCGGTGCCGTCGGCCGCAGCGACACCGATGACCCCCTCCGCGCCGCCCTTGGCGAGCGCGCCGGGGACGGTCTCCATCAGGGTCGTGTTCTGGTGGCCGGACCCGCCGACGTAGTAGGGGTGCTCGCGCATGGCGTCCGCGACGGCACGCTCGGGCGTTCCCGACTCGGCCTGCACCAGCCGGCCGAAGGCGCGCGCGATCCCGCGCACGGTCGTGCCGAACAGCGGTGCGCCGCAGCCGTCGATCGCGTCATGGCCGACCGGCACGCCGGTGACCTCGGCCATCACCTCCCGGAGGTGCTGCTGAAGCGGGTGAGCGGGATCCAGGTAGCCCTCGGTCGGCCAGCCGTTGGTCGCCGCGGCGAGCAGCATCGCGGCATGCTTGCCGGAGCAGTTCATCCGCACGCGCTCGCGGCCCTCGCCGTCGCGCAGCATCCGCTCGAAGGTCGCCTGGTCCTCCGGCCGGTCGACCGGGCAGCCGAGGGCGTCGTCGCCGACGCCGGCCCGCTCCAGCAGGGTGCGCACCACGCGCACGTGCTCGTCCTCGCCGGTGTGGCTGCCCGCGGCGATCGCGAGCTCGGGCCCTGCGAGCGGTGCACCCGCGGTCAGGCAGCCGAGCGCCTGCAGCGGCTTCACCGTGCTGCGGGGCAGCACGACGGCATCCGCGTCGCCGAGCTCGAGCAGGGTCGCGCCCGACGGGTCCAGCGCGACCAGGCTGCCGAAGTGCCTGCTCTCGATCAGCCCGGAGCGGCGCACCACCGCCAGCTCGGCGAGCGGGACGGCGGCTCCGGCGGTCGGAACGGTCACGGTGGCGGCGTCAGGCATGGTCGGCTTTCGTGGTGTCGGCGTCCTCGGCGTGGGATGCAGCCGCGACGGCAGGAAGGGAGGGGAGGGTCGGCGGGGCCGTCGTGCGGCGGCGCGACCCGCGCTGCAGGCGCGAGGCGAAGGCCGAGAGGCTGCCGTTGACGATCAGGTAGATGACCGTGACGGCGACATAGGTGGGGATGAGCAGGTGCAGGTACGAGGCGAGCACCTGGCCGCGGTACAGCAGCTCGGTGAACGCGACGATGTAGCCGAGCGAGGTGTCCTTCAGGAGGCTGACGAACTGCGTCACGAGCGACGGCGTCACGTTGCGCACCGCCTGCGGGAGCACCACGTACGTCATCGCCTGCACCGGCCGCATCCCGAGGCTGAGCGCCGCCTCGCGCTGGCCGCGCGGCAGGCTCAGGATGCCGGCCCGCACGATCTCGGCGAAGACGGCCGCGTTGGCGATCGTCAGCGGAACGACGAGCTTCCACAGCGTCGGCAGGTTGATGCCGATCTGCGGCAGGCCGAACAGCATGAGGTAGATGACCAGCAGCACCGGGACGGTGCGCGCGATCTCGATGTAGAGCCCGCAGAGGAAGCGCACCCACTTCACGTGGCTGACCCGGCCGAGGGCGAGCAGCACGCCCAGCGCGGCGCCGAGCACGGCCACGATGGCGGCGGCCTCCAGCGTCCCGAGCAGACCGACGAGCAGGTACTGCCAGATCGCCCACTCGGTGAACGGGGCCCAGCGTTCAGGCGCGAGCTGACCGTGGGCGGCGAACTGCCAGAGCCCCAGGCCGACGACGGCCGCGAAGATCGCGACGCTGACGATCGAGCCGATCAGGATGTTGCGCCGGCCGCGCGGGCCGGGCACGTCGTAGATGAAGGCGGCGTCGTAGCGGCGCTTCGAGCGCTTCGCGCGCACGGGTGCCGGCCGGTCGGGGATGAGCTGCGCGGTCATCGGGCGATCGCCACCTTCCGCTCCACCCAGCCGGCGGCGAGGCCGATGGCGAGGGCGATGGCCATGTAGAGCAGTCCTGCGCTGGAGAAGATCAGGATGGGCTGCGCCGCGACGAGGTTGATCTTGTTGACCTCGGCGGTGAGCTCGACCACGCCGACCGCCGCGGCGAGGGCCGTGTTCATCGCGAGTGCGATCATCACGTTGCCGATCGGCTGCACGACCGCCCGCAGCGCCTGCGGGACGACGACGTACCGCAGCGACTGCCAGAGGGTGAGGCCGAGGGCGCGGGACGCCTCCACCTGCCCGACCGGGACGGTGTTGACGCCGGAGCGCACGGCCTCGGCGACGTACGCAGCTTCGTAGACCGTGAGCACGATGATCGCGGTGGGCGTCAGCGGCAGCAGCAGCCCGGCATCCGGGAGCGCGAACACCGCGAGCAGCAGGAGCGCCAGCAGCGGGACGTTGATGAAGAACTGGACGTAGAGGAACGCGGCGGCGCGGAGCACCGGGATGGGGCTCACCCGGGCGATGGTGATCAGCACGCCGAGGATGATGGAGCCGACGCCGGCCACCACGGCCATCAGCAGCGTGGTGCCGAGTGCCTGGAGCAGCGGTCCCAGGTTGTCGATCAGGGGGTTCATCGTTCTCTCGTCCAGCGGTGGAGGGGATGGGGTGGCCGGATGCGCGCGGGCATGGGGGGCTGCCTCGCACGCGCATCCGGCCGGTCTGTCAGGAGCCGGGGACCGAGCCGATCTCCGGCGGCGTCGGAACGTCGGAGTCGGTCACGGTGCCGAGCGTGGTCTTCCACGCCTTGCCCCACTGGCCGCCCTTCTGGATGGTCTTCAGCCACTCGTTGACGAACTTCTTGAAGTCGTCGTCGCCGTGCTTCAGGCCGATGCCGTACGGCTCCTTCGTGAAGGGCTGCCCGACCACCTTGATCTGCTTCTCGCTGGCCGCGTCGCTGGCGAGCAGCGTGTAGTCCTGCACGTAGGCGTCGCCGCGGCCCTGGATGAGCGCCTGAACGGCGGCGGGGTCGGTGCCGAACGCGGTGACGGTCGCCTTCGGGGCGATCTTCGGCACCTCGGTGACGGCCGGCGTGTTGGCGCCGACGATCACGTTCTTGCCGTCGAGGTCCTTGTAGCTCTTGATGTCCTTGTTGTCGCTCTTCACGGCGACCGCGAGGCCGGACTCGAAGTACGGGCCGGCGAAGTCGACCTGCTTGGCGCGCTCCTCGGTGATCGTGTACGTGTTGAAGACGACGTCGACCGTGTCGTTCTGCAGCATCGCCTCACGGGTCTCCGACGCCGGCGGCACGATCTCCACGTTCGGCTTGCCGATGATGTAGGTGGCGAGCAGCTTGGCGAGCTCGGCGTCGAAGCCGTTGACCTTGCTGGGGTCGGTCGGGTCCTGCTGCGAGAGCAGAGGGGCGTCGAGCGCCTCGGCGACGATGAGCTTGCCGCGCTTCTTGATCTTCTCCATGGTCGAGCCGGAGAGGATGAGGTCGGCCTTGGCGACGGGCGCGCCGGCGAGCACGGAGTCTCCGGACGCGGTGGAGCTGGCGTCGCTGCCGGGCAGTGCCGTGTTGCCGGAGCAGGCGGTGACGGCGAGCGTCACGGCCGCGAGCACGACGCCCGCGAGGGCGCCCTTCCTGCGGATGCTGCGGGTCATGGGATGAATCCCTTTCTGATCGGACGGGGGTGTGATGTGGAGCAGGTGGTGCGCGGCCTCGTGCGTGCGGGTTTCAGTGCGAGAGCACGGAGGCCAGGAACGACTGCGCCCGCGCGGTGGCAGGCGAGTCGAAGAACTGTGCGGGCGGGGCCTGCTCGACGATCTGGCCGCGGTCCATGAAGACCACGCGATCGGCGGCGCGGCGGGCGAAGCCCATCTCGTGGGTGACCACGATCATGGTCATGCCCTCCTTGGCGAGCGAGGTCATGACATCCAGCACCTCGCCCACCATCTCGGGGTCGAGGGCGCTGGTCGGCTCGTCGAACAGCATCACCTTGGGCTGCATGGCGAGCGCGCGGGCGATGGCGGCGCGCTGCTGCTGCCCGCCGGAGAGCTGCGCGGGGTGGCTCTGCGCCTTGTCGGCGATGCCGACGCGCTCCAGCAGCTCCATCGCCTGCGCCCGCGCCGCGTCCTTGCCCAGCTTCCGCACCTTGAGCGGCGCGAGTGTGACGTTGTCGAGGATGGTGCGGTGCGCGAACAGGTTGAAAGACTGGAACACCATCCCGACCTCGGCGCGCAGCTTCGCCAGCGGAGCGCCCTCCTCCGGCAGCAGCTCGCCGTCGACGCGGATCTCGCCGGAGTCGATGGTCTCGAGCCGGTTGATCGAGCGGCAGAGCGTCGACTTGCCGGAGCCCGACGGCCCGACGACCACGACCACCTCGCGCTCTGCGACGTCGAGGTCGATGCTCTGGAGCACGTGGAGGTCGCCGAAGTGCTTGTCGACCGCGCGCAGGCTCACCATCGGCCGGGCGTCCACTGCTGTCATGGGGAGGTTCCTCGCATCGTCTTCGGGCAGGTTTCGATGAGCGTACTAAGTGTCTGCTGTTTATCGCAATATCAAAATTAGTTAATGCGAGATCGAACGAAGTCGGTACAGTATTCTTCAACGCAGCGGAGGCATACCCGTCCTCCGCGAGTCGAGGGGACGCGGCAGTGGTGAGTGCGACAGGGCCGAGCACGGTAGAGGGCGCGCCCGTCCATGCCGGGCACGGGACGCCGGGCGGCATCCTCGACCTCGTCCGGTCCGGCCGCTCCCGCTCGCGCGCCGACATCGCCCGCAGCACCGGGCTGTCGCCCTCCACGGTCTCGCAGCGCGTCGACGCGCTGATCGCCGCAGGCTACCTGCGCGAGGCCGGCGCCGGAGTCTCGCAGGGCGGCCGCCGCCCGCGCGCGCTCGAGGTGGATGCGTCCACCGGCGTCGTCTGCGCCGCCGACCTCGGCTCGCACCACGCCACGTTCGGGCTCATCGACCTCGGCGGACACCTTCTCGCCTCGCGCACGGAGCAGACCGACATCTCCGCGGGCCCCGCATCGATCCTCCGCTGGATCGCCGAAGTCGCCGCAGAGCTGACCGCCGAGCACGCTCAGCCCGGGCAGACGCTGCGCGGTTTCGGCGTCGGGCTGCCCGGCCCGGTCGACTCCACCACCGGCCGCATGGTGTCGCCCTCGCGCATGCCCGGCTGGAACGGGGTGGATGTGGCGGCCGACCTGAGCCGCATCACCGGCCTGCCCGCCGCCGCCGACAACGACGCCAACCTGATGGCCCTCGGCGAGTACGACAGCCTCGGCGCCGACGTCGGAGAGCTTGTCTTCGTCAAGGCCGGTTCGAGCATCGGCTGCGGGGTCGTCGCCTTCGGCGGCGTCTACCACGGCCACCACGGCATGGCCGGCGACATCAGCCACGTCACCGTCCCCGGCGCCCCCGCCGTGCTCTGCTCGTGCGGGCGGATCGGGTGCCTGGACGCCGTCGCCGGCGGCGCCGCCATCGTCCAGTCGCTGCGCGCATCCGGCGTGGACGTGACCGACACCCGCGAGGTGCTGGCCCTCGCCCGCGACGCGCACCCGCGGGCGACGCAGGAGCTGCGCGAGGCGGGCCTCCGCACCGGCGGTGTGCTCGCCACCATCATGAACTTCTTCAACCCGCAGCGACTGGTGCTCGGCGGCATCCTCGGCGAGGCCGACGCGTTCGTGGCCGGCGTCCGCTCGGCGATCTACTCGGACTGCCTCCCGATGATCACCGACCAGCTCGACATCGCGGTGAGCGTCGCGAAGGAGCACGCGGGCATCCGCGGCGCCGGCCGGCTCATCCTCGACTCCGTCTTCGATCCGGCCGCCGTCGACCTCGTCGTGCGATGACCCACGGCGTCGTGGTCGTCGGCGCGGGCCGGATGGGCCGTGCTCACGCGGCCGCCTGGGCCGCCAACGGCGTGCCGGTGCTCTGGGCGGTGTCGCCGCGGAGCCGGCCCGAGCTCCCCGCCGCGCCCGACGCCCGCTGGGCCGCCGACCTCGCCGAGGCGCTCGCAGACCCGGCCGTCACGATCGTCTCGGTCTGCACGCCGACACCGTCCCATGTGGAGCTCGCGATCCGGGCGCTGGAGGCCGGCCGCAGCGTGCTGCTCGAGAAGCCGATCGCGCTGACCCTCGCCGACGCGCAGCGCGTGGCCGAGGCCGCGGCCCGCGCTCCCGGTGTGCTCATGGTGGCGCACGTCGTCCGGTTCGTCCCCGGCTACGCCGCGCTCGCGTCGCGCGTCGCCGCCGGGTCGGTGGGGCGGCCGCGGCTGGTGCGCGCCTCTCGGGTGTCGGCGAGACCGGTCGGCTACGACTGGCTGGAGGACGAGGAGCGGTCGGGCGGGATGCTCGTCGACTTCGCCATCCACGACCTCGACCAGGCGAACGCCTACCTGGGCCGCGCGGTCGCGGTGACCAGCGTCCGGGCCGGCGGCGCGGGTTTCGGTGTGCCGACGGCCACCACCGTCGAGTACGCCGGCGGCGGTGTCGCGCAGGTGCTCAGCGTCTCCGACCTCCCGGAGGGGCAGCCGTTCACCGCCGGTCTCGAGGTGGTCGGCGACACCGGTGTGGATGCTGCCGAGCCGGACGCCGGGGACGCCTTCGCCGAGCAGGCGCGCTACTTCCTCGCCTGCGTCGACGCCGGCGTCCCGCCGGAGCGCGCCCCGGTCGCGGCGGCCGTGGACGCGCTGCGGGTCGCCCTGGCCGCACGCGAGTCCGCGCGCACGGGACGACGGGTCGAGCTCGGCGGGTAGGGTGGCCCCGTGAACGACAAGTGGTGGCAGTCGGCGGTCGTGTACCAGGTGTACCCGCGGAGCTTCGCGGACAGCGACGGAGACGGCATCGGCGACCTGCGGGGCATCATCCAGCACCTCGACTACCTGCAGACTCTCGGCGTCGACGTGGTCTGGCTGTCGCCGATCTACGCGTCGCCGCACGACGACAACGGGTACGACATCAGCGACTACCGGGCGATCGACCCGCTGTTCGGCACCTTCGAGGACTTCGACGAGCTGCTGGAGGGCCTGCATGCCCGAGACATGAAGCTCGTCATGGACCTGGTGGTCAACCACACCTCCGACGAGCACCCCTGGTTCATCGAGTCGGCCTCCTCCACCGACAACCCGAAGCGCGACTGGTACTGGTGGCGGCCGGCCCGCGAGGGCCACCGCGCCGGCGAGCACGACGCAGAGCCCAACAACTGGGGCTCGTTCTTCTCCGGCCCCGCGTGGCAGCTCGACCCGCAGACCGGCGAGTACTACCTGCATCTCTTCTCGCGCAAGCAGCCCGACCTCAACTGGGAGAACCCGGAGGTGCGGGCGGCCGTCTACGAGATGATGAACTGGTGGCTCGACCGCGGCGTCGACGGGTTCCGGATGGACGTCATCAACTTCATCTCCAAGGTCACAGACCTGCCGGACGGCGAGGTCCCGGAGGGCGGCCTGTTCGGCGACGCATCCCCGTACTTCGTCGACGGCCCCCGCATCCACGAGTTCCTGTACGAGATGCACCAGCGGGTGTTCACCGGCCGCGGCGACCGCTACCTGACGGTGGGGGAGATGCCCGGGGTGACGATCGCGGAGGCCCGCCGGTTCACCGACCCGGCGAACGCCGAGGTCGACATGGTGTTCCAGTTCGAGCACGTCGATCTCGACCACGGCCCCGGCGGCAAGTGGGACCACCGGCCGGTGAGCGTGCTCGACCTGAAACGCAATCTGAGTTCCTGGCAGGAGGGGCTGGCCGATGTCGGCTGGAACAGCCTGTACTGGAACAACCACGACCAGCCGCGGGTGGTCAGCCGGTTCGGCGACGACGGCGAGCACCGGGTGGCGTCGGCGAAGGCCCTCGGCACCGTCCTGCACCTGATGCGCGGGACGCCGTACGTCTACCAGGGCGAGGAGCTCGGGATGACGAACGTGCCGTTCGCGACGATCGGCGACTTCCGCGACATCGAGTCGCTCAACCACTACGCCGAGGCGGTCGACATCCTCGGCGAGCCGGCGGAGGAGGTGCTGGCGGCGCTCCGCCGGACCAGCCGCGACAACGCCAGGACGCCGATGCAGTGGACCGCCGGTCCGAACGCGGGCTTCACCAGCGGCACCCCGTGGATCGCGGCCAACCCGAACGCCGCCACCATCAACGCCGAGGCGGAGGTCGCGGATCCCGACTCCGTGTTCGCGCACTACCGGGCGCTCATCGACCTGAGGCACCGTTCCCTGGTCGTCGCGCACGGCGACTACCGGCTCGTGCTCGCCGACCACCCGCAGGTGTTCGCGTACACGCGTTCGCTCGACGGCGCATCGCTCCTGGTGCTGGCGAACCTGACCCGTTCGGCGGCGTCGTTCGACCCCGCGGAGCTGCCCGGCTGGGCCGGCGCGGAGCCAGTGCTCGCCAACCTCGGCACCGCGACGGACGCCGCCGACGGCACTCTGCGCCCCTGGGAGGCCGTGGTCTTCGCGCGCTAGCCCCGGGTCCAGAGCGAGTGATTCTCCCAGCCTTCCGGGACGCCCATGTCCTTTGTGGACAGCGCGCCCGTGGGAAATGCCATCAGACACGCAGCCGCGCGCTTCGGCCAGTCGCACTCAGGATCGAGCACGCCCACCAGATACCCCATTCCTGCGAGCGCGTTGTAGACGCCGAAGTCAGCCTTCGCTCCCCCTGCGTCGCGCAGATGATCGAGCGCCGGGATCTGTCCGTTCCTCGGCCGACTCGGTGCGACCACCAGCTTGCGGTTGAAGAGACGAGCGTGATGTGCAGACACGTTGCGGACGTAGTTGATACTGGCGAGCCAGCTGCTGAACATCTTCTTCGTCGGCACACCGAACGAGCCTGCTATCTCTGTCGCCAGATCGTTCTGAAGTGCGGAGAAGAGGCGACTCAGGTGACCGAGTTCCAGAATCTCTGTCAGCAACCAGCAGCCGGAGAAGCCGGTCGTATTCGATCAGCTGGGCCGCATAGGAAAGGGTCGTGCCTGGACGGTAGTCATCTCGTACGCGGACGCGCCGGCGTCCCGTGTCATCGAAGTAGATCTCGGAGTTGCGGAACGGGTAGAGATAGCCGGTCAGCCGGTAGTAGCCGACCTGCCGCAGAAGGATGTTCGCTTGGGCCGCGGAGCCGATCTCAACGCCACGCTTCCGTAGCCGGTCTGCCTGCTGATCGAGGTCCAGCCACGGCTTCGTGTAGCGCGACAACTCTCCTCCTGTTAAAAGAAAATCAGCCCGAGCTGTTAAGCGAGCGGGCTGATCGTGATGAGTCAAAGATATCACACCTCGTCGCTCGCGGCTGAGCAGACCGGGTCCTTGTGCCGCGCCGCCCGCGGGTGTGTGATGGGCGGCACGGACGGGAGGGACCATGGGCAATTACGTAGCGCGAGCGGAAGTGGACGTGGCTGCACCGCGGCGCGTGGTGTGGGAGGTGCTCACGAGCAACGGGTCGCGGCCGGAGATCCTGTTCGGGGCGCGGGTCTCCTCCGATTGGAGGCTCGGGTCCACCATCACGTGGAGCGGAGAGTACGAGGGCAAGGAGTTCGAGGATCACGGCCGGATCGTCGAGCTGGAGGATCTGCAGGAGCCGTGGCGGATCGTCCTGACCCACTTCAGTCCGCTGAGCGGCCTTCCGGATGTGCCGGACAACTACCACTCGCTGCGGTTCGAGCTCGACGAGATCCACGGTGGCACGCGCGTGACACTGGATCAGGACAACAATCCGACGCGCGAGGCGGCGGAGCATTCGCAGGCCAACTGGGCTCAGATGCTCTGCGGCGTGAAGACGGTGGCGGAGCGGGAGGCGGCGGCCCGCTGACGGTCAGTCTCCGAAGGCTTCGCGCAGGAAGGCGTCGAGGAACACGTCGAACGCGTGCACCGTCGCGGTGCGGTCGCCGCTCATGAGGTAGCCGAAGTGCAGGCCGGCGGCCGAGTCGACCAGCCAGTGCGCGAGCACGCCCGCGCGGCGGGTCTCGACGCCCTGCTTCTTGAGCCACGACTTAACGGTGTCGCGCCAGCCGGTGAATGCGGTGGTGATGCGCTTCCCGATGTCGGGGTCGATCGGCTCGAGCGCACCGGCCTCGAACTGGAGGCGGAGGGCCGTGCGATTGTTCTCGCGCAGGGAGTGCCGGAAGGCCTCCTTGTACCAATCGCGGAACTGATCGCGGTCGAATGCGGTCACATCCACGCCGACGAGCGACTCGCTCTGCTGGCGCACGCCCTCCTCGAGGATGGCGTCGATCATCTCCTGGCGGGAACCGAAGTGGTAGACGAAGGAGTAGGTGCTGACCCCGAGCGCGCTGGCGAGGCTGCGGAAGGTCATACGGGAGAGCGGCTCTGTCGCCACATGGTCCATGATGCGGCCGAGCAGCTCGGGCTTCCGGTTCGGATCTGGCGTTCGTCCCACGCGATAACACTAGTCGGAATATCGCGCCAGATGGCTAGGCACCTGTGGCGCGTGAGCCTGACGGTTCTGTGCCCGGTCAGGGCTTCCCGGGCTTGCCCGGTCCGCCCTGATTGCCGCCGTTGCCCGGACCGCCTTGGCCGCCTCCCTGGCCGCCGCCCTGGCCTGCGCCGCCTCCGGCGCCGGGCGCGGGCGCGCTCGGCGTGGGCTGCTTCGGCGGAGCGGGCGCCGTCGTGTACTTGCCGTTCGGCGCCGGGAAGGCCGCCCCGCCGTACGTCGCGTTCAGTGCGGTGAGGATGCGCTTGGCGATCGCGAACTTGACATTGCCGCCGCCGATGCCCTGGAAGGTCTGGCTCCGCAGCGCCACCTGGCCCTGCACGTTGCCGACCCAGGTCGCCTGGGCGACCTTGGTGGTGGAGGTCACCAGCCAGTTCTCGAGCGAGTTGTCGGTGGTGCCGGTCTTGCCGAAGATCGGGATGCCGTCGCCCGGATTGGCGGAAGCCGCCGTTCCGCCGCCGCGGAGGACGCCCTGGAGCGCGTAGATCGCCGCCGCCGCGACCTGGGGGTCGATCGGGGTGGGGGAGCAGGTCGACTTCGGAACCGCGTGCTCTGCGCCGTTCGCATCGATGATCTTGTCGATGGCGATCGGGCTGCAGGCGAGGCCGTTGTTGGCGAGGCCGGCGTAGGCGGTCGCCATGGTCAGCGGCGCGATGTAGTTGGTGCCGAGCACCGAGGACGGGTTCGACATGAACGGGTTCTGAGCCTCGTCCGCTCCGTGCACCAGGAGGTCTTGGGCGCGCTGCTTGATGCCGCAGAGGTCGAGCTGGGTCGCCATCTTCGCGAAGATCGTGTTGATGGACTGCGCCGTCGCGTTCATCACCGTGGTGGAGGTGACGGACTCGCCTTCGTCGTTGGACACGTTCCACGGCGCTCCGCCGATGTCGTTGCACGGGTCGCTCGCGTGGAACTGGGTCTGCGGGAAGACGTGCTGGGTCCCGTTGACGGACTGGTACAGCGAGTGCCCCTCCTGCAGCCACTCGAGCAGGTCGAACACCTTGTAGGCGGACCCGGTCTGGAAGCCCTCCGAGGCGCCGTCCTTGTAGTCGGTGTTGTAGTTGACGGCGGTGGTGCCCGGAGCCGGGGCCGCGGTGTTGTCGTACGGCCGGTTCTGCACCATGGTCACGACGCGACCGGTCCCGACCTCGACGGAGACGTTGGACGACCCGAGGTCGAGCCGTGGACTGGTCGGCGGGATGTAGGTGCTGATCGCTTGCTGGGCCTGGCTCTGGAGGTCGAGGTTGAGCGTGGTGTAGATCTTCAGGCCGCCACGGCTGAGGTAGTTCGTGCGGTCGTCCGCGGTCTTGCCGAAGATCGGGCTCTGCTCGATCGTGCGCTCGACGTAGTCGCAGAAGAAGGCGGCGTTGTACTGCTGCGCCGTCATGCAGCCGTTCTGCGTGGGCGTGATCTTGGGCTCCACCTTGGTGGCGCGCGCGGCGTCGTGCTCCTCTTTGGTGATCTTGCCGTTGGCGAGCATCCGGTCCAGCACGTAGTTGCGCCGGTCGAGGGTCTCCTTGTACCCGTTGGCCGCGCCGTTCTCCTTGCTGTCCGGCCGGTCGATGCGCAGGTTGTCCGGGTTGTTGAGGATGGCGATGATGGTCGCCGCCTGCTGCAGGTTCACGTCTTTCGCCGCGACCCCGAAGTAGTACTCCGCCGCCGACTGGACCCCGTAGACGCGCCCGCCGAACAGTGCGATGTTGAGGTAGCTCTGGAGGATGTCGTTCTTCGAGTATCTCTTCTCGAGGCCGATCGCGTAGCGCATCTCCTTGAGCTTGCGGGAGGGGTCGACCTTGGTCGCGTCGTTGTAGCACGCCTCATAGACCGCCAGCTGCTTCTTCTGGACCGCGGCGGTCGCCGTCGTATCGGGCTGCTTGCTCTCGCACCGCTGGACCAGGATGTTCTTCACGTACTGCTGGGTGATGGACGAGCCGCCCTGCACCGACTTGTGCAGCGCCGTCAGCACTGCGCCGCGCAACGTTCCGGAGACGTCGACGCCGCCGTGCTCGTAGAACCGCGGGTCCTCCGTCGCGATCGCCGCATCCTTGAGGTTCTGGGAGATCGCATCCCAGCCCACCTCGACGCGGTTCTGCGAGTAGAAGGTGGCGATCGGGACCTGCTGGCCGTTGCTGAGCGCATACATCGTCGAGGCCTGCGCGAGCGGCTCCACCTTGATGTACTCGGGAAGCCCGTCGAAGACGCTGATGGTCGAATCGGCGGCGCTCCCCGTCAGCGCGACCGCCGGTGTCACCGCTGCCGCCGCGAGCACGCCGGCCACGCCGCTCAGTGCCACGAACCCGGCAAGGGCAGGCGCCCATCCCCATCTCACGCGTCTTCTCCCTCGTTCACGACCATTCGTCCGTGGCGGCCATGTTACGCGTCGACGGCGAGGGATCCGCGAGGCCGACACTCAGGTTGTGGACAGAGCGAACGCCGCATGGCCTGTGGGCACGTTCAGGAGTCGTCGCGCAGCTTCTCGCACAGCCGCGCCAGCGTCTCCAGCTCCTCGGGGCTGAGCCGGCCCCCGACCCGCTCGGTGATCGTCTTCATGTGGTCCACCGCGACCTGCCGGAACATGTCGAAGCCGTTGTCGGTGAGCCGGATCACGGTGCCACGGGCGTCGGACGGCTCCGGGCACTTGGCCACGAGCCCTCGTGCCACGAGCCGGTCGACCAGCCGGCTGACGCTCGGCTGCGTGAGCAGGACGTGCTTGTTGAGGTCGCGCAGCCGCAGCGCGCGGTCGGGCTGCCGGGAGAGGTTGAAGAGCACGTCGTACTCGTTGAAGGAGATGTCCCGCGTGGGGAACTCGGCCGCCAGCGTCCTCATCACCGCGACCTGGGCGCGGAACAGCGACTCCCACGCCGCCACCGCGCTGATGCGGGCCCGCGTTGGCGACGTCGTGCCGGTCGCCGCGTTCTCCGCCATGACCGTCCTCCTCTAACAACAAGCTCGATGCATTCGCATCTTCTCATCATGAGTCGGGAGGAGCATCCGTGCCACCACTGGCCGGGACGTGGGTGATCGCCGGGAGAAAAGATCGAGGGCCGGCCGCAGAGGCTAGCGGCCGGCCCTCTCCCTTGCACCAAGAGTGTCCTGCAATCACATTCCGCGATGGCTGCCACAGCAAACAACCATTGCTCTTGAACTGTATAACGAAGAGGTAACGACCGCTAGTTACCAATCCGTTATTTTTCCTGCGAATTCGCTATGCGTACGTTCGGTCGTCATCGGTCGTGCACATGCAGCGGCGTCGGGACCGGTCCGAACCGATCGATCAGGGGGAGACGGGTGAGGACGGCGAGTCCGATCCGGTTCCAGACTCCGCTGAAGAAGACTGCAGCGGTGACGGCCACCAGCACCGATCCGAGGACGTCGGTGAGGTAGTGGGCGCTGACGTACAGACGGACAGCAGCCATACCTGCGACCGCTGCGATGCCGACGATCGCGACCGGGAGTGCGAATCGAGTGCGCCGGGCGAGGAGGAAGCACGCGATCGCGTACGCCGCGATGTACGTCGTGTGACCACTCGGGAAGCTGTTGGACCCGCTTTCGGCCAGGAGCGGGTGATCCAGCAGGGCGGCAGGCGGGCGCGGCTCGGCGACCGTGACCTTGAAGATCTCCGAGCAGAGCCAGCCGAAGGTGGCGAGGCCCGTGAAAGCGAACGCATTGACGGGGGAACGCCGCACGACCAGCAGGAACACGAACGAGGCGACCAGGACCAGGACGATCCCTGGCGGCGAGAAGATGGTGGAGGCGACCACAGCGGCAAGGCTCAGCACCGGCATCTGGTGATCGGTGAGCGCCTCGTCCAGTGCGAGCTCGGTCGAGAGGACGCCGGGAATCAGTTTCGTCGCGAATCCGAGCGCCAGAACAGCCAGAACGCCGACCAGGCTCAGGAGAAGCCAATGCTGCGGCTGAGGAAGAGCGGCCAGCCGCGTCCGACGATCTCCGGTGTCGTCGGCCGGTGGCGTTGAATAGTGCGTGCGGGGCATGCGAGCCAGCGTCTCAGCCGGCCCCACAGAATTCTCTGAGACGGGATCTGGGCGGATTCTTGGCTCGTTCCGGCCATGCTGGATGAGACGACCGACGGAATCGGGAGGTGCCGGTGGGCGACAGGATGCGGGTGCTCCTGGTGGAGGACGACCCTCAGCTGGGCCCGCTCATCGAACAGGTCCTCGGGGAGGTCTACGACGTGCTCCGTGTGACGGACGGCGAACGGGCGCTGGCGGAGGGACCGGCACACGACTTCGCCGCGATGGTCGTGGACCGCAGACTTCCCGACCTGGACGGCACGCAACTCGTGGCCACTTTCCGGGAGCGCGGTGTCGTGTGCCCCATCCTGATGCTCACCGCTCTGGGCGCACTGCGCGACCGGGTGCACGGTTTGGATGCGGGAGCCGACGACTACCTCGTCAAACCGTTCGAGTTCGACGAGCTGCTCGCCCGCTTGCGGGCACTGACCCGCACCTTCACCGGGGAAGGGCGGGAGCTCGCGATAGGCGAATGGTCGTTCTATCCCGGGAGCCGGACGCTGTATTCCCCGTACGACGGGCGCATCCTGCTCACCGAACGCGAGAACGAACTGCTGCGGCTCCTCGCGGAGAATCCGTTGCGCACGTTCTCCCGTGGTCAGATCCTGGAGGCCGTGTTCGCCCCCGGCGAGCAACCGGGCACGGTGGACACCTACGTCCACTATCTGCGCCGCAAAGCAGACCCGGAGCTGATCTCGACGGTCCGGGGACACGGTTACCGGCTGGGGCGGCCATGAAGCAGAAGCCGACGGATCCCGCTGTCCGCGAAGTTCAGCGCGCATCCCGGGTCGTCGGGCTTCAGATCGCCATCGCCTCCGGGGCCCTTGTCATCGCCGCGATCGGCACTGCCTTCGTCGCCGTCCTCGATCAGCTGCGACCCTCCGAGGTGAACGAACCTCCGCGGCCCGGCGAGCACAAGATCTACATCGACGCCACGGAAGCGTTGATCGCCTTCGCCATCGTCGGCGTCCTCGCGGTTGCGATCGCGGGCGTGCTCAGCGTTGTCGCCACCCGGCGAGCAGTGCGCCCGCTCGCGCGCGCACTCCAGGTTCAGCGTGACTTCGTCGCCGACGCCAGCCATGAACTCCGCACACCGTTGGCCGTGCTGGACGCCCGGCTGCAGGTCCTCCAGCGTGGACTCGCGCCCGAGGACCGGTCACGCGCCGCTGTCGCCGAACTCCGGACCGACGCTCGGATCCTCATCGACGTCGTCGACGATCTCCTCCTCGCGGCGGATCCCGAACGAAGCGAACCCGCACAGCCGGTATCGATGAGCGAAGCGGTCACCCGGTCCCTGCAGTCCCTGGAAGTACTTGCCCATGAAGCCGGTGTGGAGCTGCAATTCGGCGTCCGTGAGGGCGTGCTGACGGCAGTCCCGGCGACGACTCTCATGCGCTGCGCCACCGCGCTGATCGACAATGCACTGGCGCATTCAGCGGCCGGCTCGACGATCACGGTCGACGTGCGACGCCAGGGTCGGCAGGCGGTGCTCACGGTCGCCGATGCAGGCGGCGGAATCATCGGTATCGACCCTGTGCGCATCTTCGACCGGTTCGCCCGAGCCCACGCGCCTGAACCCACCCGAGCTCGAACAGGGTTCGGAATCGGGCTGGCGCTGGTCCGCGATGTGGCGACACGGCATGGCGGCGACGTCTCGGTGGTGAGCACCGGTCCGTCGGGGACGATCATCGAGCTGCGGCTCCCTGCGCGGTGAGTCCGGCGGAGCTCGAGATCCCGGCCGCTCCGCCTCTGCAAGGACCAGCCGTGTGAACTCTCGCAGGCGATCGGCCCCCTCTGTGCGCCGGTTACCGGGCGCTGACCAGGACGCGTCCATAGGGTCGGAACCGTGAGTGGGGACGACGACGCGCTGCCATCCGACGGGGAGACGAGTACGCCTCGGCGCGGGGTGCTCATGGGCTTGTCCCGGCGTTCCTTTGCGCTGGCGGCCTTTCTGCTGTTGAGCGCCGTGGCCGGGATCGTTGCGACCTCCGCGGCGGTTCCGGCCGTCGCCGTCGTCGCCACCGGGGTCGGCGACGGCGTGTCGATCTTCAACGGGCTGCCCGACTACCTCAAGATCCAGCCACCAGCGCAGGCCTCCACTCTCTACGCCGAACGGGCCGGCCAGCAGGTCCCGATCGCCTCGTTCTTCGCACAAGACCGTGTGGACGTCACGTGGTCGGGGACGACGGAAGCACTGAAATCCGCCGTGATCGCAACCGAGGATCCCCGTTTCTTCGAAGAGGGCCCGATCGACATCCTCGGTACCGCCCGCGCCGCCGCCGCCAATGCTGCCGGACACCGGCTGGAAGGCGGGTCCTCGATCACGCAGCAATACGTGAAGAACGTCCTCGTGCAGCAGTGCGATGCCCTCACCGACGCCAATGCCTCGGCCGCCTGCTACCAGAAGGTCACCGCGACCACCTTGCAGCGCAAGCTCCAAGAGCTCCGTTACGCGGGCGAGGTCGCCAAGGTGTACACGAAGGACCAGATCCTCACGGCATATCTCAATCTCGTCGGGTTCGGCGGTAATGTCTACGGCGCCCAGGCGGCCGCCGAATACGACTTCGGAGTCTCCGCGAACGCCCTCACCCTGCCGCAGGCTGCGACGCTCGCCGGTATCCTCAACAGCCCCTCGACCCTCCGCATCGACCGGCCCGACGACCCCGCCAACGGTGCCGCGAACCATTACGCCCGCACCCTCGCTCGACGCAACTACGTCCTGGACCGCATGTATGCGAACCATCGGATCACCGCCCAGCAGCGCGACGCCGCGAAATCCACGCCGATCCAACCCCGCATCAGCCCGGTCAGCAGCGGCTGCACTGCCGCCGCCGCCGTCGACGCCGGATTCTTCTGCGAATACGTCAAGGACGAACTTCTCAACGACCGCGTCTTCGGCAAGACCTCGATCGATCGGCAGTCGACCATCGAACGGGGCGGGTTGAAGATCTACACCACGCTGAAGCTCGGATTGCAGCAGCAGGCGCAACGAGCCCTCGACGCGTACATCCCGGCGACGCGACCAGGCATGCACTTGGGCGCCTCCAATATCTCCGTCGAGCCCGGCACCGGGCACATCGAGACGATGGTGGAGAACAAGAGCTTCGACGAGAGCAGCCGAGCCGGTGCCGGAACCACCGCGGTGAACTACAACACCGACGCCGCGTATGGCGGATCCCAGGGGTTCCAGACCGGATCCGCCTTCAAAGCGTTCACCATCGCCGCCTGGCTGGAAGCGGGCCACAGCCTCTCGGAGGTCGTGGACGCCTCCCACCACACTTTCCCGATGTCCGACTTCCACAGCAGCTGCGGTCCCGTCTCCGGGCCGCCCTGGCAGGTCAGCAATGACGAAGGCTCGGCATCGCGGCTCGACGTGATGGCGGCAACCGCCCAGTCGGTCAACACCGCGTTCGCCATGATGGGCACCGAGCTCGACCTCTGCTCCATCCTTCACACGGCCGAAGCGCTCGGAATCCATCCGGCTTCCTCCGCGAATCCGCTCACCTCCGTGCCGTCGATGATCCTCGGCGTCAACTACGTCTCCCCCCTCACCATGGCCACCGCCTACGCCGCCATCGCCGACGGCGGGACGGTGTGCACCCCCGTCGCCGTCGAAAAGGTCACAGGCCCGCACGGTACTTCCCACCCCGTCAGCCCCAGCACCTGCACGCGCGGCATCTCGACCGGAATCGCCGCCGGCGTCGCCTACGACCTGCAGGGCGTCCTGCAGCCTGGGGGAACCGCGGCCAGCGCCGACCCGCACGACGGTGTGCCCATCCTGGGCAAGACCGGCACCACCGATCACGCTGTCCAGAACTGGCTGGTCACGTCCACGACCAAGATCGCGACCGCCACCTGGGTCGGCAACGTCTCCGGCTCCGTGCGCCTGCGAAGCGAGTACTTCCACGGCGTCAACGGCGGGGACGTCAAGTTCCGCATCGCCAGCCGCATCCTCACCGCCCTCGACCAACGGTTCGGCGGCACCGCCTTCACCCCACCCACCCGAGCCATGGTCGGCGGCCCTGTCCGCTCCATCGGCTGAACAGGAGACACGCGTGTTCGCCCTCAGCATCCCCAGCCCGCCGCCGCAGTGGGCACAGTTCCAGCTCGGACCCTTCACTGTGCACACCTACGCGCTCTGCATCCTCAGCGGCATCATCGCAGCCTCCTTCATCACCGCATACCGGCTCGGACGGCGCGGAGTCGACCGCGGCATCGTGCTCGACGTCGTTCTCTGGGCCGTCCCTCTCGGCATCGTCTGCGCCCGCTTCTACCACGTGTTCACCCACGTCGGCGACTACTTCTACCCCGGTGCGAACCTCTGGAACGTCTTCGCCATCTGGGATGGCGGCAACGCCCTCTACGGCTCCCTCCTCGGCGGCGCACTCGGCGTCTACATCGCCTGCCGGCGCGCCGGCCTGCGCTTCTGGGCGTTCGCCGACGCCCTCGCCCCGGCGCTGCTCGTCGCCCAGTCCCTCGGCCGCTTCGGCAACTACTTCAACCACGAACTCTTCGGTCTCCCCACCACCCTCCCCTGGGGGCTGCAGATCGAAGCGACCAACCCCAAGTTCCCGGCCGGGATGCCGCCGGGAACCCTGTTCCACCCGCTCTTCCTCTACGAGATCATCTGGAACCTCACCGGCGTCGCCGTGATCCTGTTCCTCGAGCGACGGTTCCGGCTGCAGTGGGGTCGCGTCCTGGCCCTCTACCTGATCTGGTACGGGCTCGGCCGCAGCTGGCTCGAAGCCATCCGCATCGATCCGACCAGCGACGGCTGGCTCGGGATCCCCGCCAACGTCTGGGCCTCCTTCGTGGCGGTCGCCGTCGGAGTCACTCTGTTCATCGTGCAGACCCGGCGTCACCCGGGCGCCGAACCCTCCCCCTACCTGCATCCTCAGCGTGAGGCGCCCGAGGGACGTTCGGCCCGGTCTCTCGCAGTGGACGCCGATTAGCGTTCGAGGACCAGCCATGTTCGGGGGACACGATGAAGACCACCGCGAGAACGCTCGCCATACTGCTCGGTGCGCTCGCACTCGCCGCATCGACCGGATGCAGCACCGGTTCGCCGGCGAGCACGGACAGCCCACCACGCACCACCGCATCGCCCGTCCCGTCCGCGACATCGAACGCCGCACCCTCCGACGCCGCAGCGAGACTGCAGTACCTCATCGAAGAGGAGAAGCTCGCTCACGACGTCTACCAGCGCTTCGCGGAGCTGTGGGGAGCGCAGGTCTTCGGCAACATCCGTGAGAGTGAGGTGATGCACCAGCAGCTGCTCGTACCGCTGCTCGACGCAAAGGGGATACCAGACCCGCGGACCGGCACCGTCGGCACGTTCGCCGACCCCGGCATCCAGCGCCTCTACGACCAGCTCATCCAGCAAGGGACCGCAAGCATCACCGAGGCCTACAAAGCCGGCGTGGCCATCGAGGAGAAGGACATCGCCGACCTCAGCGCCGACCTCGACGCCACCACCGACCCGGCGACGGCGGCTGTCCTGCAACGACTGCTCGCGGGCTCACGAGCCCACCTCCAGGCCTTCGAGTCGCATCTCGGCTGACAAGTCCCTCCGCGCTGCTCTTCGCACCGGTCGATGTGCTCGCCGTCGTCAGATTGCTCTACGCGGTCGCGGGGATGGCCTGCCTCGGCGGGCTGCTCTGCCGCATGCTGTTCGCCCTGGAAGAGGTGCCGCCTGCCCCCGACGTTGCGGCGGCCCAGGTGCGGTAGCCGCCGTCGAGGTTTACGACGTCGCGGCCGTGCTGGGTGAGGATGCGGGCGGCGGTGTGGCCGCGCTGGCCGACCTGGCAGTGCACGACGAGCGGGCCGTTCGGCAGTTCTGCGAGCCGGTCGCGCAGGTCGTCGACGGGGATGTTGATGGCCGCGGGGATGGCGCCTGCGGCGTGCTCGCCGGGGGTGCGCACGTCGATGAGGGTCGCGCCGGTTGCCAGTGCGGCGTCGAGCTCGTGCCACTGGATGGTGCGGGTGGCGCCGGTGCGGAGGTTGTCGGCGATGTAGCCGAGCTGGTTGATCGGGTCCTTGGCGGAGCCGAACTGCGGAGCATAGGCGAGCTCGAGGCGGGTGAGACCGGAGGCGGTGATGCCGCCGGCCATGGCGACCGCGATCACGTCGATGCGCTTGTCGACACCTTCGCCGCCGACGATCTGCGCGCCGAGGATCGCGTCCGAGCCGGGGTCCACCAGCAGCTTCATCGACATGGGCTGGGCGCCCGGGTAGTAGGTGGCGTGCGAGGTGGGGTGGGTGTGGATGACGCGGTGCGTTCGGCCGGCGGCGAGCAGCTGCCGCTCGCTCCAGCCGACCTTCGCGGCGACCGCGTCGAAGACCTTCACGATCGCGGTTCCGAGTGCGGGGGTGTTGTGCTCGTCGCGTCCGGCGATGACGTCGGCGACGGAGCGGCCGTGCCGGTTGGCGAGCCCGGCCATGGTGACCAGGGTCTCGGTTCCGGAGAGCGCGTCGATCTTCTCGACACCGTCGCCGACCGCGAAGATGTGCGGGTCGCTGGTGCGGTTGGAGTCGTCGACGGCGATGCCGCCGGTCGGCCCGATCCGGAGCCCGGCGGAGCGGGCGAGGTCGACGCTGGGCACGACCCCGGAGGCGTCGACGATGAAGTCCGGCCGCAGCATCGCGCCGTCGCTGAGCAGCACCGCGCCGGCGGAGACCTCGCCGATGGTGACCGAGGTGCGGACATCGACGCCGTGGCTGCGCAGCTGGGCTTCCAGGGGGGCGGCCATCTCGGGGTCGAGCGGGGTGAGGATCTGCGCGGAGCGCTGGATGAGGGTCACGTGGATGCCGCGGCGCACCAGGTTCTCGACGGCCTCCAGCCCGATGAACCCTCCGCCGACGACCAGCGCCGACGGGTTGTCCGCGGCGGCGTCCACGAGCACGCCGATCGCGTCGACGTCTTCGACCGTGCGGAGGGTGTGGGTGGGGATGCCGGGGTGCCCTGCGGCCTCCCGCGCGGTCGCCCCGACGGCGAGGATCAGCTCGTCGTAGCTCTCGACGAAGGTGTCGCCCGAGGCGAGGTCGAGCACCGACACCGTGCGGGCGGCCGGGTCGACGCCGATCACCTCGTGACCGGTGCGCACGTCCAGGCGGAAGCGCGCCGCGAGCGACTGCGGCGTCTGCAGCAGCAGCGACGAGCGGTCGGTGATGACCCCGCCGACGTAGTAGGGCAGCCCGCAGTTCGCGTAGGAGACATAGGGACCGCGTTCGAACACCACGATCTCCGCGGCCTCGTCGAGCCGGCGCAGCCGGGTGGCTGCGGACATTCCTCCGGCGACTCCGCCGACGATCACGGTCTTCATGCTGTGTGCCTCCCGAGGGCGGTTTGGTATACCCTCCCCGGTATCGTACTATACGGAGGGGGGTATAACCAATCGCCCCACACCGACCCAGAAAGAGAGTCCTCACCCATGTGCTACCCCGCCACCTGCAAAGTCTGCGGAAAGACCACCTGGAGCGGCTGCGGCCAGCACGTGGCCGACGTGCGCCGCCGCGTTCCCGCGAACCAGTGGTGCAACGGAAGCCACACCGACGCCGAGAAGGCAGCAGCATCCGGCGGCGGATTCTTCGGCCGCCTCTTCGGACGCGGCTGACCATGAGCACCGTCGCCGTCACCGCCGAGACGCTGAAGGGCCGGATCGAGCAGAACGACATCGTCCTGCTCGATTTCTGGGCGGCCTGGTGCGGGCCGTGCCGCATGTTCGCCCCCGTATTCGAGGCGGCATCCGCGCAACATCCCGACATCGTGTTCGGCAAAGTCGACACCGAGGCGGAACAGGAGCTCGCCGCCGCCGCCGGGATCACGTCCATCCCCACCCTGATGGCATTCCGCCACGGCGTCCTGGTGTTCTCGCAGCCAGGCGCGCTCGCCGCGCGCGACCTCGACAACCTGATCGGGCAGATCCGGGCCATCGACCCCGCCGAGCTGACCGCAGCCAAGACGCGCGCCTGAGCAGCCAGATACCCTGGCGGGTACCGCAGACGCTCTCATGCGCCGGCATCACGAGAAGGAAGAACACTGTGGCCACCACCACCACCGACATCAAGCCCGTACTCAACCGCCTCCGCCGAGCCCAGGGGCAGCTCAACGCCGTCATCAACGCGGTCGAGAGCGGCGGCAAATGCCGTGACGTCGTCATCCAACTCGCCGCCGTCTCCAGCGCGCTCGACAAGGCCGGCTTCCAGATCATCTCGACGGCGATGCAGAAGTGCCTCACCGATCCTGAGGACGAC
Source organism: Leifsonia sp. C5G2 (assembly GCF_013359685.1). Taxonomy (GTDB): domain Bacteria; phylum Actinomycetota; class Actinomycetes; order Actinomycetales; family Microbacteriaceae; genus Leifsonia. Next base: position 189,182 of record NZ_JABFMV010000007.1, read on the forward strand.
TCCGATCCGATGACCGTCGAAGAACTGCAGAAGCTCTTCATGACACTGGCGTGAGACGATGACCGGAGCCGCCCTGACGCCGGGCGTCGTGGTTCACCTCGACGAAGCCGACCCGGCCAAGCATGCTGCTGTCCTCCGGAACATCAGCAACCTGATCGACGCCCTCGAACCGGGAACGGAGATCGAACTCGTCGTCCACGGCCCGGCCATCGGCCTCCTCCTGCCGGGGAATCCGCACACGGAGACGGTGCAGGCCATGCAGCTCCGGGGACTGACGATCGACGCCTGCCAGAACACCCTCCGCAGCGAACACATCGCCCCGGAGCGGCTCATCCCGGACGCCGTCATCGTTCCATCCGGCATCGCACACCTCGTGGTCCGACAACGGGAAGGGTGGGCGTACCTGCGGCCGTGACCCCACAGGTGCCGAGGCCGATCCCGCCGACCGGCGATTGTCTTCGCCGTCCCGTTCCTCCGGCGGAGACATCGCTCGACCTCGCGATGGCGTGGTCCGCGCTTGCTGACCGGCCGGACCCGCCTCGATGCGGTGAGGCCGGACAGTCCGCTCAGATCATCCGAGAATCGACGGTTCGGGTCTCCGAAGCCGGGGCTGCGTCATGCGGGTCGGCACTGAGTGTCGTCTCGTCGAAGGCGAGCTCGCCACGCAGCACCCGGCGGCCCCGATCGGCGTCGTACTGGCGCGTCCACGTCCCGATGAGCACGGCCGCGACGGCGTTCCCGGTGAAGTTGGTGATCGCGCGGCCCTCCGACATGAAGCGGTCGATGCCGACGATGACGCCGACGCCGTTGACGAGGTCGGGCCGGTACGCCTGGAGGCCGCCGGCCAGCGTCGCCAGGCCGGCGCCGGTGACGCCCGCCGCGCCCTTGGACGCGATGATCATGAAGACGAGGAGCCCGATCTGCTCCGGGATCGACATCGGCTGCCCCATCCCCGTGGCGATGAACAGGGACGCCATGGTCAGGTAGATCGCCGTGCCGTCGAGGTTGAACGAATAGCCCGTCGGAACGGTGATGCCCACCACCGGCTTCGAGACGCCGAGGTGCTCCAGCTTCGCCATCAGGCGCGGGAGCGCGGACTCCGACGAGGAGGTGCCGACGATGAGCAGGTACTCGCGACCGAGGTAGCCGATCAGGCGGAAGATGTTCACCCGCGCGACCGCATAGAGCAGCAGGCCGAGCACGCCGGCGATGAACACGAAGCAGGTGATGTAGAAGGCCACCATGAGGAGGCCGAGGCTCCAGATGGCGCCGATGCCCGTGTTGCCGACGACGGCGGCGATCGCGCCGAAGGCCCCGACCGGTGCCAGCCACAGGATCATGCCGAGGATGCGGAACACGAGCGATTGCAGGTGCTTCACCGCGTTCATGATGCTTTCGCCGGTGCGCCCCATCTTCTGCACCGCGAATCCGACGAGCAGCGCGATGAACAGCACCTGCAGCACGCTGCCCTCGGTGAAGGCGGAGAAGAACGACGTGGGGATGATGCCGAGCACGAACTCCGACGTCGAGGTCGCCTCGGCGGTGGCCTTGTAGCTGGCGCCCGTCATGTTGAGTCCCTCGCCCGGGTGGATGAGATTGCCCACCACGAGCCCGATCGCCAGCGCGACGGTCGACATCACCAGGAAGTAGACCAGCGCGAGGCCGCCGACCTTGCCCACGGTGGCCGCCTTCGCGATCGAGCCGACGCCGACGACGATGGTGCAGAAGATGATGGGCGCGATCATCATGTGGATCAGCGCCACGAACCCTTCGCCGAGCGGCTTGAGCGCCACCCCGACCTCCGGCCAGACCAGGCCCACGATCGCGCCGAGCACGACCGCGGCGATGACCGACAGGTAGAGCCAGGCGTGCTTGTCGGGGCGTCGCTTGCGCCGACTGCCCCAGCCGGGCAGGAGGAAGGATGTGGTGCGGGTCGAGAGTGACATGGTCGCCTCCAGGAGAACGTCGCTGTTCGTCCCCGCCGGGTTCGGCGGGCGGTCGGACAAGCATGGCTGCCGCGTGGACCCGCGCCGGGGTTGCGGTCGTATTGGTCTCAGTCGCATCGGGGGATCGTCTGGCACGCTGGGAGGACTATGGCTCGACGGGGAGTGATGCGCAGTGCGGCGTCGCGGGTGTTCGCGGTGCTGGTCGCCGTCGTGCTCGTCGCCGGTGTGCTCACCGCCGTGCTGCTGGTGCTCGACGCGCAACGCTCGGCCCGCGCCGAGGCCGAACGTGTGACCCGCTCCGTCTCGGAGACGCTCGCCGGCCTCCCCGAGGTACGGTCGGCGCTGATGTCGGGGCCGAGCGCGGCGACCTCCGAGCTGCAGCCGGTCACCGAGCGCATCACCCGCAGCGCGGGCGTCGACTTCATCACCGTCATGACCGCCGACGGCATCCGCGTGACGCACCGTGACCCGGGCCAGATCGGCAAGCACTACATCGGCACCATCCCGAACCCGCCGGCCACGCGCACCGAGGAGTTCACCGGGACGCTCGGGCCCTCCGTCCGCACGATCGTCCCCGTTCTCGACGGCCGCCGGACGGTCGGCTGGGTCTCGACGGGCGTCACGGTCGAGAGCATCGGCAGCACCCTCCTGCCCCGGATCCCGTACGCGATCGGGATCGCGCTGGCCGTGACGGCCGCCGGAGTGGTGGGTGCACTGGTGGTGCGGCGGCTCACGCGGCGGGTCACCGGCGACCTCCCCGCCCGCGAGGTGCGCGACGCGGTCTCCTCGTACGAGTCGGTCCGCACGCTCGGGGAGGCGCTGCGCGCTCAGAACCACGAGCACGGCAACCGGATGCACACCGCGGTGGCCCTGATCGAGCTCGGCCGCACGGACGAGGCCGTCGAGCTGCTCACCGAGACGTCCCGGCAGAGTCAGGCGCTGGTCGACCAGGTGACGGCCGCGCGGGCCGGCGATCCGACCGTCGGCGCGCTCCTGCTGGGCAAGGCGGCGCAGGCGGCGGAGCGCGGGGTGGAGTGGGAGGCCGTGCTCGACCCGGGCACGCCGCGCATGACCCTCACGGCGGTGGATGCCGTCTCGGTCGTCGGCAATCTGATCGACAACGCGCTCGACGCGGCGGCCGCCGGGCCGGAACCGCGCTGGGTCCGCTTCACCCTCGCGCCCAGCGAAGCCGGCGGTGTGGTGGTGGAGGTCGCCGACAGCGGCGACGGCATCCCGCCCGGCGTCCGTGAGCGCATCTTCGAGCCGGGCTTCTCCACCAAGCCGGCGGTGGAGGCCGGGCGCGGCGTGGGGCTTCCGCTCGTCCAGGCGATCGTGGAGGCGGCGGGCGGCACCCTTCGCCTCGACGCCGCCCCCACCCGGTTCCGTGCCGAACTGCCGGGAAGGAGGGCCCCGTGATCGGCGTCCTCCTCGTGGACGACGAGGCGCTCACCCTCGAGCTGCATCGCCGGTACGTCGAGCGCGTCGAGGGATTCCGCGTCGTCGGCGAGTGCGCCGGCGCCCACGCCGCACTCACGGCGCTGCTCGAGAGCCCGCCCGCCGAGCCCATCGACCTGGTGCTGCTCGACATGACCATGCCCGACGGGAGCGGGCTGGAGGTGCTGCGCCGCCTGCGCGCCCGCGGGTCGGACGTCGACGTCATCGCCATCACGGCGGTGCGGGATGCGGAGGTCGTGCACCAGATGGCCGCGCTCGGCGTCGTGCAGTATCTGGTCAAGCCGTTCTCGTTCGCCGTCTTCGCGGACCGGCTCGAGCAGTTCCGCGAGTACCGGCGTCGTGCCGTGGGTGCCGCCGGAGCACCGACCCAGGACGAGATCGACGCCCTGCTCGGAGCCCGCCGCCCGGCGACGGCACCGCAGCTGCCGAAGGGGCTCTCGCCGGAGACGCTCAGCCGCATCCGGGACACCGTGCGTGAGCGCGGTGCCCTCTCTGCGGCCGAGGCGGCGTCGCAGCTCGGGATGTCCCGCGTCGCCGCCCGCCGCTACCTGGAGCACTTGGCCGACGCCGGACGCCTCACCCGCGAACCCCGGTACGGCGCACCCGGACGGCCCGAGACGGAGTACCGCTGGCGGTAGCGCCGCAACCTCCCACTGGACATGACCACTCGCCATCGAATACTCTGACCAGAGTATTCGACCCAGAGGAGCAACTCATGCCCAAGCGCGCGGTGTCCAACCCGCTGGCGCTCGCCGTGCTCGCGTGCCTCTGGGAACGACCGATGTACCCGTACGAGATGACGACGACGATGCGGGAGCGCGGGAAAGAAGACAGCATCCGCCTGAACTTCGGGTCGCTCTACGCGGTCATCAAGTCCCTCGAGAAGCACGGGTTCATCGAGGTCGCCCAGACCGAGCGCGAAGGCAACCGGCCGGAGCGGGTGGTCTACGCGATCACCGCGAGCGGACGGGCCGAGGCCGAGGAGTGGCTGCGCGAGCTCGTCGAACTGCCTGTGAAGGAGTACCCGGCGATCGAGACCGGCCTGTCGCTGCTCCCGATGCTCCCGCCGCAGACCGCAGCCGCGCTGCTGGAGAGCCGGCGGGACCGGCTCGACGCCGAGCTGGCGGACCGCCGGCGCGAGCAGGAGCAGGTGGTAGGGCTCCCCGAGCTGCTCGTCGTCGAGTCGCAGTACCGGATCGCGGTGCTGGAGGCCGAACAGGTCTTCGTCGCCGACCTGGCGGCGCGCATCCGCGACCGCACGATCGGCGGCTACGAGTGGTGGGAGCAGCTGCACGCGCTGCTCGGCCAAGGCCTCAGCATGGAGGAGATCGGCGACCGCATTGCGGCCGGCGACTTCGGAGAGGAGGCGGCCGCGCTGTTCGATTCGTAGCTGAACAGCATTCGTAGCTGCACAGAACGATGGCCGGAGAGCGGCAACTCCCCGGCCATCCACACCTTCAGTCGTTCCGTGAGGAACCTGCGTCAACAGTCACCGAGGGCTGTCTTCAAGGATATCCCGTGCCGGTGGCTGCTCGTCAGAAGAAATGGAGAACCACCATGGCACAGCCATCCGGGCCGGCGCTCGCCGCCGACCAGCTCGTCAAGACCTACAGCGGCGGGAGGGGCAAGCCTCCCGTCCGCGCCCTCGACGGCCTCGGATTCGAGGTGAGATCGGGAACCGTGTTCGGCCTGCTCGGACCGAACGGGGCCGGCAAGTCGACGACCATGAAGATCCTGTCGACCCTCTCCCGCGCCGACTCGGGCTCGGCGTTCGTCGCCGGGATCGACGTGATGCGGCAGCCCTCCCGGGTGCGCCGGGCGATCGGTTTCGTCGCGCAGAAGCCGGTGTCCGACCCGATGGGGACCGGGGCCGAGAATCTCGTGCTCGCCGGGCGCCTCCAGGGCATGTCCGGCCGGGAGGCGGCGGCGCGCTCGCGCGAGCTGCTCGACCGGTTCGGGCTCACCGAGCACGCGCGGCGGCAGGTGAAGACGTACTCCGGCGGCATGGCCCGCAAGCTGGACGTCGCGATCGGCCTCATGCACCGCCCGCAGGTGCTCTTCCTCGACGAGCCCACCACCGGGCTCGACCCGGAGGCGCGCGCCGAGCTGTGGCTCGAACTGGAGCGGATGACCGCCGACGAGAACCTCACCGTGCTGCTCACCACGCACTACCTGGACGAGGCGGACCGTCTCGCCGAGCGGCTGGCGATCGTCGACCACGGCCGGGTCGTCGCGGGCGGGACGCCGGAGGAGCTCAAGAACGGACTGCGCGGCGACGCCGTCGTGGTCGAGCTCACGCCCGACGCCGATCCGTTCGCCGGGCTCGCCGCCCTGCAGCGGGTGGAGGCGCTCCGCGAGGTCGGAGGGGACGGCCGCACCCTGCGCGGCCGCGCCGACAGCGGTGCCGCCGCGCTGCCGCAGGCGCTCGCCGCCCTCGAGGCCGTCGGCGTCGCCGTCGCCTCCGCCACCGTCGCCCGGCCCAGCCTCGACGACGTCTACCTGCGGCACACGGGCCGCACCTTCACGCGGGCGCAGGAGTCCGCCGAGCTCGTCCTGGAGAACGCACGATGACCACCGCAGCCCTCGCCCCCTCCCGCCCGGTGCGCCGCAGCGGACCGACCTTCCTCACGCACACGCTGCTGCTCACCGGGCGGCAGCTGCGGGCGGCCTGGCGGATGCCGGCGTTCCTGGTGATGAACCTGGTGCAGCCGGTCATCTGGCTGCTGCTGTTCGGGCAGCTGTTCAAGTCGGTGATCGACATCCCCGGCTTCGGCGTCGGCCAGAGCTACCTGGAGTACCTCACGCCCGGTGTGGTGATGATGCTCGCGCTGTTCGGCAGTGCCTGGTCCGGCACGGTGTACATCCAGGACATGGACCGCGGGGTGATGGACCGGTTCCTCACCTCGCCGACCAACCGCGCGGCCATGATCGTGTCGACGCTGGTGTACCAGTCCATCCTCGCGGTGGGTCAGTCGCTCGTCGTGCTCGGCATCGCGTTCTGGGCCGGTGCGCGCTTCGAGGGCGGGCTCGGCGGCATCCTGCTGCTCCTCGTCGGCGTGGTGCTGCTCACCGCGGTGTTCTGCTCGCTCTCCAACGCGATCGCGCTGCTGACGCGCGAGCAGACGGCGCTCATCGGGATCTCGCAGCTGCTCACGCTGCCGCTGATGTTCCTGAGCTCCGCGATCATGAACACGAAGCTGTCGCCGGAATGGGTGCAGAACGTCTCCGCCTACAACCCGTTCGAGTGGGCCGTGATCGTCGGCCGGGAGGCGCTCTCCGCATCCCCCGACTGGCCGTCGCTCTGGCTGCACGCCGCCCTGCTCGCGGCCCTCGCACTCGTGATGGCCACCTGGGCGACGAGCGCCTTCCGCACCTACCAGCGCACCACCTGACCCACCCACCGTCGAGTCCGCAAAGACTGCACGTTTTCGACTCGAAATCGTAGAGTCTTTGCGGACTCGATGGTGGGGTTAGAAGAGGTCGGGGGAGGGGGCGCTGGCGTAGCGGATGGAGACGTCGGCGTGGCGGTCGAAGCGGTAGCCGACGCCCCGCACGGTGCGCACGATGTCCTCGTAGCGGCCCAGCTTCGCGCGCAGGCGGCGCACGTGGACGTCGATGGTGCGCTCGTTCGGCACCTCGTCCTCGTCGGCGCCGCTCCACAGCGAACTGATCAGCTCGGCGCGCTCGATGGTCCGGCCCTCACGGAGCACCAGGTACTGCAGCAGCTCGAACTCCTTGTAGGTGAGCGCGACGGTCTGGTTGTCGAGCACGAGACGCTTGCGCGAGATGTCGACGACCACGCCGGAGGCGGCGCGGTCCTCGTCCTCGTCGACGGTCACCTCGTGGCGGTGCTTGGCGATCGCGGCCGGGTCCTGCAGGGCGAGGCGCACCACATCCACGTCGCGTCCGCCCGCACCGGCCGGAGCCAGGGCGACGGCGGCGTAGGTCTCGGCGGTGGGCGCGAGCTCGGCGGTCAGGCGCTTCAGCGCCTCGACGATGCGGCCGAGGTCGGTGCCGGCGGCGGCGGCCTTCGCCTCGTCGATGCCGACGTAGAGGACGAAGCCGCGGGCCTCGGTGCCTTCGGGCACGGCGCGGATGCGGGGCGCCGGCTCGGTGGCGGCGGGAGCGGGGGTGACGGTCTCCGCGGGGGCCGGGCGGACCGGGCTGACGGGGGAGACGGCGGCGGTGCGGGGGAAGGCGGTGTCGATGGTAGCCAGAGACATGGGAGTCGAGTCCTTAGATGATGATGTTCTGCCCGGATCCCGGTACGCCTGTGCTCCGCGGGTACGGCGGAGGGCGGGGATTTCGCGGGTGCTTCGTGTTGTGGCCCGATCAGAAGGGCCTGGTGCGCAGGAGCGTGAGTGTGGCGCTCCCGGGGAGCCTGCGCCCGGTCACGACCAGATGGGTCGGAGGGCGGCTGCTCGGCGAAGGGTCGTCAGATCAGCGACACATTCGGCAACACATGACCGAGTCGCGGCCGGCCATCATCATGCCGGCATTCCCAAGGGCCTCGAAGGAGGTCAGGGTACGCGCGTTGTCAGTCATGCATGAAAGTAAAACCGACGATGACTCGACGTGTCAAATCATTACGCAATGTTGCGGATGCGCTACACCGTGCCGTAGAGGCGGTCGCCGGCATCGCCGAGGCCCGGGACGATGTAGCCGTTCTCGTTCAGCCGCTCGTCGAGCGAGCCGAGGACGATCGTCACGTTCCGGCCCTCCGTCGCCTTCTCCAGGGCTTCCAGGCCCTCGGGAGCTGCGAGCAGGCAGATCGCCGTCACATCCACCGCGTTCCGCTGGAACAGGAAGTCGATGGCCGCGCCGAGCGAGCCGCCGGTGGCCAGCATCGGGTCGAGGACGAAGCACTGGCGGTCGGACAGGTCCATCGGGAGCCGCTCGGCATAGGTCGTCGGCTCGAGGGTCTCCTCGTTGCGGACCATGCCGAGGAAGCCGACCTCGGCGGTCGGCATCAGCCGCACCATCCCCTCGAGCATCCCGAGGCCCGCACGCAGGATCGGGACGACGAGCGGCCGCGGCTCGCTCAGCGCGACACCGGTGGTCGTCGTGACCGGAGTCTCGATCTGGACCGGCTCGACCCGGACGCCGCGCGTCGCCTCGTAGGCGAGCAACGTGACGAGCTCCTCCGTCAGCTGCCGGAACACCGGCGACGGCGTCGTCTTGTCGCGGAGCACCGTCAGCTTGTGGGTGATGAGGGGGTGGTCCGCAACGTGCACTCGCATAGGCTCAAGGCTAGCCGAACATCCCCGCACCGACCCCCGGAGGAGCCGTCGTGAGCCTGGCCGTCCCCGACGCGTACGAAGAGTGGATGCGTCGCGCCCTCGCGGACGCCCGGCTCGCCTTCGACACGGGCGACGTGCCGGTGGCCGCTCTCGTCCTCGACGAGTCCGGCGCGGTCATCGGGGCGGGCCGCAACGAGCGCGAGCTGCGCCACGACCCGACCGCGCACGCGGAGGTGCTCGCGCTGCGCCAGGCGGCGGCATCCCGCGACGATTGGCACCTGGAGGGCTGCACGCTCGTCGTCACGCTGGAGCCGTGCGTGATGTGCGCCGGCGCCGTACTGGCCGCGCGCGTCCCGACCGTCGTGTTCGGCGCGTGGGACGAGAAGGCGGGGGCCGGCGGGTCGGTGTACGACGTGCTGCGCGACCGGCGGCTCAACCACCGCGTCGAGGTGTTCGCCGGGGTGCTCGCGGAGGAGTGCGGAGAGGTGCTGCTCGACTTCTTCCGCGCGAAGCGATAGCGGAGGCGTCAGGGCGGCAGGCTACCGCGGCAGGCTCTCCAGCCACTCCGAGAAGGCCGCGCGCGAGGCCTGCTGCATCCGTGCCGAGTAGACCTCGCGGTCGCGCCGGAGCGCCTCCGGGTCGATGGCCAGCTCGTCGAGCTCGTTGTACCCGTCCGCGACCCAGCTCTCGTGCATCTCGTCGGTGACCTCGGGATGGAACTGCACCGCCAGCGCGAAGTCGCCGATCGCGAACGCCTCGTTGGAGTAGTCGCTGGAGGACGCCAGCAGCGTCGCCCGCTCCGGCAGCTCGAACGTGTCGCCGTGCCACTCCACCACAGGGACGCCGTCGAAGTGCCGGATCGGCGACCCGGCACCGGCCTCGGTCGGCTCGACGCGCCGGTAACCGATCTGCATGGTGTCGCCGCGGTAGACGCGCTCGCCGAGGGCTCCCGCCATGAGCTGTGCGCCGAGGCACACGCCGAGCGTCGGGCGCTCGGCGTCGATCCTCGCGCGGATCAGGTCCTTCTCCTTCTCGAGGAACGGGAACTCGTCGGTCTGGTACGCGCCCATCTCCCCGCCGAGCACGACCACCAGGTCGGCCTCGGCCGGGTCGATCGCCGAGACGTCCTCCGCGGTCACGTCGACCACGCGCAGCTCGTACCCGTGCTCGACGAGCACAGGGCCGATGTTGCCGAGGTGGATGCTGGGGTCGTGCTGCAGGATGACGGCGGTGCGGGTCACTCGAGTCCCTTGATGACGATGGTGTCGGTCGCCGGCGCGGCCTCGTTGGGGTCGATCCAGACGTCCGGTTCGATGTAGATGACGCGGGCTGCCGGGACGGCGTCCCGGATGCGGCGCTCGACGACGTCGATCGCGGCCGCGACATCCGCCAGGCGGTGCTCGCCCGAGAACGCCAGCTTCGCGGCGACCATCAGTTCGTCCGGGCCGAGGTACAGCGTCTTCATGTGGATGATGCGCTCGACCTCGTCGCCGGCCGTCACGGCCCGCTCGATGGCCGCGATGTCCGCGTCGCTCGCGCCCTCGCCGACGAGCAGGCTCTTCGTCTCGATGCCCAGGACGATGGCGACCGCGACCAGCAGGAGGCCGATCAGCACCGTCCCGATACCGTCGAACACGCTGTTGCCGGTGATGATGGTGAGCCCGACGCCGAGGAGGGCGAAGACGAGGCCGGTGAGAGCCGCGACGTCCTCCAGCAGCACGACGGGGAGCTCCGGGGCCTTCGCGCGCCGGATGAACTGCGGCCACGACATCCCGTGCTTGTGCGGACGCGACTCACGCACCGCGGTGCGCAGGGAGAAGGACTCCAGCCCGATGGCGATGAGGAGCACGAGGATGGGCAGCCACGCGTTCTCGAGCGGGTGCGGGTGGGTGAGCTTCTCGATCCCTTCGTAGATGGAGAAGACGCCGCCGACCGAGAACAGGATGATGGAGACGACGAAGGCGTAGACGTAGCGCTCGCGGCCGTACCCGAACGGGTGCTCGCGATCGGCCTTCTTGCGCGACTGGCGGCCGCCGAGGAGGAGCAGCAGCTGGTTGCCGGAGTCGGCGAGGGAGTGCACGCCCTCCGCGAGCATCGACGAGGAGCCGGAGAACGCCCACGCGATGAACTTGGTGAGGGCGATGCCGAGGTTGGCCGCGAAGGCCGCGACGATCGCCCTTGTTCCGCCTGATGCGCTCATGCCCCTCATCCTAGGATGGCCGCATGGACGACGCGCAGAACGTGAACCTCCCGACGATCGCCATGCTGGGCGCGGGCTCGATGGGCCGGGCCATCCTGAGCGGCCTGCTCGCGCCGCACGTGCACGCGGCAGGGATCCGGGTGACCAACCGGTCGGAGGCGCGCGCGGCCGAGCTCTCGGGCACCCCGGGCGTGACGACCTACGCGACCGAGAAGAAGGCCGACGCGAACCGGCTCGCCGTGGACGGCGCCCAGCTGGTCATCGTCGCCGTCAAGCCGGCGATGGTGCGCGACCTGCTGGCCGAGATCGTGGACTCCCTGGCTCCGGGGACCATCGTGGTGAGCGTCGCGGCCGGCGTGACGACCGCGACGATGGAGTCGCTGCTGCCGGACACCGTCTCCGTCGTGCGTGCGATGCCGAACACGCCGGCCGTCGTCGGCAAGGCAGTGACCGGGATCAGCGCGGGCTCGCACACCGAGGAGGACGACCTGGCGCTCGTCCGCACGCTGTTCGAGACCGTCGGCGAGGTCGTCCAGGTTCCCGAGTCGCAGCTCGATGCGCTCAGCACGATCTCCGGGTCGGGCCCGGCGTACGTGTTCTTCCTGATCGAGGCGCTCACGCAGGCTGCCATCGAGAAGGGCTTCACCCCGGAGCAGGCGGCAACCCTCGTGAACGGCACGTTCCTCGGCGCTTCGGAGCTCCTCGTCTCCTCGGGCGAGGCCCCCTCCGAACTCCGCCGCCGCGTCACCAGCCCCAACGGCACCACGGAGCGCGCGATCGCCGTCCTCGCCGACGCCGACCTCCCCGCCCTCTTCGCCCGGGCCACCGACGCCGCCCTGGCCCGAGCCCGCGAACTAGCCGCCGGCTGACCCCCTCCCCCCTCC
>NZ_JABFMV010000008.1 GCF_013359685.1 Leifsonia sp. C5G2
TGCCGAATGAGCGCGATTCGTCACGAATAGCGCTCATTCGGCACGAATCGGTGCGGGCGCGATCTGGGAGGATGGGAGCATGTGGCGGCAGCTTCTGGAATACACGGACACGGTCGGCCGGGCGATGGTCGGTTTCGCGGCCGTGCTTCTGGTCGTGGCCGTCGTCAGCTTCGTCGTCGGCATCGTCCAGGCGTCCTCCGGGCACGGCGCCGCCACCCTCCCGTACTGGCTGACCACCATGGGGTCGGCCGTCGTCGCCGGCCTGCTGGTGTACCTGGCGAGCCGTCGCGGCAAGCTGCGCTGACCCGCACTACGCGGGCCGGCATTATCGCGCGTCGGCGCTCTGGCGGCTGAGGGCGGCCTCCCGGAGCATGGATGCATGTCCCGCGAGCGAGTGCCCCCCACCGGTGTGGCACCCTCTCGCGGGTCTGTCGGTGGTGCGAGGTCGCTGCATAGGGTGAGCACGCCCTGCCGACCGTGGAGTCTCGCCCCCGACCGGTCGGGTCTGCCGTTCACCCGACCCCGTCGGCAGCCGCTTTCCGTAGGAGGTCCCCGTGGCGTCCATGACCGAGATCCTGATCCTCCACGGCCACCTGCCGATCGAGTACCTCGACCGCGTGGCGACCGAGCCGACGGCGGATGAGGCCGTCGTGCGCGAACTGATATCGCGGGGCGCCATCACGTCCTCGCAGCTCGCCCGTGCCCGGGCCGCTCAGGCCGGCATCCCGTTCGTCGAGCTGGCCGACTACCCGGTCGACCGCTCCGCCGTCGCCGCCGTCCCCGGTGCCCTCTGCCGCAGGCACACCGTGCTCCCGATCGGCATCGCCGAGGGGATGATCGTGCTCGCCATGGCCGACCCCGGCAACGTCTTCGCGATCGACGACGTGCGCGCCGCGTCCCGGCTGAACGTGGCTGCGGCGGTCGCGGAGGAGGCTGACCTGCGCGCGGCGATCGACCGCTACATCCGCGCCGACGACGAGCTCAGCGACCTCACCTCGACCCTGGAGGAGGAGACGGCGGGCATCGAGGACACCGCCGTCGCGGAGTCGTCCGACGATGACGCTCCCATCGTGCGGTTCGTGAACCTGCTCGTCAGCCAGGCCATCCAGGACCACGCCTCCGACATCCACATCGAGCCGGCGGAGCACGACGTCCGTGTGCGGTACCGCATCGACGGAGTGCTGCACGCCATGCAGTCGGCGCCGAAGAGCATCCAGAACGGCGTCATCTCGCGGCTCAAGATCATGTCCGACATCGACATCGCCGAGCGTCGCAAACCGCAGGACGGCCGCATGTCGGTCGTGCACGGCGGCCGCCAGATCGACCTCCGCGTCGCCACGCTGCCGACGGTGTGGGGCGAGAAGGTCGTCATGCGCATCCTGGACAACACCAACACCGGGATGACGCTGGGCGACCTCAACCTGCTGGAGCGCAACTTCGAGACCTACCGCGCCTCGTACTCGAAGCCGTACGGCATGATCCTGGTCACCGGGCCGACCGGCTCGGGCAAGTCGACGACCCTCTACACCACCCTGAACGCCGTCGCGCGGCCCGAGATCAACGTCATCACGGTGGAGGACCCGGTCGAGTACCGGATGCCGGGCATCAACCAGGTGCAGGTGAACCCGAAGGCCGGCCTCACCTTCGCGAGCGCGCTCCGCAGCATCCTGCGCTCCGACCCCGACGTCGTGCTGCTGGGCGAGATCCGCGACCACGAGACCGCGCAGATCGCGATCGAGGCCTCGCTGACCGGCCACCTCGTGCTGTCGACCCTGCACACGAACGACGCCCCCAGCGCCGTCACCCGCCTCACCGAGATGGACATCGAGCCGTTCCTCGTCGGCTCGGCGCTGGACTGCGTGGTCGCCCAGCGCCTCGCCCGCCGCCTCTGCGACCGGTGCAAGCAGCCCGGTTCGTTCGCGGCCGACGACCTGCGCCGACTCCGCTTCCCCGTCGCGGACGAGGTGCCGACGATGTTCGTCCCCGTCGGCTGCCCCGCCTGCTCCAACACCGGCTACCGCGGCCGCATCGCCGTGCACGAGGTGATGGCCGTGACCGAGGACATCGAGCGCCTCGCCGTCGAGCGCGCCTCCAGTGCCGAGATCGGCCGTACCGCGCGGGAGCAGGGCATGCTGACGCTCCGCGAGGACGGCTGGGAGAAGGTCAAGCTCGGCCTGACATCCGTCGAAGAGATCCTGAGAGTGGTCGCCTAGGAGGGCACATGACGAACGACGAGAGCTGGGGAGGCTTCCCGCCGCCGACCGACAAGCCGGTCTACGAGATCCCGGTGACACCCCCTGGCGCGACCGCCGCGGGCTGGGCGCCGGGGGCGGGCGCCCCACTCGGCGCCCCGCCGGTGTGGTCGGCGCCGGCGGCGTCTGCGGCGCCTGCGGACGCGGCGCCGGCCGCGCCCGTCGTCCCCGAGCAGCAGGCTCCGCCTCAGCCCGCGTCCCCTGCAGCCCCCGCTCCCGCACCCGCCGCTGCCGCGCCGGTCTGGGACCTGTCCGATCACACCCCCGTCGCTCGGCTCGTGCCGGGCGGGCGGCGAGCGGCCCAGCTGCAGGAGGCCACCGTCGCGGCTGGAGCGGCGGAACCCCGCACGTTCGACGAGGACACGTCGACGCTCACGCCGGCGGAACGCGAAGCGCTCGACCGCGCCGACCCGGAGCTGGTGGCCGCGCTCCGCGAGGTGGTGCTGCAGAGGGCGTCCGACCTCCACGTCACGGTGGGCGCCCCGCCGATGGTCCGGATCGACGGCGCGCTCACGCCTGCCGTGGCCGGAGCGCCGTGGGGGACCGAGCGCACTCTGGAGGCCCTGATGAGTCTCCTCACGGACCGCCAGAAGGAACTCTTCCGGCGCGAACTCGAACTCGACTTCGCCTTCACGATCTCGGCCAACTCCCGCTTCCGTGTGAACCTGTATCAGCAGCGCGGTTCGGTCGGCGCGGCCTTCCGCCTCATCCCGACGGAGATCAAGCAGCTGCGCGAGCTCGGTGTCCCGGAGCAGATCGCGCGGTTCGCCACGCTCCCGCGCGGTCTCGTGCTCGTGACGGGTCCCACCGGTTCCGGCAAGTCGACCACCCTGGCGGCCCTCGTCGACCTCGTGAACTCGACCCGCGCCGACCACATCGTGACGGTCGAGGACCCGATCGAGTTCATGCACACCCACAAGAAGTCGATCGTCAACCAGCGCGAAGTCGGGCACGACACCCACAGCTTCAACAACGCGCTGAAGCACGTGCTGCGCCAGGACCCCGACGTCATCCTGATCGGAGAGCTCCGCGACCTGGAGACGATCTCCGTCGCGCTGACCGCCGCCGAGACCGGCCACCTGGTCTTCGCCACGCTGCACACGCAGGACGCCCCGCAGACCATCGACCGCGTCATCGACGTCTTCCCGCCCCACCAGCAGGGCCAGGTGCGCGCCCAGCTCGCCGCGACGCTGCAGGGCGTCGTCTGCCAGACGCTCGTCAAGCGGGCGTCGGGACGAGGCCGCGCCGTCGCCACCGAGGTGCTCATGATGACCCCGGCGATCGCGAACCTCATCCGCGAGGGCAAGACCTACCAGATCGCGTCGGCGATGCAGGCCGGGCGCGGGGACGGGATGCACACGATGGACCAGCACCTCGCCGACCTCGTCGACAGCGGCGTCATCACGCGCACCGCGGCGCTGGAGAAGGCGCACGACCTGGAAAGCATCAACCGCCTCATCCAGAGGGCCGACTCGCCAACGGACGCCTCAGCGGCAGCATTCGCCGCGAGTGAGCCCGACTTCGGCGACACCTTCTCGGGGCAGGTGCGCTGATGGCCGGAACGGGCACCTACGCCTATCGAGGCCGGGATGCGGAGGGCAAGGTCGTCAAGGGCCGCATCGATGCGCCCGGGGAGTCGGCCGTCGCGTCACGACTGCGCACGATGGGACTGTCGCCCATCTCCATCGAGGAGGCGCCGGAGGCGACAGGGCTCAATCGTGAGATCAACCTGGGATTCGGTTCCGGGGTCAAGCTCAAGGACCTCGCGATCATGAGCCGTCAGATGGCGACGATGATCGGTTCCGGTCTGTCCATCCTGCGCACGCTCAACATCGTCGCGGAGCAGACCGAGAACAAGAAGCTGGCCGGGATCATGGGACACGTCCGCGACGACGTCGAGTCCGGTATCGCGATCTCCGACGCGATGAGGAGGCACGGGGATGTCTTCCCGCCGCTCATGGTGAACATGATCCGTGCGGGCGAGACCGGCGGCTTCCTCGACGCCTCTCTCGAATCGGTAGCCGAGAACTTCGAGAAGGAGGTCAAGCTCCGCGGAACCATCAAGTCGGCGCTGACCTACCCCGTCATCGTGCTGGTGATGTCGCTGGTGGCGGTCGTCGCGATGCTGCTGTTCATCGTTCCCGTCTTCGAGAACATGTTCAAAGGCCTCGGCGGCCAGCTGCCGCTTCCGACCATGATCCTCGTCGAGATGTCGCACCAGATGGTGTGGGTCGCGCCCGTGTTGCTGATCGCGACGATCGTCGGCGCCATCTGGTGGTCGCGCAACAAGAACACGGAGAACGTGCGAAGACGCGTGGACCCGATCAAGCTGCGGGTGCCCGTCTTCGGCACGCTGCTGAAGAAGATCGCCGTCGCCCGGTTCAGCCGCAATTTCGCGAACATGATCGGCGCCGGCGTCCCGATCCTGCAGGCGCTGAAGATCGTGGGCGAGACCAGCGGGAACTGGGTGATCGAGAACGCCCTTGTGAAGGTCGCCGAGTCGGTGCGTCAGGGCGAGTCGATCGCGGGACCGCTGGCGGAGCAGCCGGTGTTCCCCTCGATGGTCGTGCAGATGATCGCGGTCGGCGAGGACTCCGGGTCGCTGGAGACCATGCTGAACAAGATCGCCGATTTCTACGACCAGGAGGTCGCGTCGGCGACCGAGCAGCTGACCGCCATGATCGAGCCGCTGATGATCGCCTTCCTCGGCGTTGTGATCGGCGGCATGGTGATCGCCCTCTACATGCCGATCTTCCAGATCTCCAGCCTGGTCAAGTGACCGGTAACACAGCCGCTGTCACTCATTCGGGGAATCCCCACAACTGGGGCGGATTATCACACTAATTGCCCCCATTTGTGGGATTCTCTCGGGAATTTCGCAACAAATACCATCCAAACAGCCGGACGGGGACTCGCACCGATCGGCGTCCGCATCTCCCGACCGATTGGAAACTGCAATGTACTTCCGCCTCATGGGCAAGCTCAACGCCCGCCGCAAGGGCCTGCTGGAGCAGGACGAGAAGGGCTTCACCCTGATCGAGCTCCTCGTGGTGGTCATCATCATCGGCATCCTGGCCGCGATCGCCATCCCGGTCTACCTGGGCATCCAGGACAGCGCGAAGGACTCCGGCACGAAGTCGGACCTCACCAACGCCAAGACCGCCATCGTCGCGTGGATGAACGACAACCCCGGCAAGGCCTACACGGACGCCGTCGTGGTCGTACCGACCGCCGCGCCGCCCACGGCCGACCAGTCGAAGTACGGCGCGACGTTCAGCGACAACACCACGTCGATCACACCGAACGCGACGGCGACCGGGTTCTGCCTCGAGGGCGTCAGCAAGAGCTCGGGCGCCAAGCACTTCAAGATCACGGACTCCGCCGGCGTCGCCGAAGGCACCTGTTCGTAAGCACTTCCACGAGAAGGGGTGCCGCATCGGCGGCGCCCCTTTCTCCTCGCAGGGGGTCTGCCCCGACCGACACCACCCCCAACACCCGACACGGGAGGTGAACAATGAAAGCTCTTTTCGACCGGCTCCGCACCGCGGAGTCCGGAGTCAGCCTGATCGAGGTGATCGTCGCGATGATGATCTTCGCCATCATCTCCGTCGGCGTCGCCTACTCGCTGCTTTCGGCGTTCACCATCACCGGCGACTCACGTGCCCGCGCCGTCGCCACCAACCTCGCCGCCCAGGAGGTCGACCTCGATCGATCGTCCGGGGACTTCTTCGGCCTCCAGTCCACCCCGGCGGGCAGCCCCAAACTGGTGCAGGTCCCCGCCGGGACCGGCGTCACCTACTCGATCGCCCGCACCGTCAGCCTCGTCTACAACAGCGGAAGCGATGTGAACTGCAACGCCTCCGCCCCCAGCTCGCTGCTCTACAAGCGCATCCACATCGCCGTCTCCTGGCCGAAGATGATCGGGCAGGCCGTCGTGGCCGACACCGTGATCGCGCCGTCGACCAAGATCAGCGTCGACACCCTCGGAACGATCCTGGTGTCCACCCGCTCGTCCGGTGGAACCCCCGTCTCCGGTGTGGGCGTCGCCGTCTCGCCGGATCCTGGCTCGGTTCCGTCCGCGACCGACTCCATGGGGTGCAGCTACGTGCTGAAGGTCCCACCGGGGACCTACACCGTGACCGTCTCGAAGTCGAACTTCCTCGACCCCTTCCAGAACGCGGCGCCGTCCACCACGGTCACGGTCAAAGCGGGTCAGAGCGCATCCGCCGGTTTCACCTACGACCAGTACGGCACGGCGAGCTGGAGCTACCCCTCCGGCGGCACGGCCAAGCCGACCAACCTCGCTGTCAGCGCTCTCAGCACCTACGGCGTCTACAGGACCGCGGCCAGCTCGCCCGGCTCGGCCACTCTGTTCCCCTCGACCGAGTACACCATCGTCGCCGGAGCCTACTCGGCGAAGACGGACTCCAGCACCGGCTGCCTCTCGCCGAACCCGGCGGACTGGGGAACGACACCGGCCGGCGGCGGCAAGCAGCTGGTCCCCGTTGCGGCGCCCACGGCAGCCTTCGCACCGGGCGGCTCGGCCAGCATCGGGACCCTCCCTCTCAAGACCGTGACGATCACGAATGTGAGCGGGACCAGCGCCAACCTCTATCTGCGAGCCACGAGCGCAGCATCGTGGGTCGCGGGCGACCCGGGCTGCTTCGGAACCGGACTCACGCAGACGGTCGACTTCAGCGGTGCTCTGCTGGGGAAGTCCGCGGGGAGCAAGGTGACCATCCAGCTCCCGTTCGGAGCGTGGAAGCTCACCTACGGAACGACCTCGACTCCGGTCACCGCGGTCCCGGCGACCTGGATCTCGGCCCCGACGGGAGTCACCGGGATCACGGTCGGAACGGCGGGCACCGGCACGGTCACCCTCGATCCCCGGGTGGTGCAGTGATGGCCCCCGTGACCGCCCTGCAGCGTCTGCGCGAGGAGCAGGCGGGCATCAGCCTCGTCGAGTGGCTCGTGGCCATGTTCGTCTTCGGCATCGTCATCACCCTCATCGCCAACCTCTACGTCAGCACGAACCGGGCGATGGATACCGCACAGAACACGAACCAGAACACGCGCTCGGCCTCCAACGCCATGAACGAGATGGCCAGGATGCTGCGGGCAGGAACCGACAACCCCGTCGCGAGTACCGGGTTCGGTGCGCCACCGCCGAACAACCCGGCGTTCGTCTACGCCCGCAACGAGTCGGTGCTGTTCTACGCGTTCGTCAACCTGACGGGGACGGCGCAGCAGCCCATCCAGGTCCGGCTGCGTGTCGATGCCGCGTCGCGACGCCTGCTGGAGGACATCTGGCCGGCGACCGATCTCGGCAACGGCTACTGGTCCTTCCCGGCGGAGACGACGCTTCCCCAGCGCACGCGCACCCTCGCCGACGTCATCGCGCCGAAGACGGCGACGACGCCCTGGACCTTCACCTACCTCGACGCGACGAACACCCCGATCGCCACCGGGGCGGGGACGACGGGGGGAGTCGCCAACGTGCCTGCGACGCTCGCGTCGATCGCCGCGGTCCAGCTGACCGTCACCGTGCTCTCGCGGCTCGGTGTGACGGACCACTCGGTGACTCTGCAGAACACCGTCGGGCTCCCCAACCTCGGCCTGGACAGGACCATCTCGTGATCGCCATCGTGACGCGCCGGCTCCGCGCTGTAAGGGAGAGCCGCTCCCGCGGGATGGCGCTCGTGACCGTGGTGATCTTCGGCACCGTCCTGGTGATGCTGGTCGCGACGGCCGCGGCGTTCGCAAGCAGCGGCGCGGTGAAGTCGCGCACCGACGACGACTGGAACGGCGCGATGGCTGCGGCCTACGCCGGCCTGGAGGACTACAAGGCCCGGCTGGCCAACGACACGACGTACGTCCAGTACCGCAACCCGGCCTCGACCTTCAGCGCCGCCGGCTCCGGGACCCTCCCGCCGACCACCAACCCCGCCTTCGGCCTCGGAACGGGCAGCAACAGCTGGGCGCAGGTGCCCGGCGACTCGGGCTCCCCGTCTCGCGCGTACTTCCGGTACGAGGTCGACAATTCCCAGTACGCCAGCTCGGGCATCGTGCGTCTGCGGTCGACGGGAAAGGTCGGCTCGGAGGTGCGCTCCATCGTGGTCAACGTGAAGCAGACAGGATTCATCGACTTCCTCTACTTCACCGACTTCGAGGTCAAGGACCCGGCGCAGTCGAAGGCCAGCTGTGCGACCTCGAGCGGCAAGCCGAATTACGCGTGGTTCTACTCGACCAACACCCACGACAGCAACTGCACGGAGATCCAGTTCGGGCCGAACGACGTGATCAACGGGCCCCTGCACTCCAACGACACCCTGCTCATCTGCGGCTCGACCTTCAACGGAAAGGTGACGACGGCGAACACGAAGTCGCCGTACTACAAGAAGGCGTCGGGATGCTCCAACCCGACGTTCAAGCAGGGCGTCCCCACGCCCGATTCGTCGATCGGGATGCCGCAGACGAACCTGCAGATGAAGACCGAGACGCGCACCGACCTCCCGGACTCGGTCAAGCGGCCGGGATGCCTCTACACCGGTCCGACGGTGATCACCTTCACCGGCGACGGGAAGATGAACGTCAAATCGCCGTTCACCAAGCTGACGCAGGTCGTCGGCGATCCGGCGACCGGCGGCACCGCCGCGCCCATGTGCGGCGCGGTCGGGACCGGTGCCAACCAGCTCGGTTCGACCGGGGGAGCGACCATCGACGTCATCCCGCAGAACCTCATCTACGTCCAGAACGTCCCCGGTTCCGACGACAAGAACTACACGGCCTCCGGGACGTGGCCGGCGAACTTCACCTGCAACACCTCCGGCAACGGCTGGACCTTCGGCGGCACGGCGTACCCCATGACGGGAGAGACGGTGCCGAGCGCCAACCCGGCCCACTACGGGTGCCGGAACGGCGACGTCTTCGTCCAGGGGACGGTGCACGGCCAGGTGACCGTCGCGGCCCAGAACTACGTCTACATCACCGGGAACCTCACCTATCAGGACAACACGAAGGACATGCTCGGTCTGGTCGGGAACAACGCCGTATGGGTGTGGAACCCGTTCAAGGACTCCTCGACGCCTCTGCTCGGAACCGACCGCACCATCTATGCGGCCATCCTCTCCGTCGGGCACACCTTCATGGTGCAGAACTACGACATCGGGCCGGCCCGCGGCAGCCTCAACATCTACGGGGCGATCGCCCAGGAGTACCGCGGAACCGTGGGAACTGCAGCCGGCAACGGATACATCAAGAACTACAACTACGACCCGCGTTTCAAGTACACCGCGCCGCCCAAGTTCCTGTCTCCCGTCTCGACGACCTACGGCGTGAGCACCCTGGTCGAGGTCCCGAAGGCATTCAAACCCGACGGGAGCGCAGGATGATCTGGTCACAGGACAGCGCGGTGCTCTGGTCCCTCCTCGTGCTGGGCGGAGTGGTCGGCCTGGCGGTGGGTTCCTTCCTCAATGTGGTGGTCTACCGGTTGCCCGCCGGCGGCTCCCTGGTCGCACCGGCGAGCTCATGCCCCGACTGCGGGGCCGCCATCCGGTCGTACGACAACATCCCGGTGCTCTCCTGGCTCCTCCTCCGAGGACGGTGTCGCGACTGCCGTCGGCCCATCAGCGCGCGTTACCCGGCTGTCGAGGCACTGACCGCGATCCTCTTCGTCGTCGTCGCCGTGGTGTTCGTTCCTCCTATCGTCGGCTCGCACTCCGTCGTCGGCTCCATCGCGGGCGTGCTCGGCCTCCTCGCGTTCCTCTACCTCGCCGCCATCAGCGTGACGCTGGCCCTCATCGACATCGACACGAGGACCCTGCCCAACGCCATCGTCCTCCCGTCGTATCCGGTCGCCTCGATTCTGCTCGGGGGTGCACTGGTGCTCCGCGGCGACCTCGACCACCTCATCTCGGCCGCGGTCGGAGGGGCAGCGCTCTTCGCCTTCTACCTGGTCCTCGCGCTGGTGCGACCGGACGGGATGGGGTACGGCGACGTCAAGCTCGCCGGTGTTCTGGGGCTCTACCTCGGTGCGCTCGGGTGGCCGCAGCTGGCCATCGGTGCGTTCGCCGCATTCGTGCTCGGCGGGCTGTTCGGCGTCGTGCTGTTGATCACCCGCAGGGCCACGCGCTCCAGCGGGATACCGTTCGGGCCCTGGATGCTCGCCGGCGCGTGGCTCGGGATCCTGTTCGGCGGCCCCCTGTGGTCCGGCTATCTCGCACTGATCGGTCTCGGCTGAGCGCCGGGAGAAGGAGGAATGATGGCGACGAGCATCGTGGGCGTCGATATCGGCAACGGGGTACTCCGTGCGGTGGAGGTGGCGGACGCGGCCAAGCCCCGGCCGACGCTCCTCCGGCACGCGGAGGTCGCGCTGCCGGAGGGGGCGGCCAGCCGCGGCGAGGTCCTCGAACCCAACACCGTCGCAGCCGCGCTGCGCCAGCTGTGGAGCATCGGCGGCTTCAAGTCCAAGAACGTGATCCTCGGGATGGGGAACCAGCGGGTCCTCGCTCGTGACCTCTCGATGCCGGCGATGTCACTGGAGCGCATCAAGGAGTCGCTTCCCTTCCACGTCCAGGACATGCTTCCGGTGCCGGTCGCCGAGGCCCTGCTCGACTTCTATCCGGTGTCCCACGGCCAGGGCGAGTCGGGTCCCGTCGTGAACGGTCTCCTGGTGGCCGCCGTCAAGGACGCGGTGCTCGCCAATGTGCGCGCCGCCGAGCTGGCCGGCCTCACCCCCGTCGACGTCGATCTGATCCCGTTCGCACTCAACCGGGTGCTGGTCACCCGCCCGCGGCTGGCCGGCAGTATCGCGCTGATCCAGATCGGGAGCAGCACGACGACGGTGGTGATCTCGGTGGACGGCGTCCCGCACTTCGTCCGGATCATCCCGACCGGAGGTGCCGACCTGACCGAAGCCCTGTACGGGGGATTGGAGATCGCGCCCCACGAGGCGGAGGCGATCAAGCGCTCCCTCGGCCTCGCGACGCAGGTCTCCGGTCCGGACGAGCAGCGGGCGGTGGAGATCATCTACCTGCACGCGAACGAACTCCTCACCAGCCTGCGCAACACGGTCAACTATTTCGTCAACACGCGCGCGGACGCCCGCATCGACGGCGTGGTGCTGACGGGCGGCGGCGCCTCCCTCCGAGGGCTGCCCGACGCCCTGGCGGAGATGACGCGGCTTCCGGTCACGACAGGCGATCCCTTCCTCGGTCTCGGCCTCTCGCGTTCCCTCGACGCCGACGAACTGCGGGCGAAGCGATCCAGCCTCGCCGTCGCGCTCGGATTGACGATGGGACGGGCGGCATGATCGGCAAGAAGAAGCAGAAGGCCGCGGAGACGGCTCCCGAGGAGACCGCCCGGGCGATGACGGCAGAGCGCATCGTGGTCGGCTTCGAGCCCCGCGTCTCCCTCATCCCGCCGGAGGTCGTGGCGGGTCGGCGGGCCAAAGCGATGCGGCGCTCGCTCCTGTGGGGAGTGCTCGGCGTCGTCGCCGTCACCATCGCCGGAATCGGTGGCACGGCCGCGCTGGGACTGCAGGCGCAGCTCGGGCTGGCCTCCGCTCAAGCGCAGACGACGGAGCTGCTCGCGGAACAGCACACGTTCATCGAGGTGAGGAAGGTGCAGGACCAGGTGGCCCTCACCCAGGCGGCCCAGCAGGTCGGCGCCTCGACGGAGATCGATTGGAAGGACTACCTCCAGAAGGTCCAGGCGACCCTTCCCGCCGACGCGACCATGACGTCGGTCACGGTCGATTCCGCGACGCCGCTCGCGACCTACGAGCAGCCCACGGCGCCCCTGCAGGGAGCGCGCGTCGCGACCCTCACGTTCCAGGCGACGAGCCCGGTGCTCCCGGTCGTGCCCGCGTGGCTCACCTCGCTCGCCACGCTGCCCGGATTCGCCGACGCGACGCCGGGGTCGGTGACCCTGGACGAGACCACGAAGCTCTATACGGTCACCATCACGATGCACATCAACGACGCGGCGTACGACAAGCGCTTCGATCCGAAGGGGAAGTGATCATGGACAGGAACCGGCTCTGGGTGATCGGCAGCGTTCTCGTCATGGCCCTGATCCTCACGGGAGGCTGGGTGGTGGGCATCCAGCCTCAGCTCGGCGCGATCGCCGACGCGGATGTTCAGAGGGCTGCCGTCGATCAGACGAACGCGCGCAACCTCCGGGTGCTCGAGCAGCTCAAGAAGGACTCCGCCGATCTGCCGAAGCTCAAGTCCAGACTCGCCGAACTCGCCGCGTCGGTTCCGGACGGGTCCAGCATCCCCACCTTCACCGACCAGTTGAACGCGCTCTACACCAGCAGTCACGTCATCTGCGTCGACCAGGCCTTCGCGGACGCGGTGGCATATAAGCCGGTCGTCCCGGCCGCCGCGGCCCCCGCCGCTCCCTCCGGGTCGTCGACCCCGGCGCCGACGGCCACTCCGACGCCGACGCCCGCTGTGCCGACGGCCGCGCCGGCGGGCGTCCCGCCGGTCGCGAACGCCCTCATCACCTCCCAGAACTTCGCCGCTCAGCCCGTGACGATCACCGTCCGCGGTCAGTACGCCGACATCCTGAACTTCGTGAACGGCCTGCAGACCGGGCCGCGGCTGTTCCTGGTGACGGCTCTCAGCACCGCGCCGACGACGGGGACGGACGCGGCGCCCGGGTCGCTCGACGGCAAGATCGCCGGCTACATCTATTCGCTGACCGCACCCGCGGCTGCGTCGGTCTCCGGCACGGGAGCGCCATCGAGCAGCGGCTCGACTGCAGAGGCCTCCAAATGAACGCCCGGACGAGCTGAGACCCCCAGCGGTACGCCTCCCTGGACACCGGCCGTCCCGTTGCTACAGTGGGCGACGACGGGACCCGCCGGGTCCATGGAGGTGCCACTGATGAGCGACACGCCGGATTCCGCGCCGAAGCGGTCGACGTACGAGCCCGGACCGGAGTCCGAGCAGCCTGCCGCCGAGCAGGTCGCTCCGGCGACGGCCCCCGCCGAGTCGGCGGCCGCCGAGCCGGCCACGGACACCGGCGCGCAGACCGTCGAGCCGCCGTCGAACCCTGTCTCCGCCCGCGGCCACGTGAACCGGCCGGCCGAGGACGGCGAGCCGCAGGCCGCGCCCGCTGCTCCCGCCGAGCCGGCTCGTCCCGCCGCCATCGCCGAGCCGGAGCCGGTCACGGCCAGCGACGACGAGGTGGCCGCCGCGATCGCCCGCAACAGTGCGCAGCCGGGGGCGACCGCCGCCGGTGACGCCACGGTCGACACCGCCTCCCCGGTCGAGTCGGCCACGCCGGTGATCGTCGCCGCGGAGGCCGCGAACGTCCGCCAGGCGGACACCGCCGGTGTCCCGGACACCGCCACCGCCGCCTACGGCACCGCCCCGGCGGCCGCCGCCACCGCCGCCGTGACCGCCGCGGCCCCCGCGCCCCAGCCGGTCGCCCCCATCTACCTGCAGCGCCCCGAGCCGCCGAAGAAGAAGAGCAACCGCGGCGTCGGCATCCTGATTGCCCTCGTCGGCACGGTGGCCTTCGCCGTGCTGTGGGTCGCCGCCGTGCTCGTCGTCGGCTCGCTGCTGACGCCGAGCAACGAGTTCGGTCCGGCGCTCCGCGAGTTCTTCACCGGCGGCAACGCGGTCGGGCTTCGCGGCTGGGCGCCCGTGCTGGCGTTCTTCATCGGGATGGTCGTCCTCGTCCAGATCCTGAACCGCGCCCGCTGGTGGGCCTACATCCTCGGCGGGCTGTTCGTGGCCGTGTTCGTGTACTTCGTCTACATCGGCGCGAGCCTGATCGAGGGGCAGTACTGGCTGCGCACGCCCAACGAGTTCGCGATCCTGCTGCGCGCCACCTGGGTGAACCCGTTCGCGGTGCTCGCCGGCGTGATCGCCCGCGAGATCTCGATCTGGACGGGCGCCTGGCTCGCGGCTCGCGGCCGCAAGCTGAAGGCCCGCAACGCGGAGGCGCAGGCGGACTACGAGCAGCAGCTCGCCGACGCCCAGAACCAGGCCGTCACCGCTTACGCGCAGCAGGGCTACTGAGCGGCGGTCCGCCGCATGCGTGACGACCGGACGTACGCCACCGTCATCGCGTTCTTCGCGGCGGGGCTCTACCTGGCGCTGATCGTCGCCGCGTTCGGGCTGGTCTCGCTCGCGACCGACACGGAGGTGGTGGCGGACCCTGCCATGGGTCCACTTGTCGGGCCGGTCATGGTCGGCGCGGCCACCCTGATGCTGCTCGTCTTCCTCATCGTGCTCGGGACGCGGGTCCCCGCGGACCGGCAGCGCGTCTCCCCGGGCGTCGCCCTCGGTGTCGGCGTCGCCTGCTACGCCGTCTACGCGGCGGCGGGAGCCGTCGCCGGCTCCCTGGCCGACCCGGGCGGCCCGCTGCGCTACGTCCTGTTCGCGTTCGCGCAGCTCGGCGGCTGGCCCGCGATCACGGCGGGGATCGCCGCGTTCGTCGTCACGCTGCTCTTCCAGCTGGTGCTGGTCGGCCGCTTCCGCCAACGCGGGCGCCCGCGCTGGCCGTGGGAGCGCGACGACGACGAGTAGCCCGACTGCGGCCTGACGGAACGTCTGTGGGTGCGCGCGCGGCCGCAGACGTTCCGAACGGCAGCAGTCAGACCCGCACGCGGGTGGGGAGGGACGCGTCCACCAGCGGCACCTGCACGCGAGTGAACCCGCCCTTCTGGATGAGGACGCCGCGGCCGGGAGGGAACTCGGACCGGTTCAGCCGGGGCAGCGGGGTCTTCAGCAGCAGGTCGCCCTCGATCGAATCCGGCTGCAGCAGCAGGCCGCGGCGGCCGTTCTTCACCTCGCCGAGCAGCGGCCACGACGTGCCCCACGCGCTCGTCTCCGCCTCGGCGACGAGCAGGTGGTCGCTGCGGCGCACCGCACGCACGAGCTCCACGATGGGGGAGTCGGCGGGGGTCTGCAGGAAGTCCCCGATGCTCTCCACGAACACCGCGATCCGGCCCTCGGTGTCCGGGTCGGCGATGGCGGCGGTCAGGTCCTTGGCGAGCTCGGCGGCGTCGGCGGGCGTCAGCGCGCGGTCGGTCCACAGTCCGGAGCCGGCGAGCGGCGAGCGGGCCGACCCGACGTAGTAGAGGCGCGTCTCGGCGTCGAACCGGGCGACGGCGTCGGCGATCGCCGCGAGGGCCGTGGTCCGGCCGCTCGCGGGCGGACCGGCGAGCAGCAGCGTGCCGGTCGGGTCGAAGCCCTGCGGCCCGAGGTCGCTGTCCCCGATGCCGAGCACCGGCTTCCCGCCGATGCTGTCGGGCAGCGACGCCGGGTCCAGCTCCTTCGGCATGGAGCCGACGACCGGCGCGTGCGGGATGCCGGCGCGCTCCATCGCCTCGGCGAGCCGGCGGATCGCCTCCGACTGGTCGGCGACGGCGCGCGAGCCGCCCAGCACCGCGACCTGCGTCTCGTAGCCGTCGACGATGGCGCGGCCGGGCGGGGAGGCGGGCGAGAGGATGTCGCTCGGCACGTCGAGCATCCCGTACCCGTCGTCGGCGAGGCGCAGCACGACTCGGCGCTGCACGAGCGACCCGATCGCGGTCGGCACCGCGCCCGCGCGGTCGCCGGTGAGGGCGACGTGCATGCCGAGGCGGCGGCCGTCGGCGAGGAGGTCGCGGAACACGTCGTACCACTGCGACCGCCCGGCCGGGATCTCGAAGTCCTCGCGGAAGCTGGGGAACCCGTCGACGAGCAGCAGGATGCGCGGCTCGTCGAGCCGCCCGGTCAGCGACCGGTACTCGGTGATGTTCGACGCGTTCGCCTCGGCGAAGCGCGGGCCGCGGTCCTCCAGCGTCTCCTTGAGCATCCGGAAGAGGCGGATGATCCGCTCCGGGTCGTCGCCCGGGATGATCGAGCCGACGTGCGGCAGCTTCTCCAGCATCCGGAGGCTGCCCGCGCCGAAGTCGAGTCCGTAGACGTGCACGGGGCCGCCGCGCGGGGTGATCGCCGCGGCCGAGGCGAGCGTGCGCAGCACGGTCGACTTGCCCGAACCGCCGGTGCCGTAGACGGCCAGGTTGCCGTCGACGTCCGGCTGGAAGTACACGGGCCGCTGCTCCTGGCGGTCCGGGATGTCGGAGACTCCGAGCAGCAGTTCGGCGTCGGTGCGCTGCCGCAGCAGCCCGAGGTCGTAGGCGGTGGCCAGCTCGTCGAGCCACGGCCGGCGCGGCGCGGGGATGTGCGCGGCCGTCTGGGCGCGGACGATGGACGCGACCAGCCGCTGCTGGTCGGTCGGCCCGAGGTCGCGCTCCGGCTCCTCGGCCGGGCGCTCCTCCTCCCAGCGCACCTCGCCGCCGAACCGCAGCTCGGCGATCTCGACGCCCGCGCGCTCCGGCTCGCGCGTGGTCCAGCCGCCGGCGTAGGCCGACTGGAACCGGACCAGGCGGGCTGGCCCGGTCTTCGCCATCCCGCGTCCGGGGATGGACGGGTCGAAGTGCGCCGCGTCGGACACCCCGACGACGTCCTGGCTGTCCGACTCGTCGGCCATCCGCAGAGCGATGCGCAGGTTGGTGTTGGCGCGCAGGTTGTCCTTGATCACGCCGGCCGGGCGCTGGGTGGCCATGATCAGGTGGATGCCGAGAGAGCGTCCGCGCTGCGCGATGTCGACCACGCCGTCCACGAACTCGGGCACCTCGCCGACGAGCGCCGCGAACTCGTCGATCACGAGCACCAGGGCGGGCGGGCTGTCCGGGTCGCCGCGCTTCTCCAGCTCCAGCAGGTCCTTCGCCTTCTTGCGGTTGAGCAGGTGCTCCCGGTGGTGCAGCTCGGCTCGGAGGCTGGTGAGCGCCCGGCGGACGAGGTGCGGACTGAGGTCGGTCACCAGGCCCACGCAGTGCGGGAGGCTGACGCAGTCCGCGAAGGCCGAACCGCCCTTGTAGTCCACGAACAGGAAGGTGACCCGGTCGGGGCTGTACTCCGCCGCCATCCCGAGCACCCACGCCTGCAGGAACTCGCTCTTTCCCGCGCCGGTGGTGCCGCCGACGAGCGCGTGCGGGCCCTGGGTGCGCAGGTCGAGGTGCATGGCGTCGACGCCGGCGGAGCCGATGGTCGCGCGCAGCGTGCCCGGACGCCGCCGTGCGGGCTTAGCGCCCGGCGTGCGGTCGTGGATGGACGCGTTCTGCCGCCAGCGGTCGACGACGGCGCTCGAAGTCTCGGCCAGTTCGTGCCCGAGCAGGGTGACGAGCGACACGGAGCGGGGCAGGTCGCTCGCGTCGGCGACGAGCGCTCCGGCGTCGATGACCGGCGCCATCCGCTTCGCGTAGTCGAGGGCGGTGGCCGCCGAGACGGGCTCGGTGACGACGTCCTCCACCGTCTCGCCGATCCGCACGAACCCGGCGCGGGCGCGGTGCGGCTGGTCGGTGTGCTGCAGGAAGGTGCGGCACACGGCGGGGAGCCGGTGCACGTCCTCCGAGATCCAGACCGGGAAGACGCCGGCATCCGCGGCCGCCTCGGCCAGCTGCACCAGGCGGGCGCGGTCGACGGCGACGTCGTCGGAGATGATGACGACGACCGCAGGCACGGGCGAGGGGGTGCCGTCGGTGGTCTGCGAGCGGCCGACGTCGGCACCGCGCTCCAGGGCGGCGCGCTCCTGCTCCATCGCGCCGCGGCGCTGCGGGCCGCCCTTCGCGGCCGCGAGCCGCTCCTCCACGAGCCCCTCCAGCGCACTGAGCACGCCTGCGGCGCTCGAGGCGGAGTCGGCCAGGTGGCCGCCGGGCAGTGGGCTGTGCGGCGAGGAGGTGTGCGGCATCCACTTGAGCCAGGTGAGCTCGCGCGACCAGCGCGGCGACACCAGCGCGGCGACGGCCAGTTCAGCGGGGGAGTGCAGGGAGGTCAGCTGCACCAGAACGGAGTTCACGGAGCCGGCGATGAGGTCGGGAGGACCGGCGATGCCCAGCGCGCCCGACTCGTACAGGTTGTCGAGCACCGGGACGTCGTCGACGCGCTCGTTCTCGGCGATCACGGCGTCCAGCCGTTCCTGGAACTCCACGATCAGTTCGCCGCGGTCGGTCGTCTGGACGGTGTTGCG
Organism: Leifsonia sp. C5G2; assembly: GCF_013359685.1. Classification (GTDB taxonomy): domain Bacteria; phylum Actinomycetota; class Actinomycetes; order Actinomycetales; family Microbacteriaceae; genus Leifsonia. The sequence continues at coordinate 18,285 of NZ_JABFMV010000008.1, forward strand.
CGAGCGCATCGACCCGCGGCCGAGCTGCAGGTTGAGGAACGACCAGTGCTCCGGCCGCCTGGTCCACAGCAGCTGACCGCGCCGCACGGCCTCGGAGAGCGCGTCGGCGGTGGTCGGGGTCTCGGCCTGGCGCAGTTCGACCTCGGTGCGGCGCTCCTCCTGCAGCTTTGTGGAGAGCGCCTCCAGGCGCTGCTCGAACACCGCGATCTGCTTCTTCAGCTTGCGCTTCCCGCGCGTACGGCCGGTGATGTAGTTGCCGATGAGCATGACCGGCGACAGCAGCACGAACAGCAGCGTCGTGGGCTGGTGGGTGAGCGCGAACATCGCGCCGCCGAGCAACAGCGGGGTGATCATCGCCAGCAGCGGGAAGGGCGGGTCGTCCTTCTCGCCCGGCACGTCGGGGGCCTGGAACACCTGGCCGGCGTAGCGCCGCTCGACCCGGGGCGAACGGTTGAAGAACACCGGGCCGGAGGTCGGGGTCGCGGCGGGCAGCTCCGACGCGGCCTTCACCTCCAGCTCCACCTCCGTCTCGCCGATCAGCAGCGTCTCCGAGCGCCGCACGGTGAACCGCGTGACGAGGCCGCCGTCGACCATGACGCCGTTCGCCGAGCCGAGGTCGACGACCTCCACGCCGTCGGCCGCCTCGAACCGCACGTGGCGCTTCGAGATCAGGGGATCCTGCAGCACGATGTCGCAGGTCTCGTCGCGGCCCAGCACCGTGCTTCCGGCGCGCAGCGGGAACTCGGTGCCCGCCTGCGGGCCGGAGAGCACCCGCAGCGTCGCGACCACCGGCACGTCGCCGAGCTCGGGGGAGGCGTAGTGGAGGCCGGCGTCGGCGAGGGCGACCGTCGCACCGCTGCCGATCCATGCCTCGCCGACGGGGGCGTCGGGCGGCAGCACGAGCGGCTCGGCCTGTCCCGGCAGCTGCGCCCGCAGGGTCAGCGCGCCGGGCGCGGCGATCGGTCCGGTGCGCCGCGGGTCGATGCGGGCGATCGTCGCCGCGACCTCGGAGATGCTGGCGGCGGCGTCCGCGGTGACGACGATGTCATCGCTCGTGCCGGACGGGCGGGCGAGAGTCAGTTTCAGTCGCACCTCTGCACCATACCCAGAACAGCCGATTCCGGTGGATGGGGACCCCTCCCCATCGATTCCCCGCTGGCCCACAGGTACGTTTGCTTTCGGCAGGATGACCGAAGGGGAGGAACCGTGGCCGATCTCGTACTCAAGCTCGACGAGCTGGTGCAGCTGCGCGACGATCTCGACGCCGTGGTGCGCGAGTTCCAGAACGCCGACGACTTCAGCGACTCGGTCGCCGAGGCGACGGGCCACGATGATCTGCACGACCACGTCCGGGACTTCGCGCACAAGTGGAACGAGAAGCGCAAGGACATGACCGAGAACGTGAAGAACGTGCAGCAGGTCATCGCCGCCGTCGCCGACAACTTCGTCAAGGTGGACGGCGACCTCGCCAAAGCCCTCGATGAGAAGAAGAAGTAGGGGAGCGCAGGAGAAGTGAGCGACCGCGAATTCCAGCCGCTGACCGGCGACCCCGGAGTGCTCGAGGCCAAGGCCCAGCACTACAAGTCGATCGGCGAGGCCATCCAGCGCTCCGTCAAGGAGCTCAACAAGATCCACGACGTCGAGGGCTACAAGTCGCAGGCCGTGTCGAAGCTCAAGGAGATGTCGAAGGACACCGCCGACGACATCGACAAGGCCAAGGACCGCTACACCACGACCGCCGACGCGCTGCTCGCCTACGCGAAGGAGCTGCGCGGCGCGCAGGACGACGCCACCGCCGCGATCACGCAGATCACCGAGAAGCAGGAGGCCGCGGACGCGGCCCACCACGCGGCGACCACCGCGCACACCGACGCGCAGAAGGCCAAGCCGGAGGACGCGAGCACCGCGGGAAAGGCGGCCGACAAGGCCGACGACCACGCCCGCGCGGCGAACGCGGCCCTGCAGGCCGCCCACCAGGCCTGGTACGACGCCCGCGACCGCAAGAACCGCGCCGCAGAGAAGGCCGTGAGCGCGATCGTGGACGTGGTCGACCACCACAACAACGGCCTCAAGAACCCGAGCTGGTGGGACAAGGTGGTGGATGTCATCGGCACGATCGGCGACATCGCCGGCGTGCTCGCCATCTTCCTGGCGTGGGTGCCCATCCTCGGCCAGGTGCTCGTCGTGATCGCGCTGGTCGCCTCCATCGTCAAGCTGGTGGATGCGGTCGTGAAGTTCGCCAACGGGGAGGGGAGCTTCCTCTCGGTGCTCGGCGCCGCCGTCACCGTCGTGCTCAGCATCTTCGGCGGACGGATCTTCTCGTTCCTCGGCAAGGCGGCCCGCATCAAGGCGCTTGCCCGCGCGCCGAGGCTCGTCGGCGGCGTCCGCACCAGCCCGAACTCCATCCTGAAGATGCAGATGGGCAAGCGCGCCATGAAGCTGGCGACGAAGAACCTGTTCAAGAACCCGGCCAAGGACCTGAACGTCTGGAAGAGCGCAGGCGAGTCGGCCGCGGCGCAGCGCGAGGCGTACAAGGCACTGGTCACCGACGGCGCCGACAAGGCGAAGGCCATGCGTGCGCTCCTGGGCATCGACCAGAACGTGGTGAAGGCGGTCTCGCACGACCTCAGCGCGAAGGAGTTCAACCCGCTGACCGCGGTCGCCGCGTATCACCAGGGCTCTGCGCTGGTGAACAAGGGCATCGACCTCGTCAACGTGCCGGGTAAGGTCGATTCGATCGTCAACAAGTTCGACGGCGGACCGAACCATACCGACCTTCCTCAGATCAAGAACATCGATCTGCAGAAGTGGGCCACCGACGGCGCCGACAAGGTCGCGCCGATCTATCTGCCGTCGAAGTGAGGGGAGCGGGCATGACGCTGCGGCCACAGGACATCGTCGACTTCACCTTCGATGCGCCCGACGGCTGGTTCGACGTGGAGCTCCTGAGCGACCACGGCAGCGACGACTGGCCGGAGCGGCTGGCGGCGCAGCTCTCGGCCGGGGAGCCGACCGAGAAGGAGCTGGCGGAGCGCTTCCGCGCGCTGCAGCAGCTGCTCCACTCGGAGGACCCGACCGGCGCCACCCGCGCCCGCGTCTACGTGCCCGTGCCGGCGGCCGGGGTGCTGAACGCGTTCCAGACCTACGAGCTGCTGCAGCTGGAGGTGGACGACAGCCCCGAGAGCTACCTCGCCGCGACCGACGCGGAGGGCGACCACCGCGAGCCTGGCTACGAGATCCTGGGCTACCGGTCCTGGCGCACGGCCCACGCGACGGGCGAGCTCGTCGGCTTCACCCACCTCACAGCCCTCGCTGACGAGGACGCGGGAGACGCCCTGCTCGAGCAGCGCGTCGTCTTCGCCGTCTTCCCGGTCGGCTCGGCGCAGGCCGTGCAGTTCGTGTTCCGCTCGGCGTTCATCGGCGGGTTCGCCGACATGGTCGCCGAGACGCAGGCGATCGCCGACTCCCTGCGCGTCACGTTGGGGGAGTTCGCATGACCGACGCCCGGTTCACCTCGCTCGACGAGGAGCTGACGATCGTCTTCCCCGGCACCTGGGTCATGGTGCCGCTGCACGACGAGGAGGCCGCGCGCCGACGCATCCAGCGCCTGGTGACCGACCGGGTCGGCCGTGCCGACCGGCTGGCGCGCGTCCGGCGCACGGCGAAGACCGAGCTGGAGCGGCTGGTCGCCCTGGCCGACGACAGCACGGCGTTCGCGCTCGCACTGTCGCTCGAGATCCTCCCGGGCGTGCCGTTCCCCGCCTCCATCGTGCTGTCGCGCGAGGAGTGGCCGACGACTCCCGGCCCGGACGAGGACCTCGCCACGCACCTGGCCCGCTGCTTCCCCGACGACACGGCCCTCGAGCTGTCCATCGGCCCGACGCGGCGCCGCTCCGTGCTCCGCCAGACCACCTACGACGAGGAGTCTGCGCCCGAGCTGATCGCGGACTACCGGTTCGCCGCGCCCGGAGCCGAGCGTGTCATCCACGCCAGGATCAACGCCCCGATGGTGGCCGACGCCGAGCTCTACCTGGAGCTGTTCGACGCGATGATCGACTCGATCAGCTTCCGGCGGCCGCTCGCGGAGCCGGCCGGCCGCTGACCCGCTGCCGGAAGGCGCGCACGAGCAGCGCGACGGTCGCGACGACGAGCGCCGCGACCACGACCCCCCACACGGCCGTCCCGACCGGGCCGGGGGTGTAGAGCCAGCCGGCGGCCGCGAACGTGGCGAGACCGTACGGGTAGCCCGCGACGAACAGCGCGCGGCTGGGCCGCCAGCCGAGCAGCATCAGGTCGGTCCAGAAGCGCGTCCACGGCGTCAGCCGCACCGGGAGCAGCGAGAGCGCCGTCGCGCCGATGGAGGGCGGTCCGATGACGTTGCGGGACCATCCCGTGCTGGAGAGACGCTCGCCCGCGTAGCGCGGCGACAGGCTGCGCACGACGTACGTCCACGACAGCACCGCGAGCGGGATGGACGCGAGCGGCAGGGCGACGAAGGCGTACCCGAGCAGCGGCACCAGGACGACCAGGGCGAACACCGCGAACAGCAGCACGGGCAGCACGGCGCCGCCGGCCACGAGATCCTGCGCGCTGCGGTCGGGGTTGGTGCTCCACAGCCCGAACGGGAGGGCGGCGGGAAGCAGCAGCGTGATCGCGCCGAGGGCCGTCCACACCACGGCGATCAGCAGGTAGCCGAACGGGCGCAGTGCCCGCCCGACGGCCGAGGGCGGCGTCGCGGCCCGGTCGGAGCGGGGGCGCCGCGTCGCGCGGGCGGCGGCGGAGTTCCTGTTCGGCTTCATCGGGCTGTACGACGGCATGGCTGCCAGGCTATCCCGCTGGCCCTGCGCCGTCACGCCGGAGCGGATGGGGAGTGCTCCCCATTCCGTCCTCCGCCGGGTCCTGGTTAGGTGGACGTAGCTGGTCGGCCCCGGGGGTACGGCCTCTCTCGAACAAACGAAGGGAAATGGACCGCCATGGCCAACATGAACGTCACGTACGGCGAGATGACCGATGCCGCCAACCGCCTCACCGCGGGCAAGGACGACATCACCGCGAAGCTGCACGAGCTCCAGAACCTGGTGAACGGACTCGTCAACGGCGGCTTCGTCACCGACCAGGCGTCCGGCGCCTTCCACACCTCCTACGAGCAGTTCACCAAGGGCACCACCGACGCGGTGAACGGCCTCGACGGGATGTCGCAGTTCCTCACCAAGGCGGCGGACGCCCTGCAGAACGTCGACAGCGAGCTCGCCAAGGGCATCGGCGGCTGAGTCGCCGCAGCGCCACGAACGGGGCGGTCGTCCGGACAGGACGGCCGCCCCTTTTCTGTCGCTCCCTATATCATGCATAGAAATGCAACATGATGGGGGAGTCTCATGATCTCGACCGAGAGCGCGGTCACCGAGCCGCGCGACCAGGAGGCGCTTCCGCGCCCCTCGGCTCTTCGATGGGCCGTCGCGGCATCGCTCGTGGCCGGCATCGCCGTCATGACGGCCGTCGTGCCGCTGCTCGCGTCCCCCGTCGACGAGAGCGGCGCCGGGGAGATCCTGTTCTTCGTCTCGCGGCTGCTCGGCGGCTACCCCGCCGGATGGGTGATCGCGGTCTTCCTGGCCGTCGCGATGCTGCGACTCCGACTCGCGGGCGGCATCGTCGCGGCGGTCGTGGCCTTCGCCGGGATGGTGGTCGTGTTCACGGCGGTCGCCTGGCTCACCGGTGACGAGTACCTGCACATGGCGCGCTGGCTCGTCCTGGCGCTGCCGGCCGGAGCGGTGGTCGGGGCAGCGGCCGCCCTCCGCCGCTCGCCGCATCCGCTCCCTCGGGGAGCCGCGGCCGGCGTCCCGGTCGCGGCGCTTCTGGCCGCGGCGGCCGTCGAAGCGAGGCTCTACCCGGTGTCGGCCGGGCTGCTGGCGCTGGCGGCGGTGCTCTGGGCCGTCATCGAACTCGCCCGGTCGCCCCGAACGGGATGGCCGCTTCGGGCGGCGGGCTCGGCCGCGACGACCGTTGCACTGGGCCCGGTGTTCGTCCTCGGTTCGTGAGTCGTTTCGCCGTGCGCGGACACAGCCTCCACCGGCCCCCGCTCATTTGACCCCCGGGGGCCCGCCGGATAGTATTTATCGGGTGTGCGCTCTGTCGCGCGCTCGCCTCATGCCCTCTTCCGGGCCGGAGTCGAGCGGGCAGGCACGTACTCATCCGATGGGCAGGGAGACCGCACGGGACCCCAGCCCCCACGGCATATCGGCCGGCGGCGACGCCAGTGGGCCGATCCCCCACGAACCCCCATGCCCGTCCGACGGGTCGGTGGCTCCTGGGAACCAGCAACAACTGTCACCGTGCAGTCCATATAAGGAGAAGTTCAGTGCCAACCATTCAGCAGTTGGTCCGCAAGGGACGGACGCCGAAGGTCACCAAGACCAAGGCCCCCGCCCTGAAGGCCAACCCCCAGCAGCGCGGCGTGTGCACCCGTGTCTACACCACCACCCCCAAGAAGCCGAACTCGGCGCTCCGCAAGGTCGCCCGTGTGAAGCTCTCGAACGGGACCGAGGTCACCGCTTACATCCCCGGTGAGGGCCACAACCTGCAGGAGCACTCGATGGTGCTCGTCCGCGGCGGCCGTGTGAAGGACCTGCCCGGCGTCCGCTACAAGATCGTCCGTGGCGCGCTCGACACCCAGGCCGTCAAGAACCGCAAGCAGGCTCGCAGCCGTTACGGCGCGAAGATGGAGAAGAAGTAATGCCTCGCAAGGGTCCCGCTCCGAAGCGCCCCGTCGTCGCCGACCCCGTGTACGGCGCCCCGGTCGTCAGCCAGCTCGTCAACAAGATCCTCCTCGACGGCAAGAAGGGCCTCGCCGAGCGCATCGTGTACGACGCGCTCGAGGGTGTCGCCACCAAGTCCGGCCAGGACGCGGTCGTCACGCTGAAGAAGGCGCTCGACAACATCCGCCCGACCCTCGAGGTCCGCAGCCGCCGCGTCGGCGGCTCGACCTACCAGGTGCCGGTCGAGGTCAAGCCGCACCGCGCCAACACGCTGGCGCTGCGCTGGCTCACCAGCTACGCCAAGGGTCGTCGTGAGAAGACGATGACCGAGCGTCTCCAGAACGAGATCCTGGACGCGTCCAACGGTCTCGGCGCCGCGGTCAAGCGCCGCGAGGACACGCACAAGATGGCCGAGTCGAACAAGGCCTTCGCGCACTACCGCTGGTAACAGCGTTCATCGGAACATGGCTGGCCGCCCGGGCGTTATACGAATAGTGCCGCGCCCGGGCGGCACACCTTCCACTTTCAAACTTTTCGGAGGAACCCTGTGGCACAGGACGTGCTCACCGACCTGAAGAAGGTCCGCAACATCGGCATCATGGCCCACATCGATGCCGGCAAGACCACCACGACCGAGCGCATCCTGTTCTACACGGGCGTCAACCACAAGATCGGCGAGACCCACGACGGCGCCTCGACCACCGACTGGATGGAGCAGGAGAAGGAGCGCGGAATCACCATCACGTCCGCGGCGGTCACCTGTTTCTGGAACAAGAACCAGATCAACATCATCGACACGCCCGGACACGTCGACTTCACCGTCGAGGTGGAGCGCTCGCTCCGCGTCCTCGACGGCGCGGTCGCGGTGTTCGACGCGAAGGAGGGCGTCGAGCCCCAGTCGGAGACCGTGTGGCGCCAGGCCGACAAGTACAACGTCCCGCGCATCTGCTTCGTCAACAAGATGGACAAGCTGGGCGCCGACTTCTACTTCACGGTCGACACCATCGTCTCCCGCCTCGGTGCCAAGCCGCTGGTGATGCAGCTCCCGATCGGGTCCGAGTCCGACTTCGTCGGCGTCGTCGACCTCATCGAGATGCGCGCGCTGGTCTGGCCGGGTGACGCCAAGGGCGATGTGACCATGGGCGCCAAGTACGAGGTCCAGGAGATCCCCGCCGACCTCAAGGACAAGGCGGAGGAGTACCGCGCGAAGCTGATCGAGACCGTCGCCGAGACCGACGACGCGCTGCTCGAGAAGTTCTTCGGCGGCGAGGAGATCACCGTTCCGGAGATCAAGGCGGCCATCCGCAAGCTCACCGTGAACAACGAGATCTACCCCGTCCTCTGTGGTTCCGCGTTCAAGAACCGTGGCGTGCAGCCGATGCTCGACGCCGTGATCGACTACCTCCCGTCGCCGCTGGACGTGCCCGCCATCGAGGCGCACAACCCGCGTGACGAGGAGCAGGTCATCATGCGTCATGCCGACGCGACCGAGCCGTTCTCGGCGCTGGCCTTCAAGGTCGCCGTGCACCCGTTCTTCGGTCGTCTCACCTACGTGCGCGTCTACTCGGGCCGCATCGACTCCGGTGCCCAGGTCGTCAACTCGACCAAGGGCAAGAAGGAGCGCATCGGCAAGATCTTCCAGATGCACGCCAACAAGGAGAACCCGGTCGACTTCGTCACCGCCGGCAACATCTACGCGGTGATCGGCCTCAAGGACACCACCACCGGTGACACCCTGAGCGACCCGGACAACCAGGTCGTCCTGGAGTCCATGACGTTCCCGGAGCCGGTCATCGAGGTCGCCATCGAGCCGAAGACCAAGGCCGACCAGGAGAAGCTGGGCACCGCGATCCAGAAGCTGGCCGAAGAGGACCCGACGTTCCGCACCGAGCAGAACCAGGAGACCGGCCAGACGGTCATCAAGGGCATGGGCGAGCTCCACCTCGACATCCTCGTCGACCGCATGAAGCGCGAGTTCAACGTCGAGGCCAACGTGGGCAAGCCCCAGGTGGCCTACCGCGAGACCCTCCGCCGCACGGTGGAGAAGTACGACTACACCCACAAGAAGCAGACCGGTGGTTCCGGTCAGTTCGCGAAGGTGCAGATCAGCCTGGAGCCCATGGAGGTCACCCCGGAGACCTCGTACGAGTTCGTGAACGCCGTCACCGGCGGTCGCGTTCCGCGCGAGTACATCCCCTCGGTGGATGCGGGCATCCAGGATGCGATGCAGGTCGGCGTGCTCGCCGGCTTCCCGACGGTGGGCGTCAAGGCGACGCTCCTCGACGGTGCAGCGCACGACGTCGACTCCTCGGAGATGGCGTTCAAGATCGCCGGCTCGATGGCCTACAAGGAGGCCGCTCGGAAGGCGAACCCGGTGCTCCTCGAGCCGCTCATGGCGGTCGAGGTGCGTACGCCGGAGGAGTACATGGGCGACGTCATCGGCGACCTGAACTCCCGTCGCGGGCAGATCCAGTCCATGGAGGACGCCAGCGGTGTCAAGGTGGTGCGTGCCAACGTCCCGCTGTCCGAGATGTTCGGCTACATCGGCGACCTGCGGTCCAAGACCTCGGGCCGTGCGGTGTACTCGATGCAGTTCGACAGCTACGCGGAGGTCCCGAAGGCTGTTGCCGACGAGATCGTCCAGAAGAGCAAGGGCGAGTGACCTCGGTCGCTGCTCCCAGGCAACATCCCGTAACATAAGAAACCAATCCCGCAGATCCACCGGTCGAAATCCGTCGACCGGAGGACCTGCACGAGAGTCCTGAGGAGGACCACAGTGGCTAAGGCCAAGTTCGAGCGGACTAAGCCGCACGTGAACATCGGAACCATCGGTCACGTCGACCACGGCAAGACGACGCTCACCGCGGCGATCTCCAAGGTGCTTGCTGACAAGTACCCGTCGGCGACCAACGTGCAGCGCGACTTCGCGTCGATCGACTCGGCTCCGGAAGAGCGTCAGCGTGGTATCACGATCAACATCTCGCACGTCGAGTACGAGACGCCGAAGCGCCACTACGCGCACGTCGACGCCCCGGGTCACGCCGACTACATCAAGAACATGATCACCGGTGCGGCTCAGATGGACGGCGCGATCCTCGTGGTCGCCGCCACCGACGGTCCGATGGCTCAGACCCGTGAGCACGTTCTGCTCGCCAAGCAGGTCGGCGTTCCGTACCTGCTCGTCGCGCTGAACAAGTCCGACATGGTCGACGACGAGGAGATCCTGGAGCTCGTCGAGCTCGAGGTCCGCGAGCTGCTCTCCAGCCAGGACTTCGACGGCGACAACGCTCCGGTCATCCGCGTCTCGGGCCTGAAGGCTCTCGAGGGCGACGAGAAGTGGGTCCAGTCGGTTCTGGACCTCATGGACGCCGTCGACGAGTCCATCCCGGACCCGGTGCGCGACAAGGACAAGCCGTTCCTGATGCCGATCGAGGACGTCTTCACGATCACCGGTCGTGGCACCGTCGTCACCGGTCGCGCCGAGCGCGGCACCCTCGCCATCAACTCCGAGGTCGAGATCGTCGGCATCCGCCCGACGCAGAAGACCACGGTCACCGGTATCGAGATGTTCCACAAGCAGCTCGACGAGGCCTGGGCCGGCGAGAACTGTGGTCTGCTCCTCCGCGGCACCAAGCGCGAGGACGTGGAGCGCGGTCAGGTCGTGGCGAAGCCGGGTTCGGTTACCCCGCACACCAACTTCGAGGGCACTGCCTACATCCTCTCGAAGGACGAGGGTGGCCGTCACAACCCCTTCTACACGAACTACCGCCCGCAGTTCTACTTCCGCACCACCGACGTCACCGGCGTCATCTCGCTGCCCGAGGGCACCGAGATGGTCATGCCCGGCGACACCACCGACATGTCGGTCGAGCTGATCCAGCCGATCGCCATGGAGGAGGGCCTCGGCTTCGCGATCCGTGAGGGTGGCCGCACCGTCGGCGCCGGCACGGTGACCAAGATCAACAAGTAAGTCTCTTCGACTTCACTCGGGAAAGGGTCGGACCTTCGGGTCCGGCCCTTTTTCGCGTCCCGGGGTTTACCTCCCGGCCAGTCCGGCGCACAATTGACGCACCGTTTCAACCGGACGGTTCCGACGACGAGAGGAGCGCCTATGGATACGCATGGCCTCGCAAACCAGCCCACACCGCTGACGGGTTCTCGCAACGGAAGTTCCGGGGCCGCATAGCGGTCGTGACATTCAGCTAGTGGCGGCGCGAGGCGCCACTAAGAGCGGGGTCGGAGCTGTCCGGCCCCGCTCCCTCGCTTAAGGCGAGGGCTTCCGCATGTGACGGACGAACCAGCCCGGGTCGAGGTCGTACTCCAACTCGACCCCCGAGCTCAGCCGCACGACGAGCGTGTACGAGTCGACAGGGCTGTCGTGGCCGGCCGCTGCCGGTGCATCGGGGGAGCACACGCCGTCGTCATCCTCGCGCATACCCCCGGCTCCCTCCCGTCGGACGACCTTGGACGCAATCGTGCACCACTGCACCCCGATCCTGGTACTCCCTATTTCGTCCCCCCGGCCCCGCGTCTGCGCTCTCCCGTCACGATTGCGGGTGCGCGAGCACCCGCAAACGTTCCAGAGCGCCGCAGTCGCAAAGTGCCCACAGGGGCGGGCCCGGGAGTGCTATCCACAGAGAGCGGAAGCGGCCGAGAACGGTGCGCGCGGCGGGATAGACACGAGGGATGGATTCTCCCTCCGCCCCTGTCCGGATGGTGCTGGCGCGCGACCTGGTCGATCGCGCCGAGACGCGGCAGCAGCACGCGCGCGCCGCGAGGCGGGGACGGGAGGTGCGGATCGGGCGCGGCGCCTACGTGGACCGGGACGCGTGGGACGAGCTCTCTCCTGTCGAGAGGGACGTGCTGAGGCTGCGTGCGTACGCCCGGACCCGAGCCGTCCCGCCCGTGTTCTCGCACTGGTCGGCGGTCGCACTCCACGGGTTGCCCTTCGCGGGCGAGAGGGGGGAGGAGATCCACATCGCCGTGGGGCCGACCGCGGGTGGCCGCTCCGGCGGACGTATCCGGGCGCACTCGGTCCACGTCCCGCCCGAGGACATCGTGGAGGTGGCCGGCCTGCAGTGCACGAGCCGGGAGCGCACCGTCATCGACATCGCGGCGGGCGGCAGGCTTCCGGATGCGGTCGCCGTCGCCGACGCCGTGCTCCGCGATCGCCGTCGCGGGCCGGGAGAGGCGGACGACGGACGCGAGGCGCTCCTCGGCGCCTGGCTGCGGGCTCAGCCGCAGCGGGGTCACCGCCGCTCGCTCGAGGCCGTCGCGTTGGCCGACGGCCGCGCCGAGTCGCCCCTCGAATCGCTCAGCCGGGTGGTCATGTACCGGTCGGGCATGCCGAGGCCCGAGCTGCAGCGTCCCTTCTCAGACGGGCGGGGCAGGATCGGCTTCGCCGACTTCGCGTGGCCCGACCACCGTGTGATCGGCGAGGCGGACGGGGCGATCAAGTACCTCGACGCCGAGCTGCGCGCGGGACGGTCGGCCGAGCAGGTCGTCGTCGACGAGAAGGTGCGCGAGGACCGGCTGCGCGCCCTGGGCTGGCGCGTCGTACGCTGGACGTGGGCCGACGCCCGCCAGGAGACGCCCCTCGTCGCGGCCCTCACTGCCGCGGGAGTGCCGGCCGATCCGACCCACCGCTGGGCCGACTGCGCCCTCCCGTAACGACTGCGGGTGCGCGAGCCGGGGCATTCGTTCCGCAGGGGCGCAGTCGCGCCACGCGCGCGCGACACGCCCGGGTTGCAGCATCGCCTCCGATCTGGCAAACTTGTCTAGTTCAACATTCCGGAACGTGTGTGCAGGTGCGCGTACCGACCGGATCACTGCCAGGCAGTGCATAGCCCACCGCACGGGTCTTACGATCCGCGGGACGAGGTTAGGCCGCAGGCAGCAGGACACGCTCACATCGACGAACGCCGAGGCCAGGGGCTATCTCTGTGCCGGGGGCCGGTCGTGAGAGTTGACAGAAGAATAGTGGCGTTCCCCACGCGTACGTCGCACCGCGTCCAATGCGAAGAACGACTCGAGAGAGCCGTCTCGTACGACGCCATAACAAGAGAGAGAGTCAGACATGGCGGGACAGAAGATCCGCATTCGGCTTAAGTCGTATGACCACGAAGTCATCGACACCTCGGCGCGCAAGATCGTCGACACGGTGACCCGTGCAGGCGCGACCGTCGTCGGCCCGGTGCCGCTTCCCACCGAGAAGAACGTGGTCGTCGTGATCCGTTCGCCCCACAAGTACAAGGACAGCCGCGAGCACTTCGAGATGCGTACGCACAAGCGGCTGATCGACATCATCGACCCGACCCCGAAGGCCGTCGACTCGCTCATGCGTCTCGACCTGCCGGCGGACGTCAACATCGAGATCAAGCTCTAAGGGGGAGTGCCGCTATGTCCAACAAAGACACCAAGACCTCCAAGGGCCTCCTCGGCAAGAAGCTCGGCATGACCCAGGTCTGGGACGAGAACAACAAGCTCATCCCCGTGACCGTCATCGAGATCACGCCGAACGTCGTGACCCAGGTCCGCACCCCCGAGGCCGACGGCTACAACGCCGTCCAGATCGCCTACGGCCAGATCGACCCGCGCAAGGTCAACAAGCCGTCCGCCGGTCACTTCGACAAGGCGGGCGTCACGCCGCGCCGTCACCTCACCGAGGTCCGCACCGCGGACGCCGCCGAGTACTCGGCCGGTCAGGAGCTCACCGTCGACGGCACCTTCGAGGCCGGCCAGCTGGTCGACGTCGTGGGCACCTCGAAGGGCAAGGGCTTCGCCGGTGTGATGAAGCGCCACAACTTCCAGGGCGTCTCCGCTTCGCACGGTGCGCACCGCAACCACCGCAAGCCGGGTTCCATCGGCGCCTCCTCGACTCCGAGCCGTGTCTTCAAGGGCATGCGCATGGCCGGTCGCATGGGTGGCGAGCGCGTCACCGTCCTGAACCTCAAGGTCCAGGCCGTCGACGCCGAGAAGGGCCTGCTGCTGGTCAAGGGAGCCGTCCCCGGCGCCCGTGGCCGCATCGTTTTCGTCCGCAACGCAGTGAAGGGGGCCTAATCAGATGGCTACCTCGATTGACGTCGTCGACCTCAAGGGCAAGAAGGCCGGCTCCATCGAGCTTCCCGAGGCCCTGTTCGACGTTCAGACCAACATCCCGCTGATCCACCAGGTCGTGACGGCGCAGCTCGCCGCCGCCCGCCAGGGCACGCACAAGACCAAGGGTCGTGGCGAGGTCTCCGGCGCCGGCCGCAAGCCGTTCAAGCAGAAGGGCACCGGCCGCGCTCGTCAGGGCTCGATCCGCGCTCCTCAGATGACCGGTGGTGGCATCGTCCACGGCCCGACGCCGCGCAGCTACGCGCAGCGCACCCCGAAGAAGATGATCGCCGCTGCTCTGCTCGGCGCCCTCTCGGACCGCGCCCGCGGCGCCCGCCTCCACGCCGTCCAGGCCTTCACCTCCGGTGACGCGCCCTCGACCAAGGCCGTCGTCGAGCTGCTCAGCGGCATCGCGACCTCGAAGCACGTCCTGATCGTGATCGAGCGCGACGACGAGCTGGCCTTCAAGAGCGTCCGCAACATCCCGACGGTGCACGTTCTGACCTACGACCAGCTGAACGCCTACGACGTCCTGGTGAGCGACGACATCGTCTTCTCGCAGGCCGCCCTCGAGGGCTTCATCGCTGCCAAGTCCAACAAGGAAGAGGTGAACGCGTAATGGCCGCCGTCAACAAGGACCCGCGCGACATCATCATCGCCCCGGTCGTCTCTGAGAAGAGCTACGGCCTGATCGACGAGGGCAAGTACACGTTCATCGTCGACCCGCGCTCGAACAAGACCGAGATCAAGCTCGCCATCGAGTCGATCTTCAAGGTCGAGGTCGCGTCGATCAACACCCTGAACCGTCAGGGCAAGACCCGCCGCACCAAGTTCGGCATCGGCAAGCGCAAGGACACCAAGCGTGCCATCGTCACGCTGAAGTCCGGTTCCATCGACATCTTCACGGCCGTCGGCTGAGCGAAGGACTAGAGGAAGACAGACATGGCTATTCGTAACTACAAGCCCACGACCCCCGGTCGTCGCGGCTCCTCGGTCGCCGACTTCGCCGAGATCACCCGCTCGACGCCGGAGAAGTCCCTTCTCCGTCCGCTGTCGAAGACCGGTGGCCGCAACAACCAGGGCCGCATCACGACCCGTCACATCGGTGGTGGCCACAAGCGCCAGTACCGCGTGATCGACTTCCGTCGCAACGACAAGGACGGCGTCAACGCCAAGGTCGCCCACATCGAGTACGACCCCAACCGCACCGCGCGCATCGCGCTGCTGCACTTCGTGGACGGCACCAAGCGCTACATCCTGGCGCCGGCCGGCCTGAAGCAGGGCGACATCGTCGAGTCGGGCGCGGGCTCGGACATCAAGCCGGGCAACAACCTGCCGCTGCGCAACATCCCGACCGGTACCGTCGTGCACGCGATCGAGCTGAAGCCGGGCGGCGGCGCCAAGATGGCCCGCTCCGCCGGTGCCTCGGTTCGTCTCGTCGCGAAGGACGGCCCGTACGCCCAGCTGCGCCTCCCCTCTGGCGAGGTCCGCAACGTGGACGCCCGCTGCCGCGCCACCATCGGCGAGGTCGGCAACGCCGAGCAGTCGAACATCAACTGGGGCAAGGCCGGCCGCATGCGCTGGAAGGGCGTCCGCCCGACCGTCCGCGGTGTCGCGATGAACCCGATCGACCACCCGCACGGTGGTGGTGAGGGCAAGACCTCCGGTGGTCGCCACCCGGTCAGCCCGTGGGGTCAGAAGGAAGGCCGTACGCGCCACCCCAACAAGGAAAGCGACAAGCTCATCGTCCGCCGCCGTAACGCCGGCAAGAAGCGCAAGTAGGAGTTCGAGAAGATGCCACGCAGTCTCAAGAAGGGCCCCTTCGTCGACGAGCACCTGTTTCGCAAGGTGGTCGCCGCGAACGAGGCCAACAGCAAGAACGTGATCAAGACCTGGTCGCGCCGCTCGATGATCGTCCCGGCCATGCTGGGTCACACCATCGCGGTGCACGACGGTCGCAAGCACATCCCGGTGTTCGTCACCGAGACCATGGTCGGCCACAAGCTCGGCGAGTTCGCGCCGACCCGCACCTTCCGTGGACACGTGAAGGACGACAAGAAGGGTCGTCGCCGCTAACGCGGTGACGAATAGGAGGAGAGAAATGGTGGAGTCGATCGCACGCGTGCGACACATCCGCGTCACCCCCATGAAGGCCCGCCGCGTCGTCGACCTGATCCGCGGCAAGCAGGCCCAGGAGGCCCTGGCCATCCTGAAGTTCGCGCCGCAGAGCGCGAGCGAGCCGGTGTACAAGCTGGTCGCCTCGGCCATCGCCAACGCGCGGGTCAAGGCCGACCAGAGCAACACCTACCTGGACGAGCAGGACCTCTACGTGAGCCGCGCCTTCGTCGACGAGGGCACCACCCTCAAGCGGTTCCAGCCGCGAGCACAGGGTCGGGCCTTCCGCATCAACAAGCGCACCAGCCACATCACGATCGTCCTCGCGACGCCGGATGAGGTCGAGGACGCCAAGGCTACGAAGAAGGCGAGCAAGTAATGGGCCAGAAAGTCAACCCGTACGGCTTCCGTCTCGGGATCACCACCGACCACGTGTCGCGCTGGTTCTCGGACAGCACGAAGCCGGGGCAGAAGTACAGCGACTACCTCGCCGAGGACGTCAAGATCCGTACCCTGCTGAAGACCTCGCTCGACCGCGCGGGCGTGTCCCGCATCGAGATCGAGCGCACCCGCGACCGCGTCCGCGTCGACATCCACACCGCCCGTCCGGGCATCGTGATCGGTCGTCGTGGCGCCGAGGCCGAGCGCATCCGCGCCGACCTCGAGAAGCTCTCGGGCAAGCAGATCCAGCTCAACATCCTCGAGGTCAAGAACCCCGAGGCCGACGCCCAGCTCGTCGCTCAGGGCATCGCCGAGCAGCTCGCCGCCCGTGTGGCCTTCCGCCGCGCGATGCGCAAGGGCCTGCAGGGCGCGCAGCGCGCCGGCGCCAAGGGTGTCCGCATCCAGGTCTCCGGCCGTCTCGGCGGCGCCGAGATGAGCCGCTCCGAGTTCTACCGCGAGGGTCGTGTGCCGCTGCACACGCTCCGCGCCAACATCGACTACGGCTTCTACGAGGCCAAGACCACCTTCGGTCGCATCGGTGTCAAGGTGTGGATCTACAAGGGCGACATCACGAACAAGGAACTCGCTCGCGAACAGGCCAACCAGAAGCCGTCGCGCGAGCGCAACGACCGTGACCGTCCGCGCCGTGGCGGTGGCCGGAGCAACGCTCCCGCCACCGAGAGCGCGCCGGCCGCAGCAGGAGTTGAGGCATAACCATGTTGATCCCACGCAGAGTCAAGCACCGCAAGCAGCACCACCCCGGCCGTAGCGGCCAGGCGACCGGTGGCACGAAGGTCTCCTTCGGCGAGTTCGGCATCCAGGCCCTGACGCCCGCTTACGTGACCAACCGTCAGATCGAGTCCGCTCGTATCGCCATGACGCGTCACATCAAGCGTGGCGGCAAGGTGTGGATCAACATCTACCCCGACCGTCCGCTCACGAAGAAGCCGGCCGAGACCCGCATGGGTTCCGGTAAGGGTTCGCCGGAGTGGTGGGTCGCGAACGTCAAGCCGGGCCGTGTCCTCTTCGAGGTCTCGGGTGTCTCGGAGCAGCTCGCTCGTGAGGCAATGACCCGTGCAATCCACAAGCTGCCCCTCAAGGCACGCATCATCAAGCGCGAGGAGGGCGACGCGTAATGGCGATCGGTTCCAAGGAGCTTGCCTCGAGCGAGCTCGACACCTTTGAAGACGAGCGTCTCGTCGACGAGCTGAAGAAGGCCAAGGAGGAGCTGTTCAACCTGCGCTTCCAGTCGGCCACCGGTCAGCTCGAGAGCCACGGCCGCCTGCGCGCCGTGAAGCGCGACATCGCTCGTATCTACACCGTGATCCGTGAGCGCGAGCTCGGGATCCGGGCGACCCCGGCTCCGGCCGAGGCCGCGCCCGCCAAGGAGAAGAAGTCCCGCAGCAAGAAGGCCGACGCCGCTGCTGAGGAGACCACGAATGAGGAGGCCAAGTAATGGCTGAGACCACCAAGGCCGCGGCCGCGGAGTCGACGGCCGACGAGGCCATCGTCCGCGGGTACCGCAAGGCCCGCCGCGGCTACGTCGTCAGCGACAAGATGGACAAGACCATCGTCGTCGAGGTCGAGGACCGCGTGAAGCACCCGCTGTACGGCAAGGTCATCCGCCGCACCTCCAAGGTGAAGGCGCACGACGAGAACAACACCGCCGGCATCGGCGACCTCGTTCTCATCAACGAGACCCGCCCGCTGAGCGCCAGCAAGCGCTGGAGGCTCGTGGAGATTCTGGAGAAGGCGAAGTGATCCAGCAGGAATCCCGACTCAAGGTCGCCGACAACACCGGCGCCAAGGAGCTCCTCGCGATCCGCGTGCTCGGCGGCTCCAGCCGTCGCTACGCGGGCCTGGGCGACGTCATCGTCGCCACGGTCAAGGACGCGATCCCGGGTGGGAACGTCAAGAAGGGCGACGTCGTCAAGGCGGTCGTCGTGCGTGTTCGCAAGAACACCCGCCGCCCGGACGGCTCCTACATCAAGTTCGACGAGAACGCCGCGGTCATCCTGAAGAACGACGGTGACCCCCGCGGCACCCGCATCTTCGGACCGGTCGGCCGCGAGCTCCGCGACAAGAAGTTCATGAAGATCATCTCGCTCGCACCGGAGGTGCTGTAACCCATGGCGAACATCAAGAAGGGCGACCTGGTCCAGGTCATCTCGGGCCGCTCGCAGGCCCGCGGCGGTGACCGTGGCAAGCAGGGCAAGGTCATCGAGGTTCTCGTCGAGCAGAACCGCGTGATCGTCGAGGGCGTCAACTTCGTGACCAAGCACGTTCGCGTCGGACAGACGCAGCGCGGCACGAAGACCGGCGGCATCGAGACCCACGAGGCCCCGATCCACGTCTCCAACGTGGCCCTGGTCGACCCCGAGACCAAGAAGCCGACCCGCGTCGGCTTCCGCGAAGAGAGCGTCACGAAGGACGGCGTCACCAAGACGGTCCGCGTTCGTTACGCCAAGAAGTCTGGTAAGGACCTGTAATGACCGACACTGCAGTGGAGTCTGGCAAAATCCAGCCCCGCCTCAAGCAGAAGTACAAGAACGAGATCTCCAAGCAGCTCCAGGGCGACTTCGGTTTCACGAACGTGCACCAGGTGCCCGGTCTCGTGAAGATCGTCGTCAACATGGGTGTCGGCGAGGCGGCTCGTGACGGCAAGGTGATCGACGGTGCGGTCAACGACCTCACCCTGATCACCGGCCAGAAGCCGCAGGTCACGAAGGCCCGCAAGTCCATCGCGCAGTTCAAGCTGCGCGAGGGCCAGCCGATCGGTGCGCACGTCACGCTGCGCGGCGACCGGATGTGGGAGTTCCTCGACCGCCTGCTCACGCTCGCTCTGCCCCGTATCCGCGACTTCCGCGGTCTCTCGGACAAGCAGTTCGACGGCAACGGCAACTACACGTTCGGTCTCACGGAGCAGTCGATGTTCCACGAGATCAACCAGGACCGCATCGACCGCGTCCGCGGCATGGACATCACTGTGGTGACCACCGCGAAGAACGACGACGAGGGCCGCGCGCTGCTCAAGCAGCTCGGCTTCCCGTTCCGCTCCTCCGACGCGGCCAACTAAGGCCCACCCGCGGGCCGGCCGACCCGGCCGGCCCGCTTCCACCACAGGTCGTCAGTCGTGTAACGGCTGAACGAAACCTGGTGATCCGTAAGGAAAAACCGAAATGACCATGACAGATCCGGTCGCAGACATGCTGACCAGACTGCGCAACGCGAACTCGGCTCACCACGACACCGTGTCGATGCCGCACTCGAAGCTCAAGGCGCACATCGCCGAGATCCTCACCACCGAGGGCTACATCTCCGGCTGGGAGGTCACCGACGCCCGCGTCGGCAAGACCCTGACGCTGCAGCTCAAGTTCGGTCCGAACCGCGAGCGTTCCATCGCCGGTATCAAGCGCGTGTCGAAGCCCGGCCTTCGCGTCTACGCGAAGTCCACGGAGCTCCCCAAGGTGCTCGGCGGGCTCGGCGTCGCCATCCTGTCCACCTCCTCCGGTCTGCTCACGGACCGTCAGGCTGAGAAGAAGGGCGTGGGTGGGGAAGTCCTCGCCTACGTGTGGTAACCCGCCATGTCGCGTATTGGAAGACTGCCCATCGACATCCCGGCAGGGGTCGATGTGAAGATCGACGGCCAGGCCGTCACCGTCAAGGGCCCGAAGGGTGAGCTCAGCCTCACCGTCGCGAACCCGATCGAGGTCAAGCTGGAGGAGAACCAGGTCCTGGTGACCCGTCCGGACGACGAGCGCGAGTCTCGTTCGCTGCACGGCCTGACCCGCACCCTCATCAACAACCAGATCATCGGCGTCACCCAGGGCTACTCCAAGGGCCTGGAGATCGTCGGCACCGGTTACCGCGTGGTCCAGAAGGGCGCGGCCGTCGAGTTCGCGCTCGGCTTCTCGCACCCGGTGACCGTCGAGCCGCCGGCCGGGATCACCTTCACGGTCGAGGGCAACAACCGCCTGACCGTGGCCGGGATCGACAAGCAGGCCGTCGGTGAGGTCGCCGCGAACATCCGCAAGATCCGCAAGCCCGAGCCGTACAAGGGCAAGGGTGTGCGCTACGCCGGCGAGGTCGTTCGTCGCAAGGCCGGAAAGGCTGGTAAGTAATCATGGCTCTGGGTACCAGAGGAAAGAGCAAGGCGGCCGCCCGCGACCGCCGTCACACCCGCCTTCGCAAGAAGATCGAGGGCACCGCGGTCCGTCCGCGCCTGGTCGTCACCCGTTCGGCCCGCCACGTCTTCGTGCAGGTCGTCGACGACGCGAAGGGCCACACGCTGGCCTCCGCGTCCACCATGGAGGCGGACCTCCGCGGCTTCGACGGTGACAAGACCGCCAAGGCCCGCAAGGTCGGCGAACTCGTGGCCGAGCGCGCGAAGAGCGCCGGTGTCGAGGCCGTCGTGTTCGACCGTGGAGGCAGCAAGTATGCCGGCCGCGTCGCCGCTGTCGCCGAGGGCGCTCGAGAGGGCGGACTGAACCTGTGAGCGACGAGAACAACAAGGAGCAGACCGTGACCGATCAGGTAACGGACAGCGCGCAGCCGGTCGAGACCGCTGCGTCCACCGACAACAACACGACGGGCCGCGGTGAGCGCGAGCCCCGCCGTGGCGGTCGCGACCGCAACCAGGGCCGCGGCGACCGCGGCGGCCGTGACGCCGACAAGAGCCAGTTCCTGGAGCGCGTCGTCACCATCAACCGCGTCTCCAAGGTCGTGAAGGGTGGTCGTCGCTTCAGCTTCACCGCTCTCGTGGTCGTCGGCGACGGCAACGGCCTGGTGGGCGTCGGCTACGGCAAGGCCCGCGAGGTGCCGCTGGCGATCTCGAAGGGCGTCGAGGAGGCGAAGAAGAACTTCTTCCGCGTCCCGCGCGTCGGCAACACCATCCCGCACCCGGTGCAGGGTGAGGCCGCCGCCGGCGTCGTCCTCCTGCGTCCGGCCGCCGCCGGTACCGGTGTTATCGCCGGTGGCCCGGTGCGCGCCGTGCTCGAGTGCGCCGGCATCCACGACGTCCTGAGCAAGTCGCTGGGTTCGTCGAACACGATCAACATCGTGCACGCGACCGTCGAGGCGCTGAAGCAGCTCGAGGAGCCCCGTGCCGTCGCTGCCCGCCGTGGCCTCGACTACGACCAGGTCGCCCCGGCTCGCCTGCTTCGCACCGAGGCAGCGCTGGCAGAGGCCGCCGCGACCGCGAAGGCAGGTGCCTGATGGCTGCGCGTCTGAAGATCACGCAGATCAAGTCGAAAGTGAGCGAGAAGCAGTACCAGCGCGACACGCTGCGCAGTCTGGGACTGAAGCGCATCGGTGACGTCGTCGTCCGCGAGGACAACCCGCAGAACCGC
Organism: Leifsonia sp. C5G2; assembly: GCF_013359685.1. Taxonomy (GTDB): domain Bacteria; phylum Actinomycetota; class Actinomycetes; order Actinomycetales; family Microbacteriaceae; genus Leifsonia. Next base: position 40,036 of record NZ_JABFMV010000008.1, read on the forward strand.
GGGTACGTCAACACCGTCGCTCACCTGGTGAAGGTTGAGGAGATCGACTAATGGCTGACGAGAAGGCCACCACTGAGGCCGCCGACTCGGCGGTCGAGAAGAAGGCTCCGGCCAAGAAGGCTCCGGCCAAGAAGGCGCCGGCTGCGGCCGCCGCCGAGAAGCCGGCTGCCGAGAAGAAGGCGCCCGCGAAGAAGGCTCCGGCCAAGGCTGCTGCCGACAAGGCCGCCGCCGACACGGCCGACGCCACCGTCGCCGAGAAGCCGGCCAAGAAGCCGGCCGCCAAGAAGGACGTCGCGGAGCCCCGCGAGCAGGTCCTGAAGGTGCACCACCTCCGTCCGGCCGCGGGCGCCAAGAAGGACCGGACCCGCGTCGGACGCGGTGAGGGCTCCAAGGGCAAGACGGCCGGCCGCGGTACCAAGGGAACCAAGGCGCGCTACCAGGTGCGTCCCGGCTTCCAGGGCGGTCAGCTTCCGCTGCACATGCGTGCGCCGAAGCTGCGCGGCTTCAAGAACCCGTTCCGCGTCGAGTACCAGGTCGTGAACCTGGAGAAGCTCGCCGAGCTGTACCCGGCCGGCGGTGACGTCACCGTCGCCGACCTGGTCGCCAAGGGTGCCGTTCGCAAGAACGAAAAGGTCAAGGTTCTCGGCAACGGGGACATTGCGGTTAAGCTGAACGTTGCGGTCGACAAGGTCTCCGGCTCTGCCGAGCAGAAGATCGTCGCCGCTGGTGGTTCCGTCAAGTAGCCATCCGTACAGCAGTCGAGTCGGGTGGCCGGGAGACCGGCCACCCGACTGACTCTTAGGAAAGCAGGACGCAGGATTGTTTAGCGCCGTCGCGCGGATCTTCCGCACCCCGGATCTTCGCAAGAAGATCCTCTTTACCCTGGCGATCATCGCCCTCTTCCGGCTGGGTTCCTTCATCCCTGCGCCGTTCGTCGACTTCGGCAACGTCCAGACCTGTCTGAACGCCAACCAGGACACCTCGGGCCTCTACTCGCTGGTGAACCTGTTCTCCGGCGGCGCCCTGCTCAAACTCTCGATCTTCGCGCTCGGCATCATGCCGTACATCACCGCGTCGATCATCGTGCAGCTGCTGCGCGTGGTCATCCCGCGCTTCGAGACCCTCTACAAGGAGGGCCAGGCCGGCCAGGCCAAGCTGACGCAGTACACGCGCTACCTCACCATCGCGCTGGGCGTCCTCCAGTCGACGACCCTCATCACCGTCGCCCGCAGCGGCGCGCTGTTCGGCACCACTGCCGTCTCGCAGTGCACGCAGCTGATCACGGACGACTCCTGGTACGCGATCATGCTCATGGTCATCACCATGACCGCCGGCACCGGCCTCATCATGTGGATGGGCGAGCTCGTCACCGAGCGCGGCATCGGCAACGGCATGTCGCTCCTCATCTTCACCTCCATCGCGGCGCAGTTCCCGTCGTCGCTGTGGGCGGTCGGCCAGTCGCAGGGCATCGAGATCCTCCTGGTCGTCATCGCGATCGGACTGCTCATCGTGATGGGCGTCGTGTTCGTCGAGCAGTCGCAGCGGCGCATCCCGGTCCAGTACGCGAAGAGGATGGTCGGTCGCCGCACCTACGGCGGCAACAACACGTACATCCCGATCAAGGTGAACATGGCCGGCGTCGTGCCCGTCATCTTCGCCTCGTCGCTGCTGTACCTGCCGGCTCTGATCGCCCAGTTCAACCAGCCGGCCGCGGGCAAGGCCCCGGCGCCGTGGGTCACCTGGATCACGAACTACCTGACCAAGGGCGACCACCCGCTCTACATGCTTCTGTACTTCCTCCTGATCGTCGGGTTCACGTACTTCTACGTGGCGATCACCTTCAACCCGGAGGAGGTCGCGGACAACATGAAGAAGTACGGCGGCTTCATCCCCGGCATCCGCGCGGGCCGCCCGACGGCCGAGTACCTCGACTACGTGCTCACCCGCGTGACGCTGCCCGGCTCGTTCTATCTCGGTATCATCGCGCTGATCCCGTTGGTCGCCTTCGCGTTGATCGGCGCAAGCCAGAACTTCATGTTCGGCGGCACGTCCATCCTGATCATCGTCGGTGTCGGACTGGAGACGGTCAAGCAGATCGACTCCCAGCTCCAGCAGCGGCATTACGAAGGGCTTCTGCGTTGACCCGAATGCTGATCGTCGGTCCCCCCGGAGCGGGCAAGGGCACTCAGGCCTCCCGCATCACCACCACCTACGGGATCCCCGACATCTCCACGGGCGACATCTTCCGGGCCAACATCAAGAACGAGACCGAGCTCGGCAAGCAGGTCAAGGCCATCGTGGACGCGGGCGACTACGTCCCCGACAGCCTGACGAACCAGCTCGTGGCCGACCGTCTGGACGAGGAGGACGCCAGGAACGGCTTCCTGCTCGACGGCTACCCCCGCACGCTGGCCCAGGTCGACTACCTCGATGAACTGCTCGCCGGCAAGGGCCAGAAGCTCGACGCCGTCGTCCAGCTCACCGCCGATCAGGAGGAGATCGTCCAGCGCCTCACCAAGCGCGCCCAGGAGCAGGGCCGTGCGGACGACTCCGAGGACGCGATCCGTCACCGCCAGGAGGTCTACCTCCGCGAGACGTCGCCCCTCATCGACGTGTACCGCGAGCGCGGGCTGCTGGTCCCGGTCGACGGACTCGGCGGAATCGACGAGGTCGCCGACCGCATCGCGGCGGCTCTGGCCGAGCGCGGCATCCACCCGGTCGCCGGCGCCTCCGCCGGCGAGCCCGTGGCCTGACGGCCGCCGCCGCTCGATGATCCTCCGCAGGTCGATCTACAAGACGCCCGCCCAGCTGCGCGACATGGTCGCGCCCGGGCTGGCGACCGCCGCCTCCCTCGACGCCGTGGCCGCCGCCGTCGCGCCCGGCATCTCGACCCTGGAACTCGACGCGCTCGCCGAGCGGGCGATCGTCGACGCGGGCGGCGCGTCGAACTTCCAGCTGGAGCCCGGCTACCACCACACCATCTGCGCCTCGGTGAACGACGAGGTCGTGCACGGGATCCCCGGCGCGCGCATCCTGCAGCCGGGCGACATCCTCTCGGTCGACAGCGGCGCGATCCTCGGCGGCTGGAACGGGGATGCGGCCCGCACCTTCGTGCTGCCCGACCCGGCGCACCCGGAGCGGGTGGAGGAGCGGCAGCGTCTCTCCGACGTGACCGAGCAGTCGCTGTGGCGAGGGATCGCCACCCTGGCGTCGGCCCGCCACCTCAACGAGGTGGGCGAGGCGATCGAGGACCACATCCTCTCCCAGGGCGACTACGGCATCCTCACCGACTACATCGGTCACGGCATCGGCCGGAAGATGCACGAGGAGCCGCCGGTGTTCAACTACCGCGTGCGCGCCAAGGGGCCCGAGGTGCGTCCCGGGCTGGTGGTCGCCATCGAGCCGATGGTGGTGCTCGGCGACCAGGAGACCTACGTGAAGGACGACGGCTGGACCGTCGCCACGGAGGACGGCTCGGCCGCGGCGCACTGGGAGCACAGCGTCGCCGTGCACGAGGGCGGGATCTGGGTGCTCACCGCCGCCGACGGCGGGGCCGCCGGCCTCGCGCCCTTCGGCGTGACGCCCACCCCGATCCCGTGACCGGGTTCGTGGCGGGAGCCCGTTCGCTCAGAGCGGGCGCAGATGATACACGCGGATTGGCGAAAACGCGCCCTTTCGCATAAGATAGATCCTTGGTGTCTTAGGCACGTTTTCCACGTGCCTTCCGCCGATCAACGCACGACCAGCAAACCACGACTTTTAGCGACAGTGAGGCTATGGCCAAAAAAGACGGTGTCATCGAGATCGAAGGATCCGTGATCGAGGCTCTCCCCAACGCGATGTTCCGCGTCGAGTTGACCAACGGTCACAAGGTTCTTGCCCACATCTCAGGCAAGATGCGTCAGCACTACATCCGCATCCTCCCGGAGGACCGCGTGATCGTCGAGCTGAGCCCCTACGATCTGACCCGCGGCCGGATCGTCTACCGCTACAAGTAAGGGTCTGCTGTAAGTAACGGCCACGCCACCGGGTTGCCCCTGGCGAGGTACGAGGACAGCGAACGAAGGTAAGAATCACAATGAAGGTCAACCCCTCGGTCAAGAGGATCTGCGACAAGTGCAAGGTCATCCGTCGCAACGGCCGCGTCATGGTCATCTGCGAGAACCCGCGCCACAAGCAGCGCCAGGGCTGAACGCAGCGTCATAACCGAATAGAGAACAGGCGATCCCAGATCCCGAACCGGCCAGACCGGAGCGGGGGACACCCTCGGAGGAGGCCGGGGCACCGGGACCGCTGCAGACCTCCACTCATCACAGGAGAAGCCAACACATGGCACGTCTAGCAGGCGTCGACATCCCGCGCGAGAAGCGCGTGGAGGTCGCACTCACCTACATCTACGGAGTCGGTCGCACCCGCGCCCTCCAGACTCTGCGCGAGACCGAGATCTCGGGCGACATCCGCGTCAAGGACCTGACCGACGACCAGCTCGTCGCTCTCCGCGACTACATCGAGGGCAACTTCAAGGTGGAGGGTGACCTCCGTCGCGAGGTCGCCGCCGACATCCGCCGCAAGGTCGAGATCGGCAGCTACGAGGGTATCCGCCACCGCAAGGGCCTCCCGGTCCGCGGCCAGCGCACCAAGACGAACGCGCGCACCCGTAAGGGACCGAAGCGCACGGTCGCCGGTAAGAAGAAGGCTCGCTAGGCCGACAACCAGGATTGCAGGAGTAGATAAATGGCAGCACCCAAGTCGGCCGCTCGTAAGCCGCGCAAGAAGGAAAAGAAGAACATCGCTGTGGGCCAGGCCCACATCAAGAGCACGTTCAACAACACGATCGTCTCGATCACCGACACCACCGGTGCCGTGATCAGCTGGGCCTCGTCCGGCGGCGTCGGGTTCAAGGGCTCCCGCAAGTCGACCCCGTTCGCGGCACAGCTCGCGGCCGAGTCGGCTGCGCGTCAGGCGCAGGAGCACGGCATGAAGAAGGTCGACGTCTTCGTCAAGGGCCCGGGCTCGGGTCGTGAGACCGCGATCCGTTCGCTCCAGGCCGCCGGCCTCGAGGTGGGCTCGATCAACGACGTCACCCCGCAGGCGCACAACGGCTGCCGCCCGCCGAAGCGTCGCCGCGTCTAAGTTCTCTTCACGTCCGCCGCAGGCGGCGGTCCCCACGGGCCGCCGCCTGACGGCGTGACACCCCCACCTCAGTAGAAGCAAGTGTCATATAGCGGACACTTAGCCGGAAGGAATCAACAGTGCTCATTGCACAGCGTCCTACGCTCACCGAAGAGAACATCTCCGAGTTCCGCTCGCGGTTCGTCATCGAGCCGCTGGAGCCGGGCTTCGGTTACACCCTCGGCAACTCCCTGCGTCGCACCCTCCTCTCCTCCATCCCTGGCGCTGCGGTCACCAGCATCCGCATCGACGGCGTGCTGCACGAGTTCAGCACCGTGCCGGGCGTGAAGGAGGATGTCACCGAGATCATCCTGAACATCAAGGGTCTCGTGGTCTCGAGCGAGCACGACGAGCCGATCACCGCGTACCTCCGCAAGACCGGCGCCGGTCAGGTCACCGCCGCCGACATCTCGGCTCCGGCCGGTGTGGAGATCCACAACCCCGAGCTGGTCATCGCGACCCTCAACGACAAGGCGAAGTTCGAGGTCGAGCTGACCATCGAGCGCGGCCGCGGCTACGTCTCGGCCCAGCAGAACCGCAACGAGTACAGCGAGGCGGGCCAGATCCCGATCGACTCGATCTACTCGCCGGTCCTCAAGGTCACCTACCGCGTCGAGGCCACCCGTGCCGGCGAGCGCACCGACTTCGACCGCCTCGTGGTCGACGTCGAGACCAAGCCCGCGATCAGCCCGCGCGACGCGATCGCGTCGGCCGGCCGCACGCTGGTCGAGCTGTTCGGTCTGGCCCGCGAGCTCAACAGCGCGGCCGAGGGCATCGAGATCGGCCCCGCGCCGGTCGACGCCGTCCTCAGCTCCGAGCTGTCGATGCCGATCGAGGACCTGGACCTGTCGGTCCGCTCCTACAACTGCCTCAAGCGCGAGGGCATCAACACCGTGAGCGAGCTCGTCTCGCTGTCGGAGACGCAGCTCATGAACATCCGCAACTTCGGTCAGAAGTCGGTGGATGAGGTCAAGGACAAGCTGACGGAGATGGGCCTGTCGCTGAAGGACTCGGTCCCCGGGTTCGACGGCGCCCACTTCTACAGCGGGTACGACGAGGACGAGTCCACCACCATCTGAGGCACGTCCCCCGACTACGCCATCAGACCTTTTCAACACTGGAGATAACCGATCATGCCTAAGCCCACCAAGGGCCCCCGCCTCGGGGGCGGCCCGGCGCACGAGCGCCTGCTGCTCGCCAACCTGGCCGCTGCGCTCTTCACGCACAAGAGCATCAAGACCACCGAGACCAAGGCGAAGCGCCTCCGTCCCGTGGCCGAGCGCCTGATCACGTTCGCGAAGCGCGGCGACCTGCACGCCCGCCGTCGCGTCCTGGCCGTGATCCAGGACAAGACCGTCGTGCACGAGCTGTTCACGCAGATCGCGCCGCTGGTCGCCGAGCGTGAGGGCGGCTACACCCGCATCACCAAGCTCGGCTACCGCAAGGGCGACAACGCGCCGATGGCGCAGATCGAGCTCGTGCTCGAGCCCGTCGCCCCGAAGGTGAAGTCGTCCAAGTCGTCCGCCGCGCCGAAGGCCGCCGCCCCGGTCGAGGAGCCGGCCGCCGAGGAGACCAGCGCTGACGAGACGTCGGCTGACGAGACGTCGACCGACACCGCCGCCGCTGAGGCGGAGGTCGTCGAGGACGCCACCGCCGACGCCGACGCCGCAGGCGAGACCGACGCAGAGGCCGAGGCCGAGAAGGCGTAACCTCCTTCGCCCGTACGCACGAAGGCCCCGCATCCGAGCGATGCGGGGCCTTCGTCGTTCCCGCAGCTCTGACGCCGTTCCGTCGGAGATTCGGCCAGAGGCGTGCTGAATCTCCGACGGAAGACAGCCGCGACGGAGATTCGTATCGATTCGGTCCTGCGGAAGGCGGCGACGCCGCCGGCGGCGGTTCTTCTATGGTGGAGGCATGACCTCGACCGACGACGCCGTCCTCGCCCCGCTCCGGGAGCGCGTGACGGCCCCGCCGACGCACCGACCGTCGCATCCCGAGATCGCGGAGTGGCGGCCGGCGACCCTCGCCGACCTGGATGCGGTGCTGGAGGTGGTCCGTGCCATCGACGCCGCCGACCATCCGAACTACCTGACCACCCGTGACGAGCTCGAGGAGGAGCTCGGCTACAGCTTCATCGACCTCGAGACGGACACCCTCCTCGCCCTGACCGCGGACGGCCGGATCGCCGCGGCGGGCATCGTCATGGAGCCGCCCCGGCAGGAGACGCTGGTGCGCGAGTTCCTGAACGGCGGCGTCCATCCCGAGTTCCGCGGGCGCGGGATCGGCCGGGAGCTGCTGGCGTGGCAGCGGGCGCGCGGGGAGCAGAAGCTGGCCGCGTCGGACAAGACGCTCCCCGGCTGGCTGGTCGGATACGCGGACGGGCGGGCGCCGGACCGCAAGCGGCTGCTGGAGGCGAGCGGCTTCGAGGTGGTGCGGTACTTCCAGACCATGGAGCGCGACCTCTCGGAGCCCATTCCGGAGGTGACGCCGGTCGGCGACGTACGGATCGAGCCGTACCGCCCGGAGCTGTCGGCCGAGGCGCACCGGGTGAGGAACGACGCGTTCCGCGACCACTGGGGCAGCCAGCCGCTGACGGACGAGCAGTTCGCCGGGCTGGTCTCCGGCTCCTTCGTCGCCGACCTCTCGTTCGTGGCGTTCGTCGGCGACGAGCCGGCCGGAGTGCTCCTCACCGACGTCGCCGAGGGCGACTGGCCGGGGCAGGGCTTCTCCAGCTCGTACGTGTCGACGGTCGCGGTGATCCGGCCCTTCCGCGGGCGCCGCATCGCGCCGACCCTGCTGCGCCACGTGCTCCTCGCGTCGGCGGCACGCGGACTCGACAAGGTCGTGCTGGACGTGGACGCTGAGAATCCGACCGGCGCCCTCGGGCTCTACACCGGGATGGGATTCGCGACCACACAGCAGGAGCTGGGGCTCGTCCGTGCCTACTGAGACACGGACCACCCGCTACCGCCTCGACGTCGCCTACCAGGGGACCGACTTCAACGGCTGGGGCCGCCAGCCGGGGCTGCGGACGGTGCAGGGGACGCTGGAGGACGCGCTCGCGACGATCTTCCGGCGTGCGGGCGAACCACCGCAGCTGACGGTGGCGGGCCGCACCGACGCGGGCGTGCACGCGGTCGGTCAGGTCGCCCACGTCGACCTGACGGAGGCTCAGGAGGCGATCCTGCGCAAGCCGCACGGCAAGCGCCCACCGCTGTCGGCGGAGGAGGCGCTGGGCCGACGGCTCAACGGCGTCCTCGGCCCGGTGTCCGACGTGGTCGTGCTCGCCGCGACCGTCGCGCCGGACGGCTTCGACGCCCGCTTCTCGGCGTTGTGGCGGCGATACCAGTACCGCGTCGCCGACCGCCTCGCCCTGCGCGACCCGCTGCAGCGTCACCGCACCGCGTGGGTGTCGTCCGATCTCGACGCCGACGCGATGGACATCGCCTCCCACGGGCTCCTGGGGCTCCACGACTTCGCCAGCTACTGCAAGGCGCGTGAGGGGGCGACGACCATCCGCACCCTGCAGGCGTTCGCCTGGCGCCGCGACCCGGACGGCGTGCTGCTCGCCGACCTGACCGCGGACGCGTTCTGCCACAGCATGGTGCGCGCGCTGGTCGGTGCGTGCGTCGAGGTAGGGGAGGGCAAGCTCGGCCCGGGCGACCTCGTGGGCCTGCGCGACGAGAAGCGCCGCACGAGCGCGTTCAAGGTGATGCCGGCCCGCGGGCTCACGCTCATGGAGGTCGGCTACCCGGAGGGTCCGGAGCTGGCCCTGCGCGCGGAGCGAACCCGGGCCCTCCGCGAGCTGTAGCCCGGCCGGTCAGCTCAGCGTCTGCGCCCCGATGACCGACAGCAGCCGCAGCTTGTCGGCGGATTCGCTGCCCGGCACCGCCGTGTACACGAGCAGCGAATGCGCGTGACCGGGGTCGACGAGCTGCTGGCAGTGCATCTCCAGCTCTCCGACCTCGGGATGCACGAAGTGCTTCACCTCCGTCGGGCGCAGCCCGACCTCGTGGGCGGCCCAGAGTCGGCGGAACTCCTCGCTGCGTGCGCCCAGGTACTCGGCCAGAGCGGCCGCCCGTGAGTCCGGTCCCCGGGTCGTGGCGATCTCGCGAAGACCGGATGCGAACATCCGGCTGAGGAAGTCGTGGTCTCGCTCCGCGTAGAGCCGGCGCGCGTCCGGATCGGTGAACCAGCGCACGCCCAGGCTGCGCTCCGGTCCCCGGAGGGACGCCGTGTCTCCGGTGAGGGCCACGCCCATCCGGCTCTGCCGCAACGTCGCGCCGAGCTCGGTCACGATCTCCGCCGGGGTGTCGTCGAGGCGGTCGAGCACCCGCAGCAGACCCGGGCTCACGTGCTCGCTCTCGGAGCCGCGGTCCGGAGGCGTGTGGCCGGCGAGCCGGAACAGGTGATCGCGTTCCGCGTGGGAGAGGTGCAGCCCCTGCGCGATCGACGCGAGCATCTGCTCCGACGGCTGCGGACCGCGCTCGCGCTCCAGCCGCGCGTAGTAGTCGACCGACATGTGGGACAGCGCGGCGACTTCCTCGCGCCGCAGACCGGAGGTGCGTCGCCTGCTGCCGCGCGGGAGTCCGACGTCCTCCGGCTGCAGCAGCTCGCGCCGCGTGCGGAGGAACCCGGCGAGCCCGATGCGATCGATCACCCCTCATGTCTACCGCCCCGCGTGCTCCGCAGCCACGGATCGTCGGGCCGTGGCTACGGCGCGGCCGCGAGGTTCAGGGTGGAACCACCGACAGAAGGAGAACGGGCATGGCACGCAGCATCGACATCGAGATCCCGCCGCTGAGCGGACGCCGCGCGGTCGTCACCGGCGCGAGCGACGGCATGGGGATCGTGATCGCGACGCGGCTGGCTGCCGCGGGCGCGGAGGTCGTGCTGCCGGTCCGGGACCGCGCGAAGGGCGAGGCGGCCGTGCAGCGCATCCGCTCGGCGGCGCCGGACGCGGCCCTGGTGCTCCGCGACCTCGACCTGGCCTCGCTCGAGTCCGTCGCCGCCTTCGGTGACCGGATGCGGGCGGACGGCGACCCGATCCACGTGCTCGTGAACAACGCCGGTCTGATGACACCCCCCGAACGCCGCACCACGGTCGACGGCTTCGAGTTGCAGTGGGGCACCAACCACCTCGGCCACGTCGCGCTCGTCGGCGCCCTCCTGCCGCTGCTGCGGGACGGGAGGGCGCGCGTCACCTCGCAGGTGAGCGTCGCCGCGAGGAGCGGCTCCATCGACTGGGACGACCTCGCGAGCGAGCGCCGCTATCGTGCCCAGCGCGCCTACAGCGCCTCGAAGATCGCGCTCGGCCTGTTCGGGCTCGAACTCGACCGCCGCAGTACCGCGAACGGGTGGGGCATCGTGAGCAACCTGTCGCATCCCGGTGTCGCCCCCACGAACCTGCTCGCCGCGCAGCCCGGGTACGGACGCTCGTCCGACACAGGGGCCGTACGCGTCATCCGCTGGCTCTCCGCGCGCGGGGTGCTCGTCGGGACCCCGGAGACCGCTGCCCTCCCGGCGCTGCTGGCGGCCACCGGGCCGGATGCCGTCGGGGGCCGAATGTACGGGCCGAGCGGGCCGGGCCACCTCGGCGGGGTGCCTGCGGAGCAGACCCTGTACGCGCCGCTGCGCGACGACGCGGAGGCCGCGCGGGTCTGGGAGGTGTCGGAGCAGCAGGCGGGCGTCGTCTTCCCCGTCGGGCAGCGCTGACGTCGCCTCCGGCGCGGGTCAGCGCACGAGCCCGTTCTCGTAGGCGAACGCGACCAGCTGCACCCGGGTGGCGAGGTCCAGTTTCGCCAGGATGCTGCGGATGTGCGTCTTGACGGTCGCCTCGGAGATGAACGCCGTCCGGCCGATCTCCGCGTTGCCGAGCCCGCGTGCCGCAAGCAGGAACACCTCCTTCTCGCGCATGGAGAGCGGGGCGATCGCTTCGGGACGGCGCTGGGCGATGCTGCGGAACAGGTCGCTCGTCGACTTGTGGGCGATGACGGACGTGCCCTCGTGGACCGTACGGATCGTCGAGAGGATGAGGTCGGGGGTCGCGTCCTTGAGCACGAAGCCGTCCGCTCCGGCGCGGAGCGCGGCCGCGACCGCGTCGTCGCGCTCGAAGGTGGTGAGGACGACGATGCGGGGGAGGGCGGCTGCGGCGCTGTCGCGGATCGCCCGGGTGGCGGCGATCCCGTCGACGTTCGGCATCCGGATGTCCATGAGCATGACGTCGGGATGTGCCTCCCGTGCCAGCTCGACGGCGTGCGCGCCGTCGAGGGCGGCGCCGGCGAACGCGAGGTCGGGTTGCGACTCGATCATCATCTGCAGGCCGGCGCAGAACAGGGGCTGGTCGTCGGCGACCGCGACCCGGATCATGCGGTCACCGCCGCGCGGCCGGCCGCCGGGAGGTAGGCGGTGACGAGGTAGCCGCCGGGGATGTCGTCGTCGGGTCCGGCGTCGAGCCAGCCGCCCGCCAGCCGGGCGCGCTCGCGCATGCCGACGAGTCCTCGGCCTGCAGTGTTCGGCTCGGGCGGCGTGCGGGCGGGGTCGGCGGGTCGGGAGGCGACCGACAGTGCGAGGCCGTCCTCGCGCATGTCCAGCGCCAGCCGGGCGGCGGCGCCGGGGCCCGCGTGCTTCAACGCGTTGGTCAGCGCCTCCTGCACGATCCGGTAGACGGCCAGCTGCTGGGCGGGCGTCAAGTCGCCGTCGCCGCCGAAGCGTTCCACCGAGATCGAGAGTCCGGAGTCGGACAGCCGCCGGACGAGGTCGTCGAGGTCGCCGAGACCGGGATGCTCGATGCCCGTCGGGGAGCCGACAAGCGTCTCGATCAGCATGCGCACCTCCGTGAGCGACGATCGCGCGGTGTCGGCGATGGTTCCGAGGGACGGCGCGACCGCCGCCGGCCGCTCCTCGGCGAGCAGGCGGGCGCCATCGGCTTGCGCGAGGATCACCGAGAGGGAGTGCGCCATGATGTCGTGCACGTCCTGCGCGATGCGCTCACGCTCGCTCGTGACCAGCGCTTCGGCCTCCGCAACACGCAGGCGGCCCGTGGCCCGCTCGAGCTCCAGCTCTTTCCGGTGAGAGTGCGACCAGACCCCGGTGAGCGTCCCGACCAGCCAGGCCATCGCGCCCGCAGCGGCGCAGAGGACGAAGAAGAGGTCTCTGGCTGCGGGATCCCCGCGCCCGATGCCGAATGCCCATGCCATGAGTCCCGCGGCCGAGATTCCGGCGCCCACCGCGAAGGCGAACGCGACCACGCGCATACGGCCGCGCACCGACGCGGCGACGACCAGGGCGACGATCACGTAGCCGAGGTAGACCAGCGGGTCGTCGAAGATGCCGACCGGGAACAGCAGCTGGCCGATGAGGACGGCTGTTCCTATCGCCATGGCGGCGATCGGGCTGAGACGGGACACGCCGATCGCGCATGCCAGGAGGAGAAGCGCCGCCCAGAACGGGCCCTCTGCGCGCAGCATGCCCGGCCCCAGCTGATTCCTGCCGACCAGGGCGAACGCCCAGAAGACGAAGAAGACCACGGCGATTGCCGGTTCGAGCAGCCAGCGGCTGCGGAGCAGGAGCGATCTCATACCGGTCACGCTAGGGTGAACCGCCGGGTCTCCGTGCTCGATCGGCCGCGATTTCAGCCCTGCGGATGAGTGGAATCCACCCGGTTTGACCGCGTACACCGCACTCCCGTACTATTGATCTTTGGTGTCCGCGCCTCCTGCGGCGTGACACGCGAACGTGAGCCCTCCACCGGCATCGGTTCCCTCTTCCCAAGAGACGAACCCCCATCGGAGCGGGATTCACGAACACCTCCGTTCGAGACAGAAAGCAGCCACTACTGTGACGCGCACCTATTCCCCGAAGGCAGACGAGATCCAGCGCGACTGGGTCGTCATCGACGCGACCGATGTCGTGCTCGGCCGTCTCGCCAGCCACACCGCCGCCCTCCTCCGCGGCAAGCACAAGCCGACCTTCGCCCCGCACATGGACTCCGGTGACTTCGTCATCATCATCAACGCGGACAAGGTCGCCCTGACCGGTCAGAAGCTCCTCCAGAAGAAGGCCTACCGCCACTCGGGCTACCCGGGCGGCCTCAAGGCCACCACCTACTCGGAGCTGCTCGAGAAGAACCCGATCCGCGCCGTCGAGAAGGCCGTCCGCGGCATGCTCCCGAAGAACTCCATCGGTCGCGCCCAGCTCCGCAAGCTGAAGGTCTACACCGGAAGCGAGCACCCGCACGCCGCCCAGCAGCCGAAGCCGTACACGCTCGGCCAGGTCGCGCAGTAAGCGCGTAGACGACTTTCAGACTCAGAGACAAAGGATTATCACCACCGTGGCGAAGATCGCAGACAGCATCGACTCGGCCCAGGTCGAGAACGTCGAGTCCTACTCGACCGAGACCCCGGAGAGCGCGGCCCCGGCCGCGCCCCGTCCCGTCCTCTCCGTGCCCGGCGCGGCCGTCGGCCGCCGCAAGGAGGCCATCGCGCGTGTGCGCCTGGTCCCGGGCGCCGGAACCATCACGGTCAACGGCCGTGAGTTCGCGGACTACTTCCCGAACAAGCTCCACCAGCAGCTCATCAACGACCCGTTCAAGGTGCTCGACCTCCTCGGCTCCTACGACGTGGTCGCCCGCATCACCGGCGGCGGCCCCTCGGGCCAGGCGGGCGCGCTGCGCCTCGCCATCGCGCGCGCGCTCAACGAGATCGACCGCGAGAACAACCGCCCGACGCTGAAGAAGGCCGGCTTCCTGACCCGCGACGCCCGCGTCACCGAGCGCAAGAAGGCCGGTCTCAAGAAGGCCCGCAAGGCGTCGCAGTTCTCCAAGCGCTGACGCTCGCGAGCGTCTAGGCTTCGGTCCATGCCCCGCCTTTTCGGAACCGACGGCGTTCGCGGTCTCGCGAACGGCAGTCTCACCGCCGACCTGGCGCTCGGCCTTGCGCAGTCAGCTGCAGCTGTACTGACGCAAGGCCGAAGCGCCGAGGCGCGCCGCGCAGCCGGCAAGCGCCCGACGGCCATCGTCGCCCGTGACCCCCGCGTCTCGGGCGAGTTCCTCTCCGCCGCCGTCGCCGCCGGGCTCGCCAGCTCCGGCATCGACGTGTTCGACGCGGGAGTCATCCCCACCCCGGCTGCGGCCTTCCTGATCTCCGACTTCGACGCCGACTTCGGGGTGATGGTGTCCGCCTCGCACAACCCGGCGCCCGACAACGGGATCAAGATCTTCGCCCGCGGCGGCACCAAGCTGCCCGACATCGTCGAGGATCGCATCGAGCAGCACCTCGACCTCGACAAGCTGACCCCGACCGGGGCCGATGTCGGCCGTATCCGCCGCTTCGCCGACGCCGAGGACCGCTACGTTCTCCACCTCCTGGCGAGCCTGCCGCATCGGCTCGACGGGATCCACGTGGTGCTCGACTGCGCCCACGGCGCGGCCGCCGGCGTCTCGCCCGAGGTCTTCACCGACGCCGGCGCGCGCGTCACCGTCATCGGCGACGCCCCCGACGGGATGAACATCAACGACGGGGTCGGCTCGACCCACCTCGACAACCTGGCGAAGGCCGTCCTGGCCGCCGGGGCGGACGTCGGCATCGCCCATGACGGCGACGCGGACCGCTGCCTCGCGATCGACGCGGACGGCAACATCGTCGACGGCGACCAGATCATGGCGATCCTCGCCGTCGGGATGAAGGAGCGCGGCAAGCTGCGCGACGACACCCTCGTGGCGACCGTGATGAGCAACCTGGGCCTGAAGCTCGCCATGCGCGACAACGGGATCCGCGTGGTCGAGACGGCTGTCGGCGACCGCTACGTGCTCGAGGAGATGAACGAGAACGACTACTCGCTCGGCGGCGAGCAGTCGGGTCACGTCATCATGCGCGAGTTCGCGACGACCGGCGACGGCATCCTCACCGGCCTCCACCTCCTCTCGGAGATGGCCAGGACCGGGAAGACGCTCGCCGAGCTGGCGAAGGTGATGACGGTGTACCCGCAGGTCATGGTCAACGTGAAGGGCGTGGACCACCACGCCGTGCACACCGACGAGGGCCTCCGCACGGCGGTCCGCACGGCGGAGAGCGCGCTGGGCGACACCGGCCGCGTGCTGCTGCGACCGTCCGGCACCGAGCCGCTGGTCCGCGTGATGGTGGAGGCGTCCGATCAGGTCACCGCGGAGCGGCTCGCGAACGAGCTCGCCGACGTGGTGCGGGAGCGGCTGGCGCTCTAGCCGCATCCGTTCGCCCGCGTCTGCGCCGGTTCGGAACGAGTGCGCCTGCGCGCGCAGCCGCAATCGTTCCGAGCGGCCGCAGTCGCGGCCTGCGGTCAGCGGCCCTCTTCGGCCCGGCGGGCCGCGATGAAGTCGGCGACGGAGTAGGCGCGGGCGTGCTGCGGCAGCATGCCATCGCCGTACAGGCCGGCCATCAGCTCCGCGGGGTCGGTGTCGAGCGCCGTGGCGATGCGCACGATGGTGTGCAGTTCGGAGTTGGCCTCGCCGCGCTCCACCCGCCCGAAGTTCGTCACGTGCATGTCGGCGAGGTTGGCGATCTCCTCCTGGCTCATCCCGAGAGCGACGCGGGCGGTTCGGACGCGCTGGCCGAAGAGTTCGGCGGCGCGGGAGCGAGGGGTCGGCATGCTTCATGCCTACCGAATGCCTGCATTCCCGACCAGAGCGTCTACGTCCGTGGCTCACAGCACTGAGGTGTAAGAGCCAGGTCGGTCATTCGGGCTGCGCGCGCTGCGCGGCGACGAAATCGGCGACCGAGTAGGACCGCGAGCGGTCCGGGAGCATCTCGGTGCCGTACAGGCCGGCCATCAGGACCGCCGGATCGACGTTCAGCGCCGTCGCGATGCGGACGATGGTGTGCAGCTCGGAGTTCGCCTCGCCGCGCTCGATCCGGCCGAAGTTCGTGACGTGCATGCCGGCCAGGTTGGCGATGTCCTCCTGGCTCATACCGAGCGCGATGCGGGCCTCGCGCACGCGTCTGCCGAGGATGTCTGCGGCCCGGGAGCGTGGTACTGGCATACCTCATGTCTATGGCATTGCCGCATCGCGGGCCAGAGCACCTCGACCTCGCGCGTCCGGACCCCAGGCAGAGGGGCGGGTCAGAGCTTTCGCAGCAGAACGGAGCTCACCGCGTGTTCCGAATCCTTGCGCAGGACGAGCTTCGCCCGCGACCGCGTCGGGCGGATGTTCTGCACCAGGTTCGGCTCGTTGATGCTCGTCCAGATGCTGGCGGCACGCGCACGCGCCTCATCCTCGGTCAGTTCGGCGTACCGGTGGAAGTACGACTTCGGGTTCGCGAACGCCCCGCGCTGCAGCTTCAGGAAGCGCTCCTCGTACCAGTGCGCGATGTCGCGCTGCCGGGCGTCGACGTACACCGAGAAGTCGAACAGGTCGCTCACGGCGAGCCGGTTTCCGCCGCCCGCGGGCTGCAGCACGTTGAGGCCCTCGACGATCAGGACGTCCGGGCGGCGCACGACGATCTCCGCGTCCGGCACGATGTCGTAGCTGAGATGCGAGTAGAACGGGGCGCGAACCTCCGGCGCCCCGCTCTTGACGGCGGTGACGAAGCGCAGCAGCGCCTTGCGGTCGTACGACTCGGGGAAGCCCTTGCGCTCCATCAGCCCGCGGCGCTGCAGTTCGGCGTTGGGGAGCAGGAACCCGTCGGTGGTCACCAGCTCGACCCGGGGCGTGTCGTCCCAGCGCGAGAGCAGCTCGCGCAACAGCCGGGCGATGGTCGACTTGCCGACGGCGACCGACCCGGCGACGCCGATGACGAACGGGGTGCTCGCCGCGCGCTCGCCCAGGAAGTCGCTGGTCGCCCTGTGCAACTGCTTCGTTCCGGCGACGTACAGGTTGAGCAGTCGGCTCAGGGGGAGGTAGACCTCCTCGACCTCGCGCATGTCGAGCGGATCGCCGAGACCGCGCAACTGCACGATCTCCGTCTCCTGCAGCGGGAGGCGGGTGTTCTGCGCCAGTTCCGCCCAGTCGGCCCTGCTGAGCTCGACGAAGGGGGTGGAGGAGTCGCCGTGGGGGAGCATAGGGCACCCAGTCTAGGGGTGCGCTCCCAGCGGGTCCGCACCTGGACCCACGGTAGACTCGGGTGCATGTGTGGAATCGTGGGGTACGTCGGTACCGACAAGAGCCTCGAGGTGCTGCTCGGTGGCCTGAAGCGCCTGGAATACCGCGGCTACGACTCGGCGGGCATCGCCGTGATCGGCCCGGACGGGGCCCTGGGCACCGCGAAGAAGGCCGGGAAGCTCTCCGTGCTGACCGAGGACCTGCAGGAGCACCCCATCCCGAACGGGCAGACCGGCATCGGGCACACCCGCTGGGCGACGCACGGCGGCCCGACCGACGTGAACGCCCACCCGCACCTGGGTGACGACGGCCGTCTCGCCGTCATCCACAACGGCATCATCGAGAATTTCGCGACACTGAAGGACGAGCTGCTCGCCGACGGCTTCGCCTTCGAGTCGGAGACCGACACCGAGGTCGCCGCCGTGCTCCTCGGCCGCGAGTACCGCCGTACGGGCGACCTGCCGCAGGCGTTCCAGAGCGTCGTCTCGCGTCTGGAGGGCGCCTTCACGCTGCTGGCCATGCACCAGGACCAGCCGCACGTCGTCGTCGGCGCGCGCCGCAACTCGCCGCTCGTCATCGGCCTCGGCGACGGGGAGAACTTCCTCGGCTCCGACGTCGCCGCCTTCGTCGAGCACACCCGCCGGGCGATGGCGATCGGTCAGGACCAGATCGTGACCATCACGCCCGACAGCGTGACCGTCACCGACTTCGCGGGCGCTCCCGTCGAGGTGGAGCCGTTCGAGGTGGCGTGGGACGCCTCCGCCGCCGAGAAGGGCGGCTGGTCGTCGTTCATGGCGAAGGAGATCGCCGAGGAGCCCGACGCGGTCGCGAACACCCTCCGCGGCCGGATCGTGGGCGAGACCGTGCACATCCCCGAGCTCGACGCGCTCGGCGACGACTACTTCGCCGGGATCGACCGCATCACGATCATCGCCTGCGGCACCGCCGCCTATGCCGGTGTCGTCGGCAGCTACGCCATCGAGAAGTGGGCTCGCGTGCCCGTGACGGTCGAGCTCAGCCACGAGTTCCGCTACCGGGAGCCTGTGCTCACCGACGGCACGCTCGTCATCTCCATCAGCCAGTCCGGCGAGACGATGGACACGCTGATGGCCGTCAAGTACGCCCGCGAGGCCGGCGCGAAGGCCATCTCCGTCTGCAACACGCAGGGTGCGACCATCCCGCGCGAGTCCGACGCCGCCCTCTACACGCATGCGGGCCCGGAGGTCGCGGTCGCCTCGACCAAGGCGTTCGTCGCCCAGATCACGGCGCTGTACCTCTTCGGTCTGCACCTGGCCCGCATCCGCGGCACGCTGACGGATGCGCAGCAGCGCGACGCCATCGACGAGCTGCAGCAGATCCCGGAGAAGATCGCGACCGTGCTCGAGTCGCACGCCGAGATCGCGCAGCTGGCCAAGTGGATGTCGGACACCCGCTCCGTGCTGTTCCTCGGCCGTCACGTCGGCTACCCGATCGCGCTGGAGGGTGCGCTCAAGCTCAAGGAGCTGGCCTACATCCACGCCGAGGGCTTCGCCGCGGGAGAGCTGAAGCACGGCCCGATCGCGCTGATCGAGCCGGGTCAGCCCGTGTTCGTCGTGGTGCCCAGCCCGCGCTGGTCGGACGAGCTGCACAAGAAGGTCGTCTCGAACATCCAGGAGATCCGCGCCCGCGGCGCCCGCGTCATCGCGATCGCCGAGGCCGGAGACGCGGCCGTGCTGCCGTTCGCCGACGAGGTCATCCGCATCCCGCTCGCCGCTCCGCTGTTCGAGCCGCTGCTCGCGGTCATCCCGCTGCAGGTCTTCGCGATGGAGCTCTCCGCCGCAAAGGGCCTCGACGTCGACCAGCCGCGCAACCTGGCCAAGTCCGTCACCGTGGAGTGATCCCATGATCGCCGGCATCGGGGTCGACGTCGTCGACCTCGCCCGCTTCGAGCGGTCGATCGAGCGCACCCCGAAGCTGCGCGAGCGGCTGTTCACGGAGGCGGAGCGTCCGCTGGCGGTGCACTCGCTGGCGGCCCGGTTCGCTGCCAAGGAGGCGCTGATCAAGGCGCTCGGCGGCTCGGAGGGCGTGCGCTGGCACGACATGGAGATCGTCCCGGACGAGGAGAGGAACCCCGGTTTCGTGCTGCACAACGTGGTCGAGGCGCAGGTGCGCGAACGCGGCATCGTGCGCATCCACGTCTCGATGTCGCACGACGCCGGGGTGGCCACCGCGTTCGTCGTGACGGAGTCGGCGCCGTGACCCCGGCGTTCCGCGAGCGCGTCGTCGACCTGGACGCGGTGACCGGCAACGTTCGGCGCCTGCGAGAGCTGGTGCCCACGCCCCACGCGATGGTGGTCGTCAAGGCCGACGCCTACGGGCACGGGGCGGTCGAATGCGCCCGGGCGGCGCTCGCCGGCGGCGCGGACTGGCTCGGGGTCGCCGAGATCGCCGAGGGTCTCGCCCTCCGCGAGGCCGGCATCACCGCTCCCGTGCTGGCCTGGCTGCACGACCCGGAGGACGACTTCGCCGAGGCCGTCCGCGCGCGCATCGATCTCGGTCTGTCGTCGCTCGTCCAGCTGGAGACCGCCGCGGCCGCCGGGGACGGCGAGACGCCGGTCGCCGTGCAGGTGAAGGTGGAGACCGGCCTCAGCCGCAACGGTGTCGCCGAGCAGGACTGGGACGCCGTCTTCGCCCGGGCGCGCGAGCTCGAGGACGCGGGGCGGATCGTGGTGCGCGGCATCTTCTCACACCTCTCCAACGCGTCCCCGGAGGACGACCTCGCCGCGGTCGCGGTGTACGAGAGGGCGCTCGCGCGGGCCGAGGCCGCGGGACTGCAGCCGGAGCTGCGGCACCTCGCCGCCAGCGCCGCAGCGCTCTCCCTCCCGGAGGCGCGCTACGACCTGGTTCGCTTCGGCATCGCCGCCTACGGGCTGTCGCCCTTCGGCGGCGGGCACGGTGCCGAGCTGGGGCTGCGCCCGGCGATGACCGTGCGCGGGCGTGTGGCCGCCGTGCGACGGGTGCCGGCGGGAAAGGGCGTGTCGTACGACTACACGTACCGCACCACGGAGGAGACCACGCTGGCGCTGGTGCCGCTCGGGTACGCCGAGGGCATCCCGCGGCACGCGTCCAACCGCGCCCCGGTGTCGATCGGCGGCCGCACCTTCCGGATCAGCGGCCGGGTCGCGATGGACCAGTTCATCGTCGACGTGGGCGACTTGGAGGTGCAGGTCGGCGACGAGGTGGTGCTGTTCGGCGACCCGGCGACCGGCGTTCCGAGCGCGGACGACTGGGCCGAGGCGGCGGACACGATCAACTGGGAGATCGTCACGCGGCTCGGCGGCCGTCTCGCGCGGACCTTCGTCGGAGGCGCGGCGTGACCACGCGACGGATCGCCACGGCCGAGGGGATGCACGCCTTCGGCCGGGAGCTCGCGGGCGCGCTCCGCGCCGGCGACCTCGTCGTGCTGTCCGGACCGCTCGGCGCGGGCAAGACCACCCTCACCCGCGGCATCGGCGAAGGGCTGGGGGTGCGCGGCCCCGTGACGAGCCCCACGTTCGTGCTCGCCCGCACGCACCCGAGCCTCACCGGAGGGGCGCCGCTCGTGCACGTGGACGCGTACCGGCTGTCCAGCGCGCTCGAACTGGACGACCTCGACATCGACTTCGCCCGGTCCGTCGTCGTGGTCGAGTGGGGTGCCGGGATGCTGGACGGCGTCGCCGAGTCGTGGCTGGAGGTCGCGATCGAACGGCCCACCGGCGCCGACGAGCGACGGGAGGCCGGAGACGCGCCCGACGCGGAGCAGGCGGACGAGGTCGGCGAGTCCGACGAGCCGCGCACGGTCACGGTCACAGGGTACGGCCCCCGCTGGGCGGGCACGCCGGTCGTCGGCGATCCCGCTTAGGCTGGAGGCATGCTCCTCGCCATCGACACGTCCGCCGGCACCAGCGTGGCAGTGGTGGACCGCGACGGCGGCGTGCTGTCGGAGGTCATCGAGACCGACACCATGCGCCACGCCGAGGTCATCGGCACGCTCATCGAGGAGGCCCTCACCGCCTCCGGCGTCGAGGTCCGTGCGCTGTCGGGCGTCGTCGCGGGAATGGGACCCGGTCCCTTCACGGGCCTGCGCGTCGGCATCGCCGCCGCCAAGGCCTTCGCGATCGGCGCAGGCAAGCCGCTGGTCCCGGTGGTCAGCCACGACGCCGTCGCCTACGACTGGTACGCCGAAGGCAACAGCGGTCCCGTGATCGTGGTGACGGACGCCCGGCGCCGCGAGCGGTACTGGACCGCGTATTCGGGCGCCGACGGCTTCGGCCTCCCGGTGCGCCTCGACGGGCCGGGACTGGCGAAGCCGGACGAGCTGCCGCATCCCGACCTCTCCCGGATCGACGCGCAGGTCGTGCCCGCCGGCCGGCTCGGCATGCTCGCCGAGCTGCGCTACGCGAACGGTCTGCCGATGGATGCCGACGAGGCGCTGTACCTGCGGTCGCCCGACGTGACGCTGTCCGCGGGACCGAAGCGGGTGACCGCGTGACCGCCTACCAGCTGCGCCGGGCGCAGGCGGACGACGTGCCCGCGATCATGGAGCTGGAGCGGTCCATCTTCATCACCGACGCCTGGTCGGAGCGGTCGATGCTCTCCGAGGTGACGGGCGAGCACGGGTACTACCTGGTCGCGTTCGAGCCGGAGACGCCGGACCGCATCGACGGGTACGCCGGGCTGCTGGCGCCGCGCGGCGGGGCGGAGGGCGACATCCAGACCATCGCCGTGGCGCCGCACGCCCGCCGCCGCGGCCTCGGACGCACGCTCATGCTCGCGCTGATCGCCGAGACCCGGCGTCGCGGCGCGCGCGAGCTGTTCCTGGAGGTGCGCGCGGACAACCCCGGCGCCCAGACGCTGTACCGGGAGCTCGGCTTCGAGGAGATCGGCGTGCGGCCGCGCTACTACCAGCCGGACGGGGTGGACGCGATCGTGATGCGTCTCGCCGTCCCGAACCCGGAGACCACCCTGGCATGACCCACCTCGACGCCTCTGCAGCCGGCCCCCTGGTGCTCGGCATCGAGACCTCCTGCGACGAGACCGGTGTCGGTATCGTCCGCGGCACGACCCTGCTCTCCAACACGATCGCCTCGTCGATGGAGGAGCACGCCCGGTATGGCGGCGTCGTCCCGGAGGTGGCCGCACGCGCACACCTGGAGGCGCTCGAGCCGACACTGCGGACGGCGGTCGACGACGCGGGCATCCGGCTGGCCGACGTGGATGCGATCGCCGTCACGAGCGGACCGGGCCTCTCCGGCGCGCTGATGGTCGGGGTCGGTGCGGCCAAGGCGCTCGCCGTGTCCCTCGGCAAGCCGCTGTACGCCGTCAACCACCTCGTCGGGCACGTCGGGGCCGACCTGCTCGACGCCTCCGGCGGGCCCGGTCACCCGGTGGAGCTGCCCACGATCGCGCTGCTCGTCTCCGGCGGTCACACGTCGCTGCTGCTGGTGCGCGACCTGGTGTCCGACGTCCGGCTGCTCGGCGAGACGATCGACGACGCGGCGGGGGAGGCCTTCGACAAGGTCGCGCGCGTTCTCGGCCTGCCGTACCCCGGCGGCCCGCAGATCGACCGGGTCGCCGCGGACGGCGACCCGAAGGCGATCCGCTTCCCGCGGGGGCTCACCAAGCCCAAAGACCTGGAGCAGCACCGCTACGATTTCTCGTTCTCCGGCCTCAAGACGGCGGTCGCGCGCTGGGTCGAGCAGCGCCAGGACGCGGGCGAGGAGGTGCCGGTGGCCGACGTCGCCGCCTCCTTCCGCGAAGCGGTCGCCGACGTGCTCATCACCAAGGCGCTGGCGGCCTGCCGGGACTTCGACGTGCCGCGGCTGCTGCTGGGCGGCGGCGTCGTCGCCAATGCCCGCGTGCGTCGGCTGGCGATCGCGCGCGCAGCGGACGCGGGCGTCGCCCTGCGCATCCCGGCGCTCTCGCTGTGCACCGACAACGGGGCGATGATCGCGGCGCTCGGCGCGCAGCTGATCATGGCCGGGCACGGGCCGAGCGAGCTGACCTTCTCCGCCGACTCCACCCTCCCGGTGACGGACATTCAGGTCATGCGCTGAGAGGTGCGTTGACACCCCCGCGCGGGCCCTGCCACCATGGAACAGATACAGCGTTCTCTCAGGATCTTCCCTTCCCGTGAGGCGCCGACCGCACGCTTCCAGCACTGAAGGAGATGGGTCCCATGACCGATCCGAACGCTCCCGCCGACCCGGCGGAACCCAACGCCCAGAACGGCTCCGTGCCGCCGGCCGCTCCGACCCCGCCGACGCCGCCCGCGGCACCGGTTCCGCCCGCGCCGCCCGCCGGTGACACCGGCGCGGTGCCGCCGCCGCCCGCCCCGGGCTACGGCCAGCAGCCGCCCGCTCCGGGCTACGGCCAGCAGCCTCCGGCCCAGCCGTACGGTCAGCAGCCGCCGGCTCCGGGCTACGCGCAGCCGGGCCAGCCGTACGGCCAGCCGGGCCAGCAGCCCTACGGCCAGCCCGCCTACGGTCAGCCCGCGCCGGGCTACACCCAGCCGTACGCGCAGCCGGCCGCCAAATCGCCGATCCTGAGCATCCTCTCGCTCGTCGGCGGCATCCTCGGCATCGTGCTGAACATCGCCTGGGGCATCGGCTTCCTGTTCGGCATCGCGGCGATCGTGCTCGGCTTCATCGGCCGCAACAAGGAGCCGCAGGCGCGCGGGTTCTGGCTGACCGGCATCATCCTCGGTTTCGTCAGCCTCGCGATCGCGATCATCTACTGGATCTTCCTGGCGATCATCTTCGCCAGCATCGCGAACAGCTACCCGAGCACCTACTGAGATGCGGCGCCGGGCGGCTCAGAGCCGCTCGGCGAGCAGAGCCGTGTGCCGCCCGGCGACCCTGGTCAGGATCAGGGTCGCCGGGCGGTCGCCGTTCAGGGAGAGCCGGCGGCGCAGGGCGGCCGGGTCCACATCCACGCCGCGCTTCTTGATCTCGAGCGTGCCGATGCCGCGCTGCCGCAGCGCCTTCCTGAGGTCCTTCTCGGCGTAGGGCAGCGTCTCCAGGATGCGGAAGCCGGCGGCGAAGGGCGTCGCGACGGGCGCGTCCGCGGTGATGTACGCGATCTGCTCGGACAGCATCCGCCCGTCGATGCTGCGCGCGAGGTCGCCGATGAGGCGGGCGCGGATCACCGCGCCGTCCGGCTCGTAGAGGTACTCGCCCAGCGGACCGGCTTCGACATCTTCGCTGTCGGCATCGGCCGTGAGCTCGTCGGCCCGGTCGCCGCGCAGGACGAGCGCAGCCCGGTGGATGCCGGGACGGGCCAGCGCGCCGAACCACAGCCCCAGCTCCACCACCTGGCCGTCGACCGACACCCACTGGGCCTCGGCGGTGGACGGGATGAGGTCGCGATCGAACCCGGGGCCGAGCTTCAGGCCGACCGAACGCCCGGTGGCCAGCTCGTACGCGAACCCGAGCGACGGCGTGTAGTCGTCGGGATCGGTCAGTCGTTCGGTCTGTGTGTGCCCGGCGGTGCGCCGGGCGGGGTCGAGGAAGACGCCGTCGATCCCGCGCAGGTCGACGTCCTCGGCCCGCTTCTGCTCCACGACGGCGGTGGGGAACGGTGCGAGGTTGAAGGAGGCGATCGCCGCGGTCACCTCGTCGGCGTCGACGGCGGTGACGTCCAGCTCCAGCGCGGCGAGGGCGAGCGCGTCGCCGCCGATCCCGCAGCCCAGGTCGGCGACCGAGCGCAGGCCCGCTGCGCGGAACCGGCCGGCGTGCCGGGCGGCGACGGGGAGGCGCGTCGCCTGCTCCAGCCCTGCCTCGGTGAACAGCATCTGGGAGGCGAAGTCGCCGAACTTCGCCTGCGCCTTCCTGCGCAGCTTCGACTGGGTCAGCACGGCGGCGACCAGGGCAGGCGAGTGGCCCTGCTTGCGCAGGTCGGCGACCAGGTGCAGCACGTCCCGCTCGCTGCGGTACGGGGGGAGGGAGTCGAGCAGCCGAAGCCCCTCGGGGCTCAGAAGTGCGACCAGCTCGGACCGTTCCATGTGCTCAACGCTACCCTTGGCACTCACGTTGCGTGACTGCTAATGCACCCCCTAGACTCGTGTTAGCACTCTCACCACGAGTTTGCTAATCAGTCTTCGTCAAGCTCCACAGGAAAGGGGTCAACGTGTCGGTCTCCATCAAGCCGCTCGAGGATCGCATCGTCATCAAGCAGGTCGAGGCTGAGCAGACCACTGCTTCCGGTCTGGTCATCCCCGACACCGCCAAGGAGAAGCCGCAGGAGGGCGAGGTCGTGGCCGTGGGCCCGGGCCGCATCGACGACAACGGCAACCGCATCCCGCTCGACGTCGCCGTCGGCGACAAGGTGATCTACTCCAAGTACGGCGGCACCGAGGTCAAGTTCGGCGGCGAGGACTACCTCGTCCTGTCGGCCCGCGACGTGCTCGCGGTCGTCGTGCGCTGACGCGACACCCCGCTTCCGACGGCCCGGCTGCCCTGTGCAGCCGGGCCGTCGTCGTTTCCCGGGGGCGCGCCGCCATTCGTGACGAATCGACGTCCTTCGTGACGAATGGCGCCCATTCGTGACGAACGGCGGCCGCCGGGAGGGGACCGAGCGGAACATCCGTGTCGGCGGGCAGAGGTAGAGTCGGGTGAGTGGCAGCACCCTCCGACGACCTCACCTCGCACCGCACCTCCGGCCTCGTCTACGCGGTCTCCGCGTACGTGCTCTGGGGCATCCTCCCGATCTACTTCCTGGCCCTCGCGCCCTCCAGCGCCTGGGAGATCGTCGCCTGGCGGATCGTCTTCTCGCTCGGCTTCTGCGCCATCGCCCTGACGGTCACCCGCACGTGGAAGACCTTCGGCCGCCTGCTCACGGACCGGCGCGTGCTCTTCACGATGGGTCTCGCCGGCGTCCTGATCTACGTCAACTGGCAGACCTATGTGCTCGCCACCGTGAGCGGGCACGTCGTGGAGGCCGCGCTCGGGTACTTCATCAACCCGATCGTGACGGTCTTCTTGGGCGTCCTCGTGCAGCGCGAGCGGCTGCGCGTGGCGCAGTGGGTGGCGGTCGGCGTGAGCATCGTCGCCGTGATCGTCCTGGCGGTCGGCTACGGCTCGATGCCCTGGATCGCCCTCATCCTCGCGTTCTCGTTCGGCCTGTACGGCCTGATCAAGAAGCGCGTCGGCAACCGGGTGGACGCGCTCTCCGGCCTCACGCTCGAGACGATGTGGCTGACCCCGGTGGCTGTCATCCAGCTGATCGTCGTCGGAGTGACGGCCGGTCTCACCATCGGCACCGCGGGCGTCTGGCACACGGTCCTCCTCGTCGGCGCCGGCGTCATCACCGCCGTCCCGCTGCTGTTCTTCGCCGCGGCGTCGCGCCGGCTCCCGCTGGTGTACATGGGCTTCATCCAGTACTTCGCGCCGTTCATCCAGTTCATCGTCGGCGTCGCGGTGCTGCACGAGGCGATGCCCCCCGAGCGCTGGCTCGGCTTCGCCATCGTGTGGCTGGCGCTTCTCATCCTGAGCGTCGACATGATCGTCGCGGCGCGACAGGGGAAGCGCGCGGCGGAGCTCGACCTGGCGACGGTCGACTGAGGCGCCGGATCCACGGAATACCCGCCCAGGTTCTGCCGTTACCATTGAGCATCCACAGTCGCGCATCTTCTTGATAGGGGTGAAATGGATCAGCCCGATCCGTTCGGTTTCATCGGTTTGACCTACGACGACGTCATGCTGCTCCCCGGGCACACCGACGTCATCCCGAGCGAGGCGGACACCTCGACTCGCCTGACCCGGCGCATCACGATGGCCACGCCTCTGCTGTCGAGCGCGATGGACACCGTCACCGAGTCGCGCATGGCGGTCGCCATGGCGCGTCACGGCGGCATCGGCATCATCCACCGCAACCTCTCCATCGAGGACCAGGCTGCGCACGTCGACAAGGTGAAGCGCTCCGAGTCGGGCATGATCACCAACCCGGTGACGACCACGCCCGACGCCACCGTCGAAGAGGTGGACGCGCTGTGCGGCCAGTTCCGCGTCAGCGGCCTGCCGGTGGTCGAGCCCGACGGCACCCTGGTCGGCATCATCACCAACCGAGACATGCGCTTCGTCTCGCCGTTCGAGCGGTCGACCACGAAGGTCCGCGACGTGATGACCCGCCAGCCGCTGATCACCGCTCCGGTGGGCATCGATCCGGACTCGGCGGTCGCCATCTTCGCCGAGCACAAGATCGAGAAGCTGCCGCTGGTGGACGCCGACGGCAAGCTCCGTGGCCTCATCACGGTCAAGGACTTCGACAAGAGCGAGAAGTACCCCGACGCCACCAAGGACGACGAGGGCCGCCTGCGCGTCGGCGCCGCGATCGGCTTCTTCGGCGACGCCTGGCAGCGCGCGATGACGCTCGTCGACGCAGGGGTCGACGTGATCGTCGTCGACACCGCCAACGGCGACAGCGCCGGCGTGCTCGACATCATCCGCCGCCTCAAGGCAGAGCCGCGTGCCTCGCACGTGGACGTCATCGGCGGCAACGTCGCGACCCGCTCCGGCGCGCAGGCGCTCATCGACGCGGGTGCGGACGCCATCAAGGTCGGTGTCGGCCCGGGCTCGATCTGCACCACGCGCGTGGTCGCCGGCGTCGGCGTCCCGCAGGTGACCGCGGTCTACGAGGCCTCGCTCGCTGCGCGTGAGGCGAACGTCCCGCTGATCGCGGACGGCGGCCTGCAGTACTCCGGCGACATCGCCAAGGCGCTCGTCGCCGGCGCGGACAGCGTCATGCTGGGCTCGCTGCTCGCGGGCACGTCCGAGTCGCCCGGCGAGCTCGTCTTCGTCAACGGCAAGCAGTTCAAGAACTACCGCGGCATGGGCTCGCTCGGCGCGCTCCAGACCCGCGGCAAGAAGACCTCGTACTCGCGCGACCGGTACTTCCAGGCGGATGTGCCGAGCGACGAGCAGCTGATCGCCGAGGGCATCGAGGGTCAGGTGCCGTTCCGCGGTCCGCTCTCGGCCGTGTCGTACCAGCTGGTCGGCGGCCTCCGCCAGTCGATGTTCTACGTCGGCGCTCGCACCATCCCCGAGCTGAAGGCGAACGGCAAGTTCGTCCGCATCACGGCCGCAGGTCTCAAGGAGTCGCACCCGCACGACGTGCAGATGGTCGTGGAGGCGCCCAACTACCGCCGCTGAGCCGCGAACCTCACTCGAAACCGCCGTCCGCCTTCCCGCGGGCGGCGGTTGACCTCGGTCGCAGGCTCCCTCGGCGCTGGGGTCGCGGCATCGCTTCGCGCTGCTCATAGCTCCACCGCGCTACTCTGGAAGGCTTTGCCCGCCACCAGATCAGGATCCCCGCATGTCTCACATCGATGTCTCCGGCGTCTCGTACACGCTCGCCGACGGCCGTCCGCTGCTCGACGACGTCTCCTTCCGCGTGGGTGACGGACGGGTGGCTGCGCTCATCGGCGCGAACGGCGCGGGCAAGTCGACACTGCTGCGGATCATCCGTGGCGAGGTGCGGCCCGACTCCGGCAACGTGGCCATCGACGGCGGACTCGGGGTGATGGACCAGTTCGTCGGCCACGTCCGCGACGAGCGCACCGTGCACGACCTGCTCGTGGGTGTGGCGCCTGCGGCCGTGCGTGCGGCCGCCGAGGCGCTGGAGGCCGCCGAGAACGCGATCATCGAGCGCGACGAGACGGACACGCAGCTGCGCTACGCCACCGCCCTCACCGAGTACGCCGACGCCGGCGGCTACGACCAGGAGGTCGTCTGGGACCAGTGCACGGTCGCCGCCCTCGGCGTCCCGTTCGAGCGCGCCCGCTACCGGCAGGTGCGGACGCTGTCGGGCGGCGAGCAGAAGCGGCTGGTGCTGGAGGCGCTGCTGCGCGGGCCGGAGCAGGTGCTGCTCCTCGACGAGCCGGACAATTACCTCGACGTGCCCGCAAAGCGCTGGCTCGAGGAGCAGCTGCGCGCGACCCCGAAGACGGTGCTCGTCGTCTCGCACGACCGCGAGCTGCTCGCCAACGCCGCCGACCGCATCGTCACCCTGGAGCTGGGCGCGGCCGGCAACACGACCTGGACCCACGGCGGCGGCTTCGCCGGGTACCACGACGCGCGCCGCGAGCGGATGGAGCGCCTGGAGGAACTGCGCCGCCGCTGGGACGAGGAGCACGCGAAGCTCAAGGCCCTCGTGCTGCGATTCAAGGAGAAGGCGAAGTACAACAGCGACCTCGCGAACGCCTACCAGGCGGCGCAGACGCGGCTCGCCCGGTTCGAGGCCGCCGGGCCGCCGCAGGCGGTGCCGCGCGAGCAGAACGTCCGGATGCGGCTGACCGGCGCCCGCACCGGCCGGCGCGTGCTCGAGTGCACCGACCTGGAGCTGACCGGGCTCATGCGTCCGTTCGACACCGAGGTGTGGTTCGGAGAGCGAGTGGCCGTCCTCGGCTCCAACGGCTCCGGCAAGTCGCACTTCCTGCGGCTGCTCGCCGCGGGCGGCACCGACCCCGACCCGTCGGCGGGCCATCTGGCGTCGGCGGACGTGTCAGGTGCGCCCGTCCCGCACACCGGGTCCGCGAAACTCGGCGCCCGCGTGGCCCCCGGACTGTTCGCCCAGGCGCACGAGCATCCCGAGCTCGTCGGGCGCACGCTGCTCGAGATCCTGCACCGCGGCGACGACCGGCGCGACGGGCTCCAGCGGGAGGCGGCGAGCCGCGTGCTCGACCGGTACGGGCTCGCGGGGGCGGCCGAGCAGGCGTTCGAGTCGCTCTCGGGCGGTCAGCAGGCGCGCCTCCAGATCCTGCTGCTGGAGCTGTCGGGTGCGACGCTGCTGCTGCTCGACGAGCCGACCGACAACCTCGACCTCGTCTCGGCGGAGGCGCTGGAGGAGGGGCTCGCCGGCTTCGAGGGCACCGTGGTCGCGGTCACCCACGACCGCTGGTTCGCGCGCGGCTTCGACCGCTTCCTGGTGTTCGGCACCGACGGCGTCGTCTACGAGGCGGACGAGCCGGTCTGGGACGAGCGCCGGGTTGCCCGCACCCGCTGACCGCGGCTATTGTAACGCGTAACGTTACGCGTTACAGTTGTGGGGTGATCAGGGGCTTCGAACACAAGGGCCTCGCCCTGTTCTATCGGACAGGGTCCGCGAAGGGGATCGTGCCGCAGCACGCGAAGCGGTTGCGGCTCATCCTGACCACGCTCGACGATGCCTCGCTGCCGGAAGACGTCGATCTCCCGGCTTTCGGTCTGCATGCGCTGTCTGGCTCCCTTGTCGGGCGATGGTCGGTGCGGGTGAACGGCAACTGGAGGGTGATCTTCGCGTTCGACGGCGAAGACGTGATCCTCGTGGACTATCTGGACTACCACTGACGAAGGAGGCGACGACATGATGCACAACAGGCCCCACCCCGGCGAGGTGCTCGCCGAACAGCTCGGACCGGAAGGTCTCGGTCTGACCGTCGCGGAGGCGGCGATGAGGCTGAACCTGTCCCGTCCTGCCCTCTCGCGCGTCCTCCACGGGCACGCCGGGATCAGCACGAAGCTCGCGCTGAGCCTGGAGGACAACGGCATCGGCACCGCCGAGCTCTGGCTGAAGATGCAGATGCGCTACGACCTCGAGCACGCGCGGGCTCAGGCGAGCTGAGCCGCCGCCCGGCAGTCAGCGGCGGGCGAGCTCCGCGATGCGGTCGATCGCCTCGGTCAGCACCTCGGGGGAGCAGGCCAGGTTGAGGCGCGCGAAGCCTGCGCCCTGCGTCCCGAAGTCGGCGCCAGGGTTGAGGGCTACCCGCGCCTCCTCCAGGATGCGCGCCGCGGGGTCGTCGCCCCAGCCGAGCTCGCGGAAGTCGAGCCAGGCCAGGTAGCCCGCGTGCGGTTCGCGGTAGCCCACGCGCGGCAGCCGGTCGGTCAGCAGCACGGAGAGCAGGGCGCGGTTCGTCTCGATCGCACGCAGGGCGCCGTCGAGCCACTCCTGGCCGTGACGATAGGCCGCCTCCGTGGAGATGCGGCCGAACTGGCTGGTCCGGACCTCCACCTCGATCGGCAGGGCGTGGATGCGCTCCGCCAGCTCCGGCGAGCCCGCGACGAACAGCGCGCACTTGAGACTGGCGAGGTTCCAGGCCTTGCTCGCCGCGTGCGCCGCGACGCCGACGCGCCGGGCGTCGTCGGACACCGACAGGAACGGCGTGAACGCGGCGTCCGAGTGCGTCAGCGGGGCGTGCACCTCGTCGCTCACCACGTGGACGCCGTGGCGGGCGGCCAGGACGGCCACCGCCTCCAGCTCTTCCCGCGGGTGCACGAGGCCGAGCGGATTGTGCGGGTTGCACAGCAGGAACGCCGTGGCGCCGCCGGCGAAGGCACGCTCGAGCCCGGCCAGGTCGAGCGCCCAGCCGCGGCCGTCCGTCCCGCCCTCCAGCAGAGGTACCTCCTCGACGACGCCGCCGGCCTCCGGGATCAGCTCGAAGAACGGCGGGTACACCGGGGGCGTGATGACGACGCGGTCGCCGGGTGCGATCAGCATTCGAAGCGCCTCGACGATCACCACGCTCACATCGGTGGTGGTGCGCGTGTGCGCCGGGTCGACGCTCCAGCCCCAGCGGGCTCCGGCGTAGTCGGTGAAGGCCCGCTGCGTGCGGTCGTCCGGGCCGATGTAGCCGGTGTCGCTGCGGTCGACGGCGGCGTGCAGCGCCTGCGCGATGGGCGGCGCGAGCGGGTAGTCCATCTCGGCGACGAACAGCGGGAGCACGTCGTCGGGGTAGGCGCGCCACTTCTCGCTCGTGCGCTGGCGAAGGCGGGGGAGGGGTTCGGCTTCGACGATCACACGACCACCCTCCCACAGGCCGCGGCCTAGACTGGATCACGTGAGTATGGAGATCGAGATCGGGCGCGCCAAGCGCGCACGCCGCGTGTACGCCTTCGACGACATCGCGGTGGTTCCCAGCCGTCGCACCCGCGACCCCGAAGACGTCTCGGTGTCCTGGTCGATCGACGCCTACCAGTTCTCCATCCCGTTCCTCGCCGCCCCGATGGACTCGGTGGTCTCGCCGACGACCGCGATCATGATGGGCCAGCTGGGCGGCCTCGGCGTGCTCGACCTCGAGGGCCTGTGGACGCGCTACGAAGACCCTGAGCCGCTTCTCGCCGAGATCCGCGAGCTGCCGGCCGAGCGCGCCACCAGCCGCATGCAGGAGATCTACGCCGAGCCGATCAAGCCCGAGCTCGTCACCCGTCGCCTCGCCGAGATCCGCGAGGGCGGGGTGACGGTCGCCGGCGCGCTGTCGCCGCAGCGCACGCAGGAGCTGTACGAGACGGTCGTGGCCGCGGGCGTCGACCTGTTCGTCATCCGCGGCACCACGGTCTCGGCCGAGCACGTCTCGAAGAACGTCGAGCCGCTCAACCTCAAGAAGTTCATCTACGAGCTGGATGTTCCCGTCATCGTCGGCGGCGCCGCCACCTACACCGCGGCGCTGCACCTGATGCGCACCGGTGCGGCCGGCGTGCTCGTCGGCTTCGGCGGAGGGGCCGCGTCCACCACCCGGTCGACCCTCGGCATCCACGCGCCCATGGCGACCGCGGTCGCCGACGTCGCCGGCGCCCGCCGCGACTACATGGACGAGTCGGGCGGCCGCTACGTGCACGTCATCGCCGACGGCGGCCTCGGCAGCTCCGGCGACATCGTCAAGGCCATCGCGTGCGGTGCCGACGCGGTCATGCTCGGCACCACGCTCGCCCGCGCGACCGACGCCCCGGGCGGCGGCTGGCACTGGGGTGCCGAGGCGCACCACTCGCAGCTGCCACGCGGCAACCGCGTGGCGGTCGGCCAGGTGGCTCCGCTCGAGGAGATCCTCTACGGACCTGCCCCCGTGGCCGAAGGCTCTGCGAATCTGGTGGGAGCATTGCGTCGGAGCATGGCGACGACGGGATACTCGGACCTGAAGGAGTTCCAGCGCGTCGAGGTGGTCGTCGCGCCCTACCGAACGCAGTAGCACCAGGTACCGGCCGACGGCGGCCGGGGAGGGAGAGAACGATGACCGTATCCCAATCGGCTCCGGGTGGGGACAGGCACGCCACCCCCGCGTCGAACCCGGCCGTGACGTATCCGTCGCGCCTCGGTCCGGCTGAGCGCGCCGCCGCGATCGCGGCGCTCAAGGACACCGAGCTCGACATCCTGGTGGTCGGCGGCGGCATCGTCGGCGCGGGCTCCGCCGTCGACGCTGCCACGCGCGGCCTGACGACCGGCCTGGTGGAGGCGCGCGACTTCGCCTCCGGCACCTCCAGCCGCTCGTCCAAGCTCGTCCACGGCGGCATCCGCTACCTCGAGCAGCTCGACTTCCGCCTCGTCCGCGAGGCCCTCATCGAGCGCGGGCTGCTGCTGCAGCGGATCGCTCCGCACCTGGTGAAGCCCGTGCGCTTCCTCTACCCGCTGCACAAGCGGGTCTGGGAGCGGTTCTACATCGGCGCCGGCATGCTGCTGTACGACATCTTCTCCTACACGGGAGGCCGCCCTCCGGGGGTCCCGCACCACCGGCACCTCAGCAAGCGCCAGGTTCTCAACGCCATCCCGTCGATGAACAAGGACGCCCTGGTCGGCGGCATCACCTACTACGACGCACAGGTGGACGACGCTCGCTACGTGGCCAACCTGGTCCGCACGGCAGCCCACTACGGCGCGCATGTCGCCTCGCGCGTCCGGGTCGAGGGCTTCATCAAGGTGGGCGAGCGGGTCGTCGGCGTGCGCGCTCACGATCTGGAGACCGACGAGCGGTTCGACATCCGCGCGAAGCAGGTGGTCAACGCGACCGGTGTGTGGACGGACGACACCCAGTCGATGGTGGGGGAGCGCGGGCAGTTCAAGGTGCGCGCGTCCAAGGGCATCCACCTCGTCGTGCCGCGGGACCGCTTCCAGTCGAAGATGGGACTGCTGCTGCGCACCGAGAAGAGCGTGCTCTTCGTCATCCCGTGGGGCCGGCACTGGCTGATCGGCACGACCGACACCGACTGGCACCTCGACAAGGCGCACCCGGCGGCGACCGCGGCCGACATCGACTACCTGCTGGCGCACGTGAACGAAGTTCTCAACGTCCCGCTCACCCGGGAGGATGTGGAGGGGGTCTACGCGGGGCTCCGGCCGCTGCTGGCGGGCGAGTCCGAGCAGACGTCGAAGCTCTCGCGCGAGCACCTGGTCGCGCACTCGGTGCCCGGCCTGGTCGTGATCGCGGGCGGCAAGTGGACCACGTACCGGGTGATGGCGAAGGACGCGGTGGATGCGGCGGTCAGCGCGCTCGACGGCAAGATCCCGGGGTCGGCGACCATGGACATCGCCCTCGTCGGAGCCGAGGGCTACCAGGCAGCGTGGAACCGGCGCGGCCGGATCGCGAAGGAGTCCGGCCTCCACGTCG
Source organism: Leifsonia sp. C5G2 (assembly GCF_013359685.1). Classification (GTDB taxonomy): domain Bacteria; phylum Actinomycetota; class Actinomycetes; order Actinomycetales; family Microbacteriaceae; genus Leifsonia. Next base: position 74,646 of record NZ_JABFMV010000008.1, read on the forward strand.
CCAGGATCGAGCACCTGCTGAACCGGTACGGCACGTTCGCCGAGGACATCCTGGCGCTGATCCGCGAGGACCCGTCGCTCGCCGACCCGCTGCCGGGAGCCGACGACTACGTCGGGGCGGAGGTCGTCTACGCGGCGACGCACGAGGGCGCCCTGCACCTGGAGGACGTGCTCGCCCGCCGCACGCGCATCTCGATCGAGGCCTGGGACCGCGGTGTGTCGGCCGCACCTGTCGCCGCCGCGCTGATGGCGCGCGTCCACGGCTGGGACAAGGACCGCGAGGAGCGCGAGGTGCGCACCTACCTGAAGCGGGTGGAGGCCGAGCGCGGCAGCCAGCTGCAGCCCGACGACGAGTCGGCCGAGCGCATCCGTCTCCAGGCGCCCGACATCGTCGAGGAGGACGCGGCCGCCGCCAAGAGCGCCAAGAGCTGACCTCGCGACAGACACCGACTGCGGCGTCTCGGAACGACTGCGCGCGGGCGAACCGCCGCAGACGTTCCGGGACGCCGCAGTCGCGCGCGGCCGGGAAGGGGGCGCCGAGCCTCCGGTAGACTGGAACCTCACCCCCCTTATGCCGGCGAACCCGGCGGATGGAGACGGCTGATGGTTGACGTTCGACGGGTCAAGCTGCCCGGGGTCGGGGTGCTGCACACCTTCGTGACCGACGATGGCGGCAAAGTCGGCGTCATCGCGCATCGCTCGGGGCACAGCGACCTGATCACCTTCTCGGACCACGAAGACGGCGCCGACGTGACCAAGGTGTCGCTGCGACTCAACGAGGATGAGGCGCACACGCTCGCCGAGCTCCTCGGCGGCACGCAGATCACCGAGACGCTGACCGCCCTCGACCAGATCCCGGGCCTCAGCATCGACTGGTTCACCGTCGACTACGACGACTACATCGCCGGCCAGCAGCTCGGCGCCCCCGGCGACCGCGGCTTCGTCGGCCTCACGGTCGTCGCGGTGGTCCGGGGGGACTCCGCCAACCCGGCTCCCGCTCCCGACTTCAAGGTGTTCCCGGGCGACACGCTCGTCGTCGCCGGAACCCCGGAGAAGGTCGCCAAGGCGTTCTCGTTCTTCCGCACCGGCGAGGTCGCTGCGCGCGTCGCCGCCGACGCTCCGCCGGGGGGCTGATCCTCCGATGCATCTCGGCGAAGACCTCATCGTTCTCGGCATCCTCCTGCTCGTCGCGTACGTGCTCGGGCGCCTCGGCAAGTTTGTGGGTCTCCCCGCGATCCCCGTCTACATGCTCGTGGGACTGCTGGCCAGCCCGCACACGGGCTGGTTCCCGCTCAGCTTCGAGAGCCACTACATCGAGCTCATCGCGATCTTCGGGCTCATCCTGCTGCTGTTCAACCTGGGCCTGGAATTCGACCAGGACGAGTTCTTCGGCAACTTCGGCAAGCTGATCGTCTCCGGCGGCTCGTACATCCTCATCAACATGGGGGTCGGGCTGGTGTTCGGCTTCATGGTCGGCTGGGGGACGCGCGAGGCGCTCATCATCGCCGGCATGACGGCGACCTCGTCCTCGGCGATCGTGACGAAGCTGCTCATCGAGCTGCGCAGGCTGGCCAACACCGAGACGCCCATGATCCTCGGTGTCACCGTCGTCGAGGACATCTTCATCGCGATCTACCTCGCGATCGTCTCGGTCGTGCTCAGCGGCGAGACCGACTTCTGGCCGGTCGTGGGCAAGCTGGCGGTGGCGTTCGCCTTCCTCGTGGTCATGTTCACGATCGCCCGCTGGGGCGGCCGGTTCGTCTCCCGCCTGTTCCGGACCAAGGACGACGAGCTCTTCACGATCCTGTTCTTCGGGTTCGCCGTGCTCTTCGCCGGTCTAGGCGAGATCATCGGCGTCACCGACGCGATCGGGGCGTTCCTCATCGGCCTCGTGCTCGGTGCGACGAAGTACCGCAACAAGATCGAGCACATCGCCATCCCGCTGCGGGATGTGTTCGCCGCGTTCTTCTTCCTGAACTTCGGCCTCGCCCTCGACCCGGCGAAGTTCCCGTCGGTGCTCGTGCCGGTGCTGGTCGCCGTGCTGCTGACCATCGTGCTGAACATCGCGGCCGGCCAGTTCGTCGCGTGGATCAACGGGTTCGGGGTGCAGGCAGGGATCAACACCACGGTGATCCTGCAGAACCGCGGCGAGTTCGCTCTGATCCTCGCGACCTTGTCGCTCGCGGCCGGGCTCGACGAACGCATCCAGCCGTTCGCCGGGCTGTACGTGCTGATCATGGCGGTGCTCGGCCCGATCCTCGCAGCGAACTCCGAGAGGATCGGTGCGATGATCCTACGGACCGGCCCGAAACGCCGGCGCGAACGGAAGAAGAAGACGCGCGATCCCATGCTCGACGAGGAGATCGCGCTCGTGGAGGCGGCGACCGCCGACCTCGACTCCGACGCGCGCCGCGAGGGGACGAGCGCGGACGAGACACGGCAGGCCGTGGATCGCATCGTCGAGCGGGCCATGCAGGACGACATGAGCGGCGAACGGGAACGGGACTGACCATCGACACGACCACGGGCGGAGCGCCGGCGACCAGCGAGACCACCCTCTTCCAGATGATGCTGCGCCCGCGGTGGATCGGCGCGCTGATCTTCGCGCTGCTCCTCGCGGCCGGGTTCGCCTGGCTGGGCCAGTGGCAGCTGGAGCGCGCCGTGGAGTCGGGCAAGGCTGTCGAGGCACCGACGGAGACCGTGCTTCCGCTCGCGAAGGTCGCCGCGCCGTCGTCCCCGCTTCGGGACGCCGCGGTCGGGCAGCTGGTCGAGTTCACCGGCGCGTTCGTGCCCGGCGACTACCAGCTGCTGGAGGGCCGCCTCAACGACGGCCGCTCGGGCTGGTGGGTCGTCGGCCATCTGACGCTGCAGCGCGACGGGCAGCCGGTCGCGCTCGCCGTCGCGCGGGGCTGGGCGCCGGATGAGGCGAGCGCGAAGGCCGCGATGGCCCGGCTGGCGAACGAGCCGGCCGATCCGCAACGGGTCGTCGGCCGCATCCTGCCGGACGAGCAGCCGCAGGTGCCCGACAAGTCGGACCCGACGGCGATGAAGACCCTCGGCGTCGGCCAGCTCTACAACCTGTGGACGGGCGTCGACGGCGTGGACGTCTACGCCGCGTACGTCGTCGAGCGCGGAGCCCCGGCCGGGCTCGTGCAGATCGACTCCCCGCCACCCATCGCGCAGACCGAGCTGAACTGGCTGAACGTGTTCTACGCGGTCGAGTGGATCATCTTCGCCGGCTTCGCGGTCTTCCTCTGGTACCGGCTGGTGCGGGACGCGAAAGAGCGCGAGGACGAGCTGCGGGAGCTCGAAGCGCACCCGTCGCAGACCGCGGGGAACGTGCAGGCCGAGCACTTAGAATAGGCCCATGCCCCTCGCTCCCAAGCTCGAAGACTTCCCGAAGATCCGCGGGGCGCTCCGGTTCTACCAGGTGTTCGCGTACGTCACGGGAATCATGCTTCTCCTGCTGTGCGCCGAGATGATCGTCAAGTACGGGCTCGGCTACCAGCTGTTCGCGTTCAGCAACTACGGCGTCCTCACCTTCGTCCCCGTGCAGACCGCGGTCGCGCCGACCGGCGTCGACCTGAGCACGGGCATCCTGATCGCGCACGGCTGGCTGTACGTCGTGTACCTGATCTCCGACTTCCGCCTGTGGTCGCTCATGCGCTGGCCGTTCACGAAGTTCGTCACGATCGCCCTCGGCGGCGTCGTGCCGTTCCTGTCGTTCTTCGTGGAGACGCGCATCAGCAAGCAGGTCAAGACCTACCTGGCCGGCCGCGAGGCCGAAGCCGTGATTCCCGTGGAGGCGACAAATTAGCGGAGATTCCATGAGTGCAGACGCTGCGTTCACCGACATGCTGGGCGGGGCAGACTCCGCCAACCCGTCCGGGCCCGTGCTCGTGGTCGACTTCGGTGCGCAGTACGCGCAACTGATCGCCCGCCGGGTCCGTGAGGCGAACGTGTACTCGGAGATCGTGCCGCACACCGTCACGGCGTCCGAGATCGCGGCGAAGCACCCGTCGGGCATCGTTCTGTCGGGCGGCCCGTCGTCGGTGTACGAGGAGGGCGCGCCCCGGCTCGACGAGGCGATCTTCGACCTCGGCGTCCCGGTGCTCGGCATCTGCTACGGCTTCCAGGTGATGGCGACGGCGCTCGGCGGCGAGGTCGCGAAGACCGGCCAGCGCGAGTACGGCTCGACCGCCGTGCGCATCTCCGACTCGGGTGTCCTGCTCGACGGCCAGCCGGCCGAGCAGACCGCGTGGATGAGTCACGGCGACTCGGTCTCGCGTGCACCGGAGGGCTTCGAGGTGCTGGCCTCGACCGACGGCACTCCGGTCGCCGCGTTCGCGAACGACGAGCGCCGCCTGTACGGCGTGCAGTGGCATCCCGAGGTCAAGCACTCCACCTACGGCCAGGCCGTGCTGGAGAACTTCCTGCACCGCGCCGCCGGAATCCCGGCCGACTGGAACAGCGGCAACGTGATCGCCGACCAGGTCGCCGCGATCCAGGCGCAGGTCGGCTCGGGCCGGGTCATCTGCGCGCTCTCGGGCGGCGTGGACTCCGCGGTCGCCGCCGCGCTCGTCCACAAGGCCGTCGGCGACCAGCTGGTGTGCGTGTTCGTCGACCACGGCCTGCTCCGCAAGGACGAGGCCCGTCAGGTCGAGGAGGACTACGTCGCGGCGACGGGCGTGCGGCTCGTGACCGTGAACGCGCAGGAGCAGTTCCTGAACGCGCTCGCCGGCGTCAGCGACCCGGAGACGAAGCGCAAGATCATCGGCCGCGAGTTCATCCGCGTGTTCGAGAAGGCTCAGGCCGACCTGATCGCGGAGGCCGCGAGCGAGGGCGATCCCATCCGTTTCCTCGTGCAGGGCACGCTCTACCCCGACGTGGTGGAGTCGGGCGGCGGCACGGGCACCGCGAACATCAAGAGCCACCACAACGTCGGCGGCCTGCCGGAGGACCTGCAGTTCGAGCTCGTCGAGCCGCTGCGCACCCTGTTCAAGGACGAGGTGCGCGCCATCGGCCGCGAGCTCGGGCTCCCTGAGGCGATCGTCTCGCGTCAGCCGTTCCCGGGCCCGGGCCTCGGCATCCGGATCGTCGGCGAGGTCACGCAGGAGCGCCTCGACCTGCTCCGTGACGCCGACGCCATCGTCCGCGCCGAGCTGACCGCCGCCGGCCTCGACCAGGAGATTTGGCAGTGCCCGGTCGTTCTGCTCGCCGACGTGCGCTCGGTGGGCGTGCAGGGCGACGGCCGCACCTACGGTCACCCGATCGTGCTGCGCCCGGTGTCCAGCGAGGACGCCATGACGGCCGACTGGACCCGCCTGCCCTACGACCTGCTGGCGAAGATCTCGAACCGCATCACCAACGAGGTGGACGGTGTGAACCGCGTCGTGCTCGACGTGACGTCGAAGCCGCCGGGGACCATCGAGTGGGAGTGATCTCCCCGACGTGAGAAGGGCCGGGATGCTGTCAGCATCCCGGCCCTTCTCACGTTGCGGCGGCGTCGTCAGTCGCGCGAGATGGCGAGCATCCGGAGGATCTCGAGGTACAGCCAGATGACCGTGACCATGATGCCGAAGGCGCCCGACCAGCCGTAGATGCGCGGGGCGCGGTTGGCGACGCCCTGCTTGATCGCGTCGAAGTCGAGGACCAGCGAGTAGGCGCCGAGCAGCACCACCAAGAGGCCGATGATCAGGCCCAGCTTGATGCCGGTGTTGCCGAGCTCGACGCTGTTGAGGCCGAACGCACCGTTCGTGGCGCCCGTCCACATCAGGATGACGTTGACCAGCGAGTAGGCCAGGTAGCCGAACATCGCGATCAGGAAGATCTTGGTGGCCTTGGCCGACGCGCGGATCTTGCCGGAGGCGAACAGGGCCAGCGTCACGCCGACGACGGCGAAGGTCGCGATGACCGCCTGGATGACGATGCCGGACCACTGCGACTCGAAGAACATCGAGATGGCGCCGAGGAAGATGCCCTGTGCGGCCGAGTAGCCGAGCACGAGGCCGGGCACCGGGCGCTTCTTGAAGATGTTGACGAGCGCGAGCACGAAACCGACGATCGCGGCCGGGATGGCGAGGACGGGGACGAACCAGCCGACGCCGGCGCCCGCGAGCAGGAGGACGAAGCAGATGGCCGTCTTCGTGATCGTGTCCTCGACCGTCATCCGGTCGGTGTCCACGGACGTCGCGGAGGGGGCCTGGTACATCTGCTCCAGGTTCTCGGCGGTGGCGGTCGCGGCCTGACCGTTGCCGGAGAACGCCGGATTGGTGGAGAAGGCCGGGTTGGTGAGTGCCATGAGCTCCTCGTTCTATGTGGACCGAGTGTGGTCGTCTTCACTCAAATGTACGGGGTTCTTTTCTGAGAGTTCTGACAGATTGCCATGAATCGAACCGGACGGCGGTCCAGCGGGCGAGCCAGGCGGCGGCGACGACGACGGCCGTGCTCGTCAGAATGGTGATCCAGCCGTGCTGGTAGTCGTGGACGAACAGCGGCAGGACGATGCTCCACAGGATCGGGAGCAGCAGGACGGCGAACGACGGCAACGGGCGCAGCCGGACGAGCAGCCAGGCGGCGAGGGCGACGGCGTAGCACCACGCGAAGCCGGATCCGCCGAGCATGAGCCAGGTGAAGCCGAGCACCGGAAGGGGGACGGCGACCCTCCGGCCGATGGTCGACGGGAGGACGGCCCATCCGGCCGGTTGCATGAGCGATCCGACCAAGAGCAGCGGGAGGCTGTACGCGGTCGTGCCGAGCACGCAGGCCGTGCCGACGAACAGCAGGACGAGGCCGGCGATCAGTCGTGGCCGGTAGGCGCCCCAGCGGAGGGGGAGCCGGGAGGCGGGCTCCGTCCACCGGGGCGGCGACGGGTTCGGGTCGGCGGACACGCGTCGATTCTGGCACCCCGCGGCTCCCGATGCGGCGACGCGGCGCCGCTAGGATCGGGCCATGCGCGCTCGAACGGCTCCCGTGGTGATCGGTCACCGTGGGGCGCCGGGGTACCGACCGGAGCACACCCGGGCGTCGTACGAGCTGGCGTTCCGGCTCGGGGCGGACGCCGTCGAGCCCGACATCGTCGCCACGAAGGACGGCGTCCTCGTGCTGCGGCACGAGAACGAGATCTCGGGCACCACGGATGTCGCCGACCATCCCGAGTTCGCCGATCGCCGCACGACCAAGGAGGTCGACGGCACGCCGCTCACCGGGTGGTTCACCGAGGACTTCACCTGGGATGAGCTGTCGACGCTGCGGGCGCGGGAGCGCATCCCGGGCCTGCGCCAGCCGAGTTCGACGTTCGACGACCACTATCCGCTCCTGCGGCTGCGCGACCTCCTCGAGCTGATCGACCGGACGGGCGATGCCGGCCCGCAGGCGCCCGGACTCGTCGCCGAGCTGAAGCACGCCACCTACTTCGACGCCGCGGGCTACCCACTCGACGAACTGTTCCTGGCCGAGCTCGCGGACGCCGGCTGGACCGACCGTGCCGGTGTCGTGGTGGAGAGCTTCGAGCACACGGTGCTCACCCGGCTGCACGAGCGCGGCTTCCGCGGTCGCCGGGTCTACCTGGTGGAGGACTCCGGCGCTCCCGCAGACCGGGTCGCAGCTCTCGGCTCCGCCGCTCCCGGGTACGAGTCCGACCTCAGCCTGCGCGGCCTGTACGCCCTCGGCTCCGCTGCGCGGTCGGCGGCGGAACGGGTGGACGGCATCAGCGTCGAGACGGCGCAGGTGCTGTCCTCCGGCTCGGTGTCGGTGGCCCTGTTCGGCGAGGAGGACGCCGCCGACGTCGGTGCGGTCACGTCCGACCTCGTCGACCTCGCCCATTCGGCGGGCCTCGCGGTCTTCTGCTGGACGCTGCGCCCGGAGAACGGCATGCTCCCGGAGGAGTTCCGGACCGCCGGTGCGGACTCCGACTGGGGCGACTGGCGGCGCTTCTTCTCGATCCTGCTGCACTCCGGGGTGGACGGCGTGTTCGCCGACCATCCCGACCTCGCGGTCGCGGTTCGCGACGGCCGCTGAGGCCGATCGCCCCGCTCCCGGCCGAATGACGGTGGCAGCGTCTAAAATCGACGAAGACATGACGAGCCTCCCCGACGCCCCGCAGACCACCCCTTCCTCCGTACCGATCATCCTGGACGGATGGCAGGGCGACGGTGCCGACGGATCCGCCCGCGACGGCTCCGGGAAGCGCTGGCGCGGCGCGAGCGAGCGCCTCTTCGAAGGGCTCAACCCGCAGCAGCGCGAAGCGGCCGAGTATCGCGGGCAGGCCCTGCTCATCGTGGCCGGCGCCGGCTCCGGCAAGACCAGTGTGCTCACCCGGCGCATCGCGGGCCTCATCGAGAGCCGTGAGGCGTGGCCGAGCGAGATCCTCGCCATCACGTTCACGAACAAGGCCGCGAACGAGATGCGTGAGCGCGTCGAGCAGTTGCTCGGAGGCAAGGCGCAGGGCATGTGGATCTCGACCTTCCACTCGGCGTGCGTCCGCATCCTCCGCCGCGAGGCGGAGACCATCGGCAAGACCGCCAGCTTCACGATCTACGACTCGGGCGACACCCGCGCCCTCCTCAAGCGGATCATCAAGGAACTCGACGCCGACACCCTGGGCTTCACGGTCGGCGCTGCGGCGAACCGCATCTCCAAGCTCAAGAACGAGCTGACCGACCTGGAGACCTTCGCCCGGTCCGCCAACCTGAGCGACCCGCAGGAGGTGATGTTCCTCGAGATCTTCCGCCAGTACACGCGAGAGCTCCGGCGGGCCAACGCCTTCGACTTCGACGACCTGATCGCCGAGACCGTCTTCCTGTTCCGTGCCTTCCCTCGGGTGGCAGCGCTCTATCAGAGCCGGTTCCGGCACATCCTGGTCGACGAATACCAGGACACCAACCACGCCCAGTACTCGCTCATCCGCGAGCTGACGATGCCGGTCGCTCCCGATATCGTCGACGACCTGGAGTCGCACGGCCGCAACGTGCGTCCGCTCCGCGACGCGGCGGGCGTCATCCCGAGCGCTTCGCTGACGGTCGTCGGCGACTCCGACCAGTCGATCTACGCCTTCCGCGGCGCCGACATCCGCAACATCGTCGAGTTCGAGCGCGACTTCCCCGGCGCGAAGGTCGTGCTGCTGGAGCAGAACTACCGGTCGACGCAGAACATCCTGAGCGCCGCCAACGCCGTCATCTCCAACAACTTCGACCGCAAGGACAAGAAGCTCTGGACGGCCGTGGGCGATGGCGAGAAGATCATCGGCTACACCGGGTACTCCGGCCACGACGAGGCGCAGTTCGTGGCCGACGAGATCGAGAAGCTGCACGGCGCGGGCATGGCCTACAAGGACATCGCCGTCTTCTACCGCACCAACGCGCAGACCCGTGCGCTGGAGGAGATCTTCATCCGCTCGGCGCTGCCCTACAAGGTCATGGGCGGCACCAAGTTCTACGAGCGGGCCGAGATCAAGGACTCGATGGCGTACCTGATCACGGTCGCCAACCCGGATGACATGCTCGCGCTCCGCCGCATCCTGAATACGCCGAAGCGCGGCATCGGCCCGGCGACCGAGACGCAGCTGGCGAGCTACGCGGAGGACAACGGGCTCACGTTCCGTGCCGCCATGCGCGACGCCGCCTCCCTGGGGCTCGGCCCGAAGGTGACGAACGCGATTCTGCAGCTGTCGAGCCTGCTCGACGAGGCGGCGGCCAAGATCGACCCGTCGAACCCGGCCGGGGTCGCCCCTGTCGCCGACGTGCTGACGTTCCTGCTCGACGGCAGCGGCTACATCGAGACGCTGCGCAACAGCCGCGATCCGCAGGACGAGGCGCGTGCGGAGAACGTGGACGAGCTCGTGGCGGTGACGCGCGAGTTCGCGCGCAACAACCCGGACGGCACGCTCGTGGACTTCCTCACCGAGGTGTCGCTCGTCGCAGCCGCGGACGAGATCGACGACTCCAGCGGCGCGGTCTCGCTGATGACCCTGCACACCGCGAAGGGCCTCGAGTACGACGCCGTGTTCCTCACCGGCATCGAGGAGGACCTGCTTCCGCACCGCATGTCGGCGAACGAGCCGGGGGGACCTGCGGAGGAGCGCCGGCTGTTCTACGTCGGCATCACGCGGGCGAAGAAGCGACTGTTCCTCTCGCTGGCGATGACGCGGGCGCAGTTCGGCGAGACCGCCGTCGCGATGCCCAGTCGGTACCTTCAAGAGATCCCCGCCGATCTGATCGAGTGGCGGCAGTCTCCGGGGTCTGCGAACGGCCGCGGCGGCACCCAGTCGCGCGCTCTGAACGCCCGTCGACCGGGCCTGGGCGCCGGCTCCGGCGGCTCGGGAGGTTCCGGCTGGAACGACAGCCTCGCCGCTGCGCCGTTCCGCCAGGAGCGGCCGAAGGCGGAGTGGCCGAACCGGGTCACCGGGAAGGTTCGCGACAACGGCGAGCTGGAGCTCGCTCCGGGCGACCGCATCCGCCACGCCGATTTCGGCGAGGGCCGGGTCACCCAGGTGACCGGGCAGGGTGCCAAGCGCGTCGCGCACGTGCAGTTCGAGAAGGCGGGCGCGAAGAAGCTCCTGATCAAGATCGCTCCGATCGACAAGCTGTGAGGGCGGACACCGCCGGACCGCGCAACCTCGAGGTCGGGCTCCGTGCCGCTCTCGCCGTCGCGGTTCCCCTGTTCACCCTGTTCGCGGTGGGGCGGCTCGACCTGACCGCCTATGCCACCTTCGGCGCGTTCACCGCCCTGTACGGCCGGAATGAGCCGTACAGACTGCGGATCCGCACGCTCACCGTCGCGGCGATCGCCCTGCTGCTGTGCATCGCCGCGGGGACGGGGCTGGCGGTGCTCGGCGAGCCGCTGCCTCTCGTCGTGCTCGCGCTCGTGGTCGTCGTCGGCGGGGGGACGCTCTTCGTCACGGTCTTCCAGATGGTCCCGCCGCAGGCGCTGTTCTTCGTCTTCGCGCTGCTGGTCTGCGCGGCGGTGCCCACACCGGCCGGCGAGGCGCTTCCCCGGCTCGGGGTCGCCGCGGTGGCCGCCGCCTTCGCGTGGCTGCTCACGATGTCGGGGTGGGCGATCCGGCGGATCCCCGGCGTCGAGCGCGGCGCGCTCGCACGCTGGGGGCTGGTCACCGAACTCCGTCGTCGTCCGGCCGTGGATGTCGCGGCCTTTCGGGACGCGCGGGTCTGGCTCACGGTCGCGCAGAACGTCATCGGCGTCGTCATCGCGGGCGGGATAGCGCTGCTGTTCGGCTTCGGGCACGCCTACTGGGCCGTCGTCAGCGTCGTCGCGGTGATACCGCCGGCCCGCGCGGCGCACTCGATCTCGCGTTCGCTGCACAGGATCGTCGGGACCATCGTCGGAGTCGCGGTGACGGCCCTCCTGCTCGTCTGGTCGCCACCGGCGTTCGCCGTGATCTGCATCATCGTGGTCTGCCAGTTCTTCGCCGAGATCCTGGTCGCCCGGCACTACGGGGCGGCGCTGGTGTTCATCACCCCGCTCGCGCTCTCCGTCTCGCACCTTGCGAGCCCGACCCCGCTCCCGGTGCTCGTGGTCGACCGCGTGCTGGAGACGGTGCTGGGTTCCGCGATCGGCGTCCTGCTGGTGCTGCTGGCCCGGCTGGTGGAGCGCCGACGTGGACTCGCGGGCTAACCTCCGCCGGGCCCGCCGCTGTTCCTCGCCGGGGATGAGCCGACACGTCGCCGGAGCTTCGCGAGGTAACGATCCCGGAGCAGGTGCCGGAGCCGCAATGGCAGGTGCGGATAGATCCGCCCGGTCCAGCGCATCACCCGGTCGAATCGTCGCTGCCGGGTGCCGTCCCACGGCAGCCGGAACTCCGTGCGCACGCTCGGAGGGAGGAGTCCCGCCGCCACGAGACGCATGAGCGGCAGGCCGGGTCGCAGCCACCAGGCGATCCCTGCGGGATACAGGATCTGACGCGATACGGCGAGGACATCCGCATCGACCCGGAGCGACGCGACCATCCGCTCCCAGTAGTCGTCGAACCCGGCGCGGTCGGCGGGCCAGTGCGCGGGAGCCAGCTGCAGGTTCGACGGTGCCTGCGAGATGGCGCGGTACGCCGTCTCGGCCTCGTCCGGCGAAAGCGGGCCGAAGACTCGCGCGCGGAGGTCCATCATCGTCTGGTACAGGGTGGCGGCGACCCAGAGCTGAAGGTCCGGATCGAAAGCGTTGTACGTGGTACCGCTGGCCGGGTGCACGCCCCTGACCGGAGCATGCGCCCGGTTCACCGCCCGGCGCACCGCCGCCCGCTCCTCCGGTGACCCGTACATGGTCGCCATGAGGTAGAGCACGGTGCCCTCGAAGCGGTCCATCAGCCGGGAGGCGAAATCGCTGTGGTCCACCACGCCACGACCGACCGCGGGGTGTGCGATCTGGAGCAGGAGCGCCCGGGCGCCGCCGGCGAACGAGAGGGCCTCCGCCGCGATGTCCTCCACCGCGACCGGTCGGAAGCCCCTGCCGTTCCCCATGTCCCCATGGTGCCGTCCGTGCCTGCGAAGGTGCGGAGAGGGGCGGCATAGCGAGGCTCATGCCCGGAACCAGGTCGACCGCGGGTGTCGCGGCCCGACGAGCCGGCCCCCCACGAGCCGGCCCCCCACGAGCCGGCCAACGGCGAGCGAGTGAGTGCGGCCAGGACGTGTCTTTCTTCGGACGTGACGCGCGCCGCGCGGCCCCTCCCCACGACGCCCGCGCAGACGCGCAGCGGTGAGCATGGTCGCCCCCGCGACGCCTGCCCCGGTCCCGAAGAGCGCCGGCACGACCGAGTCCGCGGCACCGGTCGCGGCGAGCTCGGTCGGGGTGACGGCGGGGGACATCGCCGTGGTCGCCCGGGTCACCTCGCTCGCGATGCCGAAGGACGAGCGCCACGGCTTGAGCCGCGCGCCTCCTGCGGCCGGATCGGTGCGCTCCGGGTCGATCTGCTCCGTCCAGACGTAATAGCCGTCCGCCGGAAGCGTGCAGGCCGGTGTCGTGTAGCGGCCCGCCCCGTTCACCACCGTCTCGACGGTACACACGGCCGGCGCTCCGGCCGGTGCTTCCGGCGCGACAGCGATGGGATCGGCGAAGGGACCGTGCAGCGTGCTCTGCACGACAGCGGTGACGGGCTCGAAGCCGTTCTCCGTCTCGTGCACGCCCCAGGTCGGCAGCAGACCCTCTCCGTCCGTCACCGAGACGATCAGGGTGTCGGTCACCTCTGCGCCCGGTCGCGCTTCCGGCGCGGACGTCCGGGTCTCGACCTGCGGCTGGAAGGGCAGGGGCGACGGGCCCTTCGCGTCGGCCGACGCGCTCGCGGAGGCGGACGACGGCTGGGCGATCAGGACCGCCTGTGCGTCCGTCGCCGGGAGCGCCACGGTGACCGCATTGCCGTACGGCAGCTCTCCTGTCGTGGCCGTCGCGCTGACCGACACGCTGGGTTCGCTCCCGGTCGGGGCGATGTCGGCGTCCGTTCCGGAGGCGAGGGAGGCGGTCGTCGAGCCATCGGCGAAGGTCGCCCCGGTCAGGGTCGTCTGCACCAGGTGAGCCGCGGGCGGGAGCACCTCCGGACCGGACAGCCGGTCGACCGTGAGCTCCACACGCACCCTGCCGGGCCCGGTCTCGGCCAGTTCGACCACGACGGCGGCCCGGACACCGGTCGACGCCCGGCTCCGGGCTTCGTCCAGCATCTCCATCGCGCGGGCGAAGACGGCGTCTCCGTCGTTCCCCGCGCGGGCCGCCTTGCTGCGGGCGTCGGCCGGGTGGAGTCCGGCGTGCATCCACGTCGCCAGCTGGCCGGCCGCGGCGGTCGTGCGGTCTCCGGACCCGGCCCACGTGCGGGCGATGTAGGCGAAGACGGCGGCCTGCTCCGGTGTCCACCACCCTGTCGATGCCGCATCGGCGTAGCTGTACTCGAGTCCGGTCGGTGCCTTCTTCGCAGGATGCAGGCAGAAGCCGATCGCGCCGTCGTCGAAGTGGTAGCTGCCGAGCCACCAGCCGTCGGACGATTGGTAGCCGGGACCGTGGCCGTCGCCGGTGAGCGCCCGCGCCGGGGTCCCCGCGGAGAAGAGGCTGTGGAGGACGCCGAGGAAGACGGCGAGCCCGGCGAGGCTGACCGCGGTGATCAGGGTGAAGGGTCGATGTGTCATGCCTCCACCGTTCCGGCGCGCGCTCCTGCGCGGTGCCGGTCGATCCGATCTGTGGAGAACCACGGCCGCGCGTTCCCTGTGCGCACCTTGCCCGATTCGGGGCGTTCAGGCGGACGCGCTAAAGTTCTTCCTGGCGAATTTATCTCGGCGTCGAGCTATTCTCGCGTCGGGCCGCCTCGAGGAATCAGCCGGCAGCCACGAGCGCACCGGGCAATCAGCGGATTGGATAACCGTGGATCTATACGAGTACCAGGCCAGAGACCTGTTCGAGAAGTACGGGGTCCCGGTCCTTCCGGGCATCGTCGCCGACACCCCTGAGGAGGTGCGCGCCGCGGCTGAGAAGCTGGGCGGTGTGACCGTCGTCAAGGCGCAGGTCAAGACCGGTGGCCGCGGCAAGGCCGGCGGCGTCAAGGTGGCCAAGAACCCGGACGAGGCGGAGGAGGCCGCGAAGGCGATCCTCGGGCTCGACATCAAGGGCCACGTCGTCCGCCGCGTGATGGTCGCCGGCGGCGCCCGGATCGCCCGCGAGTTCTACTTCTCGGTGCTGCTCGACCGGGCCAACCGCTCCTACCTCTCGCTCACGAGCGTCGAGGGCGGCATGGAGATCGAGCAGCTCGCCGTGGAGAAGCCGGAGGCGCTCGCCCGCGTCGAGGTCGACCCGCGCGGCGGCATCGACCACGCGAAGGCCGTCGAGATCGCGAAGGCCGCCGGGTTCCCGGAGGACCTCGTCGAGAAGGTCGCCGCCGTCTTCGTGAAGCTGTACGAGGTCTACACCGGCGAGGACGCGACCCTGGTCGAGGTCAACCCGCTGGTCCTGACCGAGGAGGGCGACATCATCGCGCTCGACGGCAAGGTCTCGCTCGACGAGAACGCCGACTTCCGCCACCCCGACCACGAGGAGCTCGAGGACAAGGCCGCGGCCGACCCGCTGGAGGCAAAGGCCAAGGCCGCGAACCTCAACTACGTCAAGCTGGACGGCCAGGTCGGCATCATCGGCAACGGCGCGGGACTGGTCATGTCCACGCTGGACGTCGTCTCCTACGCGGGCGAGAAGCACGGCGGCGTCAAGCCGGCGAACTTCCTCGACATCGGCGGCGGCGCGTCGGCCGAGGTCATGGCGAACGGTCTGGACGTCATCCTCAACGACCCGCAGGTCAAGAGCGTCTTCGTGAACGTCTTCGGCGGCATCACCGCTTGCGACGCGGTCGCCAACGGCATCGTGAAGGCGCTGGAGATCCTCGGCGGCGAGGCCAACAAGCCGCTCGTGGTGCGCCTGGACGGCAACAAGGTCGACGAGGGCCGCCGCATCCTCACCGAGGCGAACCACCCGCTGGTGACCCTCGCGCTCACCATGGACGAGGGCGCCGACAAGGCCGCCGAGCTGGCCGCGAAGTAAGCGAAGGACGAACGAACATGTCTATCTTCCTCAACAAGGATTCCAAGGTCATCGTCCAGGGCATCACCGGCGGCGAGGGCACCAAGCACACCGCTCTGATGCTGAAGGCCGGCACCCAGGTCGTCGGCGGCGTGAACGCCCGCAAGGCCGGCACCACCGTCACCCACGGCGACGTCGAGCTGCCCGTGTTCGGCACCGTCGTCGAGGCGATCGAGAAGACCGGCGCCGACGTGTCGATCATCTTCGTGCCGCCGGCGTTCGCGAAGGACGCGATGGTGGAGGCGATCGACGCCGAGATCCCGCTGCTCGTCGTCATCACCGAGGGCATCCCGGTGCAGGACTCGGCCGAGGCCTGGGCCTACGCCAAGGAGAAGGGCAACAAGACGCGGATCATCGGCCCGAACTGCCCCGGCATCATCACCCCGGGTGAGTCGCTGGTCGGCATCACCCCGGCCACGATCACCGGCAAGGGCCCGATCGGCCTGGTGTCGAAGTCCGGCACGCTCACCTACCAGATGATGTACGAGCTGCGCGACCTGGGCTTCTCGACCGCCATCGGCATCGGCGGCGACCCGGTCATCGGCACCACCCACATCGATGCGCTCGCCGCGTTCGAGGCCGACCCGGAGACCAAGGCGATCGTGATGATCGGCGAGATCGGCGGCGACGCGGAGGAGCGCGCAGCCGATTTCATCAAGGCCAACGTCACCAAGCCGGTCGTCGGCTACGTCGCCGGCTTCACGGCTCCCGAGGGCAAGACGATGGGCCACGCCGGCGCCATCGTCTCCGGCTCGGCGGGCACCGCGCAGGCGAAGAAGGAGGCCCTGGAGGCCGCAGGCGTGAAGGTCGGCAAGACGCCGTCCGAGACCGCCGCCCTGCTGCGCGAGGTGTACGCCGCGCTGTAACGGCAGCACGCACGAACCGGGAGGCCGGGATCCCTGAGGGTCCCGGCCTCCCGGCGTCCGCTCCCGAAACTGCTCTCTGCCCGACCCTCGACCCCGCGCGTTACAGTGTCGCCACCTGGATGCCGGAAGGGGGAGGCCCATGGCTCGCCTCACGAACGCCGAACTGCTGGAGCGCATCGAGGCGCTGGAGGAGGAGAACGCGGCCCTCCGCGAGCAGGCCGTCGCCGACCCGGATGCGACGCGGCCCCTCCCGCCGCCCGCCGCACCCGTGAAGCACCGGCGCAGCTGGGCGTGGACGCTGCTCGCGGTCGTCCTGATCGTGCTCGGTGCGATCCTGGCGCCCGTCGCGGTCGTGGCGTCGTGGGCGAAGATCCAGCTGACCGACACGGACTCGTTCGTCGCGACCTATGCGCCGCTGGCGAAGGATCCGGCCGTCCAGGGGTTCATCACCGACCAGGCGGTGAAGGCCGTCCAGGACCATGTCGACATCCCGCAGGTCACCTCGCAGGTGATCGACGGCATCACAGAGCTCGGGACGGGCCCGGTGGCGACGAAGGCTCTCAACGCCCTCAAGGGGCCGCTGGCGCAGGGCATCGTGTCGCTGATGAGCTCCACCGTGCAGCGGTTCGTCGCCTCCGACGCATTCGCTCAGGTCTGGGAGCAGGCCCTGCGTACGAGCCACGACCAGCTCGTCGCCACGATGCAGAACGACCCGAAGGCCGCGGTCACCGTCGGGGCGGACGGCTCCATCGGCATCCAGCTCGGCCCCATCATCGACCGGGTGAAACAGCTGCTGGTGGATCAGGGGCTCACCTTCGCCTCGCAGATCCCGTCCGTGGACCGCACGGTGACGGTGGCGCAGAACTCGTCCATCCCGACCCTCCAGCTGTTCTACGGCCTGGCGATCGCCGCGGGCGCCTGGCTGCCGTGGGTGGCGATCGGCCTGCTCGCCCTCGGCGTGATCGTGGCACGGCGGCGCGCGCTCGCGCTGATCTGGGCAGCGGTCGCTCTCGGCCTCGCGATGGCGCTGACCCTCGCTGCGCTCGCCGTGGGACGGATCGTCTTCGTCGCGTCCGCCTCGCCGTCGCTGGTGCCGTCGAAGCTGGCGCAGACGCTGTACTCGACCGTGACGGACGCGATGATCGCCACCGCGGTCGCGGTGCTGGTCCTCGCGCTGGCCGTCGCGCTCGTCGGCTGGTACGCCGGCCCCTTCGCGGTGCCCCGGCGCCTGCGCGGCTTCTTCCAGTCCGGTGTCGCCTCGGCTCGGGCCGCGGCAGAGCGCCACGGCATCACCACCGGCAGGGTCGGGGAATGGCTGTACGCGCAGCGGGCTCTCCTCCGCGCCGCGGTCGCCGTGATCGCGGCCGCGGTCGTGCTGCTCGTGCGGCCCATCACGCCCGCGCTCGTCATCTGGACGCTGGTGCTCGCGGCCCTGGCCATCGCGCTCCTGGAGCTGCTGCAGCGTCCCGCGATCACCGTCCCGGAGGAGGCGGACGACGAGACCCCCGTGATGACGGTCTCCTGAGCGCCGAAGTGTCGGCGGCTCCGGCCGCGACGGCGCCGGTAGGCTCCGTTCGGTCATGAGTCGCACAACCGTCGCCCTGCTCGCCGCGCTGGAGGCGCTCATCGTCGCCGCCATCGGCCTCGGCATCTGCCTGGTCCCCATCGCGATCCTGTGGGCGGCGCAGTACCAGCTGGGCGCCGACTTCACGGTGGTGTGGCGGTCCGCCGCCGACATCTGGCTGGTCGGCCACGGCGTCAACCTGACCGTCTCGCTCGACCCGCAGACCGTCGCGCAGTTGGGCCTGCCCGCCGCCGGGACGCCGTTCCAGGTGACCATCGCCCTGCTCGGCTTCGCGGTCCTCACGGCCGGCCTCGGTGTCCGGACCGGGATGCGCGCCGCCGACACCGGACAGCGTCTCGTCGGCGCGGCGAGCGCGCTGGCGACGTTTGCGGTCATCGCCACCCTCGTCGTGCTGACGGCGGGCGCGCCGATGGTGCAGCCGTCGATCTGGCAGGGCATCGTGCTCCCGCCGTTCGTCTACGGCATCGGCATCGCCGCAGGTCTCGGGCTGGCCGCACTGCGCGGTACGGCCGAGGACGACTCGGCGGTGCGCTCGGTGGAGGGCGCCGCGAACCCCCGCGCACCGCGGACGGATGCGGGCGGTGTCGCCGTGCTGTCCCTCCTCCGCACCCGGACCCGGGCGATCCCGGAGGCGCTCGCCGACGGCGCCGTCGCCGTCGTGCGCGGCGGCTCGGCCGCGACGGCGATGATCGTCGGCCTCGCGGCGCTCGTGCTCGCCCTGCTCATCTTCGGCAACTACGGCGCCATCATCGGCCTCTACGAGCAGCTGCAGACCGGTGTGGCGGGAGGCGTGGCCCTGACGGTCGGGCAGCTCGCCATCCTCCCGAACCTGGTGGTGTGGATGGCGTCCTGGCTGATCGGCCCGGGCTTCGCGATCGGCACCGGCTCCGCCGTCAGCCCGCTCGGGACGGCGCTGGGGCCGTTGCCGGGCCTTCCGCTGTTCGGCGTGATCCCGCCCGGCGGCTTCGCCTTCGGACTCGTCGGCGTCGTCGTCCCGATCCTCGCGGGATTCGTCAGCGGGGTGCTGCTGCGTGCGCGCCCGGGAGCGCACCGGATCGAGGGCGTCCGCTCGGTCGCCCTGACGGCCCTCGGGATGGGCGCCGTCGCCGGCATCCAGCTCGGCCTGCTCGCGTGGTGGTCCTCCGGGGCGCTCGGTCCCGGCCGCCTGCACGACGTCGGCCCGAACCCCTGGCTCGTCGGGGGTCTCGCGGCGGCCGAGGTCGCGGTCGCGGCGGCCATCGGCCTCGCCGTCTCCGGCCGTCGCGCCGCCGGGGGCCGCGCCCGGCGGTGATCGGGGGCGCCGCTCGCCGCTAGGCTTGTGGGGTGCTCTCGATTGTGGTGCTGATCTCCGGCGGTGGCTCCAACCTGCGCGCTCTGCTGGAGGCGTCGGAGGACGCGGAGTTCCCGGCGCGCGTCGTCGCCGTCGGGGCCGACCGCGAGGCCGACGGGTTCGAGCACGCCGAGCGCTTCGGCATCCCGACCTTCAGCGTGCCGTTCACCTCGTATGCGAGCCGGGAGGAGTGGGGGGACGCCCTGCTGGAGCAGATCCGCCAGTGGGAGCCCGACCTGACCATCCTGTCCGGTTTCATGCGCCTCGTGCCGCCGCGGGTGGTGGAGGCCCTGTCCCCGAACCTCATCAACACGCATCCCGCCTACCTGCCCGAGTTCCCGGGGGCCCACGCGGTGCGGGATGCGATCGCCGCCGGAGTGACCCAGACCGGCGCGAGCCTCATCGTCGTCGACAACGGAGTGGACGCGGGCCCGATCATCAGCCAGGAGCGCGTGGAGGTGCTTCCCGGCGACACGGAGGCCGCCCTGCACGAGCGCATCAAACCCGTGGAGCGACGGCTGCTCATCGACGCCGTGCTCGACATCGCCAACGGACACATCGACCTCGAGGAGCTTGCCAGAGCATGAGCGGACCCCGCCACGACGCCAGCCTGTACCGCGAACGGGACCTCGTCCCCGTCCGCCGCGCCCTGATCTCGGTCAGCGACAAGACCGGGCTGCTCGACCTGGCCGCCGCCCTGGCGGCCGCCGGCGTCGAGATCGTCTCCACCGGCTCCACCGCGCAGACGATCCGGGATGCGGGCTACGGCGTGACCGACGTCGCCAGCGTCACCGGGTTCCCGGAGTCGCTCGACGGCCGCGTCAAGACGCTGCACCCGGCCATCCACTCCGGTCTCCTCGCCGACCTCCGGCTCGCCTCGCACGAGGAGCAGCTGAAGGAGCTGGGGATCGATCCGTTCGAGCTCGTCGTCGTGAACCTGTACCCGTTCGTCGAGACGGTCGCTTCCGGGGCGGTCGGCAACGACGTGGTCGAGCAGATCGACATCGGCGGCCCGGCGATGGTCCGTGCGTCGGCGAAGAACCACGCCAATGTCGCGATCGTGGTCTCGCCCGACGACTATTCCGCCGTGATCGAGGCCGTCGCCGCGGGCGGGACGACCTTCGACCAGCGGCGTGAGCTCGCTTCCAAGGCGTTCGCGCACACGGCCGCCTACGACGGCGCGGTGGCGGCGTGGTTCGCCGGACAGGCTCCCTCGACCCTGGATTTCCCGGAGCGCTGGGAGGCCCGCGCCGAACTCAAGCAGACGCTGCGCTACGGCGAGAACTCGCACCAGGCCGCGGCCCTCTACGCCGACCCCACGGGACGCGGCATCGCCCAGGCGACACAGCTCGGCGGCAAGGAGATGTCGTACAACAACTACGTCGACGCCGACGCCGCGCTGCGCAGCGCGTACGACTTCGACCAGCCGGCGGTGGCGATCATCAAGCACGCCAACCCGTGCGGCATCGCCGTCGCCGACGACATCGCCGAGGCGCACCGCAAGGCGCACGAGTGCGACCCGGTCTCCGCGTACGGCGGCGTGATCGCGGCCAACCGCACGGTGACGCTCGCCATGGCCGAGACGGTCAAGGGCATCTTCACCGAGGTGCTCATCGCTCCGGCGTACGAGCCGGAGGCGCTGGAGCTGCTGCAAACCAAGAAGAACCTGCGCATCCTGCAGCTGCCCGAGGGCTACGCGCGTGCGCTGACCGAGTTCCGGCAGATCTCGGGCGGCGTGCTCGTGCAGGACAGCGACCGCTTCGATGGGTTCTCGTCCGCCGGGTGGACGCTCGTCGCCGGCGAGGAGGCCGACGCGGCCACCCGCGCCGACCTCGAGTTCGCCTGGAAGGCGTGCCGAGCGGTCAAGTCGAACGCCATCCTGCTCGCCCACGACGGCGCTTCGGTCGGCGTCGGCATGGGCCAGGTCAACCGCGTCGACTCCTGCAACCTCGCGGTGAGCCGGGCGGGCGACCGTGCCCGCGGCTCCGTGGCGGCCTCCGACGCGTTCTTCCCGTTCGCGGACGGCCCGCAGATCCTGATCGACGCCGGCGTTCGGGCGATCGTGCAGCCGGGCGGGAGCATCCGCGACGAGGAGGTCGTCGAGGCGGCCAAGGCGGCCGGCGTGACCATGTACTTCACGGGGGAGCGGCACTTCTTCCACTGAGGCCGCGTCGCACGTTGCTTACGTCCCGCGGGCGCGGGAGAATGGACGGCGGTCCACAAGACCGCCACACCTTTTTCACCGCGATCCCACGAGGAGACACCGATGTCCGTCCTGCCCGCTGACCTGCCCCACGAAACACTGCACGTCGTGAAGGGGAGGCGGAGCGGCCTCACCATCAGCATCGCGGTCCACTCCACCGTCCTCGGCCCCGCCCTCGGCGGCTGCCGGGTCTGGACGTACGACTCCTGGCAGGAGGCCGTGTCCGACTCGCTGCGCCTGGCCGAGGGGATGACGATGAAGAACGCGGCCGCGGGCCTCAACCGCGGCGGCGGCAAGGCGGTCGTCTACGTGCCTCGCGGCACGACGCTGACCCCGACCGAGCGGTACGAGGCCATGCTCGACCTCGGCGACGCCGTCGAGACGCTCGGCGGCGCGTACATGACCGCTGAGGATGTGGGCACGAGCGCGGAGGACATGTCGGTCGTCGCCACCCGCACCGCGCACGTGTGCGGACTCCCGCCGTCGGAGGGCGGCGTCGGCGAGCCCAGCGACGCGACGGCGGCCGGCGTCTACGCCGGATTGCAATCGACGTTGGAGCAGGTCTTCGGCAGCCGCTCGGTGGCCGGCCGGCACGTGATCGTG
This sequence comes from Leifsonia sp. C5G2, assembly GCF_013359685.1. Taxonomy (GTDB): domain Bacteria; phylum Actinomycetota; class Actinomycetes; order Actinomycetales; family Microbacteriaceae; genus Leifsonia. The sequence continues at coordinate 96,784 of NZ_JABFMV010000008.1, forward strand.
CTCGGCCTCGGCCACGTCGGCTCGCTGATCGCGATGCGGCTGGCGAGCGAGGGAGCCGTGCTGACGGTCACCGACGTGAACCCCGCGAAGCGCGCGCTCGCCGAGGCGATCGGCGCCACCTGGGTCGAGCCCGAGGAGGCGCACCGCGTCGAGGGCGATGTGTTCGTCCCGGCCGGCGTCGGGGGCGTGCTCACCGAGCGCGTCATCGACGAGCTGCGCGTGCGCGCGGTGGTCGGGCCCGCTAACAACCAGCTGGCGGAGCGCTCCGGGGCCGCGCGCCTGGCCGCCCGCGGCATCCTGTGGGCCCCCGATTTCGTGGTCAACGCAGGAGGCGTCATCTTCCTCTCGATGGCCGGAGAGCCCGGCATCACGGCCGAGGCGACGCAGGAGCGGGTCGAGCGCATCGGCGACACGGTGACCGAGATCTTCCGGGTCGCGGCGGAGCGCGGCGTCACCACGCTCGAGGCCGCGGAGGAACTGGCGCTCGGCCGGCTGCGGGAGCCAGCGAACGCATAGCAGCGCTCCGCTAGGTTGGATGCCATGACGTCTTCCTGGGGCCGCAGGCTCGCCGCATCCATCTCCGCCGCTGTCGCCGTCGCTGCGATCGCGTTCGTCGCCTCGACGTTCGTGATCCTGGTGGCGAGCCAGCTGAACTCGGCGGCGCTCGCCACCACGACGCCGTACGTGGGATGGAACACGCTCGTCGCGCTGGTGCTCGGCTTCGGTGCGGGACTGCTCGGCGGCTTCGAGCGGCGCTGGATCGCCGTCGTGACCGGTATCGTGCTCGCCCTGGTGAGCACGCTGCTCGGCACGCTGATCCTGTTCACGGTCCTCAAGGTGACCCTTTCCGGTGAGGCGTGGGGCCAGCTGTTCCAGTCGTTCATCGGCATCAACCTGCCGTTCTGGCTGGCGGTCGCGGTCGCGTTCCCGACCGCCGGCTACGCGGTGTTCCGCACGATCGAGGGCGGGGAGCGCACCGAGCGCCGCATCGCGCTCGTGCGCATCCCCGCCGCCAACCTGGCCGAGGGCCTCGTCACCCACATCGACCGCGAGCCGGTGGATGCGGAGCTCGCCGACAAGCAGTGGGACGCCTACGTCGCCGCCCTGTCCGAGGCCGGCTGGCAGACCGTCGAGGTGACGAGCGCCGACCGCATGGCCGACTCGGTGTTCGTCGAGGACACGGCCGTTGTCCTGGGCGACCTCGCCGTCATCACCCGTCCGGGCGCCGAGTCGCGCCAGAACGAGCCGGAGGGCACCGAGGCCGCCCTGCGCGCCCAGGGCCTGCACCTCGAGCGGATCGTGGCGCCGGGCACGCTCGAGGGCGGCGACGTCCTCAAGGTCGGCTCGACCGTGTACGTCGGCCGCGGCGGCCGCACGAACGCCGAGGGCATCCGCCAGCTGCGCGCCATCGCCGGCCCGCTCGGCTACTCGGTCGTCGCCGTGCCGGTGACCAAGGCGCTCCACCTGAAGACCGCGGTCACCGCCCTGCCCGACGGCACCGTCATCGGGTACGAGCCCATCGTGGACGATCCGCGCATCTTCGAGCGCTTCCTCCCGGTGCCCGAGGCGCACGGCACCGCGGTCGTCGTGCTCTCCGACGACACCGTGCTGATGTCGTCGTCGGCGCCGCAGTCGGTGGCCCTGGTCGAGGACCTCGGCTACACGGTCGTCCAGGTCGACATCTCGGAGTTCGAGAAGCTCGAGGGCTGCGTCACCTGCCTCTCCATCCGCATCCGCTGACGCGGGCGGGCCGCCGCCGCGACTGCGTGCGTGCGGAACGACGGCGACGGGTCGACCCGCCGCAGTCGTTCCAGACGACCGCATCCAAGAAAACTCTTGCGAACTCAATGAACCTGGCAATATTCTGTAGGGCTGCCTTGTCGCGGCACTGAGGACGCATACATCGAGGCTGGGAGGACGCCATGACGACGATCGAGACCGCACGAAAGACCACCGTGCCCGGGTCCGTCGCCGCCCGTGTGGCCGGCGCCCGACCGTACGGGCGGTAGGTCACCCGCCCCGCGCCGTTCCCGCGCGCACCCGCTCCCTCACTCACAGGGTCTGCCACCGTCGGCAGGCCTTCGGCGACTCCTCCGCGTGGTCGCCGCCGACCCACGACGTCGGACCACTCACAGAAAACGGAATCTCCATGTCTGTCGCCACGGCACAGAAGAACACCACGAAGAAGCGGTCGAGCACCGTCCGCACCCTGCTGCGCATCCTGCCGTTCGCCAAGTCCGCCGCGCCCCGCATCGTGCTCGGCATGGTGGCCGCGCTGCTCGCCAGCCTGGTCGCGCTCAGCATCCCCCAGGTGCTGCGCTGGCTGGTCGACGGCCCGCTGTCGACCGGTGACCCCAGCGCAGTCTGGCCGGCTGCACTGCTCGTGGTCGGGCTGGGCGCGGCGGAGGCGGTGTTCATCTCGCTGCGCCGCTGGTTCGTGCTCACCCCGGGCACCCACGTCGAGGCGAGGATGCGCAACGCGCTCTACGAGAAGCTGCAGGACCTGCCCGTCGCCTTCCACGACCGCTGGCCGAGCGGCCAGCTGCTGTCGCGCGCCGTCAGCGACCTCAGCCTGATCCGCCGCTGGCTGTCCTTCGGCATCGTGCTGCTGGTGGTCAACGTGGTCACGATCATCGTCGGCTTCGCCATCCTGATCGGCTGGAACTGGATCCTCGGGCTCATCTTCCTGGTGTGCTCGGTGCCGCTGTGGATCTACGGCTTCGTCTTCGAGAACAAGTACTCGGTCGTCGCCCGCCGCAGCCAGGACCAGGCCGGCGACCTCGCCACGGCCGTGGAGGAGTCGGTGCACGGCATCCGCGTTCTCAAGGCCTTCGGCCGGGGCAAGCACGCCCTGAAGAGCTTCGAGTCGCAGGCGGAGCAGCTGCGCGGCACCGAGATCGAGAAGGCCAAGGCGATCGCGGGGATCTGGCTGTGGCTGCTGCTGGTGCCGGACATCGCGTTTGCCATCTCCCTCGTCGTCGGCGTCTGGCTCTCGTCGCAGGGGCAGCTGTCGGTCGGCGAGCTGGTCGCGTTCTTCGCGACGGCCACCGTGCTGCGGTTCCCGATCGAGTCGATCGGCTTCCTGCTCTCGATGACGTTCGACACGCGCACCGCGGCCGACCGCTTCTTCGAGGTGATGGACGAGACCAACTCCATCACCGATCCCGCCGACCCGAAGACGATCGAGGAGCCCCGGGGCGAGCTCGTCTTCGACGACGTGCACTTCCGCTACCAGGACTCGCCGGAGCGCTTCCCCGACCTGCTCGACGGCGTGCGCCTGACGGTGAAGCCGGGGGAGACGATGGCCCTCGTCGGCCTGACCGGCTCCGGCAAGTCGACCCTGACCGCGCTCACGACGCGTCTGTACGACGTGACCGGAGGCGCGGTGAAGGTCGACGGCGTCGACGTGCGCGACCTCACCCGCTACGACCTGCGCAAGGCGATCGCCATGGCCTTCGAGGACGCGACCCTGTTCTCGGCCTCCGTGCGCGACAACGTCCTGCTGGGCCGCGACGGCCTCGACCCCGTGTCGGCGGAAGCGGAGCGAGTGCTCACCGAGGCGCTCGAGATCGCCCAGGCGGGCTTCGTCTACGACCTGCCAGAGGGCGTCGAGACGAAGGTCGGCGAGGAGGGGCTCAGCCTCTCCGGCGGCCAGCGGCAGCGCCTCGCGCTGGCGCGGGCCGTGGCGGCGAATCCGAGCATCCTGGTGCTCGACGACCCGCTGTCGGCGCTCGACGTCGACACAGAGGCGCTCGTCGAGGCGGCCCTCCGGCGGGTGCTCGCCTCCACCACCGCGCTGATCGTCGCGCACCGGCCGTCCACGGTCATGCTCGCCGACCGGGTCGCGCTGCTGGAGGACGGCCGCATCACCGCGGTCGGCACCCACAGCGAACTGCTCGCCACCAGCGAGCACTACCGCTTCGTCATCTCCAGCCTGGAGGACGAACAGAACGAGGAGATCCTGGAGGAGGTGAACCTGTGAGCACGACGACAGTGCTGGGCGTCGAGGGCGAGGAGCGCAACGACCTCAGCAAAGAGGAGAGCAGGCAGATCCGCGGGCGTTCGCTGCGGCTGCTCGGTTCGCTGCTGCATCCGCTACGGTCGCGGCTGCTGCTGACCGCGGTGGTGGTCGTGGTGAGCACGGCCGCGCAGGTGGCCGGCCCCGCGATCATCGCGTTCGGCATCGACAACGGACTGCCGGCCCTGCTGAAGCAGGACTGGTTCCCGCTGGCGGCCGCCGGTGTCGCGTACCTGGTCACCGGCATCATCGGCGCCGGCCTGATCGCCTGGTACACGGTGCTGAGCGCGCGGATCAGCCAGGCCATCCTGATCGACCTGCGCAAGCGGGTGTTCCTGCACACGCAGAAGCTCTCGCTGGAGTTCCACGAGTCGTACACGTCCGGCCGCATCATCTCGCGCCAGACGAGCGACCTCGACTCCATCCGCGAGCTGCTCGACTCCGGCATCAACCAGCTGGTGCAGGGCGTGCTGTACATGCTCTTCATCGCGATCGCGCTGTTCTCGATCGACTGGGCGAGCGGTGTGGTGCTGGTGTGCTCGCTGGTGCCCCTGTACCTGCTCACCCGCTGGTTCCAGAAGCGCTCGCAGAGGCTGTTCCGCATCTCGCGGGTGGCGTCGGCCAAGCTGATCGTGCACTTCGTGGAGACCATGACCGGCATCCGCGCGGTCAAGGCGTTCCGCAAGGAGAAGCGCAACGAGAAGGAGTTCGGCGGCCTGGTCGAGGACTACCGGGATGTCAACGCGCGCGTCATCCAGCTGTTCGGGATCTTCGACCCGGGCCTCGTGATGATCGGCAACGTGGCGGTCGGCGTCGTGCTGCTCGTCGGGGGCTTCCGGGTCGCCGACGGCCAGCTCGCGATCGGCGTGCTGCTGGCGGTGCTGCTGTACACGCGCCGGTTCTTCGACCCGATCGAGGAGATGGCGATGTTCTACAACTCCTACCAGTCGGCCGCGGCCGCGCTGGAGAAGATCTCCGGCGTCCTGGAGGAGGAGCCGAGCGTCCCCGACCCGGTGAAGCCGGTCGACCTGTGGCAGGCGGAGGGCCACGTGCGCTTCGACGGCGTGACCTTCGCGTACAAGCGCGACCGGGTGATCCTGCCGGAGTTCACGCTCGACATCCCGGCGGGGCAGACCGTCGCGCTGGTGGGCTCCACGGGTGCGGGCAAGTCGACGCTGGCCAAGCTGATCTCGCGGTTCTACGACCCCAGCGAGGGCTCGGTGATGCTGGACGGCGTGGATCTGCGCGACCTGCACCCGAAGGACCTGCGCCGCGCGATCGTCATGGTCACGCAGGAGGCCTACCTGTTCAGCGGCTCGGTCGCCGACAACATCGCGCTCGGCAAGCCGGACGCGACGCGCGAGGAGATCGTGCGGGCGGCGGAGGCGGTCGGCGCCCACGAGTTCATCGAGGGCCTGCCGAACGGCTACGACACCGACGTGAACAAGCGCGGCGGCCGGGTCTCGGCGGGTCAGCGGCAGCTGATCTCGTTCGCCCGGGCGTTCCTCGCCGACCCGTCGGTGCTCATCCTGGACGAGGCCACCAGCTCGCTCGACATCCCGAGCGAGCGCCTGGTGCAGGAGGCGCTGCAGACGCTGCTCGCCGACCGCACCGCCGTGATCATCGCGCACCGTCTGTCGACGGTCGCCATCGCGGACCGCGTGCTCGTGATGGAGCACGGCCGGGTGGTGGAGGACGGCACGCCGGACGACCTGATCGCCGGCACAGGGCGCTTCGCCCAGCTGCACGCCGCCTGGCGCGACTCGCTGGTGTAGCGCGCAGCGAGGCAGGGCTCCGACGGGGCCACGGGAGGAGACTCCCGTGGCCCCGTCTCCTGTCTCCGGCGGCGAGGGGTCGAGTCAGCCGGCCGGGGACCAGGTGGTCCGCGCGCGCGTCGGGCGACGCGGAGCGCGTGAGGATGTGCGGGTGCGGGCCCGGACGATGACGACCTCGGCTCCCTCGTCGATGTAGCCGCTCGCGGTGGCCGGGTCGGCGTACCGCTCGTCGGCGCCGCTGACGATGGAGATGCAGTCGGCGACGACCGCCCGGCCGAGCGACGCGGTGACGACCGTGCCGAAGGTCGCAGGGGCGATCAGCGAGCGGACGCTGCGGGCGAGCTCGGCGACCTCCGCCGGGCGCACGGAGGCGCGCGTCGCCAGGATCTCGCCGAGGTCGAGCATCGCGGGCCTGCGCCCGGTCGCCGCGGCGATCGCGGTGTAGGCGGCGGACGCCTCGCGCAGGTCCGCGGCGATCCGGGCGGCCGGGGCACCCGCGGGCAGGCGGAGGGACAGGCCCGCCACGCGGATGCCGAGGATCTGGGCGTGGCGCGCGGCCGCCACCGCATGCTCCGGCGCGAGCCGGAGGAGCACAGCCGTCTCGGCCGGTGCGCCAACGAAGACGTCGAGGGCGTGGACGTCGTCCACGACGAACAGGCGCACCCCGGCGTCCCACGCACGCCGGCGCTCGTGCCACGCCGCCCCGGTCGCGGCGTGCAGCACACGGCGCGGATCGGCGTCGACGCGGCGGAGCGCCTCCAGCCCGGCGTCGCTCGCCACGCTGAAGCCGGAACCGTCCGCGGCGAAGCCGGCCAGCAGGCGGGGGTGGGCCAGTGCGGTCACCTCGTAGCGCGCATCCACCCACGGCAGAGCCTCGCGCAGTTCGCGGAACCGGCGGGCGGCACGGTCGAGGTCGATCACGACCACGGGAGAGGGCGCTGCGCCGGCGGCCGCCCCGGACGCCGGGCCGGGCCGGACGGCCGTGCCGTCGGGGTCGGCGGCGCCGGTCGGGTCGGCGGCTCGCGTGACGGTGGACATCGCCCTCTCCTCGGTCGTACGTCCCGCCACGACGGGCGGGTCCCCCTCCGTTCGGGTCGGTGAGGTTGTCTCATATCGTGGCCTCGCCCGATCTGACCCGCATCCGGGGGGTCACGAGATTCCGAATGCGTGGAGGCACGGATGAATGCCGGGTCGCGTGCGGAGATGATGGGCACATGTCCCTCCGTGTTGTGATCGTCGACGACCACGAACGGTTCCGCGAACAAGCCGCGGAGCTGCTCCGTCTGGAGCGGTTCACGGTCGTGGGCGACACGGACACGGCGGCTCGCGGCGTCGAGCTGAGCAGGCGGCTGGCCCCCGACGTCGTCCTCCTCGACATCGGCCTGCCGGACGCCAGCGGCTTCGACGTGGTCGCCGCGATGCGGGCCGTCGGAGCGGTCGTCGTGCTCACCTCCAGCCGCTCGGCGAAGGACTACGGCAGACGTGTGGCCGACAGCGGGGCAGAGGGCTTCGTCAGCAAAGACGAACTGACCGGTGAGGCGATCCGCAGCCTGCTAAGGTAAGCGCGTGAGCGGGGGACAGACAGATGGTTCCCGCGCGCTCCGGGTGGCCGTCGCCGACGATGCAGTGCTGCTGCGCGAAGGGATCGGCCAGATCCTGCGTGCGGGCGGTATGGAGGTCGTCGCATCGGTCGACACCGCTGAGGAGCTCCTCGGCGCCGTCGCGGACGACGACGGCATCGACGCCATCGTGCTCGACATCAAGATGCCGCCGACCCACACCGACGAGGGGCTGCGCGCACTGGAACGCCTGCGGGCCGGCGGGAACCGCGCCGGAGTGCTCCTGCTCTCCATGTACACGACCGCGTCGTACGCGATCCGCGCGATGAGCGCCGGCAGCGGCACGGGCTACCTGCTGAAGGACCGCGTCGCCGACGCCGACACGCTGGTCAGCGCCGTGCGCACGGTCGCCCGCGGCGGCTCCGTCGTCGACCCCGAGGTCGTGCAGCTGCTCGTGACGGCCCGATCCTCCGAGGCAACCGTCGAGTCGCTGTCCGCCCGCGAGCGCGACGTGCTGCGGCTCATGGCCGAGGGCAAGTCGAACGTCGGCATCGCCGGCGACCTGCACCTCAGCCTCCGCACCGTCGAGTCGCACATCGGCCACATCATGGCGAAGCTCGGTGTGGAGGACTCCGCGGAGGGCCACCGGAGGGTGCTCGCCGTGCTGCGGTTCCTCGGCCGGGACGCCTGAGCCCCATGGACGCCGGACGGCCGGCCTTCGCGCGCATCGCCCTCCGCGCGCTCGCGGTGGCCGTCGCGGTCGCCTCCAACGTGATCGCGCAGGTGATCAGCGCGATGACCGGCGACTACGGGCCGCGTCCTGCGGGCCTGGGCTGGGCGCTCATCTTCATCTCCGTCGCCATGGTCTACATCGTGTGCGCCGTGGTCGCGTGGCGTATCGTCCGCAGTCCCGTTCCGGGGTGGCTGATGGTCGGCGCCGCCCTCTTCTGGTCGGCCGGCGCGTGGTACCCCCTGGTGCGCCAGTGGGGCTGGGTGTGGCCGTGGGTGGCGGGCGTCACCGACCTGTGGGCCGTCCTGGTCGGCATCCTCGTGCTCTGCTATCCGACCGGTCGGCTGACCGCGCGCTTCGACCGCGTGGTGGTGCTGGCCGTGGCGGTCGCGTTCGCGGTCCGGCTGGGCGGAATCCTGCTGTTCTCCTCGCCCGCGCCCGCGGAGTGCGGATGCGCCACCAACCCGTACGCGGTGCTGCCGAGCGACACTGCCGACTTCTGGCTGGGCATCGCCTGGCGCGCCGTCGGTCTCGCCCTGATGCTCACCGTCGCCGCCCGCCTCATCGCCCGCTGGTTCACCAGCTCGCTCCCGGCCAGGCGCGTCGCGTTCGTGATGCCGCTGGCGATCCTGCTCTGGTGCTACGGCACGGTGCAGGACTCGCTGAGCTTCGCGCTCGACTGGGACGGCGGCTGGCTGCAGTTCATCCCGCCCGTCGCGATCGCGCTCATCCCTCCCGCCTTCGTCGGCGGAGTGATGTACGCGCGCGGGCTGCGCTCCCGCGTGGCCGACCTGGTGATCGTCGCGCGCGACAAGGTCGACCGCGAGCTGTGGGAGTCGAGCCTCGCGCGCACGCTGCACGATCCGTCGCTCCGCGTGTTCTGGTGGGACGAACCGCTGCAGACGTACCAGACCAGCGACGGGAGCCCGGTCCCCGACGCAGGACCCACCGACCGCCCCGGCCGCTCGACGCTCGCCATCGACTCGGACCAGGGCCCGATCGCCCTCATCGAGCACGACGTCGCCCTCGCGCAGGACGACCGGTTGCTCGACGCCGTTTCCTCCGCCCTGCTGCTCTCCGTCGACAACGACCGGCTGCGGGAGCGGCTGCAGCGCACCATCCAGGAGCTGCGGGAGTCGCGCCTGCGCATCGTCGAGGAGGGCTACCTGGCCCGTCGGCGGCTGGAACGCGACCTGCACGACGGCAGCCAGCAGCAACTGGTCTCGCTCGCGATCAGCCTGCGGATCGCCACCGCGAAGGCCGAGGCGCACGGCGACGAGGACCTCGCCGGCGACCTCCAGCGCGCGTCCGGTCAGCTCGCGGACGCGCTGCGGGAGCTGCGGGAGCTGGCGCGCGGCATCCACCCGACCGTGCTCACCGACGGCGACCTGCGCTCGGCCATCGAGGAGCTCGGGATGCGCAGCCACCTGCCCGTCGAGGTGGACGTCGACATTCCGGGACGTCTGCCGGAGGTCGTCGAGGAGACCATCTACTACTGCGTCTCCGAGTGCCTCGCCAACGCCGCGAAGCACGCCCGCGCCCGCACCTGCTCGGTCGTGGTCGCAGCCGCCGACTCCACCGTGAGCGTCGTCGTGAAGGACGACGGTCAGGGCGGAGCCCGCATCGAGCCGGGCGGCGGGCTCGAGGGCCTGCGCGACCGGGTGGAGGCCGTGTCCGGCCGGGCGGACGTGCGTTCGGTGGAAGGGCTCGGAACGATCGTGGAGCTGACCATCCCGCTCGGCGCCTGACCGGGAGGTGTTTCTTCAGCGCGTCGACGCGCGGCCGGGACCTACTTCGTCGCGGCCTTCGCCGCCCAGACCTGCTCGCCGATGTTGAAGGCGGTCCACCCGCCGGGGCAGCGATAGGCCTTCGGCGGCAGACCGTCGACGGGCCACCAGCTGTCCTGGATCGGCGGCTTCGGGACCGGGACCTCCGTGATGCAGACGTTCGGCTTGATGATCGACTTGGCCCCGTAGGTCAGGATCGCCGACCCGTTCTGGCGGTCGTAGTCGACCCGGATGATCGTCGCGTCGTCGGGCACGAAACCGGGGGAGCCGAACGCGGAGGTGCCGGCTGCCTTCATGTCCTTCGCCGTATCGAAGATGTCCGCCTCCACGTGAGGCTCGAACGCGCTCACCACCGAGCATCCGGAGAGGGTCAGGGCGAGCAGGGAGATCGTCGCGATGACTCCGGCGGTTCGGATGCGGGGCACGGGCAGCTCCAGGAGAAGTGGACAGGGTCTGTTAACGCAGTGAACACTACGCGGCTGAACGAATCATCGGCCGGAGGGATGATTCCCCCCACCCGCATCCCACGGTACAGCCCCGTCGAGCCGGGCGGTGCGCAGGTCGACGCGGTACGGCGCGTCCCCGCCGCCCAGGAGCGGCGTCCCCTCGGCCCGGTAATGCTGCAGGGCGAGGTGCTCGTGGTTCGCGGGCGGATGGCCGCTCGCCCGCACGACGCGCCACCACGGCACGTCGCTGCCGTAGTACGCCATCACCTGGCCGACCATGCGCGCGGCCCGCGAGCCGAGCGTCGCCGCGACGTCTCCATAGGTCATGACGCGGCCAGGCGGGATGGCGTCCACGACGTTCAGGACCCGCTCGACGAAGGAGCCCGGCGCATCGTCGGGACCCGGTCGGCCGTCAGAGATCGAGGGCACCGATCGTCTCGCCGTACTGGGTCTCGCCGATCGGCTGGAAGCCGCTGCGGAGGAAGAACTGCTCCGGGCCGAGCTCGCCGGACTCCCAGATGACGTAGAGGCGCTGGTGGCCGCGCGCGCGGGCCTCGTCGGCGAGGGCGCGGACCGCGAAGGTGCCGATTCCGCGGCCCTGGTCGTCCGCATCCACGTTGATGCGCCAGAGGATGGCCTTGAACTCCTCGTGCTCGGCGTTCGGGTCGAAGCTGCCCATGACGAAGGCGACGACCTCGTCGCCGTCGAGGACGACGCGCTGCCAGGAGGTCGTGGGGTCCGGGATGGCCGCAGCGGCCGAGTAGGAGACCGGAGCCACGAACTGCTCCTGGCCTGGCTTCAGTGTGAGCGCGTTCGCCGCAACCACGTTCCGCGCGCTCAACTCTTCCAGTCTCAACTCAGCCATGACGAAAGGGTAACGTGCGCGGGCGACCGAGGCATAGCTCGGCCGCAACCCGACCGTTCGCCGGGAGAAAGTGTCTCGATGTCAAGATAGTTGCCGCGAACGGGTAAGCTGTCGTCGGCTGAAACGGCAGACACCCCAGGAGAACCATGGACAAGATCAAGGTTGACGGAACGGTCGTCGAACTCGACGGCGACGAGATGACTCGCATCATCTGGAAGGCCATCAAAGACTCTCTCATCCACCCGTACCTCGACGTGAACCTCGAGTACTACGACCTCGGCATCCAGAAGCGCGACGAGACCGACGACCAGATCACCATCGACGCGGCGCACGCCATCCAGAAGCACGGCGTCGGCGTGAAGTGCGCGACGATCACGCCCGACGAGGCGCGCGTCGAGGAGTTCGGCCTGAACAAGATGTGGCGGAGCCCGAACGGCACCATCCGCAACATCCTCGGCGGCGTCGTCTTCCGCGAGCCGATCATCATCTCGAACATCCCGCGGCTGGTCCCGGGCTGGAACAAGCCGATCGTCATCGGCCGTCACGCCTTCGGCGACCAGTACCGCGCGACCGACTTCGTCTTCGACGGCCCCGGGACGCTGACCATGAGCTTCCAGCCGGCCGACGGCGGTGAGGCGCAGTCGTTCGAGATCTACCAGGCGCCCGGCGCCGGCGTCGCGATGGGCATGTACAACCAGGACGCGTCCATCCGCGACTTCGCCCGCGCCTCCTTCAACTACGGCCTCGACCGTCAGTACCCGGTGTACCTCTCCACCAAGAACACGATCCTGAAGGCCTACGACGGCCGCTTCAAGGACCTGTTCCAGGAGGTCTTCGACACCGAGTACAAGGAGAAGTTCGACGCGGCCGGCCTCACCTACGAGCACCGCCTGATCGACGACATGGTCGCCTCCAGTCTCAAGTGGGAGGGCGGCTACGTCTGGGCCTGCAAGAACTACGACGGCGACGTGCAGTCCGACACGGTCGCGCAGGGCTTCGGCTCGCTCGGCCTGATGACGTCGGTGCTGACCACGCCCGACGGCTCCGTCGTCGAGGCGGAGGCCGCGCACGGCACGGTGACCCGCCACTACCGTCAGTACCAGCAGGGCAAGCCCACCTCCACCAACCCGATCGCCTCGATCTTCGCCTGGACGCGCGGCCTCGCGCACCGCGGCAAGCTCGACGGCAACCAGGACCTGATCGACTTCACCCACACCCTCGAGGACGTCGTGGTGAAGACGGTCGAGGAGGGCAAGATGACCAAGGACCTCGCGCTCCTGGTCGGCCCGGAGCAGAAGTTCCTCACCACCGAGGAGTTCCTGGACGCGATCGCCGCCAACCTGAAGGCCCGCCTCTCCTAACCCTCCCTCGCGACATTCGTGCCGAATGCGCGCTCTCCGTCACGGATTGCGCGCATTCGGCACGAATCGTTAAGGGGTCAGCGGGAAGTCCACCCGCCGTCGACGGGGATGGTGACCCCGGTGATGAGGGAGGCGGAGGGGGAGGCCAGGAAGGCGACGGCGCCCGACACCTCCCGCGGCTGCCCGATGCGGTGCAGCGCCGCGATGCGGTCGACGGTGTCGGCGCGGAATGCGTCGTCGGAGAGCGCGGCGGCGGTCCCGTCGGTCTCGATGAAGGTCGGCGCGACCGCATTCACCCGGATGCCGTACTCACCCCATTCCACCGCGAGGCAACGGGTGAGGTGCACGACCGCGGCCTTCGCGCTGCAGTACGACGACTCGCCGGGGAGGGCGACGAGCCCCGCCTGCGAGGCGATGTTCACGATCGCGCCGCCGCCGTGCTCGCGCATGTGCTTGGCCAGATGCTGCGAGAGGAAGAACGTCGACCGCGTATTGAGCTGCCAGACGCGCTCGAAGTCCTCCTCGGTGACCTCCAATGCCGGAGCGTCGATTCCACCGCCCGCGTTGTTCACCAGGATGTCGATGCGGCCGTGCTCGGCGACCGCGGCATCGATGGCGGAACGGCAGGCGGCGAGGTCGAGCACGTCCATCCGGATGGCCGAGGCCTCCACGCCGAACGCGCGCAGCTCCTCGACGAGCTCGGCGGACCCGCCGGGGTCGCGGACGCCGAGGATGACGTCGGCGCCCTGGCCGGCGAGTTCGAGTGCGATCTCCCGCCCGAGGCCACGGCTCGCGGCGGTGACGAGGGCTCGGGAGCCGGTGAGCGAGAACGGGGTGCGGGCGGCGGCGGGGGAGTCGGTCATGCCTGGAGCGTAGCCCTGCGCCACTCCGGAGTCCGGTCGGATGCCGGAGTCCACCGTCGTGTAACGACTTCGTTTCGTCTCTTGCGATTTATTTGTTCGTAAGGTTTACTAACAAACATGACGACGACCGAGGTGCAGGGTGGCGCCAATGGGCTGGGCCCGGGCCGGGTGCTCCGGCCCCGCGTGAAAGTGCTGCCCGAGCACGCCCGCAGCCACAACCGCTCCCTGGTGCTGCAGACGCTCTACCGCTGCGGCCGCCTGAGCCGGGCCGACCTCGCTCGCGAGACCGGCCTCACGCGCGTCACCGTCTCCGACCTCGTGGCGGAACTCCTCGCCGAAGGGCTCGTCGTCGAGCTGGGCCAGCGCGAGTCCGCCCGGCCGGGCAAGCCCGCCGTGCTGCTCGACATCGACCGCGGCGCCCACCAGATCGTCGGCGTCGACCTCAGCGACCACGACCGCTTCCGCGGTGCTGTCATGGACCTCGACGGCGCCATCCTCGCCCGGGCCGAGGTTATGCTCGCCGATGACGAGGGGGGATCCGCCGCCACCGGCGAGACCGCCGCCGCCAAGGTCGACGCACTCGTCGACCGGCTCGTCGCCGCCGCCACGGCCCCGATCCTCGGGCTCGGCGTCGGGTCGCCGGGTGTCGTCGACCTGAGCGGCACCATCCTCACCGCGCCGAACCTCGGCTGGAAGGACCTGCCGCTGCAGCAGCGGCTCGCCTCCCGCACCGGCCTCCCCGTCGTCGTCGCGAACGACGCGAACGTCGCCGCGCTCGCCGAGCACACGTACGGCGACGCCGCGGGCGACATGATGCTGATCCGGATCGGCCACGGTATCGGCGCGGGCCTCCTCGTCGCCGGCGCCCTCGTCTACGGCAGCCACTACGCCGCGGGCGAGATCGGCCAGGTCATGGTCGGCACCGACCTCGGCCTCGACGCCACCTACAGCCGGGACCAGGTGCTCGAGCACTGGCTCAGCGTCCCGCAGCTGCAGCGCGGCATCCAGGCCGCCCACGCCGCAGGGGCCGACGCGACCCCCTTGCTCCGCGAGGCCGGCCAGCGGCTCGGCATCGCCCTCGCGCCGGTCGTCGGCGCCCTCAACCTGTCGGAGATCGTGCTCAGCGGCCCGACCGAACTGCTCGACGGCCCCCTCGCGGAGGCGACCGTCCACACGCTCCGGAACCGGACGATGGCCGAGAACCACGCCGATCTGTCCCTCCGGATGACCACGCAGGGGCAGGACATCGTCCTGCGCGGCGCGGCCGTACTCGTCCTCTCCGGACAACTCGGGGTCTCTTGACACAGCACGACCCGAAACACCCGACCCCTGCACCGACGGTGCGCTGCAGCCGCAGCCACTGACACTCAAGAAAGGAACCAGCAATGAAGAGAAAGCTCGTCGGCCTCGCCGCTGTGGCAACAGCTTCCGCTCTCGTGCTCGCCGGATGCGCCTCGGGAGGCTCGACCGCAGCGAGCACCGACGGCAAGGGCAAGACCGTCACCCTGTGGCTGGTCGGCTCCGACACACCGGACGCGCTCCGCACCTACCTCAAGACGGAGTTCAACAAAGAGACCGGGGCCACGCTCAAGATCGAGCAGCAGGACTGGAGCGACATCGTCACCAAGCTGACGACCGCCCTGCCCGACGCGAAGAACACTCCCGACGTGACCGAGATCGGCAACACGCAGTCGCCGACCTTCACCAACGTCGGCGCGTTCCTCGACGTCTCCGACATGTACAAGGAGCTGGGCGGGAGCGACCTGCTGCAGTCGTTCGTCGACGCGGGCAAGGTCGACGGCAAGAACTACACGCTGCCCTACTACTTCGGCTCGCGCTACATGTTCTACCGCAAGGACGTCTACCAGGCGGCCGGCGCGACGGTGCCGACCACGCTCGACCAGTTCAACACCACCGTGGCCGACATCACCGCGAAGAACCCGAAGAACATCAGCAACTTCTCCGGCTTCTTCCTCGGCGGCCAGGACTGGCGCGACGGCATCTCCTGGATCTTCGCCAACGGCGGGGACATCGCCCAGAAGAAGGACGGCAAGTGGGTCGGCACCCTCGAATCCGCCGACTCGCTGAAGGGCCTCCAGCAGCTGCAGGACTTGTACAAGAACGCATCCAAGGCGCCGAATGACGCCAAGGACTCGAACCAGTACATCTACCTGAACGACACCGACCAGACCCTCGACGCCAACGGCAACAAGACGGGTGACACCTCCCTCGCGGCGGCCACCATCATGGCTCCGGGATGGGCGCACTGGTCGATCGGCGACCTGTCGCAGAAGGACGGGAAGCCGGTCCGCACCTGGAACGACGCCACCTTCGGCACCTACGTGCTCCCGGGCAACGACGGCAAGCCGGCCCCGGTGTTCGCCGGCGGCTCCAACATCGGCATCTCGGCGAAGACCTCCGAGCCGGGCCTGTCGAAGACGCTCCTGAAGATCATCTTCTCGAAGGAGTACCAGGAGATGCTGGGCAAGAACGGCCTCGGCCCGGCGAACGCGAAGTACACCTCCTCGCTCGGCGACGACCAGTTCGCGAAGGCGCTGATCGCGTCCGCGTCCAACTCCAAGCTGACCCCGGCCGCGCCCGGCTGGGCGAGCGTCGAGGCCGGCAACGTGATGGAGGAGTTCTTCTCCAAGATCCGTGACGCCGCCGACCTCAAGGCGCTGGCGCAGGAGTACGACAAGAAGCTCGACGGCATGCTGAACGCCAAGAGCTGATCGACTCCACCCGATTGACGCGACGCGCCGTGCCGGAATGCGCCGGCACGGCGTGTCGCGTCAACAAGACTTCACCCAAGGAGGGAGGACGCCCGTGACCGCCACAGAGGACACCCGCCTGGTCCTGCCGCAGGCGCCGCGACCCGCGGCGACGCAGCCCCGCCGCCGCCGGGGCAGGATCGCGCCGTACGTGCTGCTGCTCCCGGCCATCGTCATCCTGCTCGTCGCACTCGGCTACCCGATCGTCTGGCAGTTCGTCACCGCGATGCAGCACTTCGGCCTCGCCCAGCAGTTCGGCAAGCCGGCCGAGTTCGTCTGGTTCGAGAACTACATCACGCTGTTCTCCGACTCGTACACCTGGGTCGTCGTGGCCCGGTCCATCGCGTTCTGCCTGGTCACCGCCTTCGTCACCGTCGTGATCGGCATCGGGATGGCGCTCCTGATGAACGCCGTCGGCCGGACCGTCCGCATCATCCTGCAGGTCGCCCTGCTGCTCGCCTGGGCCATGCCGGTCGTCGCCGCGATGACCGTCTGGAACTGGCTGTTCGACTGGCGCCGCGGCGTCGTCAACTACACGCTGACCTCGTGGGGCCTCGACTTCCAGGACCACAACTGGCTGCAGAATCCGCTCTCGTTCTTCTTCGTCGCGATGGTCATCGTCGTGTGGATGAGCGTCCCCTTCGTCGCGTTCTCCGTCTACGCCGGGCTGACCCAGGTCTCCACGGAGGTGGTCGAGGCCGCGCAGATGGACGGCGCGCGGGGATGGCAGCGGCTGCGCTACATCATCCTGCCGATCATCCGGCCGGTGCTCGGGATCGTGCTGCTGCTGCAGATCATCTGGGACCTGCGCGTGTTCGCCCAGATCAAGCTGCTGCAGGACAAGGGCTCGATCGCCAGCGAGACCAACCTGCTCGGCACCTACATCTACCAGCTCGGCGTCGGTTCGAGCGACTTCGCGATGGCGAGCGCCGTCAGCGTCTTCGTGCTCGTGCTCACCGTCGCCCTCAGCTGGTTCTACGTCCGCTCGCTGCTCAAGGAGGACGAATCGTGACCGCCGCGACGTCGACCAGAACGCTCACCTCCACGGCTCGCCCGCGCCCGCGCCGCCGCATCCGCCCCTCCCGCGTGCTGCTCGGTGCGCTCGGGGTCGTGCTCGCGCTGATCTGGGTGTTCCCGGTGTATTGGATGGTGAACTCGGCACTGCTGCCGAACGTCATCCTGCAGAACACCACACCCACGTGGCTGCCGTTCGGCGGCTCCTTCGACAATTTCAGCGCGGTGGTCGCCGGCGGGACGTTCTTCCCGGCGCTGGGCATGAGCCTCGCCGTCGCGCTCATCACCGTGGTGTGCTGCCTGGCGTTCGCGTTCCTCGCGGCGCTGGCGATCAGCCGGTTCAAGTTCCGCGGGCGGCGCTCGTTCGTGCTCGCAGTGCTGCTCATCCAGATGCTGCCCGCCGAAGGCCTGTTCATCGCGCAGTACAAGCTGATGGGCACGCTGGGTCTGCTCAACACCGTCGTGGGCGTCAGCATCCTCTACATCGCCGCCGTCGTGCCGTTCACGATCTGGATGCTGCGCGGCTTCGTCGCCGGCATCCCCGCCGACCTGGAGGAGGCGGCGATGGTGGACGGACTGAGCCGCACGCAGGCGTTCCTGCGGATCACGTTCCCGCTGCTCGCGCCTGGGCTCGTCGCGTCTGGGGTGTACGCCTTCCTGCAGGCGTGGAACGAGTTCACCGTCGCGCTCGTCATCCTGCCGCAGTCGAGCAGCGCGACCCTGCCGCTGTGGCTGCGCGGCTTCGTGCAGCAGTCCGCCTCCCGCGCCACCGACTGGGGACAGGTCATGGCGGCGTCGACGCTGGTCGCCGTCCCGGTGATCATCTTCTTCCTGATCGTGCAGGGCCGGATGACCAGCGGCCTGGTGAGCGGGGCGGTGAAGGGGTGAGCGGCGCCTCCGTCACGACCGCCCCGGCGGACGCGGAGCTGCGCCGGAGCATCGCCGCGACCCTGCTTCCCGGTTTCGTCGGCACCACCCTGCCCGCGTGGCTCGAGGCGCGGCTGCGCGCCGGCCTCGGCGGCATCTGCCTGTTCGGGCAGAACATCGCGTCGCCCGAGCAGCTGCGTGCCCTCACCGACGCCATCCGCGCCGCCAACCCCGACGCGGTCATCGCGATAGACGAGGAGGGCGGCGACGTCACGCGGCTCCACTACGCCACCGGGTCGCCGTTCCCCGGCAACGCCGTGCTCGGCCGCCTCGACGACACCGCCCTCACCGAGCGCGTCGGACGCCGGGTGGGGGAGGAGCTGCGCCGCGCGGGCGTGACCCTCGACTTCGCGCCCGACGTCGACATCAACTCGAACCCGGACAATCCGGTGATCGGGGTGCGCAGCTTCGGCGCCTCGCCCGAGCTGGTCGCGCGGCACGCGGCCGCCTGGACGCGCGGGCTGCAGTCCACGGGCATCGCGGCCGCCGCCAAGCACTTCCCGGGTCACGGCGACACCGCCGCGGACTCGCACCTGGAGTTGCCCGTCGTCGACGTTCCGGCGGAGGTGCTGCGTGAGCGGGAGCTGGTGCCGTTCCGCGCCGCCGTCGAAGCCGGAGCCCGGGCCGTGATGACCTCGCACATCCTGCTGCCGCAGCTCGACCCGGAGCTGCCCGCCACCATGAGCCCGGCCATCCTCGGGATGCTGCGCGACGACCTCGGCTTCGACGGCGTGATCGTCACCGACGCCCTGGACATGCACGGCGCCAGCGGTGAACGCGGCATCCCGGAGGCGGCGGTCCTCGCGCTCGCCGCGGGCTGCGACCTGCTCTGCATCGGCACCGAGAACACCGACGCCCAGCTGCAGTCGATCGAGGACGCCATCGCCCACGCCGTCGCAACCTCCCGCCTGACCCCCGCTCGCCTAGCCGACGCCGCCCACCGCGTCCACGCCCTCTCCGCCCCCGTCGGGTCCGCCCCCGTCGAGTCCGCACAGACTGCACGCGACACGCCGGAGGACTGTGCAGTCTCTGCGGACTCGACGGTGGGGGGCTTCGATGTGAGTGAGGCGGGGCGGGCGTGGGTCAGGGCGCACGGCGGAAGAACGTACTCGGTGGTGCGGGTCGAGACGGTGGCGAACATCGCGGTCGGGGTGGCCCCGTGGGGGCCGTTCGCTGCGGCGCAGGCCGATCCGGGGGATCCGGCTGCGGCGGCCTTCGCGGCGAACCCGGTCGCGGTGCTCACCGAAGGGGCGGACAGGGATTCCGTGCTCGCGCTCGACCCGGCTCTGCCGGTGCTCGTCGTCGGGAAGGACCTCCATCGTCACGCGTTCGCCCGTGCGGCGATCGACCGCCTGCGCGCGGAACGTGAGAACGTGGTCGTCGTGGACATGGGCTGGCCTGCACCCGACCGCGCGTACGCGGACATCGCCACCTTCGGCGCCTCCCGGCTGGTCGGCCGGGCGCTGCTCGAACTGCTCGGTCGCGGCTCGTGAGGCTCGGCATCGACATCGGCGGCACCAAGACCGACGCGGTCGCCGTCGACGAGAGCGGCGCGCTCGCGCAGCGCGTGCGCCTCGCCACCGGGTTCGGGCACACGGCCGTCGTCGAGACGGCCGTGACGGCCGTGTCGCGCATCGGCGAGCTGACCGGCCTGTCGCCTGCGGGGTTCCAGTCCATCGGCGTCGGCGTGCCCGGGATGGTCGACACGGTCTCCGGGCACGTCGCCCACGCCGTCAACCTGGGGCTCGAGCGGCTCGAGCTCGGCGGCATGCTGGCCGGCCGGCTCGGCGTCGGCGTCCGGGTCGAGAACGACGTCAAGGCGGCGGCGCTCGGCACCTACCACCTGCTGCGGCTCAGCGGGACCATGGCTTTCCTGAACCTCGGCACCGGGATGGCGGCGGGCATCGTCGTCGACGGCCGCCTGTGGCGGGGGAGCACCGGGATCGCGGGCGAGATCGGCCACATCCCGGTCGACCCGGCGGGCGCCCTGTGCGGTTGCGGCCAGCGCGGCTGCCTCGAGACCGTCGCGAGCGGCTCAGGCATCGCGCGCCAGTGGCCGACCGGCGACCCGCTTCCGGTGCGCGCGCTGTTCGCCGCGGCCGCCGACGGCGACCGCGAGGCACTGACGATCAAGGCTAGGCTGGCGGAGGGCATCGCCTCCGCGGTGCGCATCCTCGTGCTCACCGTCGACGTCGGCACCGTCGTGATCGGCGGCGGACTGAGCCACCTGGGGGAGCGCCTGCTCGGTGACGTCCACGAGGTGCTGCACGACTGGGAGCGCACGTCGCCGTTCCTGGCGTCGCTCGACCTCCCTGCGCGGGTGCGCCTCGTCCCGGAAGGAACCCCCGTCGCCGCGCTCGGAGCGGCCCTCGTAGGAGAGAACTGATGGCCGAAATCGTCGTCGTCCGCGACCAGGATGCCGCGGGCGAGCTCGCCGCGGGCAGCATCCTCGACCTGATCGCCGCCAAGCCGGACACCGTGCTGGGGCTGGCGACGGGCTCGACGCCGCTCGCTGTGTACCGGGCGCTGGAGCGCGGCATCCGCGAACGCGGCGTCGACGTCTCGCACGTGCGCGGCTACGCACTGGACGAGTACGTGGGTCTGCCGGCCGACCACCCCGAGTCGTACCGGGCGGTGATCACGCGGGAGGTGGTGGAGCCGCTCGGGCTCACGCCGTCGCTGATCCACGTGCCGAACGGATCGCTGCAGGGGATCGAGCACGCGGGCGCCGACTACGAGAAGGCGATCGCCGAGTCCGGCGGGGTGGATGTGCAGCTGCTGGGCATCGGGACGGACGGGCACATCGGGTTCAACGAGCCCGGCTCCTCGTTCGCGTCGGTCACCCGGGTGAAGACGCTGACGGAGCAGACCCGCAAGGACAACGCGCGGTTCTTCGCCTCGGAGGACGACGTCCCGATGCACTGCATCACCCAGGGGCTCTCGACCATCCTGAAGGCGCGGCACCTGATGCTGCTGGCGTTCGGCGAGGGCAAGGCGGAGGCGCTGGCCGGCGCGGTCGAGGGGCCGGTGTCGGCCTCGAACCCGGGGTCGGCCATCCAGCTGCACCCGCACGTGACCGTGCTGGTGGACGAGGCCGCCGCCTCGCGGCTGCGCAACCTCGCGTACTACCGCTACGCGTACGCCAACAAGCCCGCCTGGCAGACCCTCTAGGGCCGAGCCCGAGCCGACAGCTCCTGAGTTCTTCGACCCGATCGGCGCGATTCGGTCGAAGAACTCAGGAGCTGTCGGATGAGGAGCGGGTCAGCCGGGGAGGACGGCGCCGTCGGCGACGACCGTGCGGACGTGCCAGTCGTGGTCGAGCAGCACGGCGTCGGCCAGGTAGCCGGCGCGCAGCCGGCCGAGGCGGTGGTCCTCGCCGAGGACGCGCGCCGGGGTGCGGGTCAGGGCGGTCACGGCGGCAACCGGGTCGACGCCGGCGAGGGTGACGGCGTTGCGGAGGGCCGCATCCTGGGTCAGGGTCGAGCCCGCGATCGTGTCGGTGCCGGATAGGACGGCCAGCCCGTCATGGACCGTCACGTTGAGACCGCCCAGGCGGTAGTCGCCGTCGGATGCGCCCGCCGCGGCCATCGCGTCCGTCACGAGTGCGACGCGGCCCGGCGCCTCCCGGAACAGCAGGGCGGCGACCGACGGGTGCACGTGCAGTCCGTCGAGGATGAGCTCGAGCGTCACCTCGGGGTTCTCGACGGCCGCCATCACCGGCCCGGGCGCGCGGTGGTGGATGCCCGGCATGGCGTTGAACGCGTGGGTGAGCAGCCGCGCGCCCACCTCGAACGCGCGGGCGGCCGTGGCGTAGTCGGCGGTGGTGTGCCCGACGCCGACGACGACGCCGGCCTCGATCAGCACGCCGATCGCCTCCAGCGCGTTCGGCAGCTCCGGCGCGATGGTGGCGGTGCGGAGCGTGCCGCGCGCGGCGCCGAGCAGCTCCTCGACCGCCTCCGGCTCCGGGTCGCGCAGGAAGCGGGCGTCGTGCGCGCCCCGTCGTTCGGGCGCGAGGAAGGGGCCCTCGAGGTGCGAACCCAGCACCAGGGCGTCGCTCGCCGTCAGCTCGGCGACGATCCCGAGGCTCTCCCGGAGGGAGGCGAGCGGGTTGGCGACGTGCGAGACCAGCGACCGGGTGGTGCCGTGGGCCCGGTGGGTGGCGAGGGCCGCGCGCATCTCGTCGACGCCGTCGTCGTAGGGGTGACCGCCGCCGCCGTGGCAGTGCAGGTCGATGAAGCCGGGGGTGAGCCAGCGGCCCTGGCCGTCGATCACGGCGACGTCGGCCCCGGCGGCGTGAGTGCGCCATCCCGCGCCCGTCCCCGTGGCGACGATGTGCGCGCCGTCGGCCGCCAGCCAGAAGTCGTCGGAGCGCCCGTCCGCATCGAGCTTGCGGGCGCTGTGGACGACGAGGCCGCTCATGCGAACTCGCGCCGTCCGTTGACGACGCCGCTGACCGTGGCGACCACCGCGAACACGATCGCGACCACGGGCTGGCCGAGGTCCCACCAGGCGAAGGCCGCCGATCCCATGACGACGACCTCGACGATCGCCTTCACGAACGCGTCGACGTGGAGCACCGCCTTCGGCGAGCGGAAGAGGGCCCAGAGCAGGATCGCGATGACGGGAGCGCCGATGCCGATCAGGATGTTCCAGGGCAGCGGCCACGCCAGGAAGCCCCAGAGGCCGAGCGAGACGATGGCGAACAGTTCGAGCACGAACCGGAGCACGTCGTTGACGCCCACCTTGACGGCGGGATGCTGATCGGGCGCGGAAGTCACCTGGCCAGTTTACGGGGCCACCGTTACCGGAAGATGATCGTCCTGGCGCCGTCGAGCAGCACGCGGTCCTCCGCGAACCACTTCACCGCCTGGGTGAGGGTGCGGCTCTCCTCGTCCTGTCCGATCGCCACCAGCTCCTGCACCGTGTTGGTGTGGTCGACCCGCACGACGTTCTGCTCGATGATCGGGCCCTCGTCGAGGTCGCTCGTGACGAAATGCGCCGTCGCGCCGATCAGCTTGACCCCGCGGGCGTGGGCCTGGCGGTAGGGGTTCGCCCCCTTGAAGCCGGGGAGGAACGAGTGG
Organism: Leifsonia sp. C5G2; assembly: GCF_013359685.1. Lineage (GTDB taxonomy): Bacteria > Actinomycetota > Actinomycetes > Actinomycetales > Microbacteriaceae > Leifsonia. Next base: position 119,981 of record NZ_JABFMV010000008.1, read on the forward strand.
TGGATGTTGATCGCACGCCCCGCCAGCCGCTCGCACAGCTCCGGCGACAGGATCTGCATGTAGCGGGCGAGCACGACCAGCTCGATGTCGTGCTCCTCGACGGCGTCCAGGATGCGCCGCTCGAACGCCGCCTTGTCCTCTGCGCCGCTCACCGGGTGCGATTCGAACGGGACGCCGTAGAACCCGGCGAGGTCGCTCAGCGTGTCGTGGTTGGAGAGCACGAGCGGGATCTCGACCGGCAGCTGGCCGGCGCGCTGCCGGAACAGCAGGTCGTTGAGGCAGTGGGCGGCCTTGGACACCAGCACGAGGGTGCGCAACGGGCGGCCGACGTTGTCGACGCGGTGCGTCATCCCGAAGCGCTCGACGACGGGGGCGAGGGCGTCCTCGAACTCGTCCCGGCCGGCCTCCGACTCGACCTGCAGCCGCATGAAGAAGCGCCCGGTGTCGGTGCTCGCGAACTGCTGGCTCTCGGTGATGTTGCCGCGGGCCGCCACGATCGCACCGCTGACGGCGTGCACGATGCCCGGACGGTCGGCGCAGCTGAAGGTGAGCACCCAGTGGTTGGAGGGGGACGAGTCGGTCACCTGATCAGGGTAGCGGCATCCGGAGGGGCTGCTAGTATGGATTGATATCCAAAATATGTCTGCATTTAGGGGGCATCCATGATGAAGCAAGTTTCGGTGACGTTCGGGATCGACGAGGACCTGTACGAGGTGATCGAACGGCTGGCCGCGGGTTCTCGGCGCACGGTGGACCAAGAGTTGCACTACATCGTCGGACAGGCTGCGGTCGGAGAGCCTGTCGATCCTCGTCCGGAGATTCCCAAGCTCGGTTTCGTCGAGTTCATCCGCAACCGGGTCGAGGCGTGGGACTGATGATCGTCGTCGACACGAACGTCCTCTCGGAACTGACGAAGCGTCGACCGGATCCGAACGTGATCCGCTGGTATCAGCGGGCGAGCCAAGCCGACCTCTACATCACCACCGTGACCATGGCTGAGATGCTGACCGGGGTCAACCGGATGGAGGACAGCCCTGATGCAGACGCGAAGGCCGAGATGGTCCTCAAGGTCCTTGAGCGCTACCACCGCAGGACTCTGGCGTTCGACGCGCTCGCCGCGACGGAGTGCGCGAACATCACGTCGCTCCGCTTCGCGGCGGGCCGTCCGATCGCGCTGGCCGATGCGATGATCGCCGCCACGGCGATCGCCGTCGAAGCGGATGCGATCGCGACGCGCGACAAGGACTTCACCGATGTGGGCATCCCGGTGCTGGACCCCTGGGCGGCCTGACGCGCGTCGGAAGTTGACGATCGCCGCAGCGTGCACCACGATCGGTGCATGACCACCACCGGCGAGGACACGCCCGACGCCCGGACGGGCGCGGCGTCCGCCTTCAACGTCGAGCTCAACGGGCTGAACACCATCCACGAGAGCGAGCGGAAGGGACGGCCGCGCGACCTGTTCTGGCCGTGGTTCGGCGCGAACGTCTCGGTGTTCGGGCTCAGCTATGGGTCGTTCCTGCTCGGCTTCGGCATCTCGTTCTGGCAGGCGACCATCATCGGCGTCGTCGGCATCGTCGCCTCCTTCCTGCTGTGCGGGATCATCGCGCTCGCGGGCAAGCGCGGCTCGGCCCCGACGATGGTGCTCAGCCGGGCCGTGTTCGGCGTCGAGGGCAACCGCGTCCCGTCGTTCCTGTCCTGGCTGCTGACGGTCGGGTGGGAGACGGTGCTCGTCTCGCTCGCGGCGCTCGCCACCGCGACGGTGTTCCAGCAGCTCGGCTGGGAGGGCGGCATCGTCACCAAGCTGGTGGCGCTCATCGTCGTCGTGGCCCTCGTCATCGTCGGCGGGGTGGTCGGCTTCCACCTGATCATGCGCATGCAGATGGTGATCACGATCGTGACCGGCGTGCTCACGGTCCTCTACATCCTTCTCGTGCTGAACCACATCGACCTCGGCGCCGTGGCCGCGCTCCCCGCCGGCGACGCGCCTCATGTGATCGGCGGTTTCGTCTTCATGCTCACCGGGTTCGGACTCGGCTGGGTGAACGCGGCGGCGGACTACTCCCGCTACCTGCCGCGCTCCTCCCGCAGCGGTGCGGTCGTGGGGTGGACGACGTTCGGCTCCTCGCTCGCGCCCGTGATCCTGCTGATCTTCGGCATCCTGCTCGCCGGGTCGTCCACGAAGCTGAGCCAGGCGATCGGGGCGGACCCGATCGGCGCGCTCGCCACCCTGCTCCCGACCTGGTTCCTGGTGCCGTTCGTGATCGTCGCCGTGCTGGGCCTCGTCGGCGGTGCGGTGCTCGACATCTACTCCTCGGGCCTGGCGCTGCTGAGCGTCGGCGTCCGCGTGCCGCGGTACGTCGCGGCGGGCATCGACGGCGTGATCATGACCGCCGGCGCCATCTACGTCGTGCTCTTCGCCACCGACTTCATCGGTCCGTTCCAGGGCTTCCTCATCACCCTGGGCGTGCCGATCGCGGCGTGGTGCGGCATCTTCGTCGCCGACATCCAGCTGCGCAAGCGCGACTACGCGGAGGCCGAGCTGTACGACAGGAACGGGCGCTACGGCTCGGTGCGCTGGCTGCCGATCGCGCTCATCGTCATCGGCACGGCGATCGGCTGGGGCCTGGTGACGAACACCTACGCCGACTGGCTCAGCTGGCAGGGCTACCTGCTGGGTCCCCTCGGCGGCAAGCAGGGGGACTGGGCGTTCGCCAACCTCGGCGTGCTCGTCGCCCTCGTGATCGGCTACCTCGGCACCCTGCTGTTCTCGCGGAACGCCGTGCGCCGCCAGGAGCAGCGGTGACCGACGACGCGACCCTCGTCGTCGTCGACATGCAGCAGGTGTTCGGCGACCCGGCGAGCCCGTGGTTCACGCCGCGGTTCGCGGAGGCGGAGGCGACGATCGCGGGCCTCGTGCCGGCGTTCGGCGACCGCGTCGTCTTCACGCGCTTCATCGCTCCTGAGCGTCCGGAAGGCGCCTGGGTGCCGTACTACGAGCAGTGGCCGTTCGCGCTCGTCCCCGCGGACGACCCGATCTACGACCTGGTGCTCGCGTTCCGCGACACCGGTCACGCGGTCGTCACCGAGCCGACCTTCGGCAAGTGGGGCCCGTCGCTGCGGGAGGCGCTGCGCGGCTCGACGGAGGTGGTGCTCGCCGGTGTCTCGACCGACTGCTGCGTGCTCAGCACGGCCCTCGGCGCCGCCGACGCCGGCGTGCACATCCGGGTGGCCGCGGACGCCTGCGCCGGCCTGAGCGACGACGACCACCGGCGTGCGCTGGATGCGATGGCCCTTTACGCGCCCCTCATCGAGATCACGGACTCCGCGGCCGTGCTTGACGGCCTCCGGTAGAATCGGGTGTGGTCGGCGGTTCCCGCACGGCCCTGGGCGCGCACATCGGCGCGTAGTCGACCCGCCATTCCCCCCGGCGACTCCGGGACGCGCACCGCGCGGAATGGCCGGGGAACGCCATCCGTTGGACAGATCCGGTATGACTGCCACTTCGACGACCCCGGCGCGCGTCGCGCCGAAATTCCCCTGGACGGGGCTGATCGCCCTCGCCGCCGCGACCTTCCTGTCGGTGACCAGCGAGATGATCCCGACCGGGCTCCTGCCCGACATGAGCGCCTCGCTCGGCGTGAGCGAGGCGCAGATCGGCCTGCTGGTGACCGTGTTCGCGTTCACGGTCGTCGTGACCAGCACCCCGCTGACCGCGCTGACGCGGCGCTGGCCGCGGCACGGGCTGCTGATCGGCATCCTCCTCGTGCTCGCCGTCTCGAACGGGCTCACCGCGATCGCTCCGAGCTACGAGTTCGTCGTCGGCTCGCGCATCCTCGGCGGTGTCGCGCACGGCATGTTCTGGTCGATCGTCGGTGCCTACGCCGGGCACCTCGTGCCCAAGGAGCAGATCGGCCGCGCGGTCTCGATCACGCTGGGCGGGGGGACGCTCGCCTTCGTGCTCGGCGTGCCGCTCGGCACGTTCGCCGGCCATGTGTTCGGCTGGAGGCTGTCGTTCGGGCTCCTGGCCGGGCTGATGGTCGTGGGCGCGCTGGTGATCTGGAGGTTCCTGCCCGCTGTGCAGCGCGATGCGGACGGCGCGTCGTCGCGCCGCCGGGACCGCTCGGCGCCGAAGGTTCGCGACCGCAGCATCCCCGCCGTCGTCATGGTGTGCGTGATCGCGGCCGTGACGATGGTCGGCCACTACGCGTTCTACACGTTCGTCGTGCCCTTCCTCACCGGCCCGATGGGCGTGGCCGCGGGCAACGTCGGGGCCCTGCTGTTCGTCTACGGCATTGCCGGGGCGGGCGGCCTGCTGCTTGCCGGATCCGTGCTGGGGCCGCGCCCGCAGCTGGGGCTGATCGTGACGCTGCTGGTCACCGGGCTGTCCGTCGCGGTGCTCGCCCTGGTCGCCGCGCAGCCGGTGGCCGCCCTCGTCGCGTTCCTGCTCTGGGGCCTCGCCTTCGGCGCGCTCCCGCCGCTCCTGCAGACCCGCCTCCTGCACATGTCGTCGCCGGCGTTCCGCGACACCGCGAGCGCGCTGTACACGACCTCGTTCAACATCGGGATCGGCGGCGGTGCGCTGGTCGGCTCGCTCATCTTCGACGCGGGCGGGCTGATGGTGCTGCCGTGGTGCTACGTCGCGCTGCTGCTCGTGTCGGTCGTGCTCGTCGCGGTGGTGGGCCGCCTGGAGCGCCGCCCCTGATCCATGGGTCGCGACGCGGCATCCATGGGTCGCAACACGCCGTTCACGCTGGCGCATAACGGCGTGTTGCGTCCCATGGACGGGGCGGAGCGCGACGCCGCGTCGACCCGTGCCCGCGGACCCGCCTCGGCGGGTACCATCCAAGATGGCGGACAGCGGATGGCCGAACCGGATGGGACGATGACAGCGGGCACGACGAGCACCAGGCGACCGGTCGCCGCCGAACCGCTGGGAGTACCGCGCCGGCTGCGCTTCGCCGGCCGCGAGGTCCCGTGGTGGGCGGCCGTGCTGGTCGTCTACGCCGTCTCGCGGCTGCTGACGACGGCGCTGATGCTCGCCCTGTTCATCGCCGCCACCGTCGGCCACTGGGAGTTCGCCAGCCCCCGGATGAACCCCACGTTCTTCACGTTCTCCGGCTCGTGGGACGGCTCGTACTACAGCCAGATCGTCGAGCAGGGCTACCCGACCTCGCTCCCGCTCGACGCCGACGGCTCGGTGCAGCAGAACCCGTGGGCGTTCCTCCCGCTGTTCCCGCTGATCGTGCGCGGGCTGATGTTCGTCACCGGGCTCGGCTTCTACCCGGCCGGGTTCACCGTGGCGATCCTGTTCGGGGCGGCGGCGAGCGTCGTGCTGTTCCGGCTGGTCGCGGCGCGCGCAGGGGTCTCCAGCGCTTTCTGGGCGACGGCGTTCTTCTGCTTCAGCCCGCTGTCGTTCGTGCTGCAGATCGCGTACGCCGAGACGCTGTTCTTCTTCCTGATGTTCGCGGCGCTGCTCGCGATGATCCACCGCCGCTACTGGGTGATGCTGCCGTTCGGGGTGGCTGCCGCGTTCACGCGGCCCGGCGCGCTCGCGCTCCCGCTGGCCCTCGCGATCGTGCTGGTCGTGCGCTTCGTGCGCGCCCGCCGTGGGACGGACGCATTCCGGCCGCGCGAGCAGCTCACCATGCTCGTCACCGGCGCGCTCATGGCGGTCGCCGGGATGGCGTGGCCGATCATCGCTGCGGTCGTCACCGGCACGGGCGACGCCTACGTGAGCACGGAGCTGTCGTGGTGGACCGGCTTCATCGGCAACGTCGCCTTCGTTCCGCTGACCCCGTGGTTCCTGCTCAGCTGGCGGTACCTGAGCATCCTCGGTGCCGTGATCGTGATCGGGATCGTCGCCGGCTACACCTGGATCCTCACCCGGCCGTCCGTGCGAGCCCTCGGCACCGAGGTGATCGCGTACGCGGCGAGCTACGGGCTGTACCTGTTCGCGGTGTTCCTCCCGCAGCAGAGCACGTTCCGGCTCCTGCTGCCGCTCGCGCCGCTGGCCGGGGCCCGCGGGCTGACGCGCCACCGCAGGGCGCGGAAGGCCGCGCTGCTGACCTGCATCGCGCTGCAGCCGGTGGCGCTCGTGCTGCTGTGGTTCATCGGGTACCCGTGATCCGGGTGGTGCCGGTTCAGCCGGCGCCGGGCTCCGCGGCCAGCTGCCGCGATGGCACCTCGGGCACCTGCCGGTAGCGGGTCCCTGCCGCGTCCCAGTGCTCGGCCAGCACGGCCACCCGCTCGGCGAACTCCTCGAGGTCGCGGGCGGACTCGACCGGCTCGGTGTCGGCCGGGGCGGGGGACCAGCCGATCTCCGCGACCGCGGCCAGGCGCGGGAACACCATCTCCTCGACGTCCTCGATGGTCGGGACCGTCTCGGTCCAGAGCGGCGCCTCGACGCCGAGGATGTGCGCGTCTCCGAGACCGGGCACGATGCGGGCCGGGTCCCAGGCATAGGAGTCGCGCAGCGTGGTCGGGCCGCCGGTCCAGTCCTGGCCCATCGTGTCGCCGTCCTCGTACACGATGTCGAGGTAGGCGGCGTCGGAGGGCGACAGGATGACGGACCCGCCGTTGCGGACGAAGGCGAGCGCGAGGTCGGCCGCTCGGTCACGCGGGGTCGTGAAATCCCAGTACTGGCCGACGGTCCCCGCCGGAAGACCCTCGACCTTCCCCACCTCGTGCCAGCCGACCGGGATCTTGCCGTTCGCGGCGATGACGGCGGCGGCATCCCGGACGAACTCCGCGAAGTCGCCGGGCGTGGTGCTCAGCGCCTCGTCGCCGCCCAGGTGCAGGAACGGGCCGGGAGTGAGCGCGGCGACCTCGCGCACGACGTCCCGCACGAACCGGCGCGTCGTCTCGTCGCCCGACCGGAGGCTGCTGAAGCCGACCTCCCGGCCGGTGTAGAGCTCCGGCGCGACGCCGTCCGCGGTGAGCTCGGGATACGACGCGAGCGCGGCGTTGGTGTGCCCGGGCATGTCGATCTCCGGCACGATCGTCACGTGCCGGGCGGCGGCGTACGCGACGAGGTCGCGGAACTCCCGCTGCGTGTAGGAGCCGCCGCGGCTGCCGTCGCTGCCGGTCGAGCCGCCGACGCGGGTCAGGTCGGGCCACGACTCGATCTGGAGGCGCCAGCCCTGGTCGTCGGTCAGGTGCAGGTGCAGGTGGTTGACCTTGAGCAGCACGATCGCGTCGATGAAGCGCTCGACCTCGGCGGGCGTGAAGAAGTGGCGGGCCACATCCAGCATCGCCCCGCGGTAGCGGAAGCGCGGGTGGTCGTGGACGTTCACCGCGTCGATCGTGGGCGCGTCGCCGCCGTCTGCGGGCAGCAGTTGCCGGAGGGTCTGCGCGCCCCAGAACGCGCCGGCCGGGGTGGCCGCGCCGATGCGCACGCCCTCCGCCGCGACCTCCAGCGTGTAGCCCTCCTCGCTGTCGGCGCCGTCCCCGTGCGGTCCCTCGCCCGGTGCGATCACGATGGCGATGTCGCCGAACGCGGGGGGCTCGTCCACGATCGCAGGCAGGCGGCCGCAATCCGTCGCCAATTCTGCGCGCAGCAGAACCGCGACGTCGTGGGCGCCCGGGCCGGCCACGCTGATGCGGGCGGCGGGGGAGAGGGTGAAGGGGGCGGCGTCCAGCTGGTCCATGCGGACAGGGCGGGGCACGACCACGCTGGCTCCTTGCACGTCGGGGACGGGGGGCCGACGTCGCCCGCCCCACGAGGGTCGGCCACAGCGAGTATTGCAGGAGCCTTTACTTATGGGCAAGGGTTCCGCCCACCGCCCGCTTTGCTATGCTGGCCAGGTCGCAACTGGCGCTCAGATGGTCACCATCGGGGAGCGACACGCAACCTCCTTGAACACGGGTGGATTCGGCCGCGCGCCTGGGTCGATACGCAGATGGTCCACCCCTGTCCGAAGGAGCCGGTTTTGACCGACACGTTGCCCTCCACCTTCACAGCCCCGCTCTCCGAGGTCGACCCGGAGATCGCCGAGGTGCTGCAGCTCGAGCTCGGTCGCCAGCGCGACTACCTCGAGATGATCGCCTCCGAGAACTTCGTGCCGCGCGCGGTGCTCGAAGCCGTCGGCTCGGTGCTCACCAACAAGTACGCCGAGGGCTACCCGGGCCGCCGCTACTACGGCGGCTGCGAGTACGTCGACATCGCCGAGCAGCTGGCGATCGACCGGGCGAAGGCCCTGTTCGGCGCCGAGTACGCCAACGTCCAGCCGCACTCCGGCGCCTCGGCCAACGCCGCGGTGCTGTCGGCGATCGCGACGCCCGGCGACACCATCCTGGGCCTGGAGCTCGCCCACGGCGGCCACCTGACCCACGGGATGAAGCTCAACTTCTCCGGCAAGCTCTACAACGCCGTGTCGTACGGCGTCGACCCGGAGACCTTCCTCGTCGACATGAACGTCGTGCGCGACAAGGCGCTGGAGCACAAGCCGCAGGTCATCATCGCCGGCTGGTCCGCCTACCCGCGCCAGCTCGACTTCGCCGCCTTCCGCGAGATCGCGGACGAGGTGGGCGCCAAGCTCTGGGTCGACATGGCGCACTTCGCCGGCCTCGTCGCCGCCGGGCTCCACCCCTCGCCCGTGCCCTTCGCCGACGTCGTCAGCTCCACGGTGCACAAGACCATCGGCGGCCCGCGTTCCGGCTTCATCGTCAGCCGCGACATGGAGCTCGCCAAGAAGCTCAACTCCAACGTCTTCCCCGGCCAGCAGGGCGGACCGCTCATGCACGTGATCGCGGCGAAGGCGACCGCGTTCAAGCTCGCGGCGACGGAGGAGTTCAAGGACCGCCAGGCCCGCACCATCCGCGGCGCCCAGCTTCTGGCCGAGCGGCTGACCGCCGACGACTCCCGCGCCGCCGGCGTGGACGTGCTCACCGGAGGCACCGACGTGCATCTGGTGCTCGCCGACCTGCGCACCTCGGAGCTCGACGGCCAGCAGGCGGAGGACGTGCTGCACGAGGTCGGCATCACCGTGAACCGCAACGCGGTGCCGTTCGACCCGCGCCCGCCGATGGTGACCTCCGGCCTGCGCATCGGCACTCCGGCGCTCGCGACCCGCGGCTTCGGCGACACCGAGTTCACCGAGGTGGCCGACATCATCGCCCTCGCGCTGCGCCCCGGCGCCGACACCCGCGCCCTCCGCGCCCGCGTCGACGCCCTCACCGCGGCCTTCCCGCTCTATCCCGGCCTGACCCCGTCCGGCCAGGAGGGCTTCCCGGTCGAGCTCCCCTCCTCGATCTGACCCCACCCCCCTCACCATCAGTTCCTGAGTTCTTCGAGCATTTCGCGCCGATCTGCTCGAAGAACTCAGGAGCTGTTGGCTTCGCGCGCAAGGAGAGAATGTGACGGCACGGATTCTGGACGGGAAGGCGACCGCCGGAGAGATCAAGGCGGAGCTGAAGGAGCGCGTCAGCGCGCTGCGCGAGAAGGGGGTCGTACCGGGGCTCGGGACGATTCTGGTCGGGGACGACCCGGGCTCGCAGTGGTACGTCGCGGGCAAGCACCGGGACTGCGCCGAGGTGGGCATCGCGTCCATCCGCCGCGACCTCCCCGCCGACATCTCGCAGGCCGAGCTCGAGGCCGTCGTCGAGGAGCTCAACGCCGACCCCGACTGCACCGGCTTCATCGTGCAGCTGCCGCTGCCGGCGCATCTCGACACCGATGCGATCCTCGAGCTGGTCGACCCGGCGAAGGACGCCGACGGCCTCCACCCCACGAACCTCGGCCGCCTGGTGCTGAACGTGAACCGCCCCATCACCTCCCCGCTCCCGTGCACCCCTCGGGGCGTCATCGAGCTCATGCTGCGCCACGACATCGACATCCGCGGCAAGGATGTCGTGGTCGTGGGCCGCGGCGTCACCGTGGGCCGCCCGATCGGCTCGCTGCTCACCCGCCGCGAGTTCAACGCGACCGTCACCCTCACCCACACCGGCACCCGCGACCTCGACGCGCACCTGCGCCGCGCCGACATCATCGTCGCCGCTGCGGGCGTCGCGGGCCTGGTCACGGCCGCGAACGTCAAGCCGGGCGCGATCGTGCTCGACGTCGGCGTCAGCCGTGTGGAGGACCCGGTGACCGGCAAGAGCGTCGTCGCGGGCGATGTGGCACCGGATGTGGCCGAGGTCGCCTCCTGGGTGTCGCCGAATCCGGGCGGCGTCGGGCCGATGACCCGCGCCCTGCTGCTGCAGAACGTCGTCGAGTCCGCGGAGCGGGAGCTGGCGTGACCGACGCCGAGCGCACGCATCCGGCCGTCGAGCGCGTCGAGGCGGCGCTGCTCGCCGCCGGGGTGGAGCCGCGGGTGCGGTGGTTCGAGACCGCCACGCCGACCGCCGTCGCGGCCGCCGCGGAGCTGGGCGTCGAGGTCGGCGCGATCGCCAACTCCCTCGTCTTCACGATCGACGGGGAGCCGCTCCTCGTGATGACCTCCGGCGCGCACCGCGTCGACACGCAGTTCCTCGGCGAGCGGCTGGGCGGCCGGATCCGCCGCGCCGACGCCGACACCGTGAAGGCGGCGACCGGCCAGACGATCGGCGGTGTCGCGCCGGTCGGACACCCTGCGCCGCTGCGGACCGTGGTGGATGTGGCGCTCGCCGGCTACCCGGAGGTCTGGGCCGCGGCGGGCCACGCGCACACGGTGTTCCCGACCACGTTCGACGAGCTGGTCCGGCTCACCGGCGGCGAGCCCGGGCCGGTGGAGCCGGGGCCGGCGTCGGCCTGACGACGGAGCCGCGTCCGACCGGAGGCGGACGATGCGGGACGGTGATCGCCGTTACCGTCGACGCATGAGGTCGTCCACCCGCCGTACGCTCGCCGTCTGCGTCGGCGTCCTCTTCGTCGGATTCGGACTGTACGCCGGCGTGATGCAGCTGGGCGCGGCATGGAAGAACCCGTGCTCGCGCTTCGGCACTCCACCTCCCGGCGCCGTGGTATCGGAGACCCCGGCGGTGGTCGGCGAACAGCGGAGCTTCTGGCCGATCGGCAGCGTCTGCGACTGGCGCCGAGCCGACGGCCGGGGGACCGTGAGGAGCGACAACGGCGACCTCGCCCTGTCTGCCGCGACCTACGCGGCGATCGGCGGCGGACTCACGCTGGCCGTCCTCGGCGGGCGACCGCGCCGCCCCTAGCCCTCGAACACCACCACGAACCGTTTGCGCACGACCCGCTCGCCCGGCTCGCCGCGGAGGTCGCCGAGTGCGGCGAGCACCCGGTCCAGGATGCCCGGCCGCAGCGGCAGGGGCGCTTCGTCGGGCTGCTCCACCGTGCCCGCGGGGTAGTCGACGCCCGGTTCGGTGGACATCTCCACGTGCGCGCCGCGCAGCTCCCGTACGGGCGCCGTTGGGTCGTCGCGGAACCGGATCAGCCGCTCGATCGTCGCCCGGTACTGCGGCAGGTCGCGCACGTACAGGCGCGCCGGGAGCACCGTGTCGCCGGTGAACAGGATGCCGGTGCGGCGGTCGAAGAACACCACGGCGGACGGCTCGTGGCCCGGCCCGCCGATCACGTCGACGACGCGGCGGCCCAGGTCGAACGCGACCCTGTCGTCCGGCCAGGAGCGGAAGCCGAAGAAGCCGATGACCTCGGCGGGGCTGGTGCCGACGACGGTCGTGCCCGGCCGGTCCCGCAGCAGCGCGTCGCCGGCGATGTGGTCGCGGTGCGCGTGCGAGTGCGCCACGACGAGCGGATACGGCCGGACGAACACGACGGGATTGCGGCGCAGCCACTCCGCGATGAGCCCTTCGACGGTGGCCCGGAGCGGGAAGACCGACTCGTCGGTGGTCGCACCCGTGTCGATGAGCAGGGCGCGCTCGCGGCCGAACAGCAGGAACAGGAACGGCGCCTCCCAGTGCGAGCCCTTCGGCTGGCGCACCTGGACCGTGTCCCCGTCCAGCCAGGTCACCTCCGGCGCAGCATCCCCAGTCACACCCTCTATTCTTCCAACCCCCGGTAAACCCCAGGTGAACAGCCCGGTGAGGTGCTCGTCGTTGCGCCCGACACGCCGGCCGGGAGCGCAACGGCGAGCACCTCGCGTCAGCTCTCGCGGCGGGCGCCCTCCGAGGCCGCCACGGTGAACACGTCCGGTGCGGCGAAGGCGTGCTCTGCGAAGGCGCCGTCGAGCGCGACCTGCACCCGGCTGACGGCGTCGGACGGCACCAGCGCGATGGCCGAGCCGCCGAAGCCGCCCCCGGTCATCCGCGCGCCGATCGCGCCGTTCGCCTGCGCGGTCTCGACGGCGAGGTCGAGCTCCGGCACCGAGATCTCGAAGTCGTCCCGCATCGAGATGTGGGAGGCGTCGAGCAGCTCGCCGATCGCCCGCGGCCCCTGCTCGCGCAGTGTGCGCACGGTGTCGAGCACGCGCTGGTCCTCGGTCACGATGTGGCGGACGCGACGGAACGTCACGTCGTCGAGCACCTCGCGCGCACGGTCCAGGTCGGCGACCGAGACGTCCCGGAGCGCGTCGACCCCGAGGATGCGCGCACCCTCTTCGCAGGAGGCGCGCCGGTCGGCGTACCCGCCGGTGGCGTGGGCGTGCGTGACGCCGGTGTCGATGATGAGGATCTCGAGCCCGGCCTCCTCGAGGCCGAGCGGAACGATCTGCGACTCCAGCGACCGGCAGTCGAGGAAGACGGCCGCGTCGCGGCGGCCGAGGAGCGAGGCGGACTGGTCCATGATCCCGGTCGGGGCGCCGACGGCGACGTTCTCGGCGCGCTGTCCGACCCGCGCGAGCGTGCGGCGGTCCAGACCGAGCCGCCAGAGCTCGTCGAGGGCCACCAGCACGGCGCTCTCGATCGCGGCGGACGACGACAGGCCGGCGCCGACCGGAACGTTGGAGTCGATCAGGATGTCGACACCGGGGACGGCCTGCAGGTCGGTCCCGAACTCGCCGAGCGCCCAGGCGACGCCCAGCGGGTAGGCCGACCAGCCGCTCAGCACCTCCGGGCCGAGCTCGTCGAGGGACACCTCCACCAGCTCGTCGGCGAAGGTGCTCCCGACGCGCAGCATGCGGTCGTCGCGCGCCCCGACGGCGGCGACGGTCCGGCGGTTGATCGCGAAGGGCAGCACGAAGCCGAGGTTGTAGTCGGTGTGCTCGCCGATCAGGTTGACGCGGCCGGGAGCCGACCACACGCCGTCGGGCTCGCGGCCGAACACCTCGGCGAAGTCGTCGCGGACACCCGTGCGCAGGTCGGTCATCGGTCAGCCTCTCGGTCGGTCGTGGGGGCGCTGGCGGCGACGGGCTCGGTGACGAGCCCGGTCACCCGGACCGGCAGGTCGCCGACCGGGTTCTCGCGGTCCGCTTTCGCGACGGCGTCGCGCAGCGCGGCGGCGGCCTGCTCCGGCGGGACATCGCCCACCCAGGCGCCCATGGCGGCCTCGGAGCCGGCCAGGAACTTCAGCTTATCCGCGCCGCGGCGGGGAGAGGTGAGCTGGAGCATGAGCCGGATCTCGTCGCGTCGGACGCCGACCGGGGCCTGGTGCCACGCGGCGATGTACGGCGTCGGGGAGTCGTAGAGCGCATCCACCCCGCGGAGCACCCGGAGGTACAGCGTCGCGAGCTCGTCGCGCTCGGCGGCGCTCGTCTCGGTGAGGTCGGCGACGTGGCGGTGCGGGAGGACGTGGATCTCGATCGGCCAGCGCGCGGCGAAGGGCACGAAGGCGGTCCAGTGCTCGCCCGCGAGCACCACGCGCTCGGACGCCCGCTCGCGCTCCAGGATGTCGGCGAACAGCGTCGGCCCGTAGGAGTCGAGCGAGCGGATGAGGGCGGAGGTGCGCGGGGTGATGTACGGATAGGCGTAGATCTGGCCGTGCGGGTGGTGCAGTGTGACGCCGATCGCCTCGCCGCGGTTCTCGAACGGGAAGACCTGGCGCACCCCGGGCAGGGCGGAGAGCGCGGCGGTCCGGTCGGCCCATGCCTCGATGACCGTCCGCGCGCGCGACGGCGTGAGGCTCCCGAACGCGCCGGCGGTGGCCGGGCTGAAGCAGACGACCTCGCAGCGGCCGACGGACGTGCGGGTGCGGTCGAGGCCGACCTGCGCGAGGTCCTCGATACTCTCCGGTGCGTTGCCGTCTTCGAGCAGCGGGCCGAACGACGGCGACTTGTTCTCGAAGACGGCGACGTCGTACAGGTCGGGGATCTCGGACGGATTGGTCGGCGAGGCGGGCGCGAGCGGGTCGAGCTCGGCCGGGGGGAGCATGACGCGGTTCTGCCGCGCGGCGGCGATGGACACCCACTCGCCGGTGAGCGGATCCTGCCGCATGGCGGCGGTCGCGGGACGAGCGGCCGGCTCCCGGCCGTCCGGCTTGCGCGCGGGCGACAGACTCGTGTCGGCGTCGTCGTAGTAGATGAGCTCCCGGCCGTCGGAGAGACGGGTGGGTCGCTTCGTGATCGCGGCCATGCGTTCCTTTCGTTTCCGAAAGGAAGAATACGCTGGCGCTTTCGTATTGACAAGAATCCGCAAGCGTTCCACCATGGGCGGATGAGCGAACCGCTGCCCGCCGCGCTCCGCCGCGAGCGGATGCTGGAGCTGATCGGCCGCGCCGGCTTCGCACGCGTCTCCGACCTCAGCGAGGCGTTCCAGGTCTCCGACGTCACCGTGCGCAGCGACCTCGACGCGCTCGACCGCGAGCAGAGCATCCGGCGCGTGCACGGCGGTGCGGTGCTCCGGACCGCCGGGATGCGCGAAGCCAGCTTCGAGGAGGCCCTGGAGTCGTCGGCGGAGGAGAAGCGCCGCATCGGCCAGGCCGCAGCGGCCATGGTCGCCTCCGGGAGCAGCGTCCTCCTCGACGTCGGCACCACGACCACGGCGATCGCGCGGGCCCTCGTCGAGCGGGAGGACCTGGAGCAGGTCACGGTGATCACCAACGGGCTCACCATCGCGCTCGAACTGGAGCGCGCCATCCCGCGCTTCGACGTCGTCGTCACGGGCGGGACGCTGCGCCCCCTGCAGCACTCGCTGGTCGAGCCGCTCGCGGCCGTGCTGCTGGAGCGCGTCCATGCCGACCTGGCGTTCATCGGCTGCACCGGCGTCCACCCCGCGGGCGGGATCACCAACGTGAACCTGCCGGAGGCGGACCTCAAGCGGGTGATGGTGGGATCCGCCGAACGTGCGGTCGTGGTGGCCGACGGCAGCAAGCTGGGCCGCACCCACCTCGGCCGCATCGCCGCCCTCGGCGAGGTCGCCGAGCTCGTCACCGGGCCCTCGGCTCCGGTCGACCAGGTCGAGGCGCTCCGGGATGCGGGTCTCCCTGTGGTCGTCGCCTGAGGCCTACCCTGGTTTCATGCGACCAGCGACCGGCGAACAGTACGAGCTCGACTTCGGCGACCTGAGCGCCACGATCACGCAGGTGGGCGCCGGCATCCGGTCGCTGCGCTTCGCCGAGTCCGACCTCACCGAACCGTACGGGGCGCAGGAGCAGCCGCCGTCGGCGTGCGGGATCGTGCTGGTGCCCTGGCCGAACCGCGTCGCGGACGGGCGCTGGGAGCTCGACGGCGAGCCGCGTCAGCTCGACCTGACGGAGCCGGCCAAGCGCAACGCCATCCACGGTCTGCTCCGCCGCCGCCCGTACGAACTGGTCGACCGCACCGACTCGACGGTGACCCAAGCGGCCACGATCTTCCCCGAACCGGGGTACCCGTTCCTGCTCGAGACGGCGGTGACGCACGAGCTGCACACCGACGGCCTCCAGGTCACCCACTCGATCGTCAACGCGGGCGACCGCCCGGCGCCGGTCGCGGTCGGTGCGCATCCATACCTCCGCATCGCCGACGTGCCACCGGAGCAGCTGACCGTCACCGTGAAGGCGCGCACGCGCTTCGAGGTGGATGCCCGCAGCAACGTGGTCGCACAGCTGCCGGTGGAGGGCACCGACTTCGACCTCTCCGCCGGCCGCCGCGTCAGCGAGCTCGACCTGGACACCGGGTTCGCCGACCTGCCGGAGGGGGCCGTGGAGCACGTGCTCGCGGCCGACGACGGGCGCCGGGTCGTGCTCTGGGGCGACGAGGCGTTCCGCTACGTGCAGGTCTTCACGCACCGGTCCTTCGCGACGAAGCCCGGGGGAGTCGCGCTCGCGATCGAGCCGATGACCGCCCCGGCGAACGCCCTCAACTCCGGGACGGGTCTGCGCTGGCTGGAGCCGGGCGAGACCTGGACCGTGAGCTGGGGCATCCGGCCGGAGGGGTTCGGCGGCGAGGCCTACCTGGCCAGCTGGGGGTAGAGCACGCGGACGTCCTCGTGCAGCCGCGACTTCACGTGGCGCGCGACGTCGCCGACGATCGCCTCCGCCTCATCCGCCTCGACCGCGTCGAGCGCCTCGGCGACGACCTGCTGCGGCGGCACCTTGTCCGCCGTGACGTCCGCCGCCATGTCGGTGTCGACGTAGCCGACGTGGACGCCGACGACCTGGATGCCGCGGGGCGCCAGCTCCACGCGCGCCGAGTTGCTGGCGGACCACACCGCGGCCTTCGATGCGCTGTACGAGCCGGTGGCCAGCCAGCTCAGGGCGGAATGCATCGTGACGATCGCGCCGCCGCCGTTCGCCTCGATCGCCGGGGCGAAGGCCCGCGTGAGCAGGACCGGTCCCCAGTAGTTGGTGTCGAGTTCGCGCCGCACCTCGTCCAGGTCGCCGGTGACGAGCGACTGGTTCGCGGCGATTCCCGCGTTGTTGACGAGGATCGTGACGTCGGGGGCCGCCTCGGCGGCCGCCGCGATGCTGTCCGGGTCGGTCACGTCGAGCGCGAGCGGGACCACTCGCGGGTCGTCGGCGGCGATGCTCTCGGGGCGTCGCGCGGCGGCGTAGACCTTGGCGGCGCCGCGCTCGAGGAGCTCGGCGACGAAGGCGGCGCCGAGGCCGCGGTTGGCGCCGGTGACGAGGGCGACGCGTCCGGTGATGTCGGTCATGGGGAGTCCTTCCGGAAAAGTAAACCGATCTGTGTATCGAGTACCGGGACAATGTACACAGATCGGTTTACTTTCTGCAAGCCTCTTCGTAGACTGAGCGCGTGACCACCGACTCCGAAGCGAAGCCGAGACCGCGCGAGCGGGTGCTGGATGCGGCCGCACGCCTCTTCGTCCGGGAAGGCGTGAACGCCGTCGGCGTGGACCGGCTCGCTCAGGAGGCCGGCGTGTCCAAACGGTCGATCTACCAGCACTTCGACAGCAAGGATGCGATCGTCGCGACGATGCTGCAGGAGTACGGCCCCGCGGTGGTCGCGGGCTACTTCGCTCCGGACGATCTCGGCACCCCGCGGGAGCGCGCGCTGCACGTTTTCGAGGCGCTGCACGAGGCGGCCGCCGTCAGCGACTTCTTCGGCTGTCCGTTCGTCAACGTGGCCACCGAGCTGCGCGACCGGGAGCATCCTGCCGCGGTCGTGGCGCGGCAGTACAAGGACCGGCTGACCGAGTACTTCGAGCGCCAGGCGGCCGCCGCCGGCGCGGTCGATCCGCACCTCCTGGCGGTGCAGCTGACCCTGTTGTTCGACGGGGCCTCCGCCGGCGCGGCGATGCGGGGTGGGACGCCCGACGCGGCTCTCGACGCCGCCGCCCAACTGTTCGACGCCGCGGTGCGGCCGCGCTGACCGTCGACGGGGGCCGGTCTACGGCGAGATCGACAGGAAGATGAACGCCGCGAACAGCACGAGGTGGATGCCGCCCTGCAGCCGGACCGCGCGCCCCTGCACGATGGTCAGGATGCTAACCAGCACGGTGAGGACGAGCAGCACGATCTGACTCGCGCCGAGTCCGAGGTGCAGAGCGCCCGGCAGCCAGATGGAGGCGACGGCGATCGCCGGGATGGTGAGGCCGATGCTCGCCATGGCGGAGCCGAGGGCGAGGTTCAGGCTGGTCTGCGTACGGTTGCGGTTCGCGGCCTTCGCCGCCGCGATGCCCTCCGGGAGCAGCACGAGAAGGGCGATCACCACGCCGACGAACGACTGCGGCAGCCCGATGCCGGTCACGGCCCGCTCGATCGGCGTGGACTCCAGCTTCGCCAGTCCGACGACGGCGACGAGGGAGACGAACAGGAGGCCGAGGCTGATCAGCGCTGTACGGTTCGACGGCGCGGCCGCGTGGTCGTCCTCGGTCAGTGGCTGCCCTTTGCTGCCGACGGGCAGGAAGAAGTCGCGATGCGCGACCGTCTGGGTGAAGACGAACATCCCGTAGAGGGCGAGAGAGGCGACCGCCGCGAAAACGAGCTGCGGACCCGAGAAGACCGGCCCCGGCGAGCTGGTGAAGCTCGGGAGCACGAGGGTGAGCGTCGCCAGCGCGGTGACGGTCGCGAGCGCCGCGCCGCTGCCCTGGGCGTTGAAGGCGGTGGACTCGCGGCGGGAGGCGCTCAGCAGCAGCGACAGCCCGACGATGCCGTTCATCGTGATCATGACGGCGGAGAAGACCGTGTCGCGCGCGAGCTCCGGCGAGTCCTTGCCCGTCGTCATCAGCGTGACGATCAGGGCGACCTCGATCACGGTCACGGCGACCGCGAGCACCAGCGACCCGAAGGGCTCGCCGACCCGGTGGGCGACCACCTCGGCGTGCTGCACAGCGGCGAGCACCGTGCCGGCCAGCACGACGGCGATCACTACCACGGCCACGGTGTTCAGCTCCACCGCCCAGAACGCCACCAGGACCACGACGCCGACCACCGGCACCACGACCGTCCACCATCGTGCGAGCCAGGAGCCGATCGCTTTCATGCGTCCATCCTGCCAGCCGCCGCCTGCCGAGCGGCCGGGATCCGCCGGGTTGTGGAGAACCCGCCGTCTTCCTTTCTCGAAGGCGGCGGACCCCGGCGGGTCCGCGCGACGTGCTCCGCCCGGCGTGATGGGATGGCCCCATGACTGGGAAGCTGACCTTCCGCGCGGCCGGTGCCGCCGCCGTCGCCCTCGCCGTCGCCGTCGTCGTCGCCGCCTGCGCGACGACGAACTCCGGGCAGGACACCGGAACGCCGACCGCATCGTCGTCGTCCACGGCGACGACGAGCCCGCGGCCCACCGCCACCGCCTCCTCCACAGCGGTGCCGATCGAGGGCCAGTGCGATACCGGCAAGCTCACCGGGAGCATCGGCCGGGGCGGCGGAGGCGCAGCGGGCAGCGTCGAGGTGAGCCTGGTGCTCACCAACACCGGGTCGACCGAGTGTTCGCTGCAGGGCTGGCCGGGTGTGTCCTTCGTCGGGGACGGCAACGGTACCCAGCTCGGCGCCGCAGCGTCGTTCGACCGGAGCAAGCCGCATCCCACCGTCGTCCTGCAGCCCGGCGGCACCGCCACGGCGCCTCTGAAGATCACGCAGGCCCTCAACTACGACGAGGCCGAGTGCAAGCCGAAGGCGGCCGACGGGTTCCGGGTCTACCCGCCCGGATCGACCGAGTCGCTGTTCGTGAAGGACGCGGGCGTCACCGCCTGCACCTCCGACACCATCTCCCTGCTGACCGTCGGGGGCCTGGTCGCCGGCTGACCCGTCCCGCCGCCCGCGAGGTCAGGAGCAGACGCGCGCGATGGTGCCCCGCCAGGCGTGGCGCACCGACCCCAGCGCCTCCTCCACGGCGTCCGCGGCCGCCTGCTGCGAGCCGGTGGCCGACGCCGCCTGAACGCGTCCCGCGAGCTCCGACAGCGACCCGCGCACATCCGCCAGCCCGTCGGCGGCGGACTCCGTCCCCAGGTCCGAAGTGCGGGCGTCGAAGGCCGCGATCGCCGACAGCACGGCGCGTGCGCCGTCGGGGTCGGCCGGCCGGAGCGGCAGCCGGGCGTCGAGCGCGGCGTCCAGCGCGTGCCGGGCGCTGGCGATCACGATGCAGTCCCGCCCCCGGGCGGCGGAGGCCTCCGCGAACAGCGGGAACTCGGACTGCAGCGCGACGGAGAGCACGAGGGTCGCAGCGACGACGCCCCCGGCGAGGGCCAGAGCGCCGGACCGCAGCCCGGTCATCCCCGGCCGCCGGGTGCCGGACGGTGAGACGGCGGGGGGAATGCTCCCGGTCCGCCGCGTTCCGTGCCCCGTTGCCGGCGGCTCCTCCAGAATCGTCGCCACGACAGCACGCTACCGCCCGCGGGTGAACTGTTCGTTGCCGGATTCGGTCGCTGCCGGGTGGCCCGCGGCGTCCCAGTACGCTGGAAGCCGTGCCCCCGTTCCCCTCCGTGCCGCCCGGCCGATCCACGCCCCGCTGGTTCGTCCGGCTGATCGTGGTGACGGCCCTCGTCGGCGTCGGCGCCGGAGTCGGAGGCGGGCTGGTGTATCTGGGGCTCCACTCCATCCAGCATCTCGCCTTCGGTTATTCGGAGGGCGACTTCTACGAGGGACTGCTCGACGCGCCCCCGCTGAACCGGGTGGTCGCGCTCGCCGTCGCGGGTGTCATCGGCGGCGTCGGCTGGTGGGCCCTCCGGCGCTGGGGTTCGCGCTCGCCCTCGCACACGGTCGTGTCGGTGGAGCAGGCGGTCGGCGGGCGGAGGATGCCGGGCATCGTCACCGTGCTCAATGCCGGGCTGCAGGTGATCATCGTCGGACTCGGAGCGTCCATCGGGCGCGAGGTGGCCCCGCGCGAGGTCGGCGCGCTGTGGGCGGGCTGGCTCGCCGAGCGCGCGGGGGTGACCGCTCGGGAGCGCCGCATCCTGGTCGCCTGCGGCGCGGGCGCCGGGCTGGCGGCGGTCTACAACGTCCCGTTCGGTGGCGCGGTGTTCGCGGTCGAGATCCTGCTGGCGGAGGTGAGCTTCGCCACCGTGCTCCCGGCGTTCGCGACCTCCGCCATCGCGGCGCTGGTGGCACGGGCGGTCGTCCCGGCGAACCCGCTCTACCAGCTCCCGGAGCTGCACCTGTCGCCGTCGATCGTCGTCTGGTCGCTGCTCGCCGGTCCACTGATCGGCTTCGCCGCGGTCGGCTTCGTGCGCGGTGCGCGGTTCGCGCAGGACCACCGGCCGAGGTCGTGGGGCATCCTCATCGCGATGCCGTTGACCTTCGTCGCCGTCGGCGTCGCCTCGCTGTGGCTGCCGGCCATCCTCGGCAACGGCCGGGCGCTCGGCCAGCTGGCGTTCGCGGCGTCGCTCCCGCTGATCGTCATCCTCCTCACCACGCTGGTGAAGGCCGCGGCGACGATAGGCACCATCGGCGCGGGCGCCGCGGGCGGAACGCTCACGCCCTCCCTCGCGATCGGCGCGGGACTGGGGCTGGCCGGCGGCGCGGTCTGGAGCCACCTCTGGCCCGGCGCCGAGCTCCCCGCGTTCGCCCTGATCGGCGCAGCGGCGTTCCTCGCGGTCACCATGCGGGCGCCGCTGACGGCCCTCCTGCTGACCATGGAGTTCACCGGGCAGGGGCCCGACCTGCTCGTGCCCGTCATGCTGTGCATCGCGGGCGCCGTTGCGGTCGGCTATCTGCTCGAGCGCGCCCGCGTCACCGGGGTGGCGTAGGCGGCGATGTCCGCTACCGTGTCCGGATGGACGCGACGCGCACGATCGAGGTGCTCGTCTCCGGGATGGACTACGGCTGCTGCGGCGTGCCGTTCGCCCGGGGCGACGACATCGGCTTCTCGCTCATCGGGCTGCCCGCCGGCCACGCCGGCCCGGATGCGCCGGAGTTCGCCGACGAGCGCCACAACGTCCACGATCTGCCGCTGGTGGATGTCCGCGGCAGAGTCGAGCGCATCGTCGCGGTGCACGCTCGGATCGTGCCCGGGGCCCACCGCACCGATCCGGACGACACGGTCGAACGCGAGGTGGATGCGGTCCCGGTCGACGACCGGCCGGAGGGCTATTCGGGCGCCGACTATCGGGTCCGGCTGCGCATCCCCGCGGCGGCGGCGCTCCCCGCCCGACCCTGAACCGCGAGGTCCGGTATCCTGCACGACGTGAATCCTCCCATCCTGTCCACGCGGCTCTTCGCGCTCGACGGGCTCCGGGTCTTCGCCGTCATCGCGGTCTTCGTCTTCCACGCGTACAGCGACAGGATGCTCGGCGGCGAGGTCGGCGTCGACGTGTTCTTCGTCCTGAGCGGCTTCGTCATCACCCTCCTGCTGCTGCGCGAGTGGACGGCGACCCGCCGCATCCGGTTCGGCCGGTTCTACCTGCTGCGCCTCGCGCGGCTGTGGCCTGCGCTGCTGGCGATGTGCGCCGCGGTCGCCGTCATCGCGATCTTCCGCCACGATCTGCTCTACCGGAACGGCGCGTGGGACGCGCTCTGGGGTGCGACGTACGTGGAGAACATCGTGCGGGCGGCCACCCCCGTCGACGGTCTCACGGCGAGCCCCATCGGCCACACCTGGACACTCGGCGTGGAGGAGCAGTTCTACCTCGTCTGGCCGATCCTGCTCGTCGTCCTGCTGCGCTGGCTGAGCCTGCGCTCCGCCGCCGTCGTCACGGCCGCACTGTCGCTGGTCCCGCTCGGGATGCGCATCCTGCTCTGGCATGGCGGCGCCGGCGCCAATCGCGTCACGAACGGCCTCGACACCCGGGCCGACCAGCTGCTGTTCGGCTGCGCGCTCGCCCTGGTGCTCGTCGGCTGGCCGCCGCTCGCGCGCTGGTTCCAGCGGATCAGCCGGATCCTGATGTGGCCGGCGCTCGCCGGCCTCGTCTGGATCGCGCTCTTCTACCCGTACCGGAGCCTGGATGCGGCCGGGCTCGCGTACCACCACCGCTTCGGCTTCGTCGTGACCGGCGTCCTCGCGGCCGTCGCGATCTGCGGCCTCGCCACCAATCCGACGTCGCCGCTCACCCGCGGCCTCTCGGCGCGCTGGCTCAGCTGGCCTGGCCGCAACCTGTCCTATGGCTTCTACCTCTGGCACTACCCCGTGCTCGGGATGATCCCCGCGCTCGCCGGCCCGCAGATCGTCCGCGTGGGGCTTGCGTTCCTCATCACGACCGCGCTGGCGTTGCTGTCCTGGCGCTTCGTCGAGCGACCGATCCGCGCCTGGGCGCACGCCCGCCTCGACGCCCGAGCCGCCCTGGCCGCCGGCCGGCCCGCGACGGAGGCTCACGCGGCGTAGGACCGGCCCCAGCGCCGTCCGTGCCGTTCTGCACGCCCGCCCCGCCGACGGGGTCGGAGATTCGAGCGCCTTGCGCCCGGATCTCCGACCGAAGGCAGCCCAGGCGGAGATCCGAACCGATTCCGTCCGCCACTAGTCCGCCGCGCGCACCCGCGGCCATCCGGGACGCGGATCCCTCCGCTTCGATGCGTCGTGACCATGCCCCCGCCAGGACGTGCTTCAGGGGTTCCGGCTTGCCGACGCCCTCGAACGGGTCGTCTCGCAGGATGTCGTCGATCAGGAGGTTGATGTCAACGACGACTTAGTTTGATACCGGTTTCGGCGACTGAATTTGGTGCATCCTGTTGTGGTTTGTGCTTAGCGGATGTAGCTAAGGTTTGGTGTGCGGTCAGGCGATGAGCGGTCACGTAACATCGCTGGAACGGAATCGGACCGGTCAGATTCCGCCCTTCTGGGGCTACTGCGGGGCCTGACTGCCGTGATCGCTTGCTGTCGTGGGGAAGGGTTCGGCGGATGTCATCACTCGAACTGGGCTCGCTCGTGAAGATGAACGGTGCATTCGCTGTGGTGGTCGGCGTTCCGGGTGATGCCGGTGTGCCTGATGATCACGTTGCCTTGTTCTATGGCACGAACGAGGAAGGTAGCCCGGATATCTGGACTGTGCCGATGGGCTACCCGTCTCCGCTGCCCTCACCAATTGAGTTCTTCCGGCATTAGCCGCGACAACTCTCCTGCTAGCGGTCATCGCTGTTCTTCTTGCTGAGGAGTTCGCGGCGTTGGCGGGTGCGGAAGGAGTCGCCGGTGAGGGTGAGGACTTCGGCGTGGTGGACGAGGCGGTCGATCATCGTGGCGGCTACGACGTCGTCGCTGAAGGTCTCGCCCCAGCGGCCGAATGGCAGGTTCGAGGTGACCATGATCGAGCCCTGCTCGTACCGGGATGCGACGAGTTGGAAGAACAGGTTCGCGGCGTCTTGGTCGAACGGGATGTACCCGACCTCGTCGACGATGATCAGCTTGTACCGGCGGATCTTCTTCAGCTCCGCCTCGAGCTGGCCGGCGTGGTGCGCGGCCGCGAGTCTGGCGATCCAGTTGTTTGCGGTGTCGAACAAGACGCTGTAGCCGGCGTTGGCGGCTTTGATGCCGAGCCCGATCGCGAGGTGGGTTTTCCCGATCCCGGGCGGGCCGAGCAGGATCACGTTCTCCGCCTTCGCGACGAAGGTCGACATGGCCAGGTGGGCGAGCAGGTCGCGACGCAGGGACGGGAGGTGGTCCAGGTTGAAATCCTCGAGGGTCTTCGGGGCTGGGAAGTGCGCGGTGCGGATCCGCATGATGCTGCCGGCGGACTCCCGGTCCGCGAGTTGGCGTTGCAGGACTGCGGCGAGGTACTCCTCGTGGGATCAGTTCTCGTCGCGGGCGTGCTGGGCGATCTCTTCCCAGACCCGTCCGATCGTCGGGGTCTTCAGGACTCGGCTGAGGTACGCGAGCTGGGACGGTATTCCCTCAGCCGGGGTGGTGATGGTGGTCACTGGTTTGTTCCTTCCTTCCTGGGTGGTGCGGTGAAGTCGACGCCGAACAGGGCGTCGTAGTCCGGGAGCGCTCTGAGCATCACCGTGTGCCCGTCGGCATGGTGACGTTCGGCACGCTCACGGCTGTCCCGTTCGATTGCCAACGCCCGACGCATCTGCTTGGCCAGCACGAGATGGTTCTCGTCGCGGATGACTTGGTGCGACGCCCAGCAGCGTTCGTGCTCAGCGACGAGCTCGCCCTCGCACCGGACGGTGACTTTCGTCATCGAGGCGGTGATGTCGACGAACTTCCCGATCACGCGTGGGTCGACGGAGTAGTCGTTCGACCCGATCCGGACGTAGTAGTCACGCGCCAACCGGATGCGGTTCTTGAGCCCGATGACCGGCGCGGTCGGCGGAAGCGGGATCATGTGGTCGTAGTCTTCCTCGAGGAAGTCGACCGGCCGCCCACCCAACGAGCGAACGTGCCGTCGGTTCGCGCGTTCGGTGAGCCAGGTCTGCAGTTGCAGGTTGAAATCCGCCGGCGATCTGAACCGCCGCCCGGGCAGGAATGATCCCTCGAGGTAGTCGTTGTTCCGCTCGACCATGCCCTTGTATTCCGGGTCCCGCCGTGGCGCCAACCGGAAACGAGTCGACAGTGTCCCCGCGAACGCGGCCGCGAGCACGGTGACCTTCCCACGCGGCCCGATCGCGGATTCCCGATCCCACAGCAGTGTCTTCGGTGCCCGCCCGATCGCGTCGATCACCGACCACATCCCCGCCGTCAGGTCGCCGCCCTGCCTGGACGGGAGCATCATCGCGGACTGGAACCTCGAGTACGTGTTCGTCATCACGAGCACCGGCAGCATGTCATCGGTCTGTCCGTGCCCGACCGGGATCGCCACCCCGGGAAACCAGAGATCGCACTGTGTAATCTCACCCGGCCGATACACGGTGCGATCGGCCGGGTCGATCCCGACGTACTCCGGGCGGATCTGCCGGATCCGGTCTTTCAGGATCGAGATCGAGTGCGGGAACTCGAGCCGCTCAGCGATCACCGTCGCTTTCATCCGCGGGAAGTCCGCCAGCAATGCACGGATCTGTGGCTCGTACGCGTCGACCTTCGACCCACGTGCGGGCCGCGCGTACTTCGGCAGGCGATCCGACGCGAGCGCCCGAGAGACCGTGTTCCGGCCGATCCCGAGATGCTTCGCGATCTCGGTCATCGAAAGCTTCTCGACCCGGTACAACCGACGGATCTCAGCCCAGTCTTCCAAGGAAATCACCCTCCAGACGTATCGGAGGATGCACCAAATTCGCCCGCCGTTTCCGGACTAGTTTTCACCCGTCGTCAACAGTTGATCCGCTTGAGCGTTCGCCGGTCCTGGCGTTGCCAGTGGACGTAGTCCTCCCAGCCGCCGGCCGTCCAGGCCGGCGTGCGGTCACTCACCGGTCAGGTCGCGGTGATGCTTCCCGATCGGGCGCTCTCGATGGCGTCGATGAGGCGTCGTGCGTTCTTGGGGGAGCGCAGGAGGTAGGTGGTCTCGAGCAGCGAGTCGTACTCGTCCTTCGACATCAGCACGGCCGAACCGCACTTGGACGTGATCTCGACCTCGGTCTGGTCGAGGTTCACACGCTCGATGAGACCGAACAGGTCGCTGCGAGCTTCGCTTGCCGTGATGGCCATGGTTCCTCCACGTGGTGCAAGATGCTGTGCCACTCGTGCTTCACGGGTGCGTCTGGC
Organism: Leifsonia sp. C5G2; assembly: GCF_013359685.1. Lineage (GTDB taxonomy): Bacteria > Actinomycetota > Actinomycetes > Actinomycetales > Microbacteriaceae > Leifsonia. Next base: position 146,197 of record NZ_JABFMV010000008.1, read on the forward strand.
GATGACGTGGGCCCCGTGGGGCTCGAACCCACGACCCGCGGATTAAAAGTCCGATGCTCTACCGACTGAGCTAGAGGCCCGTCCCACCAATCTAGCGTGGATTCGTCCCGCCCGGCTGCCGCTGCCCCCGGCACACGGGGGCAGAATGGAGGGATGTCGGATCGGTTCCACAAGCCCACCTTCTTCACGAGCGGGATGTTCGAGGCGTTCATGGGCGGGGAGGACCCGGCCCAGATCAGCCGGGTCGCCCACGAGACCGCGCGCGCCCTGCTCGCGCGGGTGCGCGACAACCCCGAGCCGGAGGTGGTCGACCGGCTCGTCGCGTTCACGGACGCCAACGGCATCGACGCCATCGCCGAGCTGTGGTCGCGGTCCACGCCGAAGAGCCTGCCCGGGGCGCTCTGGCGCATCTACCTGCTGCGGCTGCTCATCCGGCAGGACGCGGAAGGCACCGCCTACCTGTACCAGCGGGGGACCGAGGTGCTGCCGTCGATCGACGCCGTCGTGGCGGGGGCGCCGACGCCGGCGGGGCCGGCCGAGATCACCGAGCTGGCGGATCGCATCCTGCGCGGACTGTTCGAGGGCGACTTCGCCGTCGCGCTCGACCGTGCCGCCGCGTTCTGCCGCGTGACCGCGGCGGGTGCCGCCTCGGTCGCGGACGACCGCGACGTGCTCGACCCGGAACGGGCGAGCGAGCTGACCACCCGCGCCCTGCGTTTCACGCGCACGGCGGAGGAGCTGTCCGCCTGTGCCCGGCTGTGGCGGTCCGACTCGCTCGACTGAAGCCCGTGAGGTCAAGCCCTGCCCGGCATCGGCCGTTCTCGGGCCGCGAACGCCACGCCGACGGGTCGGCGGAACGCCTCCTGTACACTGGATGTCGCCGGGCCGCAGTAACCCCGGGCTCCAAAACTAGCCGCTTCGAGCGGCCTCGCGCCGAGAGGCGTTCTGCGGCCCGGCACTTTTTCTGTCGAGAGCGGAGACGACGTGGAAGACGCCCCTGCGGCTGAGCTCGACGCCCTGCTCGTGCGCACGGCTCAGGGCGACCAGCAGGCGTTCTCCCTCTTCTACGACGCCACCGCCTCGCGCGTGCTCGGCCTCATCCGGCGGCTCCTCGTCGACACCGCGCAGTCGGAGGAGGTCGCCCAGGAGGTCTTCCTGGAGGCGTGGCAATCCGCTGCGCGGTTCGATCCGAATAAAGGTCGAGCGCAGACGTGGATCCTGACGATGGCCCACCGTCGTGCGGTGGACCGCATCCGCGCATCCCAGGCGTCCCGTGACAGGGACGCCGTGGTCGGGATGCGCGACCTGCCCACCGCGTACGACCAGGTCGCCGAGACGGTGGAGGTCCGTGTGGAGCACGAGAGGGTGGAGGTGGCGATGCGAACGTTGAGCGAGCCGCAGCGTCAGGCCATCACCCTCGCCTACTACGGCGGTCTCAGCCAATCGGAGGTCGCCGCACAGCTGGGCATCCCGCTCGGCACAGCGAAGACACGGCTGCGCGATGCGATGATACGGCTGCGAGAGGAACTGGGGGTGACGACATGACCGACGAGAACGACCGCGGGCGCGGGAGCGACCCCGAGCGCCTGGGATACCGTCTCGGCGCCCAGGACGAGGCGGAGGCGAGATCCTTCGAGGATGTCGCGGCCGAGCTCGCGCTCGCCGCAGACCCTGTCGAGCCGCGGCCGGAGCTGAAGGCGGCGTTGTTCGCGCGCCTCGCGGACACCCCGCAGCTGCCTGCACAGGATGCGGACGAGCAGGTGGGCGCGGAGGAAACCGCGGGCGAGGCCACCTCCGCTCCGATGCCGTCGCCCGCCCTCACCCCGGCCGAGCGCACGGCCCGGCGCCGCTGGTTCCAGCGTCCAGGGCTCATCCTCGGCGCGGCCGCGGCGGCCGTGCTCCTCTTCGTCGGCGGCACCTTCGTCGGCTCGACGCTCTCCGGCAGCAACTCCTATCAGTCGCAGCAGGCCTCCGCCCTTGCCGAGATCAACGCGGCGCCGGACGTCCAGCGGGCAACGGCGACGGTTGCGGGTGGCGGAACGGCGACGCTGGTCTGGTCGGGGAAGCTCGGCCGGTCCGCACTCGTCGCCGACCAGCTCCCGCCGCTGCCGGACGACAAGACCTACGAGCTCTGGTACATCCGCGACGGCAAGGCCATCCCGGCCGGCACCATGACCCCGTCGGGCTCCGGCTCGACCTGGCGCGTGCTCACCGGCGACATGGCCGCGGGGGACACCGTCGGCGTCACCGTCGAGCCCTCCGGCGGCTCCGACCGCCCCACGACCGACCCGATCGTCGCCATCTCCTCCTGACGCCCTCCGGCCCCTCCCTCGCTTCCACGAAAAAACCCACGAAACGATGCGTTTCGTGGGATTTTCCGTGGAAGAGAGGGTGGGGGATCAGCCGAAGCGGCCGGAGACGTAGTCCTCGGTGGCCTGAACGGTCGGGTTCGAGAAGATCATGTTCGTGTCGTTGTACTCGATGAGCTTGCCGGGCTTGCCGGTGCCCGCGATGTTGAAGAACGCGGTGCGGTCCGAGACACGGCTGGCCTGCTGCATGTTGTGGGTCACGATCACGATCGTGTAGTCGTTCTTCAGCTCCTCGATCAGGTCCTCGATGGCGAGGGTGGAGATCGGGTCGAGTGCCGAGCACGGCTCGTCCATCAGGAGCACGTCGGGGGAGACGGCGATGGCGCGCGCGATGCAGAGGCGCTGCTGCTGACCGCCGGAGAGGCCGGAGCCGGGGAGGTTCAGTCGGTCCTTGACCTCGTTCCACAGGTTGGCGCCCTGCAGCGACTTCTCCACCAGGTCGTCGGCGTCGCTCTTCGACATCCGGCGGTTGTTGAGCTTCACGCCGGCGAGCACGTTGTCGCGGATGCTCATGGTCGGGAACGGGTTCGGCCGCTGGAACACCATGCCGACCTGGCGGCGGACGAGCACGGGGTCGACGCCCGCACCGTACAGGTTGTTGCCGTCGATGAGCACCTCGCCCTCGACGTAGGCGCCGGGGATGACCTCGTGCATGCGGTTCAGCGTGCGGAGGAACGTCGACTTGCCGCATCCCGACGGGCCGATGAAGGCGGTGACGGTGCGGGGCTCGATGGTGAGCGACACGCCCTCCACGGCGCGGAAGCTGCCGTAGTAGACGTTGAGGTCGTTGACTTCGATGCGCTTTGACACTTTTTTCCTTGTGGGTTCGGGTGCGGGCTCAGCGGCCGTACTTGGGGGCGAAGGCCTTGGCGATGATGCGGCCGATGAGGTTGAGCAGCATCACGATGATGATCAGGGCGAGCGCGCCGGTCCAGGCGCGGTCGATGGAGGCCTGTGCGTGCAGACCGGCCGCCTGCGTGTACTGGGTGTACACGAACACCGGGAGGGTCATCATCCGGTCGTTGAAGGGGTCGTAGTTCATGCTCGTGGTGAAGCCGGCGACGATCAGCAGCGGGGCGGTCTCGCCGATGACGCGGGCGATCGCCAGCATGACGCCGGTCACAAGTCCCGCGAGCGAGGTCGGCAGCACGACTTTGAGCACGGTGAGCCACTTGGGCACGCCGAGCGCCAGCGACGCTTCGCGCAGCTCGTTCGGCACGATCCGGAGGATCTCCTCGCTGGAGCGGACCACGACCGGGATCATGAGCACCGACAACGCGACGGCGCCCATGAAGCCGTTGCGGATGCTCGGGCCGAAGAACAGCGCGAACAGGGCGTAGGCGAACAGACCCGCGACGATCGAAGGGATGCCCGTCATGACGTCCACGAAGAAGGTGATACCGCGCGCGAGCACGCCGCGCCCGTACTCGACCAGGTAGATCGAGGTGAGCAGGCCGATCGGAACCGAGATGACCGCCGTCAGGAGGGTGATCTCGAGCGTTCCGACGATGGCGTGCAGCGCGCCGCCGCCGTCGCCGATGACGTTGCGCATCGACTCGGAGAAGAACGCGAGGTCGAAGCGGGCGAGGCCCTGCGAGACGACGGTCCAGCCGAGCGAGATCAGCGGCAGCAGGGCGATGATGAACGCGGTGGCGACGAGCGAGGTGACGAGCCGGTCGGCCGCCTTGCGCGAGCCCTCGATCAGCAGCGAGGTGACGTAGATGGCGATGTCGAACAGCACGGTGCCGAAGAAGACGGCCCCGACGATGTTGAAGCCCTTGGTCGCTCCGCTCGCCGCGAGCATGGCGAACACGGCTCCGATGACGAGCCAGGAGACGACGAGCATCGTCCACGGGGCCCAGCCGGGGAGCTTGCCCGCGGTGTAGGAGTTGGCGAGCGGGCGCGGGGCGGTGGCGGTCGTGGTGGCCATCAGTTCGCTCCAGAGAAGGCCTTGCGGCGGCTGACGATGTAGCGGGCGAGCATGTTGATCAGCAGCGTCACCACGAACAGCACCAGGCCGGACGCGATGAGCGCGTTGACGCCGATGCCGGTGGCTTCGGGGAACTGAAGCGCGATGTTCGCGGCGATCGTGTTCGGGCTCTGCGCCTGCAGCAGCGCGAACTTCACGATCAGGGCGGGGGAGAGCACCATGGCGATGGCGAGCGTCTCGCCGAGCGCGCGGCCGAGGCCGAGCATCATGGCCGAGATGATGCCGCTGCGGGCGAAGGGGAGCACGGCCATCTTGACCATCTCCCAGCGCGTGGCGCCGAGGGCGAGGGCCGCCTCCTCGTGCAGGCGCGGGGTCTGCAGGAAGATCTCGCGGCAGATGGCCGTCATGATCGGGATGACCATGACGGCGAGCACGAGACCGGCGGTCAGGATGGTGCGGCCGGTGCCGGAGACCGGCGGTGCGAAGAGCGGGATCCAGCCGAGGTTGTCGCCGAGCCAGACGTAGAAGGGCTGCACGAACGACGAGAGCGTCGCGATGCCCCACAGGCCGAAGACGACGGAGGGGACGGCGGCGAGCAGGTCGATGATGTAGCCGAGCGCCTGCGCGACCCGGCGGGGCGCGTAGTGCGAGATGAAGAGCGCGATGCCGATGGAGAGCGGGGTCGCGATGAGCAGCGCGATGACGGCGGCCCAGATGGTTCCGAAGACGAGCGGCCAGACCCACGACCAGAAGTTGGTGGCGTTGTTGGGCAGTTCGCCGGCCGTGGCGAAGAGCGCGGGAATGCTCTGCAGGACGAGGAAGAGGGCGACGGCGGCCAGGGTGGCGAGGATGAGCGACCCCGCGACGACGGTGCTGGTGGAGAAGACGCGGTCGCCGAGGCGGACCTTCGCTCTCGGCCTGACGGCTCCTGCGGTTCCGGCGGTCATTCCTTGCTTTCTCTCATCGGGTGTGCCGCCCGGTGGGCGGCTGAGGGCGGGAGCGCCGCTCGGCCCGGGCTGCGGATGCAGCCCAGGCCGAGCGGTCCGGTGTTACTTGATGCTGCTGACGGCCTTCGAGATCTTGTCCGTCAGGTCGCTCGACAGCGGGGCCGAGCCGGCCTGCTCCGCGGCGGCCTTCTGGGCGTCGCTGGAGATGATGTGGTTCACGTAGCCCTTGACCAGGTCCGCCTTGGCGGCGTCCTTGTACTCCTGGCACGCGATCACGTAGGAGACCAGCACGAGCGGCCAGGCGCCCTTCTTGGTGTCCTTGCGGTCGATCTGGATGGCGAGGTCGTTGGTCTCGCGACCGCTGGCGATCGGGGAGGCGGCGACCACGGCGGCAGCACCGTCGGCGCTGATCTTCTCGTAGTTGTCGCCCACCTTCAGCTGGGCGATGCTGAGGCCGGCCGAGCCCGACTCGTCGATGTAGGTGATCGAGTTCTTCGCGTTCTTCACGGCGTCGCCGACACCAGAGGTGCCCTTGGCGGCGTCGCCGACCTGGAACGGGAAGGTCTGGGAGGACGGAGCGGTCCAGACGTCGGGAGCGTTCGCCGCGAGGTACTCGGTGAAGTTCTGCGTGGTGCCCGAGTCGTCGGAGCGGTGCACGACCGTGATCGGGGCCGACGGGAGCGAGGCACCCGAGTTCTGGCCCTTGATCTTGGCGTCGTCCCAGGTGGTGATCTTGCCCGAGAAGATGCCCGCGATGGTCGCGGCGTCGAGCTTGAGGTCCTTCACGCCGTCGACGTTGTACGCGATGGCGATCGGGGAGATGTAGACCGGGAGGTCGATGCCCTTGCTGCCCGCGGCGCAGCCCGCGAACGTTCCGGCGAGCTCCTCCGTCTTGAGGGCGGCATCGGAACCGGCGAAGTCCGCCGCGCCCGACATGAAGCTCTTGCGGCCCGCGCCGGAACCCTGCGGGTCGTAGTTGACGGTGGCCTTCGGGTTGGCCTGCTGGAAGCCGGCGGCCCAGACGGTCTGCGCGGCGGCCTGGGCGGACGAGCCGATGCCGTTCAGCGTGCCGGAGAAGTTCGTCGCAGCAGCCGTCGTGGTCGACGGGGTGCTGCCCTCGTTCGCCGCGCAGGCGGTGAGAGAGATGGCGGCCGCGGCGAGCAGAGCCACAGGAGCGCCGATGCGCTTGAGATTCACAGTTGTCCCTTCGGGGATCAGTAACAACAGGACGGGGCCGGTGCGACCCGCTGGTGACGCTATTCCCGATGTCTGTCCAGAGTCCCCCGCACTGGTAAACGGAAGGTTAACGCGGGGTGTTCTCTTGTGCTCGAAGGGGTGTGCTCGGCGGCGGGTCAATCCCCGATCTCGACGGTCGTCCCGAGGGGCAGCGCGTCGACCGCGGCGATCGCGTCGCTGCTCAGGCGCACGCACCCGTGAGAGACGGCGCCCCTGGCCGTCGACTGGTAGTGGATGCCGATGAGCCCGCCGTCGGACCCGCCGTACGGCTCGTCCGCCGCCGTGGCGTGCAGTGAGGTCAGCTGGATGCGGTGCTCGTCCTGACCCTGCGACGGGTCGAGGTAGCGAGCCTGCAGGTAGCCCGTTGCCGTCGGGGTGGGGGTCTCGGGAGTCCCCACGCCGACCGCGAAGCTGCTCGCGACGGCGCCCGTCTCATCCAGGATGCTGAGCGTCTGCGTCGACGTGGAGATGACGATGCGCTCGGTGAGACGTCCGGCGAACTGCAGTGCCGAGCTCGGAACCCATGCCGCGCTCTGGGCCGGAGCCGGCGCGTCGGCGGTCGCCGTCGACGGTAGCTTCTGGCGCGCGGGCGTCAGGACCAGGGACCACTTCCCGCGGGTCCCGGCCACCACCAGCACCGTGGGCTCGCCCAGGAAGTCATGAGCCGGGATTCGGGCGACCGGCGTCGTGAAGTCGGCGCCGTAGACCGCCGTGTCGAAGGGGACGTGGAAGACCGCGCGGGCGTCGAGCCGTGGAGGTGCGGCGAGCAGCCCGGGGATCACGGCATCGAACTGCGCCGCGGGAAGCGCCTTCAGCGCCTCCGCGCTGAGAGCGGGAGGAACCGCCGGCCCGGCATCGGCGCTTTCCCGGGCGGTCGCCTTCGGCGTCGAGGCGGAGGTCGGTCGGGAGGGCTCTCCGGCCGTCGAGGTCGGGCCGCAGCCGGTGAGGAGCGCCGAGACGACGGCAGCGCCGAGGAGGAGGGGGATCGCGCGACGACGCATCCTGGTCTTTCGGTTGTGTGGCGATTCGGGGAGGGGCTGCTGGGGGAGGAGCAAAGCGCTGTGGCGGCGCGGGCTGCGAGCCCACGCCGCCACAGCGTCGACGAACGGTCAGCCGCTGACGACGGGCAGGTACGGAGTGACGGCGCCCGTGGCCGAGCCCGTTCCGACCGCCGGCGGGGTGCCCGGGTCGCCGCCGGGGACCTCGGTGGGCGACCCGGTGACGGTGACGGTGGCGTCCTGGGTGAGCGTCGCACCGGCGACGTGGACGACGATCTCGCCGGCGACCGCGGTCCCGGCCTGCAGCGCGATCGAGATCGCGATGCAGCCTGCCTCGTCCGCGACGTGACTGGACTCCGAGATGTCGAAGGTCTGGCCCGAGTAGTCGACCGTGGTGGTGATGGGCTCGCCCGGAACGTAGCCGCAGGCGTTCACGTCGATGGGTGTGCCGGCGGCGAGATCCTCGGTGGAGATCGTCGACACGCTCGTCCGGATCCCGGTCGGCGCGAGCTGCGTGATGGTGACGGGGTTCGCGCTGTCGCCATCGCTGCTGTCGGTGACGGCGATGGTGAGCGTCTCGCGAGGAAGCAGAGCGGGGAATGCGACCGTCGGGTCGATCTCGGCCGAGAACGCGCCGGTGCCGTCGACTGTCACGGGGAAGGTCTCCAGCGACGCGGAGTCGGGGCCTTCCAGGTCGAGGTCGAGGGTGGAGTCGGGGGTGAATCCGCTCCCGGTGACGGTGAAGCCATCGCCCCATCCGGTCGCGTCACCCGAGATGACGTCGGGGGTGACGGTGAGCGTTCCCTCCTGGGCGGCGTTCGCCGGGACGGCGGCGAAGAGTCCTCCGGCGATGAGGGCGGCGGTGGCCGCGAGGGCACCGTAGCGGATGCGTAGTGAAGTGGTCATGAACGTCCTCGTGTGGTCGAAGCGGATGCGGCCAGTGAACAGGCAACCGTTCGGCGGCGAAAGACAGTGCTTGCGAGGGTCCCGGCGCGTCCGGTCCGGTGACGAGGGGGCGAAAGCGCGATGGCGGCGTGGACTGCGGGAGTCCACGCCGCCACCGCGGGAAGTGCCGGCGTCAGCCGCTGACGACCGGGAGGGACCGCGAGGTCGACGCGGTCGCGGTCGCGCCGCCGCCGATCGTGGGGGTCTGCGTGCCTTCGGTGACGACCGTCTCGCCGATCACCTCGAGGGACACGGACTGGGACAGGCCCGAAGTCTTGCCCACCGCGGTGATGGTCAGGGTGCCGGACTCGACGACGCCTCCCATGTAGATCTGGACGGCGATAGCACCATCCGGGCCGGCGATCTCGTCGAAGGTGCCCTGGAGCGCCTCGCCGTTCATCGTCGCAGAGACCGTGACCGTCTCGCCGGGCGTGTAGCCGCCCGCGCTCAACGTGAAGCCGATCTCCTTGTCGGCGAGATCCGCCGTGGTGATCTTCGAGACGCTCGTCGCGATGCCCTTCGGCGCGAGAACCGTGAGCTTGACCTGGTTCGAGCTGTCGCCCTCGTCGCTGGTCGCGGTCACATAGAGGAACTCGCCCGAAGCGGGCAGGGGGAGCTCGACCGTGGGCTTGTACGAGATCTGGAATCCGCCCGAGCCGTCGGCGGTGGTCTGGACGCTCGTCAGGTCGCCGCCGATCGACTGGGCGACGAAGATCGTCACATCAGAGTCGGCGGTGAAGCCGGTTCCCGTGACGTCGAGGCCGGAGCCCCAGTCGCCCGCGGTGAAGGTGGTGTTCGCGAGGCTGATGGTCGCTTCATCAGCGGCCTGGGCCGGAGCGGCGGCGAAGAAGCCGCTGGCGACGACGGCCGCCGCGGCGGCGAGGGCACCGAAGCGGATGCGCGTAGAGCTGGTCATTCGTTTCCTTTGGATTGCTGAAGTGTGCCGAGTGGCGGTATCGACCGTAACAGTGAGAAATTCTGGGTGCAAGTATTAATACGTGAATACTGAATCAGCTGATCGGGGTCTCGGTCAGTCCGTGACCTCGACGGGCGTGCCGAGCGGAAGCGCATCCACCGCGGCGATGGCCTCGCTGCTCAGGCGCACGCAGCCGTGCGAGACGGCGCCCGTCGCGGTCGCCTGGTAATGGATGCCGATCAGGCCGCCGTCGGAGCCGCCGTACGGTTCGTCGGCAGCGGTGGCGTGAAGCGAGGTCAGCTGGATGCGGTGCTCCGTCTGTCCCTGCTCCGGGTCGTGGTAGCGCGCCTGCAGGTACCCGGTGACGCCGGTCGGGGTCGGCGTCTCGGCGGTCCCCACGCCCACGGGGAACGTGCTCACGGCGGCGCCCTTGGCATCGAGGATGCTGAGGGTCTGCTTGGATGTCGAGATGCGGACGCGCTTGTCCACTGCCCCGGCCTTCGTGAGCGCGGAGGTCGGTACCCACGCGGCGCTCTGGGCCGGAGCCGGAGCCTCGGCGGTCGCCTTCGACGGCAGCTGCTGACGAGCAGGGGTGAGGATGAGCGACCAGTCTCCCCGGGTCTCGATCCGGACGATCACGGTGGGCTCGCCCAGGAAGTTCTTGGCGGGGATACGCGCGACCGGCGTTCGGAAGTCGCTCCCGTAGACAGCGGTGTCGAACGTCATGCGGTAGGTGGCGTCGATCTTCGGGGTGGCGGTCGGCGCGGCCAGGAGCCCGGGGATCACCGCGTCGAACTCGGCGGCGGGGAGGGCTTGAAGAGCCGACGTCGTGAGGCCCGGCGGAAGGGCGGGGCCGCTGTGCGCGGCGGTCGCGCTCGCGGTCGGCGTGCGAGTCGCTGCGGGCGAGGGCGCGGTGCAGGCGGTCGTCGTGGCGGTCAGGGCTGCGGCGACGAGGAGGGCGGTGAGCATGCGGCGTTGGGTCATTGTTCTCGGCGATTCGTTGGGTGCACTGGGTACTGAGAGTGGGTGTCGGCGACGGGGTCAAACGGAGATGGCGGCGCGAACCAGGAGAGTGGTCCGCGCCGCCATCGGCGTGTGGTGCGTGTCAGCCGCTGACGACCGGCAGGCGCTTGGCCGGGGTCTGGGTCGCTGCGGGCGCGGTCGAGCCGCCCACGGTCGGCGCGCCGTCGTCCGTGACGATGGTCTCGCCGACCACCGAGATGGAGGCGGTCTGCGCGAGGCCCGAGTCGACACCCGTGGCGGTGATGACCAGCGTGCCGGACTCGACGAAGCCGGTGATGTAGACGTGCTCGAGGAGGATCGAGCCGTCCGCCCCGGCCGTCGCCTCCAGAGTGCTGTCCAGAACCTCGCCGTTGTAGGTGGCCGAGATCTTGACGGTCTCGCCGGGGGTGTAGCCACCGCCGGCGATGTCGAAGCCGACCTCCTTGTTCGCCAGGTCGGCCGTCGTGATCGTCGAGACGCTGGTCGTCAGGCCCTTCGGGGCGAGAACAGTGAGCGGAACGGTGTTGGCCGTGTCGTCGGCGTCGCTGATGGCACTGACCTGAACCGTCGCATCCGGGCCCGGCAGCGGGAGCGCGCCGGCCGGAACGAAGTCGTCCAGCTGGAACGCGCCCGTCGCGTCGGCGGTCACGTCCTTCGAACCCAGCAGAGTCGTGTCGGTGCTGCCGTTCGGGACCACGGCGACGGCGACAGTGACGACGGCGTCGGCAGTGAAGCCGGTCCCGGAGACGTCGAGGCCGGTGCCCCAGTCGCCGGCCGTGAAGGTCGTGTTGGCGACGGTGATCGTCCCGGTGGCGGCGTTCGCGGGCGCGGCGGCGAGGAAGCCTCCGGCGACGACGGCCGCCGCAGCCGCGAGGGCTCCGAACCGGATGCGGGTTGAGTTGGTCATTCGTTTCCTCAAGATGATCGCGGAAGAGATGCCGATTGGCATCGCGATGACCATAACAGTTTGAAATGTCACCGTCAAACGTTGGGATTTCTCAGCCCAGATGGAGATGTTTGAGAAGGATCAGTCCGCGATCTCGATAGCTGTTCCGAGCGGCAGCGCGTCGACCGCCGCGATCGCGGCGGCGGAGAGCCTCAGGCAGCCGTGCGAGACCGCCCCGGTCGCGGTGGTCTGGTGATGGATCCCGATCAGCCCGCCGTCCGAGCCGCCGTACGGTTCGTCGGCGGCGGTGGCGTGGAGTGACGTCAGCTGGATGCGGTGCGCGGTCTGGTCCTGCGCGGGGTCGAAGTAGCGCGCCTGCAGGTACCCCGTGCCGGTCGGCGTCGGCGTATCCTTCGCGCCGACACCGACGGGGAAGCTGTCGAGCGTCGCACCCTGTGCGTCGACGACGGTCAGCGTCTGCTTCGCGGTCGAGACCACGACACGCTTGTCGAGCTTCGCCGTGTGGCGCAGCGCGGAGGTGGGGACCCAGGCGGCGCTCTGGGTGGGCGCGGGAGACGCCGCGGAGGCTTTCGAGGGCAGCTTCTGCCGCGCCGGCGTCAGCACGAGGGACCAGTCGCCACGTGTTTCGGCGCGGACCACCACGGAGGGCTCGCCGAGGAAGTTCTTGGCCAGGAGCCGGGCGACGGGGGTCGTGAAGTCGTCGCCGTAGACGGCGGTGTCGAAGACGACCTTGTAAGAGTCGCGGATGCGCAACTGCGCGGGAGCGGCGAGGAGCCCGGGAATGACCGCGCCGTAGTCGGCTGCGGGGAGCGCGCGGAGGGTGGAGGTGGTGAGCCCGGGCGGCAGGGGAGGTGCGGCAGAGCTTCGGGCCGGGGCGGGCTGCTCGCTGCAGCCGGCCACGAGGGCGAGCGCGGCCGTGGCGGCGAGCACGGTGGTGAGGAGGCGGCGGAGGGTCATGTGCGGTGTCTCCCTGGGGTGGTTCGGATCAAGCGGCGGGCGGAACGCAGAATGGCGGCGCGGACCCGGGGTCCGCGCCGCCATTCGCTCAGGAAGCGCGAGTCAGCCTGCGACGACCGGCAGGTGTGACTGCGCGGCGGGCGTCACGGAGGCGGGCGTCTTGCCGAGGATGGGCGCATCGTCGTCGGACGGCGTCTCCTCGCCGCCGGTCTCCTCGCCGCCGGTCTCCTCGCCCGCGACGAGGTCGTCGCCGGTGACGGTGACCGTGATGTCCTGGCTGACGCCCGAATCCACGCCGGTGACGGTGATCTTCAGCGGGCCTGCGGTCGCGCGGCCGGCCTTGAGGTAGAAGCCGAACTCGACTTCGCCGTTCTCGTCGGCGTCGTACGTCCCCAGCGTGATCTCCTCGCCGTCGTAGTCGACCGTCACGGTGACCTTCTCGCCGGGCGTGTAGCCCGTGGCGTTGACGTGGATGCCCTCCTCGGCGTCGATCAGGTCAGCGGTCGTGATCGTGGAGACGTCCGTGGTGATCGTCGGTGCGGCCGGGTCCGTGGGGTCGGTCGGGTCCGTGGGGTCGGTCGGGTCCGTCGGGTCGGTCGGGTCCGTCGGGTCGGTCGGGTCCGTCGGGTCGGTCGGATCCGTCGCGGCGACCACGATCAGCTGGACTGCGTTGGAGTCATCGCCCGCATCGCTGGTTGCCCAGATGGAGAGGGTCTCGCCGTCGGCAGGGAGAACCGGCGGTGCCGTGGGGACGAAGATCGTGCTGAAGTCGCCCGAGCTGTCGGCCGTGACCTGCGCGTCCTCGATCGGGCCGGTCGCGGAGTTGGCGAGGTGGAGTGTCACCTCCGAGTCGGCGGTGAAGCCGGTGCCCGCGACGGCGATGCCGCCGGCCCAGTCGCCCTCGACGAAGCTGGACTGATTGAGCGTGATGGTTCCGGTGGCGGCGTTGGCCGGCGCGGCGGCAAAGAAGCCGCCGGCGACCACGGCCGCCGCGGCCGCGAGGGCCCCGAATCGGATTCGCGTAGAGCTGGTCATGTATTTCCTCTGGTGTTTCTGAGCGCCCGAATCGACGCCGCAGTCACGCTAACAGGAGACACACCAATCCACAATCTTATGCATGATATGCCAGTAATGATTGCATTTCACGCCGGCGTTGCCCATTCGGCGCCTCCGCCGCTGGGATTCTCGGACGACTCGTGCGCCGCCGTCGGCGAAGGCTTCCCCCGGGCCGGGGTCGGGACGCTATCCGGCGGGCGGGTAGGTCTCGATCGACACGATGCCGGAGGCCGGATTGGTCGCAGAGAGGTGCACGACCGAGAATCCGCCCGTGTCCAGGTCGGCGGCGTCGTTGAGGTAGCCGCCCGGCATCGTGCCGGTGGCCAGCGCGATCTCGCGCATGATCTCCGGGAGGACCGGGCCGTGGCTGCACAGCACCGCGGTCTTCCGGGAGCGGATGCGCTTCCCGACCACGCGCCGCACGTCTCCGGCGCCCTCTTCGTAGGCGTCCTGGCTGATGCCGTGGTCGCGCGAGGGCTTGATTCCGGTGGCGGCGGCGAGAGGCGCGACCGTGGTCACGCAGCGGACGGCGTCGCTCGTGACGATGCGCTTCGGCCGCCAGGACTGCAGTGTGGGGACGTCGGCCGCCGCCTGCCGCACGCCGCGCTCGGTGAGCGGACGCGCGGCGTCGGAGCCGCCCCAGTTGTCGCGCGGAGCCGCCTTGCCGTGACGGAGGGCGATGAGCGCGAAGGTGGAGGTGATGCCCTGGCGCACGAGCGCGTCGAACGCCTCGAGGATCTCGACGTCGCGCTCATAGGTGAGGTAGCCGCGCGCCTTCTTGATGGTGACCCACTCGATCGCCGCGATCTCGCTGTTCGGCACGAAGGTGGAGCGCTCGATCGCCTTGTCGGACACTTCGGCGGCCCAGAAGTGGACGATCTTCTCCCTGCCGCTGCCGAGCGCGTAGGTGGAGACTCCCAGCGGGACCCCCAGGCCGATGGCGAGCCCGGTCTCCTCCAGGATCTCGCGGACGGCCGTCTGCGGAAGCGTCTCGCCCGGATCGACCTTGCCCTTGGGGATCGTCACGTCGCCGTACTTCGTGCGGTGCACCACGAGCACGACGATGCGGTCGTCCACGACGCGCCAGCAGAGGGCGCCCGCGGCGTAGATGGCCGGGCTCACCGCCTCGTTCCCGTGCGGGTGCTGCGCGGACGGTGGCTGTACTGCTGGATGAGCTTGCTCTGCAGGTCGGCCAGCGGCTTGCCGTTGTCGTCCAGGTGGTGCCGTGTCCACACGCCGTCCTGGTCGAGCTTCCAGGTGGCGGTGCGCTCGTCGAAGGCGAGGTCGAACAGGTCTTCCAGCTCGCGGACGTGGTCCGGGTCGCTGAGGCGCACGAGCGCCTCGACGCGGCGGTCGAGGTTGCGGTGCATCATGTCGGCGCTGCCGATGTAGACCTGCGGCTCCCCGCCGTTGACGAACGAGAACACCCGCGAGTGCTCGAGATAGCGGCCGAGAACGGACCGCACCCGGATGTTCTCGGACAGGCCCTCGCGCCCGGGGACGACGCCGCAGATGCCGCGCACCCACAGGTCGACAGGGACGCCGGCCTGGCTGGCGCGGTAGAGGGCGTCGATGATCGCCTCGTCGACGATGGAGTTGAGCTTGATCCGGATGCCGGAGGGCCGGCCCGCCTCGGCGTTGGCCCGCTCGGTGTCGATCCGCTTCAGCAGTCCCTTGCGGAGGTGCAGCGGGGCGACGAGCAGCCGCTTGAACTTCTTCTCGATCGCGTAGCCGGAGAGCTCGTTGAACAGGCGCGTGAGGTCTTTGCCGACCTGATCGTCGTCGGTGAAGAGCCCGAGGTCTTCGTAGATGCGCGACGTCTTCGGGTTGTAGTTGCCCGTGCCGATGTGGCTGTAGCTCTTGAGCACGCCCTTCTCCTCGCGGATGACGAGCGCCAGCTTGCAGTGGGTCTTGAGCCCGACGAGGCCGTAGACCACGTGCACGCCGGCCTTCTCGAGCTTGCGGGCCCAGGAGATGTTGTTCTGCTCGTCGAAGCGCGCCTTGATCTCGACGAGCGCCAGCACCTGCTTGCCGGCCTCGGCGGCGTCGATCAGGGCCTCGACGATCGGGCTGTCGCCGGAGGTGCGGTAGAGCGTCTGCTTGATGGCGAGCACGTGCGGATCGGCCGCGGCCTGCTCCAGGAACGCCTGAACGCTGGTCGCGAAGGACTCGTACGGGTGGTGCACCAGGACGTCCTGCCGCGAGATCGCGGCGAAGATGTCGGGCTTGGCATTCGGCTCGCTCGGCATCAACTGCGCGGGCGTGGTCGGCACGTGGTTGGGGTAGTGGAGGTCGGGCCGGTCGATCTTCGCCAGGTCGAACAGGCCGCCGAGGTCGAGCGGGGCGGGCAGCCGGTACACCTCCTGCTCGGTCACGTCGAGCTCGCGCACCAGGAGGCCGAGGGTGACGGCATCCATGTCGTCGGTGACCTCGAGGCGGATCGGCGGGCCGAACCGGCGGCGCAGGAGTTCGCGCTCCAGCGCCTGGATGAGGTTCTCGGTCTCGTCCTCGTCGATCTCGACGTCTTCATTGCGGGTGACGCGGAAGACGTGGTGGTCGAGGATCTCCATGCCGGGGAAGAGGTCGCCCAGGTGGTTGGCGATCAGGTCCTCCAGCATGATGAACCGGACCTGGCCGAGGCCCTCGCGCTGGTCGATGCGCACGAACCGGGGGAGCATCTGCGGCACCTTGAGGCGGGCGAACTGCTCCTTGCCCGAGCGGGAGTTGCGCACCCGCACGGAGAGGTTGAGCGAGAGCCCGGAGATGTAGGGGAACGGGTGCGCCGGGTCGACCGCGAGGGGCATCAGGACCGGGAAGATCTGCTGCGAGAAGACCTCGCGCATCTGCGCCTTGTCGGCCTCGTCGAGTTCACCCCACGTCGCCACCGTGATGCCGGCCTCCGCCAGCGCCGGCTGCACCAGGTCGTGGTAGGCGCGGGCGTGCCGGAGCTGCAGTTCGTGCGCCTTCTCCGAGATGTCGGCCAGCACGTCCTGCGGAGCGCGGCCGACGTTGGTCGGCACCGCGAGACCGGTGGCGATGCGTCGCTTGAGACCCGCGACGCGCACCATGAAGAACTCGTCGAGGTTGCTCGCGAAGATGGCGAGGAAGTTCGCGCGCTCCAGCACCGGGAGCAGCGGGTCCTCCGCCAGTTCGAGCACCCGCTGGTTGAATGCCAGCCAGCTCAGCTCGCGGTCGAGGTAGCGGTCTTCCGGCAGCGTCGGGTCGGGCTCGTAGATGAAGGGGGCGAAGTCGTCGTCGAAGTCACTGCCCAGGCTCCCGCCCAGCCCGGAGTCAAGAAGGCCGTTCTCGAGGGTCGTGCGCTCGTCCATCCCCCCATCATGTCACCGCCGACGCGCGCCAGGGACGGCCGTACGTAAACGGTGGATAAACGCCTCGCTGTGGAAGAACGCTCCGTGCTGCTCCGCCGGTTCAGGGCCGGACCGACGTCGGCAGCCGGTCGTTGTCGTCCTCGTAGACGTTGAACCGGTACCCGACGTTGCGCACGGTGCCGATGAGCGACTCGAGGTCGCCCAGCTTCGCCCGCAGCCGCCGCACGTGCACGTCGACCGTCCGCGTGCCGCCGAAGTAGTCGTAGCCCCACACCTCGCTGAGCAGCTGCTCGCGCGTGAAGACACGGGAGGGGTGCGTCGCGAAGAAGCGGAGCAGTTCGAACTCCTTGAAGGTGAGGTCGAGCTGGCGTCCGTGCGCCTTCGCCGAGTAGCTGGCCTCGTCGATCGTGATGCCCGAGGCCTGGATCTTGCTCTGCGCGTGCTCCTGAGTCTGGCGGCCGATCGCCAGCCGGATGCGCGCATCCACCTCGGCAGGACCGGCGTTGTCGAGCACGACATCGCTGACGCCCCAGTCGGCGCTCACGGCGGTGAGGCCGCCCTCGGTGAGCACGAGCACGAGCGGGACGGTGACTCCGGTCGTGGTGAGGATCTTGCACAGCGACTTCGCGCTGGCCAGGTCGCGCCGGGCGTCCACGAAGATTAGGTCGCAACTCGGAGCGTTGACGAGCGCGGCCGGCTCGGCCGGGATGTGGCGGACCCGGTGGCTCAGTAGCGCGAGGGAGGGGAGCACCTCGGCATCGCTCACAGAGGCTGCGGATCCCGGGGAGGCGGCACTGCTTTGGCCCTGTCCGGAAGCGTTCGACGCAGACGTGAGGATCAGAAGTTGCGCCACCCATTCCTCCTCACCCGTCTGTGCCGCAATGCTACCGGAAATGCGCAGCACCCCTTCCCGCGGCCCTCGGCAGCCGGACCGCGGGCCGCGCGGGGCAGAATGGGAGCGTGAGCGACGACATCCCGGACACCCCTCTCCCGCACGCGCTCGGCCCGGCCGCGGCGGCCGGAGCCGCACAGCCTCCGCTCCCGCGGTGGGCGACCGCGCTCAGCATCGGCTCGGTCTGGGCGATCGCGCTGGTGCTCGGCGTGCTGATCGGCTCGCTCTCGCACCCGGCGGCGTACGCCTCCTGGCTCTCCCTCGCCCTCGCGGTCTGCGCGCTGCTCGGCTTCGTCTCGCAGCTCGCCACGCAGCAGAAGGACGGCTTCGTCACGCGCCTGGCCGCGACCCTCACCGGCAGCTTCGTCATCCTCGGGGTCATCGGCGCCGTCCTCGCCCTGATCGCCGGACTGCGCTGACGACACCGACCGGATGTCGGCGGCAGCCGGTTAGACTGGACCCATGCTGGTCGCTCTCGAACTCTTCTTCATCGGCCTTCTCGGCCTGGCAACGCTCGCGATCCTCGGCGTCTCCGGGGTCGTGGTCTACAACCTCTTCCGCGGTCAGCGCTGAGCATCCCGCTCCCATGATCGAGATCCCCACCGACCTTCCGGCGGAGCTGGTCCCCCTCTCCTGGCTGATCGGGGTCTGGGAGGGCACGGGTGTGCTCGATTACGCGGTCGGCGAGGAGCACACGCAGCGGGAGTTCGGCCAGCGCATCAGCTTCAGCCACGACGGTCTGGGGTACCTCAACTACTCGTCCACGTCGTGGATCCTCGACGAGGAGAACACGCCCCTCGCCGCCGAGACGGGGTACTGGCGCCTGCACCGCAAGCTCGTGGAGGGCGACGCCGGACCGGCGATGCTGCCCGGGATCGGCGCGCGGCCGTTCTCCACGGCGCAGTCGGTCGAGGCGCTGCGCAACTCCAACGGCGCCTTCGACATCGACGTCTCGATCATCCATCCCGACGGCGTCAGCGAGCTCTACCTCGGCCAGGTCTCCGGTCCGCGCATCGACCTCGCGACCGACGCGGTGCTCCGCACGGCGGGGGCGAAGGAGTACACGGCCGCGACCCGGCTGTACGGACTGGTGGAGGGCCACCTGCTCTGGGCGTGGGACATCGCAGCCCTGGGGCAGGAGCTGCGCACGCACGCCTCCGCCCGGCTCGCCAAGGTCGACTGAGGCGCCATGAGCGACGCATCCCCTTCTCCTTTCCTCGAGCTCCCCGGCGCCGTCGACTCGACCGGCGCAGGAGTCCCGGCCCACTACGGCAGCCCGCTCTCCGAGCAGCGCGCCCTCGCCGAGGGCGACGCCATCGTCGACCTCTCCGACCGCGCCGTGCTCACCGTCCAAGGCCCCGACCGGCTCAGCTGGCTGAACTCCCTGACCAGCCAGGCGCTGACCGGGCTGCGGCCGGGGGAGTCGTCCGAGACGCTGCTGCTGGATGTCACCGGCCGCGTGGAGCACGCCGCCCGCCTCCTCGACGACGGCGAGACGCTGTGGCTGCTCGTGGACCGGCCGGAGGCCGCAGGACTGCTCGCCTGGCTCGACTCGATGCGGTTCATGCTGCGCGTCGAGCTGGCCGACCGCACCGCCGACCTCGCCACCGTCGGCACGCTCGGCGACCCGCCGCTGCCGATCGCCGCCCCGAACGGCGTGCCGCTCATCTGGCACGACCCGTGGCGCACGGTGACGCCCGGCGGCCACCAGTACGCCCGCGGCGAGCATCCGGGCGCCGGGTGGACGTGGAGCGAGCGCCTCGTCCCGCGCGACGCTCTGCCGTCGCTGGTGGCACGCGTGTGCACCGGCGAACTGTCCGTGGCGGGCACCCTCGCGGCCGACGCCCTGCGCATCGCGGCCTGGCGGCCGCGCTTCGCCACAGAGGTCGACGAGCGCACCATCCCGCACGAACTGGACTGGCTGCGCACCGCCGTCCACCTCAGCAAGGGGTGCTATCGCGGTCAGGAGACGGTGGCGAAGGTGCACAACCTCG
Source organism: Leifsonia sp. C5G2 (assembly GCF_013359685.1). Taxonomy (GTDB): domain Bacteria; phylum Actinomycetota; class Actinomycetes; order Actinomycetales; family Microbacteriaceae; genus Leifsonia. The sequence continues at coordinate 165,675 of NZ_JABFMV010000008.1, forward strand.
GTCACCCTCCGCGCCGCCTGGTGATGCTGCACCTCGACGGGTCGGAGGGGGTGCACCCTGCTCCCGGCGCCGTCGTCTCGCTCGACGGGGCCGAGGTCGGCTCGGTGACCTCCTCCGCACTGCACTACGAGCTCGGCCCCATCGCGCTCGCGGTGGTGAAGCGCTCCGCCGATCCCGGAGCGACGCTGACGGTGGATGCCGACGGCACCCCCGTCGCGGCCGCCCAGGAGATCGTCGTCCCGCCGGAAGCCGGGGCCGAGGCGCACGTGCCGCGGCTGCCGCGCCTCGGCGCCGTCACCCGCGCTCCGCGCCAGCAGTAACCCTCCCGCTACGCCGTCGGCTCCGGACTTTTTCGAGCCGGGCGCGGCGTGTCGGGCGAAGAACTCAGGAGCTGATGGCCGCGCGTGCCGGGGAGGCGGGCGCGACGGACGGCCAGGCGACGGTGAGCTCGCCGATGCGCCACCGGGTGCGGCCGCCGACGATGGGCCAGCCGGCGTCGCGCATGCCCTGGGCGACGGCGATCCAGCGCTGGCTCGGGCCGTACGCGGCGAGCGGCGAGTGGACGCGCCACAGCCGGTCGAGCTCGGACAGGAAGTCGTGCACGCGCTCGCCGGGGACGTTTCGGTGGATGAGCGCCTTCGGCAGTCGCTCGGCGACGACCGACGGCGCGTCGAGGTCGCGGAGGCGCAACGACACGGTCAGCGTGCGCGGACCTTCGGGCCCGAGCGCGACCCAGCTGGAGATGCGGCCGATCTCGTCGCAGGTGCCCTCGACGAGCAGGCCGCCGGGCTGCAGGCGGGTGCGCATCCGCTCCCACGCGTCCGCCACCTCCACCTCGCGGTACTGCCGCAGCACGTTGAACGCCCGGATGACGGCGGCGCCGCGCCCGCCGGGAAGCGGCACCTCGAACCCGCCGAGGGCGAAGCGGATGCGCGCCTGCGGGTCGAAGCCGGTGCGGCCCGCGCGGACCGCGGCGAGCTGCTCGTCGGCCGTCCGCACCCGCCCCGGCTCGATCTCCAGGCCGATGACCTCGACATCCCGCCGCACCTTCGCCAGGCGCTGCTGCAGCTCGAGAGCCGTGACGCCGCTCGCGCCGTAGCCGAGGTCGACGACCACCGGGTCGGCCGTGCGCCGCAGCACCGGCTGGGCCGCGATCCACCGGTCGACGCGGCGCAGCCGGTTGGTGTTCGTCGTGCCACGGGTGACCGTGCCGACGGCGCCGGAAGCCATGCGTCCATCCTGCCAGCGCGCTCGGGCCTGGACGTGGCGGCGGGCGCCGACACGATAGATTGGGGGCATGGCCGCTCCCTACACCCTGATCCTCCTGCGCCACGGCAGCAGCGAGTGGAACGAGAAGAACCTGTTCACCGGCTGGGTCGACGTGCGTCTCAGCGAGACCGGCGTCGCCGAGGCCAAGCGTGCGGGCGAGCTGCTCCGCGACTCCGGGCTCGCGCCCGACGTGCTGCACACCTCGGTGCTGACCCGTGCCATCCAGACCGCGAATTACGCCCTCGACGTGGCCGACCGGCTGTGGATCCCGGTGCGGCGCTCCTGGAGGCTCAACGAGCGCCACTACGGCGCGCTGCAGGGCCTCGACAAGGCGGAGACGCTGGAGAAGTACGGGCCCGAGCAGTTCCAGCTGTGGCGCCGCTCGTTCGACGTGCCGCCGCCGCCGCTCGCCGACGACAGCGAGTTCTCGCAGGTCGGCGACCCGCGCTACGCCGGTCTCGGCGACGAGCTGCCGCGGACCGAGTGCCTGAAGGACGTCATCGCCCGGATGCTGCCCTACTGGGAGTCCGACATCACGCGTGACCTCACCGCCGGGAAGACCGTGCTCGTCACCGCCCACGGCAACTCGCTGCGCGCGCTGGTGAAGCACCTCGACGGCATCTCCGACGACGACATCGCCGGCCTCAACATCCCGACCGGCATCCCGCTCGTCTACAAGCTCGGCGAGGACTTCACGCCGCTCGAGCCGTCGTACTACCTCGACCCCGAGGCCGCCGCGGCCGGCGCCGCCGCGGTCGCCGCACAGGGCAAGAAGTAGCCACGACCAGCACCTTCGTCGTCGTCGCGTTCCTCACGGGACGCGGCGACGACGTGTTTCCGGCCACCTTCCCGGCTTCCGACTGGCAGCTGCACGTCACGATCGTCCCGCCGTTCGAGACTGAGCTCGATGCGGACGCCGTGGCGGCGCTGCTGCCGCGGGCCGCCCCCATCCCTATCGACGGAGGGGCGCGCGAGCGGTTCGGCGCGCACCGCACGGTCCCGGTCACGGTCCTCCGACCGTCGGCGCCGCTGCTGGCGCTGCACACCGCGGCGGTCGGCGCGCTGGAGGCCTCGGGCGTGACCGTGCGCGACGCCCGCCACGTGCGCGAGGGCTACCGGGCGCACGCCACCGATCAGCGCACGGGCCGCCTGCACCCCGGCGAGCACGCCGTCCTCACCGAGCTCTCCGTCGTCGCCCGCGCCCCCGGCGGCCTCCGCCGCGTCGCCGCACGCGTCCCCCTCCACCCCTGACCCACGCAAAGAGCTCCTGAGTTTTTCGACCGATCCGGGCGGATCCGGTCGAAGAACTCAGGAGCTCTTGGCTTCGGAACGGGGGAGCCTCAGGAGGCGAGCTCCGGGGCCCAGTCGCCGGTGGCCAGGTACTGCACCTTCTTGGCGATCGAGACCGCGTGGTCCGCGAAGCGCTCGTGGTAACGGGAGGCGAGGGTCGCGTCCACCGTATCGACCGCCTGGCCCTTCCACGTCTCGCCGAGCACCTTGTCGAACACGCTGATGTGCAGCTCGTCGATGTCGTCGTCGTCGTTACGGATCTCGTCGGCGAGGCGGATGTCCTGGGTGCGGAGCAGCTCCGCGAGCTTCTCGGCGATCTGCACGTCGAGGCGGCCCATCTCGGAGAATGTCGAGCGCAGGCTCTTCGGGACGACCTTGTCCGGGAAGCGGTAGCGCGCCAGCTGCGCGATGTGCTCGGCCATGTCACCCATGCGCTCGAGCGACGCGCTGATGCGCAGCGCGCTGACGACGATGCGGAGGTCGCGGGCGACCGGCTGCTGGCGGGCGAGGATCTGGATGGACAGCTCGTCCAGCAGCACCGTCAGCTCGTCGATGCGGTGGTCGTTGGCGATGACGTCCTCCGCGAGCGTCACATCCGACTCGTTGAACGCGGCGGTGGCGTTCCTGATGGACACGACGACCAGTTCGGCGATCTCGACGAGGCGGTCCTGAACTTCCGCCAGCTCCTGCTGGAAGACTTCGCGCATGGGGTGTGGTCCTTCCTGGCGTGCGCGGGCACGCGGGATGTCGGGGCCTTCTGGTCCCGTCTAGCATGTTCGCCGCGGCAGGTTAACAAACGGTGCCGCCCGGCTGAACACTGTCTAACGTACCCGCGAAAACACGCGGCAGGACGCCGGATCCGTCGGAGCGTTCACTTTCGCATCACCTACGCTTAGGCCTATGGACTCCACCTGGTTGGTGCTGCTGTCGCTGGGCCTGGGGCTCGCCGTCGGCGCCGGTTTCGTGTGGATCCTGCACATCGCCGCGCGCCGGGGGGACAACGCGGCGCAGGTGGTGAACCCGGCTGTGCCGGACGGCGTCGACCAGGTGCTCGACGCCCTGGAGTCGGCGGGCGTCGTGCTCGACCCGTCGAACAACGTCATCAAGGCCTCCCCGGGCGCGCACGCGATCGGCCTCGTCTGGAACGGCGCGCTCGTCCATCCCCACCTCGTCGACCTCGTCGATCGCGTCCGGCGCACAGGGGAGTCCATCACCGAGGAGTGCGAGCTCTCGCGCGGACCGTTCGGCGACGCCGGCATCCACCTGAGCGTGCGGGTCGCGCGGCTCGGCTCGCGCTACATCCTGCTGCTGGCAGAGGACCGCACCGAGTCGTTCCGGCTGGAGGCCGTGCGGCGCGACTTCGTCGCCAACATCAGCCACGAGCTGAAGACGCCGATCGGCGCGGTGAGCCTGCTCGCGGAGGCGCTGGATGGTGCGTCCGACGACCCGGAGCAGGTGCGGCGGTTCGCGCTGCGGCTCTCGGAGGAGGCGCAGCGCCTCGCCCGCATCACCCAGGACATCATCGAGCTGAGCCGGCTGCAGGCGGCGGACGCGCTGGGTGACGCCGCCCCACTGTCGGCGAGCAAGGTGGTGAAGGCGGCCATCGACCAGAACCGCGTCGCAGCGGAGACCCGGAACATCGAGATCGCGATGCGCGGCGACAAGCAGGCGCAGGTGCTCGGCAACGAGGCCCTGCTGGTCACCGCCGTGCACAACCTCATCTCGAACGCCATCCAGTACTCGCCGGACGACTCGCGCATCGGCATCGGCGTGCGCAACGCCGACGGTGTGGTCGAGATCGCCGTGACCGACCAGGGCGAGGGCATCCCCGAGGAGGACCTCGACCGCGTGTTCGAGCGCTTCTTCCGCGTCGATCAGGCCCGCTCGCGCAACACCGGCGGCACGGGTCTCGGCCTCTCGATCGTCAAGCACGCCGTCCAGAACCACGGCGGCGACGTGCGCGTCTGGTCTCAGCCCGGTCGCGGCTCCACCTTCACGATCCGGCTGCCTGAGGCCTCCACCGTCCGACCCCCGATAGGAGACAATCCGTGACATCCATCCTGCTCGTCGAGGATGAGGCCGCGCTCAGCGAGCCGCTCGCCTACCTGCTCAAGCGCGAGGGCTACGAGGTGGAGGTGGCGGAGGACGGCCCGACCGCGCTCGCCGCGTTCGACCGCGACGGCGCCGACCTGATCCTCCTCGACCTGATGCTGCCGGGCATCCCCGGCACCGAGGTGTGCCGCGAGATCCGGACGCGCTCCAGCGTTCCGATCATCATGCTGACGGCGAAGGACTCGGAGGTGGACATCGTCGTCGGGCTGGAGCTCGGGGCCGACGACTACGTGACGAAGCCGTACTCGTCGCGCGAGCTGCTGGCCCGCATCCGCGCCGTCCTCCGCCGCCGGGTCGAGGAGGACGAGCACGTCGACGACGGTGTGCTGGAGGCGGGGACTGTGCGCATGGATGTGGACCGGCACACCGTCGCCGTCAACGGCGAGGAGATCTCCATGCCGCTGAAGGAATTCGAGCTCCTGGAGCTGCTGCTGCGCAACGCCGGACGCGTTTTGACCCGCGGCCAGCTGATCGACCGGGTGTGGGGGAGCGACTACTTCGGCGACACGAAGACGCTCGACGTGCACATCAAGCGCATCCGCTCCCGCATCGAGGAGAGCCCGTCGGAGCCGCGGATGCTCGTCACGGTGCGCGGGCTCGGCTACCGCTTCAACGCCTGAGCGGCGTCCACTGCACGACGAAGCCGCCCGGTGCGCGATGCATCGGGCGGCTTCTGTCGGTCGTGGGGTCGGCTCAGCCGGCGGCCGGCAGGATGGTCGGCGGCACGAGGCTGGAGTACTCGGGCAGGCCGCCGTCGAGCACGGGGACTTTGAGGTTGACGCCGGTCTGGTCGCCGTACTGGAAGTAGACGGGGAACAGGCTGCCGGGCTTCGCCGTGAACTCCGGGATCAGCACGTTGCTGGGGCCACCGGTCTCCGGGTCCTGGCCGAGCTGCTTCACCTGGCCGGGCTTGACGGTCACCTCGGCGGCGCTCGAGCCCGTGTCGCCGGCCGTGATGGCGACGCGCTGGCTCGTGGAGCCGGTGTTCACCAGCGTGACCACCAGATTGCCGACGGTGCCGTCCTTCGCGTCGGTGACGATGAGCGCGTTGCGGACGTCGACCGTGCCGACGCTGCCGCTGACGCCGTCGCTCGCGTCGTAGTGCTTGGTGGTCGCCTGCGGGGCGATGAGACCGCAGCCCGCGGTGCTGAACGCGACGGCCAGGGCGAGGGCGACGGTCGTCGCGACTCGAGCTTTCACTGATGACCCTCCAGGTGGTTTCTCCCTGCAACTCTAGCCCATCGCGGGGGCCGTTCCGGGGGCCGGGGAGACGTGAGGGCGAACCTTAGCATGTGCCTCGTGTGGTATCCTATTCATTGCTGAAGGGACAACAAATCTATGCTTTTCGAGGTTGGCGAGACCGTCGTCTATCCGCACCACGGTGCCGCAACGATCACCGAAGTCAAGAAGAGAATCATCAAGGGTGAAGAGAAGCTGTACCTCAAGCTCAACGTGACTCAGGGCGACCTGACCATCGAGGTCCCCGCCGAGAACGTCGATCTGGTCGGCGTGCGCGACGTCATCGGCAAGGAGGGTCTCGACCGCGTCTTCGAGGTGCTGCGAGCCCCGTTCACCGAGGAGCCCACCAACTGGTCGCGTCGCTACAAGGCCAACCTGGAGAAGCTGGCCTCCGGCGACGTCATCAAGGTGTCCGAGGTCGTCCGCGACCTGTGGCGCCGTGACCAGGACCGCGGCCTCTCCGCCGGTGAGAAGCGCATGCTCGCCAAGGCGCGGCAGATCCTCATCTCCGAGCTGGCCCTGGCAGAGAAGACCGACGACGAGCAGGCGTCCAGCCTCCTCGACGAGGTGCTCGCCTCCTAGGCCGCTCCACCCCGACTCCCGGCCCCGTCGCTCTCCGAGCGGCGGGGCCGTTGTCGTTCCCCCGTGACTGCGCCGTTTCGGAACGTCTGCGGCGCGGCGCGCGGGCGCAGACGTTCCGAAACGCCGCACTCGCGGCGCGGGGTGCCGGTACGGTGGTCGGGTGGAGAGCAGCAGCACACCCCGGGTCGCCGTCGTCGTCGTCGCGGCGGGCAGCGGCACGCGTCTCGGCGCCGGCCGGCCCAAGGCATTCGTGACCCTGCAGGGCCGGACGCTGCTGGAGCGGTCGCTGCATGCCGTGCGCGGCATGCGCCACACCGCCGACGCGATCGTGGTCGCCCCGGCCGACCGCGTCGAGGACGCCGGCTGGCTCGCCGAGCGGTCCCTCGGCCGTCCGGCCACGGTGGTCGAGGGCGGCGCCACCCGCCAGCAGTCGGTGGCGGAGGGCCTCGCCGTGATCGACCCGCACGTGGACGTGGTGCTCGTCCACGACGCCGCCCGCGCCCTCGCGCCATCCTCCCTGTTCGACGCCGTGGTGGACGCGGTCCTGGAGCGCGGCTACGGCGTGGTCCCCGGACTCCCGGTCAGCGACACAGTGAAGCGCATCGGCGACGACGGAGAGGTGCACGAGACCGTCGATCGGTCCGCGCTGGCCGCCGTTCAGACCCCGCAGGGGTTCCCGCGCGAGCAGCTGCTGACCGCCTACACGCTGGCGCGGAGCGACGAGACCGACGACGCCGGCCTTGTCGCGGCGGCAGGGTTCCGGGTGGATGTGGTCCCCGGCGACGCGCACGCCTTCAAGGTGACGACGCCCTGGGACCTGCGCCGGGCCGAGGAGCTGCTGTCCGGCACCGGTGCACCGCGGATCGGCCTCGGCAGCGACACGCACGCCGTCGACACGTCCGCCGAGCTCTGGCTGGCCGGCCTGCACTGGCCGGGTGAGCCGGGGCTCGCCGGGCACAGCGACGGCGACGCGGTCGCGCATGCGATCGTCGACGCGCTGCTGTCGGCCGCCGGACTCGGCGACATCGGCGGCGTCTTCGGCACCGGCGACCCGCGCTTCGCCGGCGCCCACGGTGAGGTGTTCCTCGCCGAGGCGCGGCGACGGGTCGAGGAGGCCGGCTTCCGGATCGGCAACGTCGCCGTCCAGGTGATCGGCAACCGTCCGAAGCTCGGCCCGCGCAGGCGGGAGGCGGAGGATCGCCTCTCGAGCATCCTGGGCGCACCGGTCTCGCTCGGCGCCACCACGACCGACGGGCTCGGGTTCACCGGCCGCGGCGAGGGCGTCACCGCCAACGCGACGGCGCTGCTGCTGGCGTGACCGCATCCCGCCGGCCATAGCCGTCGGTCCCGCACGGGCCTAGGGTGGCGTCGGGCGTCACGGCGACGCGGAAGAGGAGCGGGCACATGGCGGGAACGGACACCGAGACGGTCGCGAAGGCGTACATCCAGGCGGTCGGCGCCCACGATCCCGAGGCGCTCGAGAAGCTGCTCGACGACCAGGTGCGCGCCGAGTTCGCCGGGAGCACGAGCGACAAGGAGGCCTGGCTGACCGCCCTGAAGCGGCTGATGCCGGCCCTCGTGCGCAACGAACTGCGCGAGGTGTTCAGCGCGGCCGATCGGGCCTGCGTCGTCTACGACTTCGTCACCGACACCTCGGCCGGCGCGGTGCGCTGCGTCGAGCTGCTGACCGTGGTCGGCGGCCGCATCACGCAGATCGAGCTGCTGCTCGACCGGGCGGCGTTCGCGCCCGTCAACGCGGAGCTCGCCGAGCGCGCGAAGCAGTAGCCGCGGCGAGCCGCCCTCGCCCCGTAGGCTTGTGCCGTGACTCTTCGGCTCTACGACACCCGGGCGGCGGCGCTGCGCGACTTCGTCCCGCTGCGCGACGGCGAGGTCGGCATGTACGTGTGCGGTCCGACGGTGCAGTCGTCGCCGCACATCGGCCACCTCCGCTCCGCCCTCGTGTACGACCAGCTGCGCCGGTGGATGACGTACCGCGGCTACGACGTCACGCTCGTCCGCAACGTGACCGACATCGACGACAAGATCCTCGTCAACGCCGCGGCGGCTCAGGCGGAGGGCGGCAGCGAGGAGTGGTGGGCGCTGGCGTACCGCTTCGAGCTGGAGTTCACCGACGCCTACCGCGCGCTGGGCGTGCAGCCGCCGACGTACGAGCCGCGGGCGACCGCCAGCATCCCGCAGATGCAGGAGATCATCCAGCGCCTCATCGAGGCGGGCCACGCCTACGCCGCGACCGACGGCTCCGGCGACGTGTACTTCGACGTGAAGAGCTGGCCGTCGTACGGCGAGCTGACCCGGCAGAGCATCGACAACATGGAGGCCGCGGCCGACGCCGACCCGCGCGCGAAGCGCGACCCGCGCGACTTCGCCCTCTGGAAAGGCCGCAAGGACGACGAGCCCGCGTCGGCCGCGTTCCCCTCGCCGTGGGGTGACGGGCGGCCGGGATGGCACATCGAGTGCTCCGCGATGTCGCGGCGCTACCTCGGGCCGCAGTTCGACATCCACGGCGGCGGCCTCGACCTGCGGTTCCCGCACCACGAGAACGAGCTTGCCCAGTCGACCGCCGCAGGCGACCCGTTCGCGAACTACTGGGTGCACAACGGGCTGGTGCACGTCAACGGCCAGAAGATGAGCAAGTCGCTCGGCAACTCGGTCTACGCCGCCGACCTACTCGGCGCCGCGCGGCCGCTGGTGGTCCGCTACTACCTCGGCTCCGCGCACTACCGCTCCACCATCGACTTCCACGACGGCTCGCTGAGCGAGGCGGAGGCGGCGCTCGACCGCATCGCCGGCTTCTTCGAGCGCGTGGAGCGCCGGCTCTCCGGCACCCGGTTCGCCGGGCACGGGGTCGAGGTCGTGCCGGAGTCGTTCGCCGAGGCCATGGACGACGACCTCGCGGTGCCGCAGGCGCTCGCCGTGCTGCACGACACCGTGCGTTCAGGCAACGCGGCGCTGGATGCGGAAGACTTGGAGGCGGCCGCGACCGCACGCGGGCACGTCCTCGCCATGACGGAGGTGCTCGGCATCAACCCGCTGTCGCCGCAGTGGCGCTCGAGCGGGTCGACCGCGGCCGAGTCGGCCCTCGGCGAGCTGATCGGAACGCTGCTCGCCGACCGGCAGCAGGCGAGGGCCGCCCGCGACTTCGCCGCAGCCGATCGCATCCGCGACGAGCTGGCGGCGGCAGGAATCACCATCGAAGACACCCCGTCGGGGTCGCATTGGAGCATCGGATCATGAAGAACTCGGGTGGGAAGCCCCGCGCCGGAGCCGTCCGGAAGAGCAAGAAGGGCCCCCAGGTGGGCACCGGCGGCCACGGCCGCAAGGCGCTGGAAGGCAGGGGCCCGACCCCGAAGGCCGAGGACCGCGAGTACCACAAGGCGCACAAGGCCAAGGCGCTCCGCGAACGCGCGGCCGAGAAGGCGGGCCAGCGCGGCGGCCGGGATGCGGCCCCGCGCGGTGCGTCCGGCGCCTCCCGCCGTGCCAAGAGCGGGGACGAGAGCGAGATCGTCACCGGTCGCAACTCGGTGCTGGAGGCGCTGCGGGCCGACATCCCCGCCTCCACGCTGTACGTCGCGGCCCGGGTGGAGTTCGACGACCGGATGAAGGAGATCCTGTCGATCGCCACTGGGCGTGCCATCCCGATCCTCGAGGTCATGCGTCCGGAGCTCGACCGGCTCGCCGGGCGCGACGCGGTGCACCAGGGCGTCGCGCTCAAGGTGCCGCCGTACGAGTACGCGCACCCGGGCGAACTGCTCGACAGCACCGTCCGCCGCGGGGAGACCCCGCTGTTCGTCGCGCTCGACGGCATCACCGACCCGCGCAACCTCGGGGCGATCATCCGCTCCACGGCGGCGTTCGGCGGTCAGGGCGTGATCGTGCCGCAGCGCCGCTCGGTGGGCATGACGGCATCGGCGTGGAAGACCTCCGCGGGTGCGGCGGCGCGCACCCCCGTGGCCATGGCGGCCAACCTGACCCAGACGCTCAAGGACTTCAAGAAGGCGGGCGTGTTCGTGCTCGGCCTCGACGGGGGAGGGGACGTCAGCCTTCCCGGGCTGTCGTTCGCCGACCGTCCCGTCGTCATCGTGGTGGGCAGCGAGGGCAAGGGCCTCTCGCGCCTGGTGACGGAGACCTGCGACGCGATCGTCAGCATCCCGATCTCCGCGTCGACCGAGTCGCTGAATGCCGGCATCGCGGCGAGCGTCACCCTCTACGAGATCTCGAAGCTCCGCGCGGAGGCCACCTCCCGCTGAGCTATGGGACGCAACACGCCGTTGAGCGCGACGCTCAACGGCGTGTTGCGTCCTACGGATGGTTCAGATGCGGCGGCGCCGCGGCGTGACCGCGGCGGCGATCACCGCGGTCTTGGCGACCGGGGCGGGTCCGGGGGTCACGGCACGCGTCACGACGGCCGCCTTGGCGACGGGGGCGCGGACGACGGGCGCGAGCCCCACACGTGCGACTCTCATTCGGAGACCTCCTGCTGCTCGTTCTCTGCGTCGGCTTCCGCGTCCGCCTCGAGGGCGGCCGCGATGTCCTGACTGTGGATGCGGCCGTCGGCGACCGGCCGGCCGCCCGCCTTGCGTGCCGCGACGGCGAACGGCGCGGCCCACACGTTCTCGTACACGAGCGCTCCCGCGACACTGCCCGGCTCCATCGCCTCGGCCAGCACTGCGATGTCGGCCTCGGCGAGGAAGTCCGCGACATCCTCCACGAGGCTGCCGAGCGTGTCCTCGTCATCGTCGAGCTCGGACAGCTCCACCGCCTCGACGTCGCCGTTCTCGTCCTTGGCGATCACGATGGCGTCGACCACCCGGATCGTGCCGGCGTCCGCCAGCGCCCGGATCTCGTCGATCACCTCACCGGAGAAGTTCTGCTCCCCGGGCGGGAACTCGATGATGACGTAGTCGATCGGTCCCAGTGTCTGCACTTCGTCGTCGGTCATGGCGATCCTCTCTGCTCCTGGTGCGCACAGTGTCGCATCGTCGACACCGCCCGCGGCAGACAGCAAAAAGGGGAACGTCAGACCTTCGACCGCCAGTCGTCGTCGTCGTCCTCGTCGTCGTCCGCCGCGCCGCCCAGCACCGGGATGCTGATCGTCTCGGTCGGCGGGGCGATGACCGTGGCCTCGTCGCGGCGGTGGCGCAGGATGTCGTTGATGTAGGAGGTCAGCGCCTCGGCGAGGGGCACATCCCGTCCCTCCTTCTGCGACATGAACCAGCGGTGCTCCAGCAGCTGGTGGAAGACCTCGGCCGGCTCCAGCTTGCCCTTGAGGTCGGCGGGGATCGAACGGATGACCGGCTCGAACACCCGCATCAGCCACTCGTGCGCCATCGCCTCCTCGTCGAGCCCCTCCTTGCCGAGCGTGGCGGCGTAGGAGTCGAGGTCGTTGAGCAGACGGCGGGCCTGGTTCTCGCCGGTGTCGAGGCCGGTGAGGCGCAGCAGGCGGCGCTGGTGGTGCCCGGCGTCCACGACCTTCGGCTGGATGCGCACCTTCGTGCCCTCCTCCGAGGTCTTGATCGCCAGCTCCTCGATGTCGAAGCCGAGCTCGTTGAGCCGCTCGACGCGCTCGCTGATGCGCCAGCGCTCCGACGACGAGAACGACTCGCTTCCGGTCAGCTCCTTCCACAGCGAGCGGTACGCGGCGACGATGCCGTCGGAGACGCGGATGGGGTCGAGCTCCTCGTCCGCGCGGCCGCCGGCCTCCAGGTCCATCAGTTCGCCGGCGATGTTGACGCGGGCGATCTCCAGGTCGTTCTCGCGCTGGCCGTTCGAGAGGCCGCCCTCGTAGAGCTGGCCGGTCTCGGCGTCCACCAGGTACGCGGCGAACGCGCCGGCGTCGCGGCGGAACAGCGTGTTCGAGAGGGACACGTCCCCCCAGAAGAAGCCGACGATGTGGAGGCGGACCAGCAGCACCGCGAGCGCATCCACCAGACGCGTGGCGGTGTCGGGCCGCAGCGTCTGGGAGAACAGCGCGCGGTAAGGGAGGGAGAACTTCAGGTGCCGGGTCACCAGCGCCGCGTTGAGCGGGGTCCCGTCGTCGTCGGTGCGGTTCTTGATGACCGCGACCGGGTCGACGCACGGCACGTCGAGGCGCTGCAGCGTGCGCAGCATGTCGTACTCGCGCTGCGCCATCTCGGCGGTCGTCTCCTTGATGGCGATGACGTAGCCCGAGAGGTTGGCGAAGCGCACCAGGTGCCGGCTGATGCCCTTAGGCAGCAGGGCGATGTGCTCGTTCGACCACTCCTCCAGCGGGATGTTCCACGGGAGGTCGAGGAGCGCCGGGTCGACGGTCGCTGCGGTGATGTTGACGGATCCGGCCACGATGGTCCTAACGGTCGGTGGTGCAGCGGTGCCCGCTGCGTGAAAGCACTCTGCCGCAGCCCGATCCGGACTGCGGCAGAGTGTGAATCGCTCCTGCGACCTTAGTCGACGACGGCGCCGCCGAGGCGCTCGCCCGACTCCGCGTTGAAGACGTGCACGTGGCCCGGCTTCGGCGTGATGTAGACGGTGTCGCCCGCGTTCGGGTGAACGCGGCCGTCGACGCGGCCGACGATGTCGGTGCGCTTGCCCTCGAGCTCCGAGTGTCCGTACAGGTAGCCGTCGGCGCCGAGCTCCTCGACGAGGTCGACCGTGACCTTCAGGCCGCTGCCCTCGGCGTTCGAGACGACGACGTCCTCCGGGCGGACACCGATGGTGACCGACTGGCCGGCGCCGGCGAGGGTGTCGCGGTCGACCGGCACGACGGCCGAACCGAACTTGATGCCGCCGTCGGTGACGTCGGCGGTGAACAGGTTCATGGCCGGGCTGCCGATGAAGCCGGCGACGAACACGTTGTTCGGCTTCGCGTACAGGTCGCGCGGGGTGCCGACCTGCTGCAGGACGCCGTCCTTGAGCACCGCGATGCGGTCGCCCATGGTCAGCGCCTCGGTCTGGTCGTGGGTCACGTAGACCGTGGTGACGCCGAGGCGGCGGGTCAGCGACGCGATCTGCGTGCGGGTCTGGACGCGGAGCTTGGCGTCGAGGTTCGACAGCGGCTCGTCCATGAGGAACACCTGGGGTGAGCGGACGATCGCACGGCCCATGGCGACGCGCTGACGCTGGCCACCGGAGAGCGCCTTCGGCTTGCGGCCGAGGTACGGCTCCAGGTCGAGCAGCTTGGCGGCCTCGAGGACGCGCTGCGCGCGCTCCTCCTTGCCGACGCCCGCGATCTTGAGCGCGAAGCCCATGTTCTCGGCGACGGTCATGTGCGGGTACAGCGCGTAGTTCTGGAACACCATCGCGATGTCGCGGTCCTTCGGCGGCACGTCGGTGACGTTGCGCTCGCCGATGAAGATGTTGCCGTCGTTGACCTCTTCGAGGCCCGCGAGCATGCGGAGCGAGGTGGACTTACCGCAACCCGAGGGGCCGACCAGGACGAGGAACTCGCCGTCTGCGATCTCGAGGTCCAGTGCGTCCACGGCGGGGCGGGTGGATCCCGGGTAGAGCCGGGTCGCCTTGTCGTAGGTGACTGTCGCCATTTTTCTTTTCTCCTTCACCGGCAGGTACGTGCCGGACGATCCGTTGTGAATGGATGAACGTGGTCGACGTCCGATGGCGTCGATGCCACGTGGCCATAATATGGCATCGGCGGACATGCTCTCGACCTCGGGTCCCCGGCGCGGTCGACGAGCGCCCCGCCCGCTGTACCGTGCGTCCAGCCACCGTCTGGTTCATTCCCAGACTGCCGTTCTACGCTGTCCCGGTTGTGTGGCGTACGGATGCGCGCCCCACGCGCCGCGTCCCCCGCGCGGCCGTCCGACCCCCGAGAGCAGTATCCGGAAGACATGAGCCAAGAGACCCCCCAGCCCGACGACAGCCGAACGGGCGACGTCCGCGCTGCCGCGCGGGAGAAAGCGCGACAGCTCCGCACCTCGCACCAGCGGAAGGAGCGCAGGCGTCGGGCGCTGATCGGTGGAGGCATCACGGTCGCGGTGATCGCCGTGCTCGCGATCGTCGCCGTCGTCCTGGTCGGCGCGATTCGTCCGACCGTTCCCGGACCGAAGAACATGGCGAGCGACGGCGTCCTCGTCGGCTCCGGCCTGAAGGTGAAGACGACGACCGCCCTCGAACCGGATGCGGCACCGGTCACCAGCACGCCCGACCCTGCGGGGAGCACGGTCAACATCCGCATCTACGCGGACTACCTGTGCAAGCTGTGCGGTGAATTCCAGCGCACCAACCTCAAGCAGCTGGAGCCGCTCGTGAAGAACGGGGCCGTGACGGTGGAGATGCACCCCGTCGCGATCTACACCAGCCACTCGGCCGGCACCAAGTACTCGCTGCGGGCCGCGAACGCCGCTGCGTGCGTCGCGAACTACGACCCGAACGCCTTCTGGAAGTTCAACGCCTCGCTGTTCGAGAAGCAGCCGGCCGAGGGCGGTCCCGGCCTCAGCGACGACGTGCTGAAGAAGCGCGCCGAGGCCTCCGGGGCGTCCCGGACGAACGCCATCGACGCCTGCATCGACGACGGCCGCTTCAAGTCGTGGGTGACGACGGCCTCCGACCGGGCGCTCAGCGGACCGATCCCGAACTCGGACGTGAAGAAGATGACCAACGCCCTGCTGGTCCTGGTGAACGGCAAGCCGTACACCGGGTCGCTGACGAGCGCCGACGACTTCAAGGCCTTCGTGCTGCAGGCGCAGGGCGACCAGTACTCGTCCACGGCCACGCCGACCCCCACCCCGTCGGCGACGCCGTAGGGTTCGGCGGTCGTTGGCCGCTGGGGCCGCCTGTCCCGGCGACCATCTAGGATGGTGGCGGCGGGTGACCGCCGTCGCCGGCTTAGCTCAGTTGGTAGAGCACTCGCCTTGTAAGCGAGCGGTCGCGGGTTCGAGTCCCGCAGCCGGCTCCCTCGACGATCGCGATCGCATCCACGTCATGGCCGCCGTGATGTCAGCGTCTCTGTTGGTGTGACGAACGACACCGAATCGACCGACCCCCTGCTCATCGAGGCCCCGGAGCGTCCCGGCCGCTTGGAGGGGGACACCGCGGCAGCGATCTGCGCGAGCGTGGTCGGCTGCCTCAGCGTGATCGTCTGCGCCGTGGGCTTCATCCGGGCGTTCCTCGTACCCGGTGGCGCCCTTCCCGTCGTGCTCGCCGGGATCGCGACGGGAGTCGTCTCGTGCGCGCTGCTCGCCGGCGGCGTCTGGGCGTGGCTGAAGCGCTAGTCGACCACGGCGACGGCCGGCGCCAGGAGGAGCCGGTCGAGCGCCTCGCGGGGGCTGGTGGCGTGGCGGACGGCTTCGTCCCACACCCTCTCGTACACCGCCTGGCTCACGGGCAGCGAGCGGGAGTGGTTGCGCCGCCGGCCCCGCGACTGTGGGCTGGGGAGCCGCAGCAAGCGCTCGCGCAGCAGGAACGGCAGGTTGTCGACCGGGGCGATCCCCCGGCGCCCCTGACGGATCGAGAGCACCAGGTCGCCGTTGCTGGTCGCGTGGCGCACCTGCGCGACGGTCATGCCGCTGAACCGGGCGAACTCTCCGATGCTCATCAGCTCCGGCAGCTTCTCGATGTACTCCTCGGCGATCGCCCCGCGGAGACGCAGCCAGCTCTCCCTCGTGCGCTGCTCCCGGTTCTCGTGGTCGTGGGTCGTCGTTCCGTCCGTCATGTCGTTCCCCCGTCGGTCGTCCTTCAGTAGGGTGTTCCACCTCTAGGGACGAGCCATCGGCTTACGGCATGACGCGGCACGACGAATCCGCAGCGGGGCGGGCGACTCAGGGCTGCGCGGTCTCGCCGGAGCCGCGGCGGCGCTCCAGCTCCTCTTCCAGGCGACGGATGCGCAGGGCGCGGTCGGCCTCCTCGATCTCGCGCTCCAGGGCCTCGAGCTGCGCCTGGGTACCCTGCACGGGCGTTCCGGAGCGGCCGGCGCTCGCCGGATCCTCCGGCGCGAGGGGAGGCTCGGGCGCGGTGCCGCGACCGCGGCCGAGGGCGAACCACAGGGCGCTTCCGATCAGGGGCAGCAGGATCACGACGAGCAGCCAGGCCGGCTTCGGCAGGAGGCGCACGCGGGCGCGGTCGCGGAGGGCCGCATCCACGATCGTGTACACGTACAGCGCCAGCAGCAGCACGGACACGGTGACCATGCCGCCGAGTCTAGGACGCTCACCCGAAGGCGAGCACCTCCTCGCCCCAGCCGGCGCGCAGGGCGGCGTCGAGGTCGGCAGCGACTCGGTCCTCGCGGGCGATCACGAGACTCCTCCGGGTCCCGGTGTCGTACGGGGGCCAGTCGTCGCCGGGCGTCCCCGCGTACGCGAAGGCGGACCAGCGCGCGAGCATCCGCGCGGACACGGCGTCGGCGACGGAGCGGCCACCGAGCAGGAACGACGGGTCGTGGGGGAGGCCGCCGAACTCTCCCCAGACGTAGGGGAGGTCGGTGGCGTGCGCCGCGCCGACCCCGGTCAGCCGCAGCAGCCGGGGCGCGAAGTCGAAGCGGTACAGGTAGGTCGGCGCGACGGCGGCGTGTCCTGCGGCGACCCAGAGCGCCGGCATCCGGAACGCGATGTCGGTCGCCACCCGCACGCCGAGCGAGAGCCGCGGCCGTGGGTACGCGGCGAGCACCCGGCCGGGCGGAGGCAGGCGCAGCTCGCGCCCGCGCTCCACCTGCATGTCGGCGAACATCCGCTGCAGCGCCGGCCGCCGGATCGGCAGCAGCGGCGACCGCATCAGCCGGAACAGCGTCGCCTCGTCGCGATTGGTGCCGACGACAAGGGGCACGGGGAGGCCGCGGCCGTCGCTGAGAACGCGCAGCGGCGCCTCCGGGAGCACATCGTCGCCGACGGTCGGCGCGAACGCCAGCCTGCCGGGATGCTCGCGCGGGATCTCGGTGTAGACCGCCGCTCCCGCCGCGACGATGGACTCCACCGGGGCCCGCCGGGGGTCGGCGCCGCCCGGCAGTGCGCTGAGGTGCTCGGCGAACCGCCGTGCGACGGTCGCGGACCGCTCCGGGCCGTACATCGAGCCGGCCGGCGGGCTCTGCGCGATCGCGCGCTGGAAGAGCCCGGCGGCCGCGGGGCTGGCGAGGAGAGCGGTCACGAGCCCGGCGCCCGCGCTCTGACCGAACACGGTCACCGCACCCGGATCGCCGCCGAAGGCCCGGATGTTGTCGCGCACCCAGTGCAGCGCGAGCAGCACATCCCGCAGAGCCGCATTCGTCTCCGCATCGTCCACGCCGGCGGAGCGCAGGTCGAGGAAGCCCAGCGCGCCGAGCCGGTAGCCGACCGTCACCACGACGACATCCCCCTGCACGGCGAGGGCGTCTCCGCGGTAGACCAGCTGGCTGGTCGCTCCGACGGCGTACGCGCCGCCGTGCAGCCAGACCATGACCGGTCGCAGAGTCCCCGGGCGCGGGGGAGCCGAGGGGCGGACGACGTTGAGGAAGAGGCAGTCCTCGTCCATCCGGGCGTCGTCGCCGCCGGCGAGCGGGACGGACGGGTTGGGCCGCTGCGGGGCCGCCGGCGCGAAGCCCGCGGCGTCGGCGATCCCCGCCCAGGCGGCGGCGGGAACCGGCGCCCGCCACCGCCGCGGCCCGGTGGGCGGCTCGGCGTAGCGGATGCCGCGCCAGGCGGCGAGGCGGCCGTCGTCCCGGCCGCGGACCGCGCCCGCTGCCGTGACGACGACCGGCCGCTCGCTCACACCCGCTCGGTCTCCTCCCACTGCATGAACGGCCGCAGCTCCAGCTGGCCGTTGCGGGCCATCGGGTGGCGGGAGGCGATGTCGATGGCCTCGTCGAGGCTGTCGACCTCCAGGATGTCGAAGCCGCAGATCCACTCCTTCGTCTCCGCGAACGGCCCGTCGGTGACGTACCGCTTTCCGTCGCGCACGCGCACCATGCGCGCCTCGCTCGGAGCCTGCAGCACCTCGCCGATGACCCTCTTCCCGGAGGCGTCCAGCTCGTCGACCCACAGGTCGACATCCGACTCGTCGGACTCGGCGTCCGGCTCGGTCGCGGTGACGACGAACATCATGTACTTCATCGTTCTGTCCTCTCGATCGTGAACGTGTCATCCGGACGTCGAACGGGTCGGCCCCCGTTCGACATTCTGGCCCGACGGGGGCCGATGGCCCAGCGTCTCAGCCGATCGACAGGTCCACGATGGGAGGTTAGTGTAGCCTTACCTTAGTTCTTCACCCGTCCGAAAGGCCGCCGTGACCATCCTCGCCCCCACCCTCACCGACCGCCCCCGGCCCGCCTACCGGCCGTATCGCGCGGTCGTGGCCGAGGTGCGGAGGCTGAGCCCGCTCTTTACGCGCGTCACCTTCCACTGCGACGACTTCGAGCACTTCGGCACGGAATGCCTGGACCAGCGCATCAAGCTGGTCTTCCCCCTGCCGGACGGCGCCTTCCCCGACCTCGGCGTCGACGACGAGGAGGCCCACTTCGCGGGCGACTGGTACGCGCGCTGGCGCGAGCTGCCCGAGCACAGGCGGAACCCGTTCCGCACCTACACCGTGCGGGCGATCGATCCGGTCGGCTGCCGCCTCGACATCGACTTCGTCGTGCACGCCGACGGCGGCCCGGCCGCGCGCTGGCTGCTCACGGCCGAACCCGGCGACGAGCTCGTGGTCATCGGCCCGGATGCGCGCAGCGCGCATCGCGGGGTCGGCATCGACTGGCGTCCGGGCGACGCGCGGGAGCTGCTCCTCGCGGGCGACGAGACGGCCGCGCCCGCCATCGCGTCCATCCTCGAGGCGCTCCCTGCGGGCCGCCGGGCGCGCGCCTTCATCGAGGTGCGGCATCCGGAGGACGAGATCGAGCTCGCGACGCCCGCGCATGCCGCCGTCACCTGGCTGCACCGCGGCCATGCGGCCACGGGGGCGGCCCTCGAGCCGGCCGTGCGCCGCTGGGCGGGTGAGAACGAGCGCATCGTCGCCGCCGCAGCCGCGCCGGACAGGCAGCCGCTCGACGACGTGGATGTCGACCGCGAGATCCTCTGGGAGTCTCCGGAGGCGTCCAGCGCGGGTCTGTACGCGTGGATCGCGGGGGAATCGGCGGCGGTGAAGTCGCTGCGCCGGATGCTCGTGCGCGAGCACGGGATCGACCGCTCGCGCGTCGCCTTCATGGGCTACTGGCGCCGCGGCCGCTCCGAGAACTGACCGGCAACCCGCCGGCGCTACTTGTCCTCGCGCTCGACGCCGCGGAACACGTCCGGGTAATCGTCGAGCCAGGTCCAGTGGCTGACCGGCCAGCTGATCACGAACGCCTTGCCGACCACGTCGGAGAGCGGAACGAAGCCCTTGCCCGGGTCGTCCATGTGGTAGCGGGAGTCGGCCGAGTTGTAGCGGTTGTCGCCCATCACCCAGACCTTGCCCGCAGGGACCGTGACGTCGAAGGACTTCTCGGATACGGCCTCCACGCCGGCGGGCAGCAGCACGTACGGCTCCTTCAACGGGACGCCGTTGACGCTCATCTGGCCCAGGGCGTTGCAGCAGCTGATGTGGTCGCCGGGCAGCCCGATGAGCCGCTTCACCAGGTGCTGGTCGGAGTCCGAGGCGCCGAGTCCGACGAAGTCGAGCACCGCTCCGACGCCCTGCTGCACGGCGTTGCCGGTGGGCGGGGGCGCGGGGGGCAGCCAGCCGCCCGGATCCTTGAACACGACGACGTCGCCGCGCTGCAGGCCGAACACCTTCGGCTGGAGCTCGTTCACGATGATCCGGTCGTTGATCTGCAGCGTGTTCTCCATCGACCCGGAGGGGATGTAGAACGAGCGCGCCACGAACGTCTTGATCAGGAACGACACCAGGACGGCGACGACGAAGATGACCACCACATCCCGCAGCAGGGTCTTCCAGCTGGAGGCGCGCCGGGCGGATCGTCGCGGGCGCGTGGTGGCAGTGCTGTCGGTCACAGTCAATCACCGTAACGTGCCGAGGC
Source organism: Leifsonia sp. C5G2 (assembly GCF_013359685.1). GTDB lineage: Bacteria > Actinomycetota > Actinomycetes > Actinomycetales > Microbacteriaceae > Leifsonia. The sequence continues at coordinate 186,094 of NZ_JABFMV010000008.1, forward strand.
TGTGAGCCGCATCCAACCTCGTTCGGGTGTCTTGTTGTCCGCGGAGCATGGTGAGAACATCTCACTACGTGCTCGCGGCAGGTTCCGCGGGTGCGGCACCATCATGGGGACCAGGCTCAGGCGACACCGGCTTGCGACGCGATCCGCGGGACCGCGCCGGATGGGTCCTGCGTGGGCCGCGCTGATCCTGGCGGTCGTGGCGGTGCTGGCAGCGCCGCAGAGCGCGACGGCCGACGAGTGCGAGACCGCGTGCGCCACGCCGGCGCCGCAGGACAGCACCGCGACACCGACGCCCGGCCCGTCGTCGTCGCCGGATCCGACGCCCACGCCGACTCCCACTCCGACGCCGACGCCCACGCCGACTCCCACGCCGACGCCTACCCCCACGCCGACGCCTACCCCCACGCCGACGCCTACCCCCACTCCCACTCCGTCTCAGCCTGCGCCCGCGCCCGACCCTTCGCCCGTGCCGCCGAGCGACGAGATCACCCTCACGGCGCCCGAGCTGCCGGTCTTCCAGACCCTCGACCCCGCGCAACTGGAGCAGACGGTGCAGCTGGCGAGCGAGCTCGCCGCGGCGCAGCAGCAGTTCGCCGATGCGACCACCGCCTCCGAGGAGACGCAGCGCGAGCACGACAGGGCCCAGGCCTCCGCGGACGCGCTGACCACCCAGGCGGAGGCCGCGCAGAAACGGTCGACGGAGGCGGCGGCGTTCGTCACCGCCCTCATCCGGACGTCGGGCACCCGCGTGCTCACCCAGGATCCGGTCACCGCCGCGCTGCAGAGCCCGGGCGACCTCCTGACGAAGCTCGGGGCGGCCGACCGGTTGTCCGCGCTGTCCCACGACCGCGACGCCGCGATCCGTGCGGCCGCGCAGGCGAAGAAGACCGCCGGCGCCCTCGCCGACCAGGCGCGGGCGGCCGAGGACGCGGCCTCGGCCATCGACGTCGAGAGCAGCCTCCAGGCCGTCACCGCGGCGCAGTCCCGGGTGGATGCCGCGTCGGCGGCGCTCGCGGCGGCGCCGACCACGATGCAGGCGGGGTCGGGATGGCAGGTGCTGACCTCGAACCCGGCGCTGGTCGCCGACGGCTGGGCTCTTCCGGTGCACGGGCCGCTGACGGACGTGTTCGGACCTCGTCCCTCCCGGCCGCTCGGCACCGACCCGTTCCACCCCGGCGACGATGTCGGCGCGGCCTGCGGCACGACCATCTACGCCGCGGCGGCGGGCACCGTGGTCCGCGCGGGGCCGTTCAGCGGCTACGGCAACTTCATCCTGATCGACCACGGCGGCGGGGTCGAGACCGCCTACGGTCACATCCGCGACGGCGGCATCGGTGTCGCCGTCGGCCAGCAGGTCGCAGCGGGCCAGCCCATCGCGCAGGTGGGCTCCACCGGCCTGTCCACGGGATGCCACCTCCACTTCGAGGTGCGCGTCAACGGACTGCAGATCGACCCGCAGCCGTTCCTCGCGGCGCGCGGTGTGGTGATCGGCACCCGCTGAACCTCCGCATTGCCCGCGACCCCGGCGCGCAAACGCGGGAGCGGGCGTACGGTTCTGGCATGACGGAACTCACCGAGCTGGTCGGCACGTGGATGCGGCGACAGCGCTGGTACTCGACGAAGAACGTCGAGCCCCGCCTGCGGTTGCTCGCCTCGTTCGAGGCCGAACCGGCGGACGCCGACGTCCGCATCGTCACCCACTTCTTCTGCGACGACGCACCGCGCACGCCGCGCGTGTACCAGGTCCCGGTCGTCGCCCGTCCCGCCCGCGACGGGGACGAGGCCGCGCTGATCGGGGAGGCCGGCGGGCGGTACCTCTACGACGGGCCCACCGAGGAAACTTACGTCGCGTCCCTCGTGCGGCTGATGACCGGTGCGCAGCGCGCGGAGGGCCGGGAGGCGCACGCGCAGGGCCACACGCTCTCGCGCCCGATCGACGTGCGTTCGTCGCGGCGCCTGACGGGGGAGCAGTCCAACACCTCCATCGTGGGCGAGCTGGAGGACGGCCGGCCCGCGCTCATCAAGGTGTTCCGCGTCGTGCAGGACGGCGAGAACCCGGACGTCTCGACCCTCGCCGCGCTGACCGCGGGCGGCTCGCGCCGCACGCCCTCGCTGCTCGGCTGGCTGACCGGCCGCTGGCCGACGCCCGACGGCGGCTCCGCGGCGGGCGAGCTCGCCCTGATGCAGGACTTCGTGCCGGGCGCGGAGGACGGCTGGGAGCTGGCCGTCAGTGCCGCCGAGCAGGGCGAGGACTTCACCGAGCGTGCTGTCGAGCTCGGCGCGGGGACCGCCGAACTGCACCGCCTGATGGCACGCGTGCTCCCGACGACCCTCGCGACGGCGGAGGATGTGGCGCTCGCCCTCGACGGCATGTTCCGCCGGCTGACGGTGACCACGACCGAGGTGCCGGAGGTTGAGGAGCTGCGCGCCGGCATCGCCGCGGTGTACGAGGAGGCCGCGGCCGCTCCGCTCCCGGTGCTTCAGCGCATCCACGGCGACCTTCACCTCGGCCAGGTGCTCTACGCACCGGACCGCGGCTGGCAGTTCATCGACTTCGAGGGGGAGCCGCTGCGTCCCCTCGCGGAGCGCTCCCTGCCGGACGCGACCATGCGGGACGTGGCGGGCATGCTGCGCTCGTTCGACTACGTCGCCGGGTCGCTGGCCCGGCGGGACACCCCGATCGACGCGAGCGGCTGGGCGGCCGACGCCAGGAAGGCGTACCTCGACGGCTACGCCTCGGTCGCCGGTTCCGAGATGGACGACTTCCACCAGCTGCTGGACGCGTTCGAGCTCGACAAGGCGGTGTACGAGATCGCCTACGAGGCGCGCCACCGGCCGGCGTGGATCCCGATCCCGTTCTCGGCGGTGCAGCGGCTGCTCGCGACCCGCGTGCGCTGACCCTACCGGAGGCGCGGCGATGCCCGGTCGCCGCGTCATAGTTCTGCGCCGCCCGCCGTCTGAGAGGGTGTGACTCGACTCCTCCCTCGAGCCCGTGGTGGCCTCCTGCGAGCCGCGGCCTGCTCAGCTGCCCTGGCGATCCTGCTGCTCGGCATCGTGGTGCCCGTCTCCGCGGCGTCCGCCGCGCCGGCAGCCGAGCCCGCCTGCAGCGCGACCGCCGATGTCTCCTCCTGCGACGCCGACGGCGACACGGTGCCGGACACGGTCGAGCGCGTAGTCTGCGGCTCTGCGACCTGTGCGACGGGACGTGAGGACCGCGACCGGGACGGCATCCCGGACTGGGTCGAGGTCGTCGCGTGTGGGTCGGTGACGTGCGCCTCCCCGACCCGTGACTCCGTCGGGGATGCGATCCCGGACTACGCCCGCCAGGTCGTGTGCGGTTCCACCGCCTGCTGGACAGGCAATGCCGACACCAACGACAACGGGGTCCCGAGGTGGGCCTCCGTGGTCATCTGCGGGACCGCGGCCTGCGCGACGGGGCATGAGGACTACGACGCCGACGGCGTCTCCGACGCGATCCAGTTGGCGGCCTGCGTTCTGGGACGCGGCGATCTCGCCAAGACGGGCGCGAGCATCGCGATCGGGCTCATCGCCGTGATCGCAGCGGCACTGATCGTGACCGGCCTGATGCTGGCGCGCAAGCGGCGCCTGTTCGCGGCAGCCCTCGACGCCGGCTCTGCGGCCTGATGCGCCGCTCGTGGACGCGCTCGGCGGTCACTGCCGTCTCGATCGCTGCTCTCATCGCTGCTGGAACGGTCACGCCGGCTGAGGCGGCACCCTGGGACGTCGCGCGCCGGACGGCGGCCGCGACCCTCGCGGAGGTGCGTGCGGCAGCGGCCGATCGGCAGGTCCGGGAGAAGGAGGAGACCGTCGCGCCTCCGCCGGCGGCAGAAGGCAGCATCCGCCCGGGAGCACCGACGGAGATCTCGGCCGACAGCCTGGGCGTGACCGCCGCATTCTCCGGCCACAAGGTCAGCGACCGGCTGACGGTCTCGGTGGGCGAGGCGCCGAACACGGCGGAGGTCTCCGCACGCGCCGAGCAGCCGGGAGGCGGGGTCCCGGTCTCCGACCCTGTCGAGATCACTGCCGTGGACGGCTCCGGCAAGGAGCACACGTCCTTCCCCGCCAAGCGCGTCGACACCCGCGGCGGAGGTGGCAAAGGGCCGGTCGTGTCAGACATTGTTCCCGGTCTCGCACTGTCGCTGAAGCCCGACGCGAAGGCGGCGAAGGCTGCAGGTGCCGATCTCGCCACCCTCCGTATCTACACGCGCGAAGGGGCGGGCGACCCCTGGGCGGAGCTGCCGTCGTACTACGACGAGAAGTCCGGCCTGGTCAAGGGCGAGTCGACCCATCTGTCGCAGTTCGTGGTGATCGGGAAGAAGTTCGTCCCGCCGCCCGGACCCGTCGTGGTCCTCGACCCGGACAATGACGAAGGCCACGTCACGACGCCGGCTCCTCCCGTTTCGGAGCTCGGCTACAACATCCGGCTGGCGCAGGCCGTGAAAGGGCTTCTGCAGCAGGACTGTCGCGCCTCTGTGGTGATCACGCGAGAGGATCCGGCCTTCCCTTTCGTCAGCCGCACGACGCGGGCCGGGATCGCCGCGAGCTACAACCCGGCGGCGACCCTCGGGCTCGCGTTCAACACTCTCGACGGAGAGTCGTGGGGCGGTGTGGATGCGTCGGTGGGCGGCTCACAGGTCTATTCGCGCGGCGGGGGCGCCGACGATGCGCTCTCGAACACACTCGTCGCAAACCTGCCCACCTACACGTCCCGTCCGGCCAAGAACATGGGCAACAACGGGAACTTCCCCGGAAGCGAGTTCGACAGCGTCCCGGGCGCGCTGACCCACCTCGAGGCGCTCTTCCTCGACAACAACCTCGACCGGGCGATCATCGACGACCCGGCGGGATTCCAGCACATCGCCAACGGCGTCCTGGTGGGCCTCGGAACGTGGCTGGAGACGCAGGGCTTCGACTGCACGGATCCTGTTACCGGCGGCTGGCCCGCACCGCCGTCGGCCGCAGATATCGCCCGCTGGCGGATGCTCGGCCTGCAGAACTACCTGACCTATGGCGGGGAGCCGTTCTCGTTCTCCACCGGCAACCTTGTGGAGCAGGAGAAGCTCTTCTCGCTCCCCGGACTCGCGGGATCGACCACCGACGTCACGCTGTTCTACAACTCGCAGGACGGCCGGCTCTCCCGGGTGGGCGCCGGCTGGTCGTTCGGGCTCGGCGCCCGCGCGCAACGCTTCGACGACGGGAGTGTCATGGTCGTACGCGGCGACGGCGCCAGCTTCGTCTTCAACCCGGACGGCGCCGGCGGCTACCGCACAGAGCCCGGCCTGCACCAGACGCTGACCGAGCAGCCCGGCGGCCGGCTCCTGCTGAGGGATGCGTCGGGGGAGTCGTGGGTCTTCGACGCGGGCGACATCGAGGGCATCGGCGAACTCGTGACGCACACGGACGCGAACGGCAGTACCACCACGTTGAGCTACGGCCCGGCGAATCCCGACGTGCAGCAGTTCGTTCCGCTCACGTCCATCACCGTGCCCGGCGGGCAGGTCATCCAGGTGCAGTCGGACGCGGAGGGGCGGGTGACCGGGTTCACCCGGCCCGGCGGCGACCACTGGGGCCTCGAGTACGACGCCGCCGGCGATCTGCGCACGATCACGCTGCCCGACGGCCGAACTCACCGGTTCAGCTACGACGGGTCGCATCAGCTGCTCACGGCGACTGATGCGACGGGCACGCTCTACCTCAAGAACGAGTACGACGGTGCAGGGCGCATCGTGAAGCAGTGGGACGCGGCCGGCAAGCTCCGCACCCTGGACTACTCGAAGGCCGGTCAGACGACGTATGCCGACACGCTCGGCCGAAAGAGCGTGTACTTCTACGACTCGGCGTACCGAGTCACGAAGGTGCAGCATCCGGACGGCACGACGGCGACGTTCACATTCGACGGCCAGAACAACGTCACGACCTCGACCGACGAGAACGCGCACACGACGCGGTACGCCTACGACGGCTCCGGGAACATCGTGACCGAGACCAAGCCCTCCGGTCAGGTGATCAAGTACACCTACACACCGACCGGGCGGCTCGCGACGAAGACGGACGCGGGCGGAGTGAAGGGAGCGGCCCGGACCTGGGCGTACGACTACGATGCCTCCGGTCGTCTGACCACCGTCCACCAGCCCGACGGGACCGCGCACGCCTACCGCTATGACGGCGCAGGGAACCTCGTCGCGTCGGTTCGGCCATCGGGCGCGACGACGACGTACGGTCACGACGCGGCGGGGAACATCACCACCGTCACCGATCCGGTCGGCGCAGTGACGCGGTACGCGTACGACGCCGCCGGGCGGATCACCGCCATCACCGACGCGAACGGCCGCATGACCGCCTACGGCTGGGACAGCGGGGACCGCGTGACCACGGTGACCGACCCGGCGGGTGGTGTCACGGCCTATGGTTACGAGCCCAACGATCATGTCTCCTCGGTGACCGATCCGACCGGTGGCACGAGCACGTTCGCCTGGGATGCGCTCTTCCACCTGACGAAGACCACGAACCCTGTCGGGGGCGTCACCGCGTACAGCTATGACAGCGAGGACTCCCTGGTCGGCGCGAAGGGCCCGCTCGGCGAGTCGACAAGCTACAGCACCGACGGTCAGGACAGGGTCGCGGAGGTGACCGATCCGAACGGCGGCACCTGGAAGCGCGAGTACGACGGCGTCGGCAACGTGACGCGCGTCACGTCCCCGGCGGGCGCGACGACGACGTACACATACGACTCCTCGGGCAACCTGCTTGCCCAGGCCGACCCGACCGGCGGCGTGACCCGCTACGCGTATGACGGGGCGGGTCGCCCGGTGACTGTGACCGACGCGGACGGGGTGGCCACCCGCTTCGCGTACGACGTGATGGATCGCATCATCCGGGTGACGGACGGTGCGGGCAAACATGCCGACTACGCGTACGACGTCGACGGGAACGTCGTCACGGTGACCAACCGCAAGGGCGACGCCACGGTCTACGCGTACGACGCCGCCGGCCGGCTGCTCTCGTCGACGACCCCGACTGGGGCGACCACCTCCTACTCGTACGATTCCGTCGGAAACGTCGTCGCGACGACCGACGCGCTCGGCCGTTCCACCACGATCGCGTACACGCCAACCGATCAGGTCGCCTCGGTCACGGACGCGGCCGGGAACACGACGACCTACGGCTACGACGGCGCCGGGCGCCGCACCTCCGTGACGGATGCGAACGGCCACACCACGCGTTTCGCCTACGACCCGGCCGGCCGCCAGACCGGGCTGACGGACCCGACGGGAGCGACGACCGCCTACGGCTATGACGTATCCGGGAGGCAGACCACTCTCTCGACCGCGGGTGGGAGCATCACCCGGTACGAGTACGACTCTGCGGGTCAGCTGACGCAGGTCGTCGAAGGGTACGAGAATGGCGCCAAGGCGGGTCCTGCTGTCAACGTCTCGACCCGTTACGTGTACGACGCCGATGGCAACCTGCTGACGGTCGCGGACCCGAACGGGCATACCACCCGCTACACCGTGGACGCTGCCGGCCGCACCACGAGCGAGACGAACCCGGTCGGCAACACCAGTCGCAGAACCTACACGGCCGCCGGGCGGGAGTCGTCCGTCGTCGCCGGCACGGGTGCGACGACCAGCTTCCGATACGACGAGCGCGGCGACCTGGTCCGGCAGGATGCCGCGGGCGCGATCGCGACCTTCGAGTACGACAGTGAGCAGAACCTGATCGCCGTCACCGACCCGGGCGGGGTGACCGGGTTCCAGTACGACGCAGACGGCCGGACCACCGTCCAGATCGACCTGCAGGGCGGCAAGCTGAAGACGGCCTACGACAAGGCGGGACAGGCGGTCGGGGTCACCCTCCCGACCGGTCAGAAGCTGTCCTATACCTACGATGGGGCCGGCCGGGCGACCTCGCAGTCGTCGCCGTGGGGCGACCTCGCCTATGCGTGGGATCCCGTCGGCAACCTCACCCGCCTGGACCGCTCGACCGGCATCGGCTCGGCGTACACCTACGACGCCGCGGACCGCGTCACGGCGATCACGCACACGACCCCGCAGCCGTCCGCGCCGCCTGTCCCCGTGGCGACACCGACGCCGGTGCCGTACGCGAAGGGCTCCGCCGCAGCTACGGCGTGCACCGGAGTCGCCGGTTACCTAGGTTCTCGTGCGGCCTCCACGACCACAGCACCGCTGTGCGAGAAGGCGGCGGAGTACGTGAATGGCCGCACCCTCCCGGCGGAGGGCAACCCGGTCCCGGACGGAGGCGTGCTCTCATACCGCTACGCCTACGACGCCGACGGCAACGTCGTCTCCGCCACCCGGAAGATCGCCTCGACGCCGGACAAGCTGGGTTCGTCCGCACTCCCGACAACCCCTTCTCCCGCCACCTCTGTCAGAACATCGACGACGAGCTACGCCTACGACCCGTTGGGCCGGCTGACGTCATCGAAGACCACGGCGGGGGAAAAGAACACCTACGGCTACGACGCCGCCGGCAACCGGATCAGCTGGTCCCGGTCGGGCGCGAAGGACGGCGACTTCTCGCAGCGCGCGTCGTTCAACGACGCCAACCAGCTGACCGCGTCGGAGACCAGCGGCCGTGGTCGCGGGGTGAGCGCCGGCACCGCGTCGTATTCGTACGACGCGGCCGGCAACCGGGTGGACCAGACGGTGGCGGGCGTCTCGACGCGTTTCGCGTACAACCCGGCCGGTCAGACCACGGAGGTCGCGCGCGAGGGCCGGACGACCTCGTACGGCTACGACGGCCTGGGCCGGAACACGTCCG
>NZ_JABFMV010000009.1 GCF_013359685.1 Leifsonia sp. C5G2
CGGGCGGCGGAAAGACACACAAACCGTCAAAGGCAGCGCCGCCGGAGGCGGCTCCTCCCGTCGTTGCCTGAGCGGTATCGCACGACGGGGCCGTCCAGTCGATCTCCGACGCCCGTCACCGACTTATTTCTTCGAGATCGGCTGGTCACAACGGCGCCGGTCGACCACCGAGGCGCGAGTATCCCACGGGCGAGCGCGCTGACAACCGACTGGGGGGAGGCGGCGTCAGATGCGACGGCACCATACCCGGAGGTTCGCTAAGAATCCACCAAGATCAGGGCCGCCATGTGAGCTGCCAGCCTTAGTTGACCTGGATTAGCGGACTTCCGAAAGAGTTCGCGTTCTCCATCAGGGGTGCGCGAGCGCATTCGCGACCGCGGTCTGCGCCTGGGCGTGCGTGCCCAGCCCGTGCGCGGCGAGATAATGCTCCGCATCTAGGGCGGCAGCGCAGCCGGTGCCCGCGGCTGTGATGGCCTGCCGGTACCGACGGTCGACGAGGTCGCCGCACGCGAACACGCCGGGCAGGTTCGTCTCGGTGGTCGGATGCTGAACCTTCACGTAACCGTCGGCGTCCAGATCGATCTGACCCGCGACCAATGCGCTGCGCGGGTCGTGACCGATCGCCACGAACAGGCCGGTCGCATCCAGGGTGCCCGGCTCGCCCGTGACGGTGTTGCGAACCGTGAGCCCGTTCAGCTTGTCGTCACCGTGGGCTTCGGCGATCTGGGTGTTCCAGCGGATGGTGATCTTGGGGTTCTCTTGCGCCCGATCCTGCATGATCTTCGATGCGCGCAAGGCATCACGCCGGTGGATGAGGGTTACCGAGTTGGCGAACCGGGTGAGGAACATGGCCTCCTCCAGCGCCGAGTCGCCGCCGCCGGCGACCGCGATGTCCTGATTCTTGAAGAACGCGCCGTCGCAGGTGGCGCACCACGATATCCCGTACCCGGAGAGCCGATCCTCTCCCTCGATGCCGAGCTTGCGGTGCGCCGACCCCATCGCAAGGACCACGACGTGTGCCTCATACACGGTTCCGCTTCCGGTGGAGATCGACTTGATGTCGCCGGTCAGGTCGACGGCGGTCGCATCATCGTAGACGAGGCGAGCGCCGAAGCGCTCGGCCTGCTGGCGCAGGTTCTCCATCAGGTCCGGGCCCTGGATGCCGTCGATGAAGCCGGGGAAGTTCTCGACCTCGGTGGTGTTCATCAGCGCACCGCCGATCTCGACCGAGCTGGTCAGCACGATCGGGTCAAGGCCGGCGCGGGCCAGATAGATCGCGGCCGTGTACCCGGCGGGGCCAGAGCCGATGACGACAACGTTTTCGACGCTCACGCGGGCGTCACCTCCAGACTCGTCAGCAGCTCGCGCACGTGCTGCTCCACCTCGTCGCGGATGACGCGGACCTGCTCGATGGACTGGCCTTGCGGGTCTTGCAGTTCCCAGTCCTGGTAGCGCTTGCCGGGGTAGATCGGGCAGGCGTCGCCGCAGCCCATTGTGATGACGACGTCCGCGGCCTGAACGACGTCGTCGGTCAGCGGCTTGGGGAACTCGCGGCTCATATCCAATCCCATCTCGGTCATCGCCTCGACCACGGCCGGGTTCAGCTCATGGGCGGGCATCGACCCGGCGGAGCGGACGTGGATGCGGCCGCCGGAGAGCGCCTCGGTGAGGACGGCGGCCATCTGGGAGCGGCCGGCGTTCTGCTCGCACACGAACAGCACCTCGGGCCAGATCACCGGCAGGGCGCCCTTGGCTTGGGCGAGCGCGGTCAGGCGTTCGGTCGCGAAGTGAATGGTGCGGGTCGCCAGGTGCGCCTTCACGGTCGCGGTGCGCAGCAGCGCCGTGTACGACTCCAGCACGTACCGTTCGACGGTCTCCCGGTTGAAGATCCCCTCGAACTTGGCCGCCAGATCGTCGGCGAGACGGCGCAGATACTGTTCCGGGTAGGCGAGTTCCGGCTGGGCTCGGCGCCCCGTCGCGTCGATGGTCATGAGCGTCACACCGCCGCTGGGAGGAGCTCGGCGAGCAGGTTCTGGACGCGCTGCTTGATATCGTCGCGGATCGGACGGACCTCGTCCACAGGACGCCCGGCCGGGTCGGTGAGCTCCCAGTCCTCGTAGCGCTTCCCGGGGAAGATCGGGCACGTGTCGCCGCAGCCCATGGTGATGACGACGTCGGACTCCTTGACCGCCTCAGTGGTGAGGATCTTCGGCTGCTCGCCCGCGATGTCGATGCCCTCCTCGGCCATGACCTGCACGGCGACCGGGTTGATCTGGTCTTTCGGCTCGGAGCCGGCGGAGAGGACCTCGACGCGGTTTCCGGAGAGCTCGCGCATGTACCCGGCGGCCATCTGGGAGCGGCCGGCGTTGTGGATGCAGACGAACAGGACGGTGGGCTTGGTGTCAGTCATGGTTCTCCTCGGTTCTCAACGATCTTCGTTAAGCATAGATGTAGGTCAATGCTTTTTCCAGTCGTCTATCGCCGAATTCGGCAATCGTTCACTTTTCGATCCGCTCGAGAAGGTCGCGGACGCGACCCTCGATGTCGTTTCGGATCTCGCGGACGCGGGCGATCGGTTGCCCGACGGGGTCGGGGATGTCCCAGTCCAGGTACTCGCGGCCGGGGTAGATGGGGCAGGCGTCGCCGCAGCCCATAGTGATCACGTAGTCGGCCGCGCGGACCGCTTCGTCGGTGAGCGGCTTGGGGAATTCGCCGCCGAGCGGGGTGCCGATCTCGTCCAGCACCGTGACGATCGTCGAGCGCACCGCCTCCGCCGGCTCCGAGCCGGCTGTACGGACGATGACCCGGTCGCCGGCGAGCTGGCGCAGGATCGCCGAGGCGAGCTGGGAGCGGCCGGCGTTCTGCACACAGACGAACAGCACCTCCGGCACGGTGTGGATGGTTTCGTCGGCCCGTAGGAGCGCATCGAGCCGATCGATCGTGAAGCTGCTGGTCTGCGACGCTCGGGTCGGATGCGATCCGTCGCGCTCACCGAGCATCCGGTAGCTGTCGTGGACATACGAATTGACGGTCTCCGGCGCTAACACCCCTCGGTACCGCGCCGTCAGGTCGGCGACGATGCGCTCCAGCGCGGGTGTGTCATCGCGTGTCTCGCCGTCTCGGACCAGGTCGGCGACGCGGTCAAGCTGGGAGGGTGTGATCGAGTACCACGCGGTCCGGCCGATCTGTTCGCGCTCGACCAGGCCCTCGTTCTTGAGCATCCGCAGGTGGTGCGAGACGGTGGGCTGGGTGAGGCCGAGGGCTTCGGCCATTCGGGTCACCGAGCCTCTGCCTTCCTCTGAGTCGAGAATGATCCGCAGCAGAGCCGCACGCGTCGGATCGCTGATGCGCTTGAGGCTTTGCAGTCCGGTGACGTTGGCGACACTCATAGACGTGAGTCTATGCGCCTTGCCGCCCAGCCGTGTCCGGTGCGCCGTCATCCTCGTCGAGCAGCATCCCGACCGAGGTCGCACATGCATCGCCCTTCCATGCTTCGATGCCCTCACGGGCGGCGAAGAAGGCGATGACGAGACCTGCGATCGGGTCTGCCCACCACCAGCCGAGAAGGCTGTTCACGAGCAAGCCGACCAGCACAGCGGCGGAGAGATATGTGCAGATCAGCGTCTGTTTGGAGTCCGCCACGGCCGTCGCCGACCCGAGTTCTCGCCCGGCGCAGCGCTCGGCGTAGGAGAGGAACGGCATGACGACAACGCTCAGTGCGGTCAGGACGATCCCGACCGGAGAGTGCTGGACGTCGATCCGCCCAACGAGCGAAAGTACTGAGCTGAGGGTCACGTAGACGGCGAGCGCGAAGAACGCGAGGGCGATGACGCGCAGGGTCGGCTTCTCCCAGCGCTCGGGGTCGCGGCGAGTGAACTGCCATGCGACGGCAGCCGCCGAGAGCACCTCGATGGTCGAGTCGAGGCCGAAGCCAATCAGGGCCGTCGAGGAGGCAGCGCTGCCAGCAGCAATCGCCACAACGGCTTCGATGAGGTTGTAGCCGATGGTTGCTGCGACGATCCATCGAATGCGGCGCTGAAGAACCAGAGCCCGGTCGGCGGAGGCGGCCACGGTCATGCGCACTGACACTCCTCCCCATCGCAGCATCCGGGTTCCACGAACAAGGTCACCCGCAGGAGCTCGTCCAGCGCGGGCGCGATATGACCGTCGGCGAGCCGGTACCAGGTGCGTCGACCTTCGGGGATGGCCTCCACCAGACCGCAACCGCGCAGACACGCGAGCTGGTTCGACATCACCTGGCGGGACACCCCAAGTGCTTCGGCGAGATCGGACGGAAAGGCGGGCGCTTCCCGCAGTGCGAGCAGGATGCCGACCCGGTGGGGTCGGAGAGTGCATGCCCGAACCGCGCGAGAGCGGCAGTGTGCGTGACGGTGGCGGCCGGTGCGAGTGTCGTCATCGCTCGACCTCAGTGAGTGAGAGCGAAGGCGGTCAGCTGCTCCGCCGTCCCCGAGACGATCAGTCGGAGATCGTCGTGCGTGTCATCGATGTCCCAGTCGACGAACGCACAACAGGACTGTTCGGCGGTCACGAGGTCGCGCAGCTCCGCAAGGGAAGTGTCGTTCTTGACGTAGCCGACGGTGATGTTGCCGTCGCCGTTCTCACGACTGATGCCGTACCGCTCATCGAAGTCGTGCCAGCGTTTCACTTGTTCCCTGCCAGTGCTGGGAGACAGTGTGCAAGCGATCGGGAGTCCGTTGAGGGGGCCGACATGCGTCATGTTCTGATGATACAGCGATTGCTGTACTAACGGAACGTTCGCACGCGGCCACCCACGCGTCAGCCCGCTAGGAGCAGCACGAGGACCCGCTCGCGCCGGTCGAACAGACACCTGTGGCCGGGAGCACGAGTTGCACGTTGCGTGCCGACGCGATGTCGCCGGCGAGGTAGGCGGTGATGGATCGGACCTGCTCGTATCCGGTGGCGAGGAGGAACGTCGGGGCGCGTCCGTAGGACTTCATCCCGGCGAGGAAGAAGTTCGGTTCCGGCTGCTCCAGCTCGGCGAACCCGTGGGGCTCGACCGTGCCGCAGGAGTGGATGTTGGGGTCGATCAGCGGCGCCAGCCGGACGGGAGCCTCCACGATCTCGTCCAGGTCGAGCCGGATCTCGCGCAGCATGTCCAGGTCGGGCCGGAAGCCTGTCGCGTTCACCACGATGTCGGTGTCGTGCTCGACGAGCTCGCCCGCTCGCTGGCCGATCAGCTTGACGCCGTTCTCGGTTGCGGCGAGGCGGAGGATTTCGAACCGGTCGAGCTGCTGGATGGCGCCGGTACCGATGAGGCGGTCGACGCGCTTGCCGATGGCGGCGCGCTCGATCAGCTGGTCGTTATCCGAAGTGGCGACCCGGACGGCGCTGGCGTTGCGGATGAGCCAGGTGATCTGCGTCTCCGGCACCTCGCGCTTGAGGGCGGCGAGGTTCAGGAGGGTGTTCGCTGCGGAGTGGCCCGCGCCCACGACGGTGACGCGCTTGCCGGCGAACCGGTCGCGCTCGCGCCCAATCACATCCGGCAGAGCGTGCGAGACGTGCCCGGCGACCGACGGCAGTCCGAGGGGGTCCAGCCCGGACGAGGCCAGACTGTTCGGGGTCAGGTAGGTGCCGGACGCGTCGATGACGGCGCGGGCCGTGACCTCCCGCACGCCGTCCGCATCGCTGATGCGGAGCAGGAACGGGGTGTCGTCGCGGCCGGTGCTGCGGGTGCGGTCCATGCCCTCGCGACTGACATCGGTGACCGTGACGCCGTAACGGATGTGCGGACGGATCGAGTCGAGTGCAGCCAGCGGCGCCAGGTAGTCATCCAGGAATTGGCCGCCGGTGGGCAGCTTCTTCTCGTCGGGACTCGCCCACCCTGTTTCAGCCAGGAGCCGGGCTGCGGCCGGGTCGACGAGCATCTTCCAGGGCGAGAAGAAGCGGATGTGCGCCCACTGGGAGACGGTGTGACCGGACGCGTCGCCGGTCTCGTAGATCTCGAACGGGATGCCGCGTTCGATCAGGTGGGCGGCGGCCGCGAGCCCGATCGGCCCGGCGCCGATGATCGCCACCGGGAGCCCGTCGAGGCGGCTGCTGCGGACCGTGGGTACGGTCAGGTCGACGAGGGTCATCCGTCATTCTCCATTCATCGAAGGTTTTCGATTTATAGTGTGCATGCTTCATCGAAATCTGTCAATGTATGGGTACACTAACAGCATGGCCGTTCTCGAAGCACTCCCGATCACACCCGTGAATGCCTGCTGCACTCCCGTGACGAGCGAGACCCTCTCGCTCGACGAGGCGGAGTCGATGGCCACGGCGTTCAAGGCGCTCGGCGACCCCACCCGGCTCCGCCTGCTCTCGATCGTGGCCAACTCCGAGGGCCAGGAGGCGTGCGTGTGCGACCTGACCGAACCGGTCGGGCTCAGCCAGCCGACGGTGTCGCATCACCTTAAGCTTCTGCTGGACGCGGGCTACATCACCCGATCGAAGCGCGGCACCTGGTCGTACTACAAGCTGGTCCCGGGAAGCCTGGAGCGCGTGTCGAAGGTGCTCACGACGGCACTGTGACCGAGCTCGCCCAGCCGCCTGTCGCAACGAGGCAGCCATCGCGCTGGAGTCTCGCCGCACTGTCGGCCGGCCAGATCCTGAACTGGGGGATCCTCTACTACGCCCCGGTCGTAGAGCATCGGGTGTCTACCGTGGTCCGAACCCGTCGGTTCTGGGTGCTGGTGGGCACGATGTCGCTGATCACCACCAGCCTGTATGCGGTGACCCTCGCGATCATTCCGCTCTTCACGGAGAAGGGCATGAGCTACGGCGTCGCCGCGCTGGCCCTGGGGTTGGTGGGCGCCGGACAGGTGATCGGCCGGTTGCTGTTCTACCTGACCCCTCACCGCTCGAAGCCGTCGCTGCCGATCGCGGTCATCGCTCTCGGGTCGACCGTTGGGCTGCTCGGGCTTGCCCTGATCCCTGGCCCGGTGTGGCTGCTGATTCTCGTCGCGATCCTGGTCGGCGCGATACGCGGCGCTCACACACTGGTTCAGGCGTCCGCTGTCGCCGACCGTTGGGGAGTCCACAACTACGGGTCGATCAACGGTGTCTTCGCCGCCCCGATCACTGTGCTGACGGCGCTCGCACCGGCGCTCGGGCCCCTTATCGCCAACAGCGTCGGCAGCTACGCGGGGATGGCCGCGCTCATGGCCGGCGTGGCCTTGGCAGCGTTGGCTCTCTCGCGGGCGACCTAGCTCGGCGTCAAATGCGCTGCGAGGGAGTCGATCCTGCGCGCGATCTCCTGGAAGGCCGACTCGAACGCCTGCGCACTGCCGTCTAACACCGGGTCCGGAATCGACCAGTGCGCACCTCCCAGCCCCAGCTCCTCGTGTGCGCGGTCGCAGACGGTCACCACATAGTCGCCGTCCGCGATGACGTCCGCATAGAGCTTCGGCCGACCGATCAACGCCACGCCGTGGTGCGCCGCCACCTGAACGGCGCCCTCTGCGACGCGTGCCGCCGGATGCGTACCGGCCGAGACGGCCGGGACCGTGCTGGTGCGCGACCAGAGCGCCTCCGCCAGTTGCGAGCGTGCCGAGTTCGCAGTGCAGACGAAGACGACGCGGTGCGCTGCGGCATCGGCCGACGGCCCCAGCGCCGCGAGCGCGGCCGGCCGGAGGCGCACGTACGTTCTCCGGCGATCTCCCTCCGAGCGCTCGCGCACGATGATCCCTTGACGCTCCAGGACCGCGAGATGGTGCGCTAGCAGATTGGTCGACACCCCGAGCTCCGCGACGAGCTCTCCCGGTGTCAAGTCGCCGATCACGAGGAGGTCCAGGACCCGCAGGCGCAACGGATCGGCGAGGGCCGCGTGCAACGCAGCCCGCTCCTCCAAGGGATTTCGCCCACTGTTCATTGCCTCAATCTTGACTGAGGTAACTTGCACCGGTCAAGATGAACGCGATGAATACGCGCCTCCTCTCCCGACTGCTCGCTGAATTCCTGGGAACCGGACTCCTCGTCACGGTCGTCGTCGGCTCCGGGATCGCCGCCAGCCGCCTCTCCCACGACACCGGCCTGCAGCTGCTCGAGAACAGCATCGCCACCGCCCTCGGCCTCGCCGTGCTGATCCTCCTGTTCGGCTCCGTCTCCGGAGCCCACTTCAACCCGGTCGTCTCACTGGTCGACTGGATCGGCGGCCGATCCGCCCGCAACGGACTGACCCTCGCCGAGGCGGGGGCATACATCCTCGCGCAGGTCCTCGGCGCCATCGGCGGAGCCCTGCTCGCCAACGCGATGTTCGAGCTGCCCACGCACGTTGCCACCACCGAGCGGGTCACTGCCGGGACGCTCCTCGGCGAAGTCGTCGCGACGGCCGGGCTCATCATGCTGATTCTCGCGCTCGCCCGAACCGGACGCAGCGCCGCTGCCGCCCCCGCGATCGGCGCCTACATCGGCGCCGCCTACTGGTTCACCAGCTCCACCTCGTTCGCGAACCCCGCCGTCACCATCGGCCGGATCTTCTCCGACTCGTTCGCCGGCATCGCCCCGGCGTCCGTCCTCCCCTTCATCGCCGCCCAACTCGTCGGCGCCGCCATCGGCGTCGCACTCACCCTGGCGCTGTTCCGCTCCGAGAAGGTGCTGGCCCAGGCCGCGGCGGACGTCGTCATCCCGCAGACCACCGATCGCTGAACGGAACCGTCCCATGCATCTCGTCGCCATCGGCGGCAGCGACGCCGGAATCTCCGCCGCGCTGCGCGCCCGCGAACTCGACCCGGCGACCGACGTCACCGTCGTCGTCGCCGACGAATACCCCAACTTCTCCATCTGCGGCATCCCGTACTACTTCTCCGGTGACGTGCGCCCCTGGCAGTCGCTCGCCCACCGGACCCACGCCGACCTCGAAGCCACCGGAATGTCGCTGAGGCTCAACACGCTCGCCACCAACATCGACGTCGCCGGTCAACGATTGAACGTCCGGGCGGCGGACGGAACCGAGTCCGTGATCGGGTACGACGAGCTGATCGTCGGCACCGGCGCGCTCCCCTCGCACGCGGGCATCACCGGACTCGACCAGCTCACCCCCGCCGATGGGCTGCACGTCATCCACTCGATGGGCGATACCTTCGCCCTGGACCGTGACCTTGAAGCACGCGACCCGCGCACCGCGATCATCATCGGCGCCGGCTACGTCGGCCTCGAGATGGCCGAAGGATTCACCGCGCGCGGCATCGACGTCACCGTTCTCCAGCGCGGACCCGAAGTCCTCTCCACGCTCGACCCGGAACTCGGGTCCTCCGTCCGCGAGGAACTGACCAGCCACGGCGTGCACGTGCGCACCCGCACCGTGGTTCGCTCGGTTGAGAAGGACACTGACGGTCTCCTCGTCCGCGCCGACCAGGATGGCCAAGCCGTCGACCTGCGAGCCGACATCGTGCTCGCTGTTGTCGGTGTCCGCCCGAACACTCAGCTCCTGGAATCCGCCGGAGCCACCCTCGGCGCCGGCCGCGCGGTCATCGTCGACGAGCACATGTGCACCGGACTCCCCCACGTCTACGGTGCCGGCGACGGGGTCGTCACCCACCACCGGCTGCTCGGGGTCACCTACCTCCCGCTCGGGACGACCGCGCACAAGCAGGGACGCGTGGCCGGGGAGAACGCCCTGGGCGGCGACGCCCGCTTCGCCGGCTCCGTCGGAACCCAAGTCGTCAAGGTCTTCGACCTCGTCGCAGCGCGAACCGGCCTTCGCGACCACGAAGCACGCGCCGCCGGCTTCCAGAGCGTCACCACCCAGACCACCGCCGACGACCACAAGCGCTACTACCCGGGCGCCCAGCCGATCAGCATCCGCATCACCGGGGACGCCGAAGACGGACGCCTCCTCGGCGCTCAACTCGTCGGCCGCCTCGGCACCGAGACAGCCAAACGCGTCGACACCTACGCGACGGCGCTCTTCGCCGGGCTGACCGTCCAGCAGATCAGCGACCTCGACCTCTCCTACACGCCGCCACTCGGCTCACCGTGGGACGCCGTCCAGGCGGCGACCCAAGCCTGGACCCGAGCCACCATCGAAACCGAGATCACGGTATGAACGACGCCCCCACCGTCCTCTTCCTCTGCACCCACAACGCCGGCCGCTCGCAGCTCGGATCCCACCTCTTCCGCCACGTCGCCGGCGACCGCGCCCACGCCACCAGCGCCGGCACGGCGCCCGCTGACGGGCCAAGCCAGCCCGTGGTTCAGGCTCTCGCCGAGCTCGGCATCGACAGCTCCGGCGCGCAGCCCCGAGCGGTGACGGCCGACGACCTCGCGACCGCCGACATCGTCGTGGCCATGAAGCCTGGGCTCCAGCTTCCCGGCCCCGTGGCGGGCCAGTTCGTCCAATGGGCGTTCCCCGACCCGGCGAGCTGGGACCTCGACGGCGTGCGGGAGCTCCGGGACACGATCCTGGTGCAGGTCGAAGAACTAGTGGAGTGGGTCGCGCCCGCACAAGAATGATTCAGTGACCACACTGGAAGACTCGACAGGCAAATGATCATCCGACCACTCACGCAGACCGACTGGCCCGAGGTCGAGCGGATCTATTCCGAGGGCATCGCGACCGGAAACGCCACATTCGAGTCCACGCCTCCGTCGTGGGATCGCTTCGACGCGGGCAAGCTGCACGTCGGTCGACTGGTCGCGGTCGATGAAGGCGGCCTCGCCGGCTGGGCAGCCGTGTCCCCGGTCTCCTCACGCGAGGTCTACCAGGGCGTCGTCGAACACTCCGTCTATGTTGCTGACCGCGCGCGCGGCCGCGGACTGGGACGGCTGCTCCTGAACGAGCTGATCAGCGCGTGCGACAACGCGGGCATCTGGACGATCCAGTCGAGCATCTTCCGCGAGAACACGGCCAGCCTCCGTCTCCACGAGCACGCCGGTTTCCGAGTCGTCGGCCATCGCGAACGCATCGCCCGGATGACCTACGGGCCGTGGGTGGGGCAATGGCGCGACACCATCCTTATCGAGCGGCGACGGGAACAGTAGTCCGCACCCCTGGCGCGGCGCTACCCTGGGCGCACCGGAGGGAGGCCCCCTCATGCGCACGGAACCTCTGCTCGGACTGGACGTTGCCTCGCTCTCCGCCGTCTTCCTGGTCCTGCTCGGAATCCACGTCGCGGCGGCTCTGGTCGCCATCGTGAGCGGACTCGTTGCCATGTTCAGCCGAAAGGGCTCCGGCCGACATGTCGTCAGCGGCCGGTTCTACTTCGGAGCGATCCTGATCGTCTTCGCTTCCGCGTGCGCGATGTCCGCCTTCCGGTGGCCCGCCGACCTACCGCTCGTTGCTCCCGGTGCTGTCGCGGCCGTCGCGGCCACCTACGGGTTCATCTACCGTCGGCTCCACCGACCCGGCGACGCTCCACACATCATCGCCATGGGAGTCTCTTACGTCGCCATGCTGACCGCGTTCTACGTCGACAACGGACCTCACCTGCCGATCTGGCAGCTCCTCCCGTCCTGGCTGTTCTGGTTCCTGCCGGCGATCATCGGGACACCCCTTATCATGCGTGCGGTACTGCGCCACCGTCGGATGCGATCGGAGCGGGCGGCTGCGCGGACACCATAACTTTAGCTAGCGGGTGGCTGCGAAAAAGGGCCCTGGATGGCACCGACAACCACCGCGGTGAGCCTGTCTACGGCGGAATGATCCGATGCGGTCGCGGCGGCTCCCATGGCGTGAACGGCGAACGCCGCGAGATCGTCTGCTGGTATGTCGGTGCGTGCGCGCCCGGCGCGGGCATCCTCATCAATGAGTTCACGCACCATGTCAGTCAGTTCGAGCTCGGCCGGCGAGATCCGCTCCGGAAGGTGCAGGACACCATCATCCCCATGTTGGTGTCGACGCAGCCGCGCGTACGCCTGTAGCGCTTCGCTCAGGCGGGATTCGGCTGGACTATCGTGCGCAATGCTGCGCAGCTGTTGGAGGTGACGCCCTATCTCTCGCTCCTGCCAGCCGGCCACCGCGGCGGCCACATCGGGTACGTACTTGTACAGCGTGGCGCGCCCTACTCCGCTGGCCTCTGCCAGGGCGGTCATCGTCAGACCGGTGATCCCCTCCCGATGAACCAGCCTCCCCGTCGCGTCGAGGATCGAATCGAGCACGGCCGAACGGTGCTCTTCGATCGTCTCGCTCCACAGCTTCGGCATGATTCCACTATAGCCGTTTGGGAGACGCTTTGACGTTTACGCGACGTTCTGTATAGATAAAGGCGTGACAGACAACAGGAACAGGCCCCCGCGCTGGGTGCTCGTCGTATCCGCAACGATCGTTCTGGCGATAGCCGTACTTCTCGTCCTGCATCTCACCGGTAACGGCATGGCGCGGATGCACGGATGACGTCGCCGCGAGCTCGAACGGCGATCGTCGCGTGGCACGTGGGGCTGTCGATCGGCTGGGTCGGCGCAGTCGCTGCCTTCGCCACCATCGCAACACTCGGCTGGACGACCGCCGAAGAGGATCTCTGGGCAGGAATCTATGCGGCGCTTCGGGCGACCATATGGTTCGTGATCGTTCCTCTCGCGGGTGCCAGCCTGATAAGCGGTATCTTCGTCTCGCTCATCACCCGCTGGGGATTGACGCGTCACTATTGGGTCCTGTTGAAGCTGATCCTGACTGTTGTCGCTACCGCCGCCCTCGCACTGCACGCACACGTCTCCGACATCGCCGCGCACGCGGCGGTGACAACCGGACGAGATTTCGCGGCCGCTCGCGTCCAACTTGTCGTCGACAGCGTCGCAGGGCTGATCGTGCTCTGCGCGATCGCGCTCCTGAGCTTTATCAAACCCCGAGGGATCACGCCCTGGGCCGCGCGAGAACGAGTCCTGCAGCGAAGTTGATGCTCCGCAATTACCTCGGTCGATAGATCGATGTCGCTCTCGATGCGGCTCAACTCAGCCGCACGGGCAGTCAATCGACGTCGTCACGATCCAATTGGGACAACAGTGCGCAGGAGCCGACCGTGGGGGCGTGCGCGGAATGAGCCGCCATGAGAATGCGCGTGGGCGTGCGCCATCGAACCTCCGATCGGGGGTGGGTGGCCGCGCCACTGTAGTACGGCGATCTCGAACGACAGAGAAGAGCCGCTGCGAAAACCACCATGTTGCGCGACGACGGACATCCAGGGTTGCAGAAATACCACCTAGGGGTATCATTTTCCAAGACAGCGATACCCTCCGAGGGTATCCCAGCAATCATGGAGGACTGATGGAAACGATCGAGTACCAGGTGACCGGAATGACCTGCGAGCACTGCGAGCGGGCAGTGTCCACCGAGGTGGCCCAGGTCGCCGGCGTCGAGAACGTGAAGGTGTCCGCGTCCGACGGCGTTCTGCATGTCACCGCCGCGACCGGCGTGGACGACACCGCCGTACTCGCCGCGGTCGACGAGGCCGGCTACGCCGCCGTCCGGAAGTAGGAACCGCACCGCCGTCCGAACCTGAGGAGCACCACATGACAGCATCTCCCTCGCCCGCAGCAAGCAGCGCCACCCTCGAGCTCGAGGTCGGCGGAATGACCTGCGCGTCGTGCGCAATGCGGATCGAGAAGAAGCTGAACCGTCTGGACGGCGTCACCGCGACCGTGAACTACGCGACCGAAAAGGCACGAGTGTCCCTGCCGGACGGCATGGATGTGGCCACCGTGATCGCCGAAGTCGAGAAGACGGGTTACACAGCCGCGCTCCCGGCTGTCGAACTCGAAAGCGAGCCGGCGGACGCCGACCCGGAACTCACTGGACTTCGCAACCGGCTCATCGGCAGCGTCGCGCTGTCCGTTCCGGTCATCGCATTGGCGATGATCCCGCCGCTGCAGTTCACGTACTGGCAGTGGCTCTCGCTCACGCTGGCGGCACCGGTCGTGGCGTGGGGAGCGTGGCCGTTCCACAAAGCAGCGTTCATCAACGCCCGCCATGGAGCGGCCACGATGGACACCCTGGTGTCGATCGGAACCCTGGCCGCATTCGTCTGGTCGCTCTACGCCCTCTTCTTCGGAACGGCGGGGATGCCCGGGATGACTCACGGGTTCAGCTTCACGGTGACCGCCTCGGACGGAGCTGGCAACATCTATCTCGAGGTCGCCGCTGGAGTCACCACCTTCGTGCTCGCCGGCCGCTATTTCGAGAAGCGATCGAAGCGGCAGGCCGGCGCAGCCCTGCGGGCGCTCCTTGAACTCGGCGCCAAGGATGTGGCAGTGATCCGCGACGGCCTGGAGGTGCGCATCCCAATCGAGACGCTGCGCACCGATGACGAGTTCGTGGTCCGGCCCGGCGAGAAGATCGCCACCGACGGGATCGTGGTCGACGGTTCGAGTGCGATCGACATGTCGCTGCTCACAGGCGAATCCGTGCCCGTCGAGGTCACGGCCGGTGACGCCGTTGCCGGTGCCACGGTGAACTCCGGCGGCCGCCTCCTGGTGCGCGCCACCCGGGTCGGCAGCGACACGCAACTCGCGCAGATGGCCAAGCTCGTCGAGGACGCCCAGTCCGGCAAAGCAGCGGTGCAGCGTCTCGCCGATCGCATCTCCGGCATCTTCGTCCCGATCGTTCTGGGCATCGCCGTAGTCACCCTGGCGGCCTGGATACTCACCGGTCACCCGACCGCTGCGGCTTTCACGGCCGCCGTGGCGGTACTGATCATCGCCTGCCCCTGCGCGCTCGGACTCGCCACCCCGACGGCGCTCCTGGTCGGAACCGGACGTGGAGCGCAACTCGGCATCCTGATCAAGGGACCCGAAGTGCTGGAGTCCACCCGCACCGTCGACACCATCGTCCTGGACAAGACCGGCACGGTCACCGCCGGGAAGATGACACTGCTCCAGGTCATCACCGCGCCCGACGTCGAGGAGTCCACACTGCTCCGGATAGCCGGCGCCGTTGAAGCTGCTTCCGAGCACCCGATCGCCCGAGCCGTCGCCGCCGCGGCCATCGAGCGCGTCGGCACCCTCTCCACTCCTGAATCCTTCGTGAACATCGAAGGCCGCGGCGTACAGGGCGTTGTGGACGGACACCTGGCGCTCGTGGGCCGCCAGTCGCTGCTGGAGGACTGGTCCATCGTCCTCGATGACAGGCTCGCAACCGCCAAGAACTCTGCTGAAACTGCCGGACAGACCGTGGTCTGCGTCGCATGGGACGGGAAAACGCGAGGGCTGCTCGTCGTCGCGGACGCGATCAAGCCGACCAGCCGAGAAGCGGTGGCCGCGTTCAAGCAGCTCGGACTCACCCCGATCCTGCTCACCGGAGACAACGCGACCGTCGCTCGGGAGGTTGCTCGCGCGGTGGGCATCGAGACCGTGCTCGCCGAGGTTCTCCCCCAAGACAAGGCCGATACCGTGCGCCGGCTTCAGACCGAAGGCAAGACGGTGGCGATGGTCGGCGACGGGGTCAACGACGCCGCAGCCTTAGCGACCGCCGACCTGGGACTGGCGATGGGAACCGGTACGGATGCCGCCATCGAAGCTGCTGACATCACGCTCGTCCGCGGTGACCTCCGGGCTGTCGCCGATGCCGTCCGGTTGGCCCGGCGAACGCTGGGCACGATCAAGACGAATCTGTTCTGGGCATTCGCCTACAACGTTGCGGCGATCCCGCTGGCAGCGTTCGGCCTGCTCAATCCGATGATCGCCGGAGCGGCAATGGCATTCTCCAGCGTGTTCGTCGTGAGCAACAGCCTCCGCCTGCGCGGCTTCCGCTCCAAGACCACCACGACCCGAACGGCCGCCTGAACGCCGGCGACCGTGCTCGAAACCGCATGACCACTCACGAAAAGGACACATCATGAGCGACAGCTGCTGCAACACCAGCACCACCAGCGACCACCACCACGCCGCCACCATGCCGACGGGAAGCACCAACCTCCTCGGCGGGACGGGCGCCGACGATCTCACCGAGTGCGTCGTGATGAAGGGCAGCACCGTCAGCAAGGCGAAGGCAGAGGCACAAGGCCTCTACCGCGACTACAACGGCGAGCGGTACTGGTTCTGCTGTGCCGGCTGCGCACCCCGTTTCGACGCCGACCCCACGGCATACATCACCGCATAACCGCCACCGCCCGGTACAGGCGGCCAGCAGCACATCACCCAGGTGAAGGGCTAAGCATGAACGACCACACCGAGCACGACGGGCGCGACCACCGCGCCCACTCCACCTCGACCGAGACCGCCGAGAACCACGAGGCCCACGACGTGGGCGAGCACGCCGGACACGACATGGCCGGACACGCCGGTCACGGCGGAATGGGTGGGCACGCCGGCCACGGCGACCATGTCGGCCAGTTCCGTCGTCTGTTCTGGATCATGCTCATCATCGCCGTCCCCGTCGTCGGCTTCTCCTCGATGTTCGCGATGATCCTGGGGTACCCGCTGCCGGACGCCGCCTGGGTGGCGTGGATCTCGCCGATCCTCGGAACGGTCATGTACGTCTGGGGCGGTCGCCCATTCCTCACTGGCGCCGTCGGTGAACTGCGGGCGCTCAAACCCGGCATGATGCTGCTGATCGCGTTGGCGATCACGGTCGCGTTCCTGGCGTCCTGGGGTGCGAGCCTGGGGATCCTGGATCACGAACTCGACTTCTGGTGGGAGCTCGCCCTCCTCATCGTGATCATGCTGCTGGGCCACTGGATCGAGATGCGGTCACTGGCACAGACCACCTCCGCCCTCGACTCACTGGCAGCGCTGCTGCCCGACGAGGCCGAACGCGTCGAGGGTGACAGCACGGTGCAGGTCGCCCCCGCCGACCTCGGGGTCGGCGACGTCGTCGTCGTCCGCCCCGGTGGCCGCATCCCCGCCGACGGACGCGTCGTTTCCGGCTCGGCGAGCATGGACGAGTCGATGATCACCGGCGAATCCAGCACCGTGCGCCGCGACGTCGGAGACGCCGTCGTCGCGGGCACCGTCGCAACCGACTCCGGTCTGCGCGTTGAAATCACCGCGGTCGGCGACGACACCGCGCTCGCCGGTATCCAACGCCTGGTCAGCGACGCCCAGAATTCCTCGTCCCGCGCCCAGCGGATCGCCGACACCGCCGCCGGGTGGCTGTTCTGGTTCGCCCTCGGCGCGGCGATCATCACCGCGGTCGTCTGGACCCTGCTCGGCCTGCCGGATGAGGCCGTCGTGCGCACCATCACGGTTCTGGTCATCGCCTGCCCGCACGCCCTCGGTCTGGCCATCCCGCTCGTCGTCGCCATCTCGACCGAACGCGCCGCCCGCGGCGGAGTGCTCATCAAGGATCGGCTCGCCCTGGAGAGCATGCGCACCATCGACACGGTGCTGTTCGATAAGACCGGCACCCTGACCAAGGGCGAACCCAGCGTCACCGCGATCGAGACCACCGACGGCACCACCTCCGATCGACTGCTGGCACTGGCCGCCGCCGCCGAGGCGGACTCCGAGCACCCGCTGGCACGGGCCATCGTCAACGCCGCAGCCGCTCGCCATGTGACCGTCGGCGCAGCCGCAGGTTTCGAATCCTCCCCCGCGGTCGGAGTGTCGGCCACGGTCGACGGCCACCACGTCCAGGTCGGCGGCCCGAACCTGCTGCACGAAGCCGGAGTGGACGAACTCCGGATCGCCGACGCCTGGCGAGAGGACGGCGCCATCATCCTGCACGTCCTGGTCGACGGACAGGTGGCCGGTGCGCTCAAACTTGCCGACGAGATCCGCGAGGAGTCCCGGCAAGCGGTTGACGCCCTCCACGCTCAGAACGCGCAGGTCGTGATGATCACCGGCGACGCAGACGCCGTAGCCAGATCGGTCGCCAACGAACTCGGCATCGACCGGTACTTCGCCGGAGTGCGGCCAGAGGACAAGTCCGCGAAGGTCAAGGAGCTCCAGGCGGAGGGACGCAAGGTGGCGATGGTCGGCGACGGCGTCAACGACGCCCCCGCTCTTGCCCAGGCCGACGTCGGAATCGCCATCGGCGCCGGCACCGACGTCGCGATCGCCTCCGCAGGAGTGATCCTCGCCAGCGACGACCCGCGTTCCGTGCTGTCGGTCATCGAACTCTCCCGCGCAAGCTACCGCAAGATGAAGCAGAACCTGTGGTGGGCAGCCGGGTACAACCTCATCTCCGTGCCGCTTGCCGCCGGCGTGCTCGCACCAATCGGGTTCGTCCTGCCGATGTCGGTCGGCGCGATCCTCATGTCGTTGTCCACGATCGTCGTCGCCCTGAACGCTCAGCTGCTGCGCCGGCTCGACCTGCGACCAGAGACCAGCGCCCGCGTTGCCCTCGACCGAAATCGCACCCAGCCGGCGACGCCGGCACCCGCATCCCGAACCTGACCGCCCTTGGAGCCTTAATGAACGACACCACGACCACCGCCGAGCACGAACACCAGCACGGCTACATCACCGACAAAGCCGGATACATGCGGCGCCTCAGCCGGATCGAAGGGCAAGCCCGCGGAATCGCGCGAATGGTCGATGAAGAGCAGTACTGCATCGACATCCTCACCCAGATCTCCGCCCTGACCTCCGCACTCAAGAGCGTCGCCCTCGGCCTCGTCGACGACCACCTGAAACACTGCGTCACCGACGCCGTGCTACTGGGCGGGGACGAAGGCCAGGCCAAGATCCAGGAAGCCAGCGACGCCATCGCCCGACTCGTGCGTTCGTGACGGGTCCCGTGGGCTCAGCTTCCAGAACGACCCAACTCGTCCCGACGCCTGGCGTACTCGTCGTGGTCGATCTCGCCTCGGGCGTACCGTTCATCGAGAATGTCCCGAGGCGACGGACGCCCTGGCTGAACCGCACCACTACCGGCGGACGGACCACGCCGGCTAAGAGTGACCACCAGCACGATCACAACCGCGATGATCAGCAACGGCACAATCAGCCAAATGATCCACCACGCCCCCATGCCGCCCATCATCCACCCGTACACGTCCGCCTCCTCAAACGATTTCTCCATTCAGCTTGGACGCGAATGTGGAGACGGATGGGGCATTAGGTCCCGTCAGCGTTAAACCCCCGGCGGGTATCCAGACTGCGCCGGTAGTTTGTCTCCCGGAAGGAGGAGAAATGCTCGCCGACAGCATCTCGATGCGCACCCGCACCTGGCGCTGCGTGCTCGTCCTCCTCTTCGCGGTCGCGGGCATCGTGACCGGGATCCTCGCCATGCACGTTGTCAGCACGCCTATGGGCGAACCACACGGGTTCGTCGCGGTCCAGCCAGCGGTATCCGCGTCGACAGTGTCACACCCAGACCAATCGCACCCTGCAGTTTCCAGCCAGGCGATGTCCGACACCAGGGCGGGCGGGGGATGCGCTATCGACGGCTGTGATCCGATGCACGACACGACTGCCATGATCTGCACGCTCGCGCTGCTCGCCGCGACGATCCTCCTGATCGCCCCGGTACTCAGCCGGGCGCTCCTCGGCCTGGGCTCCCGGGCTGCACCCACGACCCTGGCCCGGATGATCACGCGCAGGGTCGGATCATCACCACCGTCTCTTCTCGCACTGTCTATCGATCGCAGATGACGCACACCGCACACCGCGCATCGCGCGGTGTTGCTTCAGCGTGCCTACCATCCGCAGATTCATACGACGAAAGAGACCCCACAATGAACATCCGACTGATCGCGATCGCCTCCGGCGCACTCCTGACCGCCGCCGCCTTGGCTGGCTGCACCGCGGGCGCCTCCGGAAAGGACCCAGGCATGGGCAGCATGTCCGGGATGACCCACGGGAGCTCGAGCCCCGCCGCCACCTCCGACCACAACCAGGCCGACGTCACCTTCGCCATGAGCATGGTGCCCCACCACCAGCAGGCCATCGAAATGTCCGACACGCTCCTTGCCAAGCAGGGCATCGACGCCCGGGTGACCGAACTCGCGCAGAAGATCAAGGCCGCGCAGCAGCCGGAGATCGACACCATGAATGGCTGGCTCGACACCTGGGGCCAGAAATCCGACATGGGCGGCATGGACATGGGCGGCGACGGCACGATGTCGCAACAGGACATGGACGCGCTGAGGAACGCGTCCGGCGCAGACGCGTCGAAGCTGTTCCTCACCCAGATGATCCAGCACCACCAGGGCGCCATCACCATGGCCACGACCGAGACCGAACAGGGCACGGCCACCGACGCCGTCGCGCTGGCGAAGAAGATCGCCGCCGCACAGAGCGCCGAGATCGCCACCATGAAGCAGCTCCTCGCCAGCCTCTGAACCGGTCGCACCAGACGCGGGCGCCGTCACCCCTCCCCCTCGTGGCGGCGCCCGCCCCTCCCCACTCCTCACGGCCCTCTAGCCGCTTCCTCTCTGGACATCTGATGAACTCTTCGAACCTCACCCGGCGCAGCCTTCTCCTCGGCGGCGCCGGGGTCGCCACCGCCTTCGCCCTGGCCGCCTGCACCGGCGGACCGAACCTCCTCACCGCGACCAGCAGCCCCGTCACCGCTGCCGAAACGGCCCGGCGGCGCACCGGGCGAACAACCCGCGTCCAGCTCACCGCCGCCAAGACCGACATCGACCTGGCCGGGCGCACCGCCTCCACCTGGGCCTACAACGGTGAAGTCCCCGGCCCCACCATCCGGGCACATGTCGGTGACATCATCCGCGCGCACGTCACCAACCAGCTCCCGGACGACACCACCGTCCACTGGCACGGCATCGCCCTCCGCAACGACATGGACGGCGTTCCCCCGATCACCCAGCAGCCGATCGGCCCCGGAGCTTCGTTCGACTACGCGTTCACCGCCGACGCCCCGGGAACCTATTGGTACCACCCGCACGTCGGCCCGCAACTCGACCGCGGCCTCCAGGGCCCGCTGGTCATCGAAGACCCCCGCGAACCCCTCAACTACGACCACGACTGGGTACTCGTGCTGGACGACTGGCTCGACGGCGTCACCGCGACACCCGACCAGGTACTCGCCGACCTCAAGAAAGGCATGAAAGGCATGGGCGGGATGGGAGGAATGGGCGGCATGATGGGCGGCGGCCAGGACGGCACCCCGACCCGCGCCGGCAACCTGCTCACCGGAACCGGCTCCAACCTGCTCGGCGGCGACGCCGGAGACGTCTACTACCCCTACTACCTCATCAACGGACGCCCAGCCGGAGACCCGGCCACCTTCACCGCCAAGCCCGGGCAACGGGTGCGGCTGCGCATCATCAACGCCGGCGGCGACACCGCCTTCCGATTTTCGGTCGGCGGCCACCGGCTCACCGTCACACACACCGACGGTTACCCGGTGAACCCGGTCGAGGGCGACAGCATCCTGCTCGGGATGGGCGAACGCTACGACGCGATCGTCACCGTCGCCGACGGTGCCTTCCCGATCGTGGCCGAGGCCGTCGGCAAAGCCGACCGCGGCTTCGGCGTCCTCCGCTCCAACTCTGGGAGCCCCACACCCACCGCGAACGGTTACACGGCCTCTGACACGTCACCGGTCACAGCGGCGGTACTGAGCGCCACCTCTGCAGACACCCTGCAGCGGCGCAGAATCGACCGCCGCATCGACATCGCCCTCACCGGCGGAATGATGAAGTACGACTGGGGCATCAATGGCAAAGCCTTCGACATGAACAACCCGCTCGACGGCGCCTACACGGTCCGGGAAGGCGAACGCGTCCAGCTCACCATCGCCAACCAGACCATGATGTGGCACCCGTTCCACGTTCACGGCCACACGTTCCAGCTCGACGGCGGCCCGCGAAAGGACACTGCGATCGTGTTGCCGCACCGATCTCTCACGGTGCTACTGGATGCCTACAACCCGGGCCAATGGATGACGCACTGCCACAACATCTACCACGCCGAATCAGGGATGATGGCCGTCCTCGGCTACGAGAAGAGCTGAGTCAACGGGCTACAGCCCGCGCCAGGATCCGGGTAGCAGTGGAGGCATGACGCCTCCCCACGCGATAACGCCTGCCCTGGGCGATTTCCCCACCTGGCTCAACGTCCTCGCCTGGACTTCCCTCGGGATCGGCATCGCCTGCACCATCGGCGTCGCCGTCGATGTGATCCGACGACCGCAGAAGATGGCCGTGATGAACGTCGTCTGGCCCGTCTCCATGCTGTTCGGAGGATTCCTCTGGCTCGGCGGCTACCTCCGCTGGGGACGCACACCCGCACCTTCACAGAATGCGGACGATGCGGAGACGCCCATGGCGGTGGCCGTCGGCACCGGTACCAACCACTGCGGGGCCGGCTGCGCGCTCGGGGACCTCATCGCGGAGTGGGTCGCCTTCCTCATCCCAGCCGTCGCCGTCGCGTTCGGCTGGGGTTGGCTCTTCCAGGACAAAATGTTCGCCGTCTGGATCCTCGACTTCATCCTCGCCTTCGGACTCGGCATCATCTTCCAGTACTTCGCCATCGCCCCCATGCGCGGGCTCGGACTCGGCAAAGGCCTGATCGAAGCGCTCAAAGCCGACGCCGCCTCCATCACCTCCTGGCAGGTCGGTATGTACGGGGCGATGGCGCTGATCCAGCTCGTTCTGTTCCCCGCACTCTTCGGCGGCCGCGCCCCGGTCAACTCGCCCGAGTTCTGGTTCGCAATGCAATGGGCGATGCTGCTGGGATTCGTAACGGCGTACCCGGTCAATTGGCTGCTCATTCGAGTGGGCATCAAAGAGCGGATGTAAGGCCGAGGGCACTCCAAACGTCAATCACGATCGGCATTGGCCTGGGAGAGGTCAAACATTGAGGGGATCGCGTCATCGCAGGCGCAAAGGGCATCGACCGAGAGGTGTGGGAGGCCGACGAGAGAGAAGAACCAAATATCGACAGACAACGAAATGAGAGAGCCAGCCCAAGAGAGAAGAACTGACACGAGGAGACAAGAGAGGCCAGGGCAAGAGCAACAGGAGAGACAAGAGATAGACGATGCACGTAGGCACTTATGCAGTGAGGGCTTAGCGGAGCGTCGTCTCGTGCACTCTCCCGGACCCGAGCTGCTGGCCGTTTGGTCAGCAACGCCGCGTCGAATCTTCATGCGCTTGACGTGCCAACCCGAAATCTAAAACCCCGCCAGAGCGGGCGCCTTAGCCTACGAACGAGTTGCCCTTGCCGAGGTTGCAGTCCGCACACAGGGTCTGCAAGTTTTCGAGAACTGTGAGGCCACCGTGACTAACCGGAAGGATGTGATCTACGTGGAGAGTGACTCCCTCCGACTGGGATGCGCCGCACATTTGGCACCTGAAGTTATCGCGCCTCATCACCTTGGTCCGGACCCCTACCGTCATCAGCTTCCGTTCACGATCGCGAAGGAATTGCGCAGTTGACTGTCGCGCTCGCTCGGCTTGAGCTGCGGAGAGTCCTTGCTGCAACTGTCCAAAGTCCCAGGTGATGGTCCGCGCGTACGAGTTCTTACCCTTGGGGCTCGTGTACCGCACAGTAGAGGTGATCCTGGCCTTGGGCGTCGGACATGCGAGTTTTCGCCGATGCAGCAGCCGTCGCTCGATCGCGGCGAATTGCTCGGGACTGAGCCGGGGGTCGCTGCTCTTGCCGAGCTCGAGATGTTCGATGAGCTCGAAGTCGTGCTGGTAAGACTTGTAGTTCTGAATTGGAGATGCCCGCAGGCCGATTGCCTGCTCGAACCACTGCTCGTTGTCGAGCACGGTTCGGCTCAAGTAGCTACTGAGATCGAATCGGTCGTATTTGGCTTTCGAGTCGACCCGCGCGGAGAAGTCTTTTCGAACCGCCGGGTGCTTCTGGAAGTGCGGCCGATATGCATTGTTGAGCCCTTCCAGTGCCTTGATCGCCGAGCTCGCTGCGCGGACGATCCGCCCTCGTCGAATGGCGATTACCGCCCACACGATGGCGCCGACTAGAACGAGACCAACTACAAGGAGCGCAACTGGGATGAAGGGCGCGGAACCGATGAAGGAGGGGTCGGCGGTGATCGCTTCAGACAGCGCATCTGGCAACGGGGGTCCAACAAGCACGCGCGGGTCTACCTTCGAGTCTACGTTTCACGGTCCGTTCGCAGTCTGTCGGCCATAACAGCAATACTGAACTCCCCAATCTGGGTGGATCACACCGAGTCTCGATCCACGATCAGAGCGCCCTCTCGGACACCGTTCGGTGGGTCGGCTTCGATGCCGTGGATCCGGATAGCAGGCCAGTAGACCGCACGTGACTCTAGTCGAGGCCGCCGCGCGCGGCGCTGTCCCTGTTGAGGTTTGAGGTCCTTTCCGCCGCCCGATCGTAGCTTCCTCCCGGTGCTCCGTGCCGGGCTTTCGCGGCGTATCCTCCCTCCGCTTCGCTCCAGTCCGGTACTCCACGGTCCCGGCACTGCGCACCTCCCACTCGCTCTCGATCACTCGCCGGAAGGCACTCAAAAACGATTGACCTTGGGAGTGAGCGAGATGCGGCTATTCATCATCGACACCAGAAACATTGCCCCAGAACTGCAAGGCGGACTCGTAGGCATCGAAGGGTCCTCGAACCCGACTACCGCAGAGAAGAGGGAATGCGTAGAGACCGTGAGCCAGTACGTGTGGGAGGGGTGGGCGATCGCCGCCGACCCGCACACCCCTATCGGCTGGTTCGCCGCCCTCACCGCGGAGACAGCCTGCGTGCCATTCGTCAATCTGACCCGACTCGGAGGAACCCGGTAGCGGTCTTTGCCGTTGGGCCTGGGCCCAACGGATTTCCGATTTGCGCGTCAAAACCGGCTGGGAAACACAACGTGTAGGTATGGGGGCGTTCGATTCGGGTGCCGCACCGCAGGGCAGCTCGCCGACCGGACCGGTGGCGTGCCGGATCAGGTGTTCTCGGCCGGTCCGGAAGGGCGCGACCTGCCGGAAAGACCTCGGTGCGCGCTCAGAGCGCGCCAGCACCGGTAGCAAACCGGAAGTACTAAGTGAGAGGAGAAATCTGAGCTCCCGGAAGGAGCCCGGACCACGACCTGACGAGAAGAGAAGTGAGTCCACGTGCGAGGCGGAGTAGCTAGGTGGAAGCGGGGACAGCAGTCCCACGGGGTGAAGCAAGCGGCGAACTACGCCTTCAGTGGCGTCTGTGACGCCACCCTCACCGCCAAAACCGCCGACGGTGTGATCGCGGCCGCCGGCTACGCCGACGCTCTCATGACCCGCTACATCGTCGAGAACGGTGCTATCCGCGACAACCTACTCACCCGCGACCAGCTCAAGGACTGGGCCGACGGCCTCGACCCCCTAACCGGTGACCGCCGCGGACGCGACCTCGAGTCTCCCTTCGCGGACCTGATCCTGGATGCGACCATCAACGCGCCCAAGTCGTTCTCGATCGTCACGATGCTCGACCCCGAGTTGGCCGCCGCATACGAAGACCTCCAAGACCGCCTCCGCGACCGAATCATTAAGCTCTGGCAGTCCGAGCTGAACGCCCGCCGCGGCAAAGGCGGATCCATCCGGGAGAACCTGGCCCGGATCGAGGTCGTCGAACTCCGCCAC
The DNA here is from genome assembly GCF_013359685.1 of Leifsonia sp. C5G2. GTDB lineage: Bacteria > Actinomycetota > Actinomycetes > Actinomycetales > Microbacteriaceae > Leifsonia. The sequence continues at coordinate 25,395 of NZ_JABFMV010000009.1, forward strand.
GAACGCTCCCGATCGTTGGACCCGCACAAGCACCGCCACCTCTGGCTGAATGTCAAAGTCCAAGGTGTGGATGGCAAGTGGTCCAACATCGACACCCGGGTGGCGTTGCGGTTCCAGAACGTGATCAACGCCGAGGGTGATCTTGCCTCCCGCACCGACCCAGCCTGGATCCGAGCTCTCGCTGCCAAAGGTTTCACCCTCAACGAGGACGGGGAGATCACCCAGTTGCAGCACCTGGTGCGGCCGTTATCGAAGCGGTCCGCGCAGATCGAGGCCAACAAGATCGCCCGCACTGCGTGGTGGAAGCAACAGCACCCCGGACAGGAGCCGTCTCACGATGTGCTCAGCCAGATCGACCATTGGGCGTGGGCTGTTGCCCGCCCAAACAAGCCTGGCGAGCTGGATGAGGACGGCTGGGCCGCGCTCGTCCGCGAAGAACTCTTTGCCGCCGACCCGGCGCTCGGAACACAGCGTTCGCCCGCGCCGCTGCCTTCTGTCGCCGTCCAGGATCTCGACCTCGATTTGCTGGCCGCCAAGGCAGTCGTCGACGCGGACGCCCGCTCGACCGGTAGCGGTGGTCGCTTCAGCGTGATGGATGTGCGTGCCGGCGCTCTCCGAGCGATCGCAACTGCCGGCGTTGTCGCCGACAGGGACATGCTCGCGAAGCTGGCCGAGGACGTTGTTGCGCACTCGCAGACGGTGACACTGATCTCGGAGCCGGATGCGCCGAAGCACATCAAGCATCTGATGGCGGTCTCCACCGCCACGTTGAAGGCCACCCTCGCTCAAAAGGTCGACGCGTTCTCCGCACCCGGACAGATCCTCGACACAGAGGAGGTCGCTGCGATCGCTCACATGATCGAGCCCGATCGGACGCTCGATGACGGCCAGCTCGCCGGCGCGGCAGGGATCGGCGGCACATCTCGCAGCGTCGTTATCTCCGGACCGGCCGGCACAGGTAAGACCACGATGCTCAAGGTTGCGGGCGCTGCTCTGCGGCGGCGTGGGCACAACATGATCATCGTCGCGCCAACCAAGAAAGCCTCAGCCGTCGCCGGACGTGAAACGATGAGCGGTTCGTCGTCCCTCCACCAGTTCCTTTACGACTACGGATGGCGCTGGGCGGCCACCGCGTCGGGCGCAACCGAGTGGCGGCGGCTCTCGATCGGCGAGCTGGACCAGGCCTCTGGCGGAACGTATCTCGGCCCCCAAATCAGCATCCGCCCCGGGGATCGCATCGTTGTCGACGAGGCCGGCATGCTCGACCTCGAGGCCGCGTCGGCGCTGCTCGATGTCCTACGTGACACTGGCGTGGGCGTCGCTCTCGTCGGTGATCAGCAACAAGCCCTGCCAGTCGGGCACTCGGGGGCCATGGCTCTATTTTGGCGCCGCTCGCCAGATCGGGTGGAGCTCGCGACTACCCATCGCTTTAGCGACCTGGTCTGGGCGGATATCGCGCTTCGGCTCCGGGACCCACGTGGCAAGGATGCGATGCGCAAGGTCGCCGAAGACCTCGTTCGAACTGATCATGTCGTTCTGACCGATAGCGATCTTGCTGCTCGCGAGGCGATGGTCGAAGGATGGTTCGACGCCACACGCGATCGCGAGACGATCGCGCTAGTCACGGCAACGCACGCCGAAGCCCAGGAGATCAGCGAAGCCATCCAACGCCGACGGATCGAGTCCGGGGACGTTCGCCCCGGGCGTGCACTTTCAGGACAATCAGGCCAGGCAATCTTCGTCGGTGACGTTGTCCAGACCCGCCGCAACGACACTGCTGCGGATGTGCAGAACCGTCAGAATTGGATCGTCAAAACCATCGGCAACGACCATGCGATCCTGGCAGCGAGCACCGACACGACCGATTTAAGGAAAGTCAGTCTCAACTACGCCGCATCGCACATCCATCTCGCGTACGCCACGACGGTCTACGGCGTCCAAGGCGAGACGACCGATCGTGCCCTCGTTGGTCCAGGTGTCGACGCTGCTGGCCTTTACGTCGGCCTCACTCGCGGGAAGCAACACAACGCCGCCGTACTAGTCGCTCCTACCGAGGACTCCGCGAGTTCTCAGCTGGTAGAGATGATGCAACGCCAGCCACTGGAAGAGACGATGGAGAAGTCGAGAGCTGCAGCGCAGACCGAATTCATGCAGGCTGCCCAACCGTCCGGCGGCCCGATCATCGCAGCGCCCGATCGTGAAATCGCATCGGTCGGTCTCAAATGATCAAGCCGCTAATCCTGCCGGGCGTGAGCCATTGCGAACAGCTCGCGGCCAAGCAGGTTGACGCCATCCAGCGTCCCACCTTGAGGGTCGAAGCCGAAGATGGCGATTCCAAGCTCGTCGGCCCTCACGCGCGCGGCGGGAATCACGCCGCGACGAGCGAAGATCAACGCTCGACGACCGTCAGCAGCGACGACGGCCGCCGCATGCTCAACCAGACCGATCTCCACGTTCCCTGTTTTGTTTTCGACCCACGCCAGATAGCCCGCACTGTAGAGGTCACAAGCCTGAACCGCAGCTCCAGACGCCACGACTGTGTCCGCTGCGCCGAGGTAGATCATCCAGTCGCGGCACAGTTCGATTGCTTCATCGTCCGAAACTCCCCACGGTTTCGGCTTCGGAGGCTGTCGTTCCACAAGACCAGTCTGCCCGAGACTGCTGTCCTTGCTACTTGGGAGGTGCGTCCGGAAGACAGGATGTCAGCGCTCGCGCGTAGCCTGACGCTACTCACGTCATCGAGGCGCAACGCCACGATCGGCGATTGGAGCTGAGCTATGGGGAGCATTCACGCGTACGAGGCAGGAGGCGGCAAGCGCTATCGCGTCCAGTACAGAACGCCCGAGCACGCGCTCACGGGAAAGCGCGGATTTCGAACGAAGCGAGACGCCGAACTCTTCCTCGCATCCGTTGAAGTCGCCAAGGCTCGAGGCGAGTTCATGGACCCTCGAGCGTCGCAGTCGACGATCAGCACCCTCGGTGCTGAGTGGCTGGCCAATCAGCACCATCTGAAGCCCTCGTCACTCCGCCCTGTCCAGATCGCCTGGCGACTCCACGTAGAACCGAAATGGGGAAGCCGACGGGTGGGGGAAATCCGCCATTCGGAGGTCCAGAACTGGGTCACCGCCTTCACTAAGGGCGATGATAAACCGCGCTCGGCGACAACTGTCCTACGCGCCTACGGTGTTCTTGCTGGCATTCTCGACACCGCCGTGATGGATCGCCGAATCCCGTCGAACCCGGCGCGCGGCGTCAACCTTCCTCGAAAGCTGAAGGGGAAGCATAAGTACCTCAGCCACGCGCAAGTCGAGCTCCTCGCGGACAGTGCGAAGAAGCACCGGACCATGGTCCTATTCCTCGCCTACACCGGGCTGCGCTGGGGCGAAGCGACAGCGTTACACGTACGCGATGTTGACCTGGATCGCCGTCGAATTGACGTTCATCAGAACGCGGTGGAAGTCTCGGGCACCATCCATATCGGAACTCCGAAGACCGGCGAATCCCGAAGCGTCCCGTTCCCGCCGTTCCTCGTACCGCTATTGGCGACCGCCACCGCGAACAAGACCCCATCCCAACTGCTCTTCGGCGATGGGGACCGTCACCTGCACCAACCCGATCGACGTCGGGGCTGGTACGTGTCTGCGATCGCGCGATCGCAGGCCGCCGATGACAGCTTCCCGCGCGTCACAATCCATGACCTTAGACACACCGCCGCAAGCCTCGCCATCAGCGCCGGCGCCAATGTCAAAGCTGTTCAACGTATGCTCGGCCATTCGTCTGCCTCCATGACTCTCGACACGTATGCTGACCTGTTCGATGACGACTTGGATGCCGTAGCCATTGCTCTTGATATGGCACGCGCGAAGGCGAGAAAGTGAGTCGCCCTTGGGGTCTCGGCGGCGACCGATGTCTACGCGTTCCGCGAGACGCTAAGAGCTGAAGCGGCTTCCACCTCGATCCCGACCTTCGCCACGTGGGATGCTACCGCGCGCCCGCGGACCGTCCACCACGAATCTGCCGAAGGACTTCGTTTCGTTGGCTCTCGTATGCGCGCTCTTCAGCCGCGCTCTTTGCGCCGGTGCGACGCCCTTCGGCGGACCGGATTACAAATGCCGGAGGCGTGCGATCACTTCTACGTGCGGAGCTCTCCATGCCGCTCATGCTAGACCCTCCTCCTGACACGCAAGCCGTAAAGCCCACCCGCAGTTAATATCAACGCGATGACTGCGCAGAATAATCCGAACCGCCACCATGCCACAACAGCTTCTTCGCTGGCCTTGGCGACGAGGAGCCCACCGCTGACCGCATACACCGCGGATAGCGCAGCGGAGATTATTCGGGAGGGTCGCAAGAACCGAGAGACGAACACGTTTTCCGTCCCCTTCGCGTTAAGCGCAAGCAATACGGCCGGCAAGAAAAGTAGTAGGGAAAGAGCTGACCCAGGATCCTTACTAAATGCACCCGGGACACCCGGCACCAGTATCAGGAAAAATAGGAACGCTGCGGTTAGTGCCGAAAATAGAGCGGCTCGCGAAAGAGCGCCACCCGGCTCCATCACGAAGGAAACGCGAGCTGGTTCATCGTCTCCCCGGTGCCCAAAGTCAAACCGACCTTTCACGTGGCCGACGGGTCCACTTGCCGGGTCAACGGGCTCGCTTCCGGAAGAGTCGGTTGGAAGGCGCACTTCCGAACAAGAGATCCCGTTCGGAGCGGTGCACTCCAAGTGATAACTGCTTGACGAGTCCGCTGAGTTGAGATCGACATCAACAGATAGCGACGCGAGTCCCAATCCGGCCGCCGTCGACTTGAGCCAGACCTGAACTCGACGCCCGAGCGGAAGCGGCGCAGCGGGCATCGGGTCGACATCCCAGTGGTAGGCGTACTTGATTACAGTTCGAACGCCAGCGGCGCTCGCCGGAAGAAGCGCCGTGAGAATGAAGTTCGACGCCAGGTCACGGAACTGCTGAGTAGCAAAGAGGTCCAGGTTGAATTCTTCGCAGATGGTCTCTGCCTCAGCCAGAGCCTCCGATTCTCCTCCCGTAGCGACCTTCCACACTCGCGGCCACGCCAACTCAGCAGCATCTACGCCAACGGCGAGGATCAAGAGATTCAAGAGGGCAGACGCCGCAAGCAACCCGTTCGACGATGCCCCGAGAACCGGGATGGCGACTCCGCCTGCGTCTCGCACGTCGAGCTGTCGGAGTGGGGCCTTTCCCATCATCGTAAGTGGAACGGCTATGGCTTCGGACGGTTGGAAGCTTTCTTGGACGCGAGGATCGCGCCAGCGAAGGTTGAGTGGTGTGCAGTCGATCGACACCCGCCGCCGGCCCCGCCTTCCTTCATAAAAATCAAGCGATTCAACTTTTCGGTGGGACCATGCCTGCCAGTCAATGATGGCTAGCAACAGAGTCGCGCCGGCCGTTTTCAACTCGTCCGTAATCTGAGGCGCCGCTACCGCGGAGTCTGACGTTGGTTGATCAGTCGTGGCTAATCCAATCTGAAGCGGTTGCTTACTAACCGACAGGCTAGCGCGCCCCGTCAACGCTGAATTCAACCGCATTCGGCTTCCGCGGATGTAGTCAAAATGTAGTCAAGCGGCCGCTTCAGGGAAAGCGAAAACCCCCGGATCCCTTGTAAACACTGGGATCGCGGGGGCTTGCACGTGGCGGTACCGGTGGGATTTGAACCCACGGTGGGCTTTCACCCACACAACTTTTCGAGAGTTGCACCTTCGGCCGCTCGGACACGGTACCGCGGACTATCGTACGCGATTCGGGCGGTCGTCTCCAATCGGGGGGGGTGGGCGTCCGCGGGTCGGTGGCCCGGGGTACTGTTCGTCGCATGAAGGCTCTCCCCCGCGTCCTGTCCGCCCTCGCCGGTCTGGCGGCCGGCGCGCTGCTGGCGGCGGTCGGGTGGCAGCGGGTGCAGGCCAAGCGCGCATCCGTGGCCGAGGGGCGGGTGCGGCTCAACGAGATGCTGCCGGTGCACTCGAAGTGGTGGCGGGATGCCGCCAAAGACCCGGGCGAGCTGCTCTATGTGGCCATCGGCGACAGTGCGGCGCAGGGGATCGGGGCCACGGCGCCCAAGAACAGTTACGTCGGAGTCATCGCCGACCACCTGCGCGCGGTCACCGGGCGCACCGTCCGCGTGGACAACCTGTCCGTCTCCGGTGCGACGGTCGCCCTCGCGGTGGCCGACCAGCTGCCAAGGTTCACGGCGCTCCAGCCCGACATCGTCACCGTCTCGATCGGTGCGAACGACATCGCAGCGTTCGACCCGGAGCGGTTCCGGGCGGGAATCCGGGCCGTGTTCGCCGCGGTGCCCGACCACGCGATCGTGGCCGACCTCCCGTACTTCTACCTCCCCTGGAACGAGCGGCTCGTCGCCGAAGCAAACCGCATCCTGCGCGAGGAGGCCGCCGCGCGCGGCCTGCAGGTCGCACCGCTGCACGCGACCATGCGGCGGCAGGGGATCCGCGGCGCATTCACGCAGTTCGCGGAAGACCTCTTCCACCCCAACGACCACGGCTACCGGGTGTGGGCGTCGGCGTTCCTGCCGGCCGTCACCGCGCGGGCCCGCGAGCTCTACCCGCGCACCGGCGTCACGACCGAGAGGACGGCGGAGCCGCTCAGCGCGTGACGCCCGCCGGGGCCACGTGCGACAGGATGCGGCCCCACATCGGCGCGACGGCCAAATGACCGACGCCGGGGACCATCTCCATCCGCGCGTCCGGCAGCGAGCGCTGATACCAGGCGGCGTGCGCGTGACCGGCGACGGCATCCGCCTGGCCCGCGATCACCAGCGTCTTCGCCGCCACGTCGGCGAGGTCGAAGCCCCACGGGCGCGCGGTGTAGCTCAGGATGTCGTCCGCCACGCCGACGGAGCCCTGGCGGAACGCATCCTGCAGCATCCGCCCGAGCCGGTCGTGCAGCCCCGGACGCGTCAGCACCTGCTGGTCGACGGCGCCGACGCCGAGCAGATCGAGCGGCACGTCCCCCGGCTCCGAGGCGGCCGCCACCGCGTCGGCCTGCGGCTGCAGCATCCCGCTCAGCTGCGCCCGCGCGGCGTCCGGCTCCATCGCGGCCAGCCGGTCCGACATCGCCTGCAGCTGGGGCTCGATCCACGGGACGGCCTCGTTCGGCGCCGGAGTGCCGACGATGGCGACCCGGTCCACCAGCTGGGGATGCCGGGCGGCGAGTGCGAGGGCGACACGGCCGCCGGCGGACCAGCCGACGGCTCCGATGGTGCGCGGGCGGCTGACGCCGATCACCGACTCGGCCACCACGACGGAGCGCACGTACTCGGCGATGTCGTCGGCGGCCCGCGCGATGCTCGGCCAGGCACCCGTCGGCCAGGGCTCGCTCGACCCGTAGCCCGGGCGGTCGAGCGCGACGATGTGGGCGCTGCGTTCGGCTGAGGCGTCCGGGTCGGGGTCGAACATCGACGAGCCGGGGGCGGGGTGGCAGAACACCACCAGCCGCTCGGCGTCGGGGTCGCCGAAGGCGGTGAGTCCGACGACGCGGCCGGAACGGAGAGTGAACGTGCGGTCAGCCATGCGGCCCATTGTGCCCGCGACGGGCGACACGCAGAAGTGCCCACAGGCGGTCGTCCGCCGGCGATCTCCACAGGCTCCGCGATCCTCCCTCCGATGACGGTGGCTGCCCGTAGTGTTGAGCCCGATCGAGGAGGGGAGGTGCCGTGGCCAAGGCGTCCGTCAACTATCGCTGTTCCGAATGCGGCTGGTCGACCGCGAAGTGGGTGGGCCGGTGCTCGGAGTGCGACGCGTGGGGCACGCTCGCCGAGCAGGCGCAGCCCACGGGTGTGCTCCGCGCCCTCAAGCCGGTGACCATCGCCGCCGGCCGCGAAGCCCGCGCGATCACCGACATCCGCGCGGACGGCGTCGACCGGCGGCCGAGCGGCATCGGGGAGTTCGACCGAGTGCTCGGCGGCGGCATCGTCCCTGGTGCGGCCATCCTGCTGAGCGGCGAGCCGGGCGTCGGCAAGTCGACGCTGCTGCTCGAGGTGGCCTCCCGTGCCGCCCGCGCGCGCAACCGCGTGCTCTACGTCAGCGCGGAGGAATCGGTGAGCCAGGTGCGCATGCGCGCCGAGCGCACCGGCGCCGTGCACGATTCGCTCTACCTCGCCTCCGAGACCGACCTCGCCACCATCGTCGCGCAGATCGACGCGGTCGAGCCGGCGCTGGTGATCGTGGACTCCGTCCAGACCGTCTCCAGCGGGTCCACCGAGGGCATCGCGGGCGGCCCGAGCCAGGTGCGGGAGGTCGCCAGCACGCTCATCCGGGTCGCCAAAGAGCGCGACCTGCCCATCGTCATCGTCGGCCACGTCACGAAAGACGGCTCGATCGCCGGCCCCCGGCTGCTCGAACACCTGGTGGATGTGGTCTGCCAGTTCGAGGGCGACCGCCAGACGGCCCTGCGCTTCGTCCGGGCCCTCAAGAACCGCTTCGGCCCGACCGACGAGGTGGGCTGCTTCGAGATGACCGGAGACGGCATCGCCGAGGTGCCCGACCCGAGCGGCCTCTTCCTCAGCCGCAACACGACGCCCGTGTCCGGCACTTGCGTGACGGTGGCCATGGAGGGCCGGCGCCCGCTGCCGGTCGAGGTGCAGGCGCTCGTCGTCGGCACGACGGCGCCCAACCCGCGCCGGGTGACCAACGGCGTCGACGGCTCCCGCGTCGCCATGCTGCTCGCAGTCCTCGAGCGCCGGGCGGGCATCCGTCTCGGCGACAAAGACGTGTACGTCTCCACCGTGGGCGGCGTGCGGCTCAACGAGCCCGGCGCCGACCTGGCCATCGCGCTCGCGATCGCCTCCGCGGCGACCGACCGCGCCATCCCGCACACCCTGGCGGCCTTCGGAGAGATCAGCCTGGCCGGCGAGGTCCGTTCCGTGGTCAGCGGCAAGCAGCGCACCGCAGAGGCGGCCCGGCTCGGCTTCTCGACGCGGGTCGACGAGCGCAGCGAGTCCATCCGCGAGGCCCTCCGACTCGCCTTCACCGCCGCATCGACGGATCGCGAACGGGAGCTCGACGCCGCGTTCTGACGAGTGCGTGTCGAATCCGGGCCCGGCCGTTCGACGCACGGATACGAACCGAATACGGAAGGACACCCGATGCCGCTCTACGCCATCCTCATCCACTTCGACCCGAGCGCCGAGCACGACGCCGCCGAGCTCGCCGAGCACGACCGGCACTCCGACGACCTCATCCGCGCGGGGGCGCTCGTCGCCGCCTACGCGCTCACCCCGCCCGCAACGGCCCGTTCCCTCCGCGCCGACGGCGAGACCGACGGCCCGTACACCGAGAGCAAGGAGCTGATCGCCGGCATCGGCATCGTCGAGGCGAGCGACCGGGAGGCCGCACTCGCGCTCGCGCGCCAGAACCCGGCGATGCGGCACGGCTCCGGCGTCGAGGTCCGTGAGGTCGCCGGCGCCTACCTCCGGGAGGCCGACACGGCGGCTGCGGCCACCGCACCCGCCGCCGACGTCACTGCAGGATGAACTGCTTCGTCTGCGAGCTCTTCACGTCGGAGACGCTCGTCTCCAGGTGATACGAGGCGCCGCCGGCGGGGACCTGCGGCCGCTGCGCCTGGCAGGTCGACGGGTCGGAGCGCGTACGGTCCCAGGTGATCGGCGCCTGCGACGAGATGGTCTTGCCGGGCTGCAGCAGCACCTCGGCATCCACCTTGTCGGTCTGGCAGTCCGTCGACTTCCAGTACACCTCCGAACCACTCGTGATCGTGAAGGCCTGCTTAGCGGTCCCGGCGTCGATCGTGCAGGCCGCCGACCCGGTGTTCGTCAGCGCCACCGAGAGCTGCGGCAGCTCGCCCGCGGCGTAGACGTCCTTGTCCGTGACGGCCTCCACCTTCACGTCGCCCGGCGCGCACGGCTTACCGTCGGCGCTCGCGCTGCTGGTCGGGATGCTCGTCGCGGCGGCCGGCGTGCTTGTCGAGGCGGGCACGGGCCGCTTCTTCGCGGGCTCGCCGCCGGCGGAACCGGGGCGCACCACGATGAGGACGATGACGACGACGACGGCGACCAGTCCGATGAGGACGATGAGCCGACGACGCCAGTAGACGCTGCTCGGCTGCGGGCCGACCGGGTTCTTGAACGTCGACATGCCCGCACTATAGCCAGGGCCCCCGGACACGCCCGGCAGGCGCGCCCGGCCGTCAGGGCATGCTCAGAGGTGCTTGATCATGCGGGTGTTGCCGAGCGTGTTGGGCTTCACCCGGGCCAGATCCAGGAACTCGGCGACGCCCTCGTCGTGGGAGCGCAGCAGCTCCGCGTACAGGGCGGGATCGACGGTCGCCTCCCCCATGTCCTCGAAACCGTTGCGCCCGAAGAAGCCGACCTCGAACGTCAGGCAGAACAGTCGGTCCAGCCCGAGCTCCCGGGCGTCCGACTCCAGCCGCCCGAGCAGCGCCCGGCCGACGCCGCGGCCCAGCCAGTCGTCCGCCACGGCGAGCGTGCGCACCTCGCCGAGGTCGCTCCACATCACGTGCAGCGCGCCGCAGCCGATCAGCTCGCCGTCGGCGTTCTGCGCGACCCTGAACTCCTGCACCGCCTCGTAGAGAGTGACCATCTCCTTGCCGAGCAGGATGCGCCGCTGCACCAGCGGCTCCACCAGCTGCTGGATGCGGGGCACGTCACTCGTCCGCGCCCTCCGGATGCTGAACCCTGGCCCGCTGTCACCGCTCACCGTTCCAGCCTACCGAGGGGCGGGAGCCGCCCCGGACCGCACGCGGCTCAGGCCCGTGGACACTTCACGGCTGCACGATCGGGAACCACAGCGGGAAGTCGTCCAGCATCCCGAACAGCCGGTCCACCGCCGCGCGGTCGCCCTCCACGCGTGCTTCGCCCAAGCCGACGAGGTCGTCGAGGGGCCGGCCGCCGAACAGGGCCGCGGCCAGCGCCGCCTTGCTCGACGACACCCGCGCCACCGTCCCGTCGAGCGACGCGTCGCGTGTGTACACGAGCACGCCGTTCCGAACCTCCAGCAGGAAAGCCGCCGGTCCGCGCTCGGCGTCGGTGACCGTCCAGCCCAGGGCGAACGGCTCGTCGCCGGTGCGGCCGGCGTCGAGCTTGATGCCGGCGAAGTCGAGGATCATCTCCGGCGACATGGCGGCGAAGACGTCCGGGGTCGCCAGCTGGATATCGCCGAGGTTCCTGACGCCGTTGCGCAGCTCCAGCGCCCCCATGAGGTACTCGTTGCGCCAGGTCGGGTTCTCGCACTGGTACCCGAGCTGCTCGAACGCGTCCGCCTGCAGCAGCGCGGCCGCCCGGTTCGCCGGGTCCGCGAAGACGACGTGCGTGAGCACCTCGGCCACCCAGCGGTAGTCGCCGGCGTCGTAGGCCGCGCGCGCCTTCTCGACCACGGCGTCCGCCCCGCCCATGTACTCGACGTAGCGTGGCCCCGCTTCGGCCGGCGGAAGCTGGTTCAGGTGCGCGGGATGCGAGTCGTACCAGCCGAGGTACCGCTGATAGACGGCTTTCGCGTTGTGGCTGAGCGAGCCGTAGTAGCCGTGGCTGTACCACTCGCGGTCGAGGCCCGGGGGCAGCCGCAGCTCCTCCGCGATCTCCGTCATCGTCAGCCCGCGGTTCGCGAGCCGCAGCGTCTCGTCGTGAATGAACTTGTACAGGTCGCGCTGGTTCGCCAGGTACTCGCGGATGTCCGCGGTTCCCCAGCGCGGCCAGCCGTGCTGACCGACCAGCACGTCGGTCTCCCCGCCGAACAGCCCGATCGTCTGGTTGAGGGTCTTCCACCAGGTGGCCGCATCCCGCACCTGCGCGCCGCGCAGGGTGTACAGGTTGTGCATCAGGTGGTTGGCGTCCTCCGCCACACACAGCAGGCGGAGCGCCGGGAAGTGGATGAGGAACTCGGCGGGCGCCTCGGTTCCCGGCGCCATCTGGAACGTCATCTCGACCCCGTCGACGGTCCGGCTCTCCCCCGTCTCGCGGATCAGGTCGGTCGGCGGCACCAGGGTGGCGCTCCCGCCCGCGCCGAGCGTGTTGGCGAGCCCGGCATCCACCTGGCCGCGCGGGCCCGGTGCCAGGAGCGGGCCGTACATGTACAGCGCGCGGCGGGTCATCGCCGTGCCCGCGTAGACGTTCTCGGCCGCGGCCTCGTACAGGAAACCCTCCGGCGCGATGACCGGGAAGTCGCCGCCGTGCGCGTCCTCCAGGATGGCGCGAGATCCGCTGAAGTGGTCGACGTGGCTGTGCGTGTAGACGAGGCCGGTCACGGGCCGGTCGCCGCGGTGCTCGCGGTACAGGGCGAGCGCCGCGCGGGCGGTCTCCGCGAAGCTCAGCGGGTCGATGACGATGATCCCGGTCTCGCCCTCGACGATCGTGATGTTCGCCAGGTCGATCCCGCGCAGCTGGTAGACGCCCTCGGCGACCTCGAACAGCCCGTGATGGTTGTTCACCTGGGCGTGCCGCCAGAGGCTGGGATGCACGGTATCGGGCGCCTCCTCCGAGGCATCGACGAAGTCGTGGGACGTCAGATCGAGCACGGGCGTGCCGTCGGCCCGGCGGATCAGCGGATCGGCCGGTGCGCCGACGAACCCGCGCGCTGCATCGTCGTAGTCGCGCCGGTCGCCCAGCGGCAGCATGTCGCGCGCCGCCCGGTTCGCCGCGCGGGTGTGCTCCGTCGCGTCCTTCGGCATCGTGTCGTTCGCATCCGACATCGTGGTCCCCTCTCCGCGGCCGCCCTGGCGCGATCTCGCCGTCAGGCTAGCGGGCCGCTGGCGGCGCGGGGAGTACCGGAAAACGCGGAACGGCCGGTGCCCGAGCGGGCACCGGCCGTTCCGATGAGGCGTGCGTCAGTCGTTCGCGGCGAGATCCGGCGTGGCAGGCCCGGTCCCGATCGCGGCGGCGGCGTTGATGCCGGCACCGATCGGCTCCTTGCGAGCCGTCGTCGTGAACACGAAGTCGCCGTCGGCGAAGTCGACGTGGACGTGGTCGCCCGCGTTCAGCTCGCCGTGCAGGATCTTCTCGCTCAGCCGGTCCTCGATCTCGTGCTGCACCGCGCGGCGGAGCGGGCGGGCGCCGAGTGTCGGGTCGAACCCGACCTCGATCAGCCGCTCCTTCGCCGGGACGGTCAGCTCGATGGTCATGTCGCGGTCGAGCAGGCGGTTCGACAGGCGCTTGATGAACAGGTCGACGATCTGCAGCAGCTCCGGCTTGCTGAGCTGCGGGAACACGATGATCTCGTCGACACGGTTCAGGAACTCGGGCTTGAAGTTCTTCTTCAGCTCCTCGTACACCTTGCCGCGCATCCGGTCGTAGCCGGTCGTCGGGTCGCCCTCGATCTGGAAGCCGACGGGGCCGCCGGAGATGTCCTTCGTCCCGAGGTTCGTGGTCATGATGATCACGGTGTTCTTGAAGTCGACCACGCGACCCTGACCGTCCGTCAGACGTCCCTCCTCCAGGATCTGGAGCAGCGAGTTGAAGATGTCGGGGTGCGCCTTCTCGATCTCGTCGAACAGCACGACGCTGAACGGCTTGCGGCGGACCTTCTCGGTCAGCTGGCCGCCCTCCTCGAAGCCGACGAACCCGGGAGGGGCGCCGAACAGGCGGGAGACGGTGTGCTTCTCGCCGTACTCCGACATGTCGAGGGAGATCATGGCCGACTCGTCGTCGAACAGGAACTCGGCGAGCGCCTTCGCCAGCTCGGTCTTACCGACCCCCGTGGGGCCGGCGAAGATGAACGAGCCGGAGGGACGCTTCGGATCCTTCAGTCCGGCGCGGGTGCGGCGGATCGTCTTGGACAGGGCCGCGATGGCCTCCTCCTGGCCGATGACGCGCTCGTGCAGCGCCTTCTCCATGTAGACGAGTCGAGCCGACTCCTCCTCGGTGAGCTTGAACACCGGGATGCCGGTCGCCTGGGCCAGCACCTCGGCGATGAGGCCCTCATCCACCTCGGCGGTGGTCTTGACCTCGCCCGAGCGCCACTGCTTCTCGAGGCGCAGCCGCTCGCCGAGGAGGTTCTTCTCCTCGTCGCGCAGGCTCGCGGCCTTCTCGAAGTCCTGGTCCTCGATCGCGGCCTCCTTCTGGGAGCGCACGGCGGCGATCTTGTCGTCGAACTCGCGCAGCTCCGGCGGCGCCGACAGGATCGACAGGCGGAGTCGCGCGCCGGCCTCGTCGATCAGGTCGATGGCCTTGTCCGGGAGGAAGCGGTCCTGGATGTAGCGGTCGGCCAGGTTCGCCGCCGCGACGATCGCACCGTCGGTGATGGACACCTTGTGGTGCGCCTCGTAGCGGTCGCGCAGGCCCTTCAGGATGTTGATCGCGTGGGGCAGCGAGGGCTCCGCGACCTGGATGGGCTGGAACCGGCGCTCGAGCGCAGCGTCCTTCTCGAAGTGCTTGCGGTACTCGTCGAGGGTCGTGGCGCCGATCGTCTGCAACTCGCCGCGGGCGAGCAGCGGCTTGAGAATCGAGGCCGCGTCGATCGCGCCCTCTGCAGCACCTGCTCCGACGAGGGTGTGGATCTCGTCGATGAAGGTGATGATGTCGCCGCGGGTGCGGATCTCCTTCGTGACCTTCTTCAGGCGCTCCTCGAAGTCGCCGCGGTAGCGGGAACCGGCGATGAGCGAGCCGAGGTCGAGCGTATAGAGCTGCTTGTCCTTCAGCGTCTCCGGAACGTCGCCGCGGACGATCGCCTGCGCGAGTCCCTCGACGACGGCGGTCTTGCCGACGCCGGGCTCGCCGATCAGCACGGGGTTGTTCTTGGAGCGGCGCGACAGGATCTGCATGACGCGCTCGATCTCCTTCTCGCGTCCGATCACGGGGTCGAGCTTGTTGTCGCGCGCGGCCTGCGTGAGGTTGCGGCCGAACTGGTCGAGGATCTGGCTACCGGCCTGCGCGGTGGTCTGATCGTTGCCGCCGACCTGGACCTGCTCCTTGCCCTGGTAACCCGAGAGGAGCTGGATGACCTGCTGGCGGACGCGGTTGAGGTCGGCGCCCAGCTTCACGAGCACCTGGGCGGCGACGCCCTCGCCCTCGCGGATGAGGCCGAGCAGGATGTGCTCGGTGCCGATGTAGTTGTGGCCGAGCTGGAGGGCCTCGCGGAGGCTGAGCTCGAGCACCTTCTTCGCGCGCGGCGTGAAGGGGATGTGGCCGGTCGGCTGCTGCTGGCCCTGGCCGATGATGTCCTGGACCTGCTCGCGCACCGCGTCGAGCGAGATGCCGAGCGACTCGAGGGCCTTGGCGGCGACGCCCTCGCCCTCGTGGATCAGGCCGAGCAGGATGTGCTCCGTCCCGATGTAGTTGTGGTTCAGCATCTTGGCCTCTTCCTGGGCCAGGACGACCACACGGCGGGCTCGGTCGGTGAATCTCTCGAACATGTCTACTCCTCGTACGACTCCGGGCAGGTTCGGCGTCGATACAAAGAGAGTAACCACCGGTTCCCCCGTCCCGCGGCCCTGTTCGCCGTGGGCGTGACGGGTCTCAGAGGACGCCAGGGTTCGGCGGCGCTCAACCCTGCCGGGCGGGCAGCGTGAGGGTCTGGTCGGGCAGTTCGACGCCCACCTCCGCCGTCTTGGACGTGCCGTCCGGGGTGGCGAAGACCGTCGTGTACGGCACGTAGTCGTGCGTGCAGATGCCGCCGGGCGCAGGAGCGAGGGTCGCCGTGATCTTCGTGGGGCCGGAGGAGCGGATGTGGTCGACCTTCGGCGGGCAGGTGGAGGAGCCGTAGAGCACGATCGCGAGGCGCGTGCCGTCTTCCATCCAGACCGCCCACGACGATCCGCCCGCGCTGCTGGCCGGGGCTTCCACGCCCTTCGGCTCGCCCGCGTAGTCCTCGACCGGCCGCCCCGGCGCCGAGGTGCAGCCGGCGAGGGCGGCGACCGCGGCGAAGGCCGCGACAGCGGGGAGGAGACGGGAGGCGGTCCGGGGCACGCGCCCATTCTAGGGAGCGCGTCTCGGAGCGGGCCGTGCGCGCCTAGGATGCCGCTATGAGCAACCTCGAACGCGATCCGGCGGAGCTCGTGGCGGGCACCGCCGTCCTCGACGACGCCGACGTCGAGCTGCTGGAGCCGCGGGATGTCCCGCTCGGCGGGCCGCGCGCGATGACCGTGCGCCGCACGCTGCCGCAGCGCCGCCGGTCGCTCATCGGAGGCTGGTGCTTCGTCGACCATTACGGTCCGGACGACGTGGACGCGACCGGCGGCATGCGCGTGCCGCCGCACCCGCACACGGGCCTGCAGACGGTGAGCTGGCTGTTCGAGGGCGAGATCGACCACCGCGACAGCGTCGGCAGCCACGCCCTGGTACGGCCGGGCGAGCTGAACCTGATGACGGCCGGCCGCGGGATCAGCCATTCCGAGGTCTCGACGCCGGGCACGCGGCGGCTGCACGGCGTCCAGCTCTGGGTGGCACTGCCGGAGTCGTCCCGCGACGTCGCTCCGTTCTTCGAGCACTACACCCCCGTCGCCGGCAGCATCGGGGCCGCCATCGTGCGCACCTTCGTCGGGTCGCTGGCGGGGAGCGGCACGGCGGCCACTGTGTTCTCGCCGCTCGTCGGGGCGGAGCTGGTCATCCCGGCCGGGGCGACGATCGAGGTGCCGTTGGATGCGGTGTTCGAGCACGGCATCCTGGTCGACACGGGCGAGGTGACGGTGAACGGTGTCGCAGTACCCCTCTCGCACCTGGCGTACCTGTCTCCGGGCCGCCCCCGGGTCACGGTCGCGGCCGCGACGCCCGCGCGCATCGTGCTGCTGGGTGGGGAGCCGCTCGGCGAGCAGATCGTGATGTGGTGGAACTTCATCGGCCGCAGTCACGACGAGATCGTGGCGTTCCGCGCCGATTGGCAGGGCGAGGTGATCGCCGGCGCCGAGCCGCATGGGCGTTTCGGCACGGTCGAGGGCTACGACGGAGCCCCCCTGCCCGCACCGGAGCTCCCCACGGTGCGCCTACGCCCCCGCGGCTGACCCGTCTCCGTTCCCGTCCACAGCCACCGGGTCACGCCGGTTCTCCACAACTTTCCCCGCACGACTCCTCTGCGATGCCCCGACCCGGCACACTTGGTACATGCATGCAAAACCGTTGCTTTCGCATGCACACCTTTGTACAATCAATCACATGGGAGTCACCGTGCAAGTCAGAGATCTGGATCCGGCGGTCAACGACCGACTGAAGGAAGCGGCGGCGGCCAAGGGCCTGTCGTACTCCGAGTACCTGCGTCGCGAGTTGACGCGCATCGCCGAGAAGCTGCGCATCGACGAGCGCTGGAACGAGGTGTCCTCCGCGAGCCGCTCCACCCGTGAGCGACCCTCCGTTCCGACCGAGCCCTGGCGACCGTTGGGCATGAGCACCGACGAGATCGTCGCCTCGCTCCACGAAGATCGCGACAACCGATGAGATCCGCCGTGGTGGATTGCAGTGCCGTGGTCGATCTTCTCGATGCAGGCGGCCCGGCCGTCTTTCACGAACATCCCGAGCTTGAGGAGTGCATCCTCGTGGCGCCGCACCTGCTCGATCCGGAGTTCCTGAGCACGGTGCGGCGGCACGCGATGCGCGAGCGAGGGCGACCGGACGACTACGAGCGCTTCGTCATGGGGTTCTACCGGCTCGACATCATGCGCATGGAGCACGAACCGCTCTGGGAGTACGCCTGGCGATGGCGGGAGAACCTCAGCGCGTACGACGCCATGTACGTCGCGCTCGCGCACGTGCTGGAGCTTCCGCTCCTCACCGCCGACGAACGTCTCGCGGAAGCCGCGCGACCGTGGTGCGACGTGCGTCTGGTCCGCGAACTGGCAGCGGCGTGACCGGCCATGGCCGCCGACACGAGCCGGCTACTGGAGCGCGGAGGTCAAGCGGGCCAGGTTGTCGAGCACGGTGGAGCGCAGCGGCTGCTTCATCCATTCCTCGAGGGTGAGCTCGCGGCTGTCGCGACGGTAGCCGTCCTCCACCTTGCGCATCTCGTCGACGAAGGAGCGGCCGCGCACCATGAGCGAGACCTCCATGTTGAGCTGGAACGAGCGCATGTCCATGTTGCTCGAGCCGATGACGGCCACATCGTCGTCGATGGTGAAGTGCTTGGCGTGCAGGATGTAGGGCGCCTTGTACATCCAGATCCGCACGCCCGAACGCAGCAGCGCCTCGTAGTACGACCGCTGCGCGTGATAGACGAGCGCCTGGTCGCCGATCTCCGAGACGAACAGGTCGACCGAGATGCCGCGCTGCACGGCGGAGGTGATCGCCATGAGCATGGCGTCGTCCGGCACGAAGTAGGGCGAGGTGATGACGATGCGCTCCTGCGCGTAATAGAGCAGGGCCAGGAACAGGCGAAGGTTGTTCTCGCCCGCGAACCCCGGACCCGAGGGCACGACCTGGGCGTCCAGTTCGTTCGGGTCGATCTCGTCGGTGATCGGCTCGGTCTCGCGCTGCAGCAGCTCGTCGGTCTCGCTGTACCAGTCGGTGATGAAGATCGCGTTGAGGCCGGCGACGATCGGGCCCTCCAGCCGCACGATGAGCTCCTTCCACTTGAGCCCGCGCCGGATGTTCGACTTCTTGTTGTAGCTGCGGTCGATGATGTTCTGCGACCCCATGAAGGCGACACGGCCGTCGACGATCAGCAGCTTGCGGTGGTTGCGCAGGTCCGGCCGCTGGTACTTGCCTTTGAACGGCTGCACGGGGAGCATGAGCTGCCACTTCGCCCCCATCGCGGTGAGGCGCTTCGTGGTGCGCTTGTAGTCGGGCGTACGCAGCGACGCGATGTGGTCGAGCAGCACGCGCACGATCACGCCGCGCTTCGCCGCCTCCTCGAGCGCGTCGAAGAATGGTCCCGTCGTCTTGTCGAGCGACAGGATGTAGAACTCGACGTGCACGTACTTCCGCGCCTTGCCGATCTCCTCCGCCATGGCGTTCAGCGTGCCGACGTAGTCGCCGTTCAGGGTCGCCCGGTTGCCGCCGACGAGCGGCATCGCGCCGAGCTTGCGGTTGAGCTCGACCACGCCCTCCAGCCACGGCGGCCACGGGTGGTCGCGCCGTACCCGCTCGATGCCCTCGGTGCTCTCGATGATGAAGCGGTTGATCTCCTCCTGCTTCTTGCGCCGACTCTTCGGGAGCTTATAACTGCCGATGAGCAGGAAGAACAGGATGCCGATATAGGGGATGAGGAAGATCGCCAGCAGCCACGCGGTCGCCGAGGTGGGCTTGCGGTTGCGCGGCACGATGATGATCGCGAGTACGCGGATGATGAAGTCGACGAGCAGGGCGACCCCGATGGAGATCGAGACCCAGAATCCCGTCTCCATGCACACGTCCCTCCGGCGAAGTCAGAGCGACGCGGACGCGTCCCCAGGCCTACCGTATCGGGTGCGACCGGTGCCCGGCAGACATCAGGGCTTCGGGGCGAGTCCGCGGCGGGCGCGCTCCTGCGCCTCCAGCCGGCTGTACGCCTTCCGCTCGTTGCGGTCGGCGCGCACGATGAAGCGCATGATCGCCCAGAACAGCAGGCCCACCAGCACGGTCGGCGCGAGCGCCCAGACGAGGCCACCGAGGATGTCGTTCATATCGCCCTCATCGTAGCGCCACGGCCTGGGAGGCTACTTGACCAGCGGGAAGAGGATGGTCTCGCGGATGCCGAGCCCGGTGAGGGCCATGAGCAGACGGTCGATGCCCATCCCCATGCCACCGGTCGGCGGCATCCCGAACTCGAGCGCCCGCAGGAACTCCTCGTCCAGGCGCATGGCCTCGTTGTCGCCCGCAGCCGCGAGCTTCGCCTGCTCGACGAAGCGCTCGCGCTGCACGACGGGGTCGACGAGCTCCGAGTAGCCCGTGGCCAGCTCGAAGCCCCGCGTGTACAGGTCCCACTTCTCGACGACGCCCTCACGCGAGCGGTGCGCACGAACCAGGGGGCTCGTGTCGACCGGGAAGTCCATCACGAACGTCGGCCGCACCAGGTCGGTCTTGACGTAGTGCTCCCACAGCTCTTCGACGTACTTGCCCGCCAGCGGGTGCTCGATCTCGATGCCCGCGAGCGCGGCGAGCTCGCGCAGTCGCTCGATCGGCGTCTCCGGCGTGATCTCCTCGCCGATGGCGTCCGAGAGGCTGTCGTACATCCGGATGCGGTCCCACTGGCCGCCGAGGTCGTACTCCGTGCCATCGGCCCAGGTGACGACATGCGAGCCGGAGACCGCGACGGCCGCATCCTGGATCAGGGTCTGCGTCAGGTCGGCGATCGAGTTGTAGTCGCCGTACGCCTGGTAGGCCTCCAGCATCGCGAACTCGGGCGAGTGGGTGGAGTCGGCGCCCTCGTTGCGGAAGTTGCGGTTGATCTCGAACACGCGGTCGATGCCGCCGACCACCGCGCGCTTCAGGTACAGCTCGGGCGCGATGCGGAGGTACAGCTCGGTGTCGAAGGCGTTGGAATGGGTGACGAACGGGCGCGCCGACGCACCGCCGTGCATCACCTGCAGCATGGGCGTCTCGACCTCGACGAACTCGCGCTGGGCGAACGTGCTGCGCAGGCTCGCGACCGCCTTCGCGCGGTCGATCACGGTCTTGCGTGCCTGCTCACGCGCGATCAGGTCGAGGTAGCGGGCGCGCACCCGGGTCTCCTCGCTCAGCTCGTTGTGCAGGTTGGGCAGCGGGAGCAGGGCCTTCGCGGCGATCCGCCACTCGGTCACCATCACCGACAGCTCGCCGCGACGGCTGGAGATCACCTCGCCGGAGACGAACACGTGGTCGCCGAGGTCGACGAGCTCCTTCCAGGCGTCGAGCGACTCCTGGCCGACCTCGCCGAGCGACACCATGACCTGGATGCGCGAGCCGTCACCCGCCTGCAGCACGGCGAAGCAGAGCTTGCCCGTGTTCCGCAGGTGGACGACGCGGCCGGCGATGCCGACGACCTCGCCGGAGGCCTCGTCGGCCTGAAGGTGCTCCCACTTCGCACGGACGGCCGGGATCGTCGTGGTCACCGGCACATGGACCGGGTATGCGCCGCCGCTCGCGTCGGCCGCCTCCGCGATCAGGCGCTCGCGCTTGCTGAGCCGTACCGCCTTCTGCTCGCTGACGTCCTCCTCGCCGGCGTCGGCGGGCTCGAGGTCGGCCGCGGTGGTCTGCGCGTCGGTCATCGCTGTCGTTCCTTATCGAAGAGGGCGGGCGGTCGTGGCTGGTCGGCTACCGGTCACGTCGTGAGGCGCTGATTGTCGATCAGGCGGGTCGTGCCGACCCGGGCGGCGATCAGCATCAGAGCGGGACCGTGGTGGTCAGGCGAGGCCTCCCGGAAGCTCTCCGGGTCGACGATCGCGAGATAGTCCAGCTTAACCGCCGGTTGCGCCTCGATGCGCGCGCGGGCCGCGGCGAGGGCGGCGGCGACGCCGTCGGTGGCCGCATCCGCCCCGGCGGCGAGCGCCTCCGACAGGGTGACCGCGGCAAGCCGGTCGTCGGCGCCGAGGTAGCGGTTGCGGCTCGAAAGCGCGAGACCGTCGTCCTCCCGGACGGTGTCGACGACGGCGATCGTGACGGGCAGGTTGAGATCCTCGACCATCCGGCCGATCACGTGGACCTGCTGGGCGTCCTTCTGCCCGAAAACGGCCACATCGGGCTGGACGATGTTGAACAGCTTCGTCACCACGGTCAGCACGCCGTCGAAGTGTCCGGGCCGGGAGGCGCCCTCGAAAAGCGTTCCCGACTCGCCTGCAGTCACCCGCGTCTCGGACGGACCGGCCGGATACATCTCGGCCGCGGTCGGTGCGAAGACGATGTCGGCCAGCCCCTCCAGGGCGACCACGTCGGCATCCAGGGTGCGCGGGTAGCGGTCGAGGTCCTCCCCCGGGCCGAACTGCAGCGGGTTGACGAAGATCGAGACGACGACCACTCCGCCGAGATCCCGGGCGCGCGACACCAGGCGCAGATGACCCTCGTGGAGAGCGCCCATCGTCGGCACGAGCACCACGCGCCCGGTGGGCGCGTCCGCCGGGCCGTCCTGCATCGCGGTGCGCCGTGCCCCGGCGATCCGCGCCCGCAGCTCGGCGATGGTCGTGATGATCTCTGGCATGCTCGTCCTTCCGGCCGGTCGTCCACCGGCCGGATCAAGGCTACTCGCCGCGGAGGAACCAGCCGCGGCCGTCGTCCCGGGCGCTCGGAGGGGCGCCGTCCTCGATGGCGTCGAGCACGTCCAGGTCGAGCCGGGTGGGCGCGCCGGCGCGGGTGAGCGCGTTGTCCACGGCCGACCGGATGAGCGAGCTGAGGAACGAGCCGGGGTTCTCCACCCCGATATCGCGCAGCAGACCGGTGGACTGCTCGACGATCGAGCGCGAGAACGCGGTCGCCGTCGCGATCGCCTCGGCGTACGCCGCGCGGTCCGCCTCGGCGACGACGACGGGTTCCCCGCCCATCTCGACCACGAGGGCCTGCGCGATCGGCAGCACGGCAGCGGGCGCGGTCACCGCGAAGTAGCTCTCCGACAGGCGCGCCAGGTCGAGACTCGTCCCGGTGAACTCCAGCGCCGGATGGATGGCCAGCGGGATGGCGCCGGCGGCGGCTGCGGGCGCCAGCACGTCGATCCCCCGGCCCGGCGCGGTGTGCAGGACGATCTGGCCCGGCTGCCAGGTTCCCGTCGCCGCGAGCCCTGAGACCAGGGCCGGCAGCTCCGGCTCCGGCACGGCGAGAAGGACGAGCTCGCTGCGCTCCACCAGGGTCGGGACGTCGAGCAGCGGGACGTTCGGCAGCATCCCCTCGGCCCGCTCGCGGCTGGCCTCGGACACGGCGGAGACACCGACGAGAGCGTGCCCCGCGCCGGCGAGGGCCAGCCCGAGCACCGGGCCGACGCGGCCGGAGCCGACGATGCCGACGCCGAGCCGGCCGGAACGCTGCGACGGCGGACGGGCGGACGGGAGCATCAGTGTTCCTCCTCGGAAGACGGGACATCGGTGATCGGACCCGGGGCGGACGAGGCATCGCGGGGCGCCGCGGACGGCGCGACGCTCCCCCAGCGGTGGCTGCGGTCGGCCGCCGCTGCCGCGATCGCGCGCGCCGCCACCTCCTCGAACAGCCGCACGCCGGTCGGCGCGTCGATCGCGGCGAGGCGCGGCCGGACCGGACCGGAGACCGTGTGGAAGCGCGCCTCGGAAAGCCGGAGGGCCGCCTCCAGCGGTCCCTGCTTCAGTTCCAGGCTCTGGAGCCGCGCGAGCGGGACCACCGCGAGGCTGCGCCACACGAACCCGCGCCGGAGCAGGACGGTGTCGTCGAGCAGCAGAAAGCCGGTGCGCTGCCAGGAGAACGGCCGGAACCAGGCCGCGCGTCGCGGGCTGCCGACGAAGCTGTCGCGGCCCGCCGAGACCATTCCGGCCTCGATCGCACGCCGCTCCTCCTCCGCGCCGAGGCCGGGGAGCACGAGGGCGAGCACCCGCGACACGTCGGCCGCGTCGCCGACCGGCAGCATGGTCGTGTTCGGCTGCCCGGCCGCGCCCTTCTCGCGTGAATGGCCGGCGGTGTCGATGCGGATCTGCCACCAGCCGAACGGCCGCCACAGCAGCGGCTGCAGCACCTCGACGGCGTGGATGCGACCCGGCGGCAGCGTCTCGTTGCTCGTGCTGAGCAGCCCGAAGCCGACGCGGACTCCGTCCGGCGTGCCCGCGATCGAGTACCGCAGCGACTTCGTGAACCGGTTGATGTAGAAGCTCGCCGAGCCGATCAGGCCGGGGAGCACGACGATGAGCAGCCAGGCGGACCCGGTCGAGGCGCCCCAGATCAGGAAGGCGACCACGATCACGACGAAGACGGTGAACCCGCTGAGCAGCAGCGACCCGAGCAGGCGCAGCGGCGGGATCTTGACAACCGACTCCGGCGGCGCGGCGTTCGGGTCGAGCTCCGGCGCCAGGAACTCGTTCACCCGCCGGCCGACGAGCTCCCCGACGGCCGCGGCCCGCGAGGCCTCCCCCGGTGCGGCCGAATTCGCAGTCCCCTGAGCGGCCGCTGCCCCCGCGGCCTCCGCCGCCTCCGCCGCCCGCACGCCCGACGCGAGCCGCAGCACGTCGCCGCGCAGCCCGTCCGCCAGCGTCGACCCGAGGTAGGCGAGCTGCACGTTCGCGTCGTGGCCGGCCACCGAGATGTCCAGCTTCGCGGCGCCGAAGATGCGCGCGAGCACGGGGCGGACGAGATTGATGCCCTGGATGCGGTCGAGCCGCGCCTTGCGCTGCGTCCGGAACAGGATGCCGCTGCGCACCTCCACCGCATCGCCCGTGATCCGGAAGCTGTGCATCCGCCACGACAGGTAGAACGCACCGAGGCACAGCAGCAGCACCACGGCGACGCCGAGCAGCGCCCAGCCCTCCCAGCCGTGGTTGTAGATCGCGTCGAGCGGGTCGCCGCCGTAGTCGGGCGCCCCGACGAAGAACGAGATCAGCCGCTCGCGCAGATTGGAGAGCACGAAACCGAACACGGCGATGAAGACGATGCCGCCGCGCAGCAGCGGCGTCGCGGGATGCAGCCGGTGCCACTCGCCGTCGGTGTACCGCTCGGCCGCGCGCTCCGCCGCCGACAGCGGTGCGCCGCCGGGCAGCGCCCCACGGACGTTCACAGCCCCGCCCGCCTGCTCTCCGCCAGCTCGACGAGCCGGTCGCGCAGCTCCGCGGCCTCGGGTTCGGGCAGACCGGGCACCATCACCCCGGTGGAGGCGGCGGCCGTCACGAACTTCAGGTCGGCGAGCCCCAGCATCCGGCTGACCGGACCGCGGTTGATGTCGATGAGCTGCATGCGCCCGTACGGCACCGAGACGAAGCGCTGGAACATGATGCCTCGCCGGAACAGCAGGTCGTCGTCGCGCAGGCGGTAGCCGATCGAGCGGGCGCGGCGTGGGGCGATGATCAGCGCGATGACGGTGATCGCCACCACGACCGCGAGCGCCAGCCAGCCGAAGGGCCACCCGCCGACGAGCCAGAGGAACAGGCTCGCGGCCGAGAGGATCAGGCCGGTGATCACGGTTCCGGAGATCACCACCAGCACGTACTTCGGCGAGACGCGGCGCCACTCGCCGACGTTGAGGTCAATCCGTTCCGGCATGGACGCGCTCCCTGCGCTCGTCGTCGTCGCCCGGCGGGAGGGTGCAGAACAGCTCGGCCACCAGTCCCGCGACCATCAGGATCACGGCCCCCGCCGTGGCGAGCGCGGTGAGCAGGATGGCGTTGCCGCCGGGAAGCACATCCCGTGTCAGCAGGTAGGCGCCGATCCCGACTCCGACGCCGGTCAGGAGCGCCCCGCTCAGGCTGCAGGCCTTGGCGAGCACGACGATGCGCGTCGCCTGGAACGGGTCGATGCGGCGGACGCTGCGGCCGCGCACGGCCCGGCGGATCGGGATGGCGAAGGCGATGACGAGCACGGCCACCGCGAGCAGCGTGATCGGGAGGGTGAGCGGCGGGATGAAGACGGCCTGGCCCATCCCGGAGGCGGCGAGCTCGGCGAGGAAGCCGACGACGAGGCCGCCGACGCCGAGGCCGATCAGCGAGGTCGCGCGCGTGCGGTTCACAGCTCCTCCCCCCGGGCGGCGTCAGGCCAGAGCCGCACAGGGTCGGTCGCCTTCTCCGCCAGCGCTGCCACCGGGCCGTAGCCGGGCAGCTGCGCGTCCGCGTCGACGTCGAGCCACGGCACGAGCACGAAGGCCCGCTCGTGGGCGCGGGGGTGCGGGAGCACGATGCGCGGGTCGTCGTCCGAGACGATCCCGCCGTAGTCGACGATGTCGATGTCGAGGGTGCGGTCGCCCCAGCGCTCCTCCCGGACGCGGCCCAGGCGGTCCTCGACGGCGTTGACGAGGCCGAGCAGGTCGAGGGGCTCGAGCAGGGTGTGGACGAGCGCGACGGCGTTGAGGTACGGGGGTGCCTCCTCGTCGACGCCGTCCGGCTTCAGCGCCGGGGTCTCGTAGAGCCGCGAGACGGCGCGCACGTCGACGCCCGGTTCGGCGCCGAGCAGGTCGACGGCGTCCCGGATGGTCGCGGCGCGGTCGCCCAGATTGCTCCCGAAGGCGAGCACAGCGGGTACGCCGACGCGCATCCGCACGGGCTTGCCGAGGGGTGCGGCGTTCATGCGCGACTCCGGACGATGCGGACGGCGACGTCGGCGAAGGGCACGGCGATCGGCGCCTGCGGCTTGTGGACGGTCACCTCGACGGCGTCGACCGGCTCGTGCGCGAGCACGGTGGCGGCGACGCGCTCGGCGACCGTCTCGATGAGGTCGACGGGGTCGCGCTCGACGGCGGCGGCCACCTCCTCGGCGAGCTCGCCGTAGTGGACGGTCGCCCCGAGGTCGTCGCCCGCGGCCGCCGGCGACAGGTCGAGCCATGCCGTGACGTCGACCACGAAGTCCTGACCGTCGGCCCGCTCGAAGTCGAACACGCCGTGGTGGGCGCGCACGCGGAGGCCGGTCAGGACGATCGAGTCGGTCGGCCGCGCCTGGTTGCTATTCATCGGATCCAGCTTGCCACGCCCGGACGACGTCGAGGGCGATCCTGGTCGACGGCACGTCGTGCACCCGCACCGCCCAGGCGCCGGCCTGTGCCGCGAGCGCGGAGATGACGGCGGTGGGGGCGTCCCGGTCTTCGACCGACGCGCCCTCCGGCAGCAGGGCGCCGAGGAACCGCTTGCGGGAGGCGCCGATCAGCACGGGGTAGCCGAGCGTCTCGATCTCGCGGAGACCGGCCAGGACCTGCCAGTTGTGGCCCGCGTTCTTCGAGAACCCGAGGCCCGGGTCGAGGATGAGCTTGGCAGGGTCGATGCCGCGCTGCAGCAGGTCGGTGATCCGCGCGGAGAGTTCCGCCCGGACTTCGGGCACGGTGTGCCGGTACACCGCCCGGGAGTCGGCCGCGTCGAGCCGCCCGCGCCAGTGCATGACCACGTACTGCGCCCCGGTGTCGAGGACCGCGTCGGGCATCCCGGCGTCGGCCAGACCGCCCGAGACGTCGTTGACGATCGCGGCGCCGGCTTCGACGGCGGCGCGGGCTGTGGAGGCGTTGAGGGTGTCGACGCTCACCGTCACCCCGCGGGCCGCGAGCTCGCGGATGACAGGGACGACGCGCTTGCGCTCCTCCTCCGGCTCCACACGGATGGCGCCCGGCCGGGTGGACTCGCCCCCGACGTCGACCAGGTCGGCGCCCTGCGCCACCAGCTCGAGGCCGTGGGCGATGGCCGCGTCGGGCTCGAGCCAGAGCCCGCCGTCGCTGAACGAGTCCGGCGTCACGTTGAGGACGCCCATGATGAGAGTCACTCGGCGCCGTGCCCGATCAGGGCGATGAGCTCCGCCCGGGCCGCAGGGTCGGTGTACGCGCCGCGGGCCGCCACAGTGACCGTGGTGCTCCGGGTCTGGCGGGCGCCGCGTGTGGTCACGCAGGTGTGGGCGGCGTCCAGCACCACCAGCACGCCGCGGGCCGCGGTGCCCTGCTCGATCGCGTCGGCGATCTGCTCGGTCAGGCGCTCCTGGATCTGCGGGCGGGCCGCCAGCGTCTCGATGACCTTCGGGATGCGGCCGAGCCCGACCACGGCCTCCCCCGGCAGGTAGGCGACGTGCGCGACGCCGAGGAACGGCAGGAGGTGGTGCTCGCACACCGAGCGGAACTCGATGTCGCGCAGCAGCACCGTCTCGGCCTGACGCCCGGACTCCAGCGGCACCGGTGCGCCGAGGTCGTCGACCGGGTCCCGGCCGACGCCGGCGAAGAACTCGGCGTAGGCATCGGCGACCCGAGACGGCGTCGATTCCAGCCCCGGACGCGCCGGATCCTCGCCGATGGCGGCGAGGATCTCGGCGACGGCCGCCTCGATGCGCGGACGATCGATGCCGCTCATGCGCGAGGCGGCCCTAGGCGGTGGCCGGTCGCGGCTTGATCGCGGGCGAGCGCTTCGGCTTCGCGGCCGGCGGCTCGGAGTCGACGCCGCCGTCCACCGCGCCCGCGTCGATCGGGGCCTTCGGGAACGGAATCGGCGGGACGTCCGAGATCGGGCGCTTGTCGCTGGAGAGCCACTGCGGGCGCTCCGGCAGCTTCTTCACATCGGCGAAGATCTCCGCGATCTGGTTGTGGTCGAGGGTCTCGTGCTCCAGCAGCGACGCGGCGAGACGGTCGAGCACCGCGCGGTTGTCGTTGATGACCTCCCACGCCTCGTCGTGCGCCTTCTCGATCAGGGCGCGCACCTCCGCGTCGACCTGCTCGGCGATGCGCTCGGAGTAGTCGCGCTGGTGGCCCATGTCGCGGCCGAGGAACATCTCGCCGTTCGCCTGGCCCAGCTTGACGGAGCCGATGTCGGCGCTCATGCCGTACTCGGTGACCATCTTGCGGGCGATGGAGGTCGCCTTCTCGATGTCGTTCGAGGCGCCGGTGGTCGGGTCGTGGAAGACGATCTCCTCCGCGACGCGGCCGCCCATGGCGTAGGCGAGCTGGTCGAGCAGCTCGTTGCGGGTGACGGAGTACTTGTCCTCCAGCGGCATCACCATCGTGTAGCCGAGGGCGCGGCCGCGCGGCAGGATGGTGATCTTCGTCACCGGGTCGGTGTGGCGCATCGCCGCGGCGGCGAGGGCGTGGCCGCCCTCGTGGTACGCGGTGATGAGCTTCTCCTGGTCCTTCATGACGCGCGTGCGCTTCTGCGGACCGGCGATCACACGGTCGACCGCTTCATCGAGCGCACGGTTGTCGATCAGCTGAGCGTTGGAACGCGCGGTCAGCAGCGCGGCCTCATTGAGCACGTTGGCCAGGTCGGCGCCCGTGAAGCCGGGGGTCTTACGAGCCAGCACCTCGAGGTCGACCGACGCCGCCAGCGGCTTGCCGCGGCCGTGCACCTCGAGGATCTTCTTGCGGCCGAGCAGGTCGGGCGCATCCACGCCGATCTGGCGGTCGAAGCGGCCGGGACGCAGCAGGGCCGGGTCGAGGATGTCGGGGCGGTTGGTCGCCGCGATCAGGATGACGTTGGTCTTCGGGTCGAAGCCGTCCATCTCCACGAGCAACTGGTTGAGCGTCTGCTCGCGCTCGTCGTGGCCGCCGCCCAGGCCGGCGCCGCGGTGACGGCCGACGGCGTCGATCTCGTCGATGAAGATGATGGCGGGCGAGTTCTCCTTGGCCTGCTGGAACAGGTCGCGGACACGGCTCGCGCCGACGCCGACGAACATCTCGACGAAGTCGGAACCCGAGATCGAGTAGAACGGCACGCCCGCCTCACCCGCGACGGCGCGGGCCAGCAGGGTCTTGCCGGTGCCGGGAGGGCCGTACAGCAGCACGCCCTTCGGGATGCGGGCGCCGACCGCCTGGAACTTGGCCGGCTCCTTCAGGAAGTCCTTGATCTCCTGCAGCTCCTCGATGGCCTCGTCGGACCCGGCGACGTCGTCGAAGGTGACCTTCGGCGTCTCCTTCGTGACGAGCTTCGCCCGCGACTTGCCGAACTGCATGACCTTGTTGCCGCCGCCCTGCATGCCGGAGAGCATGATCCAGAAGAACACGCCGATCAGGAGAGCCGGGATGAGGAAGCCGAGGATGTTGACGAACCAGTTCGGCTGCGGCACCTCGTCGTCGTAGCCCTTGGGGAGGTTCGCGTCGTCGACGGCCTTCACGACGTCCTGGCCGCGCGGCGTGACGTAGTAGAACTGCACCTGGTTGCCGAGGTTGCCGTCCGGCTCCTTGAGCGTCAGGTCGACGCGGTTCTCGCCGTCGACGATCTTCGCGCTCGACACCTTGTCCTGGGCGAGGTACTCCATGCCCTTCTGGGTGGAGACGCTCTTGAAGCCGGACATCGTGATCAGGCTCGAGCCGATCCACACCGCGATGATCGCGAGCACGACGTACAGGATCGGGCCGCGGAAGATCTTCTTGACGTTCATGGTGCGACCACAGTACCGCCTGGCCGCTGTGGGCCGCCTGCGTGTTCGCTCTGGGCGGTCTGCGTGGCCCGGGGCGGCGTCAGCTGTAGACGGCGGGCGCCAGGATGCCGACCCCGCGGAGGGTGCGGTAGCGCTCGTCGAAGTCGAGGCCGTAGCCGACGACGAACTTGTTCGGGATCTCGAAACCGACGTACTTCACGTCGATCTCGACGCGCGCCGCCTCGGGCTTCCGGAGCAGGGTGAAGATCTCGATCGACTCGGGCCCGCGGCTCTTCAGGTTCGACAGCAGCCACGACAGCGTCAGGCCGGAGTCGATGATGTCCTCGACGATGAGGACGGTCTTGCCGCTGAGGTCGGTGTCCAGGTCCTTCAGGATGCGGACGACTCCGCTCGACTGCGTTCCGCTGCCGTACGAGCTGACGGCCATCCAGTCCATGGTGACCGGGATGCGCAGCTCGCGGGACAGGTCGGCCATGACCATGACCGCACCCTTGAGCACGCCGATCAGCAGAACGTCCTTGCCCGCGTAGTCGCGCTCCACGTCCCTGGCCAGCTCGGCGATGCGGGAGCGGATCTGCTCCTCGGTGATCAGAATCTCGGTGAGGTCGGCCTGAGCGTCCGTGAGTTCCATGGGGGTGGCGCTGTCCTTACGTGGCGTACGTGGTGGGGTGAAACGTGAGCAGCCCGTTCTGCCTGACCACTCTAACGCCTGGCAGATCGACCGGGCCCTGCCCGTGCCAGTCGGTGATGAGGGCCGCGACCGACAGCGTGTGGGCGCGGGTGAGCGCGACGCCGAACTCGGCGGAGACGACGAGGCGGATGATGCGCTGGCGCAGCGCGGCCGGGTCCGCTGCGAGGCCGCGCACATCGAGCGCGACCGAGCCGTCGTCGGCCTGGGTGACCAGTTCCTGCGCCCACTCCAGCGCGAGGCCGTCGAGGGCGTCGTCGTCCTCTCGCAGCTGCTCGGCCGTGCGCGCGAGCGCCTCGGCGACGCCGGGGCCGAGCTCGCGCTCCAGCACGGGGAGCACGGCGTTCCGCACGCGCACGCGCGTATAGGTGGGGTCGTCGTTGTGCGGGTCGTCCCAGGGCTCCAGCCGGCTGTCCGCGCAGAAGGCCCGCGTCTCGGCGCGGCGCAGCCCGAGGAAGGGGCGCAAAAGCCGGCCGGTGTCGGGCAGCATCCCCTGCAGGCTCGACGGGCCGGAGCCGCGCGCGAGGCCGAGCAGCACGGTCTCGGCCTGGTCGTCGAGGGTGTGGGCGAGCAGGATCCGCTCGGCGCCGGTCTGCGCCAGCGCCCGGTCGAAGGCGGCGTGCCGGGCGGCGCGGGCGGCGCCCTCCGGTCCCCCGGCGGTGTCGACCGAGACGCGCTCGACGAGGACGGGGTCGAGCCCGAGCGCGGCGGCCTGTCCGGCGGCCCGGGCGGCGACGGCGTCCGACCCCTCCTGGAGGCCGTGGTCGACGATCACGGCACCGGCGCGGAAACCGGCTCGCGGCGCCTCGAAGGCTATCGCCGCGGCCAGGGCGAGGGAGTCGGCTCCCCCGCTCAGGCCCACCAGCACCAGGGCGCCGGCCGAGAGCGGCGCGGGACGGTCGGGGCCGTGGTCGTCGTGCGGATCCACCGGCGGGAGCGCTGCCGCTGCGGCGAGCGCAGTCCGCACCGCGCGACGGGCGTCGGCGATCGGCGGGCTGAGGCGCGGGCGGCGCCCGGGAGCATCCTGACCGTTGAGAGGCACCTAGTAACGTTAGTGCCGAATCACGACCACATAAGGAGTACGGCATGGCCGAATACGACGTCGTCATCGAGATCCCCAAGGGGAGCCGCAACAAGTACGAGGTGGACCACGAGACCGGTCGCGTCTACCTCGACCGGGTACTGTTCACGAGCTTCGTGTACCCGACCGACTACGGCTTCTTCGAGAACACCCTGGGCGACGACGGCGACCCGCTGGACGCGCTCGTGCTGCTCGAGTACCCGGTCTTCCCGGGCGTCGGCGTCAAGGTGCGCCCGGTCGCCGTGCTCAACATGAGCGACGAGGCGGGCGGCGACGCGAAGATCATCGCCGTGCCGTACAAGGACCCGCGCTGGCAGCACATCCAGGATGTGAACGACATCCCGGAGCAGACCCGCAAGGAGATCGAGCACTTCTTCGCCCGCTACAAGGACCTCGAGCCGGGCAAATTCGTCAACATCGAGGGCTGGGGCGACGCGGCCGAGGCCGACTCGCTCGTGCAGAAGGCGATCGCGAAGCTCGCCGCCGAGGGCCACTGACCCTCCCAGGGCCCGGCCCCAAGCCAACAGCTCCGGACTTTTACGACCGATCCACGCGGATTCGGTCGAAAAAGTCCGGAGCTGATTGCGTTGCGCGGGTGGCGGGATCAGGCGCTGGGGCGCGCGACCAGGCGGTAGGGCGAACCCCAGACCGACTGGATCTTGACCACGTCGCCCTCGGTGGGAGCCGCGATCATCATGCCGCCGCCGATGTAGATGCCGACGTGGTAGAAGTCACCGGGCCCCGAGCCCCAGAAGATCAGGTCGCCGGCCTGCTTGGCGCCGTACGAGACCAGCTGGCCCCGGTTCGCCGCCGTGTAGTACTGGTTGTTCACCGAGTGGGAGCCGATGTAGAGGCCGGCGTAGCCGTAGGCCTTCATCGTGAGGCCGGAGCAGTCGTAGCCGGTCGGGCCCTCGCCGCCGAAGATGTACGGCTTGCCGAGCTGGGCGCGCGCGTACGAGATCGCGGTGTCGACGACGTTCCCGTTCGGAGCCGCCGGCGCCGACGGGGCGCTGCCGCCCCCTCCGCCGCCGCTCGGCGCGGAGCCGCCGCCGGAGTTCTGCTGCTGCTGTTGCTGCGCCTGCTGACGGCGCTGCTCCTCTTCGGCGGCCTTGCGCGCCGCCTCCTGCTGCTGCCGGATCTGCTCGCCCTGGAGGTACGCGGCCTCGGTCTGGGCGGAGGTGTTCTTGAGCGTGGCCAGCTGGGCGACGAGCTCTGTCGACTTCTGCTGCTGGGTCGCCAGCGCGGACTGCGCCGCGGCCTGCGCGGACTGAGCCGCGGCCAGGGCCTTGTCGGCCTCCGTCGCGAGCGACTCGCGCTCGGTCTTGGCCGCCTTCGCCTGGGCGGTGAGCGCATCCGCCGTGTTCTTGTCCTTCGTCGCCTGGTCGTAGACGGCCTTCGACTGCTCGGTCAGCTTGCTCATCGTGCCGAGCTGGAACAGCAGCTTGTCCGCCGCCGAGCCGGATCCGCCGCCCTTGAGCATCAGGTCGGTGGTGACATCTCCTCCGCCCGACTTGGCGAGGTGCGACGCGAGGAGTCCTGCGCGCATCTTCGACGTCTTGGCCTTGGCCGCGGCGTCGGTCGCCTGCTTCTGGAGGTCGTTCGCCTTCGCCGTCGCCGTGTCCAGCGCGTCCTTCGCCTGGAAGTAGGCCTCCGCCGCCTTCTCGGAGGCGATGCGAGCCGAGTCCACGCTCGACTGCAGGTTGCCGATGAGCGTCGTGATGTTGTCGATCATCGCCTGCTGGTTGGCGACGTTGCTCTTCGCCTGCTGGACGTCGTTCCACGACGGGTAGTCGACCGCCTGCGCGGGGGTGACGATGCCGATGGATGCCGTGACAGCGCCCATGACGCCCGCCCCGATGGCAAGCCCGGGGCGCACCCGGCCGGTCTTCTCGTTCGCGTCAGCCAAGGGGTGCCTGCCTGTCTCTCATGAAGGGGATTCCGTCGATCTTGGTCCCGTTGACGCGCACCTCGTAGTGGAGGTGGCAGCCGGTGGACGCACCGGTCGTGCCGACGCGCGCGATGGGCTGGCCTGCGCCGACGCTCTGGCCGATGCCCACGAGGATGCCGCCGTTGCGGATGTGGGCGTAGCCGGTCTCGATGCCGCCGCCGTTGTCGATGAGCACGAAGTTGCCGTAGGACCCACTGGGACCCGCGTAGATCACGGTGCCGTCGTGCGCGGCGTAGATGGGCGAGTTGCAGCCGGCGCCGATGTCGATGCCGAGGTGGTAGGTGCTGCCGACCCCGCCGGGCGACGGGCGGGCGCCGAACCCGTCGGTGATGGGGCCACCGGCCGGCACGGCCCAGCCCTGCGGGCCGACCGTTCCGCCGGGGAGCCCTGCCGAGGCGCGGGCCGCTGCCGCCGCTGCCGCTGCGGCGACGCCCGCCTCGTAGCCGGAGACCACCTTCGTGGTGGTGTCCTTCAGCGCGGCGAGCTGAGCCTGCATCACGACGATCTGCTTCTGCTGCTCGGCCAGCTTGTCCTGCGCCGCCTTGGCCGCGACGATCGCGGCCTGCATCGCCGCGTCGGCCGCGACCTTCAGCTTCTCGCGGGCGGCCTTGGCGTCGTCCGCCTTGAGCGCCAGCGCCTTCGCGGTGTTCTGGGCGGTCTTGGCGTCGGCGTAGACCTTGTTGGACTGCTCGACGAGCTTGGACATGCTGCCGAGGTCGGACAGCAGGCGTTCGGGGCTGGTCGACGTCGCGTTGTTCCCGCTCAGGAACAGGTTGGCGGACAGGTTGCGGCCACCGGTGCGGTACAGCTGGGCGGCGAGCTTGCCCGCCTGCGTGCTGGCGTCGTCCGCCTTCTTCTGGCTCGCGGCGGCCTGCGACTCGAGGTCGAGCGCCTTCATGGTCGCCGTGTCGAGGGCCTCCTGCGCGGCCTGCAGCTCCTCGCCGCGCTTGACGGCCTCCGCCTGCGTGTCGGAGACCTCCTGCTTCAGCTGGCCGATGAGGTCGTTGATGCGGGTCACCTGCGCTGAGGCGGCCGCTTCGTTCGCCTTGGCGTTCTGGACGTCCTGCCAGCTGGGGTAGTCGGCATAGGCGGGCGCCGCAACCGAGCCCACGGCGGTGACGACGGCGATGGCGAGGGCGGCCAGGGCACCACGGAGCAGCCGGCGGCGACCGCCTGCCGGCGCGATCGGGAGGACCGTCCTGCTGGTTCTCTGGCGTCTCATGGTGTTCTCGACCCGCTCACTTCTGAATCCACATTCGTCACACACGTCACATCAGTCACCCTGTCAACAGGCGCAACTCTACCAAGGAGGGTCCGGGACACCCAGCGTCGGGCGGCCGGAATCGGTCGAAGGTGGCGTGCCGGCGCACGGGCGGCCGGGGGACCGCCTGGGCCGCAGACTATGGCGAGGACCCGCGCTGACCGGGTATTCAGCAGGGGCGTTGCGAGAAGCGAGACATCCTCGATGCAACCGACCCGCCCGGGATCCGAGGCCGATTCGCATTCTCGCGCGCACTTCCGTATGCTTATGCGTCGGTGGTCATCGGAAAGCGAAAGCGATTCGGGACGATCCGGCCCCATCGTTTAGCGGCCTAGGACGCCGCCCTTTCACGGCGGTAGCACGGGTTCGAATCCCGTTGGGGTCACGTCCAACGGACGCCACTACAATTCAAAAAGCACCACAATAAGGCCCTGTAGCGCAGTTGGTTAGCGTGCCGCCCTGTCACGGCGGAGGTCGCGGGTTCAAGTCCCGTCAGGGTCGCCACGGCGACAAGCCCTTCCATCCGGAAGGGCTTCCGTCTATGGCCGCTGCTCGCAGCGGCCCGCCGCCTCGGCGGCACGGCTCTGTAGCTCAGTTGGTAGAGCGTTCGACTGAAAATCGAAAGGTCACCGGATCGATGCCGGTCGGAGCCACCAAGAAAACCCCCGGTTCACTCAGGAATCCGGGGGTTTGTTCTTGATCGGGCGACACCGCCGGAGCAGCGTTGAGGACGTTCGACCACAACTGATTCCGCCGCCTCGGCATCGAGTGCCACGGACGGGAATGGGCGGCGGGCGACCATTCCGCGCGACCGCGGGTCGCTGATCGCCGCCAGCCGACTGCGCCGATTCCGACAGCATGGTTGGTCGCTCAGTACAGGGCGGCGACGTCCGACGACGACATGGCGAGCATTGCGCCTCCCTCGGCGACACGCTCATCATCACGCCAGAGGCCGCGCTCGGAAAGCACGACGAGCCGGCGACGCTCGGGGAGTTGCAGCCAATCGCGATGGTCCTCGACCAAGGCGATCTGCCCCTTGCCATACCAACGGGCCAGCGCGCGTAACAGGTACCCCTCCCCCGCCGTGCTCGGTCGCAACTGGACAAGGGCCACAGTATTGCCTGCGCGCAAAGCCGCAACGCAATGCCGGCGCAGCAGAGATTCAGGGATGTTCGGCCCCACCACCAGAATCACTGAACCGGTCCCCGCCCTGCGCCTCCTGCTCGCCTGTCGGGCGCCCTCCTCGCGCAACACGATGCCCCCCTTCCTCGTCCACGGACATGTCGATCACGGAAACCCTGCGTCTCGTGCACGCCCGGCGCCGAGGGCCGGAAGTCCCGCAACTCTCTCAGGTGACGAAGGGACTTTCTGCTCTTCGATTCAGGCCGAGGATCCACGAGCCTGCCGGGGAACGCATCAGCGGCGAACCGACAGAGGAGGCAGCGTGGTCGACACCGACACGGTGCTACAAGAGCCCGTGACACTGGTGCTGGAAGAGGGCATACCGGCCCGGCTGGACTGGCACGATGTCCGTTACTACCCCGACCGACCGCCACTTCCCCGCGGGAGGATGCTGTTCACCCGTGACAACGACGACCCCCTCCCGACATTCGT
This sequence comes from Leifsonia sp. C5G2, assembly GCF_013359685.1. GTDB lineage: Bacteria > Actinomycetota > Actinomycetes > Actinomycetales > Microbacteriaceae > Leifsonia. The sequence goes on from NZ_JABFMV010000009.1 coordinate 61,801, forward strand.
CACCGGATGGCAGCTGACGGCCAGTTCCATCGAGGGCGACTCCCACGTGTTCGTGGTCATCAGCGGAAATGGGGGCAGATGGTGGTTGACCGACCTCGACCCCGACGAGGCCGGCACCTCAGCGGGACCCGCCTGAACTCTCACGTTCCTTCCCGAGTATCGCGGGACCAAGGACCCTGCTGCGCCGTTGCTCGCCCGTCTTGGCTCGCGGCAAGTCATGCAGAGCAATGCAGGCGAGACGACCGGGTCATGCCGGTGCTGGACGCGCTTCCGCACGGCGAGAGGGGGAGTTCATGCTTCACGAAGTCAGAAGTTTCGTGCGCTCAGAGCATCGTTACACGCTCTACGAGGGTGGGTCGTGGGTGTTGTTCGAAGACCACGACGAGTACGCCGAGGAGATCGGCACGATCTCACGATCGAACGGCATGTACGCGACGCAGTCCCGCTCCCACCCGCAACTTCGGGTGACATGCCCCACATTGGACCAGGCCGTGGAGACCGTGGTCACCATTCACGAAACGGGAGGAAAGCCGTGACGCACCATGCGTTGTGGCGCAGGAACCATGGCATGAATAGCGGGTCGAAGCGCGCGAACCGCGGTGGTCCAAGGGGGGTCATGCCCGCTTCCGCCACGGTGCAGGGAGGGTATCGCCCCACCTCGAACCCGGCGTACCTCCGCAGAACCTCGTACGGCTGTTGTTCCGTCACCGCCTCTGCGGCGATACGCACGCCCGCGCATCCAGAACCGGATGTCATGTGCGGACGGCTCCGGCACAGCGAGGCGCGGTGACGGCGCGGGGGCTCATGGGCCCTTGGGCCCTGTCCTCGTCCGCCCTTCCGACGTTCTCGTTAATCCATGACCATAGAGAGCGGCACCGGCGTGTCGCGCACCATCCGCAAGGATCTCGTCGGCCTTCGCGTGGTCCCCAACCTTCTCGACTATGAAGCCGCCTATGACTCATTCGATTGGGACAACGAGCGCCGCCGGCTGTCGGGGTTACCCGGCGGCGGCCTCAACATCGCTTACGAAGCCGTCGACCGCCATGCCGCCGGTCCCAAGGGGGCGAGGGACGCACTCAGATTCATCCGCGGCGACGGAACGGTCGAGACGACCAGCTTCGCTCAGCTGGCCGAACGCACGAACCGATTCGCGAGCGTCCTCCGGGCGCTCGGCATCCAGCGCGGGGATCGCGTCTTCTCGCTTCTCGGTCGCAGGCCCGAGCTGTATACGGCAGCCCTCGGTACGTTGAAGAACGGAAGCGTGTTCTGCCCCCTGTTCTCGGCATTCGGCCCGGAGCCGATCAAGCAGCGTTTGACGCTCGGGACTGGACGCGTTCTCGTGACCACGCTCGCGGCCTACCGCAAGAAGGTAGCTGCGCTGCGGGCGTCGCTTCCGGCCCTCACCCACATTCTGATCGTCGACGGCAACGGTGCCGATCTACCGGACGGTACCCTCGGGCTGCCTGCCCTGATGCTGGGTGCGGACTCCGGCGTCCGGCCGGTCCGGACCGAACCGGAGGACATGGCCCTCCTCCATTTCACAAGTGGCACGACCGGGCGGCCGAAGGGGGCAGTCCACGTGCACGAAGCCGTCGTGGCTCACTCCGCGACAGGCCGGCTCGCGCTCGATCTGCACCCGGATGACATCTACTGGTGCACTGCGGACCCCGGATGGGTGACCGGCACGTCCTATGGGATCATCGCGCCTCTCGTTCAGGGGGTGACCACAATCGTCGACGAGGAGGAGCTCGACGCCGACCGCTGGTACCGCATTCTCGAGGAGCAGCGCGTCACGGTCTGGTACACCGCGCCCACCGCGCTTCGCATGCTCATGAGGGCAGGGACCGACCCGATCTCCCGTCACGACCTGTCCGCCCTGCGGTTCGTCGCAAGCGTCGGTGAGCCGCTGAACCCGGAGGTCGTGCTCTGGGGCGTCGACGCGCTCGGGCTCCCAGTCCACGACAACTGGTGGCAGACCGAGACAGGGGGCATCATGATCGCGAACCTGCTCGCGTCCGACATCCGGCCCGGTTCGATGGGAAGGCCGCTTCCCGGGATCGTCGCGGCGGTGGGTCGACGCGACGAGACAGGACAGCCCGTCGTCGAAGATGGAGAGCTCCAGCTGCTCACGGAGCCGGGGGCGGTGGGCGAGCTGGCGCTCCGTCCGGGTTGGCCATCGATGTTTCGCGGGTACCTCGGCGACGAGGCCCGCTACCGAGCGGCTTTCGCCGGGGGCTGGTACCTCACGGGCGACCTGGTCAGCCGGGACGCCGACGGCTACTTCTGGTTCGTGGGACGGGGAGACGACGTCATCAAATCCTCGGGGCACCTCATCGGCCCGTTCGAGGTGGAGAGCTCTCTCATGGAGCACCCCGCCGTCGCAGAGGCGGCCGCCATCGGGATCCCCGACCCGGTGGCCGGCGAGATCGTCAAGGCGTTCGTCGAGCTCAAGCCGGGGTGGTCGACGTCTGAGGCTCTCCGGCTCGACCTCATCGGTTTCGCCCGCAAACGGCTCGGAGCCGCGGTCGCGCCGCGGGTCATCGAATTCGTGGACGCCCTCCCCCGCACGCGCAGCGGCAAGATCCTTCGGCGGCTACTGAAAGCCCGAGAGCTCGGACTGCCCGAAGGGGACACTTCCACAGTGGAGACGCCGCGATGAGCACCTCCCCCTCCGCCGACCTGCTGAAGCAGATGCTGCGGATCCGGCGCCTCGAAGAGCGCTGCGTCGAGCTCTACAGCGCGGCCAAGATCCGCGGTTTCATGCACGTCTACATCGGGGAGGAGGCCGTCGCAGCAGGCGTCATGTCGACTCTGCGGCCGGACGATGCCGTCGTCGCCACCTATCGCGAACACGGCCATGCCCTGCTCAAGGGCGTCTCTGCCCGCGCCATCCTCGCCGAGATGTACGGCGATGTCGAAGGCTGCTGCCTCGGGCGGGGAGGGTCCATGCACTTGTTCGACAGGCAGACCCGCTTCTACGGCGGGAACGCCATCGTCGCAGGCGGCCTGCCTCTCGCCGTCGGTCTCGCCCTCGCCGAGAAGATGTCCGGTGGGAACCGGGTGACCGTTTGCTTCTTCGGAGAGGGCGCGGTGGCCGAAGGCGAGTTCCACGAGGCCCTCAACCTCGCCGCGCTCTGGCAGCTTCCCGTGCTCTTCTGCTGCGAGAACAACCTCTACGCCATGGGTACCGCGCTGAACAGGTCCGAGTCGCAGACCGACATCGCACTCAAGGCCGCCGCCTACGAGATCCCGGCGTGGGCGGCGGACGGGATGGACGTCGAGGCGGTCGCGTCCGCCGCCTCCCGCGCCGTGGACGCCGTGCGATCCGGCGGCGGGCCGCACTTCCTGGAGCTGCGCACGTACCGCTTCCGCGCCCACTCGATGTACGACCCGGAGCGCTACCGGGACAAGTCCGAGGTGGAGGGCTGGAAGGAGCGCGACCCGATCGCTTCGCTGCGGTCCGCTCTCCTCGCACGCGGAGAGCTGCCCGACGACGACTGGTCTGCCATCGAGAAGTCGGTCGGCGATGAGATCGACGACGCCGTCGCGTTCGCCCAGGCCGGGCACCCGGAACCGGTGGAGGAGCTCGAGCGATTCGTCTACAGCGAGGCGCTCCCATGAAGACGACATATCGGGAGGCGATGCGGGCAGCGATCCGGGACGCCCTCCAGCGCGACGACAGGGTCTTCCTCATGGGAGAGGATGTCGGCCGTTACGGCGGCTGCTTCGCGGTGAGCCTCGGGCTGCTGGAGGAGTTCGGCCCCGAGCGCATCCGGGACACGCCGCTGTCCGAGTCCGGCTTCGTCGGCGCCGGGATCGGAGCCGCGCTCGGCGGCATGAGGCCCATCGTCGAGATCATGACCGTCAACTTCAGCCTGCTCGCCCTCGACCAGATCCTGAACAACGCCGCCACCCTGCACCACATGTCGGGCGGACAGTTCGGAGTGCCTCTCGTCATCCGGATGACCACCGGAGCGGGCCGGCAGCTCGCCGCGCAGCACTCCCACAGCCTCGAGGGCTGGTACGCGCACATCCCCGGGCTCCGAATCCTCACCCCGGCCGTGCTCGCCGATGCTCGCGGGATGCTCTGGACGGCCCTCCAAGACCCTGACCCGGTGCTCATCTTCGAGCACGGCTCCCTCTACTCCTCCGCCGGCGACCTGCCGGATGACGCGGGGGCCGTCGACATCGAGCACGCAGCGGTCCGCCGACCAGGGACGGACGTGACGCTCATCACCTACGGGGGCACGCTTCCACTCACTCTCGAAGCCGCGGACACCCTGTCTGCCGACGGCATCGAGGCCGAGGTGATCGACCTGCGCGTCCTCCGGCCCGTGGACGACGAGACCGTCCTGGCGAGCGCATCCAAGACCCACAGGGCCGTGGTCATCGACGAAGGCTGGCGAAGCGGCGGCCTCGCTGCGGAGGTGAGCGCCCGAATCACCGAGGCAGCCTTCTACGACCTCGACGCGCCGGTCGCGCGCGTCTGCAGCGCCGAAGTCCCGATCCCATATGCCGGACACCTCGAAGCGGCGGCCCTCCCTTCGGCGGAGCGCGTCGTCGCAGCGACCCGCCAGGTGGTCCGCCATGGGTGATTTCACGATGCCGGCGCTGGGCGCAGACATGGAAGAGGGCACACTCGTCGAATGGATGATCAAGCCGGGCGACGTCGTGCACAAGGGCCAGCTGGTCGCCGCGGTCGACACTGATAAGTCCGTGATCGACGTGGAGACGTTCGATGACGGCGTCGTCACCGAACTACTCGCCAAGGAGGGCGACCGTCTGCCCGTCGGTGCACTACTGGCGAGGATCGTGCCCACCCCCGCGACGAGAACGGAGTCACAGCCGACCGCAGCACCGCACCGCCGTGTGAGCCCACCCGTCCGGCAGTTCGCGCAGCGGGCCGGCATCGACCTGTCGGCCGTCCGGGGGACGGGAGTGAGCGGCGCCGTCACTCACGCGGACGTGGAGCGCGCCATCCGGGAAGAGCCTTCTGCTTCGGCGAGATCGGCACCGCCCGCCGCGAGCTCGGCCGCGTCCTCGCCACCGCCGGAACCCGCGGTCGCTTCGCGGAATCCGCGGTCCTCGCCACGGGCGCGCCGGCTCGCAGCAGACCACGGGATCGACCTGTCGACGATCGCGGGAACCGGTCCGGGAGGAGCGATCACCGAGGCCGACCTGCGCCGCGTCCTCGAGGGAAAGACTGCTGGGAAAGGCGCCGCATCGCCACGCGTACACCAGCCCGCGGCCCGGGAGCCGGGCGATGCCGCGGGTAAGCGCGCCGCCGGTCTGCGCCGCACCGTCGGCGCACTGATGACGCGGTCGAAGAAGACCATCCCGCACTACTACCTCACCAGTACCGTCGATCTGCGCGCCGCCATGGCCTGGCTGGAGTCCGCCAACTCGTCGAGGTCCGTCGGCTCCCGTATCGTCCCTGCCGTATTGCTTCTGCGCGCGACGAGCATCGCCGCCCACGAGATGCCGGAGATGAACGGATATTTCGAGGACGGACACTTCTCACCCTCATCGCACGTCAACGTGGGTGTCGTCGTGTCGCTTCGGACAGGAGGCATCATCGCCCCCGCGATCCTCGATGCGGACACGCTTCCGGTCGACGAACTGATGGGACGCTTCCGCGACGTGGTGGACCGCGCTCGGGCCGGAAGGCTCCAGCGCGCGGAGATGACCGAGGCGACGATCACAGTGACCAACCTCGGAGACCTCGGAGTGGACAGCGTGCTCGGCGTCATCTACCCGCCGCAGGTCGCGCTGGTCGGGTTCGGGCGGGTGAGCGAACAGCCATGGGCGCACGATGGCATGGTCGGGACGCGCCCGGCGGTGAACGCGACTCTCTCAGCAGACCATCGCGTCAGCGACGGCATGCGCGGCGCGCGCTTCCTCAGCCGGATCGCCGAGTTGCTTCAGGGCCCGGACGCACTGTGAGTCCGGGGCGGGTCTGACAGGAGGCGTCCATGAACATCGATCTAGCACGTACGGCCGTCGAGAACGCCTTCGCCGAGGTGGCACCCGATCTCGCCCGCGACGATCTCGGCGATACCGCTCGACTGCGTCAGGACCTGGAAATCGACTCGTTCGACTTCCTCAGGCTGGTCCAACTGATCGCGGACTCCACCGGCGTCGAGACCCCTGAGCAGGACTACCACCACCTCGACACGGTCGGCGGCTTCGTCGACTACGTCGCCGCGCACGCGAAGTGAAAGCCGCGGGCCCCGGTCTGCCCGGAGCCGGCGGCTGTCGACGGCAGAAGGCTCTGGCGAGCTCAATCCTTCGCTTTGACGGAGATCGGGATACGGGTGCGCCGTCCCGAACCGTCGAGCGGCACGGTGACCGTGAGCACGCCATTGCCCATGGAGGCCGTGGCCTTCTCCGGGTCGGCCTTCTCTGGAAGCGCGATCCGCCGGTAGAAGCTCCGGCTGGACTCGCGAACCACATAGTTCTTGCCGTGATCCTCTTTCTTCTCGTGCTTCTCGGCTCGGATGACCAGATCACCCGCATCGAGGTCGACCGAAATGTCCCCCTCCGCGAAGTCCGGAAGATGGACTTCAGCGATCATGGTGTCGTCGTCGGTCGTGTAGATGTCGGTGACCGGCATCGACACCCGCATCCGCGGTTCCCACTCATTCGAGAACATGTCACGTTCCAGTCGCGCCAAGCGAGCGAACGGGTCAAGACGGAGTAGTTCGTCGGTCATGGTCAGCATCCCTTCGTTTGCCCTGCGGTGGTCAAGGCTAGGTGGCGAAGAGACTGCGGGCGCGGGCCGAAGGTCCTCCGCTGATTCTCAGCCTCCGGGGAACGCGCCCAGTCGCGCACGGTGCTCTCGGTTGCCAAGAATGCCGATTCCCGCATGGAGCTCCGAACGGGTGCCGCTCGGCCCGCGTGACTTTCGGCCCGAGCACCCATTTCGTCGAATGCGCACAGTGTGTGCATGCAGCATGAATCGTCGTCAGACCGCGCGGGTGAGGCACCGCCCCACAGGGCCGCCGAGAGGGAGTCGCACGTCTCGTTGCGCTGTGGGCGGGTGCTTGCCGTTAGCGGAACCGCGCTGATCGGTGCTCCTCACGGAGCGCCTGAAGTTCGACGCCGTCGTCTTCGCCCACATGGTCGTGGGGGTGCTGCTGTGCTCGCGTCTGTTCACGTTGGGCAGTGGACGGGCCTGAGCGATTCGCGATCCTGAGGAGGAGAGTCATGTCCCATCCCGTCATTCACTTCGAGTTCGGGGCACCGGACGGCGGTGCGCTCGCAGATTTCTATGGCCGATTGTTCGGCTGGGAGGTCCGGCCGTCTGGCCCGGAGTACTGGCTCCTCTCACCGGGAGGAGGTGGGCTCGCCGGCGGTGTCCTGCAGACCAGCGGCGGGACGCCGCCCTACTTCACCGTCTACGTGTCCGTCGACGACCTCGAGGCGTCCATTGCGGACGCGGAAAAGCTCGGCGCTTCGCGCGTCGTCGAGGCGACGAGCGTGCCCGGCGTAGGGACGTTCGCAATGATCCGCGACCCCGCAGGGAACCTGATCGGGATGATGGTCCAGGACACAACGGCATCCGACCGTGGAGGCTCGCCGTCCTGACAGGGCAGGCGAGCATCAGTCCCTCGGCGCCACGTGCCGAGCCGCTCAGAGGGCGATCTGAACAGGCAACGGGTTGATGAGTTCCTACCCCTTCCCGGCGCGGAGCGAGGAGCTGTGACCGCCCATCACGAGGTCAGCCCGCGCCGCCGCCTGATCGCGATCAGCAGTGTTCCCGAGAGGATCAGCACCGCTCCGATCAGACCTGCTCCCCACCCGATGATGCTTCCCGTGGAGGGGAGGCCGCTCGGGTCCGCGGCCGAGGCGACGTCGTGGACGCTCGCGCTCGACGGGCCGGAGCCGACCCTGCCGCCTCCGGGCGAGCCGGCGGTCGCCGTGGCCGTGTTGGACAGGACGCTCCCGTCGAGGTCGGCGCTCACCACGGTGTAGACGGCCGTGCAGGTGAGCGACTGTCCGGGGACGAGTAAGCCCTTCGCGCAGGTCACGACCGGCTTCGGGCCGTGGCCGGTGAAGTCGCCCTCGACGATCGAGATGCCGGAGGCCGTGGTGTTGCCCGTGTTCGTGACGGTGAACGTGTACGGCACCTGCTGGCCCGCGGCCGTGATGCGCGTGACATCGGTCGTCTTCTGGAGAGCCAGGGCCGGCTTGGCCGGCTCGGGAACGCTCGCCGTCGACACCGGCGAGGTCGGCGGCGTGACTCCGCTCGGTCCGGTCCCGGTGGCGGTGGCGCTGTTGGTCACCGAGCCGGAGTCGATGTCCGCCTGCGTGACCGTGTAGGCGGTGGAGCACACGAGCTGTGCGCCGGGCGCCAGCGGTCCGGAGCTCGGGCATGCCGGTGCGGGGAGGGGTCCCGAGCCGCTGAAGGCTCCCTCCTGAACCCCGGCCCCGGTGATGGTCACGTTGCCGGTGTTCGTGATCACGAACGAGTAGGTGATCGTCTGGCCGGCCCGGAAGTCCGCGGGTGCGGCGGGCTGCGCCGACTTCACCAGGGTGAGCGCCGGGGCGCGGTCGATCGTCACGGTCGCGGTGGACGGGGAGGAGTCCACCGCCCCCGCGGAGGCGACGGCCGTGTTCGTCAGCGTGCCCGCGTCCACGTCGGCCTGGGTCACGTGGTAGGTGGCGGTGCAGGTGCGGTCGGCACCGGGAGCGAGTGGAGCGGCGCCGCAGTCGGGCGCCGCGAGCACTCCCGCCCCCGAGAACGCGGTCTCCGCGATGGCGATGCCGGAGAGGGTCGTGTTGCCGGTGTTCGTGACGTGGAACGTGTAGGTCACGGTGTCGCCGGCGGCATCCACGGTCCCCGGGGACACGGTCTTCTGCAGCGCGAGCGCCGGCGCCTGGGTGGCGGCGACGGCGACGGTCGACGGGTCGGACAGCACAGGAGCGCCGTCAGGACCCTGTCCGAGCGCGGTGGCCGTGTTGTCGATGCCGCCCCGGTCGAGGTCGGCCTGGGTCGCCGCATAGTCCGCCGTGCAGGTCGCGCTCTCGCCCGCCGCCAGATCGGTGGTCGGGCACAGGATGTCGCCGAGCGGGCCGCTGCCGCTGAAGGCGTCCTCGATCACACCGATGCCGGTGACCGTGACGTTGCCGGAGTTCGTGATGAGGAACGAGAACCCGATCGGGTCGCCGACCGCGTCGAAGGCCGCGGCGCCGGCCGACTTCACCAGGGTGAGGGCCGGAGCGGCGTTCGCGGTGACGGTCGCGGTCGAGAGGGCCGACGCCACATCGGTGTCGGCCGGGTCGCTGCCGACGGCGCGGGCCGTGTTGACGACCGATCCGGCGTCCATGTCGGCCGCCGTCACCGTGTAGGTGGCGGTGCAGTCGACCCGCTGGCCGGGAACGAGGACGCTCGCCGGGCAGGTGACCGCCGGTTGGCCTCCCGAGCCCGAGAACGCGGTCTCCTCCACGTGGACGCCGTGGATGGTCACGTTGCCGCTGTTGACGACCGCGAACGTGTAGGTGATGGCGTCGCCGGCGGCGTTCACGAAGCCGGTGTCCGCGGTCTTCGTCAGCGTGAGCCGCGCCAGCGGCGTCTGCGGCGTGGTCACCGTCGAGTCGCCCGAGACCACCGGACCGGAAGGAGCGGTGCCCGACGCGTGGGCGGTGTTGACCAAGGAGCCGGAGTCGACGTCCGCCTGGGTGAGCGTGTACGTCGCCGTGCAGGTGAACTGGCCCGCCGGAGCGAGCGAAGTGCCCGGGCAGTCGATCGCCGACAGTGCGCCGGAGCCCGTGAAGGACACCTCGTCGACCGTGATCCCGCTCACGGGCACGTTGCCGGTGTTCGAGACGACGTACGAGTAGGTGATGACCTGTCCGGCGTTGTACGCGGCCGCCTCAGAGGGGGTCGCCGACTTGACGACCGCGAGGCCCGCCAGTTGGTCGACGGTCACCGTGGCGCTGGAGCCGGAAGAGGTGACCGGGGCTCCGGAGGGGTCCAGCGCGGTCGCCGCCGCCGTGTTCGCGATCGAGCCCGCCGTGAGGTCGGACTGCGTGACGGGATAGCTCGCCGTGCACTCCACGGACTGGCCGGGGGCCAGCGCATCCGGGGGGCAGCTGATCGCCGACAGCGATCCGCTGCCGCCGAAGGACAGCTCGTCGATGCCGATGCCGTGCAGGGTGACGTTCCCCGTGTTCGTCACCCGGAAGGTGTAGTCCACGACGTCGCCGACGGCGTCCACCGTCCCCGGGCTCGCCGACTTCACCAGGGCGAGCGCGCCGGTCTGCTGGGCGGCGACCGTCACCACGCCACTGCTGTTGCTGAGTCCCGGACCCGTGGGCGGGTCGGCCGTCGCGGTCGCCTGGTCGGAGATCCCGCCGTGATCGAGGTCCGCCTGCGTCGTGAGGTAGGTCGCCGTGAATGTCGCGACCTGACCGGGCGCGAGGGAGGTCACGGCGCCGGAGCAGGGTGCCGCGGGCGCGGACAGGGAGGCGCAGCTCGCCGTGGGCGCGACGCTCGACGCCGCCGAGTCCACGAGCGCGTCGGCGACCCGGACGTTGCCCAGGGTCACGGCCGTGTTGTTCGTGACGGTGAAGGTGTAGACGATCGGCTGGCCGACCGCATCCACCGTCGACCGGTCGGCCGTCTTGGTGATCGCGGGCTGTGCGCTCTGCGCCTGCAGGCCGGTCAGGGACGACTCCGCGGCACCGAGGAGGGTGTCGCCGGCGGTGACATTCGTGCCGATGCTGTTCCAGGCGACGTTCCCCGCAGCGGACGGCGGCGTGCTGACCGTGTAGGTGGCCGTGAACCCGGCCGAGACGAGGACGTTGCCGGTGTACGTGAACCGCAGTGCCGTCGCCGCCGAGAGCGGTGACGGCGGCACGGCGGACCAGTCGTCGACACAGCCCGGGTCGGTGGCGAGCACCTCGGGACGGCAGGGGTTGGCGGCTTGCGAGTAGGCGACCGTGAGGCCGGCGGGCAGCGTCGCGATCGCCTCGAGCGTGACCGGGAACTGCGAGTTGCGCGGCGCCGTGGACGTCGCGCGGGTGTCGCCGACGCGGGGCAGCAGGTCGTACATGACGGGATTCGCCAGGGTCGACTGCCCGGTGTTGGTGAACGAGATCGTGTAGGAGGCGGTACCGCCCGCGGCACTCACGTGCCCGGTTCCCCCGGAGCCGATCGGCGCCGGGTCCAGGTTGCCCTGCACCTGCTTGTCGACGCTGAAGCCCGGATTGGTCGCGGTGACCTTGAGCGGCGCTGACGCCCCGCAGTAGTTGCCCGCGATCGGGGAGCCGTTCGTGTTCAGCGCGGGGTCGCCGGCGGGCGCGACCGGCGGCGTCTGATTGACGCCCGAGACGGCGCAGCCGGGGATCACGGCGCCGTAGCCGACGGTCATCGCGTTCTGGAACGTCCCGGCGCAGCCCGCGCCGAGGTTCACGTCGAACCCGGTCATCCCGAGCGTGTAGAAGCCCGGTACCGTCGCGAGGCCCGCTGGGATCGTCCACTCGATCAGGGTGCGGCCCGTGCCGTTGTAGTCGGTGACCTGCCGTGTCGGCACGACGCCGGTGGCGGTGAACGTCTTGCCGTTCCCGCCGGTCAGGGTGAAGGAGAGCGCGGGGACGGCGATGGTGCCGACGCCCGCCGGGGCAAGGTAGTCCAGATAGATGGCCTTCGACGGGGCCTGGGTGATCTCCATCCCGCTGCCCGTCGGCTGCACGCGCTCCACGCAGCCTCCGCTGTACGCGGTGCTGAAGGTCGCGAAGGTCAGCGCGCCGTCGCCGTTGGCCGCCGGGTCGGCGACCAGGATGCTCGCCGACTGGCCCTGCGCCGTCTTGATCGCGGTGGAGGTGCCCGAGAGGTAGGCGTTCACCGAGGTGGTGTTGGTGAGGATGTGGCCGGGCACGGCCGCCGGTGAGGCGTAGCCGGTGACGTGGAACGTGATGACCGCGAAGGTGTTGGCACCCTCCTGCGTGAAGGGCGGGATGTCGATCTCCGACACGGCGGGCGAGGTCGGGAGCGTCCAGCCTGTCCCGGCGACATACGGCACGGTGCGGGTGGTGCCGTCGGCCATCAGCAGGGTGATGGCTTCGCGCCCGCCGCGGGCGCGAAGCCGCTGACCGTCACCACGCGGGGGATGTAGGCGGGGTTCGCGCAGGCGACGCCGGGAGCGTTGCTCAGGTACTTCGCCCCCGAGAGGTTGTCGATGCACGGCAGCGGATCCTTGAGGTCGTAGCTGAGGCCCGAGCCGGTCGTCGCCGGTTTGGTGTTGACCGTGAGGTCGTAGCTGGTGGTGCTCCCGCCGTCCCAGTCGCCGGGGAAGGTGTAGAGCGTCGGAGTGGTGCCGTCGAGCGCCGTGTACTGGCCCCGGTTGACCATCGTCTTGGGCGTGACGACCTTGTTCGTCGTCCAGTCGATGTCGATCACCGTGGCGCACGGCGACGCCGGCGTCGAGGTCGCGGTGGCCGCGAAGCCGTCGATGTAGGTGAAGCTCGCGCTCGCGGTGTGGCACACCTTCGCGCCGACTGCGTCCGGCACGCCGTTGGTGGACGCGGTGCCCTGCACGGTGAACACGATGCGGTTGTTCGCCGGGTTCAGGCCCTCCGACCCGTTGCCCGCGTACGTGATCGTCCCTCCGGAGCTGCCCACGGCCGGGACGGTGAGAACACCGGGAAGGGAGGCAGGGGCGGTCAAGACACCGGAGAACGTGAAGTTCGCGGGCAGTGCGTCGGTGATGTTCAGCGCGGACAGGCCGAGGTCGCCGGCGGGGCTCGTCTGGCTGGAGCCGCAGCCGAAGCTGAAGCTGAGAGTCAGGGCGGCTCCGCTGAGGACGCTCGACGGGTTGACACCGGCGCCCATGCTGTCGTTGTGGCCTGCCGTGAGGGTGAGGACCGCCGGCGCGGGGGCGGTGACCGATCCGCCGCTGCTGGTGAAGGTCGGGGTGATCGTCGCCTTCGCCCCGTTGAGCGTGGTCTTGTTCGGTGCGCGGACGGTGAAGTTGCAGGAGTACGTGCCGGTCTGCACGGTCCCCAGCGCGAAGGCGACCTGCCCCGCGGTCTTCGTCAGAGCCGGGCAGGTGCCCGCCGACACCCACGACGAGAAGTCGGTGTTCGACCCGTTGCCGGTCACCGTGTTCGTCGGGATCGTGACGGCGGCGTTGAGGCAGTTGCCGGAGGTGCTGCACGAGTAGGTGAGTGTGTAGGTCGTCAGGACGTTGCTGGCGACGGTCGTCGTAGCCGGCGAGATCGAGATCGAGTCGACCGCGTAGGCGGGGGCCGCGACGGCCGTCCCTCCGATGATGAGGCCGAGAACGGCGACTCCGGCAGCGATCAGCCGGGCGGCGCGCGAGCGCGTGTGCATGTGACTCCCCTTCGCGGCCAGCACACAGCGCTGCCCTCGCTCGCACGCTATCGGCGGCGGCGCGGGCGGACGGCGTTTTTAACCCGCCGATCACCCCTCCCCCATCCGGGGGGGTCGTGCACGACCGCCCGGTCAGTCCTCGTCGGCGAGCAGGTGGCGCTCAAGCGCGACGGCCACCGCGTCCTCCCGGTCGGAGACGCCGAGCTTCCGGTAGATGCTCCGCAGCTGCGTCTTGACCGTGTTCGCGGAGACCACGAGCGCCGCCGCGATCTCGGGGGTCGTGCGGTTGAGCATCAGCTGCTCGAGCACCGCCCGTTCGCGCCTGGTGAGCAGGAGGCGCGGCTCGACGTCGGGCAGGAGGGGTCGTTCGGGAAGCTCGGCCGTGACGGCCCCGTAACCGGCGGCCTCCATCGCTTCGGTGACGCGTTGCCGGTCCTGCGGCGGGAGAAGCGCGAGGGCGAGCCGCTGCCCGGTCCGCTGCAGCAGGGTGCCCAGCCGTTCGATGACGCCGTCGCGGCGCGGAGTCGGCGAGATCCTGAGGAGCACGGCGGCCTCGAGCGCGGCGGCGTCGGCCGCCTGCCGGCTCGACAGGCGCTCGGCGCCGATCGAGCGAAGCTCGCTCAGCGCGCTCCCGCTCTGCCCCAGGGCCAGCGCGACCCGGGCGCGTTCCAGATGGCCGGCGGCTCCCGCCGAGAGCTCCCGCTTGACGATCGCCGCGGCCGCGTCCGGGTTGCCGAGCGCGAGCTGGAGCTGCGCGCGGATCGGCGCGAGGATGGCGTGGACGCGCGGCGACCTGCCGCCGGCGCCGTGCTCGGCCACGGACGCGTCGAGATCGGCCAGTCCGGTGCCGGGGTTGCCGGCGACGAGCTCGGTCAGCGCGCGCATCTGGGCCACGGTCACCCAGTGCTCCGTGCCATGACGGCCGTGGATCAGCGAGTCGAGCTCCGCGCGTGCCCGGTCGGCGTCGAACCGTTCGAGCGCCACCACCGCCTCGGCGATCCGGTAGAACACCCCCGAGTACATGCTCCGCTGCCGATCGGTCCACGGCCCGGTGCGCGCGTAGTGGATGTGCTCCATCGCATACGGGATGTCTCCGCGCAGAGCGTGCACACCGGCGAGCAGGGCGAGTGCGCCCATCCCCGTCGAGGGCGGCGTCGTGGGCGCCTCGGCGAGCCCGTGCGCGGCCGCATCCAGTGCCTCCTCCGGCAATCCGCCGTAGTAGAGCGAGACGCCGATGACGGCGTAGATGCGGGGCAGGTCCGCGATGAGTTCGCGGTCGTCGTCGCCGAGCCGGTCGAGCTGCTCCCGTGCGGCCCGCGCCGCCGCGACGGAGGCTCCTGTGCGGCCGAGCAGTCGAAGCGCCCCCGATTCCGCCGTCCGGATGAGCACGCGGTCCACCGGGAGCAGGTCGGAGTTCTGGGTCGAGCGGGCGGCGCGCACGGCCATGACGAAGTAGCGGACGGCGCGCAGCCGGTGGAACCGCAGCTTGTTGAGGACGATCCCGAGTTCTGTGGCGATCAGCGGCTCCGCGCGGAGCACGCTCGCGGGCACCCGTTCGAGCAGAGCCCGGGTGGTCTCGCTGTGCTCGTCGGTGACCAGCGTGAACCATCCGCGGCGCACGGCGTTCGTCACCGCCGGCCAGTCCGCCGCCTCGACAGCGGTGCGGAGCGCAGCGAGCGCGTCATCCCCCGCGTCGTCGGCCGCGCCGTCGGCGAGCGCCGCGCCCTCCCGATCGCTCACCGAAGCGAACCCGGCCGGCCGGCCGATCCGCGACGCGACGCGACGCGCGCTGCCAGCCCGGCCAGCGCCGAGGCGGCCGATTGCCCGGCCAGCCGGCCGCCGAGCACCGCGAGGAGGAACAGCGGGGCCCGGTTCGTCATCACCGGCATCGAGACCAGGAACAGGACGAGGGCCGAGACCGCCGCAGCGGCGGCGAAGACGCATTCCGGGGTCCGCCCGTCACGACGGAAGCGGGCGAGCGCCCAGATCGTGGCATCGTAGGCGGCTCCCCCGGCGACGAACGGGACCACGATCAACAGCCCGATCGGACTGATCGGAGCCGACAGCAGCCCCGCGACCGTTCCGGCGGCCGTCGCCGCCCAGCGGAACCCCAGCACCCGGCGTGCGAGGAAGGGGAACACGCTGTACCCGCCCGCGACCACGGCGTACAGCGGCGCGGAGAACGCGGCCGTCGCCGCGCTGAACGGCGAGAACGCCAGGACGACCAGTGCGGTCGCCGCCCCCGCCATCACCACCGACACGACCACGTGGAGCAACGAGAGACGGCGGCGGGTGGCCGCGGCCTCCGGGTAGATCGACACGAGTGGCTCCTTCACGGGGAGGACGACCTTCGTATCTTGGCATGCGCGGCCGGCCTCGGCGGTCCACTGCCGACGACGAGGCCCGGTCACTCCCTCCGCGGCGCGACGTGGTCGAGGATCCTCCGCCATTCCGCCCGGATCAGATCGCGGCCCCCGGTGCGGGAGCGGTATGCGACCGTGTTCGGGACGTTCTCGCGGTACCACGTGGCGTCGCGGACGGTGACGATGTCGTCCCGCATCCCGTAGACGAACAGGTTGTCGGATGCGATCGCCGAGAAGTCCACGTCGGCTCGGTGGAAGGCGGCCAGATCATTCTCGATTCCGGCGGCCCCGGACAGGGTCGCGTCGGCGAGCATCCGCTGGATCCGCCGCGTGTAGGCGTAGGCGTCCGTGTCGTCCCGGCCGGTGCGGAAGCGGGACTCATCGAGCCAGTCCGCCGGATCGGTCCCGGCCGCAGCGGAGAGCCGCGCGGGCGCGGGCGAACCGACGAAGGCGACGCGGTCGACCAGTTCAGGGTGTCGCGCGGCCAGGGCGGCGGCGAACAGGCCGCCCTCGCGCCACCCGATCACCCCGACGTTCTGGAAATCGGTGGTCGAGATGGACGCGGCTGTCTGCTCGGTCCGCTTCAGGAACTCCGCGACCTCGTCGGCCCACCCGGCAGGGGTGAAGGCCGCCGCTTCGGGAACGCGTTCGGATGAGCCGTACCCCGGGCGGTCGAGCGCCACGATGTGAGCGCCCGACGACCGTGACACCGGCGGATCGGGGTCGAAGCCCGCGGCACCCGGGGTCGGGTGACACAGGATCACCAGTCGGCGGCCGACCGGGTCGCCGATCGCGGAGAATCCCGTCAGCCGGCCGTCGCCGAGGCGGATGGTGCGGTCGGACATCTCTCGTCCCTGCCTTTCTCCCGAGAGCCTGAGGTCATTCGGACTTCCACTGAGCGGTGCGGTATGGCTCCGCGTCGGCCTCCTTCAGCGTCAGCCCGTGCCCGGGCACCGATCGGTCCGGCACGAGCTCGCCGTTGCGCAGAGCCGGGAGCCCGTCGAAGAACGCGCTGGCGATCCGGGCGTGGTCGTGGAAGTACTCCACGTTGATCGCGACGTCGAACGCTGCCGCCACCGAGGCGTGGAGGGCCGGGGCGGTGTGGGCGCTGAGAGGCAGGTCGAATGCTGCGGCGAGTGCCGCGGCCGTCCGGAACCCGGTGATGCCGCACCGTGTCGCGTCCGCCTGGAGCACGTCCACGCAGCCCCCGGCCACCAGGTCGCGGAAGTCGGCGGGCGTGTAGCCGTACTCTCCGGCGGCCACCCGGATCGGAGCGGGCATGCGATCGCGGATCAGGCGCAGGCCGGCACGGTCATCGCTGGAGACCGGCTCCTCGAACCAGGTGACACCTTCGAGGGCGAATGCCGACGCCAGGCCGAGCGCCTGCTTGCGCTCGTAGGCGCCGTTGGCATCCACGAAGAGCTCCACATCGTCGCCGATGGCCGACCGGGCGACCCTCACACGGAGGAGGTCGTCGTCCGGGTGCGAGCCGACCTTCATCTTGACGGCGCGGAGGCCGTGCTCCGCCCATGAGCCGAGCTGCTCGACGAGCTTCTCGTCGGTGTAGTCGGTGAAGCCCCCGCTGCCGTACGCCGCGACCGTGTCGTGAGCGCCGCCGAGGTACTGCGTGAGCGAGACGCCGGCGAGCTTGGACGCGAGGTCGTGCGCGGCGATGTCGACCGCCGCGATCGCTCCGGCGGCGACCCCGCGCCACCCGGCGTTGCGCACCGCCCGGGCCATGGCCCAGTAGACGCGGTCGGTGTCGCGCGCATCCATGCCGGCCACCGCGGGCCAGAGCAGCTCGCGGATGATGCCGAGCGTGGCCGCGGGGGCGTGCGTGTAGCCCATGCCGGTCTCGCCCCCGCCGCTCAGGCGCACAACGACGAGGCCGGTGCTGCTCCACGCGATGGTGCCGTCGCTCTCCGGCCGCTCCCGGCCGCCGGTCGTCGTGGCGACGCTGACCGCGTCCACCGCGAGCGAGGTCAGCCGGGCGTCCGGGTCACTTCTCATCGCCGTCGTGGTCGCGGTCCAGGTGCATGGCGCCCCTCACCCGCTCGACCCCCTCTGTGAACAGTGCCTTGGCCGAGTCCTTGATCACCCCGAACTCGTCCGGGTCGCCCTTGAGCAGGGCGAGCGCCGTGTTCTTGGCGAACTCCGCCGTGATGTGCGGAGGCAGCGGAGGGACGTTCTTGCTCGTGTGGGCGTCGATCAGGGTGACGCCGGGGTTCGCGAACGCCCGATCCCACGCCTGCGCGGCCTGGTCGTCGGTCGTGACGCGGATCCCGGTGAACCCGACCAGCTCGGCCCAGCCTGCATAGTCGACGGACTCGACATCCTGAGAGGTCGACCACACCGGGTTGCCGTCCTCCGTCCGCATCTCCCACGAGACCTGGGTGAGGTCGTCGTTGTGGAGCACCAGGATGATCAGCTGCGGGTTGTCCCAGGTCTTCAGGTACTTCTTCACGGTGATGAGCTCGTTCATGCCGAGCATCTGGAACGCGCCGTCGCCGATGGTGCAGATCACGGGCCGCTCCGGATACGCGAACTTGGCGGCCACCGCATAGGGCATGGCGGCGAGCATGGTCGCGAGCCGGCCGGAGAGGTCGCCCATCATCCCCCGCCGGAGCCGGATGTGGTGGCCGTACCAGTCCGCCGTCGTCCCGGCGTCCGCGGTGACGATCGCTTGCGCGGGAAGTCGCTTGTTCAGCTCGTGATACACGCGACGCGGATTGACGCCGTCGGAGTACTCGACCATCGCCT
Organism: Leifsonia sp. C5G2; assembly: GCF_013359685.1. Lineage (GTDB taxonomy): Bacteria > Actinomycetota > Actinomycetes > Actinomycetales > Microbacteriaceae > Leifsonia. Next base: position 80,260 of record NZ_JABFMV010000009.1, read on the forward strand.
GGGCCTCCATCTCGGCCTCCCAGTCGGCCATCTCGCCCGCCACCTTCTCCTGCCAGGAGAGGTCGGTCTTGGTGTCGAGCAGCGGGATGAGCGCCGCCAGCGTGGTCTTGACGTCCCCCCAGAGGCTCACCTCGGTCGGATAGCGCAGGCCCAGCTGCTCGGGCCGGAGGTCGATCTGGACAGCGCGTGCCTGCCCGGTCTTCGGCAGGAACTGCCCGTAGGGATAGTTCGTGCCCAGCATCACGAGGGTGTCGCACTCGTTGGCCTGGTGGTAGCTCGGCAGCGAGCCGAGGAGGCCCAGCTGCTGGGTGTGGTACGGGATGTCCGAGGGCACGACCTGCTTGCCCCGCAGCGCCGTGATGATCCCCGCACCGGCTTTGCGCGCCGCTTCGAGCACTTCGTCGGTGGCGCCGTTCGCCCCGTGCCCGACCAGGAAGGTCACCTTCTTGCCCGCGTTGATCACCGCAGCGGCCTTCGCCAGCTCGTCCGCCGGCGGGAGCAGATCGGTGGAGGGCGCCACCGCGCTGGAGCGGGAGACCCACATCTCGGCGCCGGGCTCAGCCATCTTCATGCCCTGCACGTCGTGCGGGAGGATGATCACGGTCGGCTGCTTGCGCGTGATCGCCGTGCGGAAGGCCGTGTCTACGACGGCCTGCGCCTGCTCGGGCGAGACGATCGTCTGCACGTAGGCGGCGACGTCGGAGAAGGTCTGCTCGAGGTTGCTCTCCTGCTGGTTGAACGTGCCGAACGAGTCGAGTCCCTGCTGACCGACGATGGCGACGACCGGCTGATTGTCCATCTTCGCGTCGTAGAGACCGTTCATCATGTGGAAGCCTCCGGGGCTCGAGGTGGCGATGCAGACCCCGACCTCCCCCGTGAACTTGGCGTGAGCGGCCGCCATGAGGGCGCAGATCTCCTCGTGCGTGGGCCGCACGTACTGCAGTCCCCTGTCCGAGCGCTCGGCCTTGCCGAGGGCGCCGTCGAACTCGCCGATCCCATCCCCCGGGAAGCCGAAGACGCGACGCACGCCCCACTCCTGGATGCGTCCGATGATGAAGTCGCTGACGGTGCTTGCCATGATGCTTCCTTCCTCTGTGATTCCTACGGTTCGGGCCGCGCGATCAGCCGATCGGCCGCCCGCGCCGCGATGGCCATGATGGTGAGCGCCGGGTTGGCGCTGCCCTGCGTCGGCAGCACGCTCCCGTCGGTAATGAGCAGGTTCGGCACGGCGAAGCTCCGGCAGTCGGCATCGACGACGCCGTCGTGCTCATCGGCCGCCATCCGACACCCGCCCACAAGATGCGCGTACCGCTGGACAGTGATCGTCTCCTGTGCACCCGCCGCCGTGAGGATGCGCTCCATGACCCCCTGTGCGGCCTTCGCGAGCGCCCGGTCGTTGTCGCACTGGCTGTACGAGAAGTGCGCGATCGGGAGTCCGTAGCGGTCCTTCTCGTCGGCGAGCGTGACGCGGTTGCCCGGTTGCGGGAGGAATTCGCACAGCGCCCCGAGACAGGCCCAGTGCGCGTAGTCGGTCATGTATTCGCGGAACTCCGCGCCCCAGCGCCCCTCGGCCATGACGTGCTCCGACCAGGTGATCGGCAGCGGCGACACGGTCTGGATGGAGAAGCCGCGCTTGTACGGCTTGCTCGGGTCCGTCTCGTAGAACTGCTCGGTGCTCACTTCCGGGGGCGGCGCCTTCCACATGCGCACCTCCGACTCGAAGCGTCCCGCCGTCTGCGGAGCGCCCTGCACCATCAGGTAGCGGCCGACCTGGTCGAAGTCGTTGCACAGCCCGTCGGGGAAGCGCGACGAGGCCGAGTTGAGCAGCAGTCGCGGCGTCTCGATGGAGTAACCGGCCACGGCGACCATGCGGGCTCGCTGGAACCGGTGGCGTCCGTCCTTCAGGTAGTGGACTCCTGTCGCGCGCCCGGTGCGCGCATCCACCTCGATGGACGAGACCATGCAGTCCGCGCGGACTTCGGCACCGTGCGCGAGGGCATCGGGGACGTGCGTGATCAGCGGCGACGCCTTCGCGTTCACCTTGCAGCCCTGCAGGCAGAACCCGCGGTAGATGCAGTGCGGACGATGGCCGAAGCGTCCGTTGGCGATCGCGACGGGACCGACCCGCGCCTCGATCCCGGCGGCCTCCGCCCCGCGCAGGAAGATCTCGCCGTTGCCCGACACGGGGTGAGGACGGTGGGGGTACGAGTGCGGGTCGCCCCACGGCCAGTCCTGCCCTGCGACCGGGAGCTCGCCCTCGATGCGCCCGTAGTACGGAGCGAGATCGCCGTACTCGATGGGCCAGTCCGCGCCGACGCCGTCCGCCGTCGCCGTGTGGAAGTCGCTCGGGTGGAAACGCGGCGTGTACCCGGCGTAGTGGATCATCGAACCGCCGACCCCTCGGCCCGAGTTGTTCGAACCGAGCGGCACGGGGTCGTCTCCGCCGATCTGCCGCGGTTCTGTCCAATAGAGATGGTGAGAACCGGCCTCATCGCTGACCCAGTCGCGCTGGGTGTCCCAGAACGGTCCTGCATCGAGCGCCACCGCCCGCCACCCGGCGCGGGCGACCCGCTGCAGGAGCGTCGAACCGCCCGCTCCGCAGCCCACGATCACCAGATCGACCTCGTCGGTGTCGTCGAACCGGCGCATGTCCTCCCGCAGCCCGTGCCGGTACTGCGACCCGTCGTCGGTGAGCAGCCAGGCCGACTCGTTGCGCTCGCGTACGGCGTCAACCATCGCGCTTCCCCGGGATCGGGTTCTCGGAGGGCCGGGCGTCCGGGACCTCGAAGGGCTCGAGCCGGTCGACTCCGATGTTCTTGTAACCGCGAGGGTACGCCGGGCCGGCGAAGCCGATCTCGTTCCAGGCCAACGGGTGCGAGTAGAAGGCCGTGCATGCGTAGCGGGTCCAGAGGCTCCAGACGCGGGCGGCCGGAAAGCCGTGCCAATCGCCGTCGGTGTTATGGATGCCCGCCAGGAGAGCCGTCTGGTCATCCCATTCAAGCTCGCAGAAAGGTGAGCCATGGGCCGCCGACGCGTCCTCGTCCAGCGCGGCCAGCGTCGAGCGCCACGCCTCCGCATCGCCGGCCATGTCGTCGTAGTGCCAGCCGTCGGTCTGCAGTTCGGCCAGCCGGGCGTCGACCATGTTCGTCACCGGCACTTTCGGCTCGTCGCGCTGGTAGAGCAGCTGGTCGAACAGGGCCGTCGCGGCCGCCTGCTCCTCAAGGGTGAAGAAGCGGAAGTCCGGAAGCATCCCGAGCCGGCTGTCCACGGTGGCGCGGGTGGCATCGTCCCAGTGGTCACGGAAGGCGAGAGTGTCGAAGCCGGGATAGCGGCCGCCGCCGTGGCGCGGCTCCAGGTTCAGCGCCGTCATCGCTCGCGCCTCAGGATCGCGGCGAGGACGCCCATCCCACCGACCAGGGTCACCAGGAGCGGCGCCAGCAGCGGCGGGCCCATCTCGAGGTTGTAGCGGGTGTTGCGCCAGCCCCCGGGCTTCTGGCCGATTCCGCGTGCGTGCAGGTAGGTGCCCTGCAGCCCGTTCGCGATGATGGTCAGCGACGCCAGTGGGAGCACGACCTTGGCGGCGCGCTTGCTGAACACCCCGGCGATTCCGGCGGCGGCGCCGACCGGCCCCAGCACGACCGGCACCCACATCCACCGGTTGCCGAAGCTCGCCTTGTCGTGCTCGAAGAAGATCTCGCCGGCCGTGACCACCGCTCCGGCTGCCGTCAGAGCGGCGAGGGATCGCTCGAACCGCCCGGTCTCGATGTTGCGGATCATGCGGTCGATCCCGAACTCGCTTCGTGTCCTGGTGCCGCGCCGACGAACCGACACTGTCGCCTCCCTGATGCACTCGTGCGCGAGGGCCGGACCCCGTCCGCGCGTTCACGACCCACCCTCCCCCGTTGCAACAGTTGTACAAGTGCACGTTTCGGATTTCTCAGATCCGGACACCGGGATCGTGTCACCCCGCGCGTTGCAAGCCGTGTAGCCTTGCAAATGTTGCAGATATGCATTGGTTGTCGAATCGCCGTGAACACCGCCATGAAGAATCTCTCCGTCTGGGCCGCACCATCCCCGCCACCGGGCGACGGGTCGCCCCTGCACGCCATGACCGGGCTGATGTGGATGCCGACGACGCCCCCGACATTCGCCCGGATGATCGCGGTCCACCCTCAGCCGGTGCCGATCATCCCCGTGCTGATGCTCCTGCTGCTCGCTCTCTACGCCATCGCCGTCGTGAGGCTGCGGCTCCGCGGCGACCGCTGGCCGCTGCACCGGAGCATCCTCTGGACGCTCGGCATCGCGTCCGTGCTGGCCATGACGGCCACCGGCATCGACGGCTACGGGATGGAGCTGTTCAGCGCCCATATGGTGCAGCACATGGTGCTGTCGATGCTCGCCCCCGTCTTCCTGGTGTTGGGGGCACCGATCACGCTCGCCCTCCGTGCGCTTCCGGCGAGGCCATCCGGCCAGACGTCGGCCCGCTCGCTCCTCCTCGCCGTCCTGCACAGCCGGCCGGCGCGATTCCTGGCCCACCCGGTGACGTCGCTCTCGCTGTTCCTCGTCAGCCTCTACGGCCTCTACTTCACCCCGATCTTCGACGCTCTGATGAGCACCATGTGGGGCCACAACCTGATGCTGGTGCACTTCCTGGCCGTCGGATTCCTCTACTTCTGGTGTGTGCTCGGCATCGACCCGACTCCCCGCCAGGCATCCCGCGGCCTGCGCCGCTACGCCGGGCCGACCGTCAGGATCGTCGAGCTCGCGGCGACCACGCCGTTCCACGCCTTCTTCGGGGTCATGCTCATGATGTCCGTCGCTCTGACCGTCGGGTTCTACCGCCACCCGATCCCCGGGTGGGGCATTGCACCGCTGGCGGACCAGGCCGTGGGCGGCGGCATCGCGTGGGGGTTCACCGAGATCCCGACCCTGATCGTGCTCGGGGTGATCTTCCTGCAGTGGCAGCGCTCGGACGAACGGCGCACCCGCCGGCTCGAGAGGTCGAGCGCCCGCGCCGAGGCAGAGCGGGCCGCGTACAACGACTACCTGGCACGGCTCGCGGCCTACGACGAACGGCACGGCGCGTGAACGCGGCGGATCTGGTCTACGCCTTCGCTCTCGGCCTGGCCGCCACCCTGAACCCGTGCGGGTTCCCCCTCCTCCCCGCCTACCTCGCCGTCTTCCTCGGGGAGGATGCGGCATCCCTGTCCGGTCGGCTGCTGCGCGCTGTGAAGGCGTCGGCCTCGATGACAGCCGGGTTCGTCGCGGTGTTCGCCGTCGCGGGCCTCGCGGTCGCCGCCGGACTGAAGCTCGGGCTCGCGTGGACGCCGTACTTCACGGCCGCCCTGGGGCTCGTCCTCCTGGTGGTCGGCATCTTCGGCGCGGCGGGAAAGGAGCTGAGACTGCCGGCGGTCGCACTCCCCTTCCGGTCCGGGCGCGACGCGCCAGCGATGGCAGGGTACGGCGCCGCATTCGCCGCGACCTCCCTCGGATGCACGCTGCCCCTCTTCCTCGCGGCCGCGTCCCCCAGCGTCACCGCCGGCGCGCCCCTCGGCGCCCTGGCCGCCGCTCTCGCTTACGCCCTCGGCATGGGCATCTTCGTCGCCGCCTGCAGCGTCGTCGCCTCGCTCCTCGGCGCCGAGGCCGTGCGGATCGCGGGACGCCGAATCACCCGGTACCTTCCCCGCATCGCATCCTGGGTGCTGATCTTCGTCGGCATCTACCTGCTGGCGTTCGGAACCCGCCTCGTCGTCCAGCCGGACGCTCAGCGGAGTCTCTCGACCTACGTGGCGGGCGCCGCCGACGCGCTCGGCTCCGCGGTCTCCGCCCACCCGCTGATCATCGGTGCGACAGCCACGCTCGTGGTCCTCTCCGCTCTGGCGTCGATCGCCATCGCCCGGCGACGTCGCACCCCGAACCCCCCGGAGCAGCAGTGACAGCACAACGACCTCGCATCTGGCCGGTGATCGTCGCGGCGGTCGCCGTCCTGGCCGCCTTCGTCGGCGTCGTCATCGCCGCCGCGCTGCCGCCGTCCACGGCTGCAGCACCGTCGTCTCCGCCCGCGGCGCCCGGCATCACGTCGGCGGCGGCCGACCTCATCCAGCTCGACCCTCTCGGCCATAGCGCGGTGCGAGCGCCCTCCTACTCCTTGACCGACCAGAGCGGACGGACCATCACCCCGGACTCCTTCCACGGCCGCTCCGTCGTCCTCACCTTCAACGACGACCAGTGCCAGGACCTGTGCACCCTCCTGGCCCAGGATGTCGCGCGCGCTGACACGGACCTCGGCTCGCAGTCCGGGAAGATCGCGTTCGTCTCGATCAACGCGAACCCGTATTACCCGGCGGTCACCGATGTCGCGCAGTGGACGGACGCGCACGGCCTCGGGCACGCCGCCAATTGGTACTACGGCACCGGGAGCCCGAAGACGCTCGCGGCCGTCGCCCAGGCGTACGGCGTCCCGATCGAGCTCGACCCGGCCCAGCGGTCCGTTGTGCACGGCACCGAGATCTTCTTCATCGACCCCTCCGGCACCGAACGCGCGCTCGGCCAGTTCGGCACGGATTCGGCCAGCACCGCCGCGTTCGCCCACACGATGGCGCAGGAGGCGGTCGATCTGCTGCCGTCGTCCGAACGCGGCACCGTCTCGGGCGCGGCGCCGGCCGACCTCGGCACGACGGGCACCGGTGTCGGCTCGAAACCCGCGCCGTTCTCCCTGCCCGCCCTGGACGGCTCCGGCCGCAACAGCAGCTCCACCGGCGCCTACACCGTGCTGAACTTCTGGGCCAGCACCTGCACGGCTTGTGTCACGGAACTGCCCGCGCTGCAGAAAGTCGCGCAGGAGTTCAGCGGGCGAGCCGCCTTCCTCGGCATCGACGTCTCCGATCAGACGCCATCCGCGCGTTCTCTCGCGGCCCGGTCGGGAGTCACCTACCCGCTCGCGGCCGATGCGGATGGGGTGATCGCCGGCCGCTTCCACATCACCGGGCTTCCCTACACCGTCGTCCTGGATCCCTCCGGCCGTGTGCTGATCCGGCACCCGGGCGCCTTCACCGCCGAGCAGCTGGAGTACATCCTGCAGACCCTGATGCCTGCGAGCGGATCGAAAGGCTAGGCGGGGACGGCGGGCAGTTCGATGCGGTCCCTCAGGCTGCGCCCGACCGCCAGCTGCATGACGCCGGGCAGCCCCATCATCCGGATCACGGTGTTCCGCAGCGCCAGCTGCCGCCTGTTCCGCGGTGCGAAAGCCCCGGCGAGTTTCGTGGCCGCGTCCTGCTTCGACCGGACGAACGTTCCGAGTCTGCGCTGGTAGCCGGCGAAGGCCGCGCGATGATCGCCCTCCGCTCGGTGAAGCTCCGCGGCCAGCACGTACGCCTCGATCATCGCCAGCGCCGAACCCTGCCCCGCGAGCAGGGACGGGCACGACCCGGCGTCGCCGATCAGGGCGACGCGGCCGCGGCTCCAGGCCGGCATCAGGATCTGGGCGGCGACATCCATGTAGAACGTCCGAGCCTGTGAAAGGCGCTCGAGCATCGCCGGCACTTCCCACCCCACCCCACGGAGCAGGTCTCTGAGCAGCTGCTGCTGCGCCGGTATGTCGTCCTGCGGCACCTCGCCGTCGTAGCGGAAGGTGAACAGGATCAGCGTCTCGTCATCGCGGAGGCTGAGCCGCAGCGTCTGCAGCCCGACCTGAGTACGCGAGACGGCGACGAGCTCCTCCCTCGGCACATATCCCGGCAGGTCGAGCGCCGCGACGGCGATGCCGAGTCGCCGTTCGAAGCTGCTCTCCGCGCCGAACACCTGTCGCCGCACAGTGGAATGGAGCCCGTCCGCCCCCACGACCAGATCGAACTCCCGTTCGGCCCCACCGCTCAGCTGCACCCGGACGCGGCGCCCGTCGTCGTCGATCGCCCCGACGGTCTGACCGAAGATCGTCTCCATCCCCGGGCCGATCGCATCGAAGATGACCTCCGACAGATCGGAGCGCCCCACGCTGGTGTAGCGCCCGTCGGCGCCGCCGATCAGCTTGAGCGCGTCGAGGGAGGCGATCCGGCGTCCGCCCTCGTCCACCTCTCGGACCTCGCGCACCCGGTAGCCGCGCTCCAGGATACGGTCGGTGATCCCCATCCGCTCTGCGACGTCGAACCCGGCACCCCAGAAGTCCACCAGATAGCCGCCTTGGCGCAGCTGGGGCGCAGACTCGATCAGAGTCGGCTCATGCCCCGTTCTCTGCAACCAGTACGCGAGCGTCGGCCCCGCGATGCCCGCACCCACGATCAGCACCTTCATGCCGACCATCTCCCATCATCACCAGACGAGCGGGATGTAGCGGGCCGTCTTCCCTGCCCACCGGTCGAACTCGTCGCCGTAGTGCTCGCGCAACCGCTTGTCGAGCGCCGGGATCGCTGCGAACACGAAGCCCAGCGCCATGATGGCCGGGATGACGAGCGCGACCCACGAACCCGTCACCGCCGCGAACCCGGTGAACAGGAGCGTGTCGCCGAGGTAGTTCGGGTGCCGGCACCAGGAGAAGAGCCCCCGCGTGTACAGGTGCCCGCTGTTCTCCGGCCGCGCCTTCCACGAGCGCCGCTGCAGCTCCGAGAAGGTGTTCATCCACGACCCGAAGAGGTAGAGGGCCACCCCGGCGATCGTCCAGCCGTCCAGTGGCGACCGGACATGCATGGCGACCAGGCCCATCGTCACGTGGATGATCAGCATCCACCCGCCGACCAGCGCTGCCTCCGCGTATCCGACCGATCGCTGAACTGTGACGTAGGTGGTCACGACGACGCGCAGCACGTACACCGCAGAACAGCCCACGACGAGCCACGCGCGTCCGGGAGCGGCGACGGACAGCGGCCCCAGGACGAGGTAGGCCGCTGCCAGAGCGCCGAGCGCGTTGGCGGCGGTCAGCACCGCCCGGGGGCCGGCGCCCTCACCCCCGCTCATCGGACGGACTCCAGACCATGTCCGGGTCGTCGAGCCATACGGGCTCCGTGAAAGGCCCCGGCCGCGCTCCGTCGAGCGGCCGGGACGTTCGCAAGGCGGTGCACATCGACCAGAGGGCGGCCGAGAAGCGGACGGAATCGTTCGCCACCGGGTTGTCGACAGGCGCGGACGCCCACAGCACGAGTTCGGCCCGGGCGTCTCCGGACGCGACCGCTCCGACGAACGCGTCGAGCCAGTCGTCGCGCGGTGCGTCCGGCTCCCCCGGCGCGGATCGCGCGAGGAACCGGCCGAGCGTGTGCGCCAGGAGGAAGGCGTTGCACCGGAACCAGGTCTCCTCGGAGGCGAAACGAACCGACGCGACCCACTCCTCCCAGGCGATCTGGTCGGCGGCGTCACCGAGCAGCGCCTCGAGACTCGCAGCGAAATAGCTCTGCACGTTCGCTTGAGTGACCGCGAGGGCCTCGTCTGGATCCGTCATCGCATCTCCTTCTGGTGAGGTGGTGGCCGCGTCCCCACGCGGCTTTCGTTACAGCCCCAGGACCAGCAGATCCTCGGGTGTCGGCTCGCCCGCGGCGGTGGAGAAGAGGTCGAGGGCGTCGATGATCTTCTGCTGCTCCTCGCTGGTCAGGGACGTCAGGACGGACGCCATCTGCCGGCGCCGCCGGTCGGTGACCTGCTCCACGAGCTGCCGCCCGGCGTCGGTGAGGTCGACCAGGATCTCCCTCCGGCTCTGCGGGCTCTCCTGGCGGACGACCCAACCGCCGTCGACCATGCGGTCGATGGTGCGGCTGAACGTCGAGGGCACCGCGCCGACCCGCGCCGCCAGGGCGCCCATCCGCATCGCACCGGAGCCGGAGAGCACGACGAGCACACGGAACTGCGGCAGGGTCACCTGATCGAGCGCATCCGCCACCGAACGCGCGACGATGCCGAGCAGAGCGCGCGAGGCGCGCAGGGTCGCCTCGGTGGCCGCGTGCGGGAATCCGTCGATGTGCATGGTGCCTCCAGTGTTACGCTTCTCATGCATAAATGCAACAGTTGCATCACTACATGATTGGGGTTCTGTGTCTGCCATCACCGCCAGCATCCGTGGAATCGTCGACGGTTCACGTGACAGCATGACGCATTGGTGGCGGCGCATCCTTGCGACCCCCGCACCCCTGGTCGTATCCGCGATCGTCGTCGGCGCGGGGGCAGGCCTCGCCGCCGTCGTCTTCCGCTGGCTGGTGCAGACCGCGACCGTGGTCTTCACCGGGACGTCGGACTACGCAGCGACCACCGGACATCCCGCCAACCCGTGGGTCCCGTGGCTCGGTGGCGCCTTCGTCATCCTTGCCCCGGCCGTCGGCGGCCTGATCTACGGCCCCCTCGTCCACCGGTTCGCGCGCGAAGCGCGCGGCCACGGCGTGCCGGAGGTGATGTACGCGGTCGCCCGCCGCGGCGGCCACATCCCCGGACGTGTCGCCGTCGTCAAAGCGCTCGCCTCTGCCATCACCATCGGTTCCGGCGGATCGGTCGGCCGCGAGGGGCCGATCGTCCAGATCGGGTCAGCGCTCGGATCGACCCTCGGGCGGATCACGCGCATGCCGGAGTCGCAGCTGCGCACTCTCGTCGCCTGCGGTGCGGCCGGCGGGATCGCCGCGACGTTCAACGCCCCCATCGCCGGGGTCTTCTTCGCGCTGGAGCTCATCCTGCGCGACTTCGCCACTCGCTCCTTCGCCGCCGTGATGCTCTCCTCGATCACCGCTTCCGTGATCGGCAGAGCCATCCTGGGCGATCATCCGTTCCTGGTGTTGCCCGCCTTCCGGGTCAGCCAGCCGAGCGAGTATCTGCTCTTCGCCGGACTCGGTCTGCTGGCCGGTGCGGTAGGCGTGCTGTTCAGCAAGATCCTGTACCTGATCGAGGATGTCTGCGACTGGGCCTGGCGGGGACCGGAGTGGCTGCGCCCGGCCGTCGGCGGCCTGCTGCTCGGTCTGCTGCTGTTCGCCATGCCGCAGCTGTACGGCGTCGGGTACCCCGTCCTGGAGGCCAGCGTCGCGGGGAAGTACACGATCGGCTTCCTCCTCGTGCTCGTCCTCGCCAAGATGGCGGCCACCAGCCTCACCATCGGGATCGGCGGATCCGGGGGCGTCTTCGCGCCCAGCCTCGTCATCGGCGCCGCATTCGGCGCGGCAGCGGGAGAGGCCGTCGGTCTCGTCATACCGGGGCTCTCGGGGCAGGCCGGCACCTTCGCCTTGGTCGGCATGGCCGCCGTCTTCGCCGGCGCGACCCGGGCTCCGATCACCGCGGGCATCATCCTCTTCGAACTCACGGGAGAGTACTCGATCATCCTGCCGTTGCTGCTCGCCGTCGTCGTCGCGACCGGCATCTCCCGACTGCTCAGCCGCGAGACGATCTACACGCGAAAACTGACCCGACGCGGCGTCGATCTCTCCGCACCTGCCCTTCCCGGCCTGGCCAGCAGCACTGTCGCGTCCGTCATGTCACCGCCGCCGCCCACCATCTCCGGCGACGAGAACGCCGGGGTGGCGATCGCTCGGCTCGGGGCATCCCACCGGCGTGCAGCACCGGTCGTCGGGCCGGATGGTGCCCTCCTGGGGGTCCTGACCTCCGCCGACGCCGCTTCAGCGCTCGCGACCGACGCCGACGCGGGCGCGCGCACCGCTGCCGAGCTGACCGAACGGAGTCCCGCACTGGACGCTCACGATCGCGTGTCGACCGTGCTCGACCGTGTCATCGGCGCGGAGTCGACGGACGGGATCCCGGTCGTCGTCGACGGCATGCTCGTCGGCTGGCTGGCACCCGCCGATGTCCTCCGTGCCGTCACGTCCTGATGGCGGCCGCCGGCGCACAGGACTCAGCCTTCGCCGCCGAGCTGCCCTGTCAGCCGTGAGTGGAAGCGCCGGCTGACCTGGTTCATTCCCTCGACCGACACCGTCTTGCCGTGTCGGGCATACCGGGTCTCGATGGCATCGAGCGCGGCAACGGTCGACGCGTCCCAGATGTGCGAATCGGACAGGTCGATGGTGATGCGCGCCGGGTCGCCCGCATAGTCGAAGCGGTGGGTGAGGTCGTTGCTGGTGGCGAAGAACAGCTCGCCGTCGACCCGGTAGTGAGCGTGGTCCGCCGCAGGCAGGCTGCGCGTGACCGTGGCGATCGACGCAACGCGGCGGGCGAAGATGATCATGGCGGCGATCACGCCGACGACGACCCCGATCGAGAGATCGTTGGTGGCCACCACGACCACGACGGTGGTGACCATGACGACGGTCTCCCCCGCGGGCATCCGCTTCAGGGTGGCAGGGCGGATGGAGTGCCAGTCGAAAGTGCCGACGCACACCATGACCATGACCGCCACGAGCGCGGCCATCGGGATCTGGTTGACGAGGTCGTGGAAGACGGCCATCAGGATGAGCAGGAATACTCCCGCCGAGAACGTGGAGAGGCGAGTGCGTGCGCCGGACTCACGCACATTGATCATGGTCTGACCGATCATGCCGCAGCCGCCCATTCCTCCGAAGAAGCCGGAGGCGATCTGCGCGATTCCCTGTCCTATGGACTCTCGGGTCTTGTTCGAGCCGCTCTCGGTGATGTCGTCGACGAGCTTCGCGGTCATCAGCGATTCCACCAACCCGACCAAGGCGGCCGCCAGGGCGAAGGGTCCGATGATCGTCAGGGTGTGGAGCGTGAACGGCACGTGCGGGAAGAACAGGTTCGGCAACCCCGCCGGGACCTTCCCGTCATCGCCGACGGTCGGGATGTCGAGGCTCCCGAGCATCGCGATCGCGGTGACGGCGACCACCGCGATCAACGGCGCCGGGACGGCCTTCGTGAGACGCGGGAAGAGGACGATGATCAGGATGCCGAGCCCGACCAGCGGATACACCAGCCAGGGAACGCCGATCAGGTGCGGCAGCTGAGCGAGGAAGATCATGATCGCCAGTGCGTTGACGAAACCGACCATGACGCTGCGCGGGATGAAGCGCATGAGCTTGGCGAACCCGGCGACTCCCAGGAGGATCTGGAGCAGCCCGGCGAGCATGACCGTGGCGACCAGGTAGTCGAGCCCGTAGTCGCGGGCGACCGGTGCGACCACGAGAGCGATGGCGCCGGTGGCCGCGCTGATCATGGCCCGGCGCCCGCCTGTGATCGATATGACGATCGCCATGACCACCGAGGAGTAGAGCCCCACACTCGGGCTCACCCCGGCGACGATCGAGAACGAGATGGCCTCGGGAATGAGAGCGAGCCCGACGACGAGGCCGGCCAGGAGTTCGCGGGTCATCAGCTTCGGCCGGCGGAGGACGTCGACGACGCGGACGGTGCCGTCATCGGTCGGGACTCCGACGGTGGCGGCCAGCAACAGCTGTTTCAGGCCAGAGGCCATGGCTCGACTCCTTGTGGGACGCGTCTCGGCGCTTTCGGCGGGGGGGCGGGGGGTTCGCACGGCATCCGCACAACAGCGACCGGCAAGAATGGGAAGGGAGGGGACGCCAGAGGCGCCAACCCTCAACCCTACCCTAACGTGAGGGTAGAGTTGGCGAGCGGAGGACGAGATGGGCGTGATGATGCAGATCGGCGAGGTGGCCGAGCGCACAGGGCTCTCCCACCGCACCATGCGTCACTACGAGGAGGTCGGGCTGGTGCGCCCCTCCGGTCGCAGCGAGGGCGGTTTCCGGCTCTACACGGAGGATGACGTCGAGAGACTGCTCCTCATCCGGCGGATGAAACCGCTGGACTACAGCATCGAGTCGATGAAAGAGCTCCTCTCGACCGTCGACACCCTGCGGCGTTCTCCCGGGGACGTGGCCGCCCGGGCGGAGCTCGATCGTTTCCTGTCCGAGACGCTGGAGCGGCGCGCGAAGCTCGCCCGCCAGCTGGAGATGGCCGACGAGTTCAGCGCCCTGCTCCGAAGCCTGTGACATCGCTCCGCTCTGGGCGTCATGTCGCGGTGATCGCGACCAGCCCGCCGATTCCGATCAGATAGAGCACGATCACCAGCAGGGAGTCGATGCCCATCCCCGCGATGTGCTTCCGCGGGCGGAAGACGAGCCCGACGGCGTACACGAGAGTCAGCAGGATGGCCACGGCGGTCAGGAAGACGTCGGCGGCGTTCGCCTGCGGGAGGACCGACCTGCCGGAGATGACAGTCGCGAGCAGGAAGAGGACGGGCAGGAACGCGTTCCCACCGAAGATGTCCGACACGGCCAGGTTGTCGTTGCCCTGTCTGACCGCCTGAAGTCCGGTGGAGATCTCCGGGAGCGATGTCGCCAGCGCGAGCACCGTGGCCCCGAAGAGCACCCCGGACAGCCCGAGTTGCCCGAACGCTGCGTCGCCTGCGCGCTCGACGAGGACGCCGGCGCCCAGCGTCGCCAGGGCGCACACCGCGAAGACCAGCACCACCGCAGCGGTGCCCATCCGCTCGACGCGGTCCTGCTTGCGAATCTGGTGCCCGGTCGGGTGCGGCGTTTTCGTGTCCGGGGCCGCGCCGTCCTCATGCCAGGGCAGGCTCTTGCCCGCCCGCTGCACGAGGAAGAGCCCGGCGACCCAGATGACGGCGATCAGGACCACGTCGGGGCTGAGTCGGGCGAACACCAGCCCGGGAGGGAGCTGGCTGCCGGCGATCACCACGGCGAGCACGGCGACGACGACGATCGCCTCCAGGACGAGGCCGAGCGAAGCGGCCCGGTAGGTCAGCGGCCGGACGCCCTTCCCGCGCTTCCCGAACAGGTCGAGAATCGCGATCACGACCGTCTGGATCGCGATGCCGCCGAGGATGTTGCCCGCGGCCACCTCGAGCGAGCCGGACGCCGCCGCGCTGACGGTGATCGCCAGCTCGGGAAGGTTCGTGGCCACCGCCAGCACGATCAGCCCGCCGAGCGCGCTGCCGAGATGGAGTCGGCCATCGAGCACGTCGGTGGTCTTGGACAGGAAGATCCCCGCGACCCAGATCACGGCAGCACCGACGGCGAAGAGGACGAGGAGCAGCCAGATCGGGAGGGCGTCCACTCAGTCGCCTTTCGCCTGCGCGGCGGCGGCCTGCTGGAAGCGACGCCGCGGATGCCTCACGGCGTCGGTGGACGCACTGTCCCGAGGCGTCAGGGTGTTCGCGATCCAGCCGAGCGCGAGCCGCACCCGGCGCGCCAAGCTGGGCAGGGCGACGGCGTGGTAGAGCTTGTCCACCATCCACGCGGGAATCCCGCGCAGCCGGATCCCGCGCACGACGGCGGCGCCGCGCCCGCCGCCGTAGCTGGCGAGCATGCCGAGGCTGCGATGGCGGTATTCCACCGGCGGTCGGCCGTCGATCGCGCGCTGGAGGTTCTCCCCCAGCGTCGTGGCCTGACGGACCGCGTTCTGCGCGTTCGGCGGGTAGTACGCAGGCTGCGACGGGGCGGTGAGGTCAGGGACCTGCGCGTTGTCGCCGAGCCCCCACGCCCCCTGGACCGGGGTGCTGTCCGCTGTGATCACCTGCAGGCACGCATCGCACTGCACGTGCCCCTTCGCCCCGAGCGGGACGCCTGCACGGTGCAGCACCGGGTTCGGGGTGACCCCGGCCACCCACACCACCGTGTCGCTCGGATAGGAGCCGCCGTCGCTCAACTCGACCACCCCGTTCTCGCAGCTCTTCATCTCCGTGTGGAGCAGCACGTCGATACCCCGCGTGCGCAACAGATCCGACGTCCACTCCGAGAGTGGCTGCGGGAGCTCCGCTGCAATGCGGCCGGCGACCTCCACGAGCATCCATCGCATGCTCTCCCCCGCGAGTTGCGGGAACCGCCCGAATTCGGCGCGAGCGAGCAGCTGCAGTTCGGCGATCGCCTCCACTCCGGTGTATCCGCCGCCGACGAAGACGAACGTCAGCGCGCGTTGCCGCTCTGCCGGGTCGGTCGTCGTCGCGGCGAAGCGGATGCGCTCCAGGACGTGATCGTGCAGGAAGAGCGCCTCTTCCAGGCTGGAGAATCCGATGGCCGTCTCGGCCAGCCCGGGGATCGGCATCACCTTGCTGACCGCGCCGAGCGCGAAGACGACGTGATCGAATTCCACGGGCTGCTGGGTTCCGTCGATCCCGCGCACCACTGCCGTGCGGTTCTCGACGTCGACCGACTCCAGCACCCCCGCCAGCAGGGTGCAGTGACGCAAGGGGCGTTCCAGCGTCACCGCGGTATCCCGCGGCTGCGTCTCGCCGCCCGCCACCTCGGGAAGCAGGGGCTTGTAAGTCAGGTAGGGCTGCGGGTCGACGACGGTCACCCTCATGCGGTGAGCCGCGACATCCTTGCGGAGGTTGCGAGCGAGAGAGAAACCGGCCATCCCGGCGCCCAGGATGAGGACGTGCGTCTGTGCCATGAGTGTCTACTCCTTCTGCGTCGGGAGTTCGATGCGGTCCTCCGTCGTCGAAGCGACGCCGGAGAGGAGGTGGAACGCTGAGCGGATCAGAGCGAAATGGCTGTAGGCCTGCGGCATGTTGCCCAGCTGACGCGACCCGTGGACGTCCCACTCCTCGCTCAGCAGACCGACATCGTTCCGCAGCGCCAGAAGCCGCGTGAAGAGCTCCTCGGCATCGTCGCGGCGCCCCGCCCCGACGAGGGCGTCGACGAGCCAGAACGAGCAGGCGAGGAACACGCCCTCCGTGCCCGGGAGGCCGTCGTCACTGTCGTCCGGGCGATAGCGCAACACGAAGCCGCCCTCCGTCAGGTCCCGTTGGATGGCCTCGATGGTCCCGATGACCCGCGGATCGTCGGGCGGCAGGAAGCCGACGCGCGGGACGAGAAGCAGGGAGGCGTCCAGCTGCTTGGACCCGTACGACTGGACGAAGGAATTGAGCTCGGGGTCGAAGCCGTTGTCGAGGATGTCCCGCCGGATCCGCGCCCTGAGCCGTTCCCAGGAGCGCAGAGGACCGGGCAGCCCGAACTGCTGCGCACCCTGGATCATCCGGTCGACGGCGACCCAGCACATCAGCTTCGAGTGCGTGAAGTGGCGCCGCGGTCCGCGCATCTCCCACAGGCCGTTGTCCGGCTGATCCCAGATGGTCTCGAGGTGCTCGAGGAGCGCGCACTGCACGGCCCACGCGTCGTCCCCCGCGCCGATCGTGGAACGCGTCAGAGCCAGCCCGTCGAGCAGCTCTCCCCACACATCGAGCTGGAGCTGGTCGGCCGCGGCGTTCCCGACCCGCACGGGCGTGGCGCCGTCGAAGCCTGCCAGCCAGTCGAGAGACTCCTCCGGCATCCGCCGCCGGCCGTCGAGGCCGTACATGATCTGGAGCTGCGCCGGGTCGCCGGCGACAGACCGCAGAAGCCAGTCGCGCCACGCGCGTGCCTCCTCGGTGTAACCCGCGGCGATCAGCGACTGCAGCGCGAGGGTGGCGTCCCTCAGCCAGCAGAAGCGGTAGTCCCAGTTGCGCGGGCCGCCCGGCTGCTCGGGCAGGGAGGTCGTCGGCGCGGCGACGACCCCGCCGGTCGGGAGGTACGTCAGGCCCTTCAGGGTGATCAGCGACCGCTGGATCGCGTCACGATACGGACCGTACGCCGTGCTCCTGTCGCTCCACCGCGACCAGAAGAGCTCGGTCTCCTGGAGAGCCTCCCAGGCGTCCGCCGGCGTCGGCTGCGGCTCGTGGCTGGGGTACCAGGTCAGCACGAGGGCGACCCGCTCTCCTGCGGCGACCGTGAACTCGCTCCGCGTGCGCAGGTCCTCGCCGCGCACGCCGATATCGCTCGTCAGGAGCACCGCGTCGGGCCCCGCGACCGCGTGAATCCCCTCGGGTGTCGCGGTCACCCACGGGACGACGTGTCCGTAGTCGAAGCGCAGTGCAAGGTCCATCTCCATCGGGACGGACCCGGAGAGCCCCTCGACGATCCGTACGAGGTCGGCGGCGCTGTCACGCACCGGCATGAAGTCCGTCACGCGGACCTCGCCGTGCGCCGTCTCCCACTCGGTCTCCAGGATGAGGGTGTCGCCGCGATACCGGCGCCGGGTGCACCGGCCGGCGCCTCGCGGCGCGATCCGCCAGCGACCGGCGTCCTCGTCGTCCAGCATCGCCGCGAAGCACGCCGCCGAATCGAACCGCGGAAGGCAGAGCCAGTCCACCGACCCGGTAACGGAGACCATGGCCCCCGTGTGCAGGTCGCCGATCAGTGCATAGTCCTCGACCCTGCGCTGTGTCACAGGCCAGCGCTTCCCTGCATGATCCCACCGTCGACGAACACGGTGGTCGCCGTCATGTAGCGCGCGTTGTCGCTCATCACGAAGGCCACCACGTCACCGATCTCGGCCGGGTCGGCGACGTGGCGGAGCGGGATGGACCCCTCCAGCTTCTGACGGAGCGCGTCGTCCTTCATCGTCTCCTCGTTGATCGGCGTGTCCACAGCGCCGGGCGCGACGTTCACCACCCGGATGCCGTGTCGGCCCAGTTCGACCCCCGCGGTCCGCGTGAGCATCCGCATCCCGCCCTTGGAGACGCAGTAGCTGAGGTTCCCGGGCATCGGCCAGTCCTCGTGGACCGACGAGATATTGATGACCACTCCGCCGGAGCCCTGCTCGATGAACCGCTGCGCGGCGCGTTTGGTGCCGAACACGGCGCTCTTCAGATTGACGGCCATCACTTCGTCGAAGGTGTCCTCTTCGACCTCCAGGATGCTGTGCCGCTTCTCGATCCCGGCATTGTTCACGAACGCGTCCAGCCTCCCGAATCGGTCGACCGCCGTGTGGATCAGTTTGTCGATCCCCGCGACCGTGCTGACGTCGGCGTCGACCCCGACAGCCTTGCCGCCCGCCGAGGTGATCTCCTGCACCAGGTCGGCGGTGTCCTCGGGACGCGCGACGTAGTCGATGACCACGGCGACCCCGGCGTGGGCGAGGGAGCGGACGATCGCCGCACCGATCCCGCCGTTGCCGCCGGTCACGACCGCGCAGGTGCCGTCGAGTTCCCTCGGGTCCACGTTCGCCACGTCTCCTCCTCGGCGTCTTGTCCGGGAGCGGTTCCCAAACACATGCATAGCTGCAACTGTTGTACGCCCACATCCGTGCATTTCAAGAGGCCGAGGCCGAAGCCCGGCCGCTGGCGCGCGCCTCACTTCTGGGCTTGGGTGGGGTGGATGATCCTGGCATTCGGTATCACGCTCGCGGCGGCGGTCCTCATCTCGGGACTCGCTCACCGAACGGTGCTGTCCACGGCTGTTCTGTTCCTGGCGGTCGGACTGGCACTGGGGCCGGGAATCGGCGGTGTCCTCGACATCCACGCCGAGGACAGCTGGGTCGCCACGACCATGGAGCTCGCGCTGTTCGTCGTCCTCTTCACCGACGGACAGCGCGTCGGAGTGCGCGAGCTCGCCCACGCGTGGAGGCTCCCGGGACGAGCGCTTCTCCTCGGGATGCCGCTGACCTTCGCGATCACCACCGGACTCGGGATGCTCCTGCTCGGGCTCCCCGTCGCGCAGGCCATGCTCGTCGCCGCCGTGCTCGCTCCCACCGACCCCGTGTTCGCCTCCGCCATCGTCGGCCGGGAGGAGATCCCCGGACGTGTTCGCGGACTGCTCAACGTCGAATCCGGCCTCAACGACGGGCTCGCGCTTCCGGTGGTCCTGATCCTCACCGCCGTCGTCGGCGGACCTCATGTGGACTACGCCGTGCTCGGGCTCGAGTTGATCGGCGGCGTCGGCATCGGCATCGTCGTACCCCTCGCGGTGGTGTGGCTGTTGCGGCTCCGCTTCCTCACGACCACCCCGCTGTACGCGGCGCTCAGCCCGGTGGCCGTCGCCCTGATCGTGTACGGCCTGTGCGAGCTCACCGGCGCCAACCTCTTTCTGGCCGCGTTCAGCGCCGGCATCACCATCGCGAGTGTGTCGACCGAGATGCGGGACGCGTTCGCCGGCTACGGCGAATTCATCTCCGAGATCGTGAAGCTGTTCGCGATCTTCGCCTTCGGAGCACTGATCTCGCCGAGCGTTCTCGCCGATGTGCCCTGGCTGGGCTACGTGTTCGCGGTGCTCACCCTCGTGCTCGCTCGGCCGGCCGCCGTGGAGCTGGCACTCGTCGGCAGCGGGCTGAGTTGGGAGGAACGCCTCACCGCCGCCTGGTTCGGGCCGAAGGGATTCGCCTCGGTTCTCTACGGGTTCCTCGTCCTCGACAGCGGCAGTCCGGACGCCGACCATCTGTTCCATCTGATCGTCGTGGCGATCGCACTGTCGATCGTCGCCCACTCCTCGACGGATGTGCCGATCGCCGCGTTCTTCGCCCGACGGGAGAAGGAGGACGCCGCACGTGCAGGGCCGCCGGGCGGCGCTACATCCTCTCCTTGACCCCCTTCGACACCAGCACCCAGTTCACCGGATAACTGGTCGCGAAACCCGCCAGCATCGCCCACTGCATCGCGAACCAGAACTCCGGTGAGTCGACCGGGGCACGACCGCCGAACCACAGCGGGAACAGCAAGAGCTGGATGATCGCCATCAGCCCGAACATGCCCACCTGCCAGGCGGTGATGGACGCCGCATCGGCCTTGAGCGCTTCGATGATCCCGCGCTTGACGCCGAGCCCGCGCATCGGAGCGATCGCGAAGTACTGGAAGACGATCCCGATCCCGAACGCCAGCACGAAGTCGATCACCCAGACCGCGAACATCTTGTCCTCGAAGAACCAGCCGTAGCCGCCGAGCACCGCCACCGCCGGCACCAGGAACGCCAGCCATTCCGCGATCAGGTCGCCCAGAGCGCAGCCGGCGCCGCAGTGGTTGGTGCCGGTGGCGACGGCTGTCCGCATCGGCTTCTGCCGGTCGTCAGGGTGCCGGCCTCTGGGCGTTCCTCGGCCCGTCCGCCAGTACAGCGCCAGCCAGAGGGCGCCGCCGAACAGCATCGAGACCGGCCAGACGATCGCCATCACCGCCATGCGCTGGGGTCTGCGGACGACGTCGACGGTCACGACGAGCGCACATCCGACAGCGATCGCCAGCGAGAGGGCGGCGATCACGGTGAGCCAGAGCGGGAAGGTTGCGAGGTTTCCGTTCATCTCCTCCTCCGTACCCTCGGGTTCCCGCGAGCGCGAGGGGTGGGCGACCACTCGGCCGCGCCGGAGGGTCGACTCCGGCGCGGCCGCGCGGCGCTACTTCGTCAGGCCGTCGGCGAAGTCCTTGTTGTCCTTGAGCCAGTCCTGGACGATCTTCGGGTAGTCCGACTCATCTGCACCGCTGTTGAACATCTTGTTCTCCAGGTCGAACAGCTTCTCGTCGGGGAAGGAGAAGTTGCCGAACCACTTCGCCAGCGTCGGGTAGTCGTCGGAGAAGCCCTTGCGCGCGATGGTGTTGATGCTGTCGGGTGCGCCCAGCGCGCCCTCCGGGTCCTTGAGGTCCTTCAGCGGGAACTCGCTGTAGGCCCAGTGCGGCTTCCAGAGCGTCACCACGACGTTCTCGCCGTCGGCGATGTCCTTCTTCAGCTCGGCGAGCATGGCGGCCGTGGACGAGGTGACGAACGTCATCTTGTCCAGCCCGTACGTCGGGATGACACTGTCCCGGACCACCGCGGTCTCGCCCGCGCCCGGCTCGATGCCGATGATGCGGTTGCCGAACTCGTCGGCGTGGGCCGCCAGGTCGGCGAGGGAATCGACGGGCGCGTCCTTGTTGACCGCGAGGGTCAGCGGGGCCTTGTCGTACCAGGCGCCGAGCTTCTCGAGATCGGAGCCGTACTTCTTCCAGTACGCCTTGTGGGTGTTGGGCAGCCAGGCGTCGAAGTTGACGTCGTACGTCCCCTGGCTGAGCCCGGTGAAGCCGGGGCCCGCGGTGGTCGTGGTCAGAGTGACGTCGTAACCCTTCTCCTCCAGGACCTCCTTCCACACGTTCGAGACCGCGACGTCCTCGGCCCAGCCGCTGAACACGTTGATCGTGAGCTTGGCTTTGTCGCCGTTATCGGGGCCGCCGGAGTTCGCGTCGGCTCCGGCCGAGCAGCCGGCGAGGGCGAGCATCGCCGCCGCTCCCGCCGCGAGGGAGGTGATGAGGCGCTTCTTCATACTGTCCTTTCGGCCCGGTTGCTGTGCTCCGGGCGATTGGTGATGATGCGGCGGCCGTCTCCGGGCGCGCCGCACCGCGGCCGGGGGCACCGGCCGAGGATTCGGGGATGTGAGGCTGGGTGATCAGGCGCGCACGGGCGCCAGCGGTTCCTCGTTCGCAGCGGCGGACGCCTCGGGCGCACGTCGCTTCCGCTGGGACGGCAGAAGGCGGCGGCGCGACCCGGTCAGCGCGGCCGTCAGCCGATCGAGGAGGATCGCGACGATGACCACGGAGAGTCCGGCTTCGAAGCCGAGACCCACGTCGATGGTCTGGAACGACGACACGATCGGGCTGCCCAGTCCAGGCGCCCCGACCATGCCGGCGATGACCACCATCGAAAGGGAGAGCATGATGACCTGGTTCACGCCGGCCATGATGCTCGGGCGTGCGAGCGGGAGCTGGATCTGGCGCAGGATGCGGCCCGGCGACGCACCGAAGGCGTGGCCCGCCTCCACCACTTCGGCGTCGACCTCCCTGATGCCCAGCTCGGTCATCCGCACTCCTGGCGCGATCGCGAAGAGGATCGTCGCCACGATGCCGGGAACCACACCGACGCTGAACAGGATGATCGCCGGGATCAGGTACACGAACGCGGGCATCGTCTGCAGGAAGTCGAGGACGGGCCGCAGGATCGCCGATGCGGCCGGCGAGCGTGCCATCCAGATGCCGAGCGGGATGCCGATGACGACCGCGATGATCGTCGCCGCCAGGGTCAGGGTGATGGTGTGCATGGTGTTGTCCCACTGATCCATGCCGTAGATCAGAACCAGGCCGACGAGCGTGCCGACCCCGAAGACCCAGCCCCGCGCCCACAGCCCCAGGGCGACGAGGACGATGATCACCGCCCAGAACGGGGGCGCCGAGAAGACGACGTCGACGGCCTCGTAGAATCCGCCGAGGACGGAGCTGATGACGCCGAAGAGTCCCTTGAGCGCGTGGGTGAGGAAGTCGACGATGTCCTCGACCCAGCTGCCGAGCGGGATGCGGAACGCGATCATCGCAGTTCTCCTTCCGTCGTGAGGCCGGATGATCGTCCACCGATCTCCGGGTCCGAGGTGGAGCGGAGGGTCTCGGTCACGACATCCACCGGGATGGTGGCCGGTGGCTCGATCACCGCGAGCTCGCCCGTGCTGGAGCTGACGTTGCCGAGCGCGGCGAGAAGCGTCACGCGCGGGATGGCGCCGAGCAGCCGTCCGGCGTCGTCGACGACCGCGACGGGCAGATCGCTGCCGACGGCCGGCTCGAGCACGTCCGCCAGGTGAGCGCCCCGCGTGACCGTCGACAACTCGTGGCGGAGTGCACCATCCAGATCTCCCTCCCCGGCCCTCACCAGGCGCATGACGTCACGGTCGCGGACCACGCCGCGGAGCACGCGGCCGTTGCCCACCACGAAGGCGGCGGAGGTCTGCAGGTCGCGCATGGTCCGCAGCGCGGCGCGTGGACCGGCGGCCCGGCTGATCACGGCACGGGCCGGCTCCATGACCGCCTCAGCGGTGAGCACCCGCGCGCGGTCGACGTCCTGCACGAACTGCGCGACGTAGTCGTTGGCCGGGTCGGTGAGGATGTCGTCCGGTGTCCCCACCTGCACGATGCGTCCGTCCCGCATGACGGCGATCCGGTCGCCGATGTACATGGCCTCGTTCAGGTCGTGGGTGATGAAGACGATCGTCTTCCCGAGCTCGCCCTGCAACTCCAGCAGCTGCTCCTGCATCTCACGGCGGATCAGCGGATCGAGGGCGGAGAAGGCTTCGTCCATGAGCAGGATGTCGGTGTCGGCCGCCAGCGCCCTGGCGAGTCCGACGCGCTGCTGCATGCCGCCCGAGAGCTGGCTCGGGAGCTTGTGCTCCCACCCGGCCAGCCCGACCTTCTCGAGGATCGCCGAGGCGCGCTCGCGTCGCTCGGCGACCGGCACTCCCTGGACCTCGAGGCCGTAGGCCGCGTTGTCGAGCACCGTGCGGTGCGGCAGCAGGGCGAAGTGCTGGAACACCATCGAGACGCTGCGCTTGCGCACCGCACGCAGCTGCGCCGGCGAAATGCCCGCGATCTCTGTCCCGAGGACCCGGACGCTGCCGCTGGTCGGCTCCAACAGCCCGTTGAGCATCCGGATCAGGGTCGACTTGCCGGAGCCGGAGAGGCCCATCACGACGAAGATCTCACCCCGCTTCACCGAGAAGGAGGCGTCGATGACCGCTGCCGTGCCGACCTGGGTGACGTCGTTGCGGTCGGCGCCCCCGGCGAGCCGGCGGACGGCCTCGTCCGGGTTGCGCCCGAACACCTTGTAGAGATTCCTCGCCTCGACGGCGTAGCTTTCGGTCACGTGATCTCCGACGAGCGCGCACGCGGGCTCCCGGCCCGGGTGACGGCTCTCGTTGTCTCGGCCGGGTCGCGAGGCGCGCAACGGGAGGGCAGATCTGGTGGAGCACGCGAGCTCCACGCCCGTTCCCGCTGCCGACACGGTATTCGGGACCGTGCCCGCCTCAGCGGACCATACGTTCGCGTGAGGCTGGCACTGCTCGCTCACGCGCTCGCGGACTGGTTTCCGGCCCCGTCACAGGACGAGGCCGTGAAGCACCGTATCAGCCGGCGCGCAGGATTCCGAACGGCGTCCGGCGCGAAATGCGGTCCCGGGCGCGTGTGGACCACCTCCGGATCCCCGTGTTTCCGGGGCTCTGCAGCCGTTACGGTTTCGTTATTCAAAGCACGTGGAATCTTCGGGAATGCTCAGAGTGCGCTGCGGACGCGCCCGGTCCGCTTTGACGAAACAGTGCATAACTGCAACAGTTGCAAAATACATTGAATTGCGGCTGGAGGCCCCGAGGTGATCGTCAAGAGACTGGGAGCCCTCGCAGCGTTCGTCGCCATGAGCGCGATCGCGGGTCTGCTCATCGCCGCCACAGCCGTACCGGGGGTGCTGCTGGCCGGCACGACGGCGAGCAGTGGAATACACGTCTTCCAGAGCCTGCCGGAGTATCTGGAGATCGGACCACTCGCACAGCCGACGACGATCTATGCCACGCAGGCCGACGGTTCGGCGCGAGCGCTCGCGACGTTCTACTGGCAGAACCGCCTGCCGGCGAGACTCGACCAGATCTCCCAAGCCGCGAGAGACGCCGCCGTCGCCGCCGAGGATCCACGATTCTTCCAACACGGAGGAACCGACCTCCAGGGCACCCTCCGTGGCGCACTCGCCACAGCCCTCGGCGGCCGCGTTCAGGGCGGGTCGTCCATCACACAGCAGTACGTCAAGAACGTCCTGCTGCAGAAGTGCGAAGCGCTCCCTTCTCAGACCGCCGCACAGAAGGCCACGGCACAGTCCTGCCTGAACGACGCCACCGGGGTCAACCCGGAGCGGAAGCTCCGCGAGATCCGCCTCGCGATCGGAGTCGAGAAGCGCTACACCAAGGACCAGATCCTCCAGAGCTACCTGAACATCGTCGGCTTCGGCGGCACCGTCTACGGGATCGAAGCCGCCGCGCACTACTACTTCGGCACGACCGCCGCCGCGCTCACGCCGGCTCAAGCGGCGAGCCTCCTCGCGATCGTGAATCAGCCGGCGGCCCTGAAGATCGACATGCCGGACTCGCCGGACAATGGAGCGGCGAACGGCTATGCGCGCAATCGGCAGCGACGCGACTACATCCTGCGCAAGATGCTGGATACCCACCGGCTGACAGAGGATCAGTACCGGTCGGCGATCGTCACGCCCGTTCGACCGCGCATCACGCCCACGGTGCGCGGGTGCAAGGTCGCGGCCGGATCGGCGTACTTCTGCGACTACGTGCAACGCGTGTTCCTCAACGATCCCGCATTCGGGCCCGACGTCGACACCCGCACCGCTCGCTTCAACCGCGGCGGGTTCAGCATCTACACGACCTTGGATCTGGATCTGCAGCAACGAGCGGAATCGATCCTTGCGGAATGGGTGCCCAAGACCTATGCCAAGGCGGACCTCGGGGCGGTCCTCGTCGGAGTCCAGCCGGGAACCGGACGCGTGCTCTACATGGCGCAGAACAAGGACTACACGCAAGACCCGGCAGACACGGGCGCCGGCTTCAGCGCCGTCAACTTCGCCACCGATCAGGATTTCGGAGGCTCACGCGGATTCCAGGTCGGTTCCACCTACAAAGTCTTCACCCTCGCGCAGTGGCTGACGGACGGACACTCGCTGGCCGAGACGGTCAACGCCGACTACCGCACCTACCGACAGTCCAGCTTCACCGACACCTGCGGAGGGCCGTGGACAGGCACGTACCGGCCGAGCAACGACTCGTCAGGCGAGACCGGCCGCAGAAGCGCCCTTCAAGCCACAGCACTCTCGATCAACACTGCGTTTATCGCGATGGCCCACCAGCTCGACCTTTGTGCGATCAGGCGACGTGCCCAGGCCTTCGACGTGCACACCGCCACCGGAACTCCGCTCGCGACCAATCCGTCCTCCGTTCTGGGCACCAACACGATCGCACCGCTGACGATGGCGACGGCGTTCGCCGGGATCGCCAACCACGGCGTCACCTGCACGCCCGTCGCGATCGATCGGATCGTCGATCGCGACGGTGACGACGTCGCGCCTCCTCAGAGCACGTGCCGCGAGTCGGTCACGCCGAAGGTGGCGCGGACGATGGCGGACGCGCTCCAAGCCGTCACGAGATGGGGAACCGCTGCGAACCTCAACCACACATCCAGCGACATGCTCGCGAAGACGGGCACGACCGATGGGAACGAGCAGATCTGGCTCGTCGCCGCAACCACCGGGGTGGCCGGGGCGTACTGGGTGGGAAACGTCAGCGGGCACGCCGACATGCGTCGTATCCGGCCCACGCATGGGACTCCGCCCGCCAGCGCACGCGTCTCCGTCATGCGCGCGATGATGTCGTTCGCCGTGGACAAGTACGGCGGCGAATCGTTCGACGCACCGTAAGCTGACCCGACAGAGGCACCGGCGCCCGTGAGCGCGGCACCCAGTATGACCCTCTGACCATCGCTGCAGTCCTGCCGATAGTCCTGGTATGCGCAGAGTGATCGCCTCCCTGACCGGCGCGGCCCTCGCGGCGGCCGCGCTCCTGTGGGCGCCGACGGCACCGCCCGCCCGCGCCGACGATCTTCCCGCCTTCGGCAGCCGCCTGTACGTCGACCCCACCAGCGACGCCCAGCGCGTGTACGACTCCCTTCTCGCGCAGGGCGACACGGCCAGGGCGGCGCTCATCGGCCGCATCGCGAGTCAGCCGACGGCGGTGTGGCTGGGTGACTGGTACACGCCGACGCTGCTGGCCAGCGTGATCCAGCGCCACCTGCGCGCGGCCGCCGCCCAGGGCGCGACACCGGTGTTCGTCACGTACGCCATCCCGAACCGGGACTGCGGCGGGTACTCGGCCGGCGGCTACACGGCCGATCGATACCTCGACTGGACGCGGCAGGTGGCGGCCGCGCTCGCCGGGAGCCGCGCGGTCGTCCTGGTCGAGCCGGACTCCCTCGCCATGCTCTCCAGCGCCAAGTGCGCCGGGGTGGCCGCGACGCGGCTCCCTCTGCTGCAGTCCGCGGTCGGCATCCTGGCGGCGGCCGGGCTGTCCGTCTACCTCGACGGAGGCAACGCCCGCTGGCTGACCCCGGACGCGCAGGCCGCCTACCTGAACGCGGCGGGCGTCGCCGGTGCACGCGGATTCTTCACCAACGTCTCCAACTTCGACACCACCCAGACCGAGCGGGACTACGCCGGAAAGGTCTCCTCCCGTGTCGGCTGGAAGCACTTCGTGATCGACGTGTCCCGCAACGGCAACGGCTGGACCGGGACCTGGCGCAACCCGCCCGGGGCGGGGCTCGGCCAGAACCCCCAGATCACCCAGTCGACGTCGGTCAAGCTGGACGCCCTGCTCTGGGTGAAGCATCCCGGCGCCAGCGACGGCCCGTGCAACGGCGGGCCCCCGGCCGGCGCCTGGTACGAGAGCGCGGCGGAGGCCCTGGTGCTGAACAGCCCTCGGGCCTGACGGCGCCCCTCAGCCCGCGACCGCGTCGGCCGCCTCGCGGATCAAGGCGACGACCTGAGCAGCCTCCGGGATGCCCGCCGTGTGCGATCCACCCGCGAGCTCGATCGTGTGGCGTGACCCGGCGCGTTCCGCCATGAACCGGTGGCTCTCGGCGGGGATGTTCTTGTCCGCCGAACCGAAGAGGAACCACGACGGGATGTCGCGCCAGGCAGGCGCGCCGGAAGCCTCGTTGAGCGCAGCCTCCAGGATCGGGCGCTGGGTGACCGACATGGCCGCTGCGACGTCGGCCGGAGAGTCGGCGGCGAACTGCTCGTGATACTTGCTCTGCACGATGTAGAGGTCGTTGCCCTCCGCGCCGAGGTCGACCGCGGTCAGAGTGTCGCCGAGGGTCCCGCCCTCGTACTTGCCCGCGAGTTGCGCTGCGCTCTCTCCCTCCTCCGGCGCGAAGGCGCCGATGAAGACGAGCGCTTTGACCTGGTCGAGCCCCTTCGCCGCGTTGGAGATGATCGCGCCGCCGTAGGAGTGGCCGACGAGGATCAGGTCGCCGTCGACGTCTCCCAGGAGGGTGCGGACATAGGCGGCGTCCGAGGCCACCCCGCGGAGAGGGTTGGCCGCCGCGATCACCGGGAAGCCGTCGGCGAGCAGGCCCGCGATGACGCCGTTCCAGCTCGAGGACTCGGCGAAGGCTCCATGGACCAGGACGACGGTCGGCCGGCCGGACGGCGACGCTTCTGTGATGCTCATCTGTGCTCTCCTCTGAGGCGTGAACGGGCGGAATCGGCGCCAGTCTCTCAGCACGCGGCGCCATGCACCAGTGCCGCACGCTGAACGCGGCGCAGCGCTCAGAGCAGGGCAGAGATGCCGGTCGCGGCGCTGTAGATGGCGAGGCCGGCGAGCGCGCCGACGACCGTGCCGTTGATACGGATGAACTGGAGGTCGCGGCCGACCTGGGTCTCGATCTTGTCGGTCGTCTCGGCCGGGTCCCACGACTGCACCGTCTCGACGATGACGTGCGCGATATCACCCCGGTAGCTCGTCACCAGGTGCAGCGCGGCGTCGGTCAGCCGGGCGTTCAGCGACGCCCGCAGCTGGTCGTCGGCGAGCACGCGCCGTGCGGCGCCCGCGAGGAGCGCCTCCGCCCGCCGGCGCAGTTCGCCGTCCTCGTCCGAGAGCGCAGCGATCGCGGCGGCGCGGGCGGCCGTCCAGGCGGAGGCGGCCAGCTCCCGGATGCGCGGGTCGTCGAACGCGCGCCCCTTCGCCTCCTCCAGCCGCGCGATCGTGGCGTCGTCGTGCTGCAGCCGGTCGGCGAGCTGCGCGAGGTACTCGTCGAGCGACCGGCGGAGGCGATGGTCGGGATCGTCGCGCAGCTCCCGGACGAAGCGGCGCGCCTGGGCGTGCAGCCGCTCGTCGATGGCGCGGTCCACGAAGGACGGCAGCCAGGAGGGCAGGCGCCGCGTCACGACGGCCTCGAACGCTTCCGGGTGGGCGGCGAGCCACTCGTCGAGCCGGTCCAGCAGCAGCTCCACCGCATCCTGGTGGCCGCCCGACTCGAGCACCCGCGCACCGAGCCGGCCGAGCGGCGGACCCCACTGCGGTGCGACGAGCTGCGCGCGCACGACCGCCTCCACGGCCTCCCGCATCCGGTCGTCGTCCAGCAGCCCTGCGAGGCCGGTCAGGCCCTGGGAGAACTCGGCGACGACGCGCCGGGCGATCCGCGGCTCGGAGAGCCACCCGGCGGCGGCGCCCGCGAGATCGATGGTCGACAGCTTGCCGGCGACCACCTCGTCGGAGAGGAAGTTGGTCTCCACGAACGCGCCGAGGCTCGCCCCGATCTCATCCTTCCTCGTCGGGATGATCGCCGTATGCGGGATACGCAGCCCGAGCGGATGCCGGAACAGCGCGGTCACCGCGAACCAGTCCGCGAGCGCTCCCACCATCGCCCCCTCCGCGGCGGCCCGCACGAACCCGAGCCACGGGTACCGGTCCTCCAGCGCGAACGCGACGGCGAACACCACGGCCGCCGCGGCGAGCAGGCTGGTCGCGAGCACCTTCATCCGCCGCAGTGCCACGCGGCGTTCGGCGTCGGTGGGGAGGGCGGTCACGCGACGGCGTCCTGGGTGAGCATCCCGAATCCCTCCGGCCGGTTCGATGGATGCTCCCCACCGTACTCACGCCACCTCCTCCGTGCCGCAGACCGCGGGCGGTAGCGTTGGCGGGGTGGAGATCGTGGGATGCCCGTGGACCTCGCAGGGCTGAGGCTGCTGACGGCCGTCGTGCGGTCGGGGAGCATCTCCGCGGCGGCGCGCGAGGCGGGCGTGACACAGCAGGCGGCGTCGCTCCGGCTCGCCGCTCTGGAGCGGGAGATCGGGTCGCCGCTGCTCGTGCGGAGCAGCCGGGGCGCCCGGCCGACCGGGACCGGGGCTCTCGTCGCGGAGTGGGCGGCCGAGGTCGTGGAGGCGGCCGACCGTTTCGACGCCTCGGTCGCGTCGCTCCGCGGGGCCACCGAGGAGACCCTGCGGATCGCCGCGAGCATGACGATCGCGGAGCACCTCGCGCCACGCTGGCTCACCTCGCTGCGTACGGACGGATCCGGGCCGCGCATCGAGCTGACGGCCGCGAACAGCGAGACGGTGCTCGTCGCGGTCCGCGAGGGCGCGGCGACCATCGGGTTCATCGAGACGCCCGATGTCCCCTCCGACCTGGCGACCTCCGTGTTCGCCTCTGACGAGCTGGTGGTCGTCGTCGGCCGCAGCCATCCGTGGGCGCGCCGGCCGCGGGGGGTGCCGGTGGAGGAGCTCGCCCGCACCCCGCTGGTATCGCGCGAGGTCGGCTCCGGCACCCGGCTGGCGTTCGAGCGGGCCCTCGCGGAGCGGGGCCACCCGGCCGCGCGCCCCGCGTTCGAGCTCTCCTCCACCAGCGCGATCCGTGCGACGGCGGCGGCGGGTGAGCACCCGGCCGTGCTCAGCATCCTCGCCGTGCGCGAGCAGCTCACCGCCGGAACACTGGTCAAGGTCCCGATCCGCGATCTGCGCATCACCCGGCCGCTGACCGCCGTGTGGCCACGCGGCGGGTCCGGTGTTCCAGCGAGCGCGCGCACGCTGCTGGAGGTCGTCCGGTCCGTCTCCTGACCGCTGGTCACACCTGTCCGGTGACGGCGAGCACCCCCAGGCTCGTCAGGGCGACCAGTGTCGACAGCACGGCTCCCAGCAGCAGGGGACGCCAGCCCGCTCGACGGATGGCGCCGACGTCGGTGGAGAGGCCGATACCGCCGAGCGCTACCGCCACGAGGAAGACGCTCACGGTGACCAGCCCGTCGTGCAGACCCGGCGGGATCGCGATGAACGAGTTCGCCGTCGCGACGACGAGGAATCCGACCAGGAACCACGGGATGAGGCCGACCAGCCGGCGCACGGTCAGGGGCGCTCCGGCGTTCCGCCTGCGGTGCTCCACGACCGCGAGCACCACGCTGATCGGGACGATCATGAGGGTGCGCACGAGTTTGACCACGACGGCGAAGCCGAGCGCCGATGTCGCGAACAGGCTCGCGGCGGCGACGACCGAGCTCGTGTCGTTCACAGCGGTGCCGGCGAACAGCCCGAACGCATGAGTGCTCATGCCCAGCGCGTGGCCGATGAGCGGGAAGACCAGCACCGCGACCGCATTGAACAGGAAGATCGTCGAGACGGCGTAGGCGATCTCGGAGCTCGCGGCGCCGATGATCGGCGACACCGCCGCGATCGCCGACGCCCCGCAGATTCCGGTGCCGACGCCGATGAGTGTGCGTTCCCGTCGCGGGATGCGCAGCGCGCGGCCGATGCCCCACGCGGCGAGGAGGCAGACGGCGAGCGTGGAGAGCATCACCGGGAGCGACTGGAGGCCGACGACGAGCACGCTCGAGAGGGACAACTGCACGCCGAGGAGCACGACCGCGAGCTGCAGCACGAACCGCGACGAGAAAGCGACCCCGGTCGCGAACCGCCCGCCCGGCCGGCGGACGAGGCTCACGACGACGCCGATCAGGAGCGCGGGCAGCGCACTCCCGACGGCGGGGACGATGCGGGAGACACCGGTGGCCGCGAGGGCGATCAGGAGGGTCAAAGCGAGACCGGGCGCCACGGCGATGGCGCGGGCGGCGGCCCTGCTCGGCAGGGTTCGGACGGGAGAGAGCTGCATGCTCCGACGTTCGCGCGTCCACGCGGCCCGAACCATCCCGAGGTCGTTGTCGCGTCACAAGCGCGACTTGTGGAGCGCCGCTCTGGCGAGGACGCGCGCGGCATCGTGCTCTCCGATTCCTCAGTCCCGCCGGTAGTGCAGCAGAAGGCAGCCGCCGGAGCGCTCCTCGCCCTCCAGCAGGAACCGCTGCAGCTCCCCGCCGTTCCCGAACAGGCGCACGCCGCTACCGGCGAGGCTCGGGGCGAGCACCATCCTGAGGTCGTCGACGAGGCCGGCCGCCAGCAGGTCGCGCGCGAGCGTCAGGCTGCCGTGGATGCCGATGTCGCCCCCCCCGGCGTCTGCTTCAGGTCGGCGACGAAAGGGACCGCGGGAGCTGCGACCGCCCGGGACTCCGACCACTCCGGCTCGCGAGGCCCCGAGGTGGCCTCCTGTGCGCGCTCGATCTGCCGGACGGTGCGTTCCGTCAAGCCCACCGCAGCCAGAGCAGGCCCTTCCTGACCAGGAGCGCCACGAAGGCCTCCGCGTCCGCATACCCCGGGATGAGGATGCGCTCCCCGCCGAGATGGAACCAGCGGCCGTCGGGCCCCTCCCAGAACACGAAGTCCCAGTGCGCACGGGCGACCGAGGTCATCGTCGCGATGTCCCGGCTCCGGCTGCGCCAGACCCGCTCGATCAGAGCGGAGCCGGACGGCCGATGCTGGAACTCCAGCCGTCCCGTACGCTCGCGTGTCTCCCGCATGGACCGAATGCTAGGGGAAGACCCCGCGATCAGACCACGAGTGAGGCCGCGTCGGTCGCGGCGCCTGGATCGACGGGACTTTGGCCCCGCCGCCCACCGACCCCGCGCGCCTACGCTTCCCCTGCACCCGTGGCGACGGGACGCACAGCGAAGGGCGGTGCAGCATGCAGGCGCACGTCGGAGACTTCTTGATCATCGCCTCCAACCACCTCGAAGGTCCGGCGCGGGTCGGGCTGATCCAGGAGGTGCACGGCGAGGGCGGCGCTCCCCCGTACCAGGTGCGGTGGGAGGACGACGAGCGGACAACGCTCGTCTTCCCCGGGCCCGATGCGCACATCGAGCACCGCGGGGACACCACCGCGGCATCGGGCGCCCACGGCCACTGACGTCGGGACGGCGGAGGAGCGCGCGGCGATGGACGTCCTCCTCGACCTGCCGGTGGCCGCCGCCGTGCTCGACCTGGACGGGGTGCTCACGCTCACCCGCGACCTGCACGCGCGCGCATGGACCGCGCTCTTCCAGGAGGAGCTGCCCCGGCTCGCGCCGGACGCCGCACCGTTCGCGCCGGCCGACTACGAGCGCTGGGTGGACGGGCGGGGCCGGGAGGACGGCATCCGGACCTTCCTCGCCTCCCGCGGGATCGACGGCGAGCGCGCTCCGGCAGCACTCGTGGTCCGGCTGGCCGAGAGGAAGCAGCGGCTGTTCCAGGATCTGCTGAGCGGATCCGACAGCATCCCGCTGGTCCCGGGGGCCGTGCCCTTCCTCACGGCGCTCCGGGCGGCCGGGATCCGGATCGCGGTGGCGACGGCGAGCCGCAACGCCCAGGCGATCCTCGACCGGACGCCGTTCCGGCCGTTCCTCGACGCGGTGGTCGACGGCGAGGTCGCCCGCGAGCTGAGGCTGGCGTCCAAGCCCGACCCGGCACTGTTCCTCGAGGCCTGCCGGCGGCTCGGCGTGCGGGCGGGTGACGCCCTGCTCGTGGAGGACTCGGAGGCCGGTGCCTGCGCCGCCCGCGCCGGCGGGTTCGGTCTCGTCGTCGGCATCGCACCGACGCCGCGCCGCGCGGCCGCCCTCCGCCGGGCCGGGGCGGACACGACCGTCCCCGACCTCGGCACGCTCGGGGCGACGGCGTCGGCCCGCATCGTCCGCACCGGGCCACCGGACAGCTGGGTGCTGGAGTTCGCCGGCTACGACCCTGCCGCAGAGGGCACGAGGGAGAGCCTGTGCA
This sequence comes from Leifsonia sp. C5G2, assembly GCF_013359685.1. GTDB lineage: Bacteria > Actinomycetota > Actinomycetes > Actinomycetales > Microbacteriaceae > Leifsonia. Next base: position 114,360 of record NZ_JABFMV010000009.1, read on the forward strand.
CGCTGTCGAGCGGCTACCAGGCCGTCCGCGGCGCGGCCGAGGAGGCCACGGCGGGCGGCGTCCACCATCCCGCCGTCTCCCTCGCCGGGGTGTACGACACCTCGGGGGACACTCCGGACGCCGACGACCGGCTGGTCGACGCGCCGAACTGGCTGCCGCTCCTCATCCGCATCGACGACGCGGACTGGTTCCGCATCGACGACGCCGACCTGGTCGCCTTCCGGCAGGACCTCGACCTCCGCCAGGGGGTGCTCCGCCGCACGGTCGTCGTGCGCGACGAGCGCGGCCGCGAGACCGCCATCCGGTTCCGCCGCATCGTCTCGCAGGCGGTGCCCCGGCTCGCCGCCATGGAGGCCACCGTCACGGCACGCGGCTGGAGCGGCCGACTCACCGTGCGGTCCGGAATCGACGCCTCGCCCACCCGCACCGCGGCGCGCCGGCTGTCGGAGGTCTCGCCCGACACCCTCCTCTGCACCGTGGAGACCCCCGGCTCCGGAGTGCACATCGGCCTGGCCGTGCGGACGCAGGTGTTCCGAGACGGCGACCCGGTCACGGAACCGCCGCACATCGTCCAGGACGGTCCGACCCTCTTCCACGAGTTCGCCGTCGACCTCGGGGACGGCCGGAGCGTAACCGTCGAGAAGGTCGTGTCGGTGAGCACATCGCGCGACCGCGCCATCCGCTCGGCCGCGGAGGCCGCCCAAGGGACGCTCGCGCGGGCACCGCGGTTCGCGCGGCTGCTCGACGACCATGCCGAGGCATGGGAGCGGCTCTGGACCGATTTCGCCTGTGAGATCCGCCCGCAGGGCGAGATCGATCTCGCCCTGCACCTGAACACCTTCCACCTGCTGCAGACGCTCGCCGGCGTCGACTCCGACCTCGACGCAGGCGTCCCCGCGCGCGGCCTCAATGCGGAGGGCTACGGCGGCCACGTCTTCTGGGACGAGCTCTTCGTCTACCCCGTGCTCACGCTCCGCCGCCCCGCGCTCACTCGCGCGCTGCTCGGCTACCGGACGCGCAGGCTCCCCGCCGCTCGTGTCGCGGCGGCCGAGGCGGGGCATGCCGGCGCCTGCTTCCCCTGGCAGAGCGCGACGACCGGGGAGGACGTCACGCCCGACCGGCTCCTGAACCCGCTCACCGGATCCTGGATGCCCGACCACTCGCACCTGCAGCGGCACGTCGGCCTCGGCATCGCCTACAGCGTGTGGCAGTACTACCAGCTGACCGGCGACGCCGACTACCTCGCGGAGGAGGGGGCGGAGCTCATCGTCGACATCGCCCGCTACTTCGCCTCCCTCGCCGAGTGGGACGAGGCCTCCGGGCGCTACTCGATCGCCGGGGTCATGGGACCCGACGAGTTCCACGACGGACCGCCGGAGCAGCCGGGCGCAGGCCTGACCGACAATGTGTACACGAACGTGATGACGGCGTGGGTGCTGCTGCGGGCGGTGGACACGGCGCGCATCCTGTCCGTGCGCCCGGACGCGTCCGCATACGCGTCGCTCTCGTTCTCGTCCGGGGAGGTCGAGCGCTGGTCGCACATCGCCAAGCGGCTCAGGATCGTGTTCAACGCCGACGGCACGCTGTCCCAGTTCGCCGGCTACGACCGCCTGGCGCCCCTCGATCTGGATGCCTACCGCCGCCGGTACCCGAGCATCCAGCGCCTCGACCTGATCCTGAATGCGGAGGGCGACAGCACCGACCGGTACCAGGTCTCCAAGCAGCCGGACTCGCTGATGCTGCTGTACCTGTTCTCGGCGGAGGAGCTCCGCGAGCTGCTGAAACACCTGGGGTACCCGCTCGACGCCGACGCGATCGTGCGCACGGTCGAACGGTACTCGCGCACGTCGACGTACGGGTCGACGCTCTCGAACGTGGTGCATTCATGGCTGGAGGCCCGGCGCGACCGCAGCCGGTCGTGGGAGTTCCTGGAGCGGACGCTGCAGAGCGATCTCTCCGACATCCAGGGCGGGACGACGAAGCACGGCATCCACCTGGCGGCGATGGCCGGTTCCGTCGACCTGCTGACCCGGTGCTACGCGGGTCTCGAGGCGCGGGCGGACATGCTCTGGTTCCATCCGCTCCTGCCCGCGGAACTCGACTCCCTCGCGTTCACCGTCGTCTACCGCGACCATCGGCTGGGGGTGACCATCACCCAGGACCTGCTGCGGATCGCCTCGGCGCCCGGCTTCGCCGACCCGGTCCGGATCGTCGTCGAGGGGCAGCCGGTGCTGCTCCACACCGGCGAGACGCGCGAACTGGAGCTGTGAGTCGGCACCCGCATCCCGAGGGACTTTCTGCCCTCCCCGCGGCAGTGGCCCGGCGGGTTCACTCGGCACGAACCGAACCCACCGCCTCCCAACCGAAGGTCGAGGAATGAAATGAGCGTTCGAGCACGTGTCATCCGTCTGGTCGCGCTGACCGCCCTGGCGGGCGCCGTCGCCGTCGGCATCGGCGGCGCCACCGCCGCCACGGCCCGGCTGGCCGTGAACGACGGCCCCGGTCCGCACCTCTACAGCGGGACCTCCGTCGACGTCTCCGACACCGTCGACGGCGACGTCTACGCCGCCGCGCAGAGCGTCACCATCAGCGGCGACGTCACGGGCGACGTGATCGCGGCCGCGCAGACGATCACGATCACCGGCCGGGTGGACGGCAACCTCCGGCTCGCCGCCCAGACCGTGACCATCAACGGCGAGGTGACCCGCAGTGCCACCGTCTTCGGGGCGGACCTCGTGGTCGCCCGCGACGCCCAGGTGGGCAACGACATCGTGGCGACCGTGGCCACGGCGCGGATCTCCGGGGATGTCGGCCGGGACCTCCTGCTGAGCGTCGGCGACCTCCGCATCGACGGAACGGTCGGCGGGGACGTCACCTACTCCAGCAGCAACACCGCGCGCATCGCCGACGGCGCCGTGTCGGGCACGGTGGAGCACGTCGAACCGCAACCGGCGCAGCGGGTGGAGATCTCGCCGTGGGCGGTGGTGCTCGGCTGGGCGCTCGGGCTGCTGTACGCGCTCATCGCCCTGAGCATCGTCACGGTCGCCGCGGGCCTGCTCGTGCCGCGCTGGCTGCACCGCGTGACGGACGAGCTCATCCCGTCGCCCTGGCGGGCGCTGCTGGTCGGCTTCGTCGCCTCCATCGTGGTGCCGTTCGCACTGCTCTTCCTGCTGGTGACGATCATCGGTGCGCCGCTCGCGCTGGCCGGGCTGCTGATCTGGATCGTGCTGACGCTCGCCACGTTCCTCGTGAGCTCCTACTACCTGGGCCGGCTGGTGCTCCGTGGGCGGCCGCATCCCGTGCTCACGTCGTTCCTCGGCGGCGTCATCCTGATCGCGGCGCTGCAGGTGCCGTGGCTGAACATCCTGGTCTGGCTGGCCATGGTGTTCTTCGGGCTGGGCGCCGAGCTCCTGCACCTGCGGCGGCTGCGGCCGTGGAGCCTGCCGCCCGCGCCGGAGCCGGTGGCGGCAGAGCCGGTTGCACCGGTGACTCCCGCCGCGCCGACCGCGCCGGTCGCGCCCGCGCCGGGCGACGACCCGCTCGCGCGGTAGCGGCGGATGGCTCGTGCCGCATCAGCCCCCTGTTGCGGCACGAGCCGGTCGCCCTCGAGCGCGATCGTCCACCCCGCTTCGACCGCGGGTCCAGGTCGCGCCGGCGACCACCGGTCCGTCCACCCCCCCGGGCCGAGACGGACCAGCGTCTCGCTGCGACTCCAGGATGCGGCAGGCGGCGAGCACCCGGGAAGGGCTTAAGACCCGCGGATCGGGAGGCTCAGCCGGCGTGGCCCTGGACGAAACGGGAGGCCGCGATGTCGATCAGCTCCGCATCCGGAATCAGAGGCGGGATCGCCGGGTCGTCGGGCAGGTCGACGGAGGCCGACAGACGCAGGTCGCGCGACGACGCCCCGACCTCGATCCGGAACTCGCCGCCCTCCCGCCGCCACAGCCCCGTGCGCCCGTCGGGCCGCAGCGCATCCGCGTCCCAGTAGGCGAAGTCGCGGCTTTCCAGCGTGAAGGAGACGCGCACCGCCTCGCCCGGCGCAAGGCGCACCTTCTCGAAGCCGCGCAGCTCGCGGACGGGACGGTGGACCTCCGCCTCCGGGTCGCCGACGTACAGCTGCACGACCTCGGCGCCGGCGCGGTCGCCGTCGTTGCGCACGGTGGCGGCGACCGTGACCGTGCCGGCGGCCTCATCCACCACGTCCACCGCCAGATCCTCGTAGGAGAAGGAGGTGTACGAGAGGCCGTGGCCGAACGGGTAACGGACACCGCGCCGCAGCGCGTCGTACCAGCGATAGCCGATGAAGACGCCCTCGCCGTAGAGCACGGTTCCGCGCTCGCCGATCCAGTTCGGGAACCCCGGGGTGTCCTCGACGGCGAGCGGGAAGGTCTCCGCCGTCCGGCCCGACGGGTTCGTGCGGCCGAACAGCACGTCGGCGACGGCGTGTCCGGTGCCCTGGCCACCGAGCCACGCCTCCACGATCGCGTCAACGCGGTCGTGCCACGGGTCCATCGCGACCGGGGAGCCGTTCGAGAGCACCACGACGAGGGAGGCGCCGGTGCGATCCCGCACGTCGGCGAGCCGCGAGAGCAGCGCGACCTGATCGGCGGGGAGGTCGAGGGAGTCGCGGTCGTTCGCCTCCTGCTCGTACGAGAGGGGGAGGCCGGCGAAGACGACGATGGTCTCCGCTTTCGCCGCGACCTCGGCGGCCTCGTCGATCAGCCGCTCGGCGGCGGGAGAGAGCGGGCCGCGGCCGGCGCGCTGCACCGCCTCGGCGAGCTGCAGCTCCTTCGCCAGGGTGGCGGAGCGGCGGGCGACGTTCGGCCGGGTCTCGTCGTGCGCGATCCCGTGCGCGGCGAGGATGGCGAGGTTGTCGTCCTGATAGGCGTTCCGCGTGGCGTAGACGTAGCCGGGCGCGTACGCGATGCGTTCGCCGGCGATGCGGCGGAGGGCCTCGAGCGGCACGTCGACCCGCGTCGGGTCCACGCCGGAGGAGCCGCCGCCCTGGATGCGGGCGTGCTCGGCGAACGCGCCGATCACGGCGATCGCGCCGCCGTCCGTCTCGGCGAGGGGCAGGGCCGGCGCACCTCGCCCTGCCACCGGCTCGTTTCGCAGCAGCGTGATGCAGGCCGCGGCAGCCTCGCGCGCGAGCGTGTGGTGCTCGTCGGCGCGGAGCAGGCGCAGCTGCTCGGCGGTCAGCCGGTCGCCCGCGCGGTGGCCGAGCGCCATCACGGGTCCGTCGACCAGATCGGGGCCCGGGTGGGCGCGGGCGACCAGGGCCAGTACCCGGCGGGCCGCGTCGTCGACGACCGACTCGTCGAGCAGCCCGGCGCGCACGGCGGCGACGACCTCCGCGTCCGTTCGGCCCTCCTCGCCGGGCATCTCCAGGTCGAGGCCGGCACGGAGCGCCGCCACCCGGTCGTGCACGGCGTTCCAGTCGGAGACCACCGCGCCGCGGAAGCCCCAGTCCTCCCGCAGCACCTCGGTGAGCAGCCAGCGGTTCTGAGACGCGTGGACCCCGAGAAGCCGGTTGTAGGAGCACATGACCGTCCACGGATCGGCCTTGGCGACCACGCGCTCGAACGCGGGGAGGTAGGTTTCGCGCAGGGTGCGCTCGTCCGCGACGACCGAGATCCGCGTCCGTTCGATCTCCTGGTTGTTCGCGGCGAAGTGCTTGAGCGAGGTGCCGACGCCGGTCGACTGGACGCCCTGCACGTACGCGGCGCCGAGCTCGCCCGAGTGCAGCGGGTCCTCGGAGAAGTACTCGAAGTTGCGCCCGCACAGCGGCGAGCGCTTCATGTTGACGCCGGGCCCGAGCACGACCTGCACGCCCTCGGCGCGGGCCTCCTCGCCGATGGCCGCGCCGACCCGGCGCATCAGGTCCCGGTCCCAGGAGGCGCCCATCGCGGAGGCCGTCGGGAATCCGGTGGCGGGCACCCAGACCATGTCCACCCCGGTCTCCTTGCGGAGGCCGTGCGGACCGTCGCCCACCTCGATCGCGGGGACGGGCGCGGGAAGCCCAGGCCGGTCGATCGTCTGGGTGAACCAGTCGTCGACGCCCGAGAGCAGCGACGCCTTCTCCTCCAGCGTGAGCGCGGCGAGGGTCTCTTCGACGTCGAACGGCCGGACGGCCGGCTGCTCGCTCACAGCGCGGTCTGCAGCAGGCCGGCGGCGGAGCGGTCCACCAGGAAGCGGGGCGACGCGCACTGCGTGAAGATGGTCGCGGGCCAGTCCGGCTCGTACGCCTCGGCGGCCGCCAGCCGGCGGACGGTCGACTGCTTGTGCTCTCCGGTGACGACCATGATGACCGCGCGGGAGAGCTCACGGATGGTGCGGATGCCGACCGTCACGCCGTAGCGCGGCGCCTCGTCGAGGCTGCGCAGGGTCGGGAAGGTGCCGAGGTTGTCCCGCCGCGTGTCGTCGCCCAGCGCAACGACGCGCGTCACCGTGTCGGCCGCGGCGCCGACCGGGTTCAGCGCGACATGGCCGTCGGAGGCGCCGGAGGCGAGCAGGAACAGGTCGATCCCTCCGGCCTCCTCGAGCGAACGGTCGTAGTCGCCGTCGGCCGCACGCGGGTCCGGCGCCCACAGGTTCTCCTGCGGGATGCGGTGACCGGGCCGAGCCACGGCGTTCAGCCGGTCCAGGATGTCGCGCCGCCCGAAGCCGACGCAGCTGTGCGGAAGCGCCGGGTCGACCGGACGGAAGCCATCGGCCGTCCGCTCCACGTACTCGTCCATCAGCGCCACGATCACCCGGCTGAGGTCGAGCCCGCGCTCCGCCACGATCGCGGCGAGCTGCTCGTACGTCGTCTGCGGGCTGCGGCCGCTTGGGCAGCCGAGCACGAACGTCCGGCCCGCAGCGGACGCCGCCTGGATCGCGTCGGCGATCTGCGTGGCGGCCGCCCGGCCGACGTCGTCCGGGGTGTCGAGGATTTCAGGCGCGATGCGCATCGGGACTCCTTGTCTGGGATGAGGGGCCGGCAGGAGGAAACGGGTCGCGCCCGTTCACTCCTTGATCGCGCCGTTGAGCACGCCGCTGATGAAGTGGCGCTGGAAGAACGCGTACAGGACGAGCACCGGCACGGCGACGATGAGCGAACCGGCCGCGAGCAGGTTCACGTCGAGCGTGTTCTTGCCCTGGAAGACGCCGAGCGCGAGCGTCGCGGGCTGGATCGCCGGGTCGGCGATGAAGACCAGCGAGAGGAAGAAGTCGTTCCACGTCCACATGAACGACAGCAGCGCAAGCGTCAGCACAGCCGGGCGGGAGATCGGCAGCAGCACCTGCCAGAGGATGCGCCACGACCGGGCGCCGTCCATCTCGGCCGCCTCGATCAGGGACGGCGGCACCGCGCGGAAGGTGGCCCGCATCCAGAACGCCCCGAAGGGCACGCCCATCCCGATCTGGATGATGATCAGGCCCAGCCACGAGTTCGTCAGGCCCATCGCCTGGAACGTGTAGTACAGCGGGATGATGAACACCTCGGCCGAGATCATCAGGCCGAACAGGATGAGCGGGAAGAGCACGCGCTGGCCGGCGACCCCGAGCACCCCGAAGGCGTAGCCGGAGAGCACGGCGAGCACGACCTGGCCGGCGACCGCGCCGACGGTGATGACCGCGGACGCGAGCATCGCCGGCCCGAAGGCACCGGCGTTCCAGGCCGTGGCGAAGTTGCTCCACTGCGGGTGCAGCAGGTCGAGCTGACCGCTGCGGGCGGGGCTCAGCGCGGTGAAGAGGAACCACACCACGGGGAAGAGGACGAAGATCGAGACCAGGATCAGCACGGAGTGGTTCAGCACGCGCTCGGCGCGGGAGATCATGCGTTCTTCTCCTCGGAGAGTCGGGTGATGACGACGGCGACCACCAGGCAGACGACCGCCAGGATGATGCCGATCGCCGCGGCCATCCCGACGTCCGGGTTCAGGAACGCCTTGCGGTAGAGCAGCAGCGCCGGGGTCGTGGTGGAGCTGCCCGGGCCGCCCTGCGTGGTCACCCAGACCAGGTCGAACGCCCGCAGCGCCCCGGTCACGGTCAGCGTGAGCGCGACGGCCACCTGGCCCTTGAGGCTCGGCAGGGTGATGGAGAAGAACTCGCGGATCGGTCCGGCCCCGTCGATGCGGGCCTGCTCGAACAGCTCGTTCGGCACGGCGGCGACCCCGGCGACGAACAGGACCATGCACAGGCCCATCGCGGTCCAGGTGCCGATGACGCCGAGCGCGGGGAGGGCCCAGGTGAAGTCGCCGAGCCAGTTCTTGGCCAGGTCGCCGAGGCCGACCGCTCGCAGGGCCGAGTTGAGCGGGCCGTCCGGTCCGTAGATGCGCTTCCAGATCACGGCGACGACGACGCTCGTCAGCACCTGCGGCAGGAACAGCAGCCAGCGGTAGACGCCGCTCCCGGTCATCTTCCCGCGGCCGAGCAGCGCAGCCGACAGGAGGCCCAGCGCGATCGGGATGAGGGCGAAGAAGACGACGAGCACCAGCACGTGACCGAGCGACTCGAGCAGAGCGGGATCGGTGAAGAACGACACGTAGTTGCTGAGGCCGACCCACTGGGCGGCGCTCACGCCGTCCCAGCTGTAGAAGGAGTAGTTGAGGCTCTGCAGGATCGGCACCAGCACCACGAACCCGTAGAACAGCAGGGCGGGGGCGGCGAAGGCGAGGCCGAGCCAGCGGCGCCGGCGCGCCCGCGGCGACAGCGCCCGCGCGCGGGACCGGGCCGACCGGCCCCGCGCCGCCGGTGCAGCGGCCGGGGCGTCCGGCCGCTGCACCAGTTGCGAGGAGGAGGACATCGGCCTCAGCCCTTCGTCCGCTTCGCCTGGAAGGCGTCGTAGTCCTGCTGGCCGGCGTCGGCGAGCTGCTTCGGCGTCACCTGACCGGCGTACAGCTGCTGCAGCTGACCGCCGATGGTGTCGAGCATCGTCGGCGTCGACCAGTCGAAGTAGGGCGTGTAGCCGTTGCTCTTGTCGAGCGACTGCTGCGCCGCGATCTCGGTCGCGAGCTCCGCGTTGCCCGACGGGATGGTCAGGTCGGAGTGCAGCAGCGGGAGGAAGCCGTGGTCGACCGCCGACTGCGCGGACGCCTTGCCCGCCATGAAGTCGAGGAAGGCGGCGGCGGCGTCCGGGTTCTTCGACTTGGACGAGATGGCCAGGTTGGCGGCGGAGGCGCCGGTGCCGACGACCTTCCCGCCGTCGACCTGCGGCAGCTGCACGTAACCGAACTCCTGGTTCTGCGCCTCCGAGAACGCCAGCGACCCGGTGTACTCGAAGCGGAAGGCGGCCTTGCCGGAGAGGAACTCGTTCTGCGCGTCGGCGTACTGGATGCCGGCGTAGTTGGGGGTGAACCATCCCTCGTCCGCCCACTTCTTCACATCCGTCGCGGCCTGCACGATGCCGGTGTCGGTGATCGGAACAGTGCCGTTGGAGTAGACGAAGTCGCCGATCTTGTCGGCCGGGGCGTAGAGGTTCTGCAGCGCGAACAGGATGGAGGTGGACGAGCCCTTGTCCTGCGAGCCGTAGGCGATCGGCACCTGGCCGGCCGCCTTGACCGCCGCCGCGTCCTTCTCGAAGTCGGCGAGCGTCTTCGGAACGGGCAGGCCCAGCTTGTCGAGGATGGTCTTGTTGTAATACAGGCCGATCAGCGACGACCGCGCGGCCGGCGTGGCGAACAGCGAGCCGGTGCCCATCTCCTTGCCGTCCGGGCTGAACTCGGTCTGCCGGGCGATGGTGTCGGGGACCTCCTTGTCCCAGCCGTACAGCTTCGAGTAGGCGTCGAGGTTGAGGATGCGGCCGCCCTTGGCGAGCGTGCCCATGGCGGACCAGCCGTTGTTGACCAGCGCGATGTCCGGCCCGTTCGGGTCGGCCAGGCGGAGGCCGACCGTGTTGTTGACCTGACCCCAGTCCTGGGTCGTGCGCTTGATGGTGATGTTGGGGTGCTTCTTCTCGAACTCCTTGACGACGGAGTCCATCCACTTGCCCTCGTCGTTCTGCCAGAAGTCGAGGATCTTGAGGGTCACGTCCTTGCCGGAGACGTCTTTGGAGACGGGCCGGGACGATGCGCCCGATCCCGTCGATCCACCCGGTGCGCACGCCGACAGGCCCAGAGCCAGCCCGGCCGCCAGAGCGACCGCTCCGACGATGTGACGCTTCTTCATTCGAGTCTCCCTTAACCCGTGCCGTGTGTTCACGCCGCGGTGCGACGCGGGGCCAACGCTATGCTTAAGCAGCCCAGTGAGTCCACTTGAGGACGAAATAACAACCATTTCGGCAACTGGTACGCGAAAATCCGCCGTCTATGGCCCCGCTGGAACGTCGCCGCAAGCGGACCAGTGCCCAATCTGGTTGTTAATCGCCCCACAACTGGCATAACTGGGCTTCGATTGACTAGCGTGAACGCGTCGCCGGGGCAGCCGACGGCCGGAACACACGAGGCGGAGCGAATGACGCGGTCGGCAGGCATCGACATCGGCGGGACCAAGACACACATCGTGGTCACCGACGACGCCTCCGCCGCCCGCACCGAGCTCGTCGTCCCGTCCGCCGACTGGCGCACCGGGCTCGGCGACCCCGAGGCCGACGCCCGCGGACTGAGCCGGCTGCTCGGCGAGCGCTTCGGACCGCAGATCCGCACAGCCGCCGTCGCGATCGGCGCCCACGGCTGCGAGAACACCGAGCAGTGCCGCGACCTGGAGCGGGCCCTCCGGCCCTACCACGACGGCCCGGTGCTCGTCGTCAACGACTCCGAGCTCATCGCGCCCGCCATGGGCGCCGCACATGCCATCGGCGTCGTCGTCGGCACCGGGTCCATCGCGACCGCGCGGGACGCCGCCGGTGAGCTGGCGACCGCGGGCGGCTGGGGGTGGATGCTCGGCGACGAGGGAAGCGCCGCGGGCCTTGTGCGGGAGGCGACCCGCGCCGTGCTGGACAGCCGCGACCGCGGCGAGCCCCTCGATGCGCTCGGCACGCGCCTCCTCGCGGCGTTCGCAGCGGGGGACGCCGACGAACTCGCCCTCGCGGTCACCGAGGCGGGCTCGGCCGAGGCGCTGGGCGGTCGCGCACCGGAGGTCTTCTCCGCGGCGGACGACGGCTCCGCCCTCGCGTCAGCCGTCATCCACGACGCAGGCGTCCACCTGGCGCGACTCGTCGACCGGCTGATCCGGCGCGGCATCCGTGCCGAGTCCGTCGTCGCCGGCGGCTCGGTGATCGAACGCCAGCCCCGCCTCCAGGAGGCCTTCGCCTCGGCTCTGGCCAGCGTCCGGCCCGGCCTCCCCCTCAGCATCCTCGACCGGCCGCCCGTCGACGGCGCCATCGCGCTGGCACGCGGCCTCGCCGCCGCCGCGCACTGACCATCACCATCACGATCGGAGACATCCACCCCATGAAAGTCACCCTCATCGGCGCAGGAAGCCGCGAGTTCGCCGGCACCATCATCCGCGACCTCCTCCTCAGCGGGCCGATCGCCGAGAAGGGCCTCGACATCGTGCTCATGGACATCGCGGCCGGCCCCCTCGCCGAGATGGAGGAGTACGCGCGGTCGGTCATCGGGCAGCTCGGCCACGCCGCGACGGTCTCCTCCACCACCGACCTCGACACGGCCGTGACCGGGGCCGACTTCGTGGTGACCGCCATCGAGGTGAACCGCTACCACTACTGGTCGCAGGACTTCACGGTGCCGCGGAAGTACGGCTTCCGCCAGGTGTACGGCGAGAACGGCGGCCCCGGCGGCCTGTTCCACGCGCTGCGGCAGTTCGGCCCGCTGCTGGAGATCGCCCGCGCGATCGAGCGGCTCGCGCCGGACGCCCTCTTCATCAACTTCTCGAACCCCGAGCACAAGGTCTGCGAAGCGATCACCCGCCTGACGAACGTGAAGGTCGTCGGCCTCTGCCACGGCTACTTCCAGGGCGCGCGCCAGGTGTCGGCACTCCTCGAGCGTCCGCTCGACGAGCTGGACCTCGCGGCGGCGGGCATCAACCACTTCACCTGGTTCCAGCGCATCCGCGACCGGGCGACCGGCGAGGACCTCTACCCGGAGCTCCGCGAGCGCGAGCACGCCGCCAACTGGGTGTCGGACTGGCACGAGGTTGGCCTGTCGCGCATCCTGTTCCGCCGGTTCGGGCTGTGGCCGTCCCCCAGCGCCAACCACATCGGCGAGTACCTGTCCTGGGCCGACGACTACGTGCCTGCGCAGCTGCAGTACTTCCACGACCCCGCCGACGGCTCGCCCTGGCGCGAGGGCGCGGAGACGCCGGAGTGGTACTACGAGATCCGCTTCGCCGACACGGACCGCCCGTACCAGCCCGCGAAGCACGCGCAGAAGTCGCTGCAGGACGCGCTGGCGGACCGGCCGCTCGTCTCCTCGGAGGAGCTCGCCATCCCGATCATCGAATGGGTCGCCTGCGGCGTCGAGCGCGACCTCCCCGCCGTCAACGTGCCCAACCGCGGCGCCATCCCCGGGCTGCCGGACGACATGGTCGTGGAGGTCGCCGCGACCGTCGAGGACGGCCGGCTGGTGCCGGTCCCCGTCGAGCCGCTGCCGGAGGCCGTGTTCGCGATGGTGCGGCTGCAGGGCAGCATCCACAAGCTCCTCGTCGAGGCGTACGCGGAGGAGTCGAAGGCGAAGCTGCTGCAGGCCGTCCTGCTCGACCCGGTGGTCGACAACCACAACCGGGCCGTCGCGATGGTGGACGAGCTGCTGGAGCTGCAGAAGGACATCCTGCCCCCGCTGCACTGACCGGCGGCGACGCTACTCCGCGCGGTACAGGTCCGCGTGGAAGCGGTAGGCGTCCCCGCGGTAGGTGTTCAGCCCGAGCAGCACAGGGGACCCGGTGCGGTCGTAGGCGATCTCACGCCCGACCAGCACCGGGCTCCCCGGCTGGATGCGCAGCAGCCCGGCGATCTCGGCGCTCGCCGCTTCGGCCTGCACGCTGTAGGCGCTGCGGAAGATGCGGACCCCGCAGTGGTTCTGCAGGCTCTCGTACAGCGAGGCGTCGGTGAGGTCCACCTCCACCAGCGGCTGCGCGACGGCGAGCGGGATGACGTTGCGGTCGACGCAGATCGGCGTGGCGTTCATGCCGCGCAACCGGACCAGTTCGAGCACCTCGGCGCCCGGGGCGATCCCGAGCTGGCTGGCCTCGTCGAGCGTGGCGGAACGCACCGTCTTCTCGAGCACCTGCGCCGTGGGCGTGTGGCCGCGGTGCCGGGCCATCTCGGTGAAGCTCTCGAGCGTGCTCGGCGGCTCGCCCACGGTCGGGCTCGGTACGAACCAGCCCCGCTGCGGCGAGCGGGCCACGCGGCCCTGACGCTCGAGGTCCTCCAGCGCCATCCTCACGGTGCTGCGGCTCACGTGCAGGCTCTCGGCCAGCAACCGCTCACCCGGCAGCTTGGTGCCCGGCTGGTAGATCCCGTGGTTGATGGCCATGCCCAGCTCGCGCGAGACGCGCGTGGTGATCGTGGGGGTCTTCACAGGAGACAACATACCAATCCCGCGAGAGAAGTCGGCTCAGCCCACGGCTGGTACAACTGGGCCTCGCCCAACGGATCCCTCGAGGCTTTACGCGGGCCGCCGCCGGACTACCATCGACCTCGTCACCCCAGACCCCGGCGACGCAGAACACGCACGCCATCAAGGGGGAAGGACATGCAGTACAGCCTCGCGTGGGCCGCGGCCCATCCCGAGGACGCGGAGGAGCGCCTGGGCCGCATCTACCAGAACCTCGAACTCCGTACGGAGGACCCCGCCGGGTTCCGCGTATCGGTCGCCGAGAGCGGGGACAAGGTCGTCGCGCTCGCCGGAAACGACTGGACCGGGAGTGCATCCGCCCGGACCGACGGGAACACCTTCTTCGCCATCGGGGACGTGTACGAGGGCCGCGTCTCGCTCACCGTCGCCGGCCAGGAACTCGACTCCGCCGGCGTCGTCCTGCTCCCGCCGGTCGACATCCGGGCGCAGTGGGACACGTCGCATCGCGCCCGGGAGGTGCGGATCGAGCGCGCCGCCGTCGACGCCTTCGCCCGCGACCACCTCGGCACGGCCGGGGCCGCCGTCTCCTTCCCCTCGCTCCGGCCGATCAGTCCGGCGCACGAGCAGCTCTGGCGCTCAGTCGAACGGCACGTGCGGGAGGACATCGCCGCCCATGGAGCGCTGCTCCACAACGACCTCGTCTGGGACGCCGCCACACGCCACCTGATCGGCACCCTCCTGACCGCGTTCCCGAACTCGACGCTCGGCCTCGAGCAGCCGACCGATGGCGCCCGTGCGCTCCCGGCGACGATCCGCCGCGCGATCGCGTACATGGAGGAGCACCTGACCGAGCCGTTCTCCCTGGCGGACGTCGCGAATGCGGCCCGGCTCTCGCCCCGCGGGCTGCAGGACGCCTTCCACCGGGTGCTCGGTCGCACGCCCACTCAGGAGCTGCGGATGCTGCGCCTGGAGGCGGCGCGCGCGGACCTGGTCGCCGCGGATCCGTCGGACGGGGACACGGTCGGCGGGATCGCCCAGCGGTGGGGCTTCCTGCATGTCGCGCGCTTCTCGGCGGCCTACCGCGAGCGCTACGGCGAGAACCCGCGGGAGACGCTGCAGCGCTGACGCCGGCGACCCGGGTTGAAAAAAGGTCGGGGCGGGGTCACAGTGGGTGCCGATCGACAAGGCAGGGCGGCCATACTTGAGGTGATGTCCCACGATGACGACGAGCGATACCCGGACGCGGTCCGCGAGCTCCACGGCGACGCGCCGTCCGACCGCGACCTTGGCCGGCCGTTCGTCGACCTGTTCCCCGTGAGCGGCACGGCGATCTCCACTCTGGGCGACCTGCTCGGGTCGGAGACCCTCTACGCCAGCGACCCGCTGGCCGCTCGGCTCGACGAGCTGCAGTTCGACCTCGGCATCGGCCCGTGCTGGGACGCCCTGAGGACAGCCCGTCCGGTCATCGAGCCCGACCTCGCCGCACATCCGCGCTCCATCTGGCCGGTGTTCAGCGAGACCATCGCCGCGGACGGCGTCGGCTCGCTGTTCGCCTTCCCCATGCTCGTCGGCTCGCTCCGCGTCGGGGCGGTCGACATGTACTCCCGCCGACCCGTGACGCTCGACCCCGCCCAGACGCGGCAGGCCGCGTCTCTCGCCGACCACGTCGGCCGGCTCGTGCTTCGGCGCGCCCTGGTCCGCGCCGCCTCCGCCGACCCCGAGGAACCCGAGAGCCCGTTCTCGCGGAGGCTCGTGCACCAGGCCAGCGGGATGGTGCTGGCCCAGCTCGACATCAGCGCCGAGGATGCCCGGCTGGTGATCCAGGGGCACGCGTTCGCCACCGGCCGGTCGATGATGGAGGTCTCGCGGGACATCGTCGACGGGGTGCTCGACCTCTCCGCGGAGGAAGCGGGAGGAGGGCCGGCCCGATGACGGACACCACCCGCGAGGTCGAACTGCTCCGCGCGTTCGCCGGGCTCGCCGACACGCTCGTGGCGGGGTACGACGTGGTCGATCTGATGCAGCGGCTCGTGGACACGTGCCGCGATCTGCTGCCCGTGACGGCCTCGGGCGTGCTCCTCGCGGACGAAGCGGGCGAGCTCGACCTCCTCGCCTCGACGAGCGAGGCGAGCCGCCTCGTCGAGATCTTCCAGATCAGCGCGTACTCCGGCCCGTGCATCGAGAGTTTCGCCACAGGCAGGGTGGTCTCCCTGCCTGACCTCGCCCGGACCCCGGAGCGCTGGAGCATGTTCCGCGACAAGGCGATGGAGGAGGGCTTCGCCGCCATCCTCGCCATCCCGCTTCGACTGCGGGAGACCACGATCGGGACACTCAACCTGCTGCGCGACACCCCCGGCGAGCTCCCGGAGAGCGATCTGGTCGCCGCGCAGGCGTTCGCCGACGTCGCCACCATCGGCATCCTGCACCATCGCACGCTGCACGAGAGCGAGACGATCCGCGCGCAGCTGCAGACCGCGCTGAACAGCCGGATCGTGATCGAGCAGGCGAAGGGCGTCGTCGCCCAGCTGCATCGCATCACCATCGACGACGCGTTCACCGTCATGCGCGACCACGCCCGCCGTAGCCAGGAGGGCCTCACGGCGGTGGCCGAGGCGATCGTGGCTCGGAGGCTCGTGCCGCCCCTGCCGCCGGGCATTCCCCAGCGCAGCTGACGCCGCGTCGGCGCGAGGGGTGCGGCGGCAACCGTCGTGTGATAGAAAAGGCAACCAGGAGGTTGCTCATCATGCCCGACATCCAGCGCAGCATCGTCATCCACGCCCCGATCGAACAGGTCTGGCAGGCCATCGCCGACTCGACCGCCTTCGGCGCCTGGTTCGGCGCGGAGTTCGACGGCCCGTTCGAGCCCGGCCGCACGACGACCGGCCGCATCGTCCCCACCGGCGTCGACTCCGAGGTCGCGGCGGCGCAGGAACCGCACCGCGGAGCGCCGATCGAGGCCGAGGTGGTCGCCATGGAGCCGACCGCCCGCTTCGCCTTCCGGTGGCGGCCGGTCGCCGGGTCGGACGTGCGCACCACGGTCGAGTTCACGTTGAAGGCGGAGGGCGACGGCGTGCGGGTCACGATCAGCGAAGACGGTTTCGGCGCACTCCCGGACGACGTCCGCCGGCAGGCGCGCGACGGCAACGACGGCGGCTGGGACGCGCAGACGCGACTGCTCGCCGCGTACCTGACACGCGCATGACGACCGCCCTCTCCGACGCGGCGCCGGTGTTCGCAGCGCTCGGCGACCGCACGCGCCTGGACCTCGTACTCGCCCTCGGCGAGCGGGGGCCGTCGACCGCGAGCCGTCTCGCCGCGGAACGGCCGGTCACCCGGCAGGCGGTGGAGAAGCACCTCGCCGTCCTGGACGCCGCCGGGCTGGTGCGCAGCGAGCGGCACGGCCGGGAGCGGCTGTGGCGGATAGAACCCGTCACGCTGGCGGCGACGGGAGCGCTGCTGCGGCAGGCGTCGGAGCGCTGGGACGAGGCGCTGCGACGCTTGCGCGCCCATGTCGAGGGCGAAGGCGAGGCGCAGGGATGACGGCGCTCACGACGCCAGGGCGAGCTCCCGGAAGCGGATGACCGACTCGGTCGGCCGGCCGGCGCGGTCGTAGGCGGCGCGGATCGGGTTCACCGCCCGTCCGTTCGGGAGGACCACCTCCAGCACCGCGTGGTCACGGGCCGCGCTGCGGCGGGAGGCGGGGCTCCACACTCCCCCGTCGGTGCGCACGAGGATCTCGCCGATGAGGCAGCCGATGCTCTGCAGCGTGAACTCGTCGCCCACGAAGCCGTCGCCGGCATCCAGGTCGGTGAAGAGCCGCTCCACGTACTCCAGATCCTCCGGCACGAAGGTCACGGTGTGCCCGTAGATGTCGCGGATGCCGCCCGCCATGGCGCCCGCGAGCAGGGGGCCGACGGCGGGGTCGGGCCGCCGCCGGCCCCCTGCGCCACGGACGGGCCGCGGCTCTCGGGGGGACCGGAACATGCGCCAACGGTAGGACCGGCGGAGCCGGGACTGCGCGCCCCAATTCGAGTGCCCCCGGAGCGGGGCACCGCCGCTGCGCGGGCCGGCCGTGGCTATGCTGAACCCGGATGACGGGGGAACGAGGATGCGTGGACGGATCCGGGGGACGACGGCGGTGCTGGGCGTCGCGGCAGCGGTGGCGCTGCTGAGCGGGTGCGCGGGACAGGCGACGCAGGCGCCTCCGCCGAGCTCGGTGGTCGCGGCGGGGACGCCGAAGGCCACGCCGAGCGGGGAACGGTACGACCTGACGGTCGAGCGTCCCTTCACGCTCAGCGACGGCAGCAGTGCGACCGGATGCGTCCAGGTCGCCGTCGACGTGGCCGCCACGACCGACGGCACAGCGGACCCGCGGGTCGTCCGGGCGAGGGCCTTGCTCACCCGCCACGACTGGCAGTCGGAGCCCGTCTCGCTCGATGAACTGAGCGCCGACGAGCAGAAGATCGAGAGGGATCGGGGCGAGAGCGAGCAGGTGATGCTCGCCGGCATCCTGATGGACCACATCTCGAAGGCGCTGACGGACGCGGGCCTGCTCGGCGACGGACTATCGGTGCGCGGTCACGTCGGCTGCTGACCGCACGACGGCACCCGACCGTTGACCACCGCGGCGAACGGGGGTCTGATGGACGCATGTTAGCTCTCATCATTGTCCTGCTCATCATCTGGGCGGTGCTCGCGATCCTGGGCTTCGCCATCAAGGGCCTGCTCTGGCTGGCCATCCTCGGCCTGGTCTTCTTCGTCATCACCGCCATCGTCGGCTGGCTCCGCCGCGGGGCGAGCCGCACCTGACGCCGCCCTCACCCGGACCGGACGGCGGTCGCGCTCTCGGCGCGGCCGCCGTCGCCGCGTCCGGAGGCCGAGCGCCGCTCCAGTGGTGAGATCACGTCACGACTCGGGCGGGATTCCCGCGATTGCTCACGACTCGAGCACGAGGGGGATCGAGCAGCGGGAGCGATTGCACAGATCGGCGCGGGTTGTTGGACTTCGAGCGGAGGACCGGGGAGGGTGGAGACATGCCATACACCGCCGATCCCTCGCGCTATGACGACATGACCTATCGCCGTACCGGCCGCAGCGGTCTCGACCTGCCCGCTCTGTCGCTCGGGCTGTGGCACAACTTCGGCGACGACCGCCCCTTCGAGACGCAGCGCGCGATCGTGCGGCGGGCGTTCGACCTCGGTATCACGCACTTCGACCTGGCCAACAACTACGGCCCGCCGTACGGCTCGGCCGAGACCAACTTCGGCCGCATCCTGTCCGAAGACCTGCGGCCCTATCGCGACGAGATCGTGGTGTCCAGCAAGGCCGGGTGGGACATGTGGCCCGGCCCCTACGGCCAGGGCGGCGGCGGCCGCAAGTACATGCTGGCGAGCCTCGACCAGTCGCTGACGCGTCTCGGGCTCGACTACGTCGACATCTTCTACTCGCACCGGCCCGATCCCTCGACTCCGCTGGAGGAGACGATGCAGGCGCTCGACACCGCGGTGCGCTCGGGCAAGGCGCTCTACGTCGGCATCTCCTCGTACGGGGCGGAGGAGACCCGGCGGGCGGCCGAGATCCTGCGCGACCTCGGCACGCCGCTGCTCATCCACCAGCCGTCCTACTCGATGCTCAACCGCTGGATCGAGACCGAGGGCCTGCTCGACACCGTCGGCGAGCTCGGCGTCGGCGTGATCGGCTTCACCGCCCTCGCCCAGGGCATGCTCACCGGCAAGTACCTGAACGGCATCCCGGAGGGCTCGCGCGCGAGCGCGGGAACGTCGTTCGACGCCGAGTGGCTCACCGACGAGGCGATCGGCCGGCTGCGGGCCCTGAACGGCATCGCCGAGAAGCGCGGCCAGACCCTCGCGCAGCTCGCCCTCGCCTGGGCGCTGCGCGACGAGCGCGTGACCTCGCTCGTGATCGGGGCGAGCAGCGTCGAGCAGCTGGAGCAGAACGTCGCCGCGCTGGGCAACCGCGAGTTCTCGGCGGAGGAGCTGGCAGCCATCGACGAGCACGCCGTGGACGCCGGCGTCGACCTCTGGGCGGGCGCACGGCGCGGCGAGGTGTGAGGCCGGCTCATACCACCGGGCGCCGCAAGCGTCAGCCTCTGCCGCGCGCGGCTCCGCGTCGCTACCGTTGAACCAAGCACGCTGGATGTGACGGTCCCTCGGGGCCGTGTTCCTGGCGTGTGTGGGGCGGATCCCGGGTCCTCGGCGGCATGCCGGGTGACCCGGGGTCCGGTGAAAGGGGGAAGCGGATGAGTCGCAATAGGTGTGAGTTCCAGCAGTGCTCACCCACGGGTCGCCCAGGGTTCTCTGCTTAGCTCGTCGGTGTTCGCGCCCGACGCGTAGAAGTTGAGTGTTATGACCGTCCTCGTCGAACCGGACATCCGGGCGGGCCGTCCGCTACGTGCGGTGCGGCCCTGGACGATCGCGCTCATCGCGGGCCTCGCGGCCACCATCCTGTGCGCCGCGTTCAGCTGGGTTCCGTCCCTGTGGGGCGACGAGGCCGCGACCCTGCTGTCGGCCAAGCGGTCGGTCGGCAGCCTGTTCGGGATGCTGATGCACGTAGACGCCGTCCACGGCGTCTACTACCTCCTGATGCACGGCTGGATCCGCCTCGCCGGCGAAAGTCCCTTCGCCCTGCGGCTGCCGAGTGCCGTCGCAGTGGGGGCCGCCGTCGCGGCGGTCACCCTCATCGCCGGCCGGCGCGGCGGTGCCCGCGCCGCCATCGTCGCCGGGGTCGTCGCGTGCGTGCTCCCCCGGCTGACCTACGCCGGCGAGGAGGCGCGGTCGTACGCCTTCAGCGCCGCGGCCGCTGCCTGGCTCACCCTCCTGCTCCTCTGGCTGATCGACGGCCGCGGCCGTTCGCTCGCACCGGGGCCCCGGCGGATCGCCTGGCTGCTGTACGCCGCGGGGATGGCGGTGACCTCGTACCTCTTCCTCTACACGGTGACCCTGCTGGTCGCGCACGGCGTGATCCTGCTGGCGAGCAGGGCATCCCGCCGCACCCTGCGCGCCTGGGCGGTCTCCGCCGGCGCGGTCGTCGTCTCGCTCATCCCGCTGGCGGTCCTCGCCTACCTGGAGCGCAGTCAGATCGCCTACCTCGGCTCGT
The DNA here is from genome assembly GCF_013359685.1 of Leifsonia sp. C5G2. Lineage (GTDB taxonomy): Bacteria > Actinomycetota > Actinomycetes > Actinomycetales > Microbacteriaceae > Leifsonia. The sequence continues at coordinate 134,927 of NZ_JABFMV010000009.1, forward strand.
CGCCGGACGATCCCGCCATCTGGTACTACTTCCTCTGGTTCGGGATGCCGTGGGTCGCCGTCGCCGCCTGGGGGTTGGTGGCCCTCGGGCTGTGGCCTGCCTGGACCGCGTGGCGCCGCCGCCGGACCGTTCCGTCGATGCCCGGCCCGCGCGCCCCGTCGACGCGGCTCGTGGCGGCCGCCTGGCTGTTCCTCCCGACCGGCCTGCTGCTCCTGGTGAACCTCGTCTACCCGATGTACACGGGACGGTACTCGACCTTCGCCGCGCCCGCCGCTGCGCTCCTGGTCGCCGAGGGCATCCTCGTGCTCGGCCGGACGATCGGCGGCGACCCGCGCCGCACGGTCGCCGCCACCGCGGGCGCGACGATCGTCTTCGCCGCGCTCTGCGCGCCAGCCTACGTGCTGCAACGCGGCCCCTACGCCAAGAACGACAGCGACTGGGCGGAGGTCAGCGCGGCGATGGGCGCGAACGCCCGCCGTGGCGACGCGGTCGTCTTCGACGAGTCCGCCAAGCCGTCGCAGCGACCCCGGCTCGCGATGCGCACCTACCCGGCCGGGTTCGCCGGCGTGCGCGACGTCACCCTCCGCGTCCCGTACTACCGGAACACCTGGTGGCCGGATCAGGCCTACTCGGTGAAGCGGGCGGCCGAGCTCGGCCGCTTCGAGGACGTGACGCGCGTGTGGCTGATCGAGCTGGACGCGAAGGGCGTCCCGGATGCGGCGCCGGACGAGTACGGGATGGCCGCCCTGCGAGCGCTCGGATTCACGGAGACCGGCCGCAGCATCGAGACGCACCGCAGCGTCATCGTCGAGCTCACGCGACCGGCTGGATGAGCTCCGGCCCGTCGTCACCGGTCTTGAACGGCCGCACCTGGTCGAACCGCAGCGTCTCCGCCTCGGCGACGCCCGCGCGCACGGCCTCGTCGACGAGCGCCTGGTCGCCGACGATCGACGGGTCGATCCAGTGCTGCCACAGCTCCTCGGGCAGGATGACCGGGTTGCGGTCGTGGATGTCGGCGAGCGTCTGCACCGCATCCGAGGTGAGGATGGTGGCCGTGAGCACCCACCGGTCGGGGTCGTCCTCGGCCTTCGACTTGTCGCGCCACCACGAGTACAGCCCGGCGAACCCCATCAACCGCCCTTCCGGGTAGCGGATGAAGTAGGGCGTCTTGCTGCCCTTCGGCCCCTGCCACTCGTAGTACCCGCGCGCGAGCACGATCGCCCGGTGCGACTGCACGGGCTTGCGCCAGGTGGACTTCTCGGCGATGTCCTCGGCGCGGGCGTTGAAGGTCGGGAACTTCGGCTTGAGAGTGTCGGACCACGACGGCACCAGCGACCAGTGCGCGCGCTCGAACCGCAGTTCGCGCGTCTTGGTGGAGTCGATGAGCACCGGGATGTCGTCGGTGGGCGCGATGTTGTAGTCGGCCTCCCAGTCGGCCGTCCACTCCTCGGGCCGGCGTCCCGTCGCCTCCACGAACTCCGTGATCTCTGCGTTGACCTTGTCGTCCATCGCGAACCTGCCGCACATGCTCCCACCATAGGCGCGACCACCGACGTGGAGGCAATGCGCGGCGAATGGTGCGGAAAACGCAAAGGTGAGGATTTTTCACCCCCAAATGCGGGTGACGCGAAGCTGAGAAAACGATGTATTCTCACCTTTGTGAATTGGTGAGGAACAATCACTTTACGGGAATCGAACTCACCGATCCGCACCACCCGAAGCAGCACCAACCCGACCCGTAGGTGACCCCCGTGTACCCGACTCCGCCACGCCGAGCGCTTCCCGCACTCAACCCCAACCGACCAGGGGGCGTTCGGCGCGCGCGGAGCCACGGGGGGCTCCTCTCGAGCGGAGTCGGCGGCGGTGAAGCCGTTCGAGACCACGGTTTCCCCCAAGCCGCCGTCGGCTCCCCGGTCGCGGTCCCCGCCGCCCACATCGCGGCGACCGCATCCCTCACGGGACGGGCACGCGCATGACCGTCGTCCGCCCACGGCTCCACGCGCCGGTCGCCCCCACCGCCCTGCGGCGCGTCAGTTCCGAGCAGAGCTGGGCGCGTCTCTACCGCTACCGCCTGCTGGCCACCGACACGGTCATCATCCTCGCCGCCACGACCGGCGCCGTCTTCGTGCGATTCGGCTTCGACGACGCCGCCGCCCCGAGCGCCGGCTTCCACGTCGACTACCTCTACCTCTCGCTGCTCATCGCGGCGACCTGGCTCTTCACGCTGTCCATCTACCACACCCGCGACCCGCGGGTCGTCGGACTCGGCGTGTCCGAGTACCGCCGCGTGGTGTCCGCGACCGCCACCACGTTCGGCCTGCTCGCCATCCTCTTCCTCGTCGCGAAGGTCGACATCGCGCGCGGCTACTTCATCGTCGCGCTGCCCGCCGGGATGGCCGGCGTGCTGTTCTCGCGCTGGCTGTGGCGCCACTGGCTGATCCGGCAGCGCACCTTCGACCACTACCTCTCCCGCGCCCTCGTCGTGGGGCGTTTCGACGACGTCGACTACGTCGTCCGGCAGATCCACCAGAAGTCGGGGGCGGCCTACAACGTCGTGGGTGCCGCTCTCGACACAGGCAAGCGCAAGGGCGCGAAGAAGGACGCCGAGCTGCGGCGCCGGATCGCCAGCCCCGAGCGCGAGGTACCGATCGTCTCCGACCTGTCGGGGGTCGCGGACGCTGCGGCGCGGCTGGGTGCGGACACGGTGATCGTGGCCGGCCGCGCCCTCAGCAGCGGCGACTTCGTCCGCCGCCTGGCCTGGAAGCTGGAGGGGACGGCGACCGAGCTGGTGCTCGCGTCGCCGCTGACCGACGTCGCGGGGCCGCGCATCCACTTCCGTCCCGTCGAGGGCCTCCCGCTCATCCACGTCGAGATCCCGCAGTTCGAGGGCGGCAAGCACGTGCTCAAGCGCGCTTTCGACTTCTTCGCCTCCGGCATCGCCCTCGTGCTCCTCTCCCCGCTGTTCCTGGCCATCGCCGTGGCGATCAAGCTCGACGACAACGGGCCGGTGATCTTCGCGCAGGAGCGCGTCGGCCGCAACGGCGAGCGCTTCAAGATGTTCAAGTTCCGCTCCATGGTCGTCGACGCCGAGGCGCGCCTCGCGGAGCTGCAGGCCGCCAACGAAGGCCAGGGGCTGCTCTTCAAGCTGAAGCACGACCCGCGGGTGACCCGAGTCGGCCACTACCTGCGCAAGTTCTCGCTCGACGAGTTCCCTCAGCTGGTCAACGTCTTCCTCGGCGACATGAGCCTGGTGGGCCCGCGCCCGCCGCTGCCGTCGGAGGTCGAGGGCTACGAGAACCACGTCCATCGCCGGCTCTACATCAAGCCGGGGCTCACCGGCATGTGGCAGGTGAACGGACGGTCCGACCTGTCCTGGGAGGAGAGCGTCCGGCTCGACCTCTACTACGTGGAGAACTGGTCGCTCACCGGCGACCTCGTCATCATGTGGCGCACCCTCAAGGTGCTGGCACATCCCGTGGGGGCGTACTGATGCGCCCCCGCCCCCGTCCCGCAATCGCACCCCACAACCCCTCACCCGACCACACAGACAACGAGGTTGCCATGCGCACAACACCCCGCCCGCGCTCTCGCTCACTGGGCATCCTGACCGCGGTCATCACGGCCGTCGGCCTCGTCTTCGGCGGGCTGGCCATCGCGCAGCCAGCAGCCGCGGACACACAGCCACCGGATCCGACGAATCCCGCATCGCCGCCGACGGTGAGCGCCGACGTCCTCCCGACCACGCAGATCGACGGTGTCGCGTGGGCGCAGGTCGTCGTCGGCAACACGGTCTACGTCGCAGGCAAGTTCACCACGGCACGCCCCGCAGGCGCGGCGGCCGGGACGAACACGACCGCCCGCAGCAACCTGCTCGCGTACGACGTCACGACCGGCAACCTGATCAGCAGCTTCAATGTCCCGCTCAACGCGCAAGGCCTGGCGATCGCGGCATCGCCCGACGGCTCGCGCATCTACGTCGGCGGCGACTTCACGACGGCGGGAAGCGGCAACTACTACCGCATCGTCGCCATCAGCACCGCGACCGGCCAGGTGATCAGCTCCTTCCGGCCGATCATGGAGAGCCAGGTGCGCGCCCTCGCGGCGACCAACACCGCTGTCTACGCGGGCGGCACGTTCAGCACCACCAACGGGGTGTCGACGCCGTACATCGCGAAGATCAACGCCTCCGACGGCTCCACCAACACCGCCTGGGCGGCCAGCGCCGACTACGTCGTCGACGCGCTCGCCGTGAGCCCCGACGGCACCAGGGTGTACGCCGGCGGCCGGTTCCAGCACGTCAACGGCGGCAACAACGCCTACGGCCTCGCCATGTTCGACGGCAGCACCGGCGCCTTCCAGGCGTTCGGCGCGAACTCCGTCGTCCGGGACGCCGGCACCCAGGCCGGCATCACGGCCCTGGTGGCGACCAACGACCGGGTCTACGGCTCCGGCTACGTGTTCGGCTCCGGCGGCAACCTCGAGGGCAGCTTCTCGGCCGACCCCAGCACCGGCAACCTGATCTGGATGGAGGACTGCCACGGCGACACCTACTCCATCTGGCCGATGAACGACGCGCTCTACGTGGCGGGCCACCCCCACTACTGCGGCAACGTCGGCGGCTTCCCGCAGACAGACCCGTGGACGTACCACCACACGATCGCGTTCTCGAAGGCGCAGACCGGCACCCTGACCAACAACGGTGACGGCGCCTACGCCAACTTCACCGGTCAGCCCTCGCCGACCCTGCTCAACTGGTTCCCGCAGTACGTGACCGGCTCCTTCACGGGTCAGGGCCAGGCGGCCTGGTCGGTCTCCGGCAACGGCAACTACCTGGTCGCCGGCGGCGAATTCCCGTACGTCAACGGCGTCGCCCAGCAGGGCCTCGTGCGCTACGCGATGAACAACGTGGTCAAGAGCAAGCTCGGCCCGAACGTGAACACCGCCCTCGTGCCGAGCGCCGTCTCCTTCAAGTCCGGCCAGGCCCGCGTCTCGTGGACCGCCACATACGACCAGGACAACGTGAACCTGTCCTACAAGGTTGTCCGCGACGGCCAGAACGCGACGCCGGTCTACCAGACGACCCAGATCTCCAACTTCTGGACCCGGCCGTCGATGGGCTTCGTCGACACCGGCCTCGCACCGGGATCGACGCACTCCTACCGCGTCTACGTGACCGACCCCGACGGCAACCAGATCTCGCGCCTCGGCAACACGGTGACGATCGCCGCGACGGACAGCGGCGGACCGTACGCCGACTCGGTGACCACCGCGGGGGCGAGCTCCTACTGGCCACTGGATGAGTCGAGCGGCAGCGCCGGATTCGACCACGTGGGCTTCAACGACCTGCAGCTGCAGGCCGGCGTGACCCGCAACGGCGTGGCCGGCCCGATCAGCGGGAGCACCGCGTCCAGCTTCAGCGGGGGCTCCACCGGCTGGGCAGTGACGCCGTCGTCGATCCCCGGACCGAACACGTTCACCGTGTCGGCCTGGTTCAACACGACGACGACCAGCGGCGGCAAGATCATCGGCTTCGGCAACGCCAACGTCGGCACCTCGAGCAGCTACGACCGCCACGTCTACATGGATAACAGCGGACGCATCTACTTCGGGGTCTACCCCGGCGGCGTCCAGACGCTGAACAGCGGCACCGGCTACAACGACGGCCAGTGGCACCAGGTCACCGCATCGCTCGGCTCCAACGGAATGCGGCTGTACCTGGACGGAAAACTGGTCGGCTCGCGCACCGACGTGACCAGCGGCCAGGCCTACTCCGGCTACTGGCGGATCGGCGGCGACAGCATCGGCGGCTGGCCCAACCAGCCGAGCAGCAGCTTCTTCGCCGGCACCATCGGGCAGGTCTCGATCTACCCGACCGTGCTCGACCGCACCACCGTGGTGAACCAGTGGGTCGCCTCCGGCCGACCGTCGCCGCTGGCGCCGGCCCCGGCCGACGCGTACGGCGCAGCCGTGTACAACGCGAACCCGGACATCTTCTGGCGACTGGATGAGACCAGCGGCTCGACCGCGAACAGTGCGGATGCGTACACCAACAACGGCACGTATTCCGGTCTCGCGACCACGAAGAACCAGTCCGGCGTGCTCCCGGGCACCACCGACAAGGCGGTCAAGTTCAACACGAACAGCAGCGGGTCCAACGGCGGCATCGTCACCAGCAACCAGCAGTTCTCGAACCCGACCACCTACTCCGAGGAGATCTGGTTCAAGACCTCGACCACGAAGGGCGGCAAGCTCATCGGGTTCGGCGACGCCAAGACGGGGCTGTCGAGCAACTACGACCGCCACGTCTACATGCAGGACGACGGGCGCATCGTGTTCGGCGTCTGGACCGGCCAGGCGAACACCATCACCTCTCCGACGCCGCTGAACAACAACCAGTGGCACCTGGCGGTGGCGACGCAGGGTCCGGACGGCATGAACCTGTACGTGGACGGCCAGCTGGTCGGCACCAACCCGCAGACCCAGGCGCAGGCCTACAACGGGTACTGGCGGATCGGCGGCGACAACACCTGGGGCTCCACCGGCCCGTACTTCAACGGGACGCTCGATGAGGCGGCGATCTACTCGAGCGTCCTCACCGCCCAGCAGGTGGCCAACCACTACTCGCTCGGCACCAGCGGCACGCTGCCGAACCAGTCCCCGACCGCGGCCTTCACCACCACACAGAACAGCCTGACGGTGAACGCGGACGGCACCGGCTCGAGCGACCCGGACGGCACCATCGCCTCGTACGCCTGGGACTTCGGTGACGGCGCGACCGCCGACACCGCGACCGCGAGCCACACCTACGCCGCCGGCGGCACCTACACCGTGGTCCTGACGGTGACCGACAACCAGGGTTCGACCAACACGGCCTCCAAGCAGGTCACGGTGGTCGCCAACCAGGCCCCGGTCGGCTCCTTCACCGACAACGTGTCCAACCTGGACGTCGCGTTCGACGCCTCGGCGTCGTCCGACCCGGACGGCACGGTCGCCTCCTACGCCTGGGACTTCGGCGACGGGACCACGGGCACCGGGGTGAACCCCACGCACACCTACGGGAGCGCGGGCGCCTTCACGGTGACCCTGACCGTCACGGACAACCAGGGTCTCGCGGGCACGCCGGTCCAGCAGCAGGTCACCACGACCCTGCCGCCGAACCAGCCGCCGGTGGCCGGCTTCACCGCCACCCCGAACGGCCTGACGGTCGCGGTCGACGGGAGCGCCTCCAGCGACCCCGACGGCACGATCGCCGGCTACGCCTGGGACTTCGGTGACGGCGCGACGGCCACCACGGCGACCGCGAGCCACACCTACGCCTCCGGCGGCACCTACACGGTCACCCTGACGGTGACGGACAACCGCGGCGGCACCAACACCGCCACCAAGTCCGTGACCGTGACGGCGCCGCCGCCCGCGGCCATCGCGTCCGACACGTTCGAGCGCACCTCGGCCAGCGGCTGGGGCACGGCGGACCTGGGCGGCGCGTGGACGGGCGCGGGATCCGCGACGGCCTACACGGTCGGCGCGGGCGCCGGGCAGATCGTCGGGCCGGCCGGCTCCACCAAGACGGAGCTGCTGAACAGCGTGTCGAGCACCAACACGAACACGACGGTCCAGTTCACGACCGATCGCACCTCCACCGGCGGCGGGATCTACGTCTCCGCCCTCGGCCGGGTGGTCGGTTCGGCCGAGTACTCCGCCCGCGTCTGGTTCCAGAGCAACAACGTGGTCCAGCTGCAGCTGCTGCAGGGCGGCAGCGCCCTCCAGCTGGTGAACATCCCGGGCCTCACCTACACGGCCGGTACCCAGTACCAGGTGCGCCTACAGGTGTTCGGCACCTCGCCGACCACCATCCGGGCCCGGGTGTGGAAGGTCGGGACGACGGAGCCCACCACGTGGCAGGCATCCGTGACCGACTCGACGGCCGCCCTCCAGGCAGCCGGCGTGGTCGGGCTGCGGGCCTACCTCTCCGGAACCGCGACCGACGTGCCGCTCACCACGAAGTTCGACAACTTCGCGGTGACCCCGGCTCAGTAGGATCATCGGAGGATGACCCAAGCCAGCCGTCGTCGACCCTCGCACACCGTCCTCGTCGCCCACCCCAGCGCGGAGCTCTACGGCTCCGACCGGGTGATGCTCGAGAGCGTGAGCGGACTGGTCGACGACGGCTGGCGCGTCGTCGTCACCGTCCCGTCCGACGGCCCGCTGCTCTCCGAGCTGCGGGCCCGCGGCGCGTCGGTGGAGCTGTGCCCGAGCCCCGTGCTCCGGAAGAGCGTGCTAACCCCACGCGGCTTCGCCCGGTTCGTCGCCACCTCCCTCTCCTCGACGGTCCACGGGATGTCGCTCCTCCGTCGCGAGCGCCCCGCACTGGTCTACGTCAGCACCATCACCGTGCCGCTCTGGCCCGTGCTCGCCCGGCTGGTCGGGGTGCCGGTGCTCACGCACGTGCACGAGGGCGAGGCGAGCGCCTCGCGTCTGATGCGCCGCCTCCTGGCCCTCCCCCTCTTCCTCTCGCGGACGCTGCTGGTGAACAGCCGGTTCAGCGCCGGAGTGCTCTCCACCTCCTTCGAGAGCCTGGGCCGCCGGGCGCAGGTCGTCTACAACGCCGTCCCCGGCCCCTCCCGCCGCACGCCGCCGCGCGAGACCCTCTCCGGCCCGCTGCGCGTCACCTACATCGGCCGGCTGTCACCACGCAAGGGCGTCGACGTCGCCGTGGACGCGGTGGCCCGGCTCCGGGATCGCGGCGTGCACGCGGAGCTCGATGTGGTCGGCTCCGTCTTCCCCGGCTACGAGTGGTATCAGGAGGAGCTCGCATCCACCGTCGGGTCCAAGGACCTCGGTGGCAGGGTGCGGTTCCACGGCTTCCAGCCGTCGGTGTGGGACATCGTCGGCTCCGGCGACGTCGTCGTCGTGCCCTCTCGCGTCGACGAGCCGTTCGGCAACACAGCCGTTGAGGCCCTGCTCGCCGCCCGGCCCGTGATCGCGAGCGCGACCAGCGGGCTCCTCGAGGCGACCGCCGGCTACCAGGCGGCCGTCACCGTCCAGCCGGACGACGCCGGGGCGCTGGCGGACGCGCTCGAACGCACGGTCGGCGACTGGGAGGCGACGGCCGAGGCGGTCACCTCGGACGCCGCGGCGGCCGAGCGCCGCCACAGCGTCGCCACGTACCGCTCCCGCATCGCCGCCGTCGCCCGCGCCACCGCCCGCCGCTGACCCACGCGCAGCGACTGCGGTCGTCCGTAACGTTTGCGGCTGCGCGCGCAGCCGCAAACGTTGCGAACGACCGCAGTCGGGGTCAGCGGCGCGGGGGCTTCGCGTCGGCGGCGGCGAGCTCGAGGTCGTCGTCCTCGTCGGACTCCGCGAGGTCGTCCTCGAACTCCGCGTCCAGCGGGGCGTCGTCGACGGCATTCGTCGCGTCCTCCACGGATGGGTCGGTGGGCGCGGGCGCCTCGTCGTCCTCCGCCTCGGTCAGCGGCAGAGGGAGGGGTGGCGCCGACGGGCGAGCCCGACGCATCGTCAGTCGGCGCCACCAGCTTTCGCGGCCCGGGGCCGGCTGGCGGTAGTAGGTGCTGGAGCTCTTGGCCGGCGCGACGCGGTTCAGCACGAGGCCGAGCGCACGGACTCCGGACTTCTCCAGCACGTCCATGGTCGTCGCCAGTTGCGAACGCGACACCCGGGTGCGGTCGGCGACCACGAGCGCGCCGTCGACGGCACGCGCCACGATCGCCGCATCCACCACGGCGGTCATCGGCGGGGAGTCGAACACGACGACGTCGTAGTCGTGCGACACCTCGGCGATGAAGTCGGCCATCGCACGCGACGAGAGCAGCTCGCTGGGGTTCGGCGGGACGGGTCCGCTGGTGACGACGTCCAGCCCGTTCCAGGTCTGCACGACATCGGAGAGCGACGCGCGGCCGACCAGCACCGAGGTGAGCCCGGCACCGCCCGGAAGGCCGGTGACGCCGGCGAGCGTCGGGCGGCGCAGGTCCGCGTCCACCAGGAGCACCCGGCGGTCGCCCTCGGTGAGAGCCAGCGCGAGGTTGAGCGAGATGAGCGATTTGCCCTCGTCCGGGATCGAGGAGGTCACCACGAAGGCGAGACGGTCGGAGTCGACGCTGACGAACTCCAGGCTGGACCGCAGCCTGCGGTAGCCCTCCGCGGCGCTGGACAGCGGGTCGGTGAGCAGGATGGGCCCGGGCTGCCGCCGGCGCAGGCGCTCGATCTGCGCGAGCATCGGCACGCCGGCCACCCGCGAGGCGATCTCGGCCGACCGGACGCGCGTGTCGAGCAGCTCGCGCAGAACGACCACCAGCACGCCGAGCAGGATGCCGATGACGAAGCCCGCCACCAGGTTCAGCCGGGTGTTCGGCGAGGACGGGTCCTGCGGCGTCACGGCGGGCTGGATGGTCCGCACCGACACGGTGGCGGAGCCGTTCACGCTCTTGGGCGCGATCTCCTCCACCTTCTTCCCCAGAGTCGCGGCGACCGCATTGGCGATGTCCGCGGCCTCCGCCGGGTCGCTGTCGGTGACCGACAGCTCCAGGATGACGGTGTTCTGCGGCGTGCTCACGCTGATCGAGCCGGCGAGGTCCGCCGGCGTCCGCTCCAGGTTCAGCTGGTCGACCACCGGCTGCAGCACGAGCGCCGACTCCGCCAGCTGCGCGAACGAGAGCATCTGGTTCTGCGTGTAGGTCGAGCCCTGGTTGAGGTCGTTGGCGGAGCCGCCGAAGTTGAGCGAGAAGTACAGGCTCGAGGTGGCCGTGTAGACGGGCGTCGCGATCTGCGCGAGCCCCCAGCCGCCGACGAGTCCCGCGAACGCGCCGATCGCGATGATGTACCAGAACCGGCGGAAGGCGGCGACGAACTGGTGCTGGCCGGGCTCGGCGCCCTTCCCCTGCTCTGCGGCGGGTCGGGTGGGCGGGGTGTGGCGGGCTGGCGCTGTCATCAGCGTGCGCTCCTTTCGCGAAGGCGTGCGGTCTCGGCGACCGGTTCCGCCACGGGGCGGAGCCGGTGCCGCGGTGCGAGGAGGGTGGCCTCGGCGGCGGTCGGTGTGAGGTGCTGGGTGGTGGCCGCGATCCCCACCGCGACCCAGAGGAAGATCGAGTACTGCGTGATCAGTGCGACGGTCGCGAGCGCCGGGATCTGCGCGACGACCGCGATGGTCGCCGGGGTCGCGCGCCGGGTCACGACGAGGACGATCCCGATCGCGAGGGCGACGACCACCAGCAGCAGGGCGAGGAAGCCGCTGGAGAGCCCGGTGAGGATGAGCTGGCTGTCGATCGAACGGAAGTTGCCGAAGTAGACCTGCCCGGTGGAGTCGCGCCGGGCGGAGTCGGCGACACCGACCGGATTCATGCTGCCGATCAGCGAGAGCAGGTCGCCGCGGTAGTCCGCGCTGCCCGTCGCCTCCGCCCCCGCGTCGTCGAAGACCGTGGTCACCAGCGGGAACAGCAGCGCCGCGACCGCGACGATCGCGGTGGTGAGCACGATCCGCGCCCGCCGGGAGATGGCGTCGCGCATGAACAGGATCGACAGGAGGAGACCGAGCAGCGCCCCGATCATCCCGATGCGGCTGAACGTGAGCACGGTCGCGGACAGCATCAGCAGCACCATCGCCGCACGGACGAGCAGCGGGAACCGGGCGGCCAGAGTGAGCGGGATCGCGATGGCGAGGCTCGACCCGAGCGCGATCGAGTGCCCGAACGCACCCTCGGCCCGCGCCACGCCGCCGCGCTCCTGTATGGTGCCCCAGATCGTGTACATCGAGTTGCTCGCGCGGATCTCGACGAATGGATTCCAGTGGCCGAAGAACTCGATCAGGGTGAGCACGCTGACCACGGTGAACGCGATGCCGACGGCGCCGTAGATCCACGTCGGGTCGACCCGGAGCGAGGCGACGCGCCCGAAGACGTACCCGGCGATGAAGTAGGTGAACAGCGAGAAGGCGAAGCCGAGGGCGATCCCTGCGTTCTCGGTGATCAGCGATGCGAGGGCGAACACGACGAGGAGGGCCACCAGGCCGTCCATCATCCCGAAGCGGTAGCCGCGCACCGGGAGCAGCGCGACGGTCGCGAGGAGGGCCATCGCCGTCACCGCGGGGAGGTAGTAGTTGCCGTTGAAGCCGATCCCCAGGCCGATCCAGATCGGGACGAAGCACAGCACGGCGATCCAGACCCCGACCGCCGTCCGCGGCATCCTCCGCAGTACGAGGAAGGCCGTGACCGCCACCGCCAGCCCCGCGACGCTCACGAGCGTGCGGTCGAGCGCCGGCCCGCTGAGCGCGGAGGCGGCGATGGCGTGGACGGCGGGGGTCACGGAAGGCTCACTTGAAGACGGTGATCGGGGTTCCGGCGGCGTCCGTCACGGTGATGACGGCGGAGCCGGACTTGCCGTCCGGCACGGAGAACAGGTACACGCCGGTGCGGGTCTCCCCCGCCTTCAGCGTGCCGAGGAGGGGCTCGGCACCGTCGGTGAGCTCGGTCGCGGGCACGGCGGAGTCGGTGCCGTAGTACGCGTTGACGGCGAGCTGGGAGAGCGCGACGTCGGAGCCGCCCGGGTTCGTCAGCTCGAGCCGCACCTTGATGGCCGGACCGGCGACCTCGCCCGCGCGGACCGCGGTCGCCTTGGTGTCGTCGACCTGCAGCTTCGCCTTCAGCCCGCCGGCAAGGGTCGCGGTGTCGTCCTTCGCCACGACGGCCGCGACCGGGGCGCCGTAGCGCTTGTCGGTCTTCGGCGCGGCGGAACCGGAGGAGGAGGACGACGACGACGGGGACGGGGTCGAAGCGGCCGACGGGGGCGGCGGCGAGTTCGGGTCGGGGGCCGGCAGCTGGAAGCCGGCCGGCTTGTCCTGCGCCTTCCCCGCCTCCGCGTTCTGCGCGCCGCGAACGGCGGCGAACGAGACGGCGACGGCGAGCACCGCGGCGGCGACGACGGCGCCCGCGATGAGGAGGATGCGGCGGCGCCGGTTCGCCGGCGGGCGCGGCTCCCGCTCCTCGGGGTCTTCTGGGCGATCGACCTTCGTCATCGGAGGTCTCCCTTCTTTTCGGGTCGGGCGGGAGTCCAGGAGCGCAGCTCGCGGAACCACTTAGCGGCGGCGAGGATCAGGAACGCCGTCGTGGCGGCGGCGATCAGCGTGTAGAGGGTGACGAACACCGGAACGGCTCCGAGCGTCACGAAGGAGAGGCAGAGCACCCCGTAGTCCATCGGCAGCACGGCGATGGCGCGCAGCCAGGAGGGGCGCCCCGGTGCGTCCTCGGCGAGCGGCACCGCGCCGCGGGTGCGGCGGCGCAGCTGCTCGGTGAGGATCATGCCGAAGAACAGCACCGCGGACACGATCGCGAACCCGATGGGGACGAGCAGCCAGGGGACCGGCACGACCTGGAATCGGTAGAACCCGACGGCGAGCGCGAGCGGCATCGTGGACACCTTGGTCGCGTCCACCATGTGGTCGAGCCATTCGCCGGCCGGGCTGCTGGTCCCGAGCAGGCGCGAGAGCTGGCCGTCGGCGGAGTCGAACGCGTAGCCCACCAGGAGCAGCACGGCGACGACGACCCCGAGCAGCCAGGACGGCGGGAAGAGGACGAGGAGCAGGATGGCGGCGAACGTCCACACCGCGCTGATGGCGGTCACGGCGTTCGGGGTGAGGCGCGCGGTGTACGCCCAGGCGGCGAGGTAGCGCCCGATCCGGCGGTTCACGAAGCGCGAGTAGGCGGGCGCCGACCGCGCGGGGGGCTTCTGCGCGGCGCGCAGGCGGCGGAGCGCGCCCCCGAAGCCGTCGCCGCCGAGCCGGGTCGCGCCGGCGCTCTGCCCGGTCACCGGGCCGCCCCCTGAGCGCCGCCGGACTGATCGGGGACGCTCGCGACGGGAATGCGGCCGGCCCGGCCCTCCGCCGTGCGCCGACCGGCCGCGCCGGTGCGCTGTCGACCGAGGGGACGGGAGGGCTTGACCAGCTCGTGCGCGGCGAGGCGGAGGCAGAGGCGCTCGTAGCGGTCGGCCACGTCGTCCCAGTCGTAGGCGGCGGCGCGGGCGGTCGCCGCGGCGCGGCGTGCGTCCAGCAGCCCGTCGTCGGCGTCGGCGGCGTCGATCGCGGCCGCGACGCCCGCTGCGTCTGAGAAGTACGCCGCCGCGGCCCCCGCGACCTCGCGGTTGAACGAGACGTCGTATGCGATCACGGCCGTTCCCGCGCCGAGTGCCCGGAGCAGGGACGGGTTGGTGCCGCCGACCGAGTGCCCGTGCAGGTAGGTGGCGGCGCCCGCGTAGAGCTGGTCGAGCAGGCGCTGGTCCCAGACGCCGCCGAGGAACCGGACGCGATCGTCGGCGGCGTCGCGGACCCGCGCGCTGTACTCCTCGGCGTACGGCGCGGAACCGACGACGACCAGGGGCTTGGTGGAGCGGCTGCGCACGTATCCCTCCACGATCAGGTCGACGTGGTTCTCGGCCTCGAAGCGGGCGACGACCAGGTGGTAGCCGTGCGGCTCGAGCCCCGCGTCCGCCAGCAGGTCGGACTCGCGCGAGACGACCGGCGCGCCGTAGGCGATCAGCTCGGTGTCGGCCGCGAACTCGTCGCGGTAGTAGTCGGCGATGCCCTGGGCGTCCGCGATGAGCGCGTCGGACCAGCGCACGGCGAGCGACTCGGCGGTGCGGTAGTAGGCCTGGCCGGTGCGTCCCCACTTGGCGCGGCGCCACTCCAGGCCGTCGACGTGGGTGGCGACGGGGATGCGGGCGGTGCGCAGCACGGGCAGGTACGGCGAGTTCGCCGCGTTGAAGACGACCGCGGCGTCCGTGCGGTGGCGGAGGAGGTGGGCGACCGAGAGGCCGGTGTGGCTCAGCGTCTCGAGGCTGCGCCGGCGCATCGCGCCGCGGTGGACGAGCCGCATGCCCTCGTAGTTCTCGGGGCGCTCGGCGTCGCCGGTGCTGCGGCAGTAGACGACCACGTCATGGCCGCGGGCGGCGAGGCGCTTCCCCACCTCTTCGACGGCGGTCTCGAAGCCCCCGTAGCGCGCAGGCACGCCCCGCGTGCCCACGAGTGCGACGCTGATGCGTCTTCCCCCATCGCCCATTCGGATGCTCGCTCTCGTTTCGCGGATTCTCGACGGCTCGGCCAACGATGTCTCCGCGCACCTCCCTCGGGCAGGAGGACGGAACGTGAAACGGGTCGCATCAGGGGTCGGGTCGCTGTTGCTGTCCACAGCTTAATACGAGAATTCCTCACCTGTCGCCCCCTCATCAGGGGGGTACAGGTCGGGAGGCCCTGATCAGTCCCAGGCGGCGGCCTCGCCGAGCCGCTTGGCCGGGTTGCCCCCGACGATCTCGCCGGGACCGACCGGCCGGGTCACGACGGAGCCGGCCGCAACCACGGCGCCGTCGCTGATCGTCACGCCCTTGAGCACCATCGCGCCGGTGCCGATGAGCACGCGGCTGCCGATCGCGATCGGCGCGGTGTGCGGCAGCACGGCGCCGTCGGTGCGGGTGATGCGGTGGAAGTCGGTGTCGAGCAGCTGCACCTCCCACGAGATGCGGGTGCCCTCGCCGATGGTCAGGCCGGACTCGACGTTGACCGTGCTGCGCGGCCCGATGGCGCTCCCGCGCGCAAGGCGCAGGGTCGCCCCCGGTCCGACCCAGAGCCGCGCACCCTTCTGGAGGTGGCTGCCGCGGGCGAGCTCGTAGGTGCCGGGGCCGCCCATCCGGACCCCGGAGGCGATGCGTGCTCCCGGGTGCCCGCGCAGCACTCCCCTGGCGAGTTCGGTGTAGCGGCGCAGCCGCGTGGTGAGTCTCATCGCTTCCCCTCCGACCGTGCGACCAGCTCGGCCTTGGCGATCCTCCGGCCGTCGCGCACGCCGCGCAGCGCCGCGCGGAGCGGGACGACGGGTCGCAGGAACTGGCGGCGGCCGCCCTGCAGCAGGATCTCCCGCGCGACGGCGGGCGAGGTCCGGAGCCAGTGCGCGAGGTCGCCGTCGTCCAGGTGGAGCGCGGCGAACAGCATCCGGTTGCGGATGTTGAAGTAGTAGTAGCCCTCGGACTTCGCCGTCGCCGCACTGTGCGCGCCGGCCTGCTGGGTGCCGCCCTCCGCATGGGTGACCGTCACGTCGTCGAGCACCGCGAGCGCCCCGCCCGCGGCGCGCACCCGGAACGAGAGGTCGACGTCCTCCCAGTACAGGAAGTACCCGTCGGCGAACCCTCCCGCGCGCTGCCACAGGTCCAGCGACAGGCACAGGCAGGCGCCGCTCAGCCACGGCTCGGCGCGGCGCTCGGGAGGCTGCGGCCGGCGGCGTGCGGAGGTCATGCGGCCGTCCACCAGCGAGACGTCGGAGCCGGCCGACCACACCGTGCCGTCGGGACGGAGGATGCGCGGCGCGACCATCGTGTCCGGCTCGGCGGCCACCGCGTCGAACAGGGCGCGGGCCGCCTGCGGCTCGATCACCGCGTCCGGGTTCAGCAGCATCACCCGTTCCGCGCCGGCCTCCGCCGCGCGCGCGACGCCGAGGTTCATCCCGCCGCCGAAGCCCGGGTTGTCCGGCGGGAGCACCGCGAGCCAGCCCTCCCGCCCGCACAGCGCGACGACCGCGTCCCGCTCCTTCGCGGAGCTGAAGCTGTCCACGACGACCACGGTCAGCCCCGCCGCCGCACGCGACAGCGCGGCGAGGTTCTCGGCCAGCAACTCGGACGACGCGTAGTTGACCACGACGACGGCCTCGCCCGCGAACCGCGGCGAGGGGTCGTCCCGGCTCGCGTGGACGCGTGGGGTGGGCTCTGGCATAGACTTCCGCTCTGACGTGAGGGGGTGGCCGTGCGACCGGAGGAACCGGTGTCAGTGACCATAGCCGTGCCGACGTTCCATCGTCCAGCCGAGCTCCGCGCGCTGCTGCCGCTGCTGCTCGCGCACGCGGACGAGGCGGGCGACGACTTCCCCGCCTCCGTGCTGATCGTGGACAACGACCCGGGCGGCAGCGGCAAGGCGGTCGTCGACGCGCTCGGCGACCCGCGGGTCCGCGCGGTCGTCGAAGCGCATCCCGGCATCTCCGCCGTGCGCAACCGGGCGCTGACGGAGGCCGGGACGCGGCTGCTCGCCTTCATCGACGACGACGAGGTGCCGCACGACGGCTGGCTCACACGGCTCCTCGACACCTGGCTGAGCACCGGCCGGCCGGCCGCCGTCTCCGGTCGCGTCGTCGCGGCCTTCAGCGGCCGGCTCGACCCGTGGCTTGCGGCGGGCTCCTTCTTCGTGCGCCGGCGCATGCCGACCGGTTCGGCCATCGATGTCGCCGCGGCGGGCAACCTGCTGCTCGACCTCGACCAGGTGCACGCGGCGGGAGTGCGGTTCGCCGACGACCTCGGACTGAGCGGCGGCGAGGACACCCTGTTCAGCCGCCAGCTGCACGCCCGCGGCTACCGGATGACGTGGTGCGACGAGTCTGCGATCACCGACATGGTGCCGCCGGAGCGGATGACGCGGCGCTGGGTGCTGCAGCGCGCCTGGAGCCACGGGAACTCGGCGAGCACCATCCGCATCCGGCTGGCCCGCACGCGCGGACGCGCAGCCCTCGCCCGGGTCGAGGGCGTCGTCGGCGGAGCGGCGAGGGTCGTGGGCGGAGCGCTCCGCTGGCTGCTCGGCACGCTGACCCGGTCGCTGCGCCATCAGGCCCGCGGCGCCCGCGCGATCTGGCGCGGCGGGGGCATGGTGACCGGCGCCCTCGGCGTCGTCTACCAGGAGTACGCCCGCGACGGCGACGGCGCCGGAGTCGCGGAGGCGAACGCGTGACGGCCAGAAGCCTCGCCCGCGAGACGCTCCGGCGGGCGACGGCTGTGGCCGGCTCGATCGTCTCCGTGCGCACCACGGCGGACGAGTTCGTGCTCACCTACGACGACGGGCCCGTCGCCGGGACCACCGACCGGCTGCTGGAGCTGCTGGCGGCCCGGGAGGCGTCGGCGACGTTCTTCGTCCTGCTCACCCGCGTGCGGCGCGACCCCGGGCTCACCCGGGCCGTCGCCGACAGCGGCAGCGAGGTCGCGCTGCACGGCGTCGACCACGTGGATGCGACCAGCCTGCCGCCGGACGAGTTCCGCCGTCGCATGCACGACGGGCGGCGGGAGCTCGAGGACGCGATCGGCCGCCGGGTGCGCTGGTACCGCCCGCCGTACGGGCACCTCACGCTCTCGGCCTGGCGGTCGGTCCGCGACGCCGGCCTGACCCCCGTGATCTGGAGCACCGGCGTGCGCGACGGTGCTGCCGCCCTCAGCGACGCCGAGCGGATCGCGAGCGCCGCGAGCGGGGTGCGGCGCGGCGCGATCCTGCTGGCGCACGACAACTTCGCCTCGGCGCTCGACGGCGTCGACGACGGGCCGGAGCCGCAGCTGGACCGGCTCGCGCTCGCCGAGGCGGTGCTCGACCTCTACGGCGCCGCGGGACTGCGGGCGCGGTCGCTGTCGGCCGCGCTCGAGGCCGGGCGGCCCGTCAAGCGGGGCGTGTTCGTCCGCGGCGCCCGCGCCTGAGCTCGATCGCGCGCCGGTATGCGGCGACGTGGCGGCGGCCGGTCTCGTCCCAGCCGCGCGCGTCGAGGTCCGGCCGGTCGCCGGGCTCCCGTCCGCGGACCGCGGCGAGCGCCTGCTCCAGGTGCTCCGGCCGCAGCGGCGGGTCGTAGCGCTGCACCCAGCTCTCGCCGACCTCCCGGGCCAGCAGCCGGTTGACGTCGTTGTCCGGCACGAGCACGGGCCGGTCGAGGGAGAGGCTGGACAGCGCACCGCCCGAGTTGTGCATCTCGCGGTACGGCAGCACGATCAGCTCCGACTCCGTCACCGCGGCGACCAGCTCCTCGTCGGTGAGGAAGGCGAAGCGGAGGAAGATGCGGTCGTCGCCGCGCGCCTCCTCCTGCAGCTGACCTGCGAGCTCGTCGGAGGACGGCCGGCCGGAGACGGTCAGCGTCGCGGCGGGTGCGTCGGAGGCGCGGAACGCCTCGCGGAAGGCGGCGATCAGCGCATCCACCCCTTTGTACCGCCGCACCAGGCCGACGTAGGCGAGCCGGCCCGGGATGGCGGCCCGCCGCGCGTAGGCCGCGAACCAGTCGCGGTAGTGGCCGTGCTCGATGGTCTCGACCGCCGACCCGTCCGGGACGGGCGTGAGCGGGTTGAGCCGGATCCGCAGCGTCGTCCAGCGGTCGATCAGCCGCAGCAGCCACACCTCCCGACGGCTGATGCCGCTCGGAAGGTCTAGGTTGTGCGCGGTGCGGACGATGGGGGTCCTCGTGATCCGCAGCTTGAGGACGAGGGCGAGCGTCAGCGCCTGCCTGACCAGCTTCTTCAGCGGACTGTGTCCGGAGACGAGGATCTCGGGCCAGTGCACGTGGAAGACGTCGTACCGGGCGAGGAGGGCACGCCGCCAGGTGAAGGTGCGCAGTTCGACGCCGGGCTGCGCCGCGATCGCGTCGCGCAGCATGATGAGGTACGGGTTCGTGGTCGGGCGCGGGTCGGGGAAGGACTGCTGGACGACGAGCTGGGCCACTTCTCCCCCTCCGATCGGCATGCGCTCCACTCTGGCACGGCACGCCCTGCCGATCACGCGCCCTCAACTGGGGTCACGCGCGGGACCGCCGGTAGCTAAGATACATGAGTAAGTCTCACCTAGAGCGCCGAGCACCCTTCACCCGACCCGACCTTGGGAGCGTCGATGCGAACACTGATCCTATGGGCCGACGATGCGTCGCCCAACCTCGGCGTGCGC
The DNA here is from genome assembly GCF_013359685.1 of Leifsonia sp. C5G2. Taxonomy (GTDB): domain Bacteria; phylum Actinomycetota; class Actinomycetes; order Actinomycetales; family Microbacteriaceae; genus Leifsonia. Next base: position 154,641 of record NZ_JABFMV010000009.1, read on the forward strand.
GCGCTCGGGGCCGGCACCGCCGCACTGCTGCGGCGCGTCGACCCCGGGGCGGAGATCGTCTTCCAGAACTACGGGATGCGCGCTCCGCAGCTCCCGATCGGCCGCCTCCGCTCGCTCGTCAAGGAGCGTGTCACCGGCAGCAAGGGCATGCAGCGCTGGCTCGCCGGCTTCGACCTGATCGTCGACACCCGCTCCGGCGACAGCTTCGCCGACATCTACGGCACGCGCCGGCTGATGGTCATGTCGGCCGTCTCCGAGTTCGCGGCGCAGGCCGGCGTGCCCGTCGTCCTCGGTCCGCAGACCATCGGCCCGTTCGACACCGCCACCGGACGCGCCGTCGCCCGCCGCAGCCTCCGCCGTGCCGACCTCGTGATGGCCCGCGACAACCAGAGCGCGAAGGCCGCGAAAGCCCTCGGCCGGCCGGTCGACGTGCTCACGACCGACGTCGTGTTCGCCCTGCCCCGGCCCGAGGTCGAGAAGACCCGGGATGTGGTGCTCAACGTCTCCGGACTGCTCTGGTACCCGAACCCGCACGTCGACCACGCCGACTACCGCCGAACGGTGCACCGCCTGCTCGACGGGCTCGCCGCCGACGGCCGCGAGGTCACCCTGCTCGCCCACGTGCTCGAGTCGGACAACCCCGACTCCGACATCCACGCCATCTCCGAGCTGACCGCCGAACGGCGGGACGCCCTGGAGGTCGTCACCCCGCACGACCTCGAAGACGTGCGGCGCACGGTCGCGTCGGCGAACGTCGTGCTCGGCTCGCGGATGCACGCCTGCCTCAACGCGCTCTCGACCGGCACCCCGGCGGTGCCGCTGGCGTACTCCCGCAAGTTCGGCCCGCTGCTCGGGGACCTCGGCTGGACGCGGTCGGTCGACCTCCGCACCGCTGCCGACGCCGCGGGGGACGCGCTCGCGCAGGTCTCCGACGGCGGCCTTGCCGGCGAGGCCGCCCTGCTGCTCGGCGTGACGGAGAGCCGCCTCGCCCGGGCGACCACCGCGCTCGCGACCAGCGTGGAGCGCGTCGCCGCATGACCACCGACGCCCGGCCGATGCCGACCACCGCGATCCCGGAAGGGACCGCGGCTCTCCGGGCGGCCGTCGCGCGGGTCGTCGCCTCGGGCAACTGCAGCGGCTGCGGCGCCTGCGCCCTGCTCGACCCGGGACTCCGGATGCGGCTGGACGACGAGGGCAACCTGCGCCCGACGCCGGTCGACGACACCGAGGCGCCGGCCGCGGCCGCCCCGGTGGCCGCCGTCGCCGCCGTCGCGCCCGTTGCGCCCGACGCGGTCAAGCGCTTCGAGGACGCCTGCCCCGGCGTCACGGTCCGCGCCGTGCATCCCGCGACAGGTCGCCGGCACCCGACGATGGGCCCGTACCTCCGGGTGTGGATGGCATGGGCCACCGACACCGAGGTGCGGTACCGCGGAAGCAGCGGAGGGGCGCTCACAGCGCTCGCCGCCTGGATGCTCGAGACCGGGCAGGCCAGCAGGATGGTGGGCGCGAAGGCCGACGAGATCGAGCCGCGGCGGACCGTGAGCGTCAGCATCCTGTCGCGCGAGCAGGCCGTCGCCGCGGCGGGCTCCCGGTACGCGCCGACGGCGAGCGCCGCCCTGCCGGAGGCTCTGCTGCCCGGGACCGTGATGGTCGGGAAGCCGTGCGAGGTCAGCGCCGTCCGTGCGCTCACCACCGGGCACTCGGCGCGGCCGGGCGACGACGACCCCGTACTGCTGTCGTTCTTCTGCGCCGGGACGCCGAGCCAGCACGCCACCGACCGGCTCGCCGCCGAGCTCGGCTCTCCGGCCGGGACGCCCGTGAGCGACCTCTGGTACCGCGGACGCGGCTGGCCGGGACGCTTCACCGTCGAGCGCCCGGACGACACCTCGAGCGACGCGAGCTACGACGAGTCGTGGGGCTCGGCGCTCGGCCCCGCCGCGCAGTGGCGCTGCAAGATCTGCGCCGACGGCGTCGGGGAGAGCGCCGACATCACCGCGGCCGACTTCTGGCGCTCCGACGAGCGCGGTTACCCGGTCTTCGCGGACGGCGCGGGCCGCAGTGCACTCATCGCCCGCACCGAGCGCGGGTACGACATCATCGTGCGCGCCGTCGAGGCCGGCGTGATCTCGGTCAGCCCGATCGAGATGGAGGACCTCGCGGCGGTGCAGCCGTTGCAGACCACCCGCCGCGCGACGCTCGCCGGACGCCTTGCCGGCGCGACCCTCGCCGGGATGCGCGTGCCGCGCTACCGCGGCTTCGGCCTCCTCGCGCTCGCCCTCCCGCGGTTCCGCGAGGTGGTGCGGGTGGCGCGCGGCACCTTCCGCCGGGCGCGGGCGCGCCGAGCCGCTCTCGCCGGGAAACGATCATGACCATCCGGACGCCGCGCTCCCCGGCCCACCGCGGCGAGCGCCCCAGAGAGCGTTCCCGGCACGACGAAGAGACCGCCGGCCCCCCGCACGGCGACACGAACGGGCTCGGCGCCCGCGCCGCCCGGGGAGCGGCCGTCACGCTCGGCGCGCAGGGCGGCAAGGTCCTCGTCCAGGTCGCGTCGGTCGTCGTGCTCGCCCGGCTGCTCAGCCCGCACGACTACGGCCTGATCGCGATGGTGGTCGCCATCATCGGCGTCGGGGAGCTGTTCCGCGACTTCGGGCTGTCGTCGGCATCGATCCAGGCGGCGACGGTCACCCGCGGGCAGCGCACCAACCTGTTCTGGGTCAACGCCGCGATCGGCGCGGTGCTCACCGCGGCCGTGTTCTCCGGAGCCGGGCTCATCGCGCTCGGCTTCGGCCAGCCCGACCTCGTGCCCATCGCCCACGCTCTCGCCTTCACCTTCCTGATCAACGGGCTCGGGACGCAGTACCGCGCAGACCTCGTGCGCCGGATGCGCTTCAGCGCTGTCGCCGCGGCCGACGTCGTCGCGCCGGCGCTCGCGCTGGCGGTCGCGATCGTCACGGCCCTGCTCGGCTGGGGCTACTGGGCCCTCGTCGCCCAGCAGCTGACCCAGGCGATCGCCCTGCTGATCGTGCTCGTGGTCGCCGCCGGCTGGCTCCCGGGACTCCCGCGCCGCGACGCGCCGATCGGAGCCTTCATCGCCTTCGGCTGGAACATGCTCGCCTCCCAGCTGGTCAGCTACGTCAGCAACAACATCGACAACGTCCTGGTGGGGGTCAAGTTCGGCGCAGCCTCCCTCGGTGTCTACAGCCGGGCGTTCCAGCTGCTGATGACGCCGCTGAACCAGGTGCGCATCCCGCTCACCACGGTCGCGCTGCCGGTGTTCTCGCGGCTGCAGAACGAGAAGGAGCGGTTCGGCGAGTGGCTGTGCCGCGGCCAGCTCGCCCTCGGCTACACGATCGTGGCCGGGCTCGCGCTCGTCGCCGGCGCCTCCGAGCCTCTGACGGCGCTCCTGCTCGGACCGCAGTGGCACGAGGCCGCGCCCATCCTGCGGTTCTTCGCCATCGCCGGCATCTTCCAGATCCTGGCCTTCGTCGGCTACTGGGCGTACGTCTCGCGCGGGCTGACGCGGGCGCTGCTGCACTACTCGCTGGTGAGCGCCGCCATCAAGATCCTCTGCATCGGCGTCGGATCGTTCTGGGGCGTGATCGGCATCGCCCTCGCCTACGCGGTCGCCCCCGCGATCTCCTGGCCGATCTCCCTCGCCTGGCTGGCGTGGAAGACCGAGGTGCCGACCGCGCGCCTCTACGCCGGGGCCGGACGCGTGCTCGCCTGCGCCGCCGTCGCGGCGGCCGCAGCGTGGGGCGCATGCACGACGGCCGCCGCCCTGGGCTCTGTGGCCCAGGTGGCGGCGGCCGTCGTGGCGCTCGCGCTGGTCTACGGGGCGGCTGTGCTGCTCATCCCCGCGATCCGGCGGGATCTGGCGGGAGTGCTGGCCGCCGCGCGGCTGGTGCGCTCCCGCTGATCGCCCGCGTGCGTCAGTTCCACGCTCCGATCTGCAGCGAGCCGGCGGGCTTGCCGATCAGCTGGGCGGTGGCGGAGGGCAGCGGCTGGGCGAGGGCCGAGACCAGGCCACCCACGAGCGGGAGCTGCTCGAACGCCCCGGAGAGCACGTTCTGCCCGTCGAAGGATCGCCCGGTGCGGTCCTGACCCGTCGCCGACTGGAAGTCGGAGAGCGAGGTGAAGACCGCGGGGTTGCCCGCGCCGCGCGACCACACGACCAGCCAGTTCGGGGCGCCCGCGGAGGTCCGCTGGTAGACGTTGCCCGAGAGCGTGATGCCCATCTGCTCGGCGGAGTGCCAGTGGCTGTAGTCCTCGACCGCCACCACCGCGTTGCCGGTGGAGTTGGCGAGCACGTTGTTCACGACGGTGATGTTGCCGGTGATCCACGTGACCGTCGGGTCCGGGAGCGACTGGCGCGGGTCGTGGCCCGCCGTGGAGAGGTTGCTCGCCCGGCGGTCGCCCTGCGTGATGTTGAGGTCGCGCGAGTTGCCGGTGATCGTGTTGTTGCGGATGTCGGCGCCGTTGGTGTCGCTCACCAGGATGCCGGCGATGCCGTTCTGCGCGATCACGTTGTTGGCGATCGCGAACTTCGCCGAGATCTCCGCCACGAGCCCGTTGCCCGAGTTGCCGACGATGTCGCTGTTCGCGACCGAGACGTTGTAGACCGACTCGTCGAACCACAGCGCGTTGCCGTCGTTGTTCAGGAAGTTGCTGCCGGCGACGGTGATGCCGCGGGCCCGGGCCACCTTGAACCCGCCGGCGACGGGGGCGCGGTTGAAGTGCTCGGCGTTGTTGTGGTCGGCCAGCATCCCGGTCACCTTCAGGCGGTCGGAGTACGTGGCCTGCGCGCCGAGCATGCCGTTGCGGGCGACCGTCACGTTGGTGATGGTGCCGTCGGTGCCGCCCCAGGCGAGACCGGTGGTGGCGTTGTCCGTCACCGCGACGTTCTCGACCGTCGCGCCGTTCGCGTACACCTGCACCGCACCCATGTCGGGCACGGACGGCGAGTAGCGGCGGATGCCGATGCCCTTGAGCGCGCTGCCGTCACCGAGCACGACGAACGCCTTCACGGTGTCGCTCGCACGCAGGTCGTGGCCGGACGGGTCGGAGCCGAGCACCAGCTGGTGCGCGCCCTCGTCGACGAAGAAGGTGCCTGCCGTCACGGCGGACCGCGACGAGACCTGCTTCAGCGCCACGCCGTCCAGGAACAGCTGGTCGGGGTGTGCCGCCATCGGGTACGACGGGTTGACGAACTGCCAGCCCGCGGCCGTGCCGTCGGGGGCGCCGCGCGTGTAGGTCGGGCTGTCGTCGAAGACGACGTTCCAGTTGCCCGCGACCCAGGCGGAGCCGGAGCGCGACCAGTTCGAGACCGTGCGGCTGCCGTCGAACCAGACGGCCTCCTTCGGATACGACTGGATGGTGACCTTCTTGCCGCGCGGGATCGTCACGGTCTCGTGGTAGGTGCCGCCGCGGACGACGACGGTCGAGCCGGACGGGACCGCGTCGACCGCGTGCTGCACGGTCTTCCACGGAGCGGCCTGGGTGGAGCGGCTCACGCCGTCGTCACCGGTCGTCGCGACGAAGTAGGCCCCGGACGGGACCGCGTAGGAGGTGCTGCCGATCGGCGCAGCGCCGGTCGCCGTGCGAGCGGACGACTGGTCGATGCTCGTGTCGGCGCCCGTCGACGGGGCCGGGTCGGGCGTGGTCACCGGCGGCTGCGGAGCGGTCGTCGGCGGCGCGGGGGTGGTCGTCTGCGTCGGCGTCGGGGTCGGCGTCGGCGTCTGGGTGGGCGTCGTGACCGGGATAGGCGGCGGCGCCGGGGTGGAGGCGTCCTGCGGCTTCAGCGCACTGGCGCTCAGGTCGTCGAAGCGCACCTTCGCCACGGTGGAGCCGCTGGAGACATAGCTCCACAGTCCGACCGAGCCGGCATGGCTGAGGCGGTCGGTCGACGAGTCGGACGCGGTGACCTGCCAATCAGGCGTGGCCGCAGACGCGGTCCAGGCGCGGGCGCTCAGGGCGACCGTGCCGGTGCCCGTCGCGCGCAGCTCGAGGCGGACCGGCGAGCCGGCGGGGACCTTCGAGAGGACGACCTTCTCGGCAGCGACCGTCGTCTGCCGCGCGGTCGATCCGTTCACGCGGATGATCGAGAGCAGTCCGCGCTTCTGGGCGTCGACCCGGAAGGTGGCCTGGTAGTAGGCGCCGGCGGTCGAGCGCACCTGGACGCCTGAGTAGACGCCGTTGCCCTTGGCGGGCAGCGCGTCGAGCACCACGGAGGCGGCGGCGTCGACGTCCGACGCCGTGGCCGAGGGGAGGGTGGCGCTGAGGGAGGCGCCCGGCCGCGGGACGGCCTGGGTTCCGGAGGCGGAACCGACGGAGAACGCTGCCGCGCTGCTGACGCTGTACGCGCCGCCGAGAGTGGCGGCGCCCCAGCCGTTCGCCTGGCTGCGGTCGAAACTGTCCGCGGCGATCTGCCGCGAGACGACATAGTTGGGGGCGGCGGACGCGCCGGCGGCGGTGACGCCGACGGCTGCTGCGGCCACTGCGGCGGTGGCCGCGAGGGCGATTCCTGCGCGCAGGCGTGCTTGCTTCACGCCTGCCGTCCGATTGGTCTCGATACGGTGGGAGGGGTGTCGGGACATAGAGAAGTGCTATCCAAACGTCGGGTAGAACATACGGGGGCCGGCAGGTGAGACCAGTTCCTGCCGCAGGTTGAAGGAGACCCTAGCAAACGCCGGGGGGCGTCGGCCAGTCAAAATCAACCAAGCTAACAGCGGACGACCGTAGCACGCTATAGCGAGAATTACCCCCATTCGGGTGTCGGGGGTGACGCCGGGGGTGTCGGCGGCGCCGATTCGGAGGGGACAGCCGGGCGCGTCGGACACAATGGTGGGATGGCCTCCACCGACCCGTTCCGGATCCTCGCGATCTGCACCGGGAACATCTGCCGCTCCCCCGCGATGGAGGCCATGCTCGCCGCGGAACTCGCCGACGACCGTGCCTACGAGGTGGAGTCCGCGGGGACCGAGGCGATGACCGGCTGGCCGGCGGAACCCACGATGGCCCGCCTCCTGCACGCCGCCGGGATCGAGCTGGGCCGGCACCGCGCGCGCCAGGTCGACCCCGACCTGACCCGCCGCAACGACCTCATCCTGACGGCGTCGTTCGCCCACCGCGAGTGGATCTCTGCGACCACGCCGGCCGCTGCGCGCCGGACCTTCACCCTCGCCGAGTTCGCCGAGATCGCCGGGGACGCCCCGGCGGAGCTGTCGCGGCGCGAGCTCGTGGCCTGGGCGGCGGAGCACCGTCCGCCCCGGCCGATCGGAAGGGCGCGTTCCACCCGGCGCGGGGGCGCTCCGGGCGACATCATCGACCCGTACGGCCGCGCCGACGCCGTCTTCGCGCAGTCGATCGCCCAGATCGAGCCTCTGACGAAGGCGGTGGCAGCGGCCCTGCGCACTCGGAGCTGACGTCGCCGATTCCCCTGGTGACAAATCCTCACTAATCCACCAGAATAGGTGAGGATATCTCAACCAGAGGGGGAAGCCCGTGACCCGACGCGTCGGCTACGCCGCAGGGGCGTTCGATCTGTTCCACATCGGACACCTGAACATCCTCAAGCACGCCAAGAGCCAGTGCGACCACCTGATCGCCGGCGTCGTCTCCGACGAGATGCTGGAGCTCACCAAGGGCATCACCCCGGTGATCCCCCTGGCGGAGCGGCTCGAGATCGTCCGCAGCATCGAGTACGTCGACGAGGCCGTCCCCGAGACGCTGCCCGACAAGCTCGACACCTGGCGCGAGCTGCGGTTCGACGTGTTCTTCAAGGGCGACGACTGGCGCGGCACCGAGAAGGGCCTCCGGCTGGAACGCGAGTTCGCGGCGGTCGGAGTCGAGGTCGTGTACTTCCCGTACACCATGACGACCTCCTCCACACAGCTGCGCAAGGCCCTCGCCGCCCTCGCCGGCTGACGCGGGCCCGACGCCGCCGTCAGACCTCGGCGAACCGGTCGGTCGCCTCGATCAGCGCATCCAGGATCCCCGGCTCGTCGAACGCGTGCCCGGCATCCGGGATCATGCGCAACTCTGCCTCCGGCAGGGCTCGGTGCAGCGCCCACGCCGTCATCGGCGGGGTGCAGGTGTCGTAGCGGCCCTGCACGATCACGGTCGGGATGCCCGCCAACTTCGGGGCGTCCCGGATCAGCTGTCCGTCCTCGAACCAGCCGCCGTTGACGAAGAAGTGGTTCTCGATGCGCGCGAAGGCGACGGCGTGGGCCGGTTCGGTGAACGCCTCAACCAGCTCCGGCCGCGGAAGCAGGGTGATGGTGGACGACTCCCAGCGCGACCACGCCACCGCGGCGGGCAGATGCACGGCCGGGTCAGGGTCGGCCAGCAGACGCGAGTAGGCCCGGATCAGGTGCCCGCGCTCCTCCGCCGGCACCGGCTCCAGGAACCCCTCCCACAGGTCGGGGAACAGGGCCGAAGCGCCGCCCTCGTAGAACCAGTCCAGCTCCTCCGCCCGCAGGGTGAAGATTCCGCGCAGCACCAACTCGGTCACGCGGTCGGGATGCGTCTGCGCATACGCAAGGGCCAGCGTGCTCCCCCACGAACCGCCGAACACCTGCCACCGCTCGACGCCGAGGTGCTCGCGCAGCCGCTCGATGTCGTCGACCAGGTGCCAGGTCGTGTTGACCGAGAGGTCGGCCTCCGGCTCGCTGGCGTGCGGGAGGCTGCGGCCGCACATCCGCTGATCGAACAGCACGATCCGGTACCGCTCCGGATCGAACAGCCGGCGGTGCGCCGGCGATGTGCCGCCGCCCGGCCCGCCGTGCAGGAAGACGACCGGCTTGCCGTCGGGGTTGCCGCTCACCTCCCAGTAGAGCTGCTGGCCGTCTCCGACGTCCAGCATGCCGCTCTCGTGGGGCTCGATCTCGGGGTAGAGGCTGCGCATCCCCCGAGGGTACCGGGGACGGGTGGCGTCATCGTCCGCCTCGCCGCCGCGTCTCTGAGAGATGTCACCCACCCGCCCAGCAGGAGCAGCATGCTCGGCTTGCATATCGATTTTCGATGGGCTATCGTTTATCGATATGAACGTCGTCTCCACCGCCGATCGAGCCGCCCTCACGGTCTTCGCCGTGCTGCTCTGGGCCGCGGCCGCCGCGGCCTCGGTCATCGTCATCCTCACCACGATCGCCTGGTTCGGAGCCGCCGCGCCGAGCTTCTCGCTCGCCGCGGACGCGCTCGCCCCCGGCCTCCCGGGCACCGCGACCTTCACTGCGGCGGAGATCACCTTCGCCCTCAGCACCGGCGCACGCGTGCTGTTCGCGGGCGCGACGATCACGGGTTTGGCCTGGGCGGCCGCAGCGGCCGCCGGCGGATACCTCTTCTGGGCGGCCGCGCGCGGCGCTCGGTTCCGCCCCGCGCTCACGGTCTTCGCGCGGGTCGCCGGCATCGCGCTCGCCCTCGGCGCCGTGCTGAAGTTCGGCCTGTCCTTCGCGGCGACGGCCGCCGCCTTCCAGGAGCTCGGCACTCCCGACACGTTCGCCCCCGGTGCCGCCTTCGACCTGGGCCAGCTCCTTCTCGGCCTCACGATCGCCGCCCTCGCCTACCTCTTCCAGCGCGGCCGCCGGCTGGAGCAGGATGTCGAAGGCCTCGTCTGATGGCTCCGGCAGAGAGCAGCCTGGCCGTCGACGTCCACTGCCGCCTGGACGAGCTCCTTCACGAGCGCGGCATGACCCTCGTCCACCTCGCCGAAGAGGTGGGTGTGACGGTCGTGAACCTCTCCGTTCTGAAGAACGGCCGGGCGAAGGCGATCCGCTTCTCGACCCTGAAGGCGATCTGCGACGTACTGGGCTGCGATGTCGGCGACCTGCTCACCGTCAGGAGCTGACCCGCGCCGCGCGACCGCATCGCCTCGCGCCGAACAGCGCTACAGCCGCGCGGCGGGCACCGAGAACGTGTCGCAGGCGGCGGCGCCCTGCCGGTAGCCGGTCGTGAACCAGCGCTGGCGCTGGTCGGACGAGCCGTGCGTCCAGCCCTCCGGGTTCACCCGGCCGGTCGAGGCCTGCTGGATGCGGTCGTCGCCGACCGACGCCGCGGCGCTCAGCGCGTCCGCGATCTGGGCGTCCGTGATCGGCTCGAGGAACGGCCGCCCCTTGCCGTCGGTCGTCGTGGACGCCGCGCCTGCCCAGCTGCCCGCGAAGCAGTCGGCCTGCAGCTCGGTCCGGACGCTGTCCGACGCCGGACCGGTCTCACGGCTCTGGTGCTGCTCCATGATCCCGGCGAGGTTCTGGATGTGGTGGCCCCACTCGTGCGCGACGACGTACATCTCCGCCAGCGGGCCGCCGCTCGAACCGAAGCGCGACCGCAGCTCGTCGTAGAACCCGGTGTCGATGTACAGCGTCCGGTCGGGCGGGCAGTAGAACGGGCCGACCGCGCTCGTCGCTCCGCCGCATCCCGTGCTGGTCTGATCGGTGAAGAGGATGAACTGCGGCGACGCGTAGGAGCCGCCCAACTGCGGCAGCTCGTCGGACCAGTAGGTGTCGAGGGAGGCGGCGGCGCCCTGCATGCGGCAGTCGATGCTCGCGTTCGCCTCGGCGCCGGTGGTGCAGCTGACGGCCTGGTCGCCCGTGCCGATCTGCTGGGCGCCTCCGCTGCCGTCGCCGCCGCCGACGAGACCCGACAGGTCGACGCCGAACAGCTGGGCGATGAGGAAGACCGCGACGGCCCCGAGCCCGACGCCCCCCGCGGCGATCCCGGTCGTGCGTCCGCGGCGGCTGACCTTGCCGCGGCTGATGTCGGCATTCGGATCGAACGTCATGCCGCACACCGTACGCCCGGCGAGCGGCCTGCCCGGAGGGTTGCGCTCGGTCTAGGCTCGCCTCGTGAGCGCATCCACCGCACCCGTGACCGTCACCGTGACCGGCGCAGGAGGGCAGATCGGCTACGCGCTGCTGTTCCGGATCGCGTCGGGGCAGCTGCTCGGGCGCGACGTGCCCGTGCGGCTCCGGCTGCTCGAGATCCCCGCGGGCCTGCGGGCGGCGGAGGGCACCGCGCTCGAGCTGGAGGACGGCGCCTACCCGTTGCTGCACGGCGTGGACGTCACCGACGACGCCCGGACCGCCTTCGACGGGGTCAACGTCGCGCTGCTGGTCGGCGCCCGCCCGCGGGGACCCGGGATGGAGCGCGCCGACCTGCTGGAGGCCAACGCCGCCATCTTCGGGCCGCAGGGCGAGGCGATCAACGCGGGCGCCGCCTCCGACGTCCGCGTGCTGGTCGTCGGCAACCCGGCCAACACGAACGCGCTCATCGCCGGCGCGCACGCGCGCGATGTGCCGGCCGAGCGGTTCACCGCGATGACGCGGCTCGACCACAACCGGGCCGTCGCCCAGCTGGCGCGGCACCTGAACGTTCCGGTGCGGTCCGTCGACGGCGTGATCGTCTGGGGCAACCACTCGGCGACGCAGTACCCGGACCTGTCGCACGCGACCGTCGACGGTCGCCCGGCGACAGAGCTGGTCGACGAGGGCTGGCTGGTGCAGGAGTACATCCCGCGGGTCGCCAAGCGCGGCGCGGAGATCATCGACGTGCGCGGCTCGTCGTCTGCGGCCTCGGCAGCGAGCGCGGCGATCGACCACGTGCACGACTGGGTGAACGGGACGGGCGAGCGCTGGACCAGCGCAGGCGTCGTCTCCGACGGCTCCTACGGCGTGCCGGAGGGACTGATCTCGTCGTTCCCGGTGCGCTCGGTCGACGGCGCCTGGCGGATCGTGCCCGGCCTGTCGGTCGACGACTTCTCACGCGCCCGCATCGACGCCTCCGTCGCGGAGCTCGTGGCCGAGCTCGACGCCGTCCGCGCCCTCGGCCTCCTCTAATCCTCCCCCGACGCCATCAGCTCCTGAGTTCTTCGAGCGAATCGCCGCGGATCGGTCGAAGAACTCAGGAGCTGATGGCTTGGGGCTGAGGGTCAGCGGGACTTGCGCGACTTCTCTGGGGTCGGCAGCGTGCCGGCGGCGCGGCGCTCGGCGTAGTAGTCGCGCGCCTCGGCCTGGCGCTCGGCCTCCGCGCCGGAGGCGATCTTGGCGCGGATGAGGTCCGGGCCGTAGCCGAAGACGTCCACCAGGTCGACGGCGTGCGGGCGGATGCGCGTCAGCAGGCGGTCGATGTACGCGCTCACGGCCTGTGCGCGCTGCGGCGACAGCCGGCCGTTCATCAGGTACCAGGCAAGGTGCTTCTCGATCAGGCCGAACCCGAACAGGTCGCGCAGCCAGGTGAGCACCTGCTTGGTGCCCGCATCCGGAGCCTGCTCCAGCGCATCCGTGAACGCCTCCCACTGCAGCAGCTCGCCGTGGGCGCGGGCCGCCTCGATGAGGTCGTTCTGCTGCGAGTTGAACAGGTCGGCGGCCGCCTTCTTGCCCAGCTTGGATGCGGGCCGCAGCTTGCCGGCCGCCGTCGCGATCATCGTCTCGACCCGGTCGGTGAGCAGTTCGCGCTGGGTCGCCGGCTCCTGCAGCCAGTTGACCGAGCGGGCGGTCGACCCGAAGTCGCGCACCGTCTGCGCCACACTGCGGAGGCCCGTCCCGTGGTACGCCTTGCCCGCAGCCTGGGTGACGACGTAGCGGGCGAGCGCGCCGGCGTCCGCCTTGGCGAACTTGCGGCTGTAGTCGGTCAGCAGGCGCTTCGCCACCAGCTGCAGCAGGACGTTGTTGTCGCCCTCGAAGGTGACCCAGATGTCCAGGTCCTGACGCAGCGACGTGATGCGGTTCTCGGTGAGGAAGCCCGCACCGCCGCACGCCTCGCGCGCCTCCTGCAGGGTGTCGAGGGCGTGCCAGGTGCTGAGCGGCTTGAGCGCCGCCGCGATCGTCTCCAGGTCCTGGCGGTCGGCGTCGGTGTCGGCCTTGCCGCTGAACACGTCGTCGAACTTCCGGAGGAAGACCTCGTGCGCGAAGCCGGCCGCGTAGGTGGTCGCGAGCCGCGGGAGCAGGCGGCGCTGGTGCCGCTGGTAGTCGAGGATGACCTCCTCGTCCGTCGGGCTCCCCGCCGTGAACTGGCGGCGCTGGTCGGCGTAGGTGATGGCGATGGCCAGGCCGATCTTGGAGGCGATGACCGCGGAGCCGTCGAGCGAGACGCGGCCCTGGACGAGGGTGCCGAGCATCGTGAAGAACCGGCGGCCGGGGCTCTCGATGGGCGAGGTGTAGGTGCCGTCCTCGGCCACATCCCCGTAGCGGTTCAGCAGGTCGGTGCGCGGCACCCGGACACCGGTGAAGTGCAGACGGCCGTTGTCGATGCCGTTCAGGCCGCCCTTCTGGCCGTCGTCCTCTCCGCCGATGCCGGGCAGGAAGTCGCCGTTCGCATCCCGGATCGGGACGTAGAACGCGTGCACGCCGTGGTTGACGTCCTTCGTGATCAGCTGGGCGAAGACGACCGCCGCCTTGGCGTCCACCGCCGCGTTGCCGAGGTAGTCCTTCCACGCGCCGCGGAACGGGGTGTCGATGACGAACTCCTGCGTCTCCGGGTCGTAGGTCGCCGTCGTGCCGACGCTCGCGACGTCGGAGCCGTGTCCCGTCTCCGTCATCGCGAACGCGCCGGGGACCTCCAGCGACATGATCGCCGGAAGGTACTTCTTGTGGTGGTACTCGGTGCCGAGGTGCAGCACGGCGGAGCCGAACAGTCCCCACTGCACGCCCGACTTGATCTGAACCGAAGGGTCGGCCGCGACCAGCTCCTCGAAGGCGGCGATGTTGCCGCCGTTGTCCTCGCCGCCGCCGAGCGACTTCGGGAACGCCCGGTGCACCTGCCCGTGCTCGACGAGCAGCTTCAACTGCCCGAATACGCGCTTGCGGTGGTCGGCGACCGAGAGCCCCTCCTGCTTCTGCATCTCCGGACGCGCCGACAGCTCACGCGAGGCGAGGCGGGCCTCCGCCCACTCGCCGAGGAGCTGACGGCCGAGCGCCTCGACGTCGATGCGCGGGGACGCACCGGCGGGGTCGGGCTCGGGGACGGACGGTGCCGCAGGTGCGGCGGGGGTCGCGCTGGGGACGCGTTCGGCAGTGTCGACCATGACCTCTCCTAACGGAAATCGCGGATGCCGCCACGCTACGACGCGTCGCGTCGGGGCGAAAACCGTCGGTGCGCCGCCTACAAATCGCCCCGCCCCCGCATCGCCCCCAACTTGTGGAAACCATCCAAAAAAGCAAAACCCCCACCGTCGAGTCCGCACAGACTGCACGCGCGTTCGGCGCGTCGTGTGCAGTCTCTGCGGACTCGACGGTGGGGGGC